>NZ_CP061379.1:5600000-7000000 GCF_015624505.1 Bradyrhizobium commune | reverse complement strand
CTCGACGGCGTGCTCGCCGCGCAGAAGGACATGGACGCGATCACCGAAAAACTGCCGGAGAATACCGCGCCCGACGCGAAGGTGATCGCCCAGCTCGACGGTGTCGCCAAGAAGCACGGCTTTGCCAGCTATGACGACTACAACAACGTCGTTGACAACATCAGCCTGGTGCTCGGCGGCTTCGATCCCGCGACCAAGAAATATGTCGGCACCGAAGCCGTGATCAAGTCGCAGATCGCGCAGGTCGAGGCCGACAAGACGATGCCGGCCAAGGACAAGAAGGAAGCGATCGACGAGCTCAACGAGGCGCTGAAGACGCCGGCGCCCGCGGTCGAGAACAAGGCCAACATCGATCTCGTCGGCAAATATTACGACAAGCTGGTCGCAGCGCTCGGCGACGACCAGAACTGAGACGCGTTGTTGCGCGAGGTGCCGTAGCGCACTCCACTTCCGTAGGGTGGGCAAAGGCGCATAGCGCCGTGCCCACCATCGCTCGGCGAATCGCGGCGGACAATGGTGGGCACGCTACGCTTGGCCCACCCTACGAGATCCCCCTTAAAAAAGCCCCGGAGACATCTCCGGGGCTTTCGTCGTTTGCGCCCTTCCTGGCCCGTCAGCGCCTCACGTCCTCGTCCGCATCCGCATCATGAAGCTGTCGAAGCTCAGCTCCGCCACCTGCATCCAGGCGAGCGACTCGTTGCGATAGGCCGACAGGCTCGCATACATCTTGCCGAAATGCGGATTGCTCTTGGCGAGCTCGGCATAGATCTCGTTCGCTGCGCCGTAGCAGCCCTCCAGCACCTCCTGCGGGAATGGCTTGAGGATCGCGCCGGCGACCAGCAATCGTTTCAATGCCGGCGGGTTGACCGCATCGTATTTGCCGGTCACCCAGGTGAAGGTTTCGCGCGACGCGCTTTCGACCGCCGCCTGGTAATGCTTCGGCAGCGAGTTCCACTTGTCGAGATTGATGAGGTTGTGGCCCTGGCCGGTGCCTTCCCACCAGCCCGGATAGTAATAGTACTTCGCCACCTTCACGAACCCGAGCTTCTCGTCGTCATAGGGTCCGACCCACTCGGCGGCGTCGATCGTGCCCTTCTCGAGCGCCGGATAGATGTCGCCGGCGACGATCTGCTGCGGCACGCCGCCGACCTTGGCGATGATCGTGCCGGCGAACCCGCCGACGCGGAATTTCAGCCCATGCAAATCCGCCATCGACTTGATCTCCTTCCGGAACCAGCCGCCCATCTGGGCGCCGGTCGAGCCGGTCGGAATGCCCAGGCAGTTATATTCCTTCAGCAGATCGTTGAGCATGTCCTGCCCGCCGGCCCACTGTAGCCACGAGATGTGCTGGCGTGTATTGAGGCCGAACGGCAATGCTGTGCCGAAGGTGAAGGCCGGATTCTTGCCCCAGTAATAATAGAGCGCTGTGTTGCCTATCTCGACAGTGCCGTTCGATACGGCGTCGAGTACCTGTAGTCCGGGGACGATTTCGCCCGCCGCGAACGGCTGGATCTGGAATCGGTTGTCGGTGATCTCGGCGACCCGTTTGGCAAAATACTCGCAGCCCCCATACAGCGTGTCGAGGGCCTTGGGCCAACTTGCGGCGTATCGCCATTTGATTTCAGGCATCGATTGCGCGATCGCGGGCGCAGCGATCGTGCTTGCGGCGAGGCCCAATCCGCCTGCCGTCAGGAATTTACGACGTTCCATGCGTTTCCCTCCCTGTGATGTCGAGTCCTCGACGAGGGATCGCGATCTTGGTGCCGCTTGGTCTTCGCCGGTGGCCGACGTTGTGTCCGAAATTCAGAATTCCCGGATCGCGGTCAGGATGGCGAAACGGAATCTGCAAATCAAGCGCACTTTGGTCGCGCGACCGGAGCCGCAGCTCAATGCTGCGCTGCGAACGCGGCTTCCATCGCCTTCCGAGCCCTGATCGTCTCGTTGCCCGCGTCGAACGCGACGTCGCTCCAACGCAGCACCGCGCCATGCGCGACGTCTTGTCTCAGTGTGAGCCGATGCGCGAGGCCGATCGGCAGCGCGCCGGCCTTGAGGCTTGCCGCCGCCGGTACCAGCTTGCCCCACACCGTGTAGCCGCCTTCGCCGTCCAGCATCTCGCCGGCGCGCAAGTTACGTTTGGCCACCGCCGCGACGTCGCCGCGGAAGCCGGTGGCCTGCCCGGTCGGCTCATTGCGCAGCACCGCCGACAGCACGGAGATGCCGAGCTCGAGCCCGATCAGATGGTAGGGCTTGTACATCGCCGCATAGCGTCCGCTCGCGTCGGTCTTCAGGCCATACTGCCTGAAGCAGCCGGCGGCATAGTCGTTCGGCGCTTCCAGCACGACATAGACGCCCCAGCGCAGATCGCGAAACACCGGACGGCCATCGCGCTCGAGCGAGGACACGACCTCGACGACGCCGGATCGCTCCAGCACGCCGCCGTGCTCGCGCGGCCGCATGATGTGCGGCAGATCGTCGACGCCGCAGGGCGGAAACAGCAGGCCCTCGGTCGGCACGTCGAGCCCGCAGGCGTTCGCAATCGCCGCCATCTCGATCGCGGATTTGGTGCCGTCGAGGAAGGAGTTGAACATCTGCGGGTTCATGCCGGCCGACTGCGCCTCGCCGGCCGTCAGGCCATAGTGCTGCCAGACGCCGTCCGGTGTCACGTCATGATAGGCCGGCAGATATTTCGTGCCCTTGCCGGCGGCGACGACGCGAAAGCCGGTGGCGCGGGCCCAGTCCACCATCTCCGCCGTCAACGCCGGCTGATCGCCATAGGCGAGCGAGTAGACGACACCGGCCTTGCGTGCTTCCTCGGCAAGCAGGGGTCCGGCCAGCACGTCGGCCTCGACATTCACCATCACGATATGCTTGCCCGCCGCGATCGCGGCGCGTGCATGCCTGATGCCGACCGCGGGGTTGCCGGTCGCCTCCACCACCACGTCCATCGCGCCGCCGGCAATCGCCCGCGCGCCGTCATCGGTGAAGACGGTTCTGGCGATGCGGTCTGCGTCCCAGCCGACGGTCCGGCAGGCCTCGCGCGCCCGCTCCCGGTCGATGTCGACGATAACAGGCACCTCCAGCCCCGGCACATGTGGCACCTGCGCCAGAAACATCGAGCCGAATTTGCCGGCGCCGATGAGCGCGACACGGACAGGCTTGCCGGCGGACGCGCGGGCCTGGAGGAGGCGATAGAGGTTCATGGGGGAATATCCTGTACAACTATCGTGTCCCGGACGCGGCGCAGCGGGAAACGCTGCTCCGCAGAGCCGGGACCCAGAGAAAAACGATCCGTGTCGCGTGGGCCCCGGCTCAGCAGCGCACCGCTGAAGAAGCGCTGCGCTGCGTCCGGGGCACGAGAGCTACTCCGCCGCCTGCCGCGGCGCTCGCGCCAGCCGCACGAGCGCGTCGTCGTCGACCGTCTTGATCGGCGCAAAGTCGCGATGCGCGATGTACTCGGGCCGTGTGGGGCTGCGGATATAGTTCGAGACCGCGTTCAGCGTCAGGTACACGATCTTGCGCGGGTAGGGTGTGATGTTGCCGCTCGAGCCGTGCACGAGATTGCCGTGGAACATCAGCATGCCGCCGGGTTTTCCGGTCGGCGCGACGATGCCGCCCTGCTTGACCAGCCGCGTCACCGTCTCCTCGTCCAGCGTCCACAATGGATAGGACGTCGTGGCGAGGTCATGCGAGGCTTTGAGGTCGCCGGCATTCTGGCTCTGCGGCACCAGCATCAGGGGGCCGTTGATCGGCATCACCTCGTCGAGGAAGATCGCGATGTTCATGGCGCGCGGCTCCGGCATGCCGTCATCGCGCTTCCAGGTGCCGTAATCCTGGTGCCACTGCCAGACGTCGCCGGTGAAGGCCGATTTCGCGTTGATCTTGAACTGGTGCATGTAGACCGGCTCGCCGAACAGCTGCTCGACCGGATCGATCATGCGCGGATGCGCGCCGAGGATGCCGAAGGCTTCGTTGTAGAGATGCGCGGCAAAGGCCGTGCGCGGCGCGCCGCTCTTCTCGCGCCAGACCTCGGGCCGGTTGGCATCGTAAATGCCGACCGCCTCGCGCGCGAGGAGGTCGACCTCCTCCTGGCTGAACAGTTCTGGCAAAAACAGCCAGCCCTCGCGGTGGAAGAACTCCAATTGCTCTTGCGACAGTTTCATGGGTCGTCCTCCTTGGTTTTTTTTCTCATCGTGGCCGGCGCCGCGTGTCGCTACGCCGCCGCCACGTCCGTCGCCCTCAATCTCTCCTCAGTCATCCGTCCAGCCGTCTGCGCATGCGAAAGCGCCGCGCGTTCGGCCGCCTTGGCGTCGCCTGCGAGAATGTGCTTGGCGATATCGGCATGCTCGGCCCAGGCGCTGCCGCGATAATCGAGCTCCGTCAGCACCGTCGCCATCGAGCGGCGCATATGCGGCCATTGCGGCGTGATCGTTTCCTCGATCACGGGATTGCCGGCGAGCTGGTAGATGGCGCGGTGAAATTCGACGTCGAGCGCGATCAGCTCGGCAAGCGCCGTCTTGCGGTCGATGCGACGGCCGGCGGCGAGTGCTGCGTCGAGCCGTGCGCGTCCCGCCGCGTCGCTTGCCGCGCGCATCGCGGCGAGCCGCGCGGCAAGCGCATCGATCGCGCCTCGCACCTCGTAGAGCTGGCGGATGCGCGCAGGATCGAGCTGGGTGACTTCAAAGCCGCGCCGGCCGCTCTCCGCGACGAGGCCCTGCCGATGCAACAGGTGCAAGGCATGCGACACCGGCTGACGCGACACGCCGAGCTTGTCGGCGAGCTCGTTCTGCCGGATGCGCTGGCCGGGCTGAAGCGTGCGGTCGGAGATCGCCTCCAGGATCCGGGCGTAGACCTGGTCGATCAGGTTCGGGAGCGGGTCGAGAGGAATCACGCCGGTAGCTCCGAAAAGGGAATACGGAATTCCGTATTCGAAACTACGGTTACGAGCCGAGTGCGTCAAGCGCTACCCAGATACCGTGCAACCTACCGCGGGCAGACTAGCTAAACCTTTGATTTCGCTAGGGCCGTCTACTGTGCATGGGGTTGTTTTCGCAAAGTGATGCAGGCATTAGCCGCGCTACTCCGCCAAGAAGCGGCTCACCACCTCGCCAAATTCCAGCGGCGCCTGCTCGAACATCCAGTGACCGGCATTGGCGATCACCGCCGTCTGCGCGCCCGCGATATGCTCGGCCAGCACCCGCCACATCACCGACAGGCTGCCGGTGGTCGCGCCGCCGCCGATCAAGAGCGTCGGCGTCCTGATCGCTTGCGCATCTGCCAGCGTGTAGGACCTGCGCTGCTCGTTGATCTGGCCGAGGAAGGTCAGCACGTTGTCGCGCAGCTGCTGCTTTGCAGCTGCCGGCACCCGCCGCCACGAGCCGTCGCCCTCGATGCCCTCGTAGAAGTTTTGCAGCGCGCCCTCGATGTCACCGGCACGGATCATCTCGACCGAGCGCGCCGTCTTCGCAGCGAGCGGCGGATGCGCCGGCATTCCCGCGGGGAGCGGAAGGCTGGCGTCGAGATCGCCACCGGGCTCGGCCAGCACCAGCTTTCGCAGCAGATCGGGCCGCGCCTGCGCGACGCGAAAGGCGATGTGCCCGCCACGCGAATGGCCCATCAGGTCAACCGGTGCAGGCTTCACCTGCTCGATGAAGGCGATCACGTCGGCGACATGCTGCGCCATCTTGTAGTCGTCGCCGACGGCGTCCCAGGCTTCCGGAAAAAAGTGCCGCAGGCTGACCGAGATGACGCGATGGCTTTTCGACAGCGGACCGAGCACGGAATACCAGGTGCGGAAATCCCCTAACGTGCCGTGCACGCAGACCAGCGGATGGCCTTCCCCGATCTCGAGATAGGCCATGTCGTAACCGTTGACACGAAATGTCTGCATGGTCAGCCCGCCAGAAAATCCAGCACCACGTCCGAATACTTTTGCGGTGCCTGCTCGAACATCGGATGCGTCGCGTTCGGGATGATGGCCGTCTTGGAATAGGGCACATGCGCGGCGAGCGCATGCAGCACCTTCGGCAGCAGGCCCCTGGTCCGCGCGCCCAGGATGAACAGCGTCGGCATCCTGATCGCTTCCGCATCCGCCTTCGAGAACGGCGGACGGTTGTCGCGGACCTGGCCGATCAGGGTCATAGCGTTGTCACGCAGATTCTGCTTCACCATCGCCGGCAGCCGCGGCCAGGTGCCCGGCCCCTCCAGCGTGTCGACGAAGACGGCAAGCCCGCCATCGACATCGCCGGCCGCGATCTTCTCGGCCGAGGCCGTGAACCGCGCCAGCAGCGGCGAGGGGCCACCGGTGTAATCCGGATCGAGGCTCGCATCGAGCTCGCCGCCGGGTTCGGCGAGGATCAGTCGCCGCAATAGATCGGGGCGGCGCTGCGCCACGCGGAACGAGATGTGCCCGCCCCGCGAATGGCCCATCAGATTGACCGGGCCGAGGTCGAGCTTCTCGATGAAGGCGATGACGTCGCGGACATGCTGGGCGATTGAATAGGTGTCGCCAACGCCGTCCCATTTCTCGGGGAAGAAGTGTCTCAAGCTGACAGCGATCACCCGGTGCCGCTGCGTCAGCGGCCCGAGCACGCAGCCCCAGACGCGGAAGTCATTGAGCGAGCCGTGCACGCAAACCAGCGGCGGCCCACCTCTGTCCTCGCCCACGTCGAGATAGGGCATGTCGTAACCGTTGACGTGGAGGCTCTGCATTCTGGGCTCGCGAGAAGGGGCGCTGGAACTCCTGTGCAAGATTCCCGGAAACCGGGTGGATCGCAACTATTTCCAAGCCTAGATTTAGGCCGAGATCACAATGGGGGCATGCGACAAGGACGCGAGCCAGGAACCAAGCCATGACCGACCAGCATTTCGCCCTGTTCGACACCAGGATCGGCCTCTGCGCCATCGCCTGGGGCCCGCGCGGCATCAACGGCACGCAACTGCCGATGGGCGGTGAGCAGAAGATCCGCACCCGCATCAGCCAGCGCCATGCCGACGCCACCGAGGCCGAGCCTACTGCCGAGGTGCGGCAGGTGATCGACCGCATCATCAAGTTGCTCGCGGGCGAGCCGGATGACCTCACCGACATTCCGCTCGATCTCGACGGCGTGCCCGACTTCAACCGCGGCGTCTACGCGATCGCGCGCACCATTCCGCCCGGCAAGACCATGACCTATGGCGACATCGCAAAGCGCCTCGGCGGTGTTGAGCTGTCGCGCGATGTCGGCCAGGCGCTCGGGCACAACCCGTGCCCGATCGTCGTGCCCTGCCACCGCGTGCTCGCGGCCGGCAACAAGCCCGGCGGCTTCTCGGCGAATGGCGGGGTGGTGACGAAGCTGAAGATGCTCGAGATCGAGGGCGCGATCGTCAATCACACGCCGAGCCTGTTCGATTGAGGCCCTAAATCTTCGCCGCGGCCTTCGGCCAATACCGGTCGCGCAAATGGCGCTTCACCAGCTTGCCGGTCGGCGTGCGCGGCAGCTCGGCTTCGAAATCGACCGAGCGCGGGCACTTGATCGCGGAGAGGCGCGTCTTGCAGTAGGCGATCAGATCGGCTTCGAGTTCCTTGCCCGCGCGCTTCATGTCGTGCGGCTGCACCACCGCCTTCACCTCTTCGCCCATCTCCTCGTTCGGCACGCCGAACACGGCGACGTCGGCGATCTCGGGGTGGGTGATCAGCACGTCCTCGGTCTCCTGCGGGTAAATGTTCACCCCGCCCGAGATGATCATGTAAGACTTGCGGTCGGTGAGGAACAGGAAGCCGTCCTTGTCGAGATAGCCGACGTCTCCGAGCGTCGACCATCCCTTGGCGTTATACGCCTTCTTCGTCTTCTCGGGGTCATTGTGATAGGTGAACGCAGGTGCGTCGGCGAAATAGACCGTACCGATCTCGCCCACCGGCTGCTCCTCATCGTTCTCGTCCAGGATCTTGATCTTGCCGACCACGGCGCGGCCGACACTGCCGCGATGCTCCAGCCATTGTTGCGAATTGCAGACGGTGACGCCGTTGCCTTCCGAGCCCGCGTAATACTCGATCAGGATCGGTCCCCACCATTCGATCATCTTTGCCTTGACGTCGACCGGGCAAGGCGCGGCGGCGTGGATCGCGCCTTTGAGCGTGGACACGTTGTACTTCGCGCGCACATCGTCCGGCAGCTTCAACATGCGAACGAACATGGTCGGCACCAGCTGCGATTGCGTGACCTTGTATTTCTCCACGAGTTTTAGAAACTCCTCGGTGTCAAAATGCTCCATGATGATGGAGGTGCCGCCAAGCACGATCGCCATCATGTTGAAGCGCAGGGGCGCGGCGTGATAGAGCGGCGCCGGCGATAGATAGGTGCTCTCCGCATTCATGCCGCACATGTCGGCGCAGAGCACGCGCAGGAACGCGTTCGGCACGTCGATCTTGTTGCCCTCGAACGCCTTCTTGATGCCCTTGGGCCGGCCGGTCGTGCCCGACGAATACAGCATGTCGTAGCCGGCGACCTCGTCCGCGATCGGCGTCACCGGTTGCGTGGCGGCTTCCTTGTCGTAGGAGCGGAAGCCGGGCAGGGGCTCATCGACCATATAGAAGATCGGTTCGCCGGCGGTGCCCTTGATCAGGCCCTTGATCTGGTCGGCGCATTTCGGCGTGGTGATCACGACCTTGGCGCCGCAATCGGCGATGATGTAATCGATCTCGTCCTGCTTCAGATAGCGGCTGATCGCGGTGTAATAGAGCCCGCTGCGCTGCGCGGCCCAGCAGATCTCCATGAAGGCGAGGCGGTTCTCCATCAACAGCGCGATGTGATCGCCGGCCTTCAGGCCGAGCGAGCGGAACAACTGCGCGCCCTGGTTGGAGAGCTCGTCGAGCTCGCGATAGGTGATCGCCTTGCCGGTGCCGGCCATCTGGTAGGCGATCTTGTCGGGCGCGTTGCGGGCGTGGATGGAGGGGTGCGTCATGACGTTTCCTCAAAACGCGAATGGCGAGTAGCGAATGGCGAATAGGGAAGAAGAGCAAACTGCTCTTCGCCTACTCACCATTCGCTACTCGCCATTCACAACTCGCCTTTGTTTTTCTTACAGCCGCTCGACGATGGTCACATTCGCCATGCCGCCGCCTTCGCACATGGTCTGGAGACCGTAGCGCTTGCCGCGCTGGTGCAGGGCGTGGACCAGCGTCGTCATCAGCTTGGTGCCGGAGCCGCCGAGCGGGTGGCCGAGCGCGATGGCACCGCCATTGACGTTGAGACGTTCCGGATCGGCGCCGGTGGTCTTCAGCCAGCCGGTCGGCACCGACGCAAAGGCCTCGTTGACCTCGAACAGGTCGATGTCGCCGATCGTCATGCCGGCTTTCTCGAGTGCACGCTTGGTAGCGTGCAGTGGGGCGTCGAGCATGATCACGGGGTCGCCGCCCATCATGGTCATGTGGTGGATGCGCGCGAGCGGTGTGAGGCCGAGCTGCTTGAGGCCGCGCTCGTTGACAACCATGACGCCGGAGGCGCCGTCGCAGATCTGGCTGGCGCTCGCCGCGGTCAGCTTGCCGTTCTCGGCGATCAGCTTGACGCCCTTGATGCCGTCGAGCGTGGCATCGAAGCGGATGCCCTCGTCGATGTGGTGGGTGTCCTTGCTGCCGTCGGCGCGGGTGATCTCGAGCGGCACGATCTCCTTCTTGAAGTGACCGGCTTGCGTCGCCGCGATCGCGCGCTGATGGCTGTTGTAGGAATATTCGTCGAGGTCGTCCTTGGAGAGGCCGTACTTCTCGGCCATCATCTCGGCGCCGGTGAACTGGCTGAACACGATGTTCGGATATTTATGCTCGATGCCCGGGCTCTTGTAATTGCCAAAGCCGTTCTTGGCCGGGAGCTGCGATGACAGGCCCATCGGCACGCGCGTCATCGATTCCACGCCGGCGGCGATCACGACGTCCATCGTGCCGGACATCACGGCTTGGGCTGCAAAGTGCAGCGCCTGCTGCGAGGAGCCGCACTGGCGGTCGATCGAGGTGCCTGGCACGCTCTCCGGCAGTTTCGAGGCCATGATCGCGTTGCGCGCGACGTTGTTGGACTGCTCGCCGACCTGCATCACGCAGCCCATGATCACGTCCTCGACCTGGGCCGGATCGACCTTGGTGCGATCGACCAGCTCGTCCAGCACCTTCGCGGCGAGATCGGCCGGATGCCAGCCGGCGAGGCGGCCCCCCTTGCGCCCGCCGGCGGTACGCGCGGCGGCGACGATGTAAGCCTCGGCCATTTCGGTCTCTCCCTGGATTGTTCTGTATCGCGTTGGGTTTGTCGGGGGCGGATTTAAGGGACGAGAGATCGTTTAGTCAATCGATCAATTAACTCTTGTGGGGAGGCGCTGCTTCGGCTTATCTGCGCCCCGTTCAGGCGGCGAGAACAGGGATCTCCGTGACTACCAGCGTACCGAACAGGCTCCCCAGCGGAAAAAATTCCACGGCAGAGAAATTGCTCGTGGCCGCGAGCGAGCTGATGATCGAACGCTCCTCGATCGAGATCTCGCTCTCCGACATCGCCCAGAAGTCAGGCGCCAACGCCGCACTGGTCAAATATCACTTCGGCAACAAGGACGGCCTGCTGCTGGCGCTGCTCGAGCGCGACGCGGGGACGGAACTGTCCAATCTCGAATATCTGCTGGCGCAGCCGATCACGCCGACCGCGAAACTGAAGCTCCATATCGGCGGCATCATTCGCGCCTATTACCGGTTCCCCTACATGAACCGGCTGATCCATTATCTGCTGCACGAAAGCGTTGCGGGCTCAGCGGACGAAGTCTCAAAGTTCTTCGTCGCGCCGCTCTTGGACTTTCACCGTCGCCTGCTCGCCGAGGGCGTCAGCCGCGGCGAGTTCCGCCAGACCGATGCGGTGCTGTTCTACACCAGCTTGATCGGTGCCTGCGATCACCTGTTCTTCGGCCGGCACGCGATGTCTCGCGCGACCGGCGTCGGCCCGGTCACCGACGAAGTCTGCCGGCAATACATCAAGCACATGGAAACGCTGATCTGCGGCGGCATCCTCACGCAAGCCGAGGAAGCTGCCGCGGCCGGATAATCCGGCCAAGACTCTTCAAGTCTAGAGAAGAAACGCCCAAGGAAAGGTAGTTCACGATGCAGCTGAAAGACGTAGCCGTTCTCATCACCGGCGGTGGTTCGGGCCTCGGCGCCGCGACCGCCCGCGCCATGGCCGCCAAGGGCGCCAAGATCGGCGTGATCGACCAGAGCAAGGAAAACGCCGAGAAAGTCGCCGCGGAAGTGAAGGGCGTCGCCCTTCATGCAGACGTCACCGACGAGGACGGCATCAAGGCTGCGATCGCCAAGGCCGAAGCTGCGCACGGCGTCGCGCGCGTGCTGATGAACTGCGCCGGCATTGGCGGCTCGCAGCGCATCGTCGGCAAGGACGGTGTCTATCCGCTGGCGAAGTTTGCCCGCATCATCAACGTCAATTTGATCGGCACGTTCAACTGCCTGCGGCTGTTCGCCGAGCGGCTCGTCACGATCGAGCCGATCGGTGAAGAGCGCGGCGTCATCATCAACACGGCTTCGGTCGCGGCGTATGAGGGCCAGATCGGCCAGATCGCCTATTCGGCCTCAAAGGGCGGCGTCGTCGGCCTCACCCTGCCGGCCGCGCGCGATCTCGCCAGCCAGAAGATCCGCGTCAACACCATCGCGCCCGGCCTGTTCCTGACGCCGCTGCTGATGGGTCTGAACGAAGAGGCGCGCAAGAGCCTCGGCGCCCAGGTGCCGCATCCCGCGCGCCTCGGCGATGCCAATGAATACGGTTCGCTCGCCGTGCACATCGTCGAGAACCCGATGCTGAACGGAGAGACGATCCGTCTCGACGGCGCAATCCGCATGGCGCCGCGGTAAGGCGCTTTCTTCCTTCTCCCCTTGTGGGAGAAGGTGGCGCGCGTAGCGCGCCGGACGAGGGGTTCTCTCCGCGGAGACAGACCCCGCACCCAAGCGAGGTCTTGGTCAGCGACGTACATGCTCTCTCCCACAAGGGGAGAGGGCGCAATAGCCGCCACCTCAAGCGCGGACGCAGGAGCACTCCATGTCCCAACCGCTGCTGATCGAGCATCACGACGGCGTCGACCGGGTGACGCTCAATCGTCCCGACAGTCTCAATGCGCTCGATCCCGCGCTGGTCGATGCGCTCAACGCCTATTTCCAGGGCCTCCAGCGCAACCGCGACACGCGCGTCGTCGTGCTCAGGGGCGCCGGCAAGAATTTTTGCGCTGGCCTCGACCTCAAGGCCGCAATGGCGCGCCGGGCCGGGCAGCAGGAGCCGCCGGGGGTCACGGAGTCGCTGGACTCACAACGCCGCATCGCCGACATCGTGATGCTGATGCGGCGCTGTCCGCAGCCGATCCTGGCGCTGGTGCAGGGGGCCGCGGCCGGTGGCGGCTTTGCGCTGGCGCTCGCCTCCGACATCCGCATCGCCACGAGGTCCGCGCGGATGAACTGCGCCTTCATCAAGCTCGGGCTTGGCGGCTGCGACATCGGCACCAGCTATTTTCTGCCGCGGCTCGTCGGCGTCTCTGTGGCGTCCGAGCTGATTTTGACGGGGCGCTTCATCGGTGCCGAACGCGCGCTTGCGGTCGGTCTGGTCTCGGAGGTCGTCGACGAAGACAAGCTCGATAATGCAGCCGAGCCCTACATCGATGCGATGATCACGGCCTCGCCCGTCGGATTGCGGCTGTCGAAAGAATGTCTCAACATGAGCGTCGATGCCGGATCGCTGGAAGCGGCGATCGCGATGGAGGATCGCAACCAGGTCCTGTGCAGCCGCGCCGAGGAGTTTTCGGAGGGCATCAGGGCCTTCCTTGAGAAGCGAAAGCCTGTCTATATCAGGCGCTGAAACGAGAATGATCCGCAAAGGACGATAATTCCGGGAGACGCAAAATGAGTGGAAGCGCGGCGGCGGTGATGACGAAGCCCGCCTTTCGCAAGGTCGAGTGGCTCGCGCGTGACATCGACGTCGAGCGCCGCGCCGACGGCACGGTGGTGCTGAAGTCGCGCATTCCGCTGCAAGCCTACGAGAAGCACTTGCCAGCCTCGCTCGCGAAATGGGCGAAGCAAGCGCCCGAGCGCATCTGGCTGGCGCAGCGCGGCGGTCCGAACCGCGAGTGGCGCAAGGTCTCGTATGGCGAAGCCAAGCGCACTGTGGATGCGCTGACGCAGGCGCTGCTCGATCTCAAGCTCGAGGGACGCCCGGTCACGATCCTCTCGGGCAACTCGATCGAGCATGCCTTGATGACGCAGGCCGCGATGCAGGCGCGCGTCCCGGCCGCGCCAGTGTCGCCGGCCTACTCCTTGATGAGTCACGATCACGTCAAGCTGAAATATCTGTTCGACCTGATCAAGCCGGCCGTGGTGATGGTGCAGGACGGCCCCACTTTCGAGAAGGCGCTGAAGGCACTCGACCTCTCCGGCGTCACCGTCGTTCACGTCGCGCGACCCTGCGACGGCATCAAGAGCGTCAGCTTTGCCGAGCTTGCGGCGACGTCGGTGACGAAGGACGTCGAGGACTCGGTCGCGAAGATCACCCCCGACACCGTCGGCAAGTTGCTGTTCACCTCCGGTTCGACCGGCATGCCCAAGGCCGTCATCAATACACAGAAGATGATGTGCGCCAACGCGGCGATGATGATGCAGGTGCGGCCGCGCACGGCGGGCGGCCCGCTGCCGGTCGTGCTGGACTGGATGCCGTGGAATCACACCATGGGCGGCAATGCCGCGTTCCATCCGGTGCTGGTCGATGGCGGCACGCTCTATATCGACGACGGCCGGCCGATGCCGGGCCAGCTGGAAGAGACCATCAGAAATCTCCGCGAGATCTCGCCGACCTATTACGCCAACGTGCCGGCCGGCTATGCGGCGCTTGCGGCGGCGATGGAGAAGGACGACGCGCTCTGCCGTTCCTTCTTCAAGAACCTCTCGATCATGGCCTATGGCGGTGCGCGGCTGCCCGACGATCTCTACGACCGCATGCAGGCGCTCGCTGTGAAGACCACCGGCGAGCGCATCGTATTCTACACCGGCTGGGGCTCGACCGAGACCTCGCCGACCTCGACCGGCACCTATTGGGACACCGAGCGCGTCGGCCTGATCGGCCTGCCGTTCCCCGGCGTCGAATTGAAGATGGTGCCGTGCGGCTCGAAATACGAGCTGCGCCTGCGCGGCGTCAACGTCACGCCCGGCTATTTCGGCCAGCCCGATCTCACCAAGAAGATGTTCGACGAGGAAGGTTTCTACTGCATCGGCGATGCCGGCATGTTCGTCGACGACAGCGATCCAGTTAAGGGCATCATCTTTGCTGGCCGCGTCGTCGAGGACTTCAAGCTCACCACCGGCACCTTCGTCCATGTCGGCTCGCTCCGCACCGATGCGATCGCGGCTGCGACACCCGTCGTGCATGACGCGCTGGTGGCCGGGCAGGATCAATGCTCGATCGGTCTGCTCGCCTGGCCCAATTTGCATGCGTGCCGCCAGCTTGTCGGCAATCCCGAGCTGAGTTTCGAGGACGCGGTGAAGCACCCCGAGGTGATCGCCTGTTTCAGGCGGGGGCTCGAAGCGCATAACAGAGAATGTGGGGGCGCCAGCAGCCGCGTCATCGCCCGCGCAATGTTGATGGTCGAGCCGCCCTCGATCGACGGCAATGAGCTGACCGACAAAGGCTACATCAACCAGCGCGCGAGCCTCGAACGTCGCGCTGCGCTGGTCGAGCGGCTCTATGCCGACAAGCCGGACCAGGACGTCATCGTTCTCAATTAATCAACATCATCAACACGGACACGCGCCATGAACTTCGATTTCTCCGACGACCAGAAGCAGCTCCGCGATCAGGCGCGCAAATTCCTTGCCGAAAAGTGCTCGCCGAAGGCGGTGCGAATCGTGCTCGACGGCAAGGCGCCCTACGACAAGGAGCTCTGGAAAGGCCTCGCCGAGATGGGCTTTCTCGGCGTCGCAATCCCGGAAGAATTCGGCGGCGCGGGTGCGGGCCATCTTGAGCTCTGTGTGATCGCGGAAGAGATGGGCCGGGCGAATGCGCCGGTGCCGTTTTCCTCGACTGTCTATCTTGCTGCCGAGGCGCTGCTGATCGCGGGCAGTGACGCGCAGAAGAAGAAGTGGCTGCCGGCGATCGCCTCGGGCGAGGCGATCGGTACGCTGGCGCTGTTCGAAGGGAAGGGAAATCCGTCGCCGAAGGCCATCAAGCTCACGGCTTCGAACGGCGTGCTCAACGGCGTCAAGAAGCCGGTGGCTGATGGCGCGATCGCCGATTTTGCGGTGGTTGCCGCGCGCACGGGCTCAAGCGGACGCGAGAGCGACATCTCGCTGTTCCTGGTCGACATCAAGGCCGGCGGCGTCGAGGTGAAAAGCCTCACCAATCTCGATCCGACCCGCGGCCAGGCTGAGTTGACCTTCAGGGACTGCAAGGCCGAGCCGCTGGGCGCTGCCGGCGATGGCTGGAGCATCCTCACCCAAGTGCTCGACCGCGCCGCGGTGCTCTGTGCCTTCGAGCAGGTTGGTGGCTCCGATCGCGCGCTGGAGATGGGCCGCGACTACGCGCTCGACCGCATCGCTTTCGGCCGCCAGATCGGCTCGTTCCAGGCGGTGAAGCACATGCTCGCCGACATGTATGTCGCGGCGACGCTGGCGCGCTCCAACAGCTATTACGGCGCCTGGGCGCTCTCGACCAACGCGGCCGAATTGCCGGAAGCCGCCGCCGCGGCGCGCATCAGCGCGACACAGGCGTTCCAGCACTGCGCCAAGAACAACATCCAGGTTCACGGCGGCATGGGTTTCACCTGGGAGTTCGACTGTCACATGTACTACCGCCGCGCCAACGCCATGGCGCTCGGCCTCGGCAGCCTCACCTATTGGGAAGACCAGCTGATCGACCGCATGCGCAAGAAGAACGCGGCGTAAGCGAAGGATCGCGTCATGAATTTCGACGACACCCCGCAAGAGGCCGAATTCCGCGCAACCGCGCGCGCGTGGATCGCGGCCAACGCGCCCAAGCCGTATGAAGAGGAACTGCAAAAGTCCTCGCTCGGCCGCACCCAGCTGAAGAACGCCAACATTCTCGAGGTCGCCAAGGCCTGGCAGAAGAAGAAGGCCGATTCGGGCTGGGCCTGCCTGCACTGGCCGAAGGAGTATGGCGGCCGCGGCTCGTCGCCGATCGAGCGCGTGATCTGGCAGCAGGAAGAGGGCGCGTTCGGAAAACTCTCCCATATGTTCATCATCGGCCACGGCATGTGCGGGCCGACCATGATGGCGTTCGCGCGCGAGGAGCATAAGCGCAACTATCTGCCGCCGCTTGCCTCCGGCGAAAAGGTGTGGTGCCAGCTGTTCTCCGAGCCGGCCGGCGGTTCCGACGTCGCAGGCTTGCGTACGCGCGCCGAGAAGGATGGCGACGACTGGGTCATCAACGGCCAGAAGATCTGGACCTCGGGGGCACATTATTCCGACTACGGCATCCTGCTCACCCGCACCGATCCAACCGTGCCCAAGCACAAGGGCCTCACCATGTTCTTCCTGGACATGAAGAGCGCGGGTGTCGAGGTCCGGCCGATCAAGCAGGCGAGCGGCGCCTCCGACTTCAACGAGGTCTATTTCACCAACGTGCGCATCCCCGATCATCAGCGCCTGGGCGAGGTCGGTGATGGCTGGAACGTCTCGCTGACCACGCTGATGAACGAGCGCATGTCGATCGGCGCGGGCGTGTCGACCGGCTTTCCGGAGCTGTTCGAATATTGCACCAGCCTGATGCTGGAGGATGGCCCCGCGATCGAGGACCGCGCGGTACGCTCAAAACTCGCCAGCTGGGCAGTGAAGGCGAGCGGCCTGCGCTACACCAGCATGCGCGCGATCTCGGCGCTGTCGAAGGGCGAGCGTCCGGGGCCCGAGAATTCCATTGGCAAGCTGGTGGCGGGCTCGATGATCCAGGATGTCGCGACCTACGCGCTCGACCTGCAAGGTGCCGCCGGCGTCGTCAGCGGCCCTGAGGACGCCGAAGTTGCCGGCCGCTTCCAGGCGATGCTGCTGCGTGCGCCCGGCACGCGCGTCGAAGGCGGCACCGACGAGATCATGCGCAACATCATCGCCGAGCGGGTGCTGGGCCTGCCCGGCGATATCCGTGTCGACAAGGACGTGCCGTTCAACAAGATCCCGACCAAGGGAAGAGGGTAGAGGTCCGCCATGAATTTCGACGATACGCCGCAGGAAGCTGCGTTCCGCGAGACCGCGCGCAAATGGGTCGCCGCCAACGCGCCGAAGGAGTTCGAGCAGGAGCTGTCAAAATCCTCGCTCGGCCGCATCAGGCTCGCCAAGCACGACATGGTGGAGGTCGGCAAGGCCTGGCAGAAGAAGAAGGCCGCGGGCGGCTGGGCCTGCCTGCACTGGCCGAAGGAATATGGCGGCCGTGGCGCCACGCCGATCGAGCGCGTGATCTGGCAGCAGGAGGAAGGCGTCTATGGCAAGCTGACACAGCCGTTCCAGATCGGCGAGGGCATGTGCGGTCCGACCGTGATGGCCTGGGGCAGCGAGGACGCCAAGCGCCGCTATCTGCCGAAGCTCGCCTCGGGCGAGGAGATCTGGTGCCAGCTGTTCTCGGAGCCGTCGGCCGGCTCCGACGTCGCGGGCCTGCGCACGCGCGCGGAGAAGAAAGACGACAATTGGGTCGTCAACGGCCAGAAGATCTGGACCTCGGGCGCGCATTATTCCGACTTCGGCCTGTTGATTGCGCGCACCGATCCGAATGTGCCCAAGCACAAGGGCCTCACCATGTTCTTCCTGGACATGAAGAGCCCGGGTGTCGAGGTACGGCCGATCAAGCAGGCCAACGGCATGCAGGAGTTCAACGAGGTCTATTTCACCGATGTGGTGATCCCCGACAGCCAACGTCTCGGTGCCGTCGGCGAGGGCTGGAGCGTGTCGCTGACCACGCTGATGAACGAACGCATGTCGATCGGCTCGCGGCTTGCGACCGGCGTCCCCGAGATGTTCGAGTTCTGCTCCAACCTGATGCTGGAGGACGGGCTCGCGATCGACGATCCCGCGGTTCGCTCCAAGCTTGCGAGCTGGGCGGTGAAATCGAGCGGGCTGAAATACACCAGCTACCGCGCGATCTCGGCGCTGTCGAAGGGCGAGCGTCCGGGTCCGGAGAACTCCATCGGAAAGCTGGTCTCGGGCATGATGCTCCAGGATATCGCGACTTACGCGATGGACCTCCAGGGCGCGGCCGGTGTTCTCGCAGGCAGCGATGAGGAGACCGTGCACGGCCAGTTCCAGCAGATGCTGCTGTCTTCGCCCTCGATGCGGATTGCCGGCGGAACGGACGAGATCTTGCGCAACATCATCGCCGAGCGGGTGCTGGGCCTGCCGGGCGACATCCGTGTCGACAAGGATGTGCCGTATAACAAGATCCCGACCAAGGGGCGCTAGTATCGGTAGGGTGGGCAAAAGCGAAGCGTGCCCACCATATTCAGATGCGCCGGGTGAGATTGTTGGTGGGCACGGCGCTGGCGCGCCTTTGCCCACCCTACGAAGAAAGATTGCGAGCTGATCCATGGACGCACAAGTCAACCAGAACGACCGCATCGGCGTGCTCGAAGAGCTCCTCAACGAGCGCTATTCCGTTCGTGCCTTCCTGCCTAAGGAAGTCGACCGCGCCACCATCGAGCATGTGCTGACGACGGCGCAGCGCACGGCGTCCTGGTGCAACAGCCAGCCGTGGCAGGTCGTCATCGCCAGCGGTGAGGCCAAGGAGCGTTTTCGCCAGCTGATCTACAAGGAAGCGTCAGGCGGGCTCGGCGACGATTACGACTTCACCCCGCCGCGCGAATATGCTGGCGTCTATCTCGAGCGTCGCCGCGAGAGCGGCTTTCAGCTCTACAACACACTCGGCATTCCGCGCGGCGACAAGACGGGCTACGCCAAGCAGGCGCTGGAGAACTACAATTTCTTCGGCGCGCCGCATGTCGCGATCATTCACACCAACGAGCCGCTCGGCATCTACGGCGCGATCGATTGCGGTGCCTATGTCTCGAATTTCATGCTGGCCGCACAGGCGCTCGGGCTCGGCACCATTCCGCAGGCCGCGCTGGCGCGCCATTCCGGGCTGATCCGCCGCCACTTCAATCTGCCCGACGACCGCCGTGTCGTCTGCGGCATCTCGTTCGGCTATGCGGACCACGCCCACAAGGTCAACAGCTACCGCACCTCGCGCGCGAGCCTCGCCGACACGGTGACGTTCGTCGAGGCGTGATCAGACGTGCGCAAAGACGGCCGCGTGAACGGCCGCCTTCGCAGCTGTCGCCAGGGTCGATTGACGCGCTATCCGCCGCTGCCGCCGATCACAGCACGCACGGTCTCGTCGGGCCCAAAATCCTCGGCGCCGTCGACATAGAGCAGCGCTGCGAGCTTCGAGCGCGCACGGTTGACGCGGCTCTTGATGGTGCCGACCGCGCAGCCGCAAATCGAGGCCGCGTCCTCATAGGAGAAGCCGGAGGCGCCGACCAGGATCAAGGCTTCGCGCTGATCCTGCGGAAGCTTGTCGAGCGCGGTGCGGAACTCCTCGAATTCGAGGTGCGCGTTCTGCGCCGGCTGCGTCTTCAGCGTCTTGGCGTAGTTGCCTTCGGCATCCTCGACCTCCCGCCGCCGCTTGCGATAGTCGGAGCGGAACAGGTTGCGCAGGATCGTGAACAGCCACGCCGGCAGGTTGGAGCCGGGCTGGAACGAGTCGATGTTGGCGAGCGCGCGCAACAGCGTCTCCTGAACCAAATCGTCGGCGCGGTCCGCATTGCCGCTGAGCGAGATGGCGAACGCGCGCAGGCTCGGCACGGCCGCCAGGATGTCGTCACGTAGGGAATTCGTGAGAGGCATTAGTCCCTCCCATTGTTATCGTTGGATCCCCCATTGCCCTGATCCTGGGGAGGACCTCCCGGCGCATCAAGTTTCTTGATCAGTTCCGCGAACCGGTCGGGAACCCCCTGACGTACGACGTCGTCGTACATGGCGCGCAATTGATGGCCGATCCGGGATTGAATCTCCGGAGTGAGGCCTCCCTTGCCGGGGGTCGTGCTTTTGCTGGCTTGAGACTTGAGATCTTTCATGACCTGTTCCACGTTTCCCCGAGTTAAGTGACTGCAAAATAGAGAAGTTTTCTCAACCGGGAGCCGTTCCCTGGACGAGTTCAATTCCAGGTAAGACAAAAAGTTCCGCCCCGCAGGGAACTTTTTGTATCCTCAAGCGTCTTCAGCCCCAGCAGGGGAACCCGGGCCTCCCCTCGTGACGCCTGGTTCTTCAAGGTTGGCCCAAAGATGAATGGAGTGGGGATGTCCCGTTCACAGCTTGTTGCTGAGCATTTGCCGTTGTTGCGCCGGTATGCACGTGCCCTGACCGGCAACCAGGCCTCCGGCGACGCCTATGTCGCAGCCATGTTGGAAGCCATGCTCGGGGATCCGTCGGTGCTCGACGAGAGCCACGGACCGCGCGCCGGCCTGTTCCGGCTATTCACCCAGATCTGGAATTCGGTGTCCGTCAATGACGACGCCGAGGTGGCGACGCTGCCGATGCCGCCGGAGCGGCGGCTGTCCAACATCACGCCGTTGCCGCGGCAGGCGTTCCTGCTGCTCTCGCTCGAGGGATTCTCGGAAGAGGAAGTCGCCTTCGTGCTCGGCTCCGACGTCGCCGAGACGCGGCGGCTGGCCGACGCCGCCGGGCGTGAGATGGCCGCCGAGATCGCCACCGATGTGCTGATCATCGAGGATGAGACCTTCATCGCCATGGATCTCGAGAGCTTGGTGAAGAATCTCGGCCACAACGTCGTCGGCGTCGCGCGCACACATGCGGACGCGGTGGCGCTGGCCAAGAACAGGCGGCCCGGCCTGATCCTCGCCGACATCCAGCTCGCCGACGGCTCGTCGGGGCTGGATGCCGTCAACGAGCTGCTCCGGACCTTCGAGGTGCCGGTGGTGTTCATCACCGCCTATCCCGAGCGCTTCCTCACCGGCGAGCGGCCGGAGCCGGCATTCCTGATCTCAAAGCCGTTCCAGCCTGCCATGGTGTCAGCGGTGGCAAGCCAGGCGCTGTTCTTCCAGCGCAACTCGCGCAACCGTGCGCCCAAAGCGCCCGCGGCCTGACAGAGGCGCCTGCGGCCCGATAAAGGCGCCGACGGCCTGACATTCGGCTGATGATGATCTGATCCGGCGTACCGCAAGGTGCGCCGGATTTTTCTTGGCCAACTTGACGGCTGTCGACTTCGCCGCCCATACCTCCTGCGATGGCCATGTTGCGGCCCCAACCGGAGATCTGTTCATGGACCAGACGTTGCTCGATCGCCTCGCCATCCGCGACCTCGTCGAGAACTGGGCGGTGTGGCGCGATGCCGGGAACTGGGAGCGATTTGCCACCGTCTGGCACGAGGAGGGCTGGATGTCCGCCACCTGGTTTCAGGGGCCGGCGCGGGATTTCATTCGCGTCAGTCAGGAGGGGTTTGCCAAAGGCGTGCGCATCCTGCATTTCCTCGGCGGCACCAGCATCGATCTTGCCGGCGCGCGCGCCATTGCGCAGACCAAGATGACGATCTCGCAGCGCGCAAGCGTGCATGACGTGCTCTGTGACGTCGTCTGCACCGGTCGGTTCTACGATTTCCTGGAGAAGCGGCAGGGCGCGTGGGGCATCGTCCGCCGCCAGCCGATCTACGAGAAGGACCGGATTGACCCGGTCGACCCTGCCGCGATGCTTCGCCTCGACCAGAAGGCGCTCGCCGTACTCCCCGAAGGCTACCGCCACCTCGCCTACATGCAGGAGCTGATCGGCTACAAGGTCAAGCGCGACATGCCGGGCCTGACCGGCGCCGAGGTCGAGAAGCTCTATGGCGAGGGGCGGGATTGGCTGGCGGGGAAGATGGTGGACTGACAAAGCCCAGATAGGAGTTCGGCGCCGTGCGCCGAATGCACGCTATCGATCTGCGTCAAAACGCCCCAAAAATCGCGCGGTGATGCGGCCACTGGCTCTGAATCTCTTCGTCGCCAATTCTTCCCGCTGCGCCGCGACTTGTTGGGATTCTCCGTGTGGCACCACGCGATAAGCCCTGGCCGTAGCCCAGGCTATTGCGGCCGTAACAGCAAATCCGATTATCGGCATGCCAAAAGCAACGGCGGCGTTAATCATCGAGAGCTCCCAAAAGGCTCTTACCGACCAAATGTAGGCTTCCTCCTAGAAACACGCAAATGAGGCCGCCCACGAAGACCAGCGCGGGATCGGCATGCTGGAACAGGTCGCCGTAAAGGAACGTGACGAGCGGCCCGAGGGCTCCGGTGACGATAAATCCACCCCCTACGGTATTACAGAAATTGGCGGTAAGTTTGATGCTTTCTTCGCGAGCACTCACGGGCCTAAATATCCATTCCTCTTCAATAACTCTGTCAAAACTGATTTTCGAACTGGGGCCTCGGAGCTGAATGCCGAACGTAATGGCAGCATGCAGGTGCCGAGAATGAGTTGGCAGCCTCTGGGGCGCCGTCGATCGGTGCGTGTATTTTCTCTTGATGCAGCTGACTACGCAAGGGCGGTGCAGCGGACCAAGGGCGTCGCTCCGGAACTCCCGGAAACGCATGCCTTTGTCGCCGTGCGGCTGTCGCCGTTTGCAGCAGGTGGGTGTTGTCCCCAGACAAAAGTAAGGCGCGACTGGCATCACCACAGTCGCGCCCTACGTCGCCGGCTTATGGGGCAGGGGGGAATAGCCGGCTGCTGAGACGACTCGCAGGCGCGGGAGTCGTTCCAGGCTGTTGTGAAATTTTTCGCCGGCCGATGCATTTCGCGCACACGGTTAAGTGATCTTAACCAGCGAGAACTCCCGGTCCGTCACCAGCGTTGTTCCCGCGATCGCCATGGGGCGAGGGATCAACAGCCATGTCACAGATTAGCAAGGCATTTTTGGGTGCCGCCGCGATCATGGTCGCGCTGGGCGCTGCGCAACTGGCTTCCGGCCATGATCTTTCCGGCCGCTGGCAGGCGGTTTCCGAGAAGCCCGGCCATGTCGTCAACCGCGCCGGCAAGGCCGATCGGCTGGCGGAATTGAAACCTGCCGAGGTTCCGACCCGCACCGTCTCGATGCGGCTCAACGACCTCGCCGATACGTCGGTGCTGCTGCGCCTGCCTGCGCTGATCGAAACCGGCAACGCCAAGCCGGCTCCGCTGATGCAGAAGCCAGGCCGCGGCCGGCCGACGATCGCCTGCGAGCCGATGGTCAGCTCGCTCACCGAAATCGCAAAACTGCTCCAGCCTGGCCGCTGCGTGACCTGATTACACGGACCTCAGGACGAAGCCGCCCTCCCCCCGGGACGGCGGCTTTTTACGTCCACTTGATCCCCCCTCCCATCGCGTTATATCCCGGGTTCCTCTCTTTCGATTTGACCGGGTAAACGCATGACGACGACCGATACGGCTGCGCATACGCAGCCCTTCCAGGCCGAGGTTTCCGAGCTTCTGCACCTGATGGTGCATTCGGTCTATTCGGAGACCGACATCTTCCTGCGCGAGCTGATCTCCAACGCCTCGGATGCTTGCGACAAGCTGCGCTACGAGGCGATCGCCAATCCAGCCCTGCTGGGCGAGGGCGACGCGCTCAAGATCCGGATTATCCCCAACAAGGCGGCCGGAACGCTCACCATCGCCGACAACGGCATCGGCATGGAGCGGCAGGAGCTGATCGACCATCTCGGCACTATTGCCCGCTCCGGCACCAAGGCGTTCGTCTCGAAGCTGAAGGAGGCCAAGGATGGCCTCGGCCTGATCGGCCAATTCGGCGTCGGCTTCTACTCCGCCTTCATGGTCGCCGAGAAGATCGTCGTCATCAGCCGCCGCGCCGGCGAGAGCGACGTCTGGACCTGGACGTCCTCCGGTGGCTCCGGCTTCGAGATCGCGCGCGCCAGCGATGAGGATGCGGCGCTCGTGACGCGCGGCACCGAGATCGTCCTGCATCTGAAGGACGATGCGAAAAAATATCTCGAGACCTACGAGATCGAGCGCATCGTCGGCGCCTATTCAGACAACATTCTCTTCCCAATCGAGCTCGTGCCGGAAGAGGGCGAGCCGCGCCAGATCAATTCGGCGAGCGCGCTGTGGCAGCGCTCGAAATCCGAGCTTTCGACGGAAGACTACAAGAAGGCCTATCAGCAGATCGCGTCGGCCTTCGACGATCCCGCGATGACGCTGCACTATCGCGCCGAGGGCCGCTATTCCTACGCCGTGCTGCTGTTCGCGCCGTCGACCAAGCCGTTCGACCTGTTCGAGCCCTCGCGCAAGGGGAGGGTCAAGCTCTATGTCCGCCGCGTTTTCATCACCGATGATGCCGATCTGTTGCCGGGGTACTTGCGCTTCATTCGCGGTGTCGTCGACAGCGAGGATCTTCCGCTCAACATCTCGCGCGAGATGCTCCAGAACAATCCGCAGCTGGTGCAGATCCGGAAAGCCGTGGCGACCCGCGTCGTCAACGAGCTCGAAAGCCTCGCCGAGAAGGACGCCGAGAATTTTGCCAAGATCTGGGATGCGTTCGGCGCGGTGCTGAAAGAGGGTATCTACGAGGATTTCGAGCGCCGCGAAAAGCTGCTGGCGCTGTCGCGCTTCACCACCACCACGGGGGAGAAGCGCTCGCTGAAAGACATCATCGCCGATTTCAAGCCGAACCAGACCGAGATCTATTATCTCGTTGGCGACAGCATCGAGCGACTGAAATCCAATCCGCGGCTGGAGGCTGCGACCGCACGCGGCATCGAGGTGCTGTTGCTGTCCGATCCCGTCGACGCCTTCTGGACCTCGATGCCGACCGAGTTCGAAGGCAAGCCGCTGAAGTCGCTGAGCCAGGGCGATCTCAATCTCGACCTGATCCCGCGCGTCGACGACAAGGACGAGACGAAGAAGGACGAGCCCGAGGCGGATGAAGCCGCAATCATCGCGGTGATCAAGGCCGCGCTCGGCGAGCGCGTCAGCGACGTCAAGGCCTCGACCCGCCTCACCAGCTCGGCTTCGTGTCTCGTCGCCGACAGCCAGGGTCCGAGCCGCGAGCTCGAGCGCATTTTGGCGCAGCAGAATCGCGGCATGCGCACCAAGCCGATCCTGGAGATCAATCTGCGCCACCCGCTGGTCGCCGCGATCGTCAGGGCGCAGGCCGGCTCGAAGACGGTCGACGATCTCAGCCTGCTCCTGCTCGAACAGGCGCAGATTCTGGATGGCGAGCTGCCGGAGGATCCGGCGGCGTTTGCGGTGAGGTTGAACCGCCTTGTGCTCCAGGGACTCGGTGACAAAAGTGGTGGAGGCGGGCTCTCGGCCCTGCTCAAAACCATGAAGCCTGTTGACGAGGATTTCCCGGAAATTGATGATCCTGCGCCAAGTCCGGAGAGGCCGTTGTGACGCTCTATATGCTCGACACCAACATCATATCCGATTTGATCAAGAACCCTCAGGGACGAGTCGCCGAACGAATTGACGCTGTCGGCGACACCAACATTTGTACCAGCATTGTTGTTGCCGCAGAGCTTCGCTACGGATGTGTCAAGAGCGGATCATTGAGGCTCAAAACGGCCGTCGACGATCTGCTGGAGCAGATGGATGTACTGCCGCTCGGCGCTCCTGCTGACGTCGCGTACGGTAGCATCCGTTCGGCGCTTGAAGCGGCAGGCTCGATTATCGGCGGCAATGACCTGCTTATCGCGGCCCATGCACGTGCGATGGGTGCCATCGTCGTGACTGCAAATACGGGCGAGTTCAATCGGGTGCATGGTTTGCAGGTCGAAAACTGGTTGGCCTAAGTCACATATGTTGCTCTCGCTTCGGGGTCTTTGCGAGGCCGGGAGAGGAAATCATCATGGATCGCGGTTCGCGCACAGATGCCACTCACCTTGCCGTCAACTGTCCCCAGGAACAGTCGCCTCCGGCGTGGCGTTGTGCCATAGGAGGCCGTCGGCATCAGATCCGCCGACGCCACCCATTCGAGGATGTGTCCATGCGCTTGCCGATCCTGACCCTCACCGCGATTGCGACGCTGTTCGTCGCGGCAGATGCCAGCGCCCAGACCTATGATCCGCGCTTCCCGGTGTGCATGCACGTGTTTACCTCCGGCGGCTTTGGCGGTGGCGGAGACTATTTCGATTGCTCCTTCACCTCGCTGCCGCAGTGCCGGGTCTCGGCCTCGGGCCGGTCCGCCAGCTGTGACCTCAATCCCTATTACGCCTTCAACGAGCCGCCGCCTGCGCCGCGCAAGCGCCACAAGAAGGTGTACTGACGCCCACGATGTGCCGCGCGGCGGATGTCGGTTGCCGCTGCGCGTTTGGCGTGATGCGAAGCGGCTAGCGCTATTCTTTCTTGATCCCCGACAGCTCCACCACCTTGCGCCAGCGATCGGTCTCCGCGGTCAGCATGCCGCCGAACTCGGTCGCGTTGCCGTGCAGCGGGATCGCGCCGAGCTCGGCGATGCGGGCCTTGATCTCGGCATCCGAAAGCGCGGCGTCGATCTCGCGATTGAGCAGGTCGACGATCTCGCGCGGTGTATCGTGCGGGGCGCCGACGCCATAGAACGAGCTCGTCTCGTAGCCGGCAAGCGTGTCCGCGATCGACGGCACGTCGGGCAAAATCTCCGAGCGCTCGCGCGTGGTGACGCCCAGCGCGCGCAGCTTGCCGGCGCGCACCAGCTCGAATGACGACGTGACGTTGTCGAACATGCCCTGGATCTGGCCGCTCATCACGTCGGTCAGGCCCGGCGCGGAGCCGCGATACGGCACGTGGGTGAACTGCACGCCGGCGAGCGACTTGAACAATTCGCCGGACAGATGCAGCGAGGTGCCGATGCCGGAGGAGGCGATCGACATCTTGCCGGGATTGGCCTTGGCGTAGGCGATGAAATCGGTAACGCTCTTCACCGGCAGATCGTTGTTGACCACCAGTACCAGCGGAATCCGCGCAACACCGGCGACCGGCGCGATGCCCTTGGCGAAATCATACGGCAGCGCCGGATCGAACGAGGCGTTGATGGCGTTTGCCGTCGAAGTCAAGAGCAGCGTGTAGCCGTCGGGGGCCGAGGTGATCACGGCCTGCGTGCCGATATTGCTGCCGGCGCCGGGCTTATTCTCGACGACGAAGGTCTGGCCGAGCCGGTCCGACAGGCGCTGGCAAAGCAGCCGCGACAGCACGTCGGTGGCGCCGCCGGGGGCATAAGGCACCACCCATTTGACGCTGCGCGAGGGATAGGACGGGTTGCTCAGCGCAAAGGCACGCGGCGCGGCAAGCGCCGCAGCGGCGCAGGCTGCGGTCTGTAGGAAATGTCGCTTGGTGATCATCATCTGCATCCCCCGCTCTTACTTCACCTCTCCCGCGAGAGGGTAAGCATGCCCACTCGGCATCGTGGCTTTGCTATCGCAAGAATCGCGCCAAGCCGCACGCCGTTCCCGCCGGCTTGGTAAAGGATGATCGGAGTTAATCGCGCACTAACCCAGTTTTACCTTGTCTCTTAACACCTGGGCAGGACGCGCGGGCTAATCTGCCGGGAACAAGCAGATACCGGCCGAAAGAATGAACGGCATGACCACCGGCGTCATCGAGCAAGCCAAATCCGCGCGCGCGCCTTCGGCGTCAAAGATCTGGCTGAAGGCGATCGAGCTGACCGCGCGGATCGAGACGTTGCCGGGCCGGCTGTTCGCCGACGTCATCGACGATTGGGCGCGGCGCCAGCCCGACCGCCTCGCGCTGGTGACCGACGACGCCAGCCTCGACTATGATGGCTTGTCGAAGCGCATCAATCGCTATGCCCGCTGGGCGCGCTCGGTCGGCGTGGGCAAGGGCGACACCGTCGGCCTGATCATGCCGAACGGCATCGATTATGTCGCGGCCTGGCTCGGCATCAGCCGCGTCGGCGGCGTGGTGGCGCTGATCAACACAAAACTCGTTGGACAATCGCTCGCGCATTGTCTCGATGTCGCAAAGCCCTCGCAGATCATCGTCGCGCATAATCTGGCAGAAATGCTGGACAGCGCTTCACCGCATCGGAAGACGGAGACGAAGGTCTGGATCCATGGCGATGCCCGCAGCGAGCGCTCGATCGATGTCGCGCTGGCCGCGCTCGATGATGGTCCGCTCTCGTCCGGAGAGCATGGCGTCGTCACCGTCGATGACCGTGCGCTGCTGATCTACACGTCCGGCACGACAGGCCTGCCGAAGGCCGCCAGCATCAGCCATCGCCGCATCCTCAACTGGGGTTTTTGGTTCGCCGGCCTCGCCGGCGCTTCGCCGCAGGACCGGCTCTATGACTGCCTGCCGCTGTTCCATTCGGTCGGCGGCATCGTTGCGCCCTGTAGCATGCTCGCCGCCGGCGGCTCGGTGGTGATTGCGGAAAGATTCTCGGCCTCGAATTTCTGGCCCGACATCGTGCGGCACGACTGCACGCTGTTTCAATATATCGGCGAGCTCTGCCGCTATCTGCTGAAAGCACCGCCGTCGGAATACGAGAACCGTCATCGCCTGCGGCTCGCCTGTGGCAACGGCCTGCGCGGCGACATCTGGGAGGATTTCCAGGGACGCTTTGCGATTCCCCGCATCCTCGAATTCTACGCCGCGACCGAAGGCAATTTCTCGCTGTTCAACGTTGAGGGGCAGCCCGGCGCAATCGGCCGCATCCCGCCGCTGCTCGCACATCGCTTTCCCGCTGGCCTCGTCAAGCTCGATCCCGACAGCGGCGCGCCGCTGCGCAATGAAGAGGGCTATTGTGTCGCCTGCGCCCGCGGCGAGGCCGGCGAAGCCATCGGCCGCATCGGCACGGCCGACCAGGGCGGCGGCCGCTTCGAGGGCTATACCGACGCTGGCGAAACCGAGAAGAAGATCCTTCGCGACGTCTTTGCCAAGGGCGATGCCTGGTTCCGCACCGGCGATCTGATGCGGCTCGACGACAAGGGATTCTTTCATTTCGTCGATCGTATCGGCGACACCTTCCGCTGGAAGGGCGAGAACGTCGCGACCTCCGAGGTCAACGACGCCGTGCGCGATTTCACCGGCATCGTGGACGCCACCACTTACGGCGTCAGCATTCCCGGCGCCGATGGCCGCGCCGGCATGAGCGCGATTGTCGTGAACGAAGGTTTTGATACCGCGGCATTGCCCGCGCATCTCGCCCGGCGCTTGCCGGCCTACGCGCGGCCCCTCTTCCTTCGCATCTCGCACGAGCTCGATGCGACCGAGACGTTCAAGCAGAAGAAGGGCGATCTCGCGCAGGAGGGGTTTGATCCGAACACAATCGCCGATCCGCTGTTCATGCTCGATCCGACATCCGGCGCCTATGTCGCGCTCGATGCCGGGGCATATGCGCGGATCGTGGACGGCACGATCAGGCTGTAGCGGAACCAAAATCCGGAGATAGGTCCAATTTTATCTGAATTGTCCAAGAGGCCATTTACTTCTGTCCGGTAAACACACGGCCATGGGAGGCGGTCATCAAGAGCCGCCGCAAGAAACACGATCGATTAACTAAGTGAGAGGCGAGCCAGTCATGTCGGTACGGTCCAAGGTCATCGAGGCGATCCAGCAGATCGCCAAGGAACAGCACGTCGCGCTTCCGGCACTCTCGGACGATCTGTCCCTGCACGAGACGGGCTTTGACTCGCTCGCCTTCGCCATCCTGGTCGCGCGCCTCGAGGACGAGACCGGCGTCGACCCCTTCACCATTTCCGAGGACGTAGCGTTCCCTGCCACGGTGGGCGATTTCGTGCGGGCCTACGAAAATGTCCCCGCGTGAGATCTTTGCGCTTCGCGACCATCTCGGCGCGGAGCTGAAGGGCCGCACGCTGTCGGATGCGCACGATGTCGTGTCGCTGACCGACATCCTGTCGCAGACGGTCTTGGGTGGCCGCCTGCGTGAGCTGTCCGGCCGCGCCGTGTTGCTGAAGCTGTCGGACCAGCTCAGGTCTGGCCTTGCCATGATCGAGCTCGACGGCATCGCCCACCGCATGCTGCTGTGCCCGCCGGACCTCAATCCGGCGCATCTCGACGCACTGATCGCGGATGCCGGGATCGATGCCGTCGTCACTGACGAGCCCGATCGCTGGGCTGGCACCGGCATCGCGCTCATCGTCACCGCGCAATTGCCGCCCGTACCTGCTGCGCCCGCACAGACCGGGCGCGCTACCGAATGGCTGATGCTCACCTCGGGCACCTCGGGCGTGCCGAAGATCGTCGGCCATACGCTGGAGGCGCTGACCGGCGCGATCGTCGCCGAAGGCCCGGCGAAGGGGCCCGCGCCGGTGTGGGCGACGTTTTACGACATCCGCCGCTATGGCGGCCTGCAGATCTTTCTCCGCGCCATCCTCTCGGGCGGCTCGATGGTGCTGTCGGATCCGCACGAGGCGCTCGCCGATCACGTCGCGCGGCTGAACGCGCGCGGCGTCTCCCATATCTCCGGCACGCCCTCGCACTGGCGCAAGCTCCTGATGAGCGGCTCGGCCGCGCAGTTTGGCCCGCGTTATGTCCGCCTTTCCGGGGAGATCGCCGACCAGGCGGTGCTCGACGGCCTCAAGGCCGCATTCCCCAATTCTTCGATCGGCCACGCCTATGCCTCGACCGAGGCCGGCGTCGGCTTCGCCGTCAATGACGGGCTGGAAGGCTTTCCGGCCAACTATCTTGGCAATCGCAACGGCGTCGAGATGAAGGTCGTGGACGGCTCGCTGCGGATCCGCTCGACGCGCACCGCGCACGCCTATATCGGCCGCAACGCGGCCGCGCTCACCGATGGCGACGGCTTCGTCGACACCGGCGACATGGTCGAGCTGCGCGGCGATCGCTATCATTTCGTCGGCCGCCGCGGCGGCATCATCAATATCGGCGGGCTGAAGGTTCATCCCGAGGAGATCGAGGCGGCGATCAACCGCCATCCCGACGTGCGGATGTCGCGGGCGAAATCGCGCCGCAGTCCGATTACGGGCGGCATCGTCGTTGCCGATGTGATTCTCGCCGACGGCACTGATCAGGCGCGGGCGAAAGAGATCCGCGACCAGATCTTGGATCAGTGCCGGGCGCAGCTGGCCTCGCACAAGGTGCCGGCGGTGATCCGCTTCGTCGACGCGCTCGACGTCACCCCGGCCGGCAAGCTGGCGCGCACCGATGCATAATGTCCTCGTCACCGGCGGCAGTCGCGGCATTGGCCTTGCCATCGGCAAGCGCCTGGCCGGTGCGGGCTACAACGTGATCGCGGCCGCGCGCCGCGAGAGCGACGAACTCAGGGCCGCAATCGCCGTCTCCGAGGGCCGCCTGCATTTCCGCGCCTGCGACCTCGCGGTGATCGACGCGATCCCGGCCTACGCAAAGCTCGTGCGCGACGAGTTCGGTCCGATCTACGGCCTCGTCAACAATGCCGGCCTCGGCACCGAAGGCCTGCTTGCCACCATGCACAATTCCGAGATCGAGGCGCTGGTGCAGCTCAACGTGCTGTCGCCGATCATCCTCACCAAATATATCGCGCGCCAGATGATGGCGGATGGCGCCGGCCGCATCGTCAACATCTCATCGATCATCGCGACCACGGGCTATAACGGTCTCTCTGTCTACGGTGCGACCAAGGCGGCGGCGACCGGCTTCACCCGCTCGCTCGCGCGCGAGGTCGGCAAGCTCGGCATCACCGTGAACGCGATCGCGCCCGGCTTCATCGACACCGAGCTCACGCACAGTCTGTCCGACGAGAGCCGCAAGCGCATCGCCGGCCGCAGCGCGCTGCGCCGCCTGCCCGAGACGGACGACGTCGCGCGCATGGTGGAATACCTCCTCGGCGAAGGCGGGCGCAACGTCACCGGTACCGTGTTCACGATCGATGCGGGGAACACGGCGTAAGGCGGAACCGCTCCGCCACAATTGAATTGATCCGGCGCAATGACATCAATCTGGATTTGGTCGTAAGATGCCCCGCAATCGATTGGATTACGTCAATCGATCTGCCCTAAACGACAGGGAGCAGTCCATGGCCAAGTCAAGCATGACCGCTTCAAATCACGCCCAGCCCGAACCGTCCTGCGCGAAGCCGGAGGACGTCCGCTGTCCGCCAATGGCGCACCAGAATTCCGGCGATCACGGCCACGAAATGTATCCGCAGCAATTCGTGCGGCTGGTGGGCTGTCATAACGTGCCGTCGCGTAAGCGCCAGGACGAGAAGCTGCACTAGGTCGGTGCAAGTCCCCACATCTTGTTGTCGCGCCCGTTTCAGCCGATGATACCCCCTGCTTGTTCGGGAGCCGGTCGGCGAACCCGGATGGGTCCCGCCACGTATCTGGTATCATCTGAAACCTGACCGGCTCCGAGATGACCGCCGCTTCCTTCTACGGCAGCATTCCCGTCTTCCGCGGCTTCACCAGCCTGATGGAGCCCAGGCTCTATTCGCCGCTACCCGATGATTGGAGCATCGGGGTCGCCGACATCGTCGATTCCACCAAGGCGATCGCGGCGCAGCGTTACAAGGCGGTCAACATGGCCGGTGCCGCCGTGATCGCCGCGGTGACCAATGCGCTGGAGGGACGCGAATTTCCCTTCGTGTTCGGCGGCGACGGCGCGAGCTTTGCGGTTGCGCCTGATGATCTCGAATCGGCCCGCGAGGCGCTGGCCGCGACCGCGACCTGGGTGCGGGAGGATCTCGATCTGAAGATGCGCGTCGCCCTGGTGCCGGTGAGCGCCATCCGCGCGCAGGGCCTGGACGTGCGCGTCGCGCGCTTCGGTCCATCGGCCAATCTGTCCTATGCGATGTTTTCCGGCGGCGGGCTCGCCTTCGCCGACGCCGCAATGAAGCGCGGCGAGTTCGCGGTCACCGAGGCCCCCGCTGGCACGCAACCCGATCTCTCCGGCCTGTCCTGCCGCTTCGAGGTGATGCCGGCCTCACGCGGGTTGATCCTGTCGGTGCTGGTGATGCCGGCGCGCGGCGCCGACCCGCTGGAATTCCGCAAGGTGATCGAGGACATCATTCATCTGGTCGAGCGCAGCCCGGAGGGCGGCCGCCCGGTGCCGCCGCAGGGCCCGCCGCTGACATGGCCGCCGAAGGGGCTGGATTACGAGGCGCGGGCGACGCGCGGAGGGCCGTTGTTCAAGCGCCGCGCCGGCGTGCTGGCCTATACGCTGTTCGCCTATCTGATCATGCGCTTCGACATCAAGGTCGGCGGCTTTGCGCCAAAGCTCTACAAGCAGCAGGTGGTGGAAAATTCCGACTTCCGCAAATATGACGACGGCCTGCGCATGATCCTCGACTGCACGCCGCAGCTCGAGCGCGCCCTGACCGATCGGCTCGCGGCGGCCGCGCGCGACGGCATCGTGCGCTACGGCCTCTACCCGCAGGATGCCGCGATGATGACCTGCTTCACGCCCTCGGCGCTGCGCAGCGACCATGTCCACTTCATCGATGGCGCGCGGGGCGGCTATGCCTCTGCGGCAACCGCGCTGAAGGCGATGATGGCGTGAAGCCTCAGCGCCCTGCGCGCGTCCAGCTCTCGCCGCCGCAGAGCGCACCGACGCAGCCTTCGATCCGCAGGGAATCCGCGCCCGTGACAGTGATGCTGCTCGCATACATGCTGCCGTCGTCGGCGTTGTAGATCTGGCCCGACCATTTGTTCGGCCCCGCCGGCTGCATGCCGGAGAACAGCGGCAATCCGATCATCGGGCGCCTGGCGAGCGCGGGATTGGGATTCTTGCTGTCGGTGGCGGGCTGGCCGGTCGCGGTGTCCATGGGCTCGCGCAGCCAGACGATGACGCCGCAGATGCCGCCGCCGCATTTGCTGATTTTTACGCGTGCATCGCCGGCCTGGGTCAGCCAGGTGCCGCTGGCCTCGGCGCTCTGCGCATGAGCGGCAGGCGCGCCAAGCAGCACGGCCATGAGGAAGGCGAGAACGGCAAATCTGCGGAGCATGGGGAGAGCCTCGGAACGGAGCCGCTTCCAATAGCAGCAAATCAGGATCGTGCAACGCCTGATGGAATCACATTCCTGCGCTCATTTGCCCCAAGGTGCCCCAGGGGCTCACCAGGGCAGGCCGCACAGGTCGATGGTGCCGAGCGTCGGCGCGCGGACGATGTTGAAGACATAGGGCGCCATGGCGGTGAAGCGGATTCGTCCCTCCGGCTGATCGCAATAGACCTCGCCGGTGAAGGGCAGCCAGCTGCGGGCCGCGTAGAATGCGACATTGTGCGGCTCGCAGACCAGGAGCGCGAATTTCACGGCCTCGTTGGCGCGCATGGTGTGTATCGCGGCGTCGATCGCCATGGTGGCGTAGCCGCGGCCGCGGCGATCCTCGCGCGTGCAGACGCCGCCGATGCCGCCGACATGCACTTTCTGTCCATTCCAGGCAATGGTGCGAAAATAGATGCCGACATGGCAGACCAATCCGTCCTCGGGCGTCTCGATCAGCACGCGCAGATCGGCGTTGGCCCATTTGACGTGAGCCCACGGCTTATCCGCGACCATGTCAGGGCCCCAGACCGCCTGATGTAGCGGCTCCGCGATCGGCCAGGAGGCGTCGCCGTTCAGAATGTCGATCTCGATGCTCATGTCGGTCTTGGCTTTGGTCTTGGATTTGTTGCAGGGCGGTAGGGGATCGGTGATCTCTATCACAGACGGCGGTCAGTTGCCGGGATAGAGACGGGTGCTATGCTTGCCCCGTGAGACACGGGAGTTTCGATGCGCCGGCTGGTCGCTCCTCTGCTGATGGTCTTGCTGGTTTGCTGCGCCGGCCGCCCAGCGTTGGCCGACAAGCGCCTCGCTTTCGTGGTCGGCAATTCCAACTACCAGAATGTCGTTGCGCTGGCCAATCCGGCCAACGACGCCGGCGCCATCGCGGACCTGTTCAGGAAAGCCGCCTTCGACGTCGTGGAGAGCCGGCGCGACCTGAATAACACCGACATGCGGCGCGCGCTGCGCGACTTCACCGAAAAAACCCGCGATGCCGACATCGCTGTGATCTATTATGCCGGCCACGGCATGGAGGTCGACGGGACCAATTATCTCATTCCGGTCGATGCCGTGCTGGAGCGCGACACCGACGCCTATGACGAGGCGATCGCGCTCGACCGGATCCTGCAGGCGATCGAGCCGGCCAAGCAGTTGCGTCTCGTGATTCTCGATGCCTGCCGTGACAATCCCTTCGTCAAGAGCATGAAGCGGACGGTGGCCTCGCGCTCGCTTGGCCGCGGTCTTGCGGGTGTCGAGCCGTCGCGGCCGAACACCCTCATCGCGTTCGCGGCCAAGGGCGGATCGACCGCCCAGGATGGCGACACCAGGAACAGCCCCTTCACGACCGCGCTGCTGAAATATCTCGCGACGCCCGGCCTCGAGCTCGGCAAGGCGTTCCGGCTGGTTCGCGATGACGTGATGAATGCGACCGGCAACAAGCAGGAGCCGTTCGTCTATGGCTCGCTCGGTGGCAATGACGTCGTGCTGGTGCCGGCGGTGGCGCCGGCACCAGTGCCGGTGGCCAACGCCGATATCCGCGCCGACTACGAGCTTGCCGAGCGCGTCAGCACACGGGAAGCCTGGGATTCCTTCATCGCGGCCCATCCCAACGGCTTCTATGCCGATCTCGCCAGGGCCCAGCGCAACAAGCTGGAGCGGGGCAGGCCGCCGGTCCCGGTGGCGGACGTCGAGGTCAAGCCGGCGTCGCCCCCTGTGGTCGAGCAGGCCAAGCCGGCGGAGGTCGCGGTCGCATCCCGCGCCCCGGCCGAAACCACGCAGGAGCGGTCGCTGCCGCCGGACCTTCCACGGCTGCTTCAGGCCGAGCTGAAGCGCGTCGGCTGCAAGACGGGTGACGTCGGCGGCGACTGGGACGCATCGGCGCGGCGGGCGCTTGCCGCGTTCAATGACAATGCCGGCACCAAATTCGACATCAAGCTCGCAAGTCTCGATGCGCTGGACAGCGTGCGCGCCAAAGCCGGGCGCGTCTGTCCGCTCGAATGTGACCGCGGCTTCCGCGCTGCCGGGGATGCTTGCGTCAAGATCGTCTGCGACGAAGGCTATGTGCTCGGCGCCAAGAACAGTTGCGAGAAGCGTCCCGAACGCAAGGCGACAACCACCCCACGGCGCGGCACTGGAGGCGGCGGCCGCCATTGCTTCGTCTATGGCGGCAACTCTTTCTGCGAATAGGTGCCGCTCAATACGGCGTGCACTCGCTGCGAACGATCCGCGGCTTCGAGCAGAGCGCGGTCCCGCTCTTGCCCTGGAAGGCATATTGCCGCTTGCCCGGCTTCAGCCGGTTCTCGATCCGCAGCGAGCAAGCATTGCCGATCACCGTCATGTAGACGATGATGTAGTTGTTCGGATATTCGCGGATGGCCTTCAGGGTGTGCTTGCCCGCCACGCGAAGCGCGGCGGAGCCTCCTGCGGCTTCCGTCGGCTTGGCGCCGAGCTTCGCCGTGTATTGCGTGTGGCCCTCGATATTGGATTGCATATCGAGCGTCGCGGTGCGGTCCGTCGAGAGTTCGCCGGTGCCCTCGGCATGGACCGGAAAATCCTTCACGGAAGGTTGCTCGCAATCGGCCAACGCGTCGAACGAGAACTTGGCGCGCGCGGTGACGCCGGCGGCTTCGCTTTTTGCCGGCATCAAAAGGACGAAACTGGCGAGCGTGGTGAAAATACAGGCGGACCTGAATCCCGACATTTCAACCCCCTCAAGTTAAGCTTTTCATTCGCAATAATAATTTGAGAATTTAAGGCCATCGGCCGCTGGGACGCAAATGGGCCATGCCGCAGCAATCACGCCTTTTCGCAAATTGGCGGTATTTAACGGCGGAGGAACCTTCTATAAGGGGTGACCGTTAGAACGTTCCCCACCAGTTGCGGACAACAACCCATGACATTCACGCTGCCCCCCCTTCCTTACGCCTATGACGCCCTCGGCCAGTTCATGTCGAAGGAGACGCTGGAATTCCACCACGACAAGCATCATCAGGCCTACGTCACCAACGGCAACAACGCGCTCAAGGGCACCGAATGGGAAGACAAGTCCCTTGAGGAGATCGTCAAGGGCTCGTTCGGCAAGAACCCCGCGGTGTTCAACAATGCCGGCCAGCACTACAACCACATCCACTTCTGGAGCTGGATGAAGCCGAACGGCGGCGGCACCAAGCTGCCCGGCAAGCTCGAGAAGAAGATCAACGAGGACCTCGGCGGCTTCGAGAAGTTCAAGACCGATTTCCAGGCGGCCGGCGTCGGCCAGTTCGGCTCCGGCTGGTGCTGGCTCCAGGTCAAGGGTGGCAAGCTCGAGATCTCCAAGACCCCGAACGGCGAGAATCCGCTGGTGCATGGCGCCACCCCGATCCTCGGCTGTGACGTCTGGGAGCACTCCTACTACATCGACTATCGCAACCGCCGTCCGGACTATCTCAAGGCGTTCGTCGAGAACCTCGTGAACTGGGAATACGTCGAGTCCCTGTTCGACAAGGCGTGAGTTAGCCTCATCGGAATCGCGAAAGGCGGTCGCTCACGCGGCCGCCTTTTTGCTGTGCGGAATTTTGGATCGACGCATACGGGCGCGGTTCACCTCTCCCCAGCGGGGAGAGGTGAATTCCCGATGCCGCGCCGGTTCGGCCCGATCGCCTGGCGTCTTGCCCCTGGTACAGCCCTGCGCAAGGCGCGTATGGGCCTGTCATCGTTCCGTTTGCATCACCTCGACGTCGCCCTTAATCAGGGTGGCCATCCCATCCAGTCGATCCCGGCCCATTGTCAGACCCTTCCCCGAACAATCCGGCGCCTGCCGAGGACGCTGAGTCCGAGCGGCGGCCGGGGCGTGTGCGCAAGCCGATCGGCTGGTCGACCATCATCATCGCCGCGTTGGTGGCGGTGAGCGCGGGTCTCGTCTGGCGCCGTGACGGCGCCAGCGGCGTCCTCGACATTCTCACCCACGATCTCTCGCTGTTCGGCGGCATCCTGCCGCGCGTGCTGGCGGGCTGCCTGTTAGGGGCCTTCATCTCGGAAATCCTGCCGCACGAGAAAGTCTCGCGCGCGCTCGGGCCGAAATCCGGCCTGATGGGGCTTTTGATCGGCACCGCCTTCGGCGCGATCCTGCCCGGCGGCCCCTTCACCGCCTATCCGGTGGCGAGCGCGCTGCTCGCGGTCGGTGCCGATTTCGGCGCCACCATCGCCATGGTCGTGAGCTGGACGCTGATCGGTTACGGCCGGGCGGTGGCCTGGGAGATCCCGATCATGGGCACCGATTTCACGCTGTGGCGGATCGTGATCTCGCTGCCGCTGCCGGTGCTCGCCGGCGCGCTCGGCCGCTTCGTCTATGTCCGGATCTATCCGAAGCCCGCCGCGAAGGACGACGAGACTTGAGCGCGGCGCTTCTGATCGACATCCTGCTGTGGGGCTCGGTGTTCGGCGTCGGCCTGATCGCCTTCCGCCGCGGCCCGCCGGTGTTCAAGGCCTCGCTGCGCGAAGGCTCGATGGACTTCATCAACATCGTGCCGCGGATTGCGCTGGGCGTGATCGGCTCCGGCTACATCGCCGCCATCATCCCGCAGGAGGTGATCACCGGCTGGCTCGGGCCGGACAGCGGCTGGCTGGGCGTTGCGACCGCCGTGGTCGCCGGCGCGGCCACGCCGGGCGGTCCCGTGATCGGCTTTTCCATCGGCACCGTGGCGCTGAAGTCCGGCGGCGGGGTGCCCCAGGTGGTGGCCTATGTCGTCGCCTGGGCCTTGTTCGCCTTTCAGCGGGTGATTTTGTGGGAGATCCCGTTCATGCCGGCCCGTTTCGTCTGGTTCCGCTGCGCGGTGTCGGTGCCGTTCCCGTTCGTGGCCGCCGCCATCGCAATGGTGATCGGCAAGCCCTGAGCCGGCCGTGGACAGGGGTAATGTTATAATATAACGTCTTTTGCATGGTTCCTGCCGCGTCCTCTGCCCATCATCATCACGACCATGCTCATGCTCATGGCCATCATCACGACCACGGGCATTCGCACGGGCATGACCACACCCACGCCCATGTCCACGATGCGGCCTCGCCGCATCCGGCCCAGGCGGCGCCGTGGTCGATCCTGCGCATGACCATGGCCGCCCGCCTCTCGGCCGCGGTTGCCGTCTGCGCCGTGCTCTGGGGCATCGTCTTGCTGGCGATGAGGTGACCATGGCGGCGCTCCGCTTCCACAACGTCACGCTCGGCTATGACCGCCACCCGGCCGTGCATCATCTCAACGGCGAAATCGCCTCCGGTGCGCTGGTCGCGGTGATCGGCCCGAACGGCGCCGGCAAGTCGACGTTGCTCCGTGGCATCGTCGGCATTCTCCGGCCGCTGGACGGCAGCATCCATCTCGGCGGGCTCGACGCCCGCGACATCGCCTATCTGCCGCAGAGCGCGGAGATCGACCGCAGCTTCCCGATCTCGGTGTTCGACTTCGTCGCGACCGGGCTGTGGCGCGCGACCGGCCTGTTCGGCGGCATCGGCAAGGCCGCGCGCGAAAAGATCCTGCGCACGATTGCGGCCGTCGGCCTCAATGGCTTTGAGAATCGCCCGATCGGCACGCTCTCCGGCGGACAGATGCAGCGCGTGCTGTTCGCGCGCGTGCTGCTCCAGGATGCGGCGCTGATCGTGCTCGACGAGCCCTTCAACGCCATCGACAGCAAGACCATTGCCGATCTGCTCGCGCTGGTGAAGCACTGGCATGGCGAAGGCCGCACCGTGCTCGCCGCGCTGCACGACATGGAGATGGTGCGCAACCATTTCAGCGAGACGTTGATTTTGGCGCGCGGCCCCGTGGCCTGGGGCCCGACGGCAGAGGTGCTGACGCCGGAAAACCTGCTGGTCGCAATGCGGATGTGCGAGGCCTTCGACGACAGTGCCACGGCCTGCGCCGAGGACGGACGCTCGCAGGCGGCGTGATGACAGATGGTCTATGACGCACTGATCGGCCCGTTCACCGAATTCGAGTTCATGCGGCGCGCGCTTGCCGCCGCGATCGCACTGTCGCTGGCGGGCGCACCGATCGGCGTGTTCCTGATGCTGCGACGGATGAGCCTCGTTGGCGATGCCATGGCCCATGCGATCCTGCCCGGCGCCGCCGTCGGCTTCCTGCTGTCTGGCCTCAATCTGTTCGCGATGACGGCCGGCGGCCTGATCGCCGGCTTTGCGGTCGCGATCCTCGCCGGCGTCGTCGCGCGCTCGACCGGGCTCAAGGAGGACGCCTCGCTCGCGACCTTCTATCTGGCCTCGCTGGCGCTCGGCGTCACCATCGTCTCGATCAAGGGCACCAATATCGATCTGCTCCACGTCCTGTTCGGCAACATCCTCGCGATGGACGACCAGACGCTGCTGGTGGTCGCCTTCAACGCCACGGTGACGTTGCTGGTGCTGGCCGTGATCTATCGCCCCCTGGTAATCGAGAGCGTCGATCCGCTGTTCCTGCGAACCGTGAGTCGCGCCGGTGGCCCGGCGCATCTCGCCTTCCTCGCGCTGGTCGTCATCAACCTCGTCAACGGCTTTCAGGCGCTCGGCACCTTGCTCGCGGTCGGCCTCATGATCCTCCCCGCGGGCATTGCGCGGTTCTGGTCGCGCGATCTCACCGCGATGATCTGCATCGCCGTGGTTGCCGCCGCGGTCTCCGGCTATGCCGGCCTCGTGCTGTCGTTCCAGACCCGTGTGCCCTCAGGGCCCGCGATCATTCTGGTGGCGACCGTGCTCTACATCGTCTCCGTGCTGTTCGGCCGCGTCGGCGGTATCGTCCGGCAGCTGTTTCCCCGCCGGCATCTGGAAGCGTGACGATGCGGCGCCTCCTGCTTTGCGTACTCCTGCTGATCGCCTCGCCGCTGCACGCCGCCGAGCGGCTCAACGTCGTTGCGAGCTTCTCCATCCTCGGCGATTTCGTCCGCACCATCGGCGGCGACCGCGTCAACGTCACGACGCTGGTCGGCCCCGACAGCGACGTCCACGTCTACACACCGGCCCCAGGCGATGCGAAGCGGATCGCCGACGCAAGGCTCGTCATCGTCAATGGGCTCGGGCTGGAGGGCTGGCTGCCGCGCCTCGTGCAATCCGCAGGTAGCAAGGCGACGATCGTCACCGCGAGCGCCGGCATTGCCCCGCATAAGCTCGGCTCGGGTGCCGATCCGCATGCCTGGCAGTCCGTCTCCAACGCCAAAATCTATGTGACCGACATCGCCAACGCGCTTGCCGCCGCCGACCCGGACGACGCGGAGCTCTTCCGCGCCCAGGCAAAAGCCTATCTGGAAAAGCTCGAAACGCTGGACCGCGAGGTCCGCGAGGCCGTGGCCAAAATCCCGCCGGAGCGGCGCAAGGTGATCTCCACACACAACGCCTTCGGCTACTTTGCCGCCGAATACGGCATCCAGTTCATCGCGCCGCTCGGCGTTTCGACCGAAACCGAGCCCAGCGCACGGGACATCGCGGCCATCATCGGCCAGATCAAGGCCCAAAAAATCCCGGCGGTTTTTCTGGAAAATATCAGCGATGACCGGCTGATCCGGCGGATCGCGGCCGAGACCGGGGCCAGGGTCGGCGGGACCCTGATTTCGGACGGCTTGACCGGCGAAAAGGGCCTTGCCCCCACTTACATTGACATGGTCAGGCACAATATAAAGGCCCTGACCAGCGCGCTTGACCACTAGGGCAGGGGGCCACCCCGCCTCGCGTCGCGCGGAAAAGCCCGAAGTCGGAGTTCTTATGTCTGAAGCGACCGCCTCCAAAATTCCCGTGACCGTCCTGACCGGCTATCTCGGCGCCGGCAAGACCACGCTGCTGAACCGCATCCTGTCGGAAAACCACGGCAAGAAATACGCCGTCATCGTCAACGAATTCGGCGAGATCGGCATCGACAACGACCTCATCATCGGCGCCGACGAGGAAGTGTTCGAGATGAACAACGGCTGCATCTGCTGCACCGTGCGCGGCGACCTCGTCCGCATCATGGACGGCTTGATGAAGCGCAAGGGCAAGTTCGACGCCATCATCGTCGAGACCACCGGCCTTGCCGATCCGGCGCCGGTCGCCCAGACCTTCTTCGTCGACGAGGACGTACAGAAGCACGCCCGCCTCGATGCCGTCGTCACGGTCGCCGACGCCAAATGGCTGTCCGACCGGCTCAAGGACGCGCCCGAGGCCAAGAACCAGATCGCCTTCGCCGACGTCATCGTGCTGAACAAGACCGATCTCGTCACCAAGCCGGAGCTTGCCGAGGTCGAGGCCCGCATCCGCGGCATCAATCCCTATGCCAAGCTGCACCGCACCGAGCGCTGCTCGGTGGCGCTCGCCGACGTGCTCGATCGCGGCGCGTTCGATCTCGACCGCATCCTCGACATCGAGCCGGATTTCCTCGAAGCCGGCGACGATCATGACCATGATCATCACCACCACGACGGCCACGACCATCATCACCACCATGATCACGGCCAAGGTCACGGTCACGGCCTGAAGCACTATCACGACGAGGACATGCAGTCGCTGTCGCTCAAGACCGACAAGCCGCTGGATCCGAACGTGTTCATGCCCTGGCTCCAGAATTTGGTGCAGGTCGAGGGCGGCAAGATCCTGCGCTCCAAGGGCATCCTCGCCTTCCAGGACGATGAGGACCGCTACGTGTTCCAGGGCGTCCACATGATGCTGGAGGGCAACCACCAGCGGAAGTGGAAGGACGGCGAGCCGCGCGAGAGCCGCCTCGTCTTCATCGGCCGCGAATTGCCGGAACAGGCCATTCGCGAGGGCTTTGAGAGCTGCATCGTCTCGTGATGAAAGAGTTTACGCCCCCTCCCGATTCCGCCTCGATCGTCTCCGTCACCGACCGCGTCAAGCCTGTTACGCTCGGCATGGGCGTGACCTCGGTGCATTTCCTCGGGGCTCGTGCGGCCTTCGTTGGCGGCGAGGAGAACGTCGCGTTTGTCGACGCCAAGGGTGAGATCACCACCGTTGCCGTTCACAGCGGCGGCATTCTCTCGACCGCCTCTGACGGCAAGCGCCTTGTCATGGGCGGCGATGACGGCAAGGTCGTTGCGCTCGACGCCAAGGGCGAGGTGACGCTGCTTGCGACCGATCCCAAGCGCCGCTGGATCGACGCGGTGGCGCTGCATCCCGACGGCGCTTTCGCCTGGTCGGCCGGCAAGACCGCGACCGTTAAGAGCGGCAAGGCCGAGGAAAAGTCGCTCGAGGTGCCTTCGACCGTCGGCGGGCTCGCCTTCGCGCCAAAAGGCCTGCGGCTCGCGATCGCCCATTACAACGGTGCGACGCTGTGGTTTCCCAATATGGAAGGCTCGGCCGAATTCCTGCCTTGGGCCGGCTCGCATCTCGGCGTCACCTTCAGCCCGGACAACAAATTCCTGGTCACCACCATGCACGAGGCGGCGCTGCATGGCTGGCGTCTCGCCGACAACAGGCACATGCGCATGACCGGCTATCCCGGCCGCGTCCGCTCGATGTCCTGGAGCGCGGGCGGCAAGGGGCTCGCGACCTCGGGCGCCGATACCGTCATCATCTGGCCGTTCGCCAGCAAGGACGGCCCGATGGGCAAGGAGCCCGCGATGCTCGCGCCGCTTCAGGCGCGCGTGGCGGTGGTTGCCTGTCATCCGAAGAACGACATCTTCGTCGCCGGCTACAGCGATGGCACCGTGCTGATGGTGCGCATGGACGACGGCGCCGAGATCCTGGTCCGCCGCAACGGCACGCCGCCGGTGGCTGGGCTCGCCTGGAACGCCAAGGGCACGCTGCTGGCGTTCGCGGATGAGGAAGGCAGCGCCGGGCTTTTGGAGCTGTAGAGCACGCGTCTCGAAAACGGCGAGACCAATCTCTCGCCACAAGAGTCACGCCTCGGCCATTTTCGCAAGCACGCGCTCGACGAGCGCAGGATCGCGATAGACGCTGCGTGGCTTCAGCAGATGTTGGACCTCGATGGTTAGCTTGTGGACATCAGGATCTTCGGCGGCGAGCCGGGTCAGGGCGATGCCGAAGTTGCGCGTCATCTCAAAATCCGCCGGACGTTGCCCGCGCGTATCGGGAAACACGAAGTCGAGTGTGGCCGCGGACCACGGCGTCTCGATCAGCGTCGGCGCTTCGGCGAAGAAAGCAGGTGCCAGCCCGGCGATTGGATCGCCGTTTCCTGCTAGTCTCTCGAGCAGCCCTTGGAGCAGGCAGGCCTCCAGGGCGGCCACGCTCATGCCTTGCCCGTAGACCGGATTGAACCGGCAAATTGCGTCGCCGATCGGCAACAGCCCGCGGGGAAAACCATCGAGTCGCTCGAAATGACGCCGCACGCTTTCCGGGAAACCGTAGCGCGCGACCCCGTCCAGGCGCCTGGCGCGCTTGATCGCATGGTAGATCGTCGGCGTCCGAAGCGATTGAGCATACGTCAAAAACCCCTCCGCATCGCCGGGCGGGTCCTCACCGAGGCGGCCGCTAAGGGTTGCCAGCCACCGGTTACCCTCGAGCGGAAGCAAGATGCCACCCCGACGGTTGTGGGGCGCCTCGGCGAAGGTGATGACGCCTTTCCACTCGGTCGGGGCGTCGTCGGGGAGGGCAAAGACGCATGTGGAATAGGAGAGATCGATGCCGATTGTGGTCTTCTCGGGCAGTGGTCGGCCGATCGATTGCAGCAAAGCGAGAGTGAGCGTGCCGCGTCCGGAGGCGTCGACGACAAGATCTGTCGCGATCGTCTCGCTCGCGCCCTTGCCGTTCTCGCAGCGCACACCGGTGACCGCCTCTCCATTTGGCGACGCCAGTACGTCCGTGACCCGGCAGCGCTGGCGCAGCGTGATGTTGGCGAGGCCTTCGACCCGACGCCGCACGACGTGCTCGATGGTGGGCCGTGACGCCGCATATCCGTACCAGCCGAGATCGCGTTGCGGGAAGGGATCGTAGCCCGGGGGCTCGACGCGAGTATCGAGACCGGCCTGCAGCCGCACGCCTCCCGCCCCTGCGAGATCCTGCTCGAACCCCGGGAACAACTCGCCGAGGGCGCGCTGGCCACTGAGCAGCAACGCATGCACATGCCGTGCCTGCGGCGTCCCGACGCGATGCGTGGGCTCCGAGGGCAGAGTGTCGCGCTCCAGAACAACGACCTGCTCGAAGCGGTCGGCGAGCGCCCCTGCGGCCGCGAGCCCGCCCACTCCCGCGCCGATCACGACAGCCTGCTTGCCGATCGGAGTTGATGCCATCGACACCTCCCGTTTCCAAGTATGTCTTGATCGACACGACGGCAGCGGAAGTCGCAAGCATTTGAAGGGCGCACGGGCGGCGGCACGCTCGCACGCTATTCAGGCGCAAGCCCCAACGCCCTCGTGGCATCCACCCAGATGGGAGTTTCGCTATCGTACAGCTTCCTGAACGCGATGTGTCCCTGTGCGGACTCGTCGATGCCGTAGGAGTCGAGCAGCTTCTGTATCTTGTCAGTCCTGCCTGCCTCAATCATCAGGTCGGAAAGGCGCTCGACGATCTCCTGTGGCATGCCGGCGGGGCCGGCAAGAAAGATGTAACCGGTAAGAGCAAAGATTCTGGAGTCGACCCCCTGCTCGGCAAAGGTGGGAACGTCGGGAAGCTTGCTGCTCCGCGTCCTTGCTGGCAAGGCGATTGCCTTCCCGGTCCCGGATTCCAACGCATTGACGGTATTGGTATAGCTCCCCATCGCCGCCTGGAGCACGCCGGCGGCGAAATCCTGCCACATCGGCGCTTCTCCGCGGTAGAACACGGCTTTCATCCGTAGATCATACTGTTTGTTGAGCTCCGCAACGGCGATATGCGGCAGCGAGCCTGGGCCCCAGGTCCCGACGTTCGTCTCGTTCTTGCGGGCGTAGTCGACGAGCTCCTTCAAGTTCGTGACGTTAGTCGCCTTGGCGGCGACGAACGGCAGAGGTCCTGCAGGCATGCAGGAAATGAGGACGAAGTCCTTGTCGGCGTCGTACGGCAGGCTTTTAACGAGCACGCGGCTTTGCGCCAGGGTCACCGTGTTGGCGACCAGGAGCGTGTAGCCATCATGCGGCGACTGCTTCACGGCTGCAGCGGCGATGGAACCGCTGGCGCCCGCCTTGTTTTCAACCACAACGGACTGGCTGAGTCTTTGGGAGAGGTACTCGCCGTAGATCCGCGCTAGCGAGTCCGTAAGACCGCCGGCAGGATAGCCGCAAATGATTTTGATCGGCCTGGATGGCCAGGTCTGCGTCCACCCGCGATCATGATACGACAAAGCGATAGTGGCCGCGCCGGTCGCGATAAAGGCGCGGCGCGTGGTCTTCAATGCCATGACAACCTCCCTCGCATTTACGCTCCTGGACGCGTGGCCGCCGATCATTCAAGCGGAAAGGCCTCGCGTTAAATCTTTTACCGCCAATCGGGGTACGGCCGGGCAGTAAGGTAGGCCGTTGGCCGCACTCACGGATTGTCTCTTGAGGACGCTATCAGGTCATGGCTGGGCGCTCTTGACATTCTGCTTACATTCTCCTCATCAGCGGCTTATTCTTGCGCTGCAACCGGTGCGAGACCGACGGGGAAGGTCGCCAAGGAATTGCCAGCTTGCGGTATCTCTTCGAGGAGTACGCGTTCGACACCGACCGTCGCGAACTTTACCGCGGGGCGAAGCTGGTCCCCGTTGCCCCTCAGGTGTTCGATCTGCTCGACTACCTGATCCGCAACAGGGAACGGGTGGTGAGCAAGGACGACCTCATCAATGCCGTTTGGAACGGCCGTGTCGTATCCGATGCAGCACTGACGACGCGCCTGAATGTCGCCCGGAGCGTGATTGGCGATTCCGGAGAAAAGCAGCGCCTGATCAAAACTCTGCAACGCAAAGGCTTTCGTTTTGTTGGAGCGGTGCAGGAAGTGCAGGTGCCCGCTGACGCGGTGCTGCCGGCCTGTTCTGGAGAACCGAGCTTCGGGGGTATCGCTGGTCCGGATCGGCCCGACGACGCGACCGTTACGATGTCGGTTCCTGCGCCGCGTCTTTCCATCGTCGTGCTGCCATTCGCAAACATCGGAGGTGATCCCGAGCAGGACTATTTCGTCGACGGCGTGACCGAGAGCCTGACCACCGACCTTTCGCGCATCAGCGGCTCATTCGTCATCGCGCGTAACACCGCTTTCACTTTCAAGGGCAAAACCGTCGATGTAAAGCAGGTCGGGCGCGAGCTGAACGTCCGCTATGTGCTCGAAGGCTCGGTGCAGCGAGGCGGCAACCGGCTTCGGGTGAATGTTCAGCTGATCGATGCCGAAACCGGTCATCACCTCTGGGCCGAGCGGTTCGACAAACCCATAGCCGATCTGTTCGACACGCAGGACGAAATCGTATCGCGGCTGGCAAACACGCTGAATGCCCAGCTCATTCAGGTCGAGGCGCGGCGAGCGGGACGTTCAACCGATCCTGATGCGATGGACCTGTATTTCCAGGGCTGGGCTTGCGAGAACAATGGGACGACCGCGGAATACATGACGCAAGCGCAGGCCTTTTTCGACCGTGCCCTCGCGCTTGATCCCGCAAACGTTGAGGCGCTGGTCGGTTCGGCGCGGGTTAAGGCGGCGAATGGCGCCAACTTTGTGCGCGACGACTGGATCGCACAGTTCGTTGCGGCCGAGGCAATCTTGATCCGGGCTCTGTCCATCGCGCCAAACCATCCGCGGGCCCATAGCATCCTGGGCCTCGTCCAGACATTTACCCATCGCGCGGTCCAGGGCATCGCCGAATGCGAACGGGCGTTGGCACTGGATCACAATTTGGCCGACGCTCACGCCTTCATCGGTCTCGCCAAGCACTTTCTCGGTCGCAGCGTTGAGACCGAGGCCCATATCCGCGAGGCACTTCGCCTCTCTCCTTACGATAACTACGCCTATCGGTGGTCGATGTTTGTCGGTGTCGCCAAGTTGATGCTCGGCGCCGACGTCGAAGCGGTTGCCTGGCTGCGCCGGAGCATCGAGGCCAACCGAAACCATCCCATCCCGCATTGCTTTCTCGCCGCCGCCCTGGCGCTGCTCGGCTCACTGGACGAGGCGCGGGCCGCCGCGCAGGCGGGCCTTGTGCTCAATCCGACCTTCACGCTGCGCCGCTACCGCGCCCGCGCCGTGAGCGACGATCAGGCTTACCTCGCCGGGCGCGAGCGTGTGTATGAGGGCCTTCGCATGGCCGGGGTGCCGGAGGGATGAACGGCACGAGGTTGCCGGTGTGACCTGGACGCACGCTGGCCTTCCGGCGCTTTGACCGTCGTCACGTTCGACCGTAAGAGGGGGCCATGCGGTTTCTGACCACCTTCCAGCTTGCCGACTTCGCCGACACGCTGGTCAGCCTGTTCGTGGCCTTCGTGCTGGGCACGCTGATCGGCGCCGAGCGGCAATACCGGCAGCGCACCGCGGGCCTGCGCACCAACGTGCTGGTCGCGGTGGGCGCGTCCGCCTTCGTCGATCTTGCCATGCATCTGGACGGCGCCGACGGCGCGGTGCGGGTGATCGCCTATGTCGTCTCCGGCATCGGCTTCTTGGGGGCCGGCGTCATCATGAAGCAGGGCATGGACGTGCGCGGGCTCAATACCGCAGCGACGCTGTGGTCCTCGGCCGCGGTCGGCTCCTGCGCCGGCGCCGACATGGTCGCGCAGGCGGTGGCGCTGACCGTGTTCGTCATCGCCGGCAATACGCTGCTGCGCCCGCTGGTCAACGCCATCAACCGCATTCCGCTCAATGAGAAGACGTCCGAGGCGACCTACTATTTCAAGCTCGCGGTCGCGATGGATGCCTTGCCCGATATGCGCGACCGTTTGGTCGACAAGCTCGAGGATGCGAAATACCCGGTGGCCGATGTCGACGTGGTCGAGACCGGCGACGACTTGATCGAGATCGTGGCAGAACTGGTCGCGACCGCCGTCGACCCCAACGAGCTGAACGCCGTGGCGGTCGATCTGCAACGTCTGCCGGGCGTGCGCCACGCCACTTGGGAAATCAGCACGACGGATTGAGCGCGGCCTTTTGGCGCGCAAAGGGTGCGGTTCCCGTCCTCCCGGCGGCGGAACCGCAGCCGGGCAAATTCGTTGATCTCCCGGACAAAGGCGGTGACCGACATGCCCGGCCAGGATAACAAGCGCAGACTGAAGCTCGATTTGACAATCGCCTGCTCGCTGTTCGCAGCTGGCCTCGCGGTGTCGGTGATGTCGCTCGCGCAAATCCGTGCCCAAAGCCGGATGGAGCTGGCGCAGGCGACGCAGCCGCTCCAGGGCACGCCGTCCGACGATCAGAGCAAGACACCCGCGCAAGCCAAGCCCGGCGGCGACCGGCCGACCACGCCGGCGCCCGAACCGGCGCGCCCCGATCCGCAGACGCAGGGCGCCGCCACGAGGCCGGCGCTACCGCCGGCTCCGGCCGAGAAGATCGCGCCGGCGATCAAGGACAAGCAGTAGACAACACAGGCGTTTTTGCCCCGCTTGCGCCATCGTTTCGCGTCGCGCAGGCATTGCGCCTTCTACTGTGCATGGGGTTGTTTTCGCTGTTTTTGTTTGGCGCCCCTCACCGCACCAGAATGTTCCGGAACTGCCAGGGATCGCTGGTGTCGATATCTTCCGGAAACAGTCCCGGACGATCCGTCAGCGGCGTCCAGTCGGTATAAAAACCCTTCACCGGGCCGAGATAGGGCAGCTGGATTTCCAGCAGGCGATCGAAGTCCATCTCGTCGGCTTCGACGATGCCTTCCTTCGGGTTCTCCAGCGCCCAGACCATGCCGCCGAGCACGGCGGAGGTCACTTGCAGGGCGGTGGCGTTTTGATAGGGCGCGAGTGCGCGGGTCTCTTCGATCGAGAGCTGCGAGCCGTACCAATAGGCGTTGTTGTCGTGGCCGAACAAGAGCACGCCGAGCTCGTCGATGCCGTCGACGATCTCGTCCTCTTCGAGGATGTGGTGCTTTGCCTGCATCCTGGCGGCGCGGCCGAACATCTCGTGCAGCGACAGCACGGCGTCGTCAGCGGGATGATAGGCATAGTGGCAGGTCGGCCGGTAGACCGCCTTGCCCGACGAATCACGCACCGTGAAGTAGTCCGAGATCGAGATCGATTCGTTGTGAGTGACGAGGAAGCCGTATTGCGCGCCGCGGGTCGGGCACCAGGTGCGCACACGCGTGTTGGCGCCGGGCTGCATCAGATAGATGGCGGCGCCGCAGCCGGCCTCGTGGGTGCGCGCATTCTCCGGCATCCATGTCTCGTGGGTGCCCCAGCCGAGCTCGGACGGCTGCACGCCTTCCGACAGGAAACCCTCCACCGACCAGGTGTTGACGAACACGTCCGGCTCCTTCGGCTTCTTGGAGCGCTGGGTGTCGCGTTCGGCGATGTGGATGCCCTTGATCCCGGCCTGCCGCATCAGGTCGGCCCATTCGGCCTTGGTCTTCGGCTTCGGGGCATTGAGCTTCAGGTCGGCGGCGACGTTGAGCAGCGCCTGCTTGACGAAAAACGAGACCATGCCGGGATTGGCGCCGCAGCAGGAGACGGCCGTGGTCGAGCCCGCCGGGCGCGCCCGCTTGGCGGCCAGCGTCACTTCGCGCAGCGCGTAGTTGGAGCGCGCTTCCGGGCCCTTCGAGGCGTCGAAATAGAAGCCGAGCCAGGGCTCGTTGACGGTGTCGATATAGAGCGCGCCGAGCTCGTTGCAGAGCTCCATGATGTCGGTCGAGCCGGTGTCGACCGACAGATTGACGCAAAAGCCCTGGCCGCCGCCTTCGGTGAGCAGCGGGGTCAGCAAGTCCCGGTAATTGTCCTTGGTCACGGCCTTCTGGATGAAGCGGACATTCTGCTTCTCGCAATGCGCCTTGCGGCCCTCGTCCTTGGGATCGATCACGGTGACGCGCGACTTGTCGTAGTCGAGATGCCGCTCGATCATCGGCAAGGTGCCTTTACCGATGGAGCCGAAGCCGACCATGACGATGGGACCTGTGATCTTCGCGTAGATCTGCGAGGGGTGGCTCATGGGATGGTTTCTCCGGAACGTGCTGGCGGACAAAGGGTGGGTGGATCAGGCGCTGCGGCGCTTGGCGGTGACTTCGATCTCGACCTTCATCTCGGGCTTGGCGAGAGCGGTGACGACCAGCAACGTCGCAGCCGGCCTGATGTCGCCGAGGACCTCGCCGCAGACGGCGAAGTGGGCATCGATGTAGCTGGCGTCGGTGACGTAGTAGGTCGCACGGACGATATCGGCCATCTCGAAACCGCCCTCCTTCAGGGCGGCTTCGATGGTCTTGAAGCAGTTGCGTGACTGGCTCGTGACATCGGCCGGCATCGTCATCGTGGTGTAATCGTAGCCGGTGGTTCCCGCGACGAAGGCGAAATCACCGTCGATCACGGCGCGGCTGTAGCCGACGCTCTTCTCAAGGGGCGAGCCGGTGGAGATCAGGCGACGGGACATCGGTCTGGGCCTCGACTGAAAGGGGGAATTTCGTGGGTTAAAGGGCGTTTCCGGGAGCGGCGCAACCCCAAAGCAACAGGCGCAGCCGACCGTCGCCGCGGGACGCGGCTTCGGTCGTCGCCATCATGGCAATCCCCTAGGCCGCGTGCGCCTGGAGGGCGCGAACGACCCTCCGTGTGGAAACGGCCGCGCCAGTCGGCACGATCATCCCCTCGGCGCCATCCAGCGCACCGGCCTGAAATTCGATCGCCAGCAGGCGGTCGCGCTCGAACGGGCCGGGCAGCATCAGCGCGCCGGTCTTCTCAGCCGAGAAGCCGAAGCGGGCGTAATAGGGGGCATCGCCGAGCAGGATCACGGCTTCATGCCCGCGCGCCCGGGCGGCGGCCAGCGCTTGTTGCATCAGCGCGGCGCCGATCCCGAGCTCGCGGCAGGCAGGGTCCACCGCCAGTGGTCCGAGGACCAGAGCGGGCCTGCCTCCGGCGCTGACGTGCCACAACCGCACGGTTCCCACGAGTGTCCCCTCGCGCACGGCCGACAGCGCAAGGCCGGCGGCAGGTGCACGTCCGTCGCGCAGGCGCTGGCAGGTGCGGCCATGGCGGTTCTCGCCAAAGCTTGCATCCAGCAGCGCTTCACGGGCGGCGACGTCGACAGCACGTTCCGCACGGATCGCGAACGGAGCGGCTTTCGAGGTGAGGGCGACTTGTGGCTTCCGAAAAGCAGTCATGGCGCGTCAGTCCCCGCTTGAGACCTGCGTGCGCGCAGCACGCCGGTCCAAGGCGTCGTCAGAAATCGAAATGTTGAGGTGAGGAGCCGGCAAGCCGGCTCCCGGGTTCGTCAGGCCTCGGAAAAAGGAGGCCGCTTAGATGTGGTAGGTCTTCAGCGGCGGGATGCCGTTGAACGCCACCGCCGAGTAGGTCGACGTATAGGCCCCGGTGCCTTCGATCAGCAGCTTGTCGCCGATCTCGAGGGTGACGGGGAGCGGATACGGGCTCTTCTCGTACAGCACGTCGGCAGAGTCGCAGGTCGGGCCCGCGAGCACGCACGGCGTCATGTCCGCACCGTCATGCGGGGTGCGGATGGCGTAGCGGATCGACTCGTCCATGGTCTCGGCGAGACCGCCGAACTTGCCGATGTCGAGATAGACCCAGCGCACCTCGTCCTCGTCGCTCTTCTTCGAGATGAGCACGACCTCGGATTCGATGATGCCGGCGTTGCCCACCATGCCGCGGCCCGGCTCGATGATGGTCTCCGGAATCTGGTTGCCGAAGTGCTTGCGCAGCGCGCGGAAGATCGAGCGGCCGTAGGTCACGACCGGCGGCACGTCCTTCAGGTACTTGGTCGGGAAGCCGCCGCCCATGTTGACCATGGAGAGATTGATGCCGCGCTCGGCGCAGTCGCGGAACACCTGCGAGGCCATCGCCAGCGCACGGTCCCACGCCTTCACCTTGCGCTGCTGCGAGCCGACATGGAACGAGATGCCGCACGGCTCCAGGCCCAGGCGCTTGGCGACGTCGAGCACGTCGACGGCCATCTCCGGGTCGCAGCCGAACTTGCGCGACAGCGGCCATTCGGCGCCGGCGCAGTCATAGAGGATGCGGCAGAACACCTTTGCACCGGGAGCGGCACGGGAGACCTTCTCGACCTCGGCGGCGCAATCCACCGCGAACAGCCGGATGCCGAGCGCGAAGGCGCGCGCAATGTCGCGCTCCTTCTTGATCGTGTTGCCGAACGAGATGCGGTCGGGCGTCGCACCGGCAGCCAGTGCCATCTCGATCTCGGCGACGGTCGCGGTGTCGAAGCAGGAGCCCATGGAGGCGAGCAGGGCCAGCACTTCCGGCGCCGGGTTCGCCTTGACGGCGTAGAACACGCGGCTGTCGGGCAGCGCCTTGGCGAATGTCTGGTAATTGTCGCGCACGACTTCGAGGTCGACAACGAGGCACGGCTCGGTGTCGAGGCCATCCTTGCGGCGGTTGCGCAGGAATTCCTGGATACGTTCGGTCATGGCACTCTCCAACGGTCCCAGCGACGGGATCCGCATCAACGTGACGTCGGATAAGAGCGCTCCGGCCACACCGCGCGATGGAGGCGCGTCGAGGCCAAAAGACTCAAACCAGACTGTGCTGCCGTGGATTGGTTGGGAGAGTTTCCCGCCCGCACACCTGGCAATGAAGGACAAGCCTTTTCAGTAGCCCGCGCCGGCGTTGGACTGCCGGTAGAGACCAAAAAAGCCCGATCCGTCGTTGCTTTAAGTCGCGTCCCCCGTTGAGAGCGGGGTGCGCCGGTTCGCCTCCGGCTGCCAGTCACGGTTGCAAAAAGTGAAGTCACCTTCGACAAGGCATCTCTTTGAGAGAGATGCTGGACGCTTCGGAGTCTGCTTCAACCTTCCGGCTTCCGCACTTCCGAAGAGCCCCTCGGCTTCTTCACCCCTTGGCGGCTGTCCGGCCTCTTGTCCGGATACCTACCGACTGACACACGACCACAGGCACGTGCGAAATTGGGCAATTCCGCACATAATAGTTTTGACTCTGGTTCGCAAGATTTTTTTTAGGCTGAAAGCAGAATTGCCTAACATCTGCTTGCGCAGTGTTGCGTGAGCGACGCTGAAGATGAACGCGCGTTAAGTTTTCTGTGTCGTGCGCGTGACTCTCGCGCGCGAGACGCGTCAGCCGCGCTTGAAGAACGGCTCGACGCGCTGAGCTGCGCGGACGAAGGCGATCATGACGAGCACGCCGAGTACGAACAGCACGGCCTGAAGGATGTGCGCGCCCTGGTCGCCGAGATTCATCAGAACTGCGAGCGCCCAGCCGCCGGCAAACGCCGCGCCGAACACCTCGGCGCCGATCAGGATGGCGGCGCTGATGACGGTGATGACGCTCGGCCAGACGATCTGACGGGAGGACGAGGAAGGCATGGGCTCTGGGGTCCGTGGTTTCGAGGGCCGCAATCTCCCCGAAAAGCCGGGCGGGAGCAAGGCCAAATGGCCCAAAAAAGCCCCATCGCGTGCTATAGCTGGCTCCAACAATCGAGCCGCAAAAAACGAGACCAGCGATGTCAGACCCCCGCCAAACTACGGACGCCGAGACCAATCCGCTGCTGAAGGCCTGGGTGACGCCGTTCGCGACCCCGCCCTTCGACGAGATCAAGCCGGAGCACTTCCTGCCGGCCTTCGAGCAGGCCTTCGCCGATCACTCGGCCGAGATCGCGGCGATGACCAACGACCCGGCTGCGCCCGACTTCGCCAACACCATCACGGCGCTGGAGCGCTCCGGGAAGCTGCTCAACAAGGTCGCGGCGGTGTTCTACGATCTGGTCTCGGCGCATTCCAACCCGGCCATCCTGGAGATCGACAAGGACGTCTCCTTGCGGATGGCGCGGCACTGGAATCCCATCATGATGAACGCTGTGCTGTTTGGCCGCATCGCCCAGCTGCACGAGAACCGCGCCAATCTCGGTCTCTCTCCGGAGCAGCTCCGCCTGCTCGAGCGCACCTACACCCGCTTCCACCGCGCCGGCGCCGGCCTGTCCGACGAGGCCAAGACGCGCATGGCCGAGATCAACGAGAAGCTGGCTCAGCTCGGCACCAGCTTCAGCCATCATCTGCTCGGCGACGAGCAGGAGTGGTTCATGGAGCTCGGGGAGGCCGACCGCCAGGGCCTGCCCGAGAGCTTTGTCGCCGCCGCCAAGGCTGCGGCAGAAGATCGCGGCATGGAAGGCAAGGCCATCGTCACGCTGTCACGCTCCTCGGTCGAGCCGTTCCTGAAGAGCTCGGCCCGCCGCGATCTGCGCGAGAAGGTCTACAAGGCCTTCACCGCGCGGGGCGACAACGGCAATCCCAACGACAATAACGCGACCGTCGTCGAGATCCTGAAGCTGCGTGAGGAGAGCGCCAACCTTCTGGGCTACCCGACCTTCGCCGCCTACCGGCTCGAGGATTCCATGGCCAAGACGCCGGATGCGGTGCGCGGCCTGCTGGAGCGGGTCTGGAAGCCGGCGCGGGCGCGGGCGCTCGCCGACCGCGACGAGATGCAGGCGCTGATCACGGAAGAGGGCGGCAATTTCAAGCTCGCGCCCTGGGACTGGCGCTTTTATGCCGAGAAGCTGCGCCTCCAGCGCGCCAATTTCGACGATTCCGCGATCAAGCCGTATCTGACGCTCGATCACATGATCGCCGCCGCCTTCGACTGCGCCACGCGCCTGTTCGGCATCACCTTCGCGGAGCGCAAGGACGTTCCGGCCTGGCACCCGGACGTCCGGGTCTGGGAGGTGAGGGGACCCGACGGCAAGCACAAGGCGCTGTTCTACGGCGACTACTACGCCCGGCCGTCGAAGCGCTCGGGCGCCTGGATGACCTCGCTGCGCGACCAGCAAAAATTGGACGGCGAGATCGCGCCCCTGGTCATCAATGTCTGCAACTTCGCCAAGGGCGCGAACGGCGAGCCCTCGCTGCTGTCGCCGGACGACGCCCGCACCCTGTTCCACGAATTCGGCCACGGCCTGCACGGCATGCTCTCCAACGTGACCTACCCGTCGCTGTCGGGCACCTCGGTGTTCACCGATTTCGTCGAGCTGCCGTCGCAGCTCTACGAGCACTGGCAGGAGCGGCCCGAAGTGCTCCAGCAGTTCGCCCGCCACTACCAGACCGGCGAGCCGCTGCCGGACGATCTGCTCCAGCGCTTCCTCGCCGCGCGAAAATTCAACCAGGGCTTTGCCACGGTCGAGTTCGTCTCCTCGGCGCTGGTCGATCTCGAATTCCATACCCAGCCGGCCGCCGCCGCGCAGGATGTGCGCGCCTTCGAGAGACGCGAGCTGGAGAAGATCGGCATGCCCGAGGAAATCTCGATGCGCCACCGGCCGACGCAGTTCGGCCACATTTTCTCCGGCGATCACTATGCCGCCGGTTATTACAGCTACATGTGGTCGGAGGTGATGGACGCCGACGCCTTCGGCGCCTTCGAGGAAGCCGGCAACATCTTCGATCCGGCGGTCGCAAAGCGCCTCCACGACGACATCTACTCGACCGGTGGCTCGGTTGATCCGGAGGCCGCCTATGAGGCCTTCCGCGGCCGCCCGCCCGAGCCCGACGCGCTGCTCCGCCGCCGCGGCCTGCTCGACGCGGCGAAAGCGGCCTGATGGGCATGCGCGTCCTGCTGGGCCTGCTGCTCGCCGTCGTAATGATGCTCGCATCAGGCGCTTCGAGCGCGCATCCGCATGTCTGGATCACCGCGACGAGCGAGCTGCTCTATGCCGAGGATGGCTCGATCACCGGCGTGCGCCATGCCTGGACCTTCGACGACATGTTCTCGGCCTATGCGGTGCAGGGCCTCGAGGCCAAAAAGAAGGGCGCCTATACGCGCGAGGAGCTCGGGTCGCTGGCGCAGACCAACGTCGAGTCGCTGAAGGAATATGCCTACTTCACCTTTGCGCGAGCCGACGGCAAGAAGGAGCGCTTTAACGAGCCGATCGACTATTTCCTCGACTACAAGGATACGGTGCTGACCCTGCACTTCACGCTGCCGCTGAAGACCCCGGTCAAGCCGAAGCAACTGGTGCTCGAAGTGTTCGACCGCTCCTTCTTCATCGATTTCCAGATGGCCAAGGACAATCCGGTCAAGCTGGTCGGCGCCCCTGTGGGCTGCCAGATGAAGCTCGATCGTCCGAGCGACGGCACCGCGACTGCGCAGAAGCTCAACGAGCAGACCTTCATGGATGGCCCGAACGCCAATTTCGGCATGATGTTTGCCAACAAGATCACGGTGGATTGCCCTTGAAGCAGCTTCTCTCTCCGCTCGCGCACCGACTCATGGTCTGCGCTGCTGTTCTCCTGGCCGTCGGCGTGGCTGACGCCGCACTCCACGATCTCCTCGCACAAAATCCGTTCGGGGCGCCGAAGTCGGCGCAGGCGGCCGAGCCCGAGGCCAGCGGCCTCGTCGGCTGGCTCCTGGCGAAGCAGTCGGAATTCTATCGCCAGATGTCGGCGACCATCCGCGCCGCCAAGTCCGACGGCTCGGCGGTGTGGACTCTGCTCTTCATCTCGTTTGCCTACGGCATCTTCCATGCCGCCGGGCCCGGCCACGGCAAGGCGGTGATCGCCTCCTACCTCGTCGCCAACCGCGAGACTGCGCGGCGCGGCATCGCGCTGTCGTTCGCCTCCGCCTTGATGCAGTCGCTGGTGGCGATCCTGATCGTCGGCATCTCGGCCTGGATCCTGAACGCGACGGCCAGGACCATGTGCAAGGCGGAAGGCGCGATCGAGATCGCAAGCTATGGTTTGATCGCGCTGTTCGGCCTGCGGCTGGTCTGGGTCAAGGGCGGCGCCTTCATCCGCGCGCTTCAGGCGACCCAGCCGGTGCCGGCGATCGCCGGCGTGCCGCACGACCACCATGATCACGGCCATCACCATCATCTTGATGCGCATGGCGATCATGACCATGATCACCATCACCACGACCACAGTCACGCGCACGTCCACGACGAGCATTGCGGTCATTCCCATGGCCCCACCCCGGCCGAGCTCGCCGGCCCCGACGGCTGGCGGCGCGGCTTTGCCGCGATCCTGACCGTCGGCATCCGTCCCTGTTCGGGGGCGATCCTGGTGCTGGTATTCGCGCTCGCCCAGGGCCTGTTCTGGGCCGGGATCGCCGCGACCTTGCTGATGGGCCTCGGCACGGCGATCACGGTCGCGACCATCGCGATCGTCGCGGTCTCCGCCAAGGACATCGCCGCGCGTCTGAGCGGAGGGCGCGACGGCGGCGGCGCTCTCTTCATGCGCGGGATCGAATTCGGCGCTGCCGGCCTGGTGCTGCTGCTCGGCGTGGGCCTGTTGTTCGGCTACATCGCGGCCGAACGGACGACGTGTTTTTGAGGTCCTACCCCTCTAGGGGAGGGTAAGAATCACCCCGGCAAAAACCGCTTCAACATCGGCATGAAGAAAACCCCGAGATTGAGCGCAAAGCCGATGTTCCAGAGGATGGAGCGGAGCGTCGGACGGTTGCCGAGATAGGTCAGCACATAGGCGATCCGCACGATCAGGAACAGAATCGCCAGCTCGTCGATCAGCCGCTGCGGCGAATCCCGGAATTCGGCGAGCAGCACGGCAAAGGCGAAAAACGGAAAGGTCTCGATGCCGTTCTGATGGGCGCCGAGCGCTCGTGCCCGGATCGGATCCTGGAAGAAGGCGGGATCGCGCGGATTGGCATTGTCGAACCGGCGGATCGCCGTCAATTTGCCGGCCGCCAGCGTCAACAGATAGAGCAGCACCGCTCCGAATACGCACCATTCCGCCAGCGTCATGGTTTCTCCCCCTGGCATGAACCCTAGCGAAACCGGCCCAATCTTGACAAGTTCGGTGCAACGCGCGACCCACACCCTGCCATGACGACCGTAGTCCCCATCGAGACCGCGAAATTGGCCGCGCAATCCGGCCAGCCGCGCGTCGGCGTGCTCCTTGTCAATCTCGGCACGCCCGACACGGCCGACGCCCCGGGCGTGCGGGTCTACCTCAAGGAATTCCTGTCGGACGCCCGCGTCATCGAGGATCAGGGTCTGATCTGGCAGCTGGTGCTGAACGGCATCATCCTGCGCAGCCGTCCCCGCACCAAGGCGCTCGACTACCAGAAGATCTGGAACAAGGAGCGGAACGAGTCGCCGCTGAAGACCATCACGCGCTCGCAAGCCGACAAGCTTGGCGCCGCCCTGTCGGACCGCGACCACGTCGTGGTGGACTGGGCGATGCGCTACGGCAATCCGTCGATCCAGTCGGGCATCGATGCGCTGATCGCGAAGGGATGTGACCGCATCCTCGCAGTCCCCCTCTATCCGCAATATTCCGCCTCGACCTCGGCGACGGTCTGCGATGAAGTGTTCCGCGTGCTCGCCCGCCTGCGCAACCAGCCGACGCTGCGGGTGACGCCGCCTTATTACGTGGACGAGGCCTATATCGAGGCGCTCGCGACCTCGATCAAGGCGCATCTCCCGACGTTGTCCTTCCAGCCGGAGCTGATCGTCGCTTCTTTCCACGGCATGCCGAAATCCTATGTCGACAAGGGCGATCCCTATCAGAGCCATTGCGTCGCCACGACGGAGGCGCTACGCCGCCGGCTCGGCATGGACGACACAAAACTGCTGCTGACCTTCCAGTCGCGCTTCGGCAATGACGAGTGGCTGCAGCCCTACACCGACAAAACCATGGAGCGTCTGGCGAAAGACGGCGTGCGCCGCATCGCGGTGGTGACGCCGGGCTTCTCCGCCGACTGCCTGGAGACGCTGGAGGAGATCGCGCAGGAGAATGCCGAGATCTTCAAGCACAATGGCGGCGAGGCGTTTTCGGCGATCCCTTGCCTGAACGACAGCGAGCCCGGCATGGACGTGATCCGGACGCTCGTGCTACGCGAGCTTCAAGGCTGGATTTGATGGTCGCCGCATGAATCGCCGCGATTGCCTCGCGCTTCTTGGGTTTGTCACCGTGCTGCCGCCCGCAGCGCTGTCGCAGCAGTCGAGCGCGCCGCGGCGGCTCGGCGTGCTCTCGGTCATCGCCTCCGATGACGTGATCGGACAGGCCCGCCTGGCCGAGGCGCTCGCCGCCCATGGCTGGAAGGAGCAGGACAATCTCAGAGTCGACTGGCGCAGCGGCGCGGGCGACCGTGCGTACATCGCCCGGCTTGCCGACGAACTGATCGCGCTCAAGCCCGACATCCTGCTCGCAATCGGCACGCCGTCGGTGGAGGAGCTGCGCCAGCGCACCACGACGACCCCGATCGTATTCGCCGTCGTCACCGATCCTGTCAGCCAGGGTTTTGTGAAAGATCTCGCCCGTCCCGGCGGCAACATCACCGGCTTTACCGATTATGACGGCCCGCTCGCCGGCAAATGGCTGGAGATGTTGACGCAGATCACGCCAAAGGTTTCGCGTGTCGTTGTTGTCTACAATCCCGATACCGCACCGTTCGCGCTCCTGATGCTGCGCACGATCGAGGACGCGGCACGCACGCTTCACGTGACAGTCGAGCCTGCACCGGTGCACGACGCGACGTCGATTGCCGCGCTGGCGTCGCACAAGGAGGGTGGCTTCCTGGTCCTGCCGGACTTCTTCACCATGGCCAATCGCGCGCATCTGCTGGCAGCGATTGCGGAGGCTCGTCTGCCGGCGGTGTTCTGGAGCCGAATCTTTGTCGGTGAGGGCGGGCTGATGTCCTACAGCACCGACAGCGCCGAGCAGTTGCGTCGTGCCGCCGGTTATATCGACCGGGTCTTGAAGGGTGCGTTGCCTGCCGAACTTCCGGTCCAGAACCCCACCAAGTTCGAGCTCGCGATCAACCTGAAGACGGCCAAGGCGATTGGCGTCACCATTCCTTCGAGCCTGCTCGCAACCGCGAACATGGTCGTCGAATAGGTGTTTCTGGTCGACGATACAGGCGAAATCCTTAACCTTTGCCGGTAGGTCTGCGTCCGAGCGCTTTCAAGAGCCCTCCACAAATACATAATCGTGACCGTTCCCTCTCCGTGCGTCTTGTGCAGAATCGCGTGGATGCAGACGTTACTCGTGACCGCTGAACCGGTAGGGTCTTGATCCCGACCAATGACAGCGCGGGAAAGGGCTTTTTCCCGCCTTGGAGGACATATGAGCGGCTTCGATATTTTCGCAATTGTTCTGGTGTTGCTCGTCATTGTCACACTGATTGCCGGCGTGAAGACGGTGCCACAGGGTTATGACTGGACCATCGAACGGTTTGGCAAATACACCCAGACGCTGAGCCCCGGGCTCAACCTGATCGTGCCTTATTTCGATCGCGTCGGGCGCAAGATCAACATGATGGAGCAGGTGATCAACATTCCCGAGCAGGAGGTGATCACTAAGGACAATGCCACCGTGACGGTGGACGGCGTCGCCTTCTTCCAGGTGTTCGACGCCGCCAAGGCGAGCTATGAGGTCGCCAATCTCGAGCAGGCGATCATCGTGCTGACCATGACCAACATCCGATCGGTGATGGGCTCGATGGATCTCGACCAGGTACTGTCGCATCGTGACGAGATCAACGAGCGCCTGCTGCGCGTGGTCGATGCCGCGGTCTCGCCCTGGGGCCTCAAGGTCAACCGCATCGAGATCAAGGACATCGTGCCGCCGGCCGACCTCGTCGAGGCGATGGGCCGGCAGATGAAGGCCGAGCGCGTCAAGCGCGCCGACATTCTCGCTGCCGAAGGCCAGCGCCAGTCCGAGATCCTGCGCGCCGAGGGCGCCAAGCAGGGCCAGATCCTTCAGGCTGAGGGCCGCAAGGAAGCCGCCTTCCGCGACGCCGAGGCACGCGAACGGTCGGCCGAGGCCGAGGCGAAGGCCACGCAGATGGTCAGTGACGCCATCGCCAAGGGCGACGTCGCGGCGCTGAACTATTTCATCGCCGACAAGTACATCAAGGCGTTCGGGCAATTAGCGGACTCGCCGAACCAGAAAGTGATCATGCTGCCGGTCGAGGCGATGAGCATGCTGGGCTCGCTCGCCGGCATCGGCGAGATCGCCAAGGCCACGTTCGGCGAAAGTGCCGCGTCCGCGGCTGCCGCGGCGCGCCGCGGGTCGGTGCCGCCGGTCGGCGGCACGCCGCCGTCGGTGCCGCCGCGGCAATAGGATTGCTCACAGAGGTCGTATCATGACCGACATGTTCGTATCGCTCGGCACCTGGAACTGGCTGATCTTCGGCTTTATCCTGATGGCGCTGGAGGTGATCGCACCGGGTGTCTTCCTGTTCTGGCTCGGGCTTGCGGCTCTTCTGGTCGGCCTGATCTCGTTCGGCCTCGTCGTGTCCTGGCAGATCCAGCTCGTGATGTTTGCGGTGTTTGCCATCGCCGCGGTACCGGTGTGGCGCAGGCTCGCCCGGCCGAAGCTGGATGCGACCGCGAGCCCGTTCCTGAACAAGCGCACCGAGGCGCTGCTCGGCCGCGAGTTCACGCTGGAGAAGCCGATCATCGATGGCAACGGCACCGTGCGCATCGGCGACACGGTGTGGCGCGTGGCTGGTCCGGACACGCCGGCGGGCACGCGCGTGAAGGTGGTGCAGGTGGATGGCGCGAATTTGACGGTCGCCGCGGCTTAGCTGCGTGTGAGGCGATCGCTTTTAGGTGCCCGGCAGCAGTCCGTCAGCGATGGCGAACACGGCAGCCAATCCGGCCGCGATCGCAGCCCAGGCACTCCACCGGCTTTGCCTGTAGACCATGATCAGAATTGCCTTGGGATCATCCAGGCCAGTTTCGAGCCCGTGCCTGATCCTGCCCGGCCTTTTCAACCTGATGCTAGCGGACAGAAACCACAGCACCGCCGCCGCGGCGGCGGAGCCCTCCGACAACAACTCGCACAGGTGCTTCATCCGGCCCCCGTCGGGCAATTGGCCGCGCCGCAGGGGATGGTCCGACGCGGATGCGAGACGACGTTGATCTAGATCATGGCCTGCCGATAAAGCAGGGATCGTCATCGGCGCGTGAAGATGGAGCATGCCGATGTGGGTCTTGATGTACGTCTTTTCATACTCTGTCGACCCGGCCGCGACGAACGACAGGGCCGAATGGAGGCTGCGCCCGAACGTGGTGTTTCAGGAGTTCTCCAATGAAGAGCGATGCAAGGCGGCCAAATCGGCGCTCGAGAGCAGCCTGAAGGACGCGGGGGCCAGATTGAGAAGCGGGTTGGAAGACCTGAAGAGCATCGGCAAGGCCGATCCGGCGCAGTTGATCATTGCCTATAATGTTGAATGCCTTCCGAAATAAGCGGCAAGTCTGCGTCAGTTTCGCCAACGTTCCGCAAATCGGTGCAGCGGCATGAATGTCTCGCACAATTCGCGGCCCAGCGGCGTCAGCCCATAGCCTCCGCCGTCGCCCAATTCCACAAACCCGGCCTCGCGCAATTCGGTCAGCCTCGTCTGCAACACCGTTGGCGAAGCCTCGTCGCAGGCAGTGCGCAAGCCGCGCGAGGTGAGGGCGGCGTCGCGTAATTCCCAGAGGATCCGCAAGCTCCAGCGCCGGCCGAGCAGATCGAGCAGCGCCATGATCGGCCGGCCCGTGCGCGAGCCGCGGACGCTGCGTGTGCTGGAGCCGGTCTGTTTCGCCATCGGAGCCCTCTTGCGGGTTGCTACAAATAGTGTAGCGTGCTGCTACAGTAAATGTAGCAACGGAGACGGTCCATGTCTCAGGCCACACCGCGCATCGCGCCGCTCACCCCGCCTTATCCCCCGGAGATCCAGGCGCAGTTCGACCGCATCATGCGCGGCGCGCCGCCGCTGGTGCTATTCCGGGTGATGGCAGGCCATGCCCGCGCATGGGACAAATTTCGCGCCGGCGGGCTGCTCGATCCCGGGCCGCTGTCGCTGCGCCAGCGCGAGATCGTCATCGACCGCACCTGCGCGCTGAACAGATGCGAATATGAATGGGGTGTGCACGTCGCGATCTTTGCCGGGCCGGCAAAGCTCACCGAGGAGGAAGTCCGCGCCACAGTGCAGGGCGACGCGACGTCAGCCTGCTGGTCGCCGGCCGAGCAGGCACTGATCGCGGCGGTCGACGCGCTGCATCAGCGCGCGACGTTCAGTGACGAGGAGTTTGCCGCACTGTCGGCGCATTACGACGAGGCGCAGATCCTGGAGATCATGCTGCTGTGCGGCTTCTATCGCACGGTGTCGTATCTGGCGAACGGGCTGAAGCTGCCGCTGGAGGAGAACGCGGCGCGGTTTCCGGCGGTCTAACCACGCGTCACTACGCTAGCAATGACGAGTGGAGAGAGCGGTGCGTTACGCCACGCCAGCCCGCAGCAGATCGTGCAGATGCACGATGCCGACGACCTTGTCCGCGTCGGTCACGACCAGCGTCGTGATTTTCCGTGCGTTGAGCACCTCGATCATCTCGGTGGCGAGCATCGAGGGCGGCACGGACTTCGGCTGCCTGGTCATGATCGCGTCGACCGTCGCGGTCAAAAGGTCGGGCCGTCGCATATGGCGGCGCAGATCGCCGTCGGTGATGATGCCGACGGCTTCGTTCGCCTCGTTGACGATACAGACGCAGCCCAAACCCTTGGCCGACATCTCGACCACGGCGTCCGACATCTTGGTACCGAGCGGCTTGACCGGGATCTCTGCGCCGGTGCGCATGTAGTCGCGGACGAATTTCAGCATCGCACCCAGCTTGCCGCCGGGGTGGAAATGGGCGAATTCCAGCGCGGTGAAGCCGCGGCCTTCCAAGAGCGCGATCGCGATGGCATCGCCGATCGCGACCTGCATCATGGTCGAGGTGGTCGGCGCCAGATTATGCGGGCAGGCCTCCCGCGCCTTGGGCAGCTCGATCACGAGGTCGGCGGCTTGTCCGAGCGAAGAGGCAGCGTTCGACGTCACCGCGATCATCGGGATCGCAAAGCGCGCCGAATAATTCACGAGGGTCTTCATCTCCGGCTGCTCGCCGGACCAGGACAGCGCCATGATGACGTCATCAGTGGTGATCATGCCGAGATCGCCGTGGGCCGCTTCGGCGGTGTGGACGAAGAAGGCCGGCGTGCCGGTCGAGGCCAGGGTCGCCGCGATCTTGCGCGCCATGTGGCCGGACTTGCCGAGACCGGTGACGATGACGCGGCCTTTTGCGTTGCGGATCAGGTCGACCGCCTTGGCAAACGTCTCGCCGAGCGGGCCGCGCAGCGCGGCCGCGAGGGCGTTGATGCCGCCGCTCTCCGTCTCCAGCGTGCGGAGCGCGGATTCGACGCTGGCGGGGGTGGGGCCGGATGATGAGGTCATCAGCGGTTTTGAACTCGGCATGCTCTGATCCAGGGAGGCGTGTGTTGGCCGCCTCCTTAGCACGCCCCGGCGCGCGAGGCGACGCAGGCGCGGAAAGCCTCAACGGGTCATTAACCATAATTGTTTTAACTCCATTAACGATGGTTCCCGCATGTCCGCGGAAAGCCATCGACGAAGTGTCTGATTTCGTTGGAGTTATTCGATCGTGGGGTTGCCTCCAGGCAGGGGCCGGAGCATGCGCGCGCAACGCTTTCGCGCCGTTTTGCCATGCCTGCTGCTGACCACGCTGGAAAGCGCTCCGGCAGCCGCCCAGAGCCTCACGCCCGACCTGTTCAATCCCAGCCGCGGCGGCTTCGTCTCGCCGGACACGCTGCCGACGCGCCGTACGGCGGGCGTCCCGCAGGCGCCGTCGGATGCGATCCCGCAGCCGCCCGATCCCAATGACGACCCGCGCAAGAGAAGCGAGACGCCCGCGACCTCGCGCATCGGCCAGGTCCCGACCTACGGCCTGCCCGCCGCCAATGGCGCGAGCAGCTCCGGCTATGACTCGCTGAACCGCAAGCGTCAGCAGCCGAAGCTCTATCCGGGTCAGGCGAAGCCGAAACGCCCGGCCGGTCCCGGTTCGCCGGTGCCGCCGGCCACGCCGCCCGTATCCACTCTCGGCCCGCCTCGCATCGCGTCGCCGCCGTCGGAGACCGCGAACAAAGCGCCGGTGCCGCCGGCGATGGCCGGCACCGTGCCGGGCCAGCCATTGCGCCGCCGCCTCAAGGCGGACGACGATGCGTTCGGCGCGGTCGGCGACTATGCCGGCAGTTTTCTCATCAAGGGCGGCCTCGAACTCTCCACGGGCTACGACACCAATCCGGCGCGTTTGAACAAGCCGGTCGGCTCGCCGGTCTATGTGGTCGCACCTGATCTCCTCGTGCAGTCCGACTGGGAGCGCCACGCGCTGGTCGCGGATTTGCGCGGCTCGTTCTCCGGCTACACCAACAACATGCCTGCCACGATCGACGGTCTCGCTTCGCCGTCGCCGGTCGATATCGACCGCCCGGATTTCACCGGCCATGTCGACGGCCGCTTCGATGTCGATCGCGATCTCAAGCTGACCTCGCAATTCCGCCTGCGGCTTGCGACCGACAATCCCGGCAGCCCGAACGTGCAGGCGGGCCTGCAAAAATATCCGGTCTACGCCACCTATGGCGGCACCTTCGGCTTCGACCAGACCTTCAATCGCTTCGAGGTCGCCGCGGGCGCGACAGTGGATCGCACCGCCTATACCGACTCCAAGCTGACCGACGGCTCGACCTTCAGCAATAACGACCGCGACTTCAACCAGTATGGCGGTGTCGGGCGCTTTTCCTACGAGCTGAAGCCGGGCCTGAAACCCTTCGTCGAGATCCAGGGCGATACCCGCGTCCACGACCAGGCCGCCGACCGCAACGGTTACTTGCGCGATTCAAACGGCGGCTACGCCAAGGTCGGCTCGTCCTTCGAGTTCTCGCGCATCCTCACCGGCGAAGTCTCGGTCGGCTATTCCGCGCGCAATTATGTCGATCCGCGGCTGAGCCAGCTCTCGGGCTTCCTGACATCTGGCTCGCTGATCTGGAACGCCAGCGGTCTCACCACGGTGAAATTCAACACCGACACGCAGATCGCGGAGACCACCATCCCCGGCTCCTCCGGCGTGCTGGTGCACACCTACGCGGCCGAGGTCGATCACGACTTCCGCCGCTGGCTCACCGCGATCGGCAAGTTCACCTACGGCACCTACGACTACCAGGGCCAGAACCGCAACGACAAGACCTACTCGATCGAAGGCAATCTGATCTACAAGCTCAACCGCAATGTCTGGATCAAGGGCACGCTGCGCCACGACATCCTGGATTCGAATGTCGCGGGCTCGAGCTCGCAGGGCACGGTGGTGATGTTAGGGGTGAGGTTGCAGAATTAGAGGGCAGCTCATCGCAGCCCAAGCCTGCGCCGGGACGACAGCGGATTGCTTGTCTGCTTTTGAGCTTGCGCGGCTCGCGTCGAACCTACCGCGGCAGATCCGTCTTCCCCATCAGGAACGTGTCGATCGACCGCGCGCACAGCCGGCCCTCGCGGATCGCCCACACTACCAGCGACTGGCCACGCCGCATGTCGCCGGCCGTGAACACGTTCGGGCGCGAGGTCTGATAGTCGAGCGTGTTGGCCTTGACGTTGCCGCGCGGGTCGAGGTCGACCGCGAGCATCTTCAACAGGCCCTCGTGCACGGGGTGGACGAAGCCCATGGCGAGCAGGACGAGCTCGGCGTCGAGCTCGAACTCGGTGCCTTCGATCGGCTTGAACTTGTCGTCGACGCGCACGCAGTGCAGCTTCTTGACTTGGCCGTTCTCGCCGGTGAACTTCTGCGTCAGCACCGCGAATTCGCGGATTGCGCCTTCGGCCTGGCTCGAGGACGTCCGCATCTTCAGCGGCCAGTTCGGCCAGGTCAGGCCCTTGTTCTCGTGCTCGGGCGGGGCGGGCATGATCTCGAGCTGGGTCACGGACAGCGCGCCCTGGCGTAGCGAGGTGCCGATGCAGTCGGAGCCGGTGTCGCCGCCGCCGATCACGACGACATGCTTGCCGCCGGCCAAAATCTCGGTGACGCCGTTGAGCGGCTCGCTGGAGACGCGGCGGTTCTGCTGCGGCAGGAAGTCCATCGCATAATGGATGCCGTCGAACTCGCGGCCGGGGATCGGCAGGTCGCGCGGGGCTTCCGCACCGCCGGTCAGCGCGACCGCGTCGTACTCGTTGAGCATCTCGCGCGGATCGACATTGCCGTCAGCGCCGACGTGGCTGTTGTAGTGGAAGGTGACGCCTTCGCCTTCCATCTGCGCCACGCGGCGGTCGATGATGCCCTTTTCCATCTTGAAGTCGGGAATGCCGTAGCGAAGCAGGCCGCCGGCCTTGGCGTACTTCTCGAACAGATGCACGTCATGTCCGGCGCGGGCGAGCTGCTGGGCGCAGGCCATGCCGGCCGGGCCGGAGCCGACCACCGCGACCTTCTTGCCGGTCTTGACGGAGGCGACCTCCGGCTTCAGCCAGCCATTGTCCCAGGCGCGGTCGACGATCGCGCATTCGATGGTCTTGATGGTGACCGGGTTGTCGTCGATGTTGAGCGTGCAGGAGGCCTCGCACGGCGCCGGACAGATGCGGCCGGTGAACTCCGGAAAGTTGTTGGTCGAGTGCAGATTGCGCGCGGCCTCTTCCCAATTGCCCTGATAGACGAGGTCGTTGAAATCGGGGATCTGGTTGTTGACCGGGCAGCCGGGCGTGCCGGGCGCGACCGAGCCGGTGCCGTGGCAATAGGGAATGCCGCAATTCATGCAGCGCGCGGCCTGGTCGCGCGTTTCCTTCTCGGTCAAGGGAACGACGAACTCGTTGTAATGCTTCACGCGCTCGGCGACCGGGGTGTACTTGCGGTCGTGCCGTTCGATTTCGAGAAAACCCGTGATCTTGCCCATTAAACCCGAAGTCCCTGCCGCTTAGTCGTTTGTTTCTTCTCGTCATTGCGAGGAGCGAAGCGACGAAGCAATCCAGTGTATCCGAGAAGAAAGTCTGGATTGCTTCGCTGCGCTCGCAATGACGGGGTGTGTGATGCCTACGCCCCGATCGCGATTTTCGGCTCGGCGTCCGCGTTGGCGGCCATTTCGCGCAGCGCGCGCCGGTACTCGACCGGCATCACCTTGCGGAACTTGGGCAACCATTCCTTCCAATCGGCAAGGATGTCGGCGGCGCGCTTGGAGCCGGTCGCCTTGGCGTGGCGCGTGATCAGGATGTGCAGACGCTCGACGTCGGACTCGAGCAGGTTCTTGAACACGTCGACCCGGCCATGCGCCTCGAGGTCACCGGAGTGATGATAGGTGTCGGCGTTGATCATCTCCTCCGACAGCACCGGCTCGAGCTCGACCATCGCCATGTTGCACAGCTTGTCGAACTCGCCGGTCTCGTCGAGCACGTACGCAATGCCCCCTGACATGCCGGCCGCAAAATTGCGCCCGGTCTTGCCGAGCACGACCACGATGCCGCCGGTCATGTATTCGCAGCAATGGTCGCCCGCGCCTTCGACGACGGCGACCGCACCCGAGTTGCGCACGGCGAAGCGTTCGCCGGCGACGCCGCGGAAGTAGCACTCGCCCTGGATGGCGCCGTACATCACGGTGTTGCCGACGATGATGCTCTCTTCCGGCACAATGCCAGAGTGCTTCGGCGGCTTGACGATGATCTTGCCGCCGGAGAGGCCCTTGCCGACATAGTCGTTGCCCTCACCTTCGAGCTCGAAGGTGACGCCGTGCGCCAGCCACGCGCCGAACGCCTGGCCGGCAGTGCCCTTGAGGCTGACATGGATGGTGTCATGCGGAAGCCCCGCATGGCCGTAGATCTTGGCGACCGCGCCCGACAGCATGGCGCCGGCGGAACGGTTGGTGCTGTTGATCGCGGCCTCGATCTTCACCGGCGCGCCGCGGTCGAGCGCGGGCGTCGCTTTCTCGATCAGCGAGCGGTCGAGCACGGCCTCCAGATGATGGTTCTGGCGCTCCGAGTGATAGATCTTCTGGCCCTTCTCTTCCTTCTGCTTGACGAACAGCTTTGAGAAGTCGAGGCCCTTGGCCTTCCAGTGCGCGACCAGCTTGGTCTGGTCGAGCAGTTGCACCTGACCGATCATCTCGTTGAAGCTGCGGAAGCCGAGCGAAGCCATGATCTCGCGGACTTCCTCCGCGACGAAGAAGAAGTAATTGATCACGTGCTCGGGCTGGCCGGTGAAGCGCTTGCGCAGGATGGGATCCTGCGTCGCGACGCCGACCGGGCAGGTGTTGAGATGGCACTTGCGCATCATGATGCAGCCGGCCGCAATCAGCGGCGCGGTGGCAAAACCGAACTCGTCCGCGCCGAGCAGCGCGCCGATCACGACGTCACGCCCGGTGCGGAAGCCGCCGTCGACCTGGACGATGATGCGGCTGCGCAGCCGCTCGCGCACCAGCGTCTGGTGGGTTTCGGCAAGGCCGATCTCCCAGGGCGAGCCGGCGTGCTTGATCGAGGTCAGCGGCGAAGCGCCGGTGCCGCCCTCGAAGCCGGCGATGGTGACATGGTCGGCGCGCGCTTTGGCAACGCCCGCGGCCACGGTGCCGACGCCGATCTCGGAGACGAGCTTGACCGAGACGTCACCCGTCGGGTTGACGTTCTTGAGGTCGTAGATCAGCTGCGCCAGATCCTCGATCGAGTAGATGTCGTGATGCGGCGGCGGCGAGATCAGGCCGACGCCCGGCGTCGAGTGACGGACCTTGGCGATGGTCGCGTCGACCTTGTGGCCGGGCAGCTGGCCGCCTTCGCCGGGCTTGGCACCCTGCGCCATCTTGATCTGCATCATGTCGGAGTTGACGAGATACTCCGTGGTGACGCCGAAGCGGCCCGAGGCAACCTGCTTGATCGCCGAGCGCATGCTGTCGCCGTTCGGCATCGGCTTGAAGCGGTCGGCTTCCTCGCCGCCCTCGCCGGTGTTCGACTTGCCGCCGATCCGGTTCATGGCGATCGCCAGCGTGGTGTGCGCCTCGCGCGAGATCGAGCCGAAGCTCATCGCACCGGTGGCAAAGCGCTTGACGATGTCCTTGGCCGGCTCGACCTGGTCGAGCGCCACCGGCTTGCGCTTCTCTTCGTCGGCGTTCTTGATCCGGAACAGGCCGCGCAGCGTCAACAGACGCTCCGACTGCTCGTTGAGGATTTTTGCGAAGGCGCGATAGCGCTCGAGCGAGTTGCCGCGCGCGGCGTGCTGAAGCAGCCCGACCGACTCGGCGGTCCATGCATGGTCCTCGCCGCGGCTGCGATAGGCATATTCGCCGCCGACATCGAGCGCGGTCTTGTAGACCAGCGACTCGCCGAACGCGTCGGCATGGCGGCGCACGGCCTCTTCGGCGATCTCGGCAAGGCCGACGCCCTCGACGCGGGTGTGCGTGCCGGCGAAGAACTTCGACACGAAGTCCGCCTTGAGGCCGACCGCGTCGAAAATCTGGGCGCCGCAATAGGACTGGTAGGTCGAGATGCCCATCTTGGACATCACCTTGAGCAGGCCCTTGCCGATCGACTTGATGTAGCGCTTGACGATCTCGTAGTCGTCGAGCGAGCCGGGCAGGCGGTCCTTCATCGCGATGATGGTCTCGAACGCCAGATACGGGTTGATCGCCTCGGCGCCATAACCGGCGAGGCAGGCGAAGTGATGTACCTCGCGCGGCTCGCCGGATTCGACGACGAGGCCAACCGAGGTGCGCAAGCCGGTGCGGATCAAATGATGATGCACGGCGGCGCAGGCGAGCAGCGACGGGATCGGCACGCGGTCCGAGCCGACCATGCGGTCGGACAGGATGATGATGTTGACGCCCTCGCGCACCGCGCTTTCGGCGCGCGCGCAAAGCTCGTCGAGCACCTGATCCATGCCGGCCGCACCAAGACCGGCGTGGAACGTCGTGTCCAGCGTGCGCGACTTGAAGTGCGACTCCGCCACTTCCGAGATCGAGCGGATCTTCTCGAGATCCGCGTCGGTCAGGATCGGCTGACGCGCCTCGAGGCGCTTGGTGGTGGCAAGGCCCTGCAGGTCGAACAGGTTCGGCCGAGGTCCGATGATCGAGACGAGGCTCATCACCAGCTCCTCGCGGATCGGGTCGATCGGCGGGTTGGTGACCTGCGCAAAATTCTGCTTGAAATAGGTGAACAGCGGCTTGGCTTTGTCCGACAGCGCCGAGATCGGCGTATCGTTGCCCATCGAGCCGGCTGCTTCCTCGCCGATGGCCGCCATCGGCGTCATCAGGATCGCGATGTCTTCCTGGCTGTAGCCGAACGCCTGCTGGCGATCGAGCAGCGACAGATTGGAGCGCACGCCCGTGGTCGGCACCTTCGGCAGCTCTTCCAGCACGATCTGGGTCCGCTCCAGCCACTCCGTGTAGGGATGGCTCCTGGCGAGCTCCGCCTTGATCTCGTCGTCGGGAATGAGACGGCCCTGCTCGAGGTCGACCAGCAGCATCTTGCCAGGCTGGAGCCGCCACTTGGTGATGATCTGGTCCTCGGGGATCGTCAGCACGCCCATCTCGGACGCCATCACGATGCGGTCGTCCTTGGTGACGAGATAGCGCGCAGGCCGCAATCCGTTGCGGTCGAGCGTGGCGCCGATCTGGCGGCCATCGGTGAAGGCGATCGCGGCGGGGCCGTCCCACGGCTCCATCAGCGCGGCATGATATTCGTAGAAGGCGCGGCGCTTCTCATCCATCAGCGGATTGCCGGCCCACGCCTCCGGGATCATCATCATGACGGCGTGCGGCAGCGAGTAGCCGCCCTGCACCAGGAATTCGAGCGCGTTGTCGAAGCAGGCCGTGTCGCTTTGTCCTTCGTAAGAGATCGGCCAGAGCCGGTTGATGTCCTTGCCGTAGAGATCCGAGCTGACGGACGCCTGGCGCGCCGCCATCCAGTTGACGTTGCCGCGCAGCGTGTTGATCTCGCCGTTATGCGCGATCATGCGGTAGGGATGCGCCAGCGACCAGGCCGGGAAGGTGTTGGTCGAGAAGCGCTGATGCACCAGCGCCAGCGCGCTCTCGAAGTCCGCTTCGTGCAGATCGGGATAGTACTTGCCGAGCTGGTCGGCGAGGAACATGCCCTTGTAGATCACGGTGCGGCAGGACATCGAGCAGGGATAATAGCCGGCGAGGCCGCGGTCGCGGCGCTGGTAGATTGCCTGCGAGATCGACTTGCGCAGGATGTAGAGCCGGCGCTCGAACTCGTCCTCCGTCTTGGCGACGGCGTTGCGGCCGATGAACACCTGCATGCAGGCGGGCTCGGTCGGCTTCACGGTGACGCCGAGCGAGGAATTGTCGGTCGGCACGTCGCGCCAGCCGAGCAGGGTCAGGCCCTCTTCCTTGATCTGATCGGCAATGATGCTCTTGATGACGTTGCGCCAGGCAGTGTCGCGCGGCATGAACAGCGCGCCGATGGCGTATTCGCCGGGGGCGGGCAGCGCGAATCCGAGCTCCTTGGCCTTGCGAACGAAGAAGGCGTGCGGAATCTGCACCAGAATGCCGGCGCCGTCGCCGGCGCGCGGATCGGCGCCGACAGCGCCGCGATGCTCGAGGTTGCAAAGGATGCTGAGCGCGTCCGAGACGATCTCGTGGGACTTCTTGCCCTTGATGTTGGCAATGAAGCCAACGCCGCACGAATCCTTTTCGAGCGACGGATCGTAGAGGCCTTCGGCCGGCGGTCGCGAATTGTGTTCCTGAATCGGGTCGGTCGATTTCGAGGCGACCGTCGCCGACAGGTCTTCTGCCACGATGTTTGCGCGCTCGAATTGCGACCCGTTCATTGCTCTATCCTCTCCATGCGGCAAGCTGCCTCACCGCCATCTTCGGCGCACCTTGGGCGTTCCGCGGCACCCGCTTCAGGGCCACCGCTCGTCCTCTGCGAGCCGCATTTTCTTAAATTCAGGCCAAGAATTCAGACCAAGGCGTTCTTCGTCCCCGAGAACGGCTTTGCCTGTTGTCTCCTGGCGCTCGAAAGCACCGACTTTCGTTGCAATCCCTATGCCGGAACCGCAAGCAAAATTGAGACAGTCTTCCTGTCCTAACCATCACCTTGCCAAATTTTTGTCTAGCACACAAGCGCGTGCAAGTCCCGATTCCCAAAGTGTCAATCATCGCTTTCCGCATGGCGCGCGGCCCCGGTTTTGAAGCAAACGCGCCCTGATCCGGCCCAAGCGCCGCCGAAATCCCGAATGAAGCTTCGGATCAACCCTTCGAACCGCGCGCCACGCCGCCAGAAGCGAAAGAGCGCGAGCTGTTCGGGGCCTGACAGGAGCGTGTCGATCATGAAGTTTTTCACAGGATGTGTGGCCGCCGCCGCGCTGGTGCTGGCCGCGACCGCGGCGAATGCGCAAATTTTGGCGAACGGCGCCGCGCGCGGGGCCTATATCGCGGTGTCGGATTTCGACGGGCCGTACGGGCCGCCGGAGGCCGTGCCCCCGCCGCCACAGCGTTACGGCTACGGTTATGGCTACGAAGAGCGCGGCCCGGCGCCGGCTCTGCTGCCGCCGACCGAAGTGTATGCGGTGTTGCGTGAAAACGGCTTTTCGCCGCTCGGCATCCCGCGCTTTCGCGGCGGCGTCTATACCATCGCCGTGATCGACCGTCGCGGTGACGACGGGCGGCTCGTGATCGACGCCCGCGACGGGCGGATCCTGCGCTTCATGCCGGCCCGCGACGCCTATGGTATGGCGCCGGCCTATGAGGAGCCCGCTGTCGCGCCTTACGGGCCGCAAAGCGCGCTGCCGCCGCCGACGGTAGTTCGCGGCGGTCCGCCGCGTCCGCCCGCCGCGATCCCGCATGTCGCAAGCCGCACCGTCCCGCTGCCGAAGGCCGCGCCGCCGCGCGGCGAGACGCCGGTGGCGGCTGCAAAGCCGGTCGAGCCAGCGCCGGCGCCGCAGCAAGCGCAGCCTGCGCAGCAGACCGCCGCCGTGCAGGCGAAGCCTGCGGAAACTCCAGCTGCAACCGTCGGCCAGGCCAAGCCCGCACCGACGATCCTGCCGACGCAGGAGATGCCCGCCGCGCAGGGGCTGGATTAGGCGACGCCGGAGGGAGGCGAGCAAAGCAAAAGGCGCCTGAGATCTCAGGCGCCTTTCGCGTCAGGCAGCTTGCCCTCAGCTGTGACCGTAGCCCGCCGCTTCCAGGATCAGATTCGCCACTTCCTTCGGATGCGACACCAGCGAGAGGTGGCCAGCGTCGAGCTCGATCGTGGTTGCGTTCATGCGCTTGGCGAGGAAGCGTTCGAAATCAGGATTGATGGTGCCGTCGTTCTTCGACACAGCGTACCAGCTCGGCCTCGAATGCCAGGCGGCCTCGGTGGTGCGGCCGGCGAAGATCGAGGCTGCCGTCGGCCATTGCACGGCATAAAGCTCCTTGGCGCGTTCCGGCGCGACGCCGTTGGCGAAATATTTCAGGAACGCATCTTCCGAAAGCTTGGTGTAGCCGTCGTGCTCAACGATGCCGGCGCGAACCGGTCCGGTTGGAAACTGCTTCGACAGCGCGACGAAATCCTCGTTCGCATCCGGGGCGCGCGCGGCGACATAGACGAGGCCGGTGACCTTCGGATCGGTGCCGACCTGGCTGATCACGGTGCCGCCCCAGGAATGCGCCACCAGCACGGTCGGTCCATCCTGCTCGGCCAGCGCGCGCTTGGTCGCCTCGACGGAGTCGGCAAGCGACGACAGCGGATTCTGCACGGCAGTCACGTGCAGGCCGGCGGCCTGGAGGATCGGGATCACCTCCGACCAGCTCGAACCGTCAGCCCAGGCGCCGTGCACCAGCACGACGTTCTTCGCCTTCACCGTCTGCGGCGTCTGCGCGTGAGCGAGGCTGATGGGGGCCGCCAGCAGGCTCGCAGCGACGAAAAGGCTGCGCCAGAAAGTCATGATCGTTCTCCGTCTTGTTTTGGGCTCGATACCCAAAGGACGGAGTGCGAGGTGGCAGCGTTACGCCGGCTCACCAGCCTGTGATGCGTTGCAGCAAGGACTCCAAACAAACGGTGTCGTCCCGGCGAAGGCCGGGACCCATAACCACTGGGAGATGTTTGGCGAGGACTGGCAGTTGCCGTGGCACGGAGACAGCGATCGATCGATAGATCACGCGGTATGGGTCCCGGCCTTCGCCGGGACGACGACGGCGAGAGAGCCGCGCCAAACAAAAAACGCCCCGGGGCACCGGGGCGTTTTCGCAACCTGATGGCTGTCGACGTGCTTAGGCGGCGACCGAGCTCTCGATCACCTGCGCGCTCGATGCGCCGCTGTTGATCGCGATCTGGCGCGGCTTCTTGGCCTCGGGAATCTCGCGCACGAGGTCGACGTGAAGCAGGCCGTTCTCGAGCGAGGCGTCCTTCACCTGCACGAAATCGGCAAGCTGGAAGGCGCGCTCGAAGGCGCGCGCTGCGATGCCGCGGTAGAGCACTTCGGATTTCGAGTTCTCGTTGGCGACTTTCTCGCCCTTGATCGTCAGCGTGTTTTCCTTCGCGACGATAGAGAGCTCGTCCTTGGAGAAGCCGGAGACCGCGACGGTGATGCGGTAGGCGTCCTCGCCGGTGCGCTCGATGTTGTAGGGGGGATAGCCGGGGCTGCCGTCCGAACCGGCCTGGTCGAGCAGGTTGAAGAGGCGGTCAAAGCCGACGGTGGAACGATAGAACGGGGTAAGATCGTAGGTACGCATGGTCAAGTCCTCCATTGAGCGACTGGTTGGCAACCCGCCCGCCGATCGGGCCGGGCTTTCGTCTGTGTGCAGCCTGATGTTCCGGTTCCGAAACACTGGTAGCGGCCTGCACCATGGTGATATGGGTTCAGGGATACTGCGTTCAAGAGGGCGATACTGGCGCCTTTTCAACGCTTCCGCCCCTTGATTGTCAGCACTTCGCGCCCCATGACGCTGGTCTCGATTCCGTCCAATCCCGTGCCCGAAAACGTCGTCAGCGGCACCATCAAGACGCCTGATGGCGTCGAGCTGCGTTTTGCGCGCTGGGCGCCGCCGGCGAACCGCAAGGGCACTGTCTGCGTCTTCACCGGACGCAGCGAGCAGATCGAGAAATATTTCGAGACCGTGCGCGACCTGCGCGACCGCGGTTTTGCGGTGGCGACGTTCGACTGGCGGGGGCAGGGCCATTCGTCGCGTCGCCTGCGCGATCCGCGCAAGGGCTATGTGCGCGACTTCGCCGATTACGAGATCGACGTGGAGGCCTTCGTGCAGCAGGTGGTGCTGCCGGATTGCCCGCCGCCCTTCTTCGCGCTCGCCCATTCCATGGGCGGTGCGGTGATGCTGCGCGTAGCGCATGCGCAAAAGCGCTGGTTCGACCGCATGGTGCTGTCGGCGCCGATGATCGACCTGCCGGGCCGCGCCACCTCGTTTCCGGTGCGTGCGCTGCTCAAGACGATGCGCCTGACCGGGCAGGGCGGTCGTTATGTCCCAGGCGGCAGCGACCACATCACCGGGCTCAATCCCTTCATCAACAATCCACTGACCAGCGATCCCGTGCGCTACGCGCGTAATGCTGCGATCCTCGAGGAGGATCCGACGCTCGGCCTGGCGTCACCGACGGTCGCCTGGGCCGATACCGCCTTCCGCGCGATGCACACCTTCAAGGGCATGAGCTATCCCTCCGAGATCCGCCAGCCGATCCTGATGCTGGCGGCCTCCAACGACACGGTCGTTTCCACGGCCGCGATCGAGGAGTTCGCCTATCATCTGCGCGCCGGCTCCCATCTCGTGATCGCCGGCTCGAAGCACGAGATCCTCCAGGAGCAGGACCGCTACCGCGCCCAGTTCTGGGCCGCCTTCGATGCGTTCGTGCCGGGCACACCGCTGTTCGGGTGAGGTCTATCCTTCGTCATTGCGAGGAGCTCTTGCGAACGAAGCAATCCAGGCTGCCTCCACGGAGACAGTCTGGATTGCTTCGCCACGCTCGCAATGACGATGTAGATGGATATTGCCCTCTCCCCGCCAACGGGGAGAGCTGAAATTCACAGCGTCTTGAGGTACTCGATCAGATCGTAGCGCTCGGAATCGTCCTTGAACATGCGGCCGATCACGCCGGGCTGTTTCGGTTCGCCGTCCTTGCGCTCGAAGGAATGGCCGAGCACGCTGTTGCCCGTGATCCCCGCCGAGAACTCCGTTTCGCCGGTCTTGCACCGCTCGCCCGCGGTGATCGCAAAGCCGACCGTCACCGGATCGTAGTCGCGGCGTCCCATGCAGAACTTGGTCGGGCGCTCGTTCTGCGGCTTCAAGAGCCAGTACAGCGAGGGTACCGAGCCATTATGCAGATAGGGCGCGGTGGCCCAGATGCCGTTCAACGGACGCGCCCGGTAGCGCGGCCCTGGCGCCGGGTTGAGGCAGTTCTTGCGCGCGAGATTCCACAATTGCGCCCGTTCGGCATCGGGAGTCTTCTCGTCGTCCATCCATTTGCGGGCGACGAGGTCGACGACCGTCATCAGGCCGAGCGCGTAGGACATCTCGGTCGGCGAGCTCGCGGTCGGGATGTCGCATTGCCACCAGGTCTTCAGGTCCGCCGTATTCACTTTCAGGAAGCCGGGCACGTCGACCGTCCTGTTGCCGAGCACGAGCGACTGTTGAGGGTCCGTCTTGATCTCCTCGGTGGGGATCGTCACCGCGTTCAGGACCTTACTGTCGCCGCTCGGCTCCCAATGGCCGGAGGACCAGAAGGCTGGGGTGTTGACCGGCGGCAAATGGCAGCCCGAACACATCTCGGCGTAGATCGCGCGGCCGCGTTCAACGCGATCCGGCTTCAGTTTCCATGCATCGTCGAGGATCTGCGACGGCCATTTCGGCGCCAGCAGGCCGCTAAAGCTCGGATCGGCCATCTTGAACGGATCGGAGCCTCTGAGCAGGTCCTCGATCCAGCCGAGCGTCCTGATATGGACCGAGGACCGGAGCAACCTGTCTTCGGGATAGGCGTCGGAGAGATTGAGCAGCGCCGTCACGCCCAGCCCTTCACCGGCGTTGCGGATCAGGGGCTGCTCGATCGAGGCGTCGTACTGGGCGAATTTGAACCACGGCACGGTCCAGATCGCGGGGTAGCTGACCGGCGCGTCCTGGGCATGCAGGTTCTTTTCGAAGCCTTTAACCCCGCTCAACGCGAAATCCTGCGAGAAGACCTGATTGCCGATGCGGTTGAGGGCATCGAGGCGGCCGAAGCCTTCCTCGGTGTCCGCCTGCTTCTTGCCGTGGACCGTGTCGTCGTACCTGGTCTGCCAGTCGATCAGGAATTTGCCGATTGCGCCCAGCTGCTGCTTGAGCGCATCGCGATCCGCCTTGCTGGCATCAGAGCCGAGCACGCGATCGGCAAAGCGCTGGAAGCGGAACGGCACATAAAGCGTGTAGGCAATCGACAGGCCGGTCGTGAGCTCGAGCTTCTTCAGGTCGGTCATGGCCGGCCCGCCGTCGAAGCGCACGTCGATGCCTTTGTAATGGATCTGGCCGGTGTGGCAGGCCGCGCAGGTCAGGCCGATCTTGTCCGCTTCGCGGCGGCCGGTCGCGGGATCGACCACGCCGGTCATCCGCGCGAAGCCGACCGGCAGGCCGTCGACATTCTCCGCCGCCGTCCATCGGGTCGACCAGTCCGGTGGCTGCGTCGTGTCGTAGACATTGGCATAGCCGAAGTGGCGAAGCGTGGTGGCGTCGGTCTGGATCGATTTTGGGCTCGGGATGAAGCCGAAGCGCTCGAGGTAAGCGCTGTCGCTCAACATGCCCGGCCGCGAGACCAGCCGAAGCCGCGGCTGCTCCAGCGCCATGAACCAGTTATAGGGCACCGGGAAGGTCGCGGTGCCCTGGCTCGCGTGATGGAACCAGTGCCGGTCCTTCAGCGACCAGTTTTGCTCGAGCCAATAGGCGGCCGTCGTCTCCGGGAGTTTCGGCAAAGGCGGCGGAATCAGCTGCGCAAGAATCCCTTTCTGCGGCAGCATGGCGCGAACCTGGTTGGGGAATTCGGCGACCGCGACCAAAGCCGCTACACCGACCGCGAGAAGCAGCGCTGCGAGCCCCAGCGCCCAGCGAAACCTGAGCGCGCAGGCCGACAGCAATGGCTGCGACACGATCCGCCGGTTGATGCGATCGGGGAACTGGCGCGCGTTGAACAGCGTCCGCACGTCGGCGATGCTGAGATAGCGGTCGCCCTTGCCGTCGACCTTGCCCATGATCTTCAGCAGGATCGGCCACTCGAACTTCATCAGCAGCGGGTAGTACCAGCGCGCGGCGTGGCCTGCGCGCTTGAGGTTGTCGCGCATGAAGATGTCGATTTCGGCGGCGTTGAGGCCGGGCTCGCTGCCGCCGCCGTTCGGATCGGTGTAGCTCCGGCCGAAGCTCGCAAGGCGCGCGATCTCGTCCTCGTTGACCTTGCCGTCGACGCCGAGGATGCGCGAGCCGGCGCCGAGCTTGTCCAGCGGACCGCCGCGCAGCGCATCGAGTTGCGCGCCCGACCAGATGCTCCTCAGGATGTGACCGAAGCCGTTGGCGATCAGGGCCACCCCGCGGACCTGAATCCGGGCCGACACTTTTTTCAGCCCCTTCTCACCGCTCGCATTCGCAATCGTCTGCGACAGCGTGGTGAGCGGCACCGTTCCGCCGTCGACGAAGCCTTCGCCGACGAGGCCGCGCAGGAACGGGCAGGGATTGTTGGCCGAGACCTCGATCGAGGGGACGTAGGGCTTCTTGTGGGGATTATCCATCAGCAAAGTCCTGAAACAAACGAATCGCGAAAAACAGCCGCGCCGATCAGGCGCGGAAAGTCCTAACAAACAGACAGCGGACGCGGGGAGATTATGCTACTTCGGCGTGTGATGAAGTGTGGCCGAATTCACTGTGGTGTCAATAAAGCCGGGCGCTGAGATCACAGCGCTCGCTTACTCTTCAGGATTCGGCGGCGCGCTTGACGTCGCTCTGGACCAGCGTGAGCTTGGTCGGCGGCACACCTGCCTTCAGGAGCCCCTCGCGGTAATGCGCGATGTCCTCTGGCCGCTTCCAGTGAAAATTCCGCAAGTGACGATCGACGTTGAGGGTCGGGTAATTGCCCATCAGCACGGAGGTCGCTTCGATCGCCTCGGCGGTCCGCCCGAGCTGCGCCAATGCCGCGACGCGGATCGCCAGGGCCTGCATGTGGTTCGGGTTGACGTAGAGCTGCTCGCGGGCCCACGACAGCGTCGCGTCATATTGACCGACGAGATAATGGCTGAAGGCGTTCAGCGCCGCCCATTGATAGCGCGGGTCGCTGTTGTCGCGCTGGGCGGCCATCGAGAACAGCTCGATCGCCTGGCGGTGCTCGCCGATGACGAAATGGCAGATGCCGAGCACGCCGCGCGCGCCCATGTCATAGGGGTTGAGCGCGACCGCGCGCTTGGCGGCGTCCATCGCCGCCTCGTCATGGCCTTCCATCGCGTGCGCCCAGGACAGGATCGAGAACGCAAAGGACGAGCGCGGATCGAGCCGGACGCTGGTCTCAGCCAGGCCCATCGCCTCCGCCCACATCTCGCGCGTGCCCTTGACCCAGCCGAACTGGATGCTCTGGATCTGGATCGTGGCGAGATAAGCGTGCGCGATCGACAGCTTTGGATCGAGCGCGATGGCCTCCCGGAACAGGCTGACCGCCGCATCCAGATCTTCCTTGGTCTGCCGGTAGTAGTGCGACAGACCTTTCAGGAAGCGGTCCCAGGCCGTCACGTCGGTGGTCGGGCGCGCGGGCGCGGAGGCCTCGGCCCGGACGATCTCGGTGGCGATCGCCGCGGACAGATTGGTCGTGATCTCGTCCTGCATCGCGAAGAGATCGCCGATGTCGCGGTCGTAGCGGCCGGTCCAGAGCTGCTCGCCGGTCTCCGGCGCGATCAGCTCGGCGGTGACGCGGATCTTGGCACCGGCGCGGCGCACCGAGCCCTGGATCAGATAGGTCGCGTCGATCTCGCGCGCGATCAGCCGGGTACCGGCATTCTTGCCCTTGAAGGCGAAGGTCGAGTTGCGGCTCAGCACGCGGTAGAAGGATTGCAGCGACAGCGCGTGGATCAGATCCTCGGTCAGGCCGTCGGAGAAATATTCGTCCTGGGCGTCGCTGAGATTGGCAAAGGGCAGCACGCCGACGATCGCGGTTCGGGACAGCGCGGAGGCTTCCTTCAGCTCGGGCGCCAGCACCGGTGCGCCCTCGGGCACCCAGGTCCAGACCCCGACCGGATCCCTGATGTTCTTGAAGCGGTGATTGCCGGCGTCGCTGAGCGGCACGGTGAGATGCTTGCTCGCCTCGCTATAGGCCTTGGCCGAGATCGCGAACCCGCCGGGGCTCGCCACCGATTCGAGGCGGACGGCGATGTTGACATCGTCACCGAACACCTCGTCCTCGTCGGCGATGACGTCACCCATATGGATGCCGAGCCGGAACTGCATGGCGCGGTCGGCGGGCAGATGATGGTTGCGCTCCGCCATCAGCACCTGCATGGCGATCGCGGCCTCGGCGGCGCCAACGATGGAGGGGAACTCCAGCAGGAAGCCGTCGCCAGTGTTCTTCACGACGCGGCCGCCATGGTTGAGGATGATCGGGTGGATCGCACTGCGATGCGCCTTGAAGGCGGCATGGGTGCCGGCCTCGTCACTGCCCATCATCCGGGAATAGCCGGCGACATCGGCGCAGACGATGGCGGCCAGACGTCTTTCCATATCCTCGGGGCTCCAAGGGAGCGGGACCTGCCACGGCGCAGCAGCGGCCCGCGAATCCCGCATTTCAAGAATCCGACCCTTATAGAGCAGATGATGCCGAACGAAAGTATGATCCGCATTGCAAATTCGATGCAAATCCTCAGCAATTCCGGCGGTGGACGGGGAGGAGCGAACCGACTAAGCCCGATCGCTTGGGACCGCCCGGCCGGGCGGCGGGGGCCTTGGTATGCTCGGCATTCACGAAATCTGGCTGTTCATCCTGTCCGGCGTGCTGCTCAACATCACGCCGGGGCCCGATACGGTCTATGTGATCGGCCGCAGCATGCAGATGGGCTGGCGCGGCGGGGCCGCGGCCACCCTGGGCATCAGTTGCGGCTGCTTTTTCCACGTCGCGGGCGCCGCGATCGGCCTTTCGGCCCTGCTGATGGCCTCGTCTACTGCGTTTTCGATCCTGAAGCTGGTCGGCGCCGCCTATCTCGTCGTGACCGGGCTTCAGATGCTGTGGTCGAAGCCGGCACTCGCAGCGATCAAGGACGAACCGGCGCGGAGTTCGCCGCGGCGGGTGTTCCTGCAGGGCGTCTTCACCAATGCGCTCAATCCCAAGGTCGCGCTGTTCTTCCTGGCCTTCCTGCCGCAATTCGTCGCAGCTGACTCTGCGCACAAGCCGCTCGCCTTTCTGACGCTCGGCCTGATCTTCATCTTTACGGGAACATTGTGGTGCCTCGTGCTAGCGGCGTTCGCGGCCAGGGCCGCGCATCGGCTGAGGCGGTCTGAAGGCGTGATGGCCTGGGTCAACCGGGCGCTTGGTGGCCTCTTCATCTATCTCGGCATCCGCGTCGCCATGCTGGAGACGCGGTAGCCTTCGCTACATGAACTCTTTCAGCAGCGCGCTGCCGGTGAGATAGACGCCGAGCAGGATCATCGCGACCAGGAACCAGCGGCGAAACGCTTCGGCCGGCATTTTCGCCCGCACCGATTGGCCGATGAACATGCCGACAAAGGCGCAGGCCATGGCGATCGCGCCCGGCACGGCGTTGGCCGGCGTGAGCAGGCCGCCGGCGGTGAGGTTGAAGGCCAGCGCCAGTGTCGCGGTGGTGAAGAACACGCCGAGTGCCTGCACCAGTTCGTCCTTCTCCATGCCGATTGCCTGCATGAACGGCATCGAGGGAATCACCTGCACGCCGGTCGAGGCCGAGATCATGCCGGTGACGACGCCGACCACGCCGCCGACCCATTTCTCGTTCTGCGGCGCGACGCGGACCTGAAACTTGCTGAGACCGATCAGCGCATAGAGGACGAGCAGCACGCCGAGCACCACCGTGCCGTAGCGCGCATAGGGGCCGGTCAGTGCGCCGGCATTGAGCCAGCAGCCGATCACGGTGCCGATCATCAGCGGCCACAGCCGCTTGAGGATGTCGCGCAAATGTGGGCCGACGAAAGTCTGCCAGATGTTGGTGACGATGGCGGGCACGATCACGATGGCGATCGCGCGCCCCGGCGCCATGCTCACGGCGAGCAGGCCCATGGAGACGGTCGGCAGGCCGAGCCCGACCACGCCCTTGACGAATCCGGCGATCAGGAAGACGGCGGCGATGAGGATGAGAAGCGGGTCGATCATGCCGGCACATTGACCGAAGCCGCGCTCCGGCACAATCTGGAGGTTACGGAGGCAGCCTTCGCCACAAACGAAGGCTGGACGCCGGAAGCAGGAGATCCACCATGCGTTTCGACCTCGTCGACCTCCAGCTCTTCATCGCGGTCGCAGACCAGCGCAGCATCACCCGCGGTGCGGAGCGGTCGAACCTGGCTTTGGCCTCGGCCAGCGCGCGGATCAAGGGGCTCGAGGACGCGCTCGGCGTCGCGCTCTTGAAGCGCGGCCGCCGCGGCGTCGAGTTGACCGCGGCGGGCGAGAGCCTGCTCGATCATGCGCGGCTTGTGATCCACCAGGTCGATGCCATGCGCGGCGATCTCGCCGGCTTTGCCAGCGGCGTGCGCGCCAGCGTGCATTTCCTCGCCAACACCTCGGGTCTCTCCGAGCACCTGCCCAAGGCGCTGGCCGGCTTCCTGCGCGAGCATCGCGATGTCGCCATCGACATCGAGGAGCGCGAGAGCACCGACATTGCCGCCGCGATCACCGCGGGCGCCGCCGATCTCGGCTTCGCCGCCGAGCACGCGCTGCCGGATCATATCGAGCGCTTCCCGTTCAGCGAGGATCGATTGACGCTGGTGACATCGCGTCGCGGCCCGTTCGCCGGCCGCCGCCGGATCGACTTCCAGGAGGCGGGCGCTTGCGATTTCGTCGGGCTGACCAGCGCGACCGCACTTCAGGTCCATATCTCCAAGCATGCGGCACGGCTCGGTATGCGCCCGCATTTCCGCGCGCGGCTGCGCGACTTCGACGCGATCTGCCAGATGGTCGCCGCCGACGTCGGCGTCGCCCTGGTGCCCGAAGCCGCCGCCCGCCGTTGCGCCAAGCTGATGCCGCTCGCCATGGTCCGCCTGCGCGACGCCTGGGCCAACCGGAGGCTGGTGATCTGCGCGAGGAGTTTCAAGACGCTGCCAAGGCCGGCGAAGATGCTGGTGGAGCATTTGCGGGCGGAGGCGGTGTGAGGGGGGTAGAGCTACTTTGCCGTCTCGACGCCGGCGTCCTTGATCACCTGCGCCCACTTCCTGGTCTCATCCGCGATGAAACTGCGAAAATGCTCCGGCTCGTCGCCGATCAGCGTCGCGCCCTGGGCTGCGAGCTTTTCCTTCACGGCCGGATCCGCCATCGCCTTTGTCGCGAGATCATGCAGCGCGGTCACGATCTCCTTCGGCGTGCCCTTCGGCGCCACCATGCCGTACCAGTTCTCGATGCGCAGATCGGGAAAGCCCGCTTCCTTCGTGGTCGGCACGTCAGGCGCGGTCGGGGCGCGCTCCGCCGAGCCGACTGCGATCGGCCGCAATGCGCTCGCCTTGACCTGCGGCAGCAGCACCGGGAGATCCAAAAACGTCATCTGCACCTGCTGACCCAAGAGATCGTTCACCGCAGGAGCTGCACCGCGATAGGGCACGTGCACGATGTCGATCTTGGCCGTCAGCTTGAACAATTCACCGGCGAGGTGCGGCAGGCTGCCGGGGCCGGAGGAGGCGAAGTTGAGCTTTCCCGGCTGCGCTTTCGCCAGCGCGATCAATTCGCCGATGTCCTTGGCGGGCACGTTGGTCGCCACAACCAGCATTTCCGGTACGGTTGCGACCAGTGTCACCGGGGCGAGATCGGCGAGCGTGTCGTAGGCGACCTTCTCCATGCTCGGGCTGATCGCGAGCGCGCCCGCAGAGGAGATCGCAATGGTGTAGCCGTCGGGCGCGCTCTTGGCGACCGCGTCGGTGCCGAGCACGCCGCCCTGGCCGCCGCGATTGTCGATCAGCACCGGCTGGCCCGCCAGTTCCGACATGCGCTGGCCGATCACGCGCGCGATGATGTCGTTGGGCCCGCCGGCCGGAAACGGCACGATCAGCTTGACCGGTTTGGCCGGGAAATTCTGCGCGGACGCGACCGTCGATACCAGCAGCAGGATGGCAAGGAGGAGCGAGCGGCGTTTTTTCATGCAGGCCCCTCTGTCGCTTATCCGTTGAGCAGTTTCAGTGCTTCTTGGTGAACCCGCGCATCGCCGGCGGCGATGATGCGGCCGCCGCCCTGTGCGGGCTTGCCTTCCCAGGTGGTGACGACGCCGCCGGCGCCGGTCACGATCGGGATCAGCGCTGCGATATCGTAAGGCTTCAGCTCGGTCTCGACCACGAGATCGACGTGGCCGGCGGCCAGCATGCAATAGGAGTAGCAGTCGCCGCCATAGCGCGACAGCCGCACGCCTTTCTCAACTCGTCCGAAAATGCCGCGATCGCGCTCGTTCATCAGCAACGGGCTGGTGGTGTAGGTCGTCGCCTCCGACAGCGAGGCGCAGCGGCGGACCTGGAGCCGGCGCTCGCCGGAGGGGCCTTTATAGTTGGCCGAGCCGTTGTCGCCGGAAAAGCGCTCGCCGATGAAGGGCTGATGCATCATGCCGAACACCGGCGTGCCCTTGTGCAGCAGCGCGATCAGCGTGCCCCAGATCGGAAAGCCGCCAATGAAGGATTTTGTGCCGTCGATGGGGTCGAGCACCCAGACATAGTCGGCGTCCTCGCGCTCATTGCCGAATTCCTCGCCGACGATGCCATGCTGGGGAAAGTTGGCCTTGATCAGCCGCCGCATCACCGCTTCCGCGGCGCGGTCGGCTTCGGTGACGGGATCGAAATCTTTCGTCTTGCTCTTGTCGTCGATCGACAGCGAGGTGCGGAAGAACGGCAAAATGGTTTCGCCGGAGGCGGTGGCAAGCCGTCCGATGAAGGCTGAGAAGTCGATCACCGTCACGGCACATCCTCAAAACGAAAGTCGGGTGAAGTTCGCCTCTGCCTAGCTCAAATCGCCGGAGACGGGCAGCGCTGTCTTAATCTTGCACCCTGGTATTTTGAATGCGGCGTGACACTGCCTCATCCGAGCCATCTGCTGGCCAAATATCGATCATAGAGTTGAAAGCTTAGTTCCGACCATGCCTTGTTCGTATGCAAATGACTATCAACCCATTGAATTTCCTTATCAAAGAAACTGAATCTGGGTTTCTTTTAAAGCAATTGAGCTATGTGCGTTTTGCATGGGAAACGGCTCGAAAGCCCTTGCACTTTGTGCGTCGCGGCCGCATATTGTTGCGGTGCGGTAGCGCTCTGCGTTACCGCTGCCCTCCTTGGGCGTTTCCTCCCTAGACTTGGGCCGCTTCTTCATCAGAAGCGGCCCTTTTTCTTTGGCTCTCGGTTTTCATTTTCATGCGCGCGTTGATGCGAAGTGAAAACCTGTTCGCGCCAATCGCGCGCGACGCGATCGTTGGAAAAACTGAGCGTTTATTCCGCCGCGGCCTGGAACGGGCCGAGATCGCCGAACGGAATCGTCGTGGCCAGCACGTCGGCGAGCACTGCGAAGTCGTTTGCCACTTGCGCAAAGCGCTGACCGCGCTCGCGCCGCCGCTCGTCCATGTAGATCGCGCGGTTGAGTTCGAGCTGCACCGCATGCAGCCCGCTCGCCGGATTGCCGTAATGCTCGGTGATGAAGCCGCCGGCATAGGGCTTGTTGCGGCCGATCGAATAGCCGAGCCCGCTCATGGTCTCCTCGACCCGGTCGGGCAATAGCGGCGTGCAGCTCGTGCCGTAACGGTCGCCGATCACGACGTCGGGCCGGCGCGGCTCGTCTCTGCTGACGCCGACCGAGGGCATCGAGTGGCAATCGACCAGCACCACGGTGCCGAACATCTGGTGCACCTTGTTGATCAGCCGGCGCAGGGCGCGATGGTAGGGCTTGTACAGCGTCTCGATCCGCGCCAGCGCGTCATCGACCAGGATGCGGTCGCGATAGATCTCCTGGCCGTCGCCGACCACGCGCGGGATGGTGCCGAGCCCACCCGCGACGCGCATCGAGCGGGTATTGGCAAAGCTCGGCAGTCGGCCGGTGAACATGCGGGGATCGAGCTCATAGGGCTCGCGATTGACGTCGACATAGGAGCGGGGAAAGTTGACCCGCACGGTCGGAAAGCCGCGCTCGCTCAAATGGCCGATCAGCTCGTCCATGAAGGAATCTTCCGAGCGCCGCAGCGTCGGCAAATCGATCCGCGAGGCGTTCAGGAACTCGTCCGGGTAGGTCGAGCCGGAATGGGGCGAGTTGAAAATCACAGGCGCGCGCCATTCGGCGGGCTCTACGATCTCGAAGGCTGGCGACACGTCGCCGTCAAACCGGGTCATCTTCTCAGGCTTCGTCCCTAAATTCTCAGGCTTCGTCCCGTGGTGCCGCAGCATCCGGCAAGGTCCGGATCAAAGTGATTCGGCCGGTCGAACGGCTCTTATGTGTCGTCATTGTCCGGAATCGCAATCATTCTGCCAAGCGAAAAAGTGTGATCGGCACTGGAACACGTCTTAACCCTGCGGGCATCTGCCTGCGGATTTGGCGGCGCGGCTCGATTGATTTGGGGCCCGTTCCGGTTCACAAAGAGCCGGTCGCGCAAGCCGCCCAGGGTAAAGATTTTCACCCGAAATTTACCGTCTGTCGGGCTTAGTGACCTCTGCCGATGCCTTGTGATCGTCTTGTGATTGCCCTTGGGGATTCAACGTTCCTGCCATGCCAAAGATCCTGCTCGCCGAAGACGACAACGACATGCGCCGTTTCCTGGTCAAGGCGCTGGAAAACGCCGGTTTTCAGGTCTCCTCGCACGACAACGGCATGGCCGCCTATCAGCGGTTGCGCGAAGAGCCATTCGAGATGCTGCTCACCGACATCGTGATGCCGGAGATGGACGGTATCGAGCTCGCGCGCCGGGCCTCGGAACTCGATCCCGACATCAAGATCATGTTCATCACCGGCTTTGCAGCGGTCGCACTGAACTCGGATTCGGACGCCCCAAAGAACGCCAAGGTACTGTCGAAACCCGTTCACCTGCGCGAATTGGTGAGCGAAGTGAACAAGATGCTGGCGGCCTAAATCGGCTGTCGAGTGTCCTTGCGCCGGGTCCCCTGAGCCGTTATAGGGACCCCACCCGATTTTAATGACCTCTAGGGCACGTAGCTCAGCGGGAGAGCACTACCTTGACATGGTAGGGGTCACAGGTTCGATCCCTGTCGTGCCCACCATCCTTCGCTCGCGATAGCCGAGTGAAGGATGCCACGCCGAAGCCCAAAGGGCGCAGGCGGGCTGCCGCCGCGAGCTTCGGCTAGGCAAGCCACGATCCAATTCATCTCAATGCCAAGCGTGTCCGGCGTAGCTCGAAGAGCGTAGACGGACTGGGGCGCCTTGCTCCGCTTCGCTGGAACAGCGCGTAGTCCGGATCAAGCGAAGCGTGAGGTCCCGACCGGCTTCGGCATCGCGCCTCGCCCTTTTCAAGCCAGCAGGGTCATCACCTGGTCGATCACGGCCTGAACCTGCTTCGCGTCGGACCCCTGATGCGCGAGCGTCATCAATCCCGTGTGCACCACCATGATCGTGTGTGCCGTGAGATCGGGATCAAAGCCCTTCCTGAACTGCGTCCGGTCGGCATGCAGGCGCGCGCGCAACAGCTGCTCGAGCCGTCTGTTGTAGCGCTCGATGCTCTTGCGGATTTCTGCCTGGTCGAGCGACCCGTCGGTCGCCGAGTTGATCGACAGGCAGCCCCGCGATCCCTTGGCGCCGGAGCAATACGGCACGAAGCCGGTGAGCCATTGCCGGATCGCGTCGCGGGCCGGGCCAGGCTGGGCCAGGACGCGCTCCGCCCAGCCGAGGATGCGGTCGTGATAGCGATCGAGCACGCGCAGGAACAGCGCGCTCTTGTCGCCGAACGCCGCATAGAGGCTCGGCTTGGCGATGCCGCTCGCCGCCGTGATCTCGTCGAGCGACGCCGCCTGGTAGCCCTTGCGCAAGAACACCTCGCGCGCGACTTCGAGGACGTCGTCGGGATCGAAACTGCGTGGTCTTGCCATCCAACCTGTTTATGCACTCCGGCTGCGGAAGTTAAGTCCTCAAGGAGACGTGACCGGAGCAATCCGGCGGATTCGTTGACCTTCCTCCTATTCTATACTACAAAGTACAGAATGAAGCAAAGGGAGACGACAGATGAAGGCGGTTCAAGTCGTGGCGTTCGGAAAGCCTGCGGACGCAGTGAAGCTGAACGACGTGCCCGATGTGGGTACTCCAGGCCCTGATGACGTCGTGGTCGCCGTCGAGGCCGCTCCCGTCAATGCCACCGACCTCATGATCGCGGCGGGACGCTACGGATTTCTGCCGCCGCTGCCGGCCACCCTCGGAATCGAAGGCGTGGGCCGTGTGATCGCGGCCGGTGCAAACGTAAAGCACCTGAAGGAAGGCGACCGAACCCTGATACCGATCATGGTTCCGACCTGGACCGAGCGGGTCAAGTTCACCGCGACATGGCAGCGGCCCTTGTCGCTGCAGGCGGACGTTCGGCAGCTCGCGATGGTCGGCGTCAATCCTGCGACGGCCTATCTGCTGCTGACCGATATGGTAAAGATCCCGAACGGTGGCTGGGTGATTCAGAATGGCGCCAATTCGGCAACCGGTCGTGCGGTCATCGCGGTTGCGAAATCGCTGGGAATCAAGCTGGTCAACGTCGTTCGCCGCGAGGAACTGGTGCCGGAGTTGCGCGCGCTGGGAGCGGATGTGGTGCTCGTCGACGGTCCCGATCTGCCCAAGCGCGTCGCCAGCGAGACGGGCGGAGCCTCCATCCATCTGGCGCTCGATATGGTCGGCGGCGCATCGACCCTGAACCTGATGAACTGCGTCGCGCCGAAAGGCATGGTCGTTCTCTACAGCGCGATGAGCGGACAGCCCTTCTCCGGCTCGAGCCAAAGAGCGATTTTTGCCGAGGTATCGGTGCGCGGCTTCTGGCTCGTGCATTGGCACAAGACTGCGACGGCCGAGACCATGGGCAAAATGTACGATCATCTGACCGCGCTGGTGACGTCGGGAGCACTCACGGCGCCGGTCGCTGCGACCTACGGCCTGGAGCAATTTCCCGATGCGATCGCCCAGGCTGCGAGCTTCAAGGGTAAGGTCATCTTTACGCCGAACCTGGCCTGATCCCGGATCGAGAATGCTGCGCCCCTGTGCTTGGGACCAGTTTCTGTACTTTAAAGTATAAAAACCTGCGTGAGCCGCTCTCACGTCAGCGGCAGCAGATGCTCCGGAATCGGCACCGGGGCTGCCGGCACCAGCGAGGCGACGGAGACGTGCGGCCAGGTCAGGCCGGCAAAATCCAGCATCACCTTCTGCGAATACTGGATCTGCGTCGTCGCCACCCTGACGCGGCCACCGGCAAATCCCTTGCCGGGCACGAACGGCAGCATTGCGACGAAGCTCGGCACCAGCGGCACCGTGCTCTTCTGCACCGGCTGGAGGATGATCGGCGGCTCGCCGGACGGGATGCGCGGCACGTCGATGTCGTAGATCACCGTCTCGATCCAGAATACGGCGTCCATCTGGAACGCGTTGGCGTTGGCGCCCGCGCGGCCCGGCGGCGGGGCCGGGACCCCCTGCAGGAACGCGATGTTCGCGGTGCCGCCGGCGAAGTTCGGCGCCTGCGGATGCGGTCCCGCCGAGGTGACGGCCGGCAAGGGACCGCCGGACAGCGGCGAGCCGGGCTTGGTCGAGGTCTCGATGATGATGGTTTGACTGATGGTCTGGTGCGCGATCTGGTTGCGCAGCAAGGTGTTGGGGTCCGTGATCATGGCCTGGGTGAGCTTGCCGGAGGCGATCAGCGCGGTGAGGTCTTGCGGCAGCCTGCGCGTGGTCTTGTTGGCGGCGGTCTGATTCTGGAATGTGTGCTTGTTGGCCGGATTGCCGTTCAGGAACGGCGTGATGTCGACGGCGGCGATGGTCGGCTTGCCGGCGACCGGCGGCAGTGCGGTCCCCTGCGCCGTGATCGTCGTGCCATGCGGGATCGAGGCCATGCGCGCGACGGTGACCGGTTCGTGCGGATTGGTCGTCTCCGGCACCGCGAGCCAGATGCCGGGCTCGAAGTGAATGCCGATCGGCGCACCCGTGGTGACGTCGTTGATGGTCTGGAGATACGGCACGCCGTTCAAGAATGCGTCGGCCTGCGGCCCCGAGCCACGATTGGGGATCGACCCGAGATTGTTCGAGAACGATAGCGTCTCGTCGGTGAGATTGAGCTCCAGCACGTTGTCGGCCGGGTCGGTGGTGTTGATCGGTCCCGGCATTGGCGTCGGCGTTGTCGCGCTGTCGGGCCGGAAGATCGTGTTGAACCCCTGGCCGGTGAAAGTGCCTGCGAAAGCAGCCAGCGGCCCGAGCGTAGGTGGCGGGGTGAACGGCACCGCAGCGGGGACAGCGGCGGCCCGCGCGGCAGCCCTGAACGCGGTGTCGACCTGATGAATCGAGAAATTCGCGGTCCTGGAGAATGCGCTGGTCAGCGGCTTGGCTTCGTCCATGGGCGTCCTTTCGATGCTGCGAGCTGTCGATGCCGGCGCTCTCCCGGGCTGGCGGACTGTCTCTTCGTCGAGGCGATGCTGCGCCGTTCACACCCGCTCGGTCATGCAACGCCTGCGCGCGATGCCGTCTTCACGTCGTTGAGCCGGACGGCACGGCGGACGGAATTTTTCGAGGCCGGTCGTGGTCATCCGTCTCACCCCGAGCGAGGGGATGCTTTCAAGCCGGTGGGATGCGGATCAAGTCTGCGGTCGAACCGCGACGGCAATAAGCGAGCACCGAGAATTGAGCGAAGCATTGCCTACTCCAACTCTGTGTTCGAGAATGAAATGATCTAAAAACAGGTCCGGGGCTCGTGCGTCCCGTGCGCCTTGGTTACATCGTGAGTATGATACAACCTTAACGATGCTTCAAGTGTGTTCCATTTCACAGGCCTCACGCTGAAATCGAGGCATCCGAAGCCGGGAAGGCTGCCCATGAGCATATCCGTGATCGAACAGGCCAAAATCCAGGCACAGGTGCTGGTGCCGCTGGTTAAGGCGTTCCAGGCCGAGCTCGGCGAGGCGCGTGCGAACGCGCTGGTGCGCAAGACGCTCGGCGAACTCTATCGCGGCTTTGGCGAGGAATTCTGGAAGGCGAAGAACGAGGCCAATCTCGGCCAGGCCGTCGCCTCCGCCTTCAAGACCTACGCCCGCGACGACGCGCTTGCCTACGACGTGATCGAGCAGTCGCAGGACGCATTCGCCTTCGACGTGAAGCGGTGCGCCTATGCTGAATTCTACAAGGCGCTTGGCGAGCCGGAGCTCGGATTTCTCCTGATCTGCACCGCCGATTTCGCGACCGCGGAAGGTTTTGGCCCCGACGTCAAGCTGACGCGCACGCAGACCATCATGCAAGGCGCCGATCATTGCGATTTTCGCTACCGGCGCGACGCCGGCAAGGCGCAGTAAAGGAGATGCGGGGCATGATCAGGGCAGGCTCTCTTGGGCTTGTGATGCTGGCGCTGGTCACGTCGAGCGCGCAAGCCGCTGTCATCGACTGGCAGGCCGAGTTCGCCCGCTGCCGCGCGCTGCGCGAGAACATCGCGCCGCTGCTTCAAGCTGGCGAAGGCATATCCGCCGTCGGCCGTTCCAACAGGTCCGTCCGTCGCTGCATCTGGATCCAGCGCATCGCAGTGCGCAAGAAAATTCCCGGCGCGGAGGTGTGGTAGGCCTGCCGATCAGGCCGGGTCGTTGCTCCACATTCCGTCATTGCGAGCGCAGCGAAGCAATCCAGAATCTTTCCGCGGAAAGACTCTGGATTGCTTCGTCGCAAGGGCTCCTCGCAATGACGATGGGGAAGCAGCTCAGGATGACGGGACGCCCCGCCAGAACGCCGTTTGCAGCGGCAATTGGTGCCGGATCATCGCGACGCCATCGACCACCTTCAGGCAGCGGCCCGCACAGGCTTCCATGAACTCGGTGCGCCGTGCGGCGATGATGTCGAACACGGCACAATCCTTCGGCAGCTTTGCCGGATCCATCGGCAGCGTGTCGGTCGCGTGCAGGCCGAGCGAGGTCGCGTTTACACAGAGGCCGGCATCGTCGAAGCGTTCCTCGATGCTGATGTCGAGATCCGGAAATTGCCCGCGCAGTTTTGTTGCCAGCGCCTCGACCGGGCCCGGCACCTCGTTGAGGATGCGCAAGCGCTTCAAACCGGCCGCGGCCAGCGCGTGGCAGATCGCACGGCCGGCGCCGCCGGTGCCGATCACGACGGTACGGCGATTGAGATCGAAGATGCCGGCTTCGCGCGCGGCGTTCAGGAAACCGCCGCCGTCGAAGGATTCGCCGACGAGCTTTCCGTCGGCTTCGATCCGGATGGTGTTGACCACGCCCTCGAAGGTCGCGGCCGGCCCGACCTCGTCGCAAAGCTCGAACGCGGCCGGCTTGTGCGGCATGGTCAGATTGAAGCCCGCGGTGCTCGCCGATTTCGCCAGCGCCCGGATCGTTTCAGTGAGATTGTCCGGATGCACGTCCATCGCCACCATGTGCCAGTCGAGGCCATGCGCTTCGAAATAGGGCGTGTAGTAGCGGGGCGCGCCGACATGGCCGGCGGGATGGGCGAAGATGAAGACGGTGCGCGATGCGCCGGTTGGAAGCTTCATGATCTCACCCCTTGACCGCGCCGGCCGTGAGCCCTGAGACGAGATAGCGGCGCACCGCGAGCGAGAAGATCAAGACCGGCGCCATCACCAGCGAGCCGCCGGCGGCGATCTTGCCCCATTCCCAGCCTTCATAGTTCATAAAGTTGACGACGGCGACCGGCGCGGTGCGCGCATTGGTGCGGGTCAGGATCAGCGCGAAGAAGAAATCGTTCCAGGCATAGAGGAAGCACAGGATCGCGGTCGCGGCGATCCCGGGCGTCACCATCGGCAGCACGATTTTTGTGAACACCGTGCGCGTCCGTGCGCCGTCGACCAGCGCGGCCTCTTCGAGCGACACTGGAATAGTGTCGAAGAATGGCTGCATCATCCAGATCACCAGCGGCAGGTTGAAGCTGGTGTAGACCAGCACCAGGCCGGTGATGGTGTCGAGCAGCCCGATCCAGCGATAGAACAGGAAGAAGGGAATCGTGAACGCGATCGGCGGCGCCATGCGCGTCACCAGGATCGCGAAGCTCAGCACGTGCTTGCCGCGCCCGGCCCAGCGCGACAGCGCGTAAGCTGCGGGCACGCCCAATAGCAGCGCAAGCGCGGTCGACAGCGAAGCGCTCGCGAGGCTGTTGACGAAGGAGGCCGAGAACGCGCTGTGCCAGAGCGAGACGTAGTTTTCCAGCGTCGGTGTGAAGATCAGCGGCGGCGGGAATTGCAGGATCTGGTCGTTGGACTTGAAGCTCATCTGCAACAGCCAGAGGAACGGCGAGAGCAGGATCAGCAGCGTCACCGAGATCGCGAACAGCCGGCCCGGCGTGGCGCGGCGTCCGGAATACTCGCTCATGCCAGTGCCTCCCGGCGCCGGCCCGTCCAGACCAGGCCCAGGCTGATGCCGCAGACCAGCAATAGCATCACCACGGTGACCGCGCTGGAATAGCCGATCTCGTTGGTGTCGAAGGCGAGCAGATACGCATAATAGTTGGTGACCTCGGTGACCGTGCCCGGACCGCCGCTGGTCAAGAGGAAGATCAGCGGAAACGCCTTCACGCTGTCGATCAGGCGGAACATGCCGGAGATGACGAGGATCGGCGTGATGAAGGGCAGGGTCACGTACCAGAAGATCTGCAGCTTGTTGGCGCCGTCGACGAGGGCCGCTTCCGAATATTCATCCGGAATGGTCTGGAGTGCGGCGAGCACCATCAGGAAGGTGAAGGGCAGCCATTCCCAGGTATCGGCGATGACGATCGCGGTCAGCGCGAAATCGACGCTCGAGGTCAGTGCCGGCATGGTGAAGTTGAGGGCTTGCGCAACGTAATAGAGCGGGCTGATGTCGGGCGTGTAGATCAGCTTCCAGATCACCGCGACCACGATCGGCGGCAGCACCATCGGGATCAGGAAGAAGGTGCGGGCGAATTCGACGAAGCGCGAGGGCACGTTCAGCAGCAGCGCCAGCCCCATGCCGATCAGCACCTGGAACAGCACGCTCCAGAACGAGAGCTTGGCCTGCACGAGGAGCGAATTGACGAAGCGGGGGTCGCCGGGCAGCAGGCCGTAATTGCGCAGCGGTGAACTGAAATCGGTCGCCGAGCCCGGCGTCGTCAGCTGGAACGGCGTCAAGCTCGTCACGACCAGATAGATCGCCGGCAGCACGGCGACTGCGAACAGCACGATCAGGCTCGGCGTCAGCGCCCAGACATTGAAGCTGCGTCGCTCCGCGTCAATTCCACTCTCGCTCAAAGCTGCGTCCCGGCTCGGCGCAGCGCGGCGATGGCCTGGTCTTGCGCCGCATTCATCGCGTCCTTCGCAGGCAACTGGCCGGTTGCGACTTGCTCAAAGGCCTTGTTGAGGACGTCGCCGACGATCGGGAACTCCTTCACGGTGCGATAGGCCATGTAGTTCTGGCCCTTGGCCGGCAGCTCCAGCACGTCGAGATAGAGCGCGCCGAGATCCTGGCCGTTCACCGTGTTGAGCTTGCGATAGGCCTCGCTGGTGATGATCGAGCGGCGGCAGATCGAGGAGTGGCCATGCTCCTTGACCAGCCGCATCGAGATGTCGGGCGAGAGCGCCCATTTGATGAATTCCCACGCCGCCTTCTTGTTCTTGGCGTTCCTGGGAATGCCGAGCCCCTGGCTGTTCGAGGCCGGATAGTCGTGCACGGGACCGGCGGGCGAGCGCACCACGCGCGAGGTCTCCTTCACCTTGCTCTCGTCGGAGAGCAGGATCGGCGTCACCCAGGAGCTGGAGTGGATGAAGATGTTGGAGCGCCCGGTGAGCAGCGACTGCCGCGCCTGGTCCTCGGTGTAGGTCAGCACACCCTTCGGCGCGCTCTTGAGCAGGTTGGCGTAGAACTCGATGCCTTGAATGGTCTCGGGCGTGTTCAGCGTCGGCATGATGTCGCCGGGCGGATTTCTAAAGATGTTGCCGCCAAAGCCCTGGATGTAGGGCGGCAGGTTCCAGTGATGCAGCTGGAACGAGGTGATGCCGGCCACGCCGTCGGTGCCGTTGATCTCGGCGCAGACCTGCTGCAATTCCGCGAACGTCTTCGGAATCTTCAGCCCCTTCTTCTCCATCAGATCCATGCGCGACAGCCCCATCAGCATCGCGCCGCCTTCCCAGGAATAGCCGTAGGTGGCGCCCTTGGCGTCGCGATAGGGCACCTGCGCGCCGTCGACGAAGTCTTTCGGATTCCATTCGGCCGGCGTCAGGTTTGCGTCGCCCGTGAATTCGTCGAGATTGGCGAGCAGCCCGGCCGCGACCCAGCGCGCGGCGAGGATGAAGGTGACATTGACGAAATCATAGGCCGAGCCGCCCGAGGACAGTTCGAGATTGGCCTGCTGGTTGTAGACCGGGAAGGCCGAGAGCTGGAGGTCGACCTTCATGCCGGTCTGGTCCTCGAACTCGGGGATGTATTTTTGCAGCAGCGTGAAGAAGCGGTGCTGGAATGAGGCGCCGTGCAGCGTCACGCCGGCAAACGGCTTTGTCTGCGCGATCAGCGGCGCGGGGAATGCGGCGAGCGCTGCGCCGGCGGCGCTGGCCTTCAGCAGTTTGCGGCGGGTGATCGAGCTCGCGCGCGATGCGTTTTTCATATTGTCCTCCCTCGATATTGTTCGGCGGTCTAGCGCGTCCGTCTGGTGCGGACGTTCTCGTCCTCGGCGTCCTTCTTCTTCTGGCGCGACATCGCCGTGACGATGTTCTGTTCGGTGAGATCCATCAGCCTGTGCATGGCCTGGCGCGCGCCGCCGGCGTTGCGCGCCCAGATCTCGTCGAGCACGGCGCGGTGATAGGGCAGGCTCTTGCGTGGCGCGCCCGGATTGGTGCTCGACAAATTGAACGACATCCGCAGCGCGGCTGCGACCGTGGCGCCAAAGGCGATCAGGAAATCGTTGCCGGTGGCGATCAGGATGCCGCGGTGAAACTGCAAGTCCGGCTCGGCATAGGCGACGCGGTCCATGCCGGCTGCATCCATGCCGCGATAGGCGCGCTCGATCCGGGCAAAATCCTCGTCGGAGCCGCGCGCCGCGCAGAGCGCGCAGGCCTCCGGCTCGACGATCCTGCGGACTTCCATGATCTGCTTGGCAAACTCCTGCGTCGGCAATGCCGACAGCGTCCAGTTCAGGAGTTCCTCGTCGAGCATGTTCCAGTCGAAGCGCGCCCGCACATGCGTGCCGGCCTTCTGCTTCGAGGCGATCAATCCCTTCGCCTTCAAGAGCGACAGCGCCTCGCGAATCGAGGCGCGGCTGACGTTGAAGCGCGCGGCGAGCTCGATCTCGCGCGGCAGCGTCGTACCCTCGCGCCACACGCCGGTCAGGATCAGCCGCGCCACCTCGCGGGCCACCAGGACGCTCGACTGCGGATTGTCGTTGTGATCGGCCACGGGGATAACGTCAGGATAAATGTCAGATTTATTGCAAGTGCGAACGCGAGAATTGGCTTCCAGTATGAAAGATAGTCCGATCGCCGGAGGTTTGACAAGAATTATTATGTCAGACATATTTTCTCTCGAGCCAACGCCGCGCAGGACAAATCAACCGTGACAAAGCCCCACATCGTTCTGGTCATGACCGACCAGCAACGCTTCGACACGATCGCCGCGACGGGCCATCCTTATATGAAGACGCCGAATCTCGATCGTCTGGTGCGCGAGGGCGTCTATTTCGACAATTGCTTCATCAACGCGCCGAGCTGCGTGCCTTCGCGCGCCGCGCTGTTCTCAGGCCTCTATCCGCATGCCTCGGGCGTGCTGAGGAACGGGCAGCACTGGCAGAAGACCTGGGTGAGCAATCTCGCCGACGCCGGCTATCACTGCGTCAATGTCGGCAAGATGCACACCATCCCCTATGACGCCAAGGCCGGCTTCCACGAGCGCTTCGTGGTCGAGAACAAGGACCGCTTCTTGGAGGGGCGCTGGTTTGCCGACGAGCTCGACAAGGCCTTTGCCGCGCACAAGCTGACAAAACCGTCGCGCGCCGGTTATCGCAGCCTGCCGGATTACGGCGACCGCATGGGCGCCTTCACCTGGGAGATGCCGAAATCGCTGCACCCCGACATCTTCGTCGCGGAAACCGCGATGTGGTGGCTTCAGACGCGGCCGAAGCCCGATGCGCTGTTCATGCAGATCGGCCTGCCCGGGCCGCATCCACCCTATGATCCCTTGCCGGAATATCTCGAGCATTATCTCGCCCGTAACGATCTCCCGGTGCCGCAGCAGACCGAGGCCGAGATCGAGGGACTGCCGGCCTATCTGAAAGAGAAGCGCCGCCACGACACTGAGGTCGATCACGACGCGGTGTCATGGAAGCTTAAGCCGACCCATGAAGAGATGCGCCGCCTGCGCGCGCATTACTATGCCAACGTCACCATGATCGACGAGCAGATCGGCCGCCTGCTGACAACGCTGGAGGACAAGGGTTATCTCGACAATTGCGTCGTCATCTTCATGTCCGACCATGGCGACAATCTCGGCGAGCATGGGCTGAGCCAGAAATGGTCGATGTACGAGCCCGTCACCCGCATCCCGCTGCTGTTCTGGTCGCCGAGCCTCTTCGCCGACGGCCGCCGCATCCGCGAAAAGTGCCAGCTGTTCGATCTTGCGCCCACCATTTTAGACCTTGCCGGCGCGGAGCATCCAAAGCCGTTCCAGGCCAGGAGCCTGCTGCCGGCGTTGAATGGCGAGGACTGGGCCGGCCGCGAATTCGTGTTCAGCGAGCAGGCCGGCGACGTCGCCATGACCGGAGCGCGGCTGATCACTATGGTGCGCGATAACAGATGGAAGGTCGTGTTCATCCACGGCGCCGAGGACGGCCAGCTGTTCGATCTCGCCACCGATCCGCTCGAGCAGCACAATCTCTGGGGCGTGCCCGAACACGCCGGTGAGATCAGCCGCCTCAAGGACGCCTTCATCGACTGGCGCCAGAACAGCCTGCTCGAGACGATGGATCTGAACGCGGCGGCGCGGTGAGTCCTCTCCCTCTCCCCGCAAGCGGGGCGAGGGAACACACCTATCCCACCGCGTACTTCCTCACCGCCGCCTCGTCCCACGCAATCCCATTCCCCGGCTCTTCGCCCGGAAGCGCGAAACCGTCCTTGATTTTCAGCCGCGTCGCCAGCACCGCGTCGGCCCAGTCGACATATTCCAGCCAATGCGCCGTCGGCGTCACGCAGAGCAGATGCGCGCTGACCTCCGAGAACAGGTGCGTCGACATCTCGATCCCGGCGGCATGCGCCAGCGACGCGGCGCGCAGCCAGCCGGTGACGCCGCCGATGCGCTGTACGTCGGGCATCACGTAATCGCTGGCTTCCGCGGCAAGCGCTGATTGCATCGAGAACGCGCTGTCAAAGTTCTCGCCGATCTGGACCGGCGTGCGCAGCGCATCCGCGATGCGGGCGCAGCCGTTGTAATCGTCGTGGCTGATCGGCTCCTCGATCCAGGTCAGCCCCTCGTCGTCGAGCATCTCGCCGCGGCGGATCGCTTCCGTCACCGTCAGCGCCTGGTTGTAGTCGCACATCAGCGTCACATCGTCGCCGATGGCCCTGCGCACCGCGCGGACGACGGCGAGATCCTCCCGCGCATCGGGCCGCCCGACGCGGATTTTTGCAGCGCGAAAACCTTCGGCGAGCAGCTTGTGCGCCTCTTCGACCGCGGCACCGACCGGCATGATGCCGAGCCCCTTCGAATTATAGGCCCTGACCGGTTTTGGTGCGCCGCCGAGCAGGCGGGCCAGCGGGAGGCTTCGAGCGCGCGCCAGCGCGTCCCATGCCGCCATGTCGATGCCGGATTGCGCCAGCCGTTGCAGGCCGGCGAGCCCGAGCAGCGTGAAGCGCCGGGTCAGCTTGTGCTCGATCTCGAACGGCAACAGCTCGTCGCCTGCGATCAGCTCTGACATTTCCGCGACCATTGCGGTCAGCGGCTTCAGCGCCGAAGGCGTGATCGCGAACAGATAGGCGTGTCCCATCGCGCCCTGGTCGGTCTCGCAGTCGATCAGCACCAGCGGTGCCTCGGCCACCGCTCCGGTCGCGGTCTGGAGCGGCAAATTCATCGGCACGATCACGGGGCGCGCGTTGAAGCGCTTGATGCGGATGGTCTCGGTCATGGAATCTCCCGGCGGGGCGAATGTGGTTCATGCCGATCTTAAACATTCGTCATGAAACGAAAAGCCCGCGGGCGAAGCGCAGGGGAGGACAGCGACAGTGTGGAGACTACGCGCGGGCAAAAGCGCGACGTGAGCAGCCTCATCGCGCCGCGCCCTCCGTGAATGCCGTCTCGATCACCTCGCCAAAGGGCTGCCAGGACCGGCCGTCGAACTGGACGAGCCGCATCTGCTTGATCGGCAGATAGCGCTCGGGCGAGGTGTTCATCCGGATGTTGGGCAGCGCAACGGTGGGCTGATAATTCTTCAGCGAAGCCGCCTGGCGCATGATGTTGTCCCGCGAAAAATCGTTGCCGCATTGCTTCAGCACCTGCGTCAGCGCCTCGGCCGCGGCGTAGCCATAGAGCGCCGCGCTGTTGTTGGTGCTCTCGACGCGGTGGTACTTGTCCATGAAGGCGAACCAGTCCTTCATGGCCGGATCGTTCTTCCAGGCGGGATCGCTCGGGTCCTTCAGAAAGGCCGCCGAAATCACCCCGGCCGAATTCTCCAGGCCGGCGGGCGCCATCGCATTGGCGATCGAGGCGGAGGCGTCGTTGACGACGAAGACCGGGTGCCAGTTCAGGGCGGCTGCGAGCTGGATCACCTTGGCCGCCGTCGAGGGCACGCCGAGAAAGACGAAAATATCGGCGCCGGCGCGCCTGAGGATCGAGACATGCCCGTCGAGATGCTCGTCGTCGATGTCGAAGGCGATATCGACGAGGACGAGACGGTTCAGGTCGCCAAGACCTTCCTCGATGCCCTTGAGCAGCGCGCGCCCGAACTGGTCGTTCTGCCAGAGCACCACGATCTTGCGATGCGGATAATAGGCCTGGATGTAGTTGGCGTAGATGCGCCCCTCGGAGCGGAACGATGGCTGCCAGCCCATGGTCCAGGGAAACGCCTTGGCCTGGCTCAACTCCTCGTCGCCGGAGGCGAGGAACAATTGCGGGATCTTCTTCTCGTTCAGATACCAGCGCGTGGCGAGATTGCCGGGCGTGCCGAACGATCCGAACATCACATGCACGTCGTCCTTCTCGACCAGATTGCGCGTCAGCTCCAGCGCGGTCGAAGGGTCGGAATTGTCGTCGCGGGTGATGAAGCGGATCTTGCGGCCGTTGATGCCGCCGCGGTCGTTGATCATGTCGAAATAGGCGGCCTCCGCCTGACCGATCGCGCCGAACTCCGACAGCAGTCCCGAATACGGCATGATGTTGCCGATACGGATTTCCTTGTCGTCTCCGGCTTGGTCCGCACGTTGCCCGGACATCGCGCCAAGCGACGCCAAGGCGACCATCGAAACGAACAGCATCCTGCCGGCGACGCGCATGTTCGACACCTTGTTGTTGGCCCCTTGGCGAGGTCGGCTCAATCGGCGCCAGGGCCGCTTGATCTAGGTCAAGCGTTTGTCGATCTTGTGGCTTGATGGCGCAGGACGAAAGCGGCAGGCGTACTGACGCGCTGTGGGCTCCGTCGCCCTTCGAGGGTCGCTGAAGAAGCGGCCACCTCAGGGTGACGGTGGGAGACCGATTGCCGCGATCGAGATTGGTGAGGCTGGGGGGAGCTTGGTGCCGCGCCCCTACGGCAACCCCCGCGCCTCGAGCTGGTGCGCCAGCAGCAGCGTCGGCTCGGCGAGGCTGTTGGCGGAACCGTCCAAACCAAACGCGGCGGCGATGCCGTCGCGGTTGCGCAGGAGCGAGGCGCGCGGGCAGTGGCCGGCGCCGCACAGCGTTTTCCTCAGCGTCTCGCCCTGGGCCACGAGGTTCGCGGGATCGTCCGCGGCCCAGGCCAGCACGATCGGCACGTCGACATTGAGGATGCCGGGAAACACAGACCGCTTGTCATATTGGCCGGCGTCGGTGCCGAGATAGGCCTTCTCGCTGTCGCTCGCATCCTTGCCGGCGCGGTAGATGCCGGACACCAGCACGACCGCGGCGACCTCGGCGCGGTCGGTCTGGAGCTCGGGATGCGCCAGAAGGCTTGCGACATGGAAGGCGCCGGCGCCGTAGCCGACCGCGACGATCTCGCGGGCATCGCCGTTGAACAGGTCGATGTTGCCGTGGATCCAGGACAGCGCCGCCGCGACGTCGGTCGCACCGGTCGGCCAGGTCGCCGCGGGCGCCAGGCGATAGTTCACGCGCACGCCGATCATGCCGTTGCGCGCGGCAAAGCACATGGTCTGGTCCTGGACCTCGCGCGACAGGTCCGGCGCCGCGCGGTCGCCGGTAAAAGTGTCGCCCGCCACGAACAGCAGCACCGGCCGCGGCGTGTCAGCCTTGGTGGCGGCGCTGGTGGCGACGTCGAGCACATTGGCCTCGCTCTCGCCATAGCGCAGCCCTCGCGAGAAGGTGACCTGCTCGCACAGCCGTGCGGTGCCGCCGGCGGTCGTATCGGAATCGGTGAGGCCCGCCCGGACGAGATCGGAGGGCGCGGTCGGCCGCGTCGGCAATGGACCATGTGCGGAGGCCGCCGTCGCGGTCAGAAGCAGGACAAAAGCGAGACAAGTTTTCATCATGAGGGTGCGGGCCTTCCGCACCTCATATGGGTGCGCCGGTTTGGCCTGTCTTTTCAATTCGCCATATTAGTTCTTGGCCGGTTAGTTCTTGGCTGGTCTTGCGGCGATTTCGCGGCGCCCTTGCCTTGCTCTCCCGGTCCGGCTCAGCTGCCCGGCTGGAACGTGCAATCCGCCCCGCTGCCGTCCTTCTGCCGGATGGCGTTGGGGTCGATGGTGCAGCTCAGCTTGCTCAGGCTCTCGAAATTCGACCCGGCCGCGCCATCGGGGGGAATGCCGGCCAGCGCCTCGGTCGCGAAGATCTCGTTGGCGGTGGGCCCGTTCACGGTCTTGACCTTCTTGCCGAAGGTCACCTCGCAATTGCGCACGGTGATGTCGACATTGCCGGTGCGGCAGACGATCTTGTCCGCGGTCACCACGATCGACTTCTTGTAGGAAATGTCGGCATTGGCGGCGAACAGCGTCGCCACCGCCTTCTTCTCGGCGCCCGACAGCACCGGCGACAGCGGCGCGATCACGCCCGCGAGCGCCAGCGCAGTCGAGCCGGAGATTTTGGACGGCGCAACGCTGGCGCCGTTGGCGTCGGCGACGTGGGCCGCGCCGGCGACAAGGACGGCACCAGCGAGGCAAGCTGAGATCGTGCGTTTCATTGGCGTTTCCCCTCGGCTTCGCCGCCACAGATGGGCGCAGCCTATGACAGATTTCCCATCCAGGGGAGAGCTATGGTCACAGGCTGGGAAGAGTTGAGCGCCGCGCAGTCACTTGATGTGTATTCATGACGGGCCGGACGGAGGTCCGCGGACCAATTGTGCTCAAAGCGAATTCCTTCGGCTTTTGACCCCGAAGCAGAGATAAGCACGCTGCTCTCGCACTTGTATGCAAAAGGTCTTCACGGTAGAAACTGCCTTTTGACATGGCAAATTCCGCGAACAACGATAGCTTTCCTTTCGGCGGGGGCGAGATGGGCACGCTCATCTGTCTCCGCAACTGGTCCGACACGGGCCTAGGGCCGGTCTCGGGGTGGCCACAAAGCCTGAAGACCACGGTCGGAATACTGCTGCGCTCGCCACTCCCCATCGTGCTCCTGTGGGGACCGGACGGCGTCATGATCTACAATGACGCCTACTCGGACTTTGCAGGGGGACGCCATCCCCTCCTGTTCGGATCGAAAGTGCGAGAGGGCTGGCCTGAGGTCGCCGACTTCAACGACAACGTGATGAAGGTGGGCTTGAGTGGAGGAACACTCTCCTACCGCGACCAGGAACTCACGCTTCACCGTAAAGGCTTTCCCGAGCAAGTCTGGATGAACCTCGATTACAGCCCCGTGCTGGACGAGAACGGCCGTCCCGCTGGCGTCCTCGCCATTGTCGTGGAGACGACGCAGCGGGTTCTGACCGAGCGGGCACTAGCGAAAATGGAGGAGCGGCTTCGTCAAGCCCTGAATGCTTCCGGGATGGTGGGCACATTCGACTGGCATGTGCAGTCCGACACTTTTTTCGCCGATGCCCAGTTCGCAGAAATGTTCTCGGTCGATCCCGCCAAAGGGGACAAGGGCGCACCTTTGGCGGAGTACCTTGCGGGCATTCATCCTGAGGACGCAGAACGGGTCGCTAACGCAGTCAACCGCGCCGTCACCACCGGAGGAAGCTATGTTCAGGAATACCGGCTGCTGCGCAAGGACGGAAGTATCCGCTGGGTCGAGGCGCGTGGCGAGTGCTTGTCCGACCAGGATGGTGGGTCCTCACGCTTCGTCGGCGTGGTGGTGGACATAACGAGCCAGAAGAATGCGCAAGAGCGCCAACGGTTACTTGCCCGTGAGGCGGACCATCGGGTCAAAAACATCTTCGCCAATTTCCATTCGATGATTAGTCTGAGTGCCAGATCTGCCCGCACTCCCAAGGAAATGGCCGAAGCTCTTCGTGGTCGGCTGGACGCGCTGTTGCGGGCCAAGGACCTTATTCGACCCGGCATTATGGGTACGGAACACGCAAGCAAGCACACGACGGTGGATGCGCTGGTGCGCACAGTCTTGCAGCCCTATGAAGACGGCTCGCCCGCCCGCATCATCCTGAGCGGTCCCGATGTGCCTGTCGGGGCAAAGGCTGTGACTGGCCTTGCCCTCGCGTTGCATGAGGCTGCGACGAATGCGGTTAAGTACGGGGCGCTTTCGCAGACGAGCGGTTCAATCAGCGTTACATGGAGTGCGAGTGGTGACGACTTGCATCTTGAGTGGGAAGAAACCGGCGGCCCGTTGATCGACACCGCACCATTGGCTCGCGGCTTTGGCAGCATTCTTACCGAGCGCAGTGTGACCGGAGAATTGTTGGGCAAGATCGAGCACGACTGGCGGCGAAGTGGCCTTCGACTAAAGCTGAGCGTTCCGTTGGAACGCCTCGCGGCTTAAAGATGCATAGGCTCGATCTAGCTAGCTAGATCAGTGAGCAACGCCAAGCCAGCTTAAGAGACAGTCAGGCGCAATTACGGTGACAGTGTACTTAATCATGCTTCGCTAGACGGCACAGCCTTCGGTCCGTGCGTGCCGAGCCTGAAGCGAAGCGGCCAATTGAGTGCACTGGCACCGTAATTCTGAGATTTCAAGTGCGACGCTCGCACCGACCCAGGTGCCCGCATGGATCGTCGTTGACTTCCGGAATCGGCCCCCTAGCTGACCTCGGCGCCCGCTCCCAGGAAGTCTGCAATTGGACCGTTAGCGGACATGACAGAGATCAAACAGTGCCTATGTTGTCCACGCCCATGACGGGATCAGCGAAATGCGCCCCGATGACTTCACCGAGGCGCATCGCATCAGCTCCTAGACGCGCTCTGCGCCCACGCGAGTGAACTCGCGTTTATCGGTACCGACTCGCCAATATCGATGACAGGAACGACAGTGATGTCATTCCAGAAGTTGTACTTCGAAACGAATGTGGTGATGATCTTGGGATCGTCGGCTTCGACCAGGACATAACCGCCCCGTCCGGCCAAGTTTGCAACGAAGGCGTGGATCGTCAAACCCTTCTCTTCTTCTGGCTTCCATTTACTGAACGCGGTGAGAAGCGACTGCGACCCCGCAAAGTTTTGGTCATGGGAAAGACCTGCTGTGCGTACGGTGTACTCAAGCATGTATTTCATGTTTCCTCCAAATACCTGAACAATATAAGACCTCGGCCCATAAGTGCGTCGGGATATTCGGCGATTGATCCAAATCAATAGAAGCCAGGCAAAATACCGCGGACGAGTCCGCGTTCGCCTCAGATGCCGCGGAGAAAGTCTATCTTGCCGATCTCCACCCCGTTGTGGCGCAGGATCGCGTAGGCGGTGGTCACGTGGAAGTAGAAATTCGGGATCAGAAAGCCGAACAGATACTGCTTGGCGGGGAAGGTCATGTCCTTGCCGGCGAGCTTCTGGGTGACGGTGCGGTCCTCGGCCCCCGTGAACTTCTCCGTCGGCACGCTCTCCAGGAAGGCGATGGTCCTGGCGAGGCGGTTCTTCAGGTCCGCCACGGTCTTGTCCTCGTCGGGGAAGCTCGGGATCTCCACCTGGGCCAGGCGCGCCGCGCCGCCCCTCGCTGTTTCCGTGGCGCGATGGATCTGGGTCGAGAAGGGCAGCATGTCGATGGCCAACCGGCTGCCCACCAGGACGGTCGGGTCCACCTTCTTGCGCTCGGAATAGGCCACTGCCTTGTCGAGGATGGCGTCGAGATTCTTCAGCGAGCGCACCATGCCGGGAACGGCGGCGTCGTACATGGACAGGGACAAGGCAAATCTCCAGACGGAAGCGTGGGATTGCGGCATTCATTTACTATGGTGATCGCCATAATATGGCGATCGCCATAGCGCTGTCAAGCAAGCCGCGGTATGTTTGCGACATGCCACGCAAAACTGACGCCCGCGCCCGCGCGATTGCCACCGCCGAACGACTGTTCCGCATCCAGGGCTACGCTGCGACTGGATTGAACCAGATCATTGAAGAAAGTGGCTCGCCAAAAGGATCGTTCTACTTTCACTTTCCGCGCGGCAAGACCCAGCTCGCAGAGGAAACAATCGATCCTTACCTTGCGAAGAGGGCTGCTGCGTTCCGGCATGTCTCAGCGAACACGACAGGCGACGCTCCGAATTTTTTCAGTCAGATTTTTGCGGCCATCGCGGCCGAAATGATTGCCGACGACTTCCAGTATGGATGTCTCATGCAAAATCTGGCGAATGAGCTGTCCCCGCTGGACACTGAGCTGACCAAACGGCTGGCACTCGGATTTGCTCATCTGACCGAGATTATTGCAGAGCATCTTAGGGGGTGCGGTTTCGCTCCCGCGCGCGCATCCGGTAGCGCAGCCGCATTGGTCGCTGCCATCGAAGGCGGACGAACGATTGCCCGTGTGGAACGCGCGCCGGCCATATTTGGGGCGCTGGCGGATATCTTTGCCAAAGGAGCCCGTGATCTTCCGCCGAAGAAGCGGACGCGTTCAGGGACGCGATCGGCCGCGTCGAACGGACGCGGCCGGGTCTCTGCGGGTCGCGCAGGCAGGCAAATCGCCCGCCTGCGCGAGACCGAATAGGCTAACTGGTCGGCCCGCCCTGAAGCGCGGTGAGGAGCTTTGCGCCGTCAGGCACGCCCCAGCCGGTGCAGGCATCCCATCCCGGGCCCGCCTTGAACTGCCCGCCGAGCAGACCGTCGGTGTCATTGTTGCCCACGGTGATGTCGCGCAGCACGCCGGCAGGCCCGAACTTGGAATAGAGCAGGGCATTGAAGTTGCCGGACCGCGCGCCGTTTGCCGCGTTGATCCGGGCGATCAGGCTCGCCCACAGCGGTGCGGACGCGCTGGTGCCGCCGACGATGCCGAGCTTGCCGCCCGACATCGTCAGATAGCCCGTGGCCGGATCGGCGTTGGCGGCGACGTCCGGGATCGCGCGCCCGGCAAAGTGTTTGGGATTGATCGATTTCGGCACGATGCCCTTCTGCCAGCTCGGAACCGGCGTGACGTCGCTGACACCGCCGCCGGTGCCGCTGCCGGGCCCGTCGTTCCAGACGGTCTCGGTGATCTGCACCTGCTTCTTCGCGTTCTTGCGCGCGTGCAAGGTCGTTCCGCCGACCGCCAGCACATAGGGACTGGTGGCCGGGAAATTCACATGGGCCCGGCCGTCCTGCATCTGCGCTTCCGAGCCGTCATCGCCGGTGGACACGCAGAAGGTGATGCCGAGATGCGCGGCCGCGAGGAAAGAGTGGTTGCAGTGATCGATCGCCGCCGGTGACCAGATCACGCCGGCATTGTTGAAGGCCTGGTTCTCATCCCACCCCCAGCTGATCGAGACGACGGAGGGGTCGTTGTCGGAATCGCTGACGACCTTGGCGAGGCAATCGACCAGACCCTTTTCGTCGAAGGTCGAGAAATAGGTGGCGATCCTGGCGCCGCCTCCGAGCGCGCCGGCGACATCGACGTCCAGCATCACCTCGCCGGTCGAGTCCGGATCCCCGGCGGGATCGGTCGAGACACCGTCGACCGCAACAACCGCAACGGCCGGCGCGGGAACGCCGATCTTGGCGAAATAGGCCGCGACATCCGGCGTCTCCACGCCGCCGCCGAATTCGAGCAGGCCGATACATTGCTTGCTGGCGTCGACCTGGGGGAATCCGTAGATGGCGCCGAGCTCGGTCGGAACGAACCAGTGTCGCACCGCGCTGGCGAAATCCGGCTTGGCGCTCTGTGCCGAATGGCGCGAGCGCCGCAGCACACGATGGTTGTTCAGGCCGAACACGCCGGTGATGGCATCGCCGACCTCGGCAGGAACATGCACGGGGCCGGTGCGGGCGTGGAAGTCGCCGAGATGCGGATGGGCGTAGTCGAACAGCGTGACGCCGAAGGCGTCGCTGATATCGTCGACCGTGCCGGCGATGCCGAGCCGCGCGGCGGCGGGCTCGTTGCGCGTGACGACGAGCTTGTGCGCCTTGGCGAAATCTTCGATCGATTTGAGGGCCTTGGGATCGGAGCCATAATTGCCCTCAAGCTGGTCGCGCGTCATGTATTTGCGTGCTTTCGGCAGCTTGTTGTCCAGATCGGACAGATCAGGCAGATCGGCGGACCGTTTCACGCCGAGCGTCAGCTCGATCCAGCGCTGGCCGCTGGTGCGGCGCAGAGCCTTCGAGCCAGTCGGCAGTTGATGGACGCTGTTGGGAAGTTCGACCATGTGGGGTGTTGCACTAGGGGACATAATATTTCCTCCTTGCACGGGGGTGGTTGACGAACCGGGAAGCATGAATGGCGAACGCTGGTTCTGCTCGTTCGAAAGTTTTCAGGTGTTCGAAAATGGATCGAGCTGCGCCGGCAAAAATCAGCCGGCGCGAAAGAATGATGTCAAACCTTAAATAGCAAAATGAAGTAATGCATCCTAGCAGCGGGATGCTGATGCGGCAAAGCCGAACGCGCAGCGCGCGTCTCACAATCGCGTCAGTTTATCGCAGCCTGGCGTATCGATGCGCCAACTGATCTGACGTAGTTGGCGATCTGACCTGGCTGGATTGTCACCATCGTTGCGCGTGCGCGAGCCGGCGATGCACGCCGGCTGATGCGTCTGGCCGCAGGACAAGTGTCCGAAGTGCCAGGGCGTGGACTCCTGAACGCGTAGCCGCTCGGATGCAACAGCAGGCAAGCGCCGAAATCCTCCGCGCGCAAGCGAGTTTGTGCGCAGCAGACGTGAGATGTCCCACGACACCCGCCGTTCGGTCGCTCTCGGGATAGCGGACATGGCATTTCGGAAGCGATTGACCCATCTGCGACGACATCAGTCGGCCAGTCCGCGACGAGCGACAGAGGCCAATCCGGCCCTTCCAGAACGATGCCGTCACCCGATAAGATGCCCCTTTTAATCAGGGGTGGATATGGCGCGGATATCGAAGGCGGGCGGTAAGAAGACCAAGACGAAAGCCCGCAAGGCGAGTCCGGCAAAAGGCCGGAAGACCGCCAAGACTAACGGTCGGAAGACCCGTGTCGCCGCGCCGCGCAAGGGTCGGCCGATCGTCGAACTGACCAAAGAGCTAGACAAGGCGCTGGCCCGTCAAGACGCGACGGCAGAAATTCTGAAGGTCATCAGCGCTTCGCCCACCGACGTGAAGTCGGTATTCGACGCCATCTGCGCTACAGCGGCGCGATTGTTCAACTGCGACCTGACGGGCGTGTTCTGGATAGAAGGCGCCTCGCTGACAGCTATCACCGGGGCGTTTGCGGACAGGCTGTTTGAACGACACGAATTCGCACCTGATATGCCGCTGGCAGCGGATCACAATTTTCCGGCCATGGCGGCCGTCGAAAGGCGGACAGTGCATGTCCCCAACTACCTGGCGACCCAGCTGCCCGCTCACGAGCAATACATCTCGGATCGCTACGGCATCAAATGCGGCCTTTATCTGCCCTTGCTGCGCAACAGCGAATGCATCGGCGTCTTCCTGCTGACGGCGAGCAAGCCCGATCACTTCAGCGGGCAAGACATCGCGGTCGCGGAGTCGTTCCGCGATCAGGCCTTGATCGCGATCCAGAACGCGCGGCTGTTCAACGAGACCAAGGAGGCGTTGGAGCGGCAGACCGCGGCCGCAGACATTCTGAGGATCATCAGCCGTTCGGTCGCGCACGCGGCGCCGGTCTTCGACACGATCCTCGAATCCTGCCAGCGCCTGTTCAATCCTTACGATGCGGCCGTCTACCTGGTCGAAGGCGACAGGGTGAGGGGCGTCGCGCGGCGCGGCGCTGGAGCGGGGGGCTGGGGAGCAGATTCGATGCCGCTCGAGGGAAGTTCGACCGGCGCGGCGATCGCACAGCGGCAACCGGTCCACTTTCCCGATCTCGCCGACAAGGCCGACCTGCCGGAGGACAAAAGGGCAGTTGTGAAAGCGGCCGGCGGCATGACGGTGCTCTACGCTCCAATTATCTCCGAATCTCGCGGTGTCGGCTCCCTCGTCGTCACGCGCCGGCCCAGGAAGCCATTTACCGAGACCGAGATCGAATTCATTCAGAGCTTTGCCGATCAGGCCGCCATCGCCATCGAGAACGCGCGGCTGTTCGATGAGGTGCAGGCCAGCACGCGCGGCCTCAGCGAGGCACTGGAGCAGCAGACTGCGACCAGCGAAGTCCTTGCGGCCATCAGCCGTTCGCCTTCGAATCTCAATCCCGTGCTTGAGGCCATCTCGGATACCGCGGCGCGGCTGTGCGGATCCGAGCAGACGATGTTCTTTCGCTACGATGGCAACGTGTTCCGCATCCTTGCCAGCTGGAACTTCCCCCCCGAAGTTCATGAAATGCTCGAACGCCGCCCGTTGACGCCCGGCCATCCCTCCGCGATCGGACGCGCGGGAGCCTCCCTGAAACCAGTCTGCATTCCGGATGTGCTGGCCGATCCGGATTATGGCCTGACCGGCGAGCAGAGCCGCGCACGCTATCGCGCGACGCTTGCGGTGCCGCTGTTGCGTGAAGGCCGGCTGATCGGCGCGCTATCGCTGAATCGCAGCGAGCCCGGTGCCTTTACCGAGAAGCAGATTGAACTGGTCGCGACCTTCGCCGACCAGGCGGTGATCGCGATCGAAAATGTCCGCCTGTTCGACGAGGTTCAGGCCAAGACCAGCGACCTTGAAGAATCCCTGCAACAGCAGATCGCGACCGCCGACGTTCTCAAGGTCATCAGCCGGTCGGCCTTCGATCTTCAGACGGTGCTCGAGACCCTGGCCCGCTCGGCCGTCGAACTCAGTTCGGCACGGCGGGGGACCGTATTTCTGAGAGACGGAGACGTGTTCCGTTTCCGGGCGGCATCGCATCCAGATCTCAATGAGGACTGGATCCGGTTCATGAAAGCCAATCCGCTGCAGGCCGGCCGCCATTCGACCATCGGCCGCGCCATTGCGTCGGCGCGGAGCGTCTGTACCCCCGACGTTGAGGCCGATCCTGAGATCAGGATGCCGACCCATCTGGCCGGCATCCGCGCCGTGCTCGCGGTCCCGCTTTTGCGCGACGGGAAAGTCGAGGGGGTGATGGCGATGTCGCGGCAGGAACCGGGGGAATTCACGGCAAGGCAGGTCGAGCTGGTCGAGACCTTCGCCGACCAAGCCGTGATCGCCATCGAGAATACGCGGCTGTTCAACGAGACCAAGCAGGCACTGGCCTACCAGACCGGGAGCAGCAATGTTCTGAGGGTGATCGCCTCTTCGCCCACCGATGTCGAACCGGTTCTCAAAGAGATCGTCGAAAGCGCGCGAGAGCTTTGCGAAGCCAACGATGCAGTCGTGCTGTTGCGGGACGCAGAACATCTCCGCTTCAGCGCGCATTCCGGTCCCATTCCCGTAACGATCGACAAATGGCCGATCAGCCGCAATTGGACCGCTGGACGCGCCTTTGTGGACCAAAAGCCTGTCCATGTTCACGACATGCTATCCGGGGACGGCGCGGAGTTTCCGGACGCCAGAGCCATGGGCCAAAGCACAGGCTCGACCATTCATACCGTTCTGTCCGTGCCCTTGCTGCGTGGGAACGAGAGTATCGGCGCGATCCTGCTGCGCCGCACCGAAGTGCGTCCGTTCAACGACAAGCAAATCAACCTGCTGTCGACCTTCGCCGACCAGGCGGTGATCGCAATCCAGAACGCGCGGCTGTTCAACGAGACCCGGGAGGCGCTGGAGCGGCAAACCGCGACTGCGGAAATCCTGAAGGTCATCGCCAGTTCGCCCGATGACGTGCAGCCCGTCTTCCAGGCCATTGCCGAGCGCTCCAATCACCTTGTCGGCGGATTTGCGACGATCGTCGTGAGCATTGTCGATGATATCGTTCACTTGTCGGCGTTTACGTCGACGACGCCTGCGGCCGATGCGGCGCTCAGGGCTTTCTATCCCCGGCCATTGTCGGGCTTCAGTTATAGCGATGCTGTCCGCCGGGGCGAGATCCACAGGATTGTCGACGCCGAACTAGAACTTGCCGCTGAATCCGATCAGTTGACGATGGTGCGCCAGCGGGGATGGCGCAGCGCGTTGTGGGTCCCGCTGCTGCTCGAAGGCGAGGCCATCGGCGTCATCGGAGTCACGCGGGTCGAGCCGGGTCCCTTCGCCGATCATCATGTCGATATGCTGGAGACCTTCGCCGACCAGGCGGTGATCGCCATTTCCAATGTGAAATTGTTCAGACAAGTTCAGGAGCGGACCCGCGACCTCGAAGAGTCACTGCAGCAGCAGACCGCGACGTCGGAGGTGCTGCAGGTGATCAGCCGTTCGGTCTTCGATCTCAAGACGGTCCTGCAGACGCTTCTTGAATCCGCAGCCAGTCTCTGCGATGCGTCCATCTGCATTCTGTTCCAGTCGCAGGGCGACCTTCTCCATGTGGGCGCGAGTTACGGCGGCACGCCCGAATTCGTCGAATATCTGTCGAACCATCCGCATCGTTTCGATCGCGCTACGGTCGCCGGACGCGCCGCGGTCGAGCGTCGCACGATCCACATTCCCGACATCGCCGCCGATGCCGAATACGGGCTTCCCCAGTCCATAAAGCTCGGAGGCTGGCAGTCGATCATCGGCGTGCCGCTTCTGCGCGATGGCGAGGTGCTCGGCGTTCTCGATCTAGCTAGACCCGTCGCTGGGCCATTCACCCCGCGACAGATCAAACTGATCGAAACTTTCGCCGATCAGGCCGTGATCGCGATCGAGAATGCCCGCCTGTTCGACGAGGTGCAGCAGCGCACCAAAGAGCTTGCCGCTTCGCTCGACGACCTCCGCACCGCGCAGGATCGCCTGGTGCAGACGGAAAAGCTCGCCTCGCTCGGCCAGCTCACCGCCGGCATCGCCCACGAGATCAAGAACCCGCTCAATTTCGTCAATAACTTCGCGGCGTTGTCGAGCGAACTCATCGATGAGATGACCGAAATGTTTGAAAATCCGGCGCTCGACGAGGCCGGCCGACGAAAGGAACTGGATGAAATCCGCGAACTCCTGAAAAGCAATCTCGAAAAGGTCGTTCAGCACGGCAAGCGCGCCGATTCCATCGTCAAGAACATGCTGTTGCATTCCCGGGAAGGATCGGGTGAGCAGCGGGCGGTCGATATCAATGCGCTGTTGGACGAGAGCCTCAATCTCGCCTATCACGGCGCCCGCGCCGAGAAACCGGGTTTCAATATCACGCTGCAGCGCGACCTGGATCCGGACGCCGGCGTGGTAGAGCTGTTCCCGCAGGAAATCACCCGCGCCTTGCTCAATCTGATCTCGAACGGATTTTATGCCGCGAGCAAGCGTGAAGCCGAGAACGGTGAGGCGGATTTCGAGCCGGTGCTCGGCGCTGCCACCAAAAATCTCGGCAACCACATCGAGATACGCATCCGCGACAATGGTACCGGCATCCCGCCGGAGGTGAAGGAAAAAATGTTCAATCCGTTCTTCACGACCAAACCGGCCGGAGAAGGCACCGGGCTTGGTCTTTCGATGAGCCACGACATCATCGTGAAGCAACACGGCGGCAGGATAGAGGTGGATACGCAGCCCGGGCAATTCACCGAGTTCACGATTGTGTTGCCGCGGGCGACCAGCCCTGCAAACAACAGAGACGATCTCAGTGCGAGCTCGCGCAAACCGATGTGATGCTATGGTCGCCTTTACGAGTAAGGCGGGCGGCGATCATGTCTACTTGCCGGGAATGAGCGACAATGTTCAGTCCTTGGTCAGAACGCCGCGATTGACCCAACCCGGTCATTGACCCGCTTGGACTTGTGTCGATATTTGCCTACTCTCTGCTTCCGAGGGAAAGCGGTTAAGATTGGCCATGAAGCGACGCGAATTCATCACGCTGGCGAGTGGGACATTGGTATGGCCATTGGCAGCGCGTGCTCAGCCAGCGAAGCGAATCGCGCGGATCGGCCTTTTCCTCCCCCCACCCCGAAATCTGGAAGTAGAGGCGTTCCTCGGGGGGCTTCGCGATCTGGGTTGGGTTGAGGGCGAGAACGTTCATGTTGAATATCGTGACGCTGGCGGTGACGACGGTCGGCTGCCTGCGCTGGCGGCAGAACTGGTCGCCCTCGATATCGACGTCCTCGTGACGGCGACATTTCCCGGGATTATCGCCGCGCACCGCGCGACGACGAAAATTCCGATCGTGATGATCGTAGGCCCCGATCTGGTGACCATAGGCCTTGCCAGCAGCATGGCTCATCCCGGCGGTAACATAACGGGGCAGACCTTCTTTCTCACAGAATTAGGAGCCAAGCGGTTAGAGGTCCTTGCAGGCATAGCTCCGTCGATGACCCGGGCAGGGGTCCTCATGCAACGAGGCAACCCCTTGAACACCGGCACAATGAGCGCCATGACGACCGCCGCGCTGGCATTGAAGGTAGAGCTGCGGCCGATCGAGGTTGACATCCCCGGCGACCTCGAAAGCGCGCTGTCCGCCGTGGGCTCCACCGCCATGGACGGCCTCGTGATCACGGACGCCAATGCATTTGTCGCCAACTCGTCGCTGGTCGCTGCGCTTGTTGACAGGTGCCGCGTGCCATCCATTGCCGCGCCCATTGTCGCTTCCCGCTGGGGCGCCCTGGCAGGCTACGGGGTGGACTTCACCGCCATGTTTCGTCGCGCCCCTGTTTTCGTCGACAGGATATTGAAGGGTGCCAACCCAGCCGACCTTCCGATTGAGCAGCCGACGCAGTTCAAGACGGTGATCAACCTGAAGACCGCAAGGGCGCTCAGCATCGAGATACCGCAGTCGTTATTGGTGCGTGCGGACGAGGTCATCGAATAGCCGCGCCGACTTCTGCCTTTATACACACCCTAGCTGGCCTTCTTCCCCGAGGCGGCCTTCTTTTTCTTTGCGGCCTTCTTCATCTTCTTGACCGCCTTTTTCTTCTTCGCGGCCTTCTGGGCCGTCAGATAGGCCTCGACCTTTTTCGAGGAATGGCCGGCTGTGGCGACGGCGGTCTTCAGCTTGGCCGGCGTGATCTTGAATTTCTTCGACCAGTAGCGGACCTCATAGGGCTCGCTCAGCGCGATCAGCTTCTTGTCGGCGGCGCGGTGCTTCTGGAGCTTGATGTACGCTTCGACCTTGCGTGCGGAATGACCGACCTTCTTGACGGCGTATTTCAGCTTCGCCGGGGTCACCTTGAACTTCTTCGACCAGTAGGCGACTTCGTACCTCTCGGTGAGTGCGATCAGCGCGCGATCCGCGCCGCCCCGCTTTGCCTTGTTGTCGGCCATGCTTCCCTCTCCTGCCATGGAATGCGTGCGGCCAATCTAGCATGCAACCCGATTCGGAAGGCAAGCCCGCCGACCGCGCTGCGATTGCGCGGCGCCACCGTTTTGCCGCGCTGCGCCAAATGGTTGCGCGACGCGACCCCGCCTCGCGCCGAGGGGGCCGTTCTACTGTGCATGGGGTTGTTTTCGACTTTTTTGTTGTCTCGCGCGTCCGTGACGGAACCTTATGGCGGCTGACGCGACTTATCCATAACGCGGGGAAACACGTGCGAGGCAGTCATGGCAGAGAAGCATACCGCCGATCCGGTCGAGATCATGCGGGCGACCGGTCATCCTGAGCTGGAATACGCCGCCGGCTGGACCATCGCCGGTCTGGTCACCATCGGCACCATCGTCGCCGCCTGGGTGTTCGCAATCTAGGCCGCTGGAAACTGAAGCTCGAAGGCCGCGCCCGCGTCGGTGGGCTTGAGCCTGATCGAGCCGCCATGGCTCGCCATCACCGCGCGCGCGATCGCGAGCCCCATGCCGGTGCCGCCCTGGTCGCGGCGGGTGGTGAAGAACGCGTCAAAGATCCTGTCGCGGTTCGGTGCCGAGATCGCCTCGCCATCATTGCTCACCGTCAGCCGCACGGTCGTGCGCTCATCGATTGCCTCCAGCCTGAGTGTCGTCGCCTTGTGCCGCATCGCATTGTCGGCGAGATGCGACAGCACGATCAGCGCCTTCTCGCCGGACATGCCGATGGGACGGTCGAGGCTGCCGCTGGCCTCGATTGAGCTTTCCGGAAACCGGCTCCTGAGATCGGCGATGACGGGCGCGAGCTCGGTGCGCTCGTTCTGCGGCAGGGTTTCGGCCCGCGCCAGCTCGCGCAGCCGCTGCGCCATCGCCTCCAGCCGCTTTGTGTCCGACAGGATGTTGGCAATGAACGTTGTCTGCTCGGCCGGCGTCAGGCTGCCGGCCTTGCCGTGATACGAATCCTGCAACAGCTCGGCCGCGCCCTTGATCGAGGTCAGCGGCGATTTCAGCTCGTGGGTGAGATGCGCCGAGAAGGTCGCGATGTAGTCCGACCGCCGCGCCAGCTGCTCGGCCATGCCGAGGAAGCTGTGCGACAGCTGGGCGAACTCGCGCGTGCCGTAGTGCCGAAGCGGCCGGAAGGCCTCGCGGTCGCCACGCCCGATCCGTGCCGCGCGCTCGATCAGCTCCCGCATCGGCAGCGTGATGGTGCGCGAGAATACCAGCCCGATCGCGATCGTGCCGAAGATCACGGCGAGCCCCGCCAGCACGAACTTGGCCCGCTCCTGGTAGAGATGGTCGAAAATGTTGCTGGGCGTCCGCGTGGTGTAGATTACCCCCGCAACGCGGTTGTTGACGATCACCGGCATCGCCGAGAACACGTGCACGCCGAGGCCGCGGCTGAAAGAATAGATCGGCGGCGGCGGCTTGTCCGGCACGCGGTTGCGCAAGGTGGCGCGATATTGGCCGTGGAGAGCGTCGGCGACCTCCTCGATATGGGCGAGCGATTGCCCGACCTCCTGGCGCCCGGCGATCACCACGCCTTGCGGATCGAGGATCCGAAAACCCGCCAGCGTCACTTTCTGGGTCTCGCGGATGATCGGCGTCAGCTTGGCGCCGATCTGGAGATAGGCCGGCTGCGCGGGCCGCGGCGCGGGTTGCGCATCCGGCCGCCGCCGCAACAAATCGTCGGCGGTGAGATCGAGCGCCGGCCGGATCGGCGTGACCTGGTCGCCGGGATCAGGCAGCACGTTCGGTGGCACCTCGGCGCCGAGCGTCAGGCCGCTGTCGAGCCGGGCCTCGACCTCCTGCGCATAGATCGTCGCCAGCACCCGGCTCTGCGCGATCAGCTCGGCCTGGGTCTGGCGGATCAGCTGGTTGTCGTAGAGGCGGAAGAAGAACAGGCCGACCAGCGGCAGCACCGCGACGGTCGCCAGCACCGCGAAGATCACGAGCCCGAGGGACGGCCGCCATTTGTCTGGCGCCGCGCTCATGCCTCTTTCTCGCAGCGGCCGAGCTTGAAGCCGACGCCGTGGATCGTCTCGATCACGTTGTTGCAGGCATGCGTGGCGAGTTTTGCGCGGATGTTGCGGATATGGCTGTCGATGGTGCGGTCGGAAACCTGGATGTTGAGCTGATAGGCTGCCCGCATCAATTGCTCGCGGTTGAACACCGAGGTCGGCCGGGTCAGGAACGCGCGCAAAATGCCGAACTCGATCGCGGTGAGTTTGAGGGGTGAGCCGGCAAAGGACGCGACATGCTGTTCGGGATCAATCAGCAGGCCGCCTTGCGACAGCGCGGTGGCGCTGGTCTTGGCCTCGCCATTGCGCGGGCTGAGACGGCGCAGGATGACATTGACCCGCGCCACCAGCTCGCGCGGGCTGAACGGCTTTGTCACGTAATCGTCGCCACCGATCTCGAGGCCGAGGATGCGGTCGATCTCCTCGTCGCGCGCCGACAGGAACAGGATCGGCACGTCGGAATTCCTGCGCACCTCGCGGCAGACATCGAGGCCGTCGAATTCCGGCATGCCGATGTCGAGCACGATCAAATCGGGCCTGTCGACGGCAAAGCGGCCGAGCGCCTCCCTGCCGTCGCGCGCCTCGATCACGTCCATGCCGGCCTTCTTCAAGGCGACGCGGATGACCTCGCGGATGTGGCCCTCGTCGTCGACGATGAGAATGCGATGCGCCAAGGGCCTCTCCGCTCACCCTGCCGGCTGGCTGCCGGATTGGCTTTTGGCCTCGGCATCCAGCCGACGCTGCAACCGCCAGCTCCGCAGGCCCCAGGCCCGCCAGGCCATGTCCAGACGCTGTGTGGCCACAAGCCGGTTGCGGCATCCAATCGGACGAATAGGCATGATCCTCTCGATTGCTGGCAGAGCCTGCGGTCCGAGCTGGACAAGGTAGTTGACATCGATCGGCATGCCTTGGCCCGAGACTTCCCGGCTGTGGGCGACATTATAGTCGGCAATGAACGCGTCGAAGTTCATGAGCGAGCAGATATACACCACCATCGTTAACGCGATCAGATTGGCGCTGACAAGCCACCGGTTGGACCGGTCGAGCACGATGCGCGCCACGATCAGGATCAGGCCCAGTGCCACCAGCCCCATCCAGATGAAGGCGGCGATGCGCCAATAGGTCAGCATGTAGATATCGACATAGAGGTCGAGGCGGAGGATGGAGGAAGCGACCAGCAGCACATTCTGCCCCACCCAGAGATAGACCAGCGCCCGGATCACCGTCGATTTTTCCGCCGGCCCGCCCGGACGCATTGCGACCAGCACGAAGGCGGCGGCCAGCAGGGCAGTTGCGACCAGCGGATAGGCGCCGCGATGGGCGTAGGCTGCATAGGTCATGTTGGCCGGCAGCGCCACGTGGCCCCAGAGATAGATACCATCCAGGACGGATTGCGCCGCGAACAATAGGTTGAACAGAATCAGCGAGCGCAGAATCGTGGAGGGCCCCAGGAACTCGGCTGAGACGAGAGGCGGCAACGGCTCCGGTTCGGCGACATCGGCGGCGGCCGGAGTGACGATCTTCGTGCGCCGCCAGCGCACATGGACGAACGGCCAGACCAGCGCCAGCATCATCGTCCAGAACAGCACGCGCGGGATGCTGACATAGTCGAGGATGAGTTTTGGATTGAGCAGCAACACCCATTGCTCGATCAACGGATTGGCCGCGGCGAACAGGGCGACAAAGACGGTGCCGAGCACCGCTGGCAGCAGCCAGAGCGCGATACCGCGGGTGAACGCCGACATGTTGAAGATCTGGAGCACCTCGGGGAAGAACCTGAACGGACCAAATAGAAAGAAGTTACGCAGCGCCCGGGTCCGGTCGGCGAGCCCGGTCGTCTCCGCATTTGTCGTGAGCAGCAGCGCAATCGTCAGCGCCGCGACGAGGATCAGGACCGACAGAACGTTCAGTTCTTCGATGGCCGGCACCAGGCCGGCGACGAGAATGGTTGCACCGGTCACTGCGCGCCGAAAGTCCAGCGTTGCGTGATTGAAGAGCAGGGACACGCAGATGATGGCGATGGCAAAGAGCGTGAGCGATAGCCCGATCCGCTCGCCATAGAACAGCCAGTCGGCAAGCGCGGCCAGCGCCAGCGTGAGGCCGACCTTGGCCGGAATCGAGGAATGCCTGATCGGCAGGATGTCGGCTGCGATCGTCGAAGCCAGGCTTGTCATGTCCAAAAGACCTTTCGTGGATGGTGACGTCACGAAGTCTGGACGCGCCTTGTGCAGAAGCCGCGATCATCGTCTGCACGGTTTCAGGAGTCTTCTGCAGATTTCGTGCAGATGCGCGTTTGCCTCTCGCGCAGCGAGATTCGCTTTGATAGGTGCGGAGCATTCCTCACTTTTCGCAAGTGACGCATCATGCAATTCCTCCGTCGCTCCGGTCTCGTCCTGCTCTGGTTGACCGCACCGGTCGTGGCATTCGCGGCTGCGAACAAGAACGATCCCTATCTGGTGCCGTTGCGTGGCGTTGGAAATATCGCGCTTGTCATTGCGAGTATCGCAATCGCCAGCGTCTTGCTGCGCAGAGGGCATTGGCTCAGCCTGCCCGGCAAGCTGCTTGTCATGCTCTGGTGCCTGCCGCCGATGCTGATGGCGGTGGCGCATCTCAGCTTCGAGCTGCGCAAGCACGATGTCCTCAGCGCAAGCGTTCCCGAGGCCCGGCAGCTCGGTGCGCACTTCATGGTCGGCTATTCGTCATTCCCCGAGGTCGCGCGCCTCGCCGAGCAGGGCTTGATCGGCGGCGTCTACGTCACCCGGCACAATATTCGCGGCGGGACAGTCGAGGCGTTGCGCGCCGAGATCGCGGCGCTCCAGGACAAGCGGCGCGCGGCGGGCCTGCCGCCGCTGATCATTGCCGCGGATCAGGAGGGTGGCATCGTCGGACATCTCTCGCCTCCGCTGACAAAGGTGCCGGCGCTGGCGACGCTCGCCGGGCTCAGCCCTGACGATCAGCAGGTCAAAGCGGAGGAATTTGGCCGCATCCATGGGCGCGAGCTTGCCGGGCTCGGCGTCAACCTCAATCTCGCGCCGGTGCTCGATCTCAAGCCGCCGCAGCGGCGTAATCGCCTCGATTTCCACACGCTGATCGGCCAGCGCGCGATCGCCACCGATCCTGTCGTGGTCGGCGCGATCGCAAGCGCCTATGTGCGCGGGCTGGAGGCCTCCGGCGTCGGCGCGACGCTCAAGCATTTCCCGGGCATCGGCCGCGTGCGCGCCGACACCCATCATTTCAGCGCAGATCTCAATACGCCGGTCAGGGAGCTGGAAGCATCCGACTGGCTCCCGTTCCGCGAAGTGCTCGCGCAATCGCACAGCGCACTCATGGTCGGCCATGTCACGCTCACCGCCGTTGATCCCGACCACGCTGCCTCGCATTCGAAGGCCGTCGTCGAGGGGATCATCCGCAACCGATGGAACTACCAGGGCGTCGTCATGACCGACGACCTCGTGATGGGTGCGATCTACCAGCACGACGTCTGCAAAGCGGTGGTCGAGGCGATCAATGCCGGCGTCGACCTGCTGCTGGTCGCCTATGACGGCGCGCAGTTCTACCGGATCTTTGGATGCGCCCTCGACGGATTGCGGCAAGGCAGGCTCGATGCGGCGATGTTGCGTGCGAGCGAGGCGCGGCTCGTGCGTTCGTTCTCGACAGAGCAGGCGCGAGCCGCCTCAAGCCTTACCCGCATCGTCGACCGGCACTAGCCCTTCGCGAACTGACGGTAGTCCGGCTCGCGATGAAACCAGAATTCATAGCCGCTGATGCCCTTTTGCATGGCGACGTCGTGGATCGGCTGGTTGAGCGGGATGACGGGAACATCTTGCACGCAGAGCGCGATGAAGTCCTTCACGGCCTTGTCGTACTCCGCCGCATCAGTGGTGAAGCGCGCCTTGTCGATCAGCGCGTCCATCGCCTTGTTCTGATACGAGGAGATGTTGAAGATCGAATTGTTGCCGTGGAAATTCCAGTAGAAATAGTATTCGGGATAATCGAGCCAGCCGCTAAAGCGGTTGAGGGCGAGCGGTAGCTCCTTCTTGTTGAGGGTCGTGCGCCAGTTTGCGCCCGGAATCTTCTCGATCGATGCCTTGATGCCGATCTTGGCGAGATTTTCCTGAATCAGGATCGCGGTCGGCTCGCCGACGGTGGTGGTGCCCGTGTCGAGCGATAGCGTCGTCTCCAGGCCGGCCTCGAAGCCGGCCTCCTTCAACAGCGCCTTGGCCTTGTCGAGATCGGTGACATACGGGAACGGCTGCGGCCACACCGGCTTTGAGACCTCCATCGCCCCGCCATACATCGGAACCGCGCGTCCGAAGAAGGCGCTAGCCTGGATCTGCTCATAAGGCATCGCCCAGGCGATGGCCTGACGCAGCTTGATATTGTCGAATGGCGGCTTTGCGGTGTTCAACGCCACATACCATAGCGCGTTGGGGATAGGCACGCCCGAAACCTTGACCTTGCCCTCTTTGATGATCTGCTCGAAATCGCGCGGCGCAAAACCGGTCGAAAGATCCGCATCGCCTCGCTCCAGCATGGCGCGGCGCGTGCCGGCAGAGGGAACGTCGCGCGCGATCACGCGCTTGATCTTGGGCAGCGGCCCGCTCTTCCAGTCATCGAAGCGCGTCAGCACAGTCTCGCTGCCCGGCTTCCAGCTTTCGATCCTGTAGGCGCCGCCGCCGGCTTCGTTGGTCTTGAGCCAGGCGAGCGCCCAAGGGTCTTCGGCCGTCGCGTTCTTCTTGGCGAGCTCGGAGTTGATGATGAAGGGCACGACGACGGCGACGTTGAACAGCAGCATCTTGTCTTTCCGCTCATAGTCGATGCGGAAGGTGTGGTCGTCGACCACCACGAACTGTTCGGGCTTCTCCAGCGATCCCGCCGACATCTGGAAGGTCGGAAAGCCGCCGACCTTCACCGCGCGGTCGAACGACCATTTGACGTCCTTCGCTGTCACCGGCGCACCATCGTGGAATTTTGCATCTCGCCTGAGCTTGAAGGTGCAGGACATGCCGTCGGCAGCCACCTCCCAGCTCTCGGCGAGCTCTGGCGCGAGGTTTTCGCGGTCATAGGACACCGTCCCATCAGGCAATGTCTTGGACGCGTAGCTCAGCAGGCGATCATAGCAGTTCCAGGACAGGCCGTTCACGGTCTGGTTCGAGCCGACGCCCTGCATGTCGAGCGAGTTCGGTCCGAGCTCTTGCACCACCAGCAGCGTCTCAGCGCGCCCTTGCGCCGAGGCGAAGCGCGGCGCGATGGCCGTCAATCCGGCCGTACTCAGACCGCCGAGCACCACATTGCGGCGGGTCACGTCGAAAGATGATGCGCTCATTGGTGCCTCTGTTGCGAGAGATGTGCGATATTAAGAGGCAAGGTGCATGCCATCAGCCGCGCTTCATGGCGTCGCATCTCGCGCGGATCGGCCCATGTCGGCCGCGAGATAATCGACCAGTGCGCGTACCTTGCTCGACGGACGTCGGCCGCTCGGAAAAATGGCGTGCACTTCGAGTGGCGAGAGCTTGTAGCTCTTCAGCAGGGGCACCAGCGTGCCCGCGGTGATCTCCGGCCCGGCCATGACGGGCGACGTGATGGCGATGCCCAATCCCGCCAGCACGCAGGCAAACACGCCCGGGCCGGAATCGGTAAAGATGCGGCCGAGGACATCGACAGAGGTTTCCGTTCCATTCCGGGTGAACGACCAGCCGGTGCGACCGGACTGGCCGGGACCGAAGATGCAATCATGCGAGGCGAGGTCTGCTGGCGTCTTTGGTGTGCCGCGGGCGGCAAGATAGGCCGGAGAAGCCGCCACGAGCCGCGGCAGCAATCCGAGGCTTCGTGCGCCAAAGCCGGAATCGCCGAGCGGGCCGAGTCGAATCGCGACATCGGTGCCCTCGGCGACGAGGTCCTGCCGCTCATCGGACACGGACAGCTCCACGCGCAGCAGAGGATGCGTAGTCAGGAATTTCGGCAGGCGCGGAATGATATTCCGGGCGCCGTACATCACGGGCATCGCAATGCGGATGGTCCCACGCAGCGAGTCGATCCCGCGCGCCGCGTCCTCGGCGTCTTCGATATCGGCGAGCACTTCGCGCGCGCGGGTCAGGAACAGCGCGCCGGCATCGGTGACGGTGATGCGGCGCGTGGTCCGCAGCAGCAGCCTGACGCCGAGTCGTGCCTCAAGCTCGCCGATGATCCGCGACACCGAGGGCTGCGACAGGCCGAGCTCGCGCGCGGCCTGTGAAAAGCTGCCGCTCTCGGCTGCGCGCACGAAGACGGTCAATTCCTGGAGGCGGTCGCTCATTTGAAAACCAAATAAATGTTGTCCAATTCTGCCGTATACCCCTTTGCTTGCAAATGATCCAGATAGACGGGGCCAACAGCAACCGATGGAGATTTCCCATGGCCCTGCAAGACAAGCTCGATGCCTTCAAAGCCGATTTCGAAGGTGGCCGTTTTCCGATCAAGCCGACCAAGGAGGCGCTCGACACCATGCATCGTGCCACCGCCGGGCTGATCTCAAGCGGCCAGGCGCAGCGCGCAAAGAAGGCCGGCGACGCCGCGCCGGAATTTTTGCTCAAGGATCCGGACGGCAAGCAGGTCGCCTCGCGCGACCTGCTCGCGAAGGGACCGCTGGTCGTGACCTTCTATCGCGGCGTCTGGTGCCCGTACTGTAACCTCGAGCTCCAGGCGCTCCAGGAGGCGTTGCCGGAGATCGCCGCGCGCGGTGCAAGCCTGGTTGCGATCTCACCGCAGACCGCGCCGAACAGCCGTAAGTCCGAGCGCGACAACAAGCTGTCGTTCCCAATCCTGAGCGACGTCAGGAGCGAGGTCGCCGATGCCTTCGGCATCCGCTTCGCGCTGCCGGCCGATCTCGTCTCGCTCTACAAGTCGTTCAAGAACGATCTGCCGACCTTCAACGACAATCCGTCCTGGGTGCTGCCGATGCCCGCGCGCTACGTCATCGGCCGCGACGGCATCATCGGCTACGCGGAAGTGAATCCGGACTACACCCACCGGCCTGATCCGTCCGAGCTGCTGCCGGTGCTCGATCGGCTGCGGACGGGCAAAGCGGCCTGAGCGCTACGGCGTCACCGCTCCGCGGCTAACGGCGCGCGGAGCGGTCAGCTCTTTCCAGGTCGAATTCGCCACATGCACCGGCGAGAAGGCGGGACGCTCGACGTAGTGCCCGTCGCCGGCTTCGGCGCGCAGATCACCGTCCTTCCACACGATGCGGCCGCGCGACAATGTCGCGGCTGGCCCGCCGGTGCAGGAAAAGCCTTCGAATACGTTGTAATCGATCCGGCTCATCTGCCGCTTCGCGCTGATGGTCTTGCTCGCCTTCGGGTCCCACACCACGACATCGGCATCCGAGCCGACGGCGACCGCGCCCTTGCGCGGATAGATGTTGAGAATGCGGGCGATGTTCGCCGAGGTCACCGCGACGAATTCTTCCTTGGTCAGCCGTCCCGTGGCGACGCCCGCGGTCCACAACAGCGCAAGGCGATCTTCCAGGCCGCCGGTGCCGTTCGGGATCTTCCTGAAATCACCGAGCCCGAAGCGCTTCTGCTCTGTGGTGAAGGCGCAGTGGTCGGTCGCGACCACTTGCAGCGAGCCTGATTGCAGGCCCGCCCACAGACTGTCCTGATGCGACTTGTCGCGGAATGGCGGCGACATCACGCGCTGCGCGGAATGGTCCCAGTCCCTGTTCTGATACTCACCCTCGTCGAGCAGCAGATGCTGGACCAGCGGCTCGCCGTAGACGCGCTTTCCCGCGGCCCGCGCGCGGGCGATGGCCTCATGCGCCTCGCGGCAGCTGGTGTGCACGATATAGACCGGCGTGCCCGTCATGTCCGCGATCATGATGGCGCGGTTGGTGGCCTCGCCCTCGACCTCCGGCGGCCGCGAATAAGCGTGACCCTCGGGGCCTGTGACGCCGCGCGCGATCAAGGCTTCCTGCATCAGGGCGACGACGTCGCCGTTCTCCGCATGCACCACCGGCATCGCGCCGAGATGGGCGCAGCGCGCGAACGAATTGTAGAGCTCGTCGTCGTTCACCATCAGCGCGCCTTTGTAGGCCATGAAATGCTTGAAGGTGTTGATGCCGTAGGTTTTGACCACGGTCTCCATCTCGTCATAGATCTGCTTCGACCATGACGTCACCGCCATGTGGAAGCCGTAGTCGGTAGCCGCCTTCTCGGATTTGTGCCGCCATTCCTGATAGGCCGCGAGCATCGACTGGCCTGGATCGGGCAGGCAGAAATCCACCACCATGGTGGTGCCACCGGTCAGCGCCGCCATCGTTCCGGATTCGAAATCGTCGGCGGTGACGGTGCCCATGAACGGCATTTCGAGATGGGTGTGCGGATCGATGCCTCCGGGGATGATGTAGGCGCCGCCGGCATCGATGATCTCGGCGCCGGTCGGCGCCGCGATCGACGCGCCGACCGCGACGATGGTCTCGCCGTCGATCAGCACGTCCGCTCGGCGCGAATGATCATGATTGACGACAGTGCCGCCGCGGATAAGGAGGGACATGGGGGACTCCGGGTGGGTGCAGAAGATGGGTCGCGGCGAAAGCTAGGCGCGCCAAGCGCGATGCAACAGACGAAAATTTAGTCAGCCACCCTGCGCTTGCCGCAATGCGCGGACTAATCCGCGCGCGCGACCAGCCCGTCCAGCATTGCACGCACCAGCACTGCGATCTCGTCCCGCAGCGCCGGCAGCGGAACGGCGACCAGCTTCTGCTCCAGCCCGAGCGCCACCATGCCATGGACGGCCGAGAACAGGCTGCGCGCGGTGATGCCGAGCTCCTCCGGGCTGCGCTTCGGAAGCAGCAACGCCAGCGGCTTGTAGATGTGGCGGAACGGCTGCATCTGGTCGTCGATGGACCAGTCGGGGACGATCTTGTCGGCAGCCATGCGATGCTCGAACAGCGCGCGCCAGAGTTCGAGATTTTCGGCGGCGAAGTCGCAATAAGCAATCGCGATGCGGACCAGCGTCCCCCGCGGCGAGGGGACCGCAGCGTTCTCGGCAGCGCTGAGCGCATCGTCGAGCCGGAGCAGCGTGCGCGAGCCGACCCGCAGGATCAGCTCGTCGACATCGGCGACGAGATTGTAGACAGCGCCGTTGGCGCAGCCGATCTCGCGGGCAAGATCCCGGGTCTTCAGGCCGGCCAGACCGCGATCGGCGATCATCCGTTCGGCCGCCAGGATCAGGTCGCTGCGAAGTTTCTCTCGTCGTTCCAAGGCTTTAGACATTTTTTAACCAAAGACGTGAGCATTGTTCAAATTTACCTTGAGCGACGCTCAAGATATGCTACAAGGCACGTGTGAGCACTGCTCATAACAGGGAGCAAACAATGTTCAAGACCGTCGTGACACTTTTCCGCGGCAGCGTAGCCGCCGCCGGCGAGGAGCTGGAAGACCGCACCGCTCTTCTGATCCTCGACCAGCAGATGCGCGATGCGGCCGCGGCCGTCGAGCGCAGCAAGCGGACGCTGGCGCTGGCGATCGCGCAGGACCAGCAGGAGGGCCGCAAGCTCGAGGCGACCAATGCCCGCATCGCTGATCTCGAGACCCGCGCGGTTGCGGCGCTCGATGGCGGCCGGGAGGATCTGGCGAGGGAAGCGGCCGAGGCCATCGCAGGCCTTGAGGCCGACCGCGACGCGGCGATGACGGCGCGTGCGCTGTTCGCGACCGAGATCGCGCGGCTGAAGCGGCACGTCGCAAGCGCGCAGGCCCGTATCACCGAGCTCGATCGCGGCCGCCGCCTGGCCCGCGCCTCGGAGGCGGTGCGTTCGCTCCGCCGCAGCGGCATCGAGGCGGCGCGGCCCTACGAGGCCACGCTGCCGGAAGCCGAGAGCACGCTGAGGCGCCTACGTGACCGGCAAATGGAGGCCCAGGCCGCCGATGACGCTCTGTTCGAGCTCGACGCGGCCACCGGTCCGCTCGCCACCGCCGAGAAACTCGCCGAACAGGGCTTTGGCCCACGGCTCAAGACAACCGCGGACGACGTGCTGGCGCGGTTGAAGTCCAAGCACGCGCCGACCGCCTGATCTCAAACTCGATCATCATTCGAACCCTCAGGAGACGATCATGAACCAGAACGGCCAACCCCATAGCGGCGCCTGGGTGACCTTCACTTACGCGTCCTTCGCAGCCTCCGCCTTCCTCGTCGCAATCGGCATCTTCTTCCTGCCGATCGACCTCTGGATGAAGGGCTATCTCACGATGGGCATCGTGATGCTGATCCAGACCTGCGTCACCCTGACCAAGACCGTGCGTGACAATCACGAGAGCGGCAGGCTCGTGAACCGTATCGAGGATGCCAAGGCCGAGCGGTTGCTGATGGAGGTCTCCAAGGCGGCTTGAGGCGAGAGCGCATGAAAGCGTGAAGCGACATTGAGGCGGTGGATACCGAAGCATCCGCCGTCCGCGCTTTGGGCTATTCACCATCGAGCCGTCGCCGCACGCGATGATCACAGTGATCATATCGCGCCTGCGAAATGCAACCGAGCCATGACGGATCGCGCAGGGCTGCGCCCTTGCGCGTGGGCGCAGGCCGGCGCACTCTGCGCGGGCGGTGCAGAGGACGCCGCCAATTAAGACGGCGCGAGGAAGCTCCATGGCGGTGACGCGGATCGACTGCGATATCCACCCGGCGGTTGGTGGCACGCGCACGACGCTGCTGCCTTATCTCAGCGATCACTGGAAAGAGCAGGTCGTGAGCCGCGCCATCGACGGCCTCGATCTCACCTCCTATCCGCCAAGCATGCCGTTTTCAGGTCGCGCCGACTGGCGGCCGGCCAACGGCGCCAAGCCGGGCTCCGATCTCGCGATGGTGCAGAAGGGCGCGTTCGATCAGCTCGGTGCGAGCCACGCCATCCTCAACGTGCTCTACGGCGCGCAGGCCGTGTTTGACGCCTATATGGCGGCGGATTTCTGCAAGGCGATCAACGACTGGATCGCCGCCGAGTGGTTGTCGCGCGACCCGCGCCTGCGTGCATCGATCGTGGTGCCGATGCAGGCGCCGGATCTCGCCATCGAGGAGATCGAGCGCCGCGCCGGCGACAACCGCTTCGTTTCCATCCTGGTGCTGGCGCAGGGCGAAACGCTGCTGGGCCGGCGGCATTTCTGGCCGGTTTACCAGCTCGCGGAAAAGTACAAGCTGCCGCTCGCGATCCACGCCGGCACGCAATATCGGCAGGCGCCGAGCTCAGCCGGCTGGCCGTCGCACCGCTACGAATATTACTTCGTCGAAGCGCAGGCGTTTCAGGCGCAGATGTTGAGCCTGATCTACGAGGGCGTGTTCGGCAAATATCCAAACCTCAAGGTCGTGCTGATGGAGTCTGGCGTGAGCTGGCTGCCGGCCTTCATGTGGCGCGCCAACAAGACCTGGCGCGGCGTGCGCGTCGAGGTGCCCTGGGTCGAGCGCGAGCCGGCCTCCATCATCCGCGACAATTTCCGCGTCACCATGCAGCCGTTCGATGCGCCGGGCGACGCCAAAAGCGTCGAGGAGATCATCGACCAGATCGGCTCCGAAAAAATGTTCCTGTTCGCCTCCGACTATCCGCACTGGCAGTTCGACGGCGACGATCCGATTCCGCCGTACTTGCCGAAGGGTATCATATCGAAAATGTGCGTCGACAATCCGCTGGAGACGTTTCCGCGGCTACTCTTGAACTGAATTTTGGAGGATCGCATGAGTGAGGTCATCGACCGTCCGCTGCGTGACGACGAGAAACCCGCCGCCTCGCGGCTGCGCATCGTCGATTGCGACGTGCATCCGAGCTTGCGCTCGACGGATGATCTCAACGAGTTCCTGCCAAAACGCTGGCAGCATCATCTGAAGGAATACGGCAGCCATCTGCGCACGCCGTACCTCTTCACCACGCCCTATCCGCGCTCTTCGCCATTGATCGCGCGGCGCGATGCCTGGCCGCCAACCGGCGGGCCGCCGGGCTCCGATCTCGCCTTCATGCAGAAGCAGCATCTCGATCCGCTCGATGTCGAATTCGGGATCTTGCAGGTGCTCGACCTCTTCATCTTCTCACAGCAGAACCTCGAATTCGGCGCGGCTATCCAGCGCGCCATCAACGATTGGCAGCTGGCGTTCTGGTCACATCGCGATCCGCGCCTGAAGGCCTCGATCCTGGTCGGGCAGGACGGGACTGATCTTGCGATTGCCGAGATCGAGCGCTGTGCCAGGATCGGCGAATATATCCAGATCAACGTCTCGCCGCGTGCCAACGAGCCGCTCGGCCGCCGCCGTTACTGGCCGATCTACGAGCGGGCGCAGGAGCTCGATCTGCCGCTCGGCATTCATGTCGGCGGCTATGGCGGCCACGCCCCGACCGGCGGCGGTTGGCCGTCCTATTATGTCGAGGAGCACCAATCCAATGCGCACACCATCGCGGCCCAGCTGGCGAGCCTCGTCATCGAAGGCGTGCCGGAGCGCTTTCCCAAGCTGAAGTTCGTCTTCATCGAGGGTGGCTTCGGCTGGATCCCGTCAGCGGTGTGGCGCATGGACCAGCATTTTGAGCGCTTCCGCAGCGAGGTGCCGCACCTCAAGCGCAAGCCGTCGGAATATGTTCGCGATCAATTCTGGTTCACGACCCAGCCGATCGACGAGCCCGACGAGGCGCGGCATCTGCGCTCGCTGATCGAATGGGTCGGCATTGACCGTTTGCTGTTCTCGTCGGACTATCCGCACTGGGATTTCGACGATCCACGCTTCGCCTTCAAGACACCGCTGACCGAGGCCGAGCGGAAGAAGATCTTCTCTACCAATGCCCGTGCGGTCTACAAGTTCTGAGACCCGCATGGCCCGTCACATCGTCGCGCGCACAACCGAGATCCCGCCCGGCGGCAACAAGGTCGTCGATATCGCCGGGCGCGACATCGTTGTGTTCCATGTCAACGGCGAGTTCTTTGCGCTCCTGAACCGCTGCCCGCACGAGGGCGCCCCACTGGAGAAAGCCGCCTGTGTGGCGCGGCTGACCTCGCCCGAGCCCGGCGTCTATGAGCGGTCGCGCGTCGGCGAGATGCTGCGCTGTCCCTGGCATGGCTGGGAATTCGACATGCGCAGCGGCCAGTCCTGGTTCGATCCGAACCGCGTCAAGATCCGGTCATATCCGGTCGCGGTCGAGCGCGGCGAGGAATTGCAGAAGGGCCCCTATGTCGCCGAGACCTTCCCGGTGCATGTCGAGGACAGCTATGTGATTGTCGAGATCTGAGCGCCCGTTTCGGATTGAGATTTTATCGCGGGTGCGATATGGCTCTCGCGCTTTCCAGAGGCGGAGACGAGCTTTGTCGAAACAATCCCTGCGCGAAGAGGCCGAGCGCCTGATCCGCGAATCGATGGAAAAGAAGACCATCGTCGTGAAGCAGGGCACGACCCGCATCGAGGCCGTCTGCGGCAAATGCGGCGCGCCGAACCGGGTCCAGGCGGAAAAAGGCCAGAGCCGCGTCAAGTTCGCCTGCAAGAATTGCGGGCATCAGCAGGAGACGCTGTAGGCCCCGCCGCCTATTCGCCCTTCACGAACCTCGCGAACGCATCCGCATGGTCCGGGTGCCAGCGTGACAGCGGCGGACGGTTCTCGACGATGTCGCCGGCCGCCCACAGCATCCGCTTCTCGTCGAGCGCGCGCGGCACATCGTTGTCCGGGCACAGGATGTAGAAATCGCCGGCCTCGAGCCGGGCCAGCATGAAATCCACGGTCTGCTCTGGCGTCCACGCGGCGGCCGGTTTTTCGGTGCGGCCCTTTGCGGTCAAGCCGGTGAATACGAAGCCGGGGATCAGCAGATGCGCCGTAATGTGGCAGTCTTTCGTATTTCGGAGCTCGTGCTGGAGCGCTTCCGTAAACGCTTTTACGCCCGCCTTGGAGACGTTGTAGGCGGGATCGCCGGGCGGTGTGGTGATGCCTTGCTTCGAGCCGGTGTTAATGATCAGCCCGGCCTTGCCGCGCGCGATCATGTTGGGAGTGAAGATGCGCGACCCGTTGATTATGCCCCACATGTTGACGCCAATGATGTGATGCCAATTGTCTGGCTCGCCGAACAGCGTGCTGCCCGGCTGGATGCCGGCATTGTTCATCAAGAGGTCGGTGCCGCCGAAACGCGCGCCCACCGCGCGTTCCAGTTCCTTGACGCTCTCGGCGTTGCTGACGTCGACTGCGGAGGTCATCACATTCGGGGTTCCCGCGATGGATGACAGTTTTGTTGCGGCCTCGGCTAGCCGCGCCTGGTCGACATCGACGATGCACACCTTCATCCCGGCGCGCGCGAAGGCCGTGGCCGCGGCAAGGCCGATGCCGGACGCACCCCCGGTGACCACGGCGACGTTGTTCTTGGTGATGACGGGATGCGGCATGCTCATTCTCCAGAAGAGGTGCTCGAGCGACCTATACATGGCACTCGCGCGACCCTGCACAAGTCGGAATGGGAGGTCTTCGTTCCACGCCGACTTTACGCCTTTCCGGCCTCGCTGTATTCTGTTTCACCTAACGATCCCACCCAGATCGAAACCAATCAATCACCTGACTAGGGAGTGCAGCCATGGCTGTGTCGCAGGCTATTCCGATCACGCGCCATCCGTTCGCCAACGGGTCCTACAAGCAGATGCTGATCGATGGGAAGTGGGTCGACGCGGCCTCCGGCAAGCGCTTCGAAACCCATAACCCAGCGACCGGCGAACTGCTCGCAACCGTCGCCGAGGGCGACAAGGAAGATATCGACCGCGCCGTCTCGGCCGCCCGCCGCGCCTTCGAGGGGCCCTGGAGCAAGGTCAAGCCGTTCGAGCGGCAGAACCTGCTGCTCAAGCTCGCCGATCTCGTCGAGAAAAATTTCGACGAATTGTCGCAGCTCGACACGCTCGACATGGGCGCTCCGCTCAGCCGCACCCGCGCCTACCGCCTGCGTGCCGTCGGCATGCTGCGCTATTACGCCGGCCAGACCACTGCGATCCACGGCGAGACCGTCGAGAACTCGCTACCCGGCGAGATCTTCTCCTACACGCTGAAGGAGCCTGTCGGCGTCGTCGGCGCCATCATTCCCTGGAACGGTCCGCTCACCGCGACGATCTGGAAGATCGGCCCGGCGATCGCGACCGGTTGCACCGTGGTGCTGAAGCCCGCCGAAGAAGCGCCGCTGACCTCGCTGCGCATCGCCGAGCTCGCGATGGAAGCCGGCGTGCCGGCAGGCGTCATCAACGTCGTCCCCGGATACGGCGAGACCGCGGGCGCAGCGCTTGCCTCGCATCACGACGTCGACAAGGTTGCCTTCACCGGCTCGCATGTCACGGGACAGTCGATCATCCGCGCCTCGGCCGGCAACCTCAAGCGCGTCTCGCTCGAGCTCGGCGGCAAGTCGCCGGACATCGTGTTTGGCGACGCCGATCTCGATGCCGCCGTGCCGGGTGCGGCGATGGCGGTGTTCGCCAACTCCGGCCAGATCTGCAGCGCGGGCACGCGCCTGTTCGTCGAGCAGTCGATCTACGAAGAGTTCGTCGGCCGCGTCGCCGAGTTCGGCAAGAAGCTGCAAGTCGGCAACGGCCTCGATCCGAACACCCAGATCGGACCGCTGGTGTCCGAGCAGCAGCTCGAGCGCGTCACCGGCTATCTCGACATCGGCCAGAAGGAAGGCGCCAAGGCGCTCGCCGGCGGCGGCCGCGTCACCGAAGGCGCGTTGGCCAAGGGCTTCTTCGTCTCGCCGACCGTGTTCGCCAATGTCCAGGACAACATGCGCATCGCGCAGGAGGAGATCTTCGGTCCGGTGATCTCAGCGATCGCCTTCAAGGACATGGACGAGCTGATCAAGCGCGCCAACAACACCACATTCGGCCTCGGCTCGGGCCTGTGGACGCGCGACGTCAGTAAGGCGCACGCGGTCGCGAAGAGCCTGCGCGCCGGCTCGGTGTGGGTGAATTGCTACCAGGCGATGGACCCCGCCATGCCCTTCGGCGGCTACAAGATGAGCGGCTACGGCCGCGAATCCGGCAAGCAGCATGTCGAGGAATATCTCAACGTGAAGGCCGTCTGGATCAAGACGGCGTAGGTTTCCTTCTCTCTCGCCTCCCGCGAGAGGGAATATTTTCTCTTGCGGGGGCGGTGCCTTTTCCGGCGGCCGCCCTCGCTATATGATGCGCATCCTTCCATAGCCAATTGGGGCCAGCATGAAATATCCGGCGTTGTTCCAACCGTTGCAGGTCGGTCCGTACAAGCTCGCGCATCGCGTCGCGATGGCGCCGCTCACCCGGATGCGGGCCGAGCGTGAGAGCTTTTCGCCGCGGCCGCTCAACGCCGAATATTACGGCCAGCGCGCCACGCCAGGCGGCCTGATCATCGCCGAGGCGTCGCCAGTGCTCTCGCACGGCCGCGGCAATCCGGCGACGCCGGGCATCTATTCGGAGGCGCAGATTGCCGGCTGGCGTAAGGTGGTCGACGCCGTGCACGCCAAGGGCGGCATCATCTTCCTCCAGATCTGGCATGTCGGCCGCGTCTCGCATTCCTCGTTCCACGGTGGCGCGATGCCGGTGTCGGCCTCGGCGATCGCGATCAAGGCGGAAGGCATGAAGGCGATGACCGCCGACGGCAAGATCGCCGATTACGAGACGCCCCGCGCGCTGGAGACCGACGAGGTCAAGGGCATCGTCGAAGCGTTCCGGCTGGGCGCGAAGAACGCGCTCGCCGCCGGCTTCGACGGCGTCGAGATCCACGGCGCCAACGGCTATCTGCTCGAGCAGTTTTTGCAGTCGCGCAGCAATCAGCGCACCGACCAATATGGCGGGTCGATCGAGAACCGCGCGCGGCTGCTGCTTGAAGTCACGCAGGCCGCGATCGACGTCTGGGGCGCCAACCGCGTCGGCGTGCGGCTGTCGCCGCACGGCATCGCCAACGATTCCGGCGAGCCTGATCCGATGCCGCTCTACACCCATGTGGTGAAGGCGCTCGACAAGCTCGGTCTGGCCTATCTGCATTTCATCGAGCCGCGTTCGAGCGGCGCCGGTCGTGCGGACGTTCATTGGGAGAACGTGCCCTCGGCCATGGTGCTGTTCCGTCCGCACTACAGCGGGGTGCTCATGACCGCTGGCGGCTTTACCGGTGAGAGCGCCAATGCCGCGATCGCCGACGGCCACGCCGACATCATCGCCTTCGGCCGGATCTTCATCTCCAACCCCGACCTGCCGCGGCGCCTCGCGCACGATTACCCGATCACGCCATATAGCCGCGCGACGTTCTATGGCGGCGAGGAGAAGGGCTATACGGATTATCCCGTGTACGAATTGACGCCGGCGTAAGCGTTCCCTGTCATTCCGGGGCGACGCGGAGCGTCGCGCCCGGAATCCGTTTCACGTCCTGGCTTGCCGCTCGATGGATTCCGGGTCCGCGCCTTTCGGCGCGTCCCGGAATGACAATCGTGTATTGTCGTCGTAATGACGATGAGGAGACTTCGATGGCAAAAGCCGCAGCTGCCGCAGGTATCGCCACCGGCCAGTGCCTCTGCGGCAAGGTTACCTTCGAGATCGACGTCCCCGCGCGCTGGGCCTGGCACGATCATTCGGCCAGTAGCCGCCGTGCCCATGGCGCGGCCTACGCCACCTATGTCGGCAGCTGGAAAACGCGCTTTCGCATCACCTCTGGCAAGACCGCGCTCACCCGCTACGAGGACAAGGCGACCAAAACCGCGCGCAGCTTCTGCGCCCATTGCGGCACGCCGATCGCCTATGAGCGCCCGCGTGGTCCGCATATGGTCAACATCCCCCGCGCACTGTTCAAAGAGCGCACCGGCCGCCAGCCGCTTTATCACATCGCGATCGAAGAGCTCCAGGAATGGGCCTATACCGGCGAACCGCTGGTGCCGCTGAAGGGCTTTCCGGGCGTGGTCTGGCAGCGCTCGAAAAAGAAGAAGCGCGCTAGCGGCGAAGACCTGTTCGAACTCGGCCGCGAGGAGGCGCTTTAGCCTTTGTGCTTGTCGGCGCCGCCGTGCGCGGCGCAGCCTTCTTCGCCGGCGGCTTGGCCGGCATCGTTGCCACGAAATCGAGTGCGCGTTTCACCCAGACCCTGAGCCCGGCCTCGGTTCGCGTGCCCTCGTCGGACACCCGGACGAAGCCGGTCATGATGCGCCCGCGCATTTCCATTGGGCTCGTGTGTGGCTTTTTCAACATGCCCGCATGCGCTTCCGGGCCGACACGAAACAGCATGCCGCCACGGCCGCTGATGGTGCAGCACATGACGTTGTCCACCATGAAGCAAAGCCCGCCCATCATCTTCTTTTCCGCCACGTGGCGTTGGCCTGCCAGCAATCTGCGAACCCGTGCGGCGGTGCCTTCATCGTAAGCCATGACGTCCTCCGGCTTCGGCCCATCTTTCCAGCTTCTCCTCGCGTGCGCAACGCAGCCATGACCGCGCTTCCTTGCGCGCATCCCGTGACTTCGTCCATCATGCCTCCGCCCTTGCGGCAACGGCCGCTCCTGGAGGAAACATGAAGAACAAGATCACCGGCCGCTCCGCTTTTCTCGCGCTGCTCAAGGACGAGGGCATTACGCACCTGTTCGGCAATCCCGGTACCACCGAGCTGCCGATCATGCATGCGCTGAAGGACCATCCCGACCTCACCTATGTGATGGCGATGCAGGAGAGCCTGGTGGTGGCGATCGCCGACGGCTACAGCCGCGCCTCCGGGAAGCTGGTCGCATGCAATGTCCACGTCGCGCCCGGCCTCGGCAATGCGATGGGCTCGCTCTACAACGCCCAGTTCACGGGCACGCCGATGATCCTGACCGCGGGCCAGCAGGAGCAGGGCCACGGCCTGATGGAGCCGGTGCTCTACGGACCCTTGGTGCGCATGGCCGAGCCGCTGGTGAAATGGGCCGTCGAGGTGACGCGGCTTGAGGATCTGCCGCGCATCGTGCGCCGCGCTGCCAAGGTCGCGATGACGCCGCCGACCGGGCCGGTGTTCATCTCGCTGCCGGGCGACATCCTCAACAGCGAGGCCGGCATCGATCTCGGTCGTTCCACCCGCATCGATGCACGAACAAAACCGTCGGACGAGGCGCTGCGCGCCTTTGCTGCGCGCCTGTTGAAAGCCGAGCGCCCGGTGGTCGTCACCATGGACGAGGTGGTGAAGAGCGATGCGCTGAAGGAGGCTGCCGAGCTCGCCGAGCTGCTGGGCGCCGCCGCCTACCAGTCCTCGACGCCCTATGGCTCGCACTTCCTCTCCGAGAGCCCGAGCTTCGTCGGCACGCTGGCGCGTGTGCAGAAGGCCGCGCGCGATACGCTCGCACCCTACGATCTGTTGGTCGCGCTCGGCGGCGATCCTGTACGCATGTCGGTCTATAGCGAGGTCGACCCGCTGCCGGACGGATTGCCCATTCTCCAGGTCGGCCTGGCTGATTGGGAGATCGCCAAGAATTTTGGTGCGGAGATTGCGCTCAAGGCCGATGTGAAGGAGACGCTGCGTGCGCTGATCCCGGTGCTGAAGGAGATGGGCGGCGCCATACTGGTGCAACGCGCCAGGCAGCGCCTCGCCGAGCTGGCGCCGAAGAATTGGAGCGCGCGCCGTGCCGCGTTGGTCGAGCAGATCGGCAGGAGTGCAGGCCGAGCGCCGATCGATCCAGACTATCTGGTGCTGCAAATGGTCGAGGCGATGCCGGCCAATGCCATCCTCGTCGACGAAGGCCTCACCTCCAGCCGCCAGATCACGGCGCTGCGTCCGCACCGCGATCGCTACGGCTATCACGGGCTCGCCTCCGGCGGCATCGGCTGGGGTCTGCCGGCCTCGGTCGGCGCCAGCATCGCCAATCCGGATCGACCTGTCGTTTGTTTCTCAGGCGACGGCAGCGCGATGTATTCGATCCAGTCGCTGTGGACGGCGGCGCATCACAAGCTGCCGCTCAACGTCGTCATCGCCAACAATGGCGGCTATCGCATCATCAAGCAGCGCCTGCTTGCCTTCCATGGCGATGACAATTACGTCGGCATGGATTTCGCCGATCCGCCGGTGGATTTCGCCGGCATGGCGAAGGCGCTGGGCTGCGAAGCGATCAAGGTCAGTGATCACCGTGAGCTGAAGGCGGCGCTGTCGTCGGCGTTCAACCGGCCGGGAACGAAGCTGATCGAGGTGATGGTGGACGGGAAGGTGTGAGGTGGAATAACCTGTCAGTCTTGATCGGTGCCCGGCCATCTGGATGGTCGGTTGCCAAACCAATCGGATTTGAAGCGCGGACGAATATCGCAACGGACACGACTACTGGAGCAAACATCCAAGATGCTCGGCCGCCGCGCAAGCGTCTCTCTGGGAGTCGCCGCTCTTTTGCTGGCGGCTTTGGCGGGTTGGCGAATCTATTGGCCACTGAAGCTGCCCGAACAAGGCGAGAGCAGTCCCCTCAGACTGAAGCTGCTGCTGAACGCGCGAATAGCTGATCGCCTCTTTCCCAGATGGTCCGACCGCGCCGCGGTTCTCGGCTTCTATCGGTCCCGGCGATACGAACGTGTCTGGATTGACGATGGAAGGCCGAACGCGCGCGGCGTGTCGGCGATCCAGTTGCTGGCGCAGGCGGGCTCGGAAGGGCTTGATCCCGTCGACTACCGGATCGCGCCTATGTCGCTTGCCTCCGACGGCGCGATGGCGCGTTCGGAGCTCGAATTGACCGCCGCGGTATTGCGCTATGCGCGGGATGTTCAATTCGGGAGAATATCCGGCGATGATTTCGGGCGCATGACCCAATTCGAGCGCACGCGCTTCGAGGTGCGTCCATTGCTCGATGAACTCGCTGGCATGACCGATGTCGGTGGCGCGCTGAATTTGCTGGCGCCGTCCGCCGCCGAATACCGCGCGTTGAGGACTAAGCTGGCCGAGTTGCGTGCGGGCCCTGCAGCAGAGAATAACCTCGCCTCGCGGTCAGGCAAGATCCGAACCATCATCGATAACATGGAGCGATGGCGCTGGTATCCTCGCGACCTCGGGGCAACCAACGTCATCGTCAACATTCCTCAATACCGGCTGACGTTCACGCAGGAAGGCGTGGTGAAATTCATCGGACGAGCAATCGTCGGTGAGCGTGCGCTTCCGACGCCCTTGCTCAGCGTTCCCATGACGTCGCTCACGCTCAATCCGATCTGGAATGTACCGGACGAGATGGTGAAACGAGAGATCATGCCGAGGTTGGAGAAGGATCCCGACGTGCTGGATCGGCTTGGACTGAAGGCCGAGTGGCGGGCGAACGGAACGTTGCGCCTCTACCAAGCTCCCGGTGACGAAAACGCCGAAGGCCACGTGCGCTTCAATTTCCCAAACAAGTTTCTCGTCTATCAGCACGACACACCCGATCAGCGGCTGTTTGATCAGGACGAACGCGCCTATAGCCACGGCTGCGTCCGGGTGGAGAATGCGATCTATTATGCGGGCTTTCTGCTTGCGAGCGCATATCCGGGCGAGCAGTATCCGCCTGAACGCCTGTTTTCGCTGTTTGGCCCCAACGAGATCGAGTTCAGGTTTCCCAAGCCGATCCCCGTTCACCTGACCTATCAAACGGCCTATGTGGACGCCAAGGGCGCGCTGGTTCTGCTGCCCGATATCTACGGCTTGGACGCAAAAGTTGAGGCCGCGCTCGATGCCCGCAATGTGACGTCGCGGCTCAAGCAAGTCGTTGGTCGGACTTGATTAAGAGGCCAAACCGATCGTCGTCGGCGCGGCCGTCAGCCGGCGCACACGGGCGTGAATATTTCTAAATGTGCCGCTTTTGCCACAACGAACCGTACTAAGATTGCCCGGTAAATTTCCATTCTCAGTTGTAATTTTCGCAGTTGTGACTCATGCGCAAGTTCGCTTGGTCAATTTTCCCCGCATTGCTTGCCGCGCAAACTCAGATTGCGACGGCCGCAGATCCCGTGAGCGCGCCGCCGCCGCAGATCAGCACCTCCTGGGATGGATGCGGATACACGACATGGGTCGGTTACACCGGCGGCCTCAGCGGCTTCGGTGGGCTATCGCCCTACAGTCACATCTGGATCCAATACGATTTCTCTCGCTTCGATCCGCAGCCGGATCCATCGCCGACACCAGCGCCTCTCTATACCGGACCGTATATCCTGCTTCAGCCGTCACAGACGATGACTTTGAACACGGACGATCCGGCGCAAAATACGCCTCCGACCATGACGCTGAATACGGATGATCCTCCTGCTCAGGGCAACAATACCCCGAAACCTCCAGACGATGGCACCGATGTCGTGCCGGTTGTCGGCGATCTCGGCGGACCGCCGAGCGACTCCGGGAAAAAGACACCGCCCCCGGACGACACGATCGGTCTGCACTACACGGGATCCGAGTCGGGACAGACCTTTGCGCTGATGTCGCCGGAGCACATGCTCCCCTGGTCGTCCCCCGTGAAGCTCGACGGTGGATATGATCTTGCATTTCCCGGCTGCACGACGGGCCTCGACAACACCTGCACGGCAAGTTTGAAGCGGAGCGAATTGAGCAGCTACGGTTTCGGCAAGCTCAGTCTCTCGAGCGCGTATAAGACGCTGGATTTCAAGGTCTTCAACTATGGGAACGCTCCGCCGATCGGTGACGACGCTTGCAGGAGCAAGCAGGTCCCTCCCGTTCGTCAGGCGAGGGCGTCGATCGAGGGAGCCGGCGGGCACGACGGAGAGATTCCGTCCGTCACGATCCATCTGCGGAGCGCGCGATGAAAGGCCGCTTCTCGCTCCTCCTTGTCTTGCAGTGCATGCTGATGTGCGGCAGTCCGGCCGGCGCGGAGGACATGCTGTCGCCGCCGGAGGTGCGCTACTTCTCGAGCAAAGGTTCGTGGAAGCAGGAGTTTGCCGATCAATGGGCGCTGCAGCGCATCGGATTTGACAGCTCGCCGCAATCGGCCTGGCGTCTTGTGAAACGCGACGCCCAGCCCGTCATTGTCGCGGTGATCGATACCGGGCTGGACTGGGATCACCGAAACTTCAGCTGGGACAGTCTCTGGCGCAATCCCGCGGAAACGCAAGGGAACGGCATCGACGACGACAAGGACGGTTTTGTCGATGACGTCATCGGCTGGAATTTCATCCAGAACAACAACCGCCCCTGGGATCACGACGGACACGGGACGCTGGTTGCCGGCATCATCGCCGCGGCCTGGAGCGACAAGGACGGGATGGCCGGAGTCAATCCATTCGCGCGGCTGATGATCCTCAAGGGCATCGACGATTTCGGTCGTGCGCGTGCCAGCAAGATCGCCGAAGCCATCACCTTTGCTGCCGATCACGGCGCGCGCGTCATCAACCTCAGCATTGGCGGCAACAAGATCACGGAGGCCGAGCGCGCGGCGGTCGAGCACGCCTTTTCCAAGGGGGCGGTCATCGTCGCGGCGGCCGGCAATGAGGGCGTCGACGTCAGCAATTACGGGATCGCCGCCTCCGACAAAGTGCTCGTCGTCGGTGCAACGGATGTCAACGATCAGCACGCGCCGTTCTCGAACTGGGGCAAGAACATCTCCGTTGCCGCGCCCGGCGTCGACGTGATGAGCCTTCGCGCCCGTCGGACGGACACCATGGTGTCGATCCCAGGCGGCAAGTACATCGCCGGATCGCATTTTGTCGGCTCCGACAAGCGCTACTACCGCGCAAGCGGCACGTCGTTCGCCGCACCTCTGGTCACGGGCCTGGCGTCTTTGATGATTGCGAAGGATCCGAGCCTGACCAACGTGCAGGTGATGCAGATCATCAAGAGCACGGCGCGTGACGTCGGGCTCCCGGGTGTCGACCAATATACCGGCTACGGAATTGTCGATGCGAGTGCCGCGCTCGCGGCACCCAAGGACTACTTCCTTCTTGCCGGCATCAGCAGGCTCGCGCCGGTTCAGAAAGGCAATGCGACCGTGGTGCGCGTGTTTGGAACGGCCGATGCCAATGCCTTCAAGTCGGCGCGCATCGAGATCGGGCAGGGCGATAATCCGCAAACGTGGAAACCGGTGGGAACGATCGCCAAGCCGGTTTCATCCGATGGTCCACTCGGCGATATTGCGGCTTCCGCTCTCGCGGGAGCCAAGGTCTGGAATGTCCGGTTGATCGTGCAGCACGGCAATGGGGCGCAGCGTGAAGTGCGATACAAGCTCAATGTTGGTTAGTCTTTCTCTGGAGGGGGTAATGCTTAAGTTCAGGACAATGCTACTTGCATGCTTTGCGACGCTCGCACTCTCGAGCGCCGCCCATGCCGTCGTCAACGACACGGATGTGACGGCAAAAAAGCCCGACACCGAACAGAGCAGCACGACCATCACTCTAACCGGCAAGACCTCGACCGGCGAGCCGACGCATCATTCCTACAAGCTTCATCTCGACAAGCACCACGCGACCGCCAGGAAGCACATTCCTGCCGACAACAAGACCGACGTACGCAAGACGACCGCTTATTTCGACGTCCTCGTCGAGACCATCGGCAAGCCGCCGTACACGACCCAGGTCCCGAGTGAGGTGGTTCAGAACGGTGGAACCATCACTCTTCCTGACGGCACAACGCTGCAATTCCAGCCGACCGGCGGCAGCATGGTGGGCGGGATGACGCCCATCACGCCAGTGCCCTACACCTGGAGCGGGTTCTACATCGGCATGAACGGATCCGGGGCTTTCTCGAATCCGATGATCCGTGAGCGCATCACGGGGACCATGACCACGACCAGCCGGCTCAACGATTCCGATGTTCTCGGTGGGATCGGGGTCCAGGGAGGATACGATTTCGGCGGATTTGGATTGCCGGGCGCAACCTTCGGCCCGTTTGCGTCGTTCAACTATCTCGGGCAGTCCGTGGATCACGGTTTTCCGGGCGGCTCTTTCATCGGCACGCACTACAACTGGACCGCTGATCTGGGCGTCAAGGCGGGATATTGGGTCACGCCACGGGCGCAGCTTTACGCGCTCGGCGGCGTCGAGTTCCTGAATTACGATCTGGAAAGCAATTTCACCGGCCCGGTCCTGCGAGAGAGCCACACGGCGACCGGCGCTTTGGTCGGGATTGGCGCGGAATTGACGCGGCCGGACTGGCATATGGGCAATGGACAGTGGACCGCCTATGGTCAGGCCACTTATTCATGGTTCTGCGGTGACACTTTTCGCGCGCCACTCTTCTCCCCCGGGTTCGACTACAACGTCCGCAGCAATCAGATGCGGATAGCGGTTGGCTTCAACTATCGTCCGGGTGCGGCTCCGCCTCCTCCGTAGGGAAGAGCAGGGCCGTTGTTTCGAGCTCGCCGGGAGATCAGGTTTGATTTTCCGGCTGAGTCTGTGCGTGCCAGTGCTGTGGTGGCGATGCCTGATGCTTCCGAAGCGAGGTCAGAACATCAATCCTGCGTCGGTTGCGCGAATTCATCGCGGCCTTGCCGCGGCGACGTTCCTCGTGGCCAGCCTTTGCGGCCATGCGAGCGCCGCGGACGATCGATCAGCCGCCGGCAGCGCGACGATCGCGCCTGACGAGCCGTCGGATACTGCGCGCGCGTTCAAATCCTGCATGGCCCAGATTGCCCCGGAGGCCCTGCGTCGCGTCTCGCGGCAAACATTCGACGGTGCGACGTCGGCGCTTGAACCGGATCCGGTGGTTCTCGAACGCCTGCAATTCCAACCGGAGTTCGAGCTGGCGCTCTGGCAGTATCTCGACATCGTCGTGAACGATGGCAAGATCGCGGCTGGCCGAGCGGCGCTGGAGCGCTTTCGTGCACAGTTCGATGCCGTTGAAGAGGCGTTCGGCGTCGATCGCTACGTGATCGCTGCGATCTGGGGTGTGGAGACCAATTACGGCACTGAGGTCGGGCCGTTTTCCGTCATCCGCTCGACCGCAACGCTTGCCTGTAGCGGACGCCGACAGGCCTACTTTCGCGATCAGTTCCTGGCTGCGCTCGAAATATTGCAGCGGGGCTATGTCGCCGCCGATCGCTTCCGGGGATCGTGGTCGGGCGCCTTCGGCGGCGGGCAATTCATGCCCACGACTTTTCTCAACTATGCAGTCGATTTCGATGGAAATGGCAGGCCCGATATCATCGACGATGTGTCGGATGTGCTCGCCTCGATCGCAAACGTTCTGCATGCCAGCGGCTGGAGCGCCAATGCGCCTTGTGCCGTCGAAGTCGACCTGCCGTCCGGTTTCGACTATGCCCTGGTACTCGAGCGCAGGCCGATCGCGGAATGGATGAAATCCGAGGTGAGGCCGCTGGCCGATGGGAGCATTGATCAGCGGCAACTGGCAAACCTGTCCGTGCCAGCCGGTCATCGCGGGCCGCCGTTTTTGCTGTTGCCAAATTTCGACGTCATCAAGCAATACAACCCGGCTTACGCTTACGCCTTCGCCGTCTGTCAGCTTGCCGGGCGCATTCGCGGCGAGGCCGGGATTTCCAAACCCTGGCCGCGCGATGAGCGGGTGTTGTCGAGTGCTGAGCGGATGGAGCTCCAGTCGCTGCTGCGGTCAAACGGTTTTGATGCCGGTCCAAGCGATGGCATGCTGGGCCCGCGCACCAGCGCCGCGATCGTGGCGTTCGAGAAGAAGGCCAATCTCGTTCCGGATGGATTTGCCTCGAGCGCATTGCTGGACCACTTGCGTCATCCCTAGGTCGCGGACTGTTCCAATGAACAAGGCTCGATCGACGTTCTCCGGATCAGGGGTGGTTTGGTTGATTGCCGCGAGCATCATCCTGCCGTTCGCCGGAGTGTACGGCGCAGGCCCATCGCAAGTGGCAATCCCTCGCCAGGAGACCTGGCCGGATGTGATTGATTCCTCGAGCGGGTTTGACCGGAGATCGCGCGCCGAGGAGCTCGTGTTCGCCCGCGCGCTTGCCGAGAGCGAAAGCCTCACGGCGCCGGAGCTGAGAGCGCAGCTCAATATCGAAATCGTGGACATGCCCTCGGTCGAACGCGTGCGCCGCAAGCTTTGGCGCATTCTTGCGGCGAATTATGCGATCGCGATCGAGGGATGCGGCAATGCCGACGCTTTCTGTCCCGTGACGATCGAGGCGCGAGATCTGCGAAAGTCTGCGCTCGCGCTGTCCGAAAGCAGCGTCGACGCGCGCTACCGGCCTTGGCTCAACGACGCGATCAGGTTTCACAAGACATATCTCAACGAACTGCTTCGATTGGCTGCGCTGTTTCCACGCGTCAGCAGCGAGATCGACGTGTACAACGACAGGGAGCTACAGGGCTGGGAGCTGGCGGACCGGCAGTTCGTGCTGACCTTCGATGATGGCCCAAGCGAAGTTGTGGGATCCGGCGCTGACGCCACGATGCAGCTGACCGAATGGCTTCGCAGAAGCGGGATTAATGCAATCTTCTTCGCCCTGGGCGAACGGCTCCAAGCCCGCGCGCAGGCGACGTCCGCCCGCGCGGTCAGTGATCTCTATGCGGGGATGTGCATTGGTTCACACGGATGGAGCCACTATTCCCACGCCACCTGGCCGCAATGGCGGGAATCGGTTGTGCGAAGCCAGGCGTTGATTGGCGCGGCAGCCCCGAATTCCCGCGTCGCGTTGTTTCGACCTCCCTATGGGCAGCGGCTGCCGGGAAGTGAAGTGTTTTTTGCCGCGCAGAACGTGAAGGTCGCGCTGTGGAATATCGACTCTCAGGACTGGCACCAGATGCTGGCGCCGGCTGAGATCGAACGGCGCGTCTTCGCGCTCATGCTGCTGTGGCGCCGCGGCTTCATTCTCTTCCATGATACCGACGCCAAGGCGCATCTGGTCCTGGCTAGTCTCATGAAGCGACCGGCGGTCGGCTTCATCAAGTGGCTCGACTGTCGCCGGGCAGCGGGAGAATGAGGCAGTGGTGGTTGAAGGTTACGCCTTCTTTCCCACCCGATATCCCGCCGCCGGATGCGGCGCATCGAGCCTGGCGCGGCCCGCGCCGAACAGCTTCTCCCGCAGCGTGCCTTTGGCATACTCCGGCTTGTACCGTCCGCGTCTGGTCAGTTCTGGCACCAGCATGTCGGCGATGTCCTCAAAATCGCCCGGCGAGATCGCAAAGGCAACGTTGAGGCCGTCGACGTCAGTCTTCTCGAACCAATCCTCGATCTTGTCGGCGACGCTCTCGGGCGTGCCGACCACGACCGGGCCGGCCCCGCCGATGCCGACATGCTCGATGACGTCGCGCACGGTCCAGACGCGGTCGGGGTCGGCGCGGGTGACGTTGTCCATCGCGCTGCGGCCGGCGTCGTTCTGGACATGGCGGACCTGCTGGTCGAGGTCGTAGCCGGAGAAGTCGACGCCGGTCCAACCCGACATCAGCGCCAGCGCGCCCTCGGGGCTGATATGCGAGCGGTAGTCGGCATATTTCGCCACCGCTTCGGCTTCCGTGTTGCCGAGGATGATCGTCATCATCGAGAACATCAAAATCTCGGCCGGGTTGCGGCCGAGTGCGGCGGCCTCCTGGCGGATCGCGGAGACCCGCGGCCCAATGATCTTGGCCGACGGTCCTGACATGAACACGCATTCGGCGTGCTTCGCGGCGAACTGCCGGCCGCGCGGCGAGGTGCCGGCCTGGTACAGCACGGGCGTGCGCTGCGGCGACGGCTCGCTCAGATGAATGGTGTTGTTGATGCGGTAATTCGCGCTCTCATGATTGACGCGATGAACTTTTGACGGATCGGTGAAGATGCCGCGCTTGCGGTCGCGCAATACCGCGTCGTCCTCCCAGCTGCCCTCCCAGAGCTTGTAGACCACCTCCATATACTCGTCGGCGATGTCGTAGCGGTCGTCATGCCCGACCTGCTTCTCCTTGCCGGCACCGCGCGCGGCGCTGTCGAGATAGCCGGTGACGACGTTCCAGCCGATCCGGCCTTCGGTGAGATGATCGAGCGTCGACATCCGCCGCGCGAACGGATAGGGCGGCTCGAACGAGAGATTGCTGGTGACGCCGAAGCCGAGATTTTTCGTCACCGCCGCCATTGCCGAGAGTAGCAGCAGCGGCTCGTTCGACGGCGTCTGTGCTGCATTGCGCAAGGCTGCGTCAGGGCTGTTGCCATAGACGTCGTAGACGCCGAGCACGTCGGCCAGGAACAGTCCGTCGAAGCGCCCGCGTTCCAGCGTCCTGGCGAGATCGATCCAGTAGGGCAGGCGGTTATATTCGGCGGTGCGGTCGCGCGGATGGGTCCACAGCCCCGGCGATTGATGTGCGACGCAATTCATCGCAAATGCGTTGAGCCTGATCTGCTTGGCCATGCTGGTCCCCCGGCGCCCTGTACTGAGCGCTCTTCGAATGATAGACGTGCGCCCCAACTTGGCGAAGTTCTTGCATATAACTTGCGCTTGGCAAGGCCAAAATCAGCGGCGCTCCCGCCCTTGGCAAGCCAATCTCAAGGGAGCAAGAACGAAATCCCAAGAGAACTACAAGAACGATACCGATCCCCGCCACTTTCGAGGCCCAGTGTAGCCCACTGCGCTCTTCCGCTTCGAAACCTTGAAAACGAAAGCAATGACCAGAGCCGACGCCATCGCCCGCGCACGGGACGACTTCAAATCCGGTACGTTCCTCACCGAGCTCGACCGCCGCGTCGGCTACCGGACCGAGAGCCAGAATCCGTCGCGCGGGACTGAGTTGCGCGCCTATCTGGAACGGGAGATGGCGCCGGCTTTCGCGGCGCTCGACTTCACCAGCCGCATCGTCGAATCCCCGAGCGGCAAGGCGCCGTTCCTGTTCGCCGAGCATCAAGAGAGCGCGTCCGCGCCGACCGTTCTGATCTACGGCCATGGTGACGTCGTCGACGGCATGGAAGGTGAGTGGCGCGACGGCCGCGATCCCTGGCGTACGACCGCGTCGGGCATTCGCCTTTACGGCCGCGGCACCGCCGACAACAAGGGCCAGCACAGCATCAACATGGCTGCACTCCGCGCGGTACGCGAGGCCCGCGGCGGCAAGCTCGGCTTCAATGCGAAATTCATTGTCGAGATGGGCGAGGAGATCGGCTCGCCCGATCTCGGCAAGGTCTGCGATCTCAATCGCGACGCGCTCAAGGCCGATTTGTTCATGGCCTCCGACGGGCCGCGCTTGTCGGCGGATCGGCCGACGCTGTTCCTCGGCTGCCGCGGCGGCATCCGCATCCATCTCGACGTGAACTTGCGCGACGGCGGCCATCACTCCGGCAATTGGGGCGGCGTGCTCGCCAACCCCGCGACCATTCTGGTCAATGCGATCTCGACGCTGGTCGATGGCCACGGCCGTCTTCAGCTCGAGGCGCTGAAGCCGCCGCGCCTCACCAACCAGATCCGAAGCTATCTCGCCGACGTGCAGGTGGTGCCGACCGAGGACGAGCCGGCGCTTGCAGAGAATTGGGGCGAGGACGGATTGTCGGCGGCCGAACGGCTCTATGCTTGGAACACGCTCGAAGTGCTGGCGATGTCATCAGGCAATATCGCGAAGCCCGCGAATGCCATTCCCGGCCACGCCAACGCCGTGCTGCAACTGCGTTTCGTGGTCGGCACCAAGGTCGACGGCCTGATCGACGCCGTCCGCGCGCATCTGGTTGCGAAGGGCTTTCCGATGGTCGAGGTGCGCGCCGCACAGAGCTTTGCCGCCTCGCGCACCGATTTCGACAGCCCTTGGATTACATGGGCGGCGGATTCGGTGAAGGAGACCACCGGCAAGGCGCCGGCGGTGTTGCCGAACTTCGGTGGCTCGCTGCCGAACGACGTGTTTTCCGAGATTCTGGGCCTGCCGACGATCTGGGTTCCGCACTCCTATCCCGGCTGTTCCCAGCATGCGCCCAATGAGCACATCCTGCTGCCATTGACCGAAGAGGCCTTGACGGTGATGGCCGGCCTGTTCTGGGATCTCGGGGAATTGCCAAAGCCTCTCACCTGAGCCCGTTAACCCGAGCCGGCATCAAGCCGAAAGTCACATTCTAATCCGGGCCGAGATGTGCTTGCATCCGGCCGCATCATCCTGAAAGGGGAGAAAAAGTGAAACATTTCCGTCACATCGGCCTCGCGCTCGTCGCGACCTTTGCCGTCAGCCAGGCCGGCGCCGAGGAACTCACCGGCACGTTGAAGAACATCAAGGACACCGGCGCCATCACGCTCGGCTTCCGCGATTCCTCGATCCCGTTCTCCTATCTCGACGACAACCAGAAGCCCGTCGGGTTCGCGATGGACATCTGCTACAAGATCGTCGATGCCGTGAAGAAGGAGCTCAAGCTCGACAAGCTCGAGGTCAAGCTCAACCCGGTCACCTCGGCGACCCGCATCCCGCTGATGGCCAACGGCACCATCGACCTCGAATGCGGTTCGACCACCAACAATGCCGAGCGCCAGAAGCAGGTCGCCTTCACCAACACCCACTTCCTGACCGCGAGCCGCTACGTGTTCAAGAAGTCGAGCGGCCTCAAGTCGATCGATGACCTCAAGGGCAAGACGGTGGTCTCCACCGCAGGCACCACCAACATCAAGCAGCTGACCGAAGCCAACGTCGCCAAGGGCCTCGGCGCCAACATCATCCCGGCCAAGGATCACGCCGAAGCCTTCCTGATGGTCGAGACCGACCGCGCGGTTGCCTTCGTGATGGACGACATCCTGCTCGCGAGCCTCGTGGCCGGCTCGAAATCGCCGGACGATTACGTCATCTCCAAGGATGCGTTCTCCAAGCCCGAGCCCTACGGCATCATGCTCCGCAAGGACGACGCGCCCTTCAAGAAGGTGGTCGATGCCGCAACCGCTGCGCTCTACACCTCCGGCGAAGGCCAGAAGATCTACGACAAGTGGTTCACGGCCAAGATCCCGCCGAAGGGTCTCAACCTCAACACCCCGATCTCGGCCGAGCTGAAGAACGAGTTCGCAAAGCCCTCGGACTCGCCGATCCCGGACGACTATAAGTAAGATGCTATTTTACCTCTCCCCGCGTGCGGGGAGAGGTAAGGCATTCCGGTCATTCCGGAGGGAAGTGGCCGGACATTTGCATAGGCGCCAATGGCCTCGTTAAGAGATCTGTGATTGGCGCGTTCGCGCGGGGGACACGTGAACTACCACTGGAATTGGGGAATTTTCTTCGAGCCGAACCCGATGGGGACCGGCAACTATCTCGACATGTTGCTGTCGGGACTGGTGCTGACCCTGAAGACGGCGCTGCTCGCCTGGGTCATCGCGCTGATCTTCGGCTCGCTCATCGGCGTCATGCGCACGCTGCCGTCGAAGGGCGCGTACTGGTTCGGCTTCTGCTGGGTCGAGTTCTTCCGCAACATGCCGCTGTTGGTGCAGCTGTTCCTGTGGTTCTTCGTGCTGCCGGAGCTGCTGCCGAAGGCTGCGGGGCTGTGGCTGAAGCAATTGCCGAACGCGCCGTTCTGGACGGCCGCGATCGGCATCGGCTTCTTCATGTCGGCGCGCGTCGCGGTACAATTGCAGGCCGGCATCGGTTCGCTGCCGCGCGGGCAGAAGATGGCGGCGACTGCGCTCGGGCTCACCACCGTGCAGGGCTATCGCTATGTGCTGCTGCCGATGGCGTTCCGCATCATCCTGCCGCCCCTGACGTCGGAGTTCCTCAATACCATCAAGAACACGGCGGTCGCCATCACCATCGGTCTGGTCGAGTTGACCGGTCAGGCGCGCTCGATGCAGGAGTTCTCGTTCCAGGTGTTCGAGGCCTTCACGGCCGCGACACTGATCTATCTCCTCACCAATGCCATCATCGTGACAGGGATGCGCTTCCTCGAGCGCTACGTCGCGATCCCCGGCTACATCTCGGGGAAATAGCGCGATGCTCAGCAATTTCGATTTCGATGTCATCCGCCGCGCGCTGCCCTATCTGTTCTATGAGGGCATGACGTTCACCGTCACGCTGACGGCGCTCGCCGCACTCGGCGGCCTGATCTTCGGCACGGCCATCGCACTGATGCGGCTCTCCGGTTACAGAGTTCTTGGACGCATCGCCGGCCTCTATGTCGACTTCATGCGCTCGCTGCCGCTGGTGCTCGTCATCTTCTGGTTCTACTTCCTGGTGCCGTATATCGGGCAGTGGCTGACCGGCGCCTCGCGCCCGATCAGCGTTGGCGCATTCGCATCCTCGCTCATCACCTTCATCATGTTCGAGGCGGCGTATTTCTCCGAGATCATGCGCGCCGGCATCCAGTCGATCTCGCGCGGCCAGCCGGCCGCGGCCAGTGCGCTCGGCCTCAGCTACGCCCAGAGCATGCGCTACGTCGTGCTGCCGCAGGCGTTCCGCAACATGTTGCCGGTGCTGCTGACGCAGACCATCGTGCTGTTCCAGGACACCTCGCTGGTTTACGTGCTGTCGATCCCCGACTTTCTGGGCGCGGCCAGCAAGATCGCCCAGCGCGACGGGCGCCTGGTCGAAATGTATCTGTTCGCTGCCGTCGTCTACTTCACCATTTCCTGTATCGCGTCTTTCGGCGTTCGCCGCCTCCAGTCGCGCATCGCCATCATTCGATAGAGCCAATCGGTCATGATCGAAATCAGCCACGTCAACAAATGGTACAGCCCGACCTTCCAGGTGCTGACCGACTGCACCACCAGCGTCACCAAGGGTGAGGTCGTCGTGGTCTGCGGCCCCTCGGGCTCGGGCAAGTCGACGCTGATCAAATGCGTCAACGCGCTGGAGCCGTTCCAGGGCGGCGACATCAGTGTCGACGGCACCAAGGTCAACGATCCCAAGACCAATCTGCCAAAGCTGCGCTCGCGCGTCGGCATGGTGTTCCAGCATTTCGAGCTGTTCCCGCATCTGAAGATCATCGAGAATCTCTGCCTCGCGCAGCAGAAGGTGCTCGGCCGATCGCACGACAAGGCGGTGGCGAAGGGCATGCAGCTGCTGGAGCGCGTCGGGCTGAAGGAGCAGGCGCAAAAATTTCCGGCCCAGCTCTCCGGCGGCCAGCAGCAGCGCGTCGCCATCGCCCGCGCACTCGCGATGGATCCGATCGTCATGCTGTTCGACGAGCCGACCTCGGCGCTCGACCCGGAAATGGTCAGCGAGGTGCTCGACGTCATGGTCGATCTCGCCCGCGAAGGCATGACCATGATGGTCGTGACCCACGAAATGGGCTTTGCCCGCAAGGTCGCCAACCGCGTCATCTTCATGGACCGCGGCGAGATCGTCGAGGACGCGCCGAAGGACGATTTCTTCGGCAAGCCCCGCAGCGACCGCGCGCAGAAGTTCCTGTCGAAGATCCTGTCGCACTAACTGATCGTCATCCCGGGGCGCGCATCGTGCGAGCTATGATGCGCAATTGCGCATCTGAGGGTCCATACTCCCGATGGTGGTTATGGATTCCGGGCTCATTCGCTTTGCGAATGCCCCGGAATGACGAAACGAGGGTGCTCGGCCCCCTCAACTGGCGTATAACGCCCCAAATTCCCCATTCCGTCAGGAGACCTGCCTTGGACTCGATCGCCTACGTCAACGGCTCATTCGTCCCGCTTTCTGAAGCAAAAATCTCGGTGCTCGACCGCGGCTTTCTGTTCGCCGACGGCATCTACGAGGTCTCGGCGGTGCTGGACGGCAAGCTGGTCGACAACGCCTCGCATCTGGCGCGGCTGGAGCGGTCGGTCGGGGAGATCAGCTTGAGGCTTCCGGAGACGCTCGAGCGCGTCACCGAGATCCAGAAGGAGCTGATCGCGCGCAACAAGGTCGCAAGCGGCCTCGTCTATCTCCAGGTCACGCGAGGCGCCGACAAGGGTCGCGACTTCCCCTTCCCGAAGGGCGACGTCAAGTCGAGCCTGGTGATGTTCACCTCCGCGAAGGACATCATCAACGCGGCCTCGGCAAAGACCGGCATCAAGGTCATCACGGTGCCCGACATTCGCTGGGAGCGCCGCGACATCAAGAGCGTCGCGCTGCTCGCGCAGGTGCTGGCGAAGCAGGCCGCGGCAGAAGCCGGCGCGGGCGAGGCCTGGATGCTGCAGGAGGGCTATGTGACCGAAGGCGGTTCGTCCACGGCGTTCATTCTCACCAAGGACGACGTCATCGTCACCCGCAAGAATTCCAACGCGATCCTGCCGGGCTGCACCCGCAAGGCCGTGATCGCGCTTGCCGAAGAACGCCAGCTCCGTGTCGAAGAGCGGTCCTTCACGGTGGCTGAGGCGCTTGCCGCGAAGGAAGCCTTCATCACCTCCGCCTCGCAGTTCGTGCAGCCGGTGGTGACGGTCGACGGCAAGGCCATCGGCGACGGCAAGCCCGGCCCGATGGCGACGCGGCTCCGCGAGATCTATGTCGAGTTCGCGAAGGCGACGGCGGTTTAAGGCGCGCCCTCGGCTATCGTAGGGTGGGCAAAGGCGCACTTGCGCCATGCCCACGTCTTCCCATGAATTGGATAGAAGGTGGGCACGCTTGCGCTTTGCCCACCCTACGAGATCTGTTCTTGTAGCCTACGCCACCGACGCCCTCACCTTCGCCGGATGAACCGCGCGGAACGCGATCGCCAGCCTGTTCCAGGCGTTGATGGCGCCGATCAGCGTGGTCAGGTTCACGGTTTCCGAGTCGGAGAACTGGGCGCGGACTTGCTCGTAGACATCATCCGGTGCGTGCGTGTTCGCGATCAACGTCACCGACTCGGTCCAGGCCAGCGCGGCGCGCTCGCGCTCGGTGTAGAGCGGGGATTCGCGCCAGGCATTCAGCAGATAGATGCGTTGCTCGGTCTCGCCGCGCTTGCGGGCGTCTTCGGTGTGCATGTTGATGCAGAAGGCGCAGCCGTTGATCTGGGAGGCCCGGATCTTGACGAGCTCGATCAGCGATTTCTCCAGCCCCGTAGACTGGATCTGCTCTTCGAGCGCCATCAGCGCCTTCATCGTGTCGGGGGCGGCCTGGTAGAAATTCATGCGGGGTTTCATGGTCGTTCTCCTTGCTTGAGTTGAGGTTTGGGGTTGAGGGTCAGTGGGCGCCACCGGCCGAGACATGGCCGGGCTTCTTCAGGAAGAGGGAGGCGATGAAGGCGACGATCAGCGCCACGCCGAGCAGATAGAAGGTGTCGCTGAAGGCGAAGATGTAGGCCTGCTTCTGCACGACATGGCCGATCGCGACATAGGCGCGATGGGCGGCATCGGCACGGTCGAGCACGCCGTGATTGATGAAATACTGGGTGAGCTGCTCCAGCCGCGTGCGGGTGGCCTGCTCGAACACCGAGACCGACTGCATCAGCACGTTGGAGTGATACTGCTCGCGCTTGGTCAACACGGTCTGGAGCAGCGCGATGCCGACAGCGCCGCCGAGATTGCGCATCATGTTGAACAGGCCGGAGGCCGAGCCCGCATTCTCCGCTTCGATGCCGGCCGTCGCCACCGCCGACAGCGGCGCCATGACAAGGGCCTGGCCGATGGCGCGCACGACGTTGGGCCACAGCAGCTGGTCGGACGCGTAGTCGTTGGTCATGTCGATGTTCATGAAGTTGGAGGCGGCGAACAGAATGAAGCCGACGCCGATGATGATCCGCGCGTCGAACTTCTGCATCAGCCGCGGCACCAGCGGGATCAGCACGAGCTGCGGCAGACCGGTCCAGGCCAGCACCATGCCGATCTGCTCGGAATTGTAGCCCTGGATGCGGGACAGATATTGCGGCAGGATGAACACCGAGCCGTACAGCGCGACGCCGAGCAGGAAGTTCGCGAGCATGCCGAAGCCGAAATTGCGGCGGGCCAGCAGACGCAGGTTCAAGAGCGGCTTCTTCACCGTGAGCTCAATGATGAAGAACGCGGTCAGCGCAACTGCTGCAATCACCGTGAGCTTGACGATGAAGGGCGAGCCGAACCAGTCGTCCTTGTTGCCTTCCTCCAACACGGTCTGGAGTGCAGACAGGCCGATCGCCATGGTGATGATGCCGGCCCAGTCACCGTCGCGCAGCAACGACAGCTTCATCGGCTTGGTGTCCAGCGCGTACCAGAGCATGCCGACCATGATCGCGCCGGGCGCGAGGTTGACGTAGAAGATGTACTGCCAGCCGAAATTCTCGGTGAGATAGCCGCCGATCGTTGGGCCGATCGCCGGCGCAAACGTCGCCGACAGCGCGAACAGCGCAAGGCCGACCGGCTGTTTTCCGCGCGGCAGCAGCGTGATGATGAGCGTGAACGCCATCGGGATCAGCACACCGCCGGTGAAGCCTTGCACGGCGCGGAGCACGATCATCTGCGGCAGGTCCTGTGCCAGTGCACAGGCCGCCGAGAGCAGCAGGAACAGGATTGCGTTGGTCAGCAGATAGATCCAGATCGAGAACACCTGCGCGAGCCAGCCGGATAGGGGGATCACCACGATCTCGGCGATCAGATAGGAGGTCGAGATCCAGCCGCCGTCGTCGATGCCGGCGCCGATCGCGCCCTGGATGTCGGCAAGCGAGGCGTTGACGATCTGGATGTTCAACACCGCCATGAAGGCGCCGAGCGTGGCGCCGATCACGGCGATCCACGTCTTGGTGGAAACGGTCGGTGTTGCAGGAGCCGCGGTGGGAGCGGGGAGGTTTGCGGCGTCGGTGGCGGAAAGGATCGGTTGGAGCGTGCTCATGGAAGCCTCGTCTCGGTTACAGAGACAGGATGCATTAGGCGGTTAATTTCGATAATCGGCGAAGTTCTGGAAGGATCATCCGGCTGGATTTGATAATCCTGCCGGGATCTGAGGGCGTCAGCCGCCGTTCGGCCGGCTCGCGTTGTCGGCAACGCGCTTGGCGGTCTCACGCTCGGCCACCACGGTCGCCTTGGTGTCGACGGTCGGCACCGCCGACATGCCCGGCCGCAACAGGCCGGTGAGGGCGCGGTCGTCCAGCACGATCTTCACCGGGACGCGCTGCACGATCTTGGTGAAGTTGCCTGTCGCATTGTCGGGAGGCAGCAGCGCGAATTCAAGTCCGCTGGCCGGCGAAAGGCTGTCGACATGACCGTGCAGCGTGCGATTGCGAAAGCTGTCGACGATCAGCTCAACCGGCTGGCCGGCGCGGACATTGGTGAGCTGCGTCTCCTTGAAATTGGCCACCACATAGACCGCATCGAGCGGCACCACCGCCATCAACTGCGTGCCGGCCTGCACGAATTGGCCGACGCGCAAGCTGCGGGCGCCGACCGTACCGTCCACCGGCGCGGTGATTTCAGTATAGGACAGGTTCAGTTCGGCCTGGTCAGCAACCGCGCGGGCGCGATCGAGCTGGGCAGTGGCTTGGGCGCGCTGTGTGGTGAGCACGTCGACCTTGCGCTGCGCGGCCACCAGACCCGATTTCGCGTGCTGCAATTGCGCGTTGCTGGCGCGGAGCGCTGCATCGGTCTGCTGCGCGCGCTGGATCGTCCCAGAGCCCGACTTCATCAGATCGTCGTAGCGGGCGCGCTCTTCCTGCGCGAATTTCAGATTGGCATCTGCGGCCGAGACATCGGCCGTGCTCTGCTCGATCACCGGCTGTTGCAGCTCGAGCTGGGCATCGAGATTGCGCACCGAGGCTTCGGCAGCGGCGACGTCGGCGCGAGCCTGGCCGAGCGCCGCCTTGAAGTCGCGGTCGTCGATCTTGGCCAGCAGCTGGCCGGCCTTGACCTTCTCGTTATCGCCGACCAGCACCTGGGCGATGTAGCCCGAGACCTTCGGTGCGATGATGGTGGAATCCGCCTTCACATAGGCGTCATCGGTCGATTCCAGGTAGCGGCCGGTGGTCAGGTAATTGTAGCCAAAGTCGCCGACAGCGGCGACGCCGAGGGCCAGCGCCAGGGCGAGCGCCGCCCGCTTGACCGCCTGGCGGGACGGCTTCAGGCTGATTTTATCAGTTGTTTCAGTAGCATAAGATGCGTTCGACATGACATCCTCCGGATTTCCAGACGTCCCGTTCCGAAGGGGGCGCGCTGTTGATACCCGCAAGATGCGTTGTCCCGGCCCTTGTGATAATCCGCCAAAAAGCAAAATGATTGTCCACCGACGCTGCATAATCTGAGGCGCCCATGGATCGGCTGACCAGCCTGACCGCCTTCGTCCGGGTCGTTGACACCGGCGGCTTCTCTGCCGCCGCCCGCAAGCTCAACATGTCCACGACCATGGTGAGCAATCACATCCAGGCGCTGGAGGAGCGGCTCGGCGCGAGGCTGCTCAACCGCACCACCCGCAAGGTCAGCGTCACCGAGATCGGCAAGGCCTATTACGACCGCTGCGTCCAGATCCTCTCCGACATCGAGCAGGCCGACGACATCGCCGGCGCCCTCCAGTCGGTGCCGCGCGGCACGCTGCGCATCTACACCGCCACGCATATGGTCCCGTTCGTGACGCCGGTGGTCTCAAAGCTGCTGTCGACCTATCCAGAGGTGAAGATCGATTTGCGGATGGGCGAAGCCGATGTCGATTTGATCGAGGAGGGCTATGACGTCGCGCTGCGCATGACGCCGCCGCCGGATTCGAGCCTCATCGTCCGCAGCCTCGCCACCTGGCGCCACGTGCTGTGCTGCTCGCATGATTATCTGGAGAAGCACGGTCGCGTGCAGCAGCTCGCCGAGCTCTCCGAGCACAATTGCGGCCGCCACCTGAACTATCCCTTCGGCGACGAGTGGCGCTTTTTCGACCGCAAGGGTGCGCCGGCATCGGTGCGCATCTCGGGCAGCCTCGTCACCAACAGCGGCGAGGCGTTGCGACGGATGGTGCTGGAGGGCGCCGGCGTCGGCCTTCTTGCCGGCTTTCTGGTGCAGAACGATCTCGACGCCGGCCGGCTGGTGCGTCTCCTGCCGGAATATCGGCCGGTCGAGATGTCGATGAATGCCGTCTATCCGCACCGGCATCATTTGTCGGCGAAGGTGCGCACCTTCATCGATATGCTCGTGCATCACAGCGCCGAGCAGCAGAAGCTGATCAATCCGTATTCATGACCGGCGCGGCGGCGGCAGCCGTCCGAACACGCTGTCGAGCGCCATGCCGACCGCGAGCAGGCGGCGATCGCTTCCGGCCGGGCCGTCGAGCTCGAGCCCAATTGGAAGCTTGCTGGTCGCGCCGAGCGCGATCGGAATCTGGATGCCGGGAATGCCGGCATTGCTGCCGGGATCGGTGTTCTGGATGAACAGTCCGAAATTCTCGAGACTGCTGGAGTCCGCGTTGGAAGCGATCGCGACGCAAGGTGTGGTCGGGAACGCGATGGCATCGAGCTTGTTGGCGGAAAATGTCCTGCCGTAGAGCGCCTGAAGCGCCGGCCGCGCAGTCTTGATTGCAGCGTCATAAATCGGCTTGGCGTCGACCAGCGTATTGTCCGGGCCGGGCAGCTTTCGCGGGATCACCAGGCCGTCATAGGTACCCTTCACATCGGGACTGGCGATGTCCTGCGCCAGCGCCTCGATCGTGATGCCGGTGCCGGTGTGCGCGAGATAGGCCACCATGTCGTCAAAGGCCTCGTACAGCGCAACGGGAAAGCCGACCTGGCTGTTGAGTTCGGCAAGCTCCGGCATCTCGATCTCGACCACCGTGACGCCCTGAGCCGTTACTTTCGCGATTGCCGCGTTGAACGCGGCCTCGGTGTCGGCGTCGAGATTGGCGAACATCGTCTTGACGATGCCGATCCGCACCTGCTTCAGATCGGCCGGCGCAACCGTATCGCCACCCGCAATGACCCGATCGAGCAGTTCGACATCCGCCATGGTCGCAGCCATCGGCCCCGCTGTGTCGCGGGTGTGCGAGATCGGCGCGATGCCGGCTTGCGGATAGCGGCCGACGGTCGGGCGCAGCGAGGCGCATCCGTTCAGCGCCGCCGGGACCCGGACTGATCCGCCGGTGTCGGTGCCGAGCCCGCCGGCCACGATCCGCGCACCGAGCGCGGCGCCCGTTCCCGACGAGGAGCCGCCGGCGATCAGGGTGCGATCATAGGCGTTGCGCACGCCGAACTCCGGGCCGGTCTTGAACGCGGTATTGTAGCCGGAAATGCCGAAGGCGAGCTCATGCATGCTGGTCTTGCCGATGATGACCGCACCGGCCGCGCGCAGCTTGGCGACCACGGGCGCGTCGGCCGTCGGAACGTAATCCTTCAGCGCGGGGGTGCCGGCACTACAGGGAAGCCCGGCCACCTCGATATTGTCCTTGATCACGACGGGAACGCCGCCCAGCGGTTTGCTCTTGTCCCCGGCCGCATCGAACGCCGCCGCGGCCCTCAAGGCGCCGGTTTCGTCCAGCGTGACGAAGGCATTGAGGTCGGCGTCGGCCTTGGCGCGGGCGAGTGCTTCTTTGGTGAGTGCCATACTGGTCACCGTGCCGGTGCAGAGATCCGCGGCCGCCTGGGTCAGGGTCAACTGGTCGAAATCCATGATGCATCACCCGATTGTTGCGCGCCATCAGCGAGCGCTTTCAATCCGGGAGGCTGAGGCCAAGCCGACGCGGCGTCAACCGTAAGCGCGCATCTTTGCCGGCGTTGCCGTGACAGCGGCGAGCAGGCGCTCGACTTCGGGCTTCACCCTGGCAATCGCCGCGTCCTTCACCGGGCCGTAGCCGCCGATCTCCATGGGCGCCTTGGCAATTGCGATGAGATCGGGCAGATGCGCTGCATCCAGTTCGCCCAGCATCCGTTCGATCACGCCCTCATACCAGCCGATCAGCTCCCGCTCCGTACGCCGCTCGGCGGTGTGGCCAAATGGATCGAACCGCGTCCCGCGCAATCGCTTCAGCCGCGCCAGCAGGGCGAGCGGGATCTGGATCCACTGGCCGAAGGCGCGCTTGCGCGGGCGGCCGCGCGCGTCGTGCCCGGTCGGTAGGAAAGGCGGGGCGAGGTGGTATTGAACGCTGAAGCCGTCCTCGAACTCGCGCTTCAGCTCGTCGAGAAAGCCGCTCTTCATGTGCAGGCGGGCCACCTCATATTCGTCCTTGTAGGCCATCAGCTTGAACAAAGCGCGTGCAGTCGTCTCAGTCAGCGCCTCGCTGTCGAGGGCAGCTTCGGCGACACGAACTCTTTCGACGGCCGCCCGGTAGCGCGCCGCATAGGCTTCGTCCTGATAGGCGATGAGAAAATCGGCGCGACGCGCGATCAACTGGTCAAGCGTCTCCGCTATTGGCGTCTCGTCAGCTTTCAGCAAAAACTCCGGATCGGCGTCGGCGATCCGACCCCAGGCAAAAGCCTGCTTGTTGCGCTCGACCGCGACGCCGTTGAGCTCGATCGCGCGCAGCAGCGCTGGCAGCGAAATCGGAACCAGTCCGCGCTGCCAGGCGAAGCCGAGCATGATGATGTTGGCATAGACGGCATCGCCAAGCAGGCGCTCGGCCAGCGCGTTCGCATTGATGGTGTCGAGATTGTCGTTGCCGATGACCTCCCGGATCGCGCGCAGGCGTACACGCGAGGCGAGATCGGCATCGCGGAAGCGGACGACGTCGCCGGTCGGCATCTCCGCGGTGTTGATCGCCGCGCGGGTGCCACGGCGATAAGTGCCGGAGGCCTTCGGCGAGGAGCTGACGACGAAGTCGCAGCCGATCAGCGCATCGGCGGCGCCCTGGTCGATGCGTACCTGGTGCAAGGCCTCGGGCGAAGCGGCGAGACGGAGATAGCTCAGCACGGGCCCGAACTTTTGCGCAAAGCCGGTAAAGTCGAGGACCGAGACGCCGCGGCGTTCGAGATGCGCGGCCATGCCGATCAGCGCGCCGACCGTGATCACGCCGGTGCCGCCGACGCCGGTCACCAGCAGATCGTAGGGGCGATCAAGCATTGCCGGCGAGGGAAGAGGAAGCGTAGCGGCACGGCTGACTGCATCGATTCCGCTCGCAGCCTTCCTTCGGCGTGTGGCGCCTTCGACCGTCACAAAACTCGGGCAGAAGCCGTTGAGGCAGGAAAAATCCTTGTTGCAGGCGGAGAGATTGATCTGGCGCTTGCGCCCGAACGGTGTCTCCTTCGGCTCGACGCTAAGGCAGTTGGATTCGACCGAGCAATCGCCGCAGCCTTCGCAGACGAGATCGTTGATATAGGCGAAGCGTTTTGGATCGGCCATCTGTCCGCGCTTGCGGCGACGCCGCTTCTCTGTCGCGCAGGTCTGCTGATAGATCAGCACCGAGACGCCGGAGACGTCGCGCAGCTCACGCTGCACGGCGTCCATCTCCTCGCGCGGATGGATGGTGACGCTGATGGGCAAGTCTCCAGGCACAAATTGCGCGGGATTGTCCGACACCAGCGCGATGCGGGCGACACCTTCGGCGCGGACGCTGTGCGCAATGGCATGGACGCTGACGGGGCCGTCAACCGGCTGGCCGCCGGTCATGGCGACGGCGTCGTTGAACAGGATCTTGTAGGTGATATTGGCTTTTGCGGCGATCGCCTGCCGGATGGCCATCGAGCCGGAATGATAGTAAGTACCTTCGCCGAGGTTCTGGAAGACGTGCTTGTAGCCGGTAAATCGCGACGAGGCGGCCCAGTTCACGCCTTCGCCGCCCATCTGGATCAGCGACGAGGTCTCGCGGTCCATCCAGCTCGCCATGAAATGGCAGCCGATGCCGGCCAGCGCTTTCGATCCCTCTGGCACTTTCGTCGACGTGTTGTGCGGGCAGCCCGAACAGAAATAGGGCGTGCGCGTTGCGCCTGTAACGTTGATGGTGCGCTCGGCCTCTGGCAGAAGGGCGGCGGCGCGTGCGGCGAGATTGAGCCCTGGAAACAGCGGATCGAGCCGCTTCGCCAGCACGGATGCCAGCGCACGCGGCGACAGTTCGCCGATCCAGGAGATCAGCCGCGCCCCGCGTTCGTCGTGCTTGCCGACCATGCGCTCGGGCTTTGCACCGGGATAGTCGTAAAAATATTCCTTGAACTGGCTCTCGATGATGCCGCGCTTTTCCTCAACCACCAGGATCTCGCGTTTGCCCTTCACAAAGTCCATCGCGTCGTGAAGCGCCAGCGGCCAGACCATGCCGACCTTGTAGATGTCGATGCCAATGCTGCGGCAGGCGGCCTCGTCGAGCCCCATCAGCCGCAACGCTTCCATCAGATCGAGATGCGCCTTGCCTGTCGTGACGATGCCGTAAGTGGCGTTTGGGATATCGTAGATATGGCGGTCGATCGGATTGGCCTTTGCGAAGGCGTAGACCGCGTGCTTCTTCGCCTCCAGCCGCTCCTCGATCTGCGGGCCGGGCAGATCGGGCCAGCGATAGTGCAGGCCGCTGGGCGGTGGCGTGAAGTCGGGGGCGCGGAAGAGGCGCGGTGGGCGCAGCGGAACGGATGCGCCCGACTCCACGATCTCCGAGATCGCCTTGAAGCCGACCCACATGCCGGAGAACCGGCTCAGCGCGTAGCCATATTCGCCGAACGCCAGATATTCACCGACATCGGCCGGATGCAGCGTCGGCACGAACCAGCTCATGAAGGCGACGTCGGACTGGTGCGGCATCGACGACGACACGCAGCCATGGTCGTCGCCGGCGACCACCAGCACGCCGCCATGTGGCGAGGAGCCGTAGGCGTTGCCGTGCTTGAGGGCGTCGCCGGAGCGGTCGACGCCGGGACCCTTGCCGTACCAGAGCCCGAACACGCCATCGACCTCGCGGTCCGCTTGCGTCTCGACCTGCTGCGAGCCGAGCACGGCCGTGGCCGCAAGGTCCTCGTTCACAGCGGGCAGGAATTCGATGCGGTCTCGCTTCAATCGCTCCTTGATGCGCCACAGTTCGAGATCGACGCCGCCGAGCGGCGAGCCGCGATAGCCGGAGATGAAGCCGGCCGTGTTGAGTCCGCGTGCGCGGTCGCGCCGGGCCTGGTCGAGCGCGATGCGGACGATCGCCTGCGTGCCCGTGAGGAAGACGCGGCCCTCCTCGCGCTCGTAGCGGTCGGAGAGCTCATAGGCGTCGAGTGACGGAATGGCGTCCATAGGCGGACCTCGTGCGGCTTCCTGCCGAATAGGTGTGGAGGTTAGGCCGGGGGCGCTGGTAGGTCTTACCTATTTATCCCGTCAAGGACGCCGATGCGGTGATATTTTGCACAGACGCATCAAATTTGGTAAAGTTGCCCGATTTGAGGGCGATTGATGATCGAAGAGCAGGACACACGGATTCTCGCGCATCTCCAGAAGGATGGCCGCGCCACCAACCAGCAGCTTGCCGATGAGGTCGGCATGTCGACCTCGGCCTGCTGGCGCCGGGTGCGCGCGCTGGAGGAGACCGGAATCATCTGTGGCTACGCGGCGCTGGTGTCGCGCGAGCAGGCTGGCTTTGCAATGTCAGCAATCCTCCACGTCTCGCTGGAGCGGCACGACGCCAAGTTTGTCGAAGAGTTCGTTGCGCGGGTCACGAAGCGCCGTGAGGTGCTGGAGTGCTTTGCGACGACAGGCGATGCCGACTATCATTTGCGCGTCGTCGTGCAGGACATGGTCGCCTACAACAAATTCCTCGACGAATTCATGTTCCGCATTCCCGGCATCCGCTATGTCCGCAGCAACGTGGTGCTGAAGGAGATCAAGACAGGCGTAGCGCTGCCGTTTTGAGGAGGTGCTACTGCCCCTCCCGCACAAACCTGTTCCGCAACATGCCGATACCGGTGATCTCGATCTCCACGATGTCACCATGCTTGATGTCAGGTGAGGCACCATCCGTGCCCATCCAGATCACGTCGCCCGGCCACAGCGTAAAATATTTGGTCAGCTCGACCAGGAACGGTACCACGCCAAAGATCATATCGTTGGTGTGGAAGCGGTTGGTCTCCTTGCCGTTGACCCGGACGATGGTCTCCATCTTGGCGAGATCGGCCTCGGTCTCGATCCACGGGCCCATTGGCTTGAATGTGTCGGCATTCTTCGAGCGCCACAGGCTGCGATCGGCCTTCTGCCAGCTGCGCTCGCTGACATCGTTGCCGATGGTGTAGCCGAACACGCAATCCATCGCGTTCGCCTCGGTGAGGTGCTTCACCTTCTTGCCGATGACGACGGCGAGCTCGCCCTCGTAGTGGATCTTCTCGGTCGCGAAGGACGGGATCACGACGTCCTCGTCATGTGCGATCAGCGCGTTCTGCGCGCGATAACCGATCTCGGGCCGTTCGGGCACGGCCGGCACCTCGCCGCGCTTGTCGGCGGCCTCCTTCAGGTGTTTTAGATAGTTCAAGCCGACGCAGTAGAAAGTGCGCGGGATCAGCGGCAGCTCGATCTTGGCGTCGCTAAGCGGATGCGTGCGTGAGGTCCGCTGCCATTCGCCAAAGGGGTCGCCGTCGATTGCGATCACCCGGTCGCCCTCAATGATCCCCCAGGAGGTCTTGCCGGAGGCGGTGAATTTCAGCCAGCGCATGTCATGTCCTCGTCGTTATTCCGCGGCATCGCGCGGCTGCACTTTCCACGCGCCGGCCGCCGGCCGCTTCAGCCCGAGATTTTCCCGCAACGTCTTGCCGCGATAGTCCTTCTGGAACAGGCCACGGCGCTGCAATTCCGGCACGATGTGCTGCACGAAATCGCCGTAGGATCCCGGCACATAGGTCGCGGCGATGACAAAACCGTCGCAGCTGCGCTCGACGAACATCTCCTCTAACTTGTCTGCGATCTCCTTGGGCCCGCCGACCATGGCGTCGTGGACCTGGCCGCGGCCGGAGAAGGTGACGAAGTCACGCGCGCTCGGATTGCTTTTGCCCGAAGTCTTCAGCACGCCATCGCGGATGCCCAAAATGCCCTGCATGCTCTTCAGCTCGTCCGTCGTCAGCGGCGCATCGAGATCCTTGGAGGCGAAGTCGTAGTTGAGCGCCTCGGCGAGCAGCGACAGCGCGTCGATCTCGAGCGGCAGCTTGTTGATCAGCGCCATCTTGTCTTCGGCTTCCGCCTTGGTCGCAGCACAGACCGGCGTCGTCAGATTGCAGAGGAACATCTGCTCCGGATCGCGGCCGGCTTTCGCGGCCTCGTTGCGCACGGACGCGTAGCCTTCCTTGGCCGCGGCGAGATTGCGCGCGGCGGTGAAGATCACCTCGCCCCAGCGCCCGGCGAAGCGCTGGCCGCGGCCGGATGCGCCGGCCTGGATGATGACGGGATGGCCCTGGTCCGAGCGCGGCACGGTGAACGGTCCGCGGGACTTGAAGGCCGGTCCCTTGTGATCGAGCCGCTTCACCTTGCTTGGATCGGCAAAGCGGCCGCTTGTCTTGTCCATGATCAGCGCACCGTCCTCCCACGTATCCCAATGGCCGAGCACGACCTCCATGAACTCGTCGGCCTTGTCGTAGCGGGAATCATGTTCGGGATGGGAATCCCGCCCCATGTTCAGGGCCTCGCCGTCGTTGAGCGAGGTCACGACATTCCAGCCGGCGCGCCCGCCGGACATCAAGTCGAGCGTCGCAAAACGGCGCGCGACGTCGAAGGGCTCGTAATAGGTGGTCGAGCAGGTCGCGCCCAGCCCGAGCTTGTCGGTGGCCATCCCCATCGTGGTCAGCACGATCAGCGGATCCATCTTCACGCAGCGGATGCCGTATTCGACGGTGTGGGCGTGGTCGTTGCCGTAGCGGTCCGGCATCGCCAGACGATCGTCGAAGAAGGCCATGTGGAATTTGCCGGCCTCCAGAATTCGCGCGATCTCCTGATAATAGTCAGCCGACATCGAATCGCTGCGCGAGTCCGGATGCCGCCACGAGCTCGGCAAGTTCGTGCAATTCTGCGCCTGAAGGAAGCCGACCAGGACCATCTGCCGTGTCATGCTGCTGTTCTCCGAATTGCGTCAGGACAGATCGAGGACGGTGTCGAGCCTGTAATCGCGGGCCAGCGCGCGCAACCTGTCCCAGGTCGCGTCCTCGACCGCGATGCCGTCGCGCAGCCGCTGTTGCTCGCGCACGCCCTCGATCTCGCCCGGATAGTAGACGCCCTGGCTACCCTCGGACGGCGGCGTCGATTTCAGATAGCGCGCGAACTCCGCGACCTCACGCTTGAACTCCTTCAGCGGGCGGAACGCGGCGACGTTGAACACCGCCATGAAGCATCCGTCATTGTGCCGCCCGGTCGGCTCGACGCCGAAGCCGAGCCCGGTGAGCAGGCCGCAGAGCACCTCGACCATGGCGGCCAGCCCGCTGCCCTTGTAACCCTCGGTGCCGCCGAGCGGCAGCAATGCGCCGCCCTTGCGGTATTGGGTCGGATCGGTGGTGTGCCGTCCCTCCGCATCGATGATCCATCCGGTCGGAATTTCTTCGCCACGGGCGACCGCGAGCTGGATTTTTCCCGCCGCGACCGCGGATGTCGCCATGTCGAGATAAAACGGCGTATCGAGATCGGACGGCACGGCGATCGAGATCGGGTTGGTGCCGAGCCGCGCCTCCTTGCCGCCGAACGGCGCAACGTGTTTTGGCGAGCGGCCGGAGTCAGCGGTCGCAATGCCGATCATGCCCTCGCGCATCGCCATCAGCGGATAGGCGGCGAGGCGGCCGACATGGCTTTGCCGGAACACGGTGCAGGCGGCGACGTTGGCCGTCTTCGCCTTCTCGATGGTCAGGGCCATCGCCTTGGCATTGACGTGGAAGCCGAAGCCCCAATGGCCGTCGATGACGGTCGTGGTTGGCGATTCCTGGACGATGGTCCATTTGGCGCCGGGAACGATGTGCCCCGCCTTGATACGGTCGATATAGGTCGGAACCGCGATCACGCCATGGGAGTCGTGGCCGGCGAGATTGGCGTTGACGCAGCCCGTGGCAACGGCGTCGGCTTCTTCCTTGGAGGCGCCGGCGGCGCGGAGCAGCGCGGCGCTGACGCAAGTGAGGCGATCGGCCTTGACGATGGGCATGGCGTTCCCTCGGTCACAGCCCTTGGCGGGCGTTGTTGCGAGCCATCGTCTCAAAGCGCCGCGCCGATATCAATCTCCCGTAAACCAATACAGGGCTGCAAATTCGTAAAGAGAACGCGCCTTTGGTTGCGGATTCCTCCCGCGCGGCGGTATTCCCGACAGATTTGCGCTCGTCGTTCGCAGCTCATTCACTGTGATCGCTGGTTTCCAGCGCGCAATAACGACCACTTAGGCGATCGGCCCTCATAAAGGCATCCGGGAAAAAAAGGCAGAAATGCCCGGGAGCTGAGATCGTGCCGACGACACTCGCGCGCACCTTTGCGGCGTTGAGCGCCATCAATGAAGCGATCCTCTACGCGAAATCGCCGGATGAGCTGTACCAGAAGGTCTGCGACGCCGGGTTTGCGAGTGGAGACTTCATGGCCGTTGCCGTGTTCCTCGTGGAGCCGGAGCGCGGACGGCTGCGCTTCGCCGCCGGTTGCGGCGAGGACGTCGCGCGCCTGAATGCAATCGAGATCACCACGGAAGACGGCACGCCGGAAGGCTCGGGCGTCGGTGGCGAGGCCTTCCGCAACCAGAAGCTCTGCATCAGCAATGATTATCTGAACGACCCGCGCTCGCTGGCGTGGCGAGAGGGCGCGAGCAGGGCCCATATCGGCGCTGCGGCGGCGCTGCCGCTGCTCTGCAACGGCGAGAGCGTCGGCGTTCTGTTCGTGACCCGCAGCGAAGCCGGCTCGCTCGACGCCGAGATGGTGTCGCTGTTCGAGCGCATGTCGGCGAACATCTCCTATGCCCTGGACAATTTCGCGCGAGAGACGGCGCGCCAGGCCGGCGACCGCGCGACGCGGCGGCTCAATCGCATGTTCGGCGCGTTGAGCGCGACCAATGAAGCCATCCTGCGCGCCAAGAACGAGCAGGAGCTGTATCAGCTCGTCTGCGATGCCTCCGTGCATGGCGGCAAGTCGCTGGCGACCTTTGTTCTGCTGAAGGAGCCGGACTCCCATTGGCTGGTGCCAGTTGCCGGCACCGGTCAGAACATGGAGATCGTCACCCAGACCCGCTACTCCGTCGATCCCGACAATCCCTATGGCCGCGGCATCTCCGGTCAGGTGTTCCGCTCGCAGAAGCCGCATGTCGAACGCGATCTGGCGAACCGCACCAAGGGCACGCCGTGGGAGCAAGCCAACATCAACACCGGTGTCGCCGCCTGCATCGTCGCACCGCTGACGAGGCACGGCGAAAGCATCGGTGTCATCCTGTCCTTCCTCAGCCAGTCCTGGGCGAAAGACGAGGAGATCGTCGCCCTCATGCTGCGCATCGCCGAAAACGTCTGTTTTGCCATCGACAATTTCGAGCGCGAAGCCGAGAAGGCGCGGATTGCCGCCGAGGAGGACCGCCTGGCGCGCATGTACGCAGCGTTGAGCGCTACCAATGAAGCGATCCTGCGCGCGCGGTCGCGGTCCGAGCTGTTCGACCTCGTCTGCGAGGCGACGGCGAAGGGCGCCAAGTTCACGTCGGCCAACATCACGCTCGTCGATCACGACGCCGAATTACTCCGCGTCGTTGCCAGCTACGGCCCGAACTCGGATGTGGTGCGCACGTTCAAGCTCTCTACCTCCGATCAGATCCCCGAGGGCCGGGGATTGAGCGGCACTGCTTACCGTACGCGCCAGCCGGCCATCAGCAACGACGTGCTGGCCGATGACCGCATCAGACCCTGGCAGGAAAATGCCCGCCGCAACGGAATCGGATCCTCCGCGGCGCTGCCACTCTTCAATGGCGACCGCGTCGAAGGCGTGCTTCTGTTCAACTCGCCGGAACGCGACGCGTTCACGCCCGAATTCGTCGAGCTGCTGCAACGCCTCCAGGCCAACGTGACCTTTGCGCTGGAGAATTTCGATCGGGCCGAAGACAAGGCACGGGCCGACAGGCAACGCAACCGTCTCAGCGGCATGTTCGAGGCGCTCAGCGCCACCAACGAAGCCATCATGCGCGCCAAGACGCGCGAAGAGCTGTTCGAGGTGGTGTGTCAGGCCGCCGTGCTTGGCGACGTGTTTGCCTCGACGACCATCGGCATCCTCGATGAGGCAAAAGAGCTTGTTCGCGTCGTTGCCGTGAAGGGACGTCTGCAGGAGCGCATGGTTCGGCGCACATGTCATGTGTCCGCGGATCATCCCGAGGGGCAGGGAATCATCGGGATTTCGCTGCGGACCCGCGCGCCCAGCGTGATCAACGACTATCTGAACGACCCGCGGTCCGCCCACTGGCACGTCAAGGCGACCGAAGATGGAACCAGAGCGGCCGCCAGCTTTCCGTTGCTGCGGGCTGGCGAGGAGCCGATCGGCATTTTGCTGTTTCTGGCACCGGAAGAGAATACGTTCACGCCGGATCTCGTGGAGCTGCTTGGACGCCTCGCGGAAAACGTCTCTTTCGCGCTCGACAATTTCGACCGCGCCGAGGAGAAGGCCCGCACCGAGGCGCAGAAGGAGCGCCTGACGCGGATGTTCGCGGCGCTGAGCGCCACCAACGAGGCGATCATGCGGGCGAATTCCCGCGACGAGCTCTATGACCTCGTCTGTCGGGCGGCCTCGGCCGGCGGCAAATTCACCTCAACCACCATCGCGCTTGCGAAACCCGGCAGCGACCTGCTCGAGATCGTTGCGGCCGCGGGTCCCGCGGCCGAGACGACGCGTCACACCCGCCTTTCGACCGATCCCGAACGCCCGGAGGGCAAGGGAATGGCAGGCACGGCATTCCGCACCCGGCAGCCCTGCATCAGCAATGACTATCTGAGCGACAGCCGCGTTGCGGCGTTCCACGCCCTCGTTCGCAAGGATGGCGCACGGGCGGGCGCCGCATTCCCACTGCTGATTCACGGCGCAGCCGTCGGCGTCATGATCTACATGTCGATCGAGAAGGACATCTTCACCGCCGAATTCTCCGAGCTGTTGCAGCGTCTCGCCGACAACGTCTCTTTTGCGATGGAGAATTTCGATCGCGCCGACGAGAAGAACAAGGCCGACGAGCGGATCGAATACCTTGCGTCGCATGACAGCCTGACCAATCTGCCGAACCGCGAGACGTTCAACGGTCTGTTGCGCGAGGCGATCGAGACCGCGCAACGCCACGATCACCGCTTTGCGGTGCTGTTCATCGATCTCGACCGCTTCAAGGTCATCAACGATTCGCTCGGCCACGAGGCCGGCGATCTGCTGCTGCTCGAAGTCGCAGATCGCTTGCGCAATGCGCTGCGGGCGGGCGACGTGGTGGCCCGACTCGGCGGCGACGAGTTCGTCGTGATCCTCGACCAGTGCGGCGAGATCGACGACGTCCAGCGCATCTCGACCGAACTGTTGGCCGCGCTCGGCAAGCCGATGGAGCTCGCCGGCCATGAGTGCCACACCACGGCCTCGATCGGCATCGCGATGTATCCGGCCAACGGCGCCGACGCGCAGACGCTGACCAAGAATGCCGACATGGCGATGTATCTCGCCAAGGAGGACGGCAAGAACGGCTATCGCTTCTTCTCCAAGGAAGTGAAGACGCAATCGATCGAGCGGCTCTCGCTCGAAAGCGCGCTGCGCCGGGCGCTGGAGCGCGAGCAGTTCTCGTTGCACTACCAGCCCAAGGTCGACATGGCGACCAGCCAGATCACCGGCGTGGAAGCACTGTTGCGCTGGACCCATCCCGATCTCGGCAACATCTCGCCGGCGCAATTCATTCCGCTCGCCGAGGAAACCGGACTGATTGTGCCGATCGGCCGCTGGGTGTTGAAGGAGGCCTGCGCGCAGGCCATGGCCTGGCAGCGTCGCGGCCTGTTGCCGCTGTCGATGGCGGTCAACCTGTCGCCGCGGCAGTTCGTCGACGAGCATCTGTTGCAGGACGTCGACGAGGCGCTTGCGGCTAGCGGCATGTCGCCGGTGCTGCTCCAGCTCGAGGTCACCGAGAGCATGATGATGCGCAATGTCGGACGGGCGCTGAAGGTGCTCGATGCGATTCAGAGCCGCGGCATCCGGCTTGCCATCGACGATTTCGGCACCGGTTATTCGTCGATGTCGTTGATGAAGCACTTTCCGATCGACACCATCAAGATCGACCGCTCCTTCGTGCGCGACCTGCCGCAGGATTCGGAGGATCAGGCGATCGCGCAGGCGATCATCAGCATGGGCAAGGCGCTCGGCATGACCGTCGTCGCCGAAGGTGTCGAGAACGCCGAACAGGAGGCGTTCCTGCGCACCCATGGTTGCGACGAGATGCAGGGCTTCCTGATTTCCAAGCCGTTGCCGGCGCGGCAAGTGGCCGAGCTGTTGCGGCCAATGGAGCTGCTCGTCGCGCCGCCGCTCCAGCCGGAGCCGGATTCGGCCGCCAATGAGGCCGCGGCGCTACGGCTGAAACGCGCTGTCGTCTGACGGCTGCGGGTGCAACTCGCGCACCTCGTGATCCCCGCTCTCGGCCTTGCTCGGAAAATCCTGGGGGCCCGTCAGCGACGTCTGCTCGACGAACAGCGCCAGAATCGTGCGCGCACCGTCGGCGAAGCTTGCGCCCGCGCATAAGCCGAGCTCACAACACCAGGTCCCGCTCATCGGCTCATGATCGTCGACCACGGCCATGGCCGGCCCCCACCACCAGGCTGGCGCGGGCGATCGTTCGCCCTCGGGCACGACGTGCCAACGAACGAACTCTTCCATCGCGCGCTCGAACTCCAGGCGGGCAGCCTGATGCATAGGGTCGATACTCCTTGATCCGAGCCTGATGACAGGTCGATACGCAGACTTGATCGAGGTCCTGACGCTCGGAAAAATCGGCTGGCACAAAGCTGGCCAAGCCATGCAGGCCGACATCATCGTCGGCGATGCCTGAAAATGCGGCCGTCGGCGAAGCGCAAACGGCGGCAGCGAACAGCCATTCTAGCCGCTCGGAGGCACGGCAGGCAAGGTACGGATGTTACGGTTGCTTAACGCGCCTTGAGCGGATGCGCCGTCTGGTGCCAGGCCCAGGCGGTCCGGATCACGGTTGGCAGGTCCGAATGGCGCGGCACAAAATTCAGCACTTTTCGCGCGGCGGAGGGGTCTGCGACCAGATAAGTGGGATCGCCGGCACGGCGTGGCTTGACGGTGTGCGGCACCTCGCGCCCGGTCTCCTGCCTGATCGCGGTCAGGATCTCGCGCACCGAGAAGCCGGAGCCGGTGCCGAGATTGAAGCTGCCGCCAGCCTGGCCCGTTTCCAGCAGCTTCAGCGCCGCGACATGCGCTGCGGCGAGGTCAGTGACATGGATGTAGTCGCGGATCGCGGTGCCGTCCGGTGTGTCGTAATCGTCGCCGAACACGGCGAAGTCGACATGACCCTGCAACGCCATCATCGCGCGCGGAATGAGATGCGTCTCGTTGTCGCGCAATTCGCCGATGCCGCCGGCCGGATCGGCGCCGCTGGCATTGAAATAGCGCAGGCAGAACGCGCCGAAGCCATAGGCCGTGCGATAATCGGCGAGCATGCGCTCGATCATCCATTTCGAGGCGCCATAGGGATTGATCGGCGCGCAGGGAAAATCTTCCGGCAGTTCCTTGGAATCGGCGTTGCCATAGACCGCGCCGGTCGATGAGAACACGATGCGGTGGCAGCCCGCGTTGCGCATCGCCTGGAGCAGCGACAACGTGCCCTGCACATTGTTGATGTAGTATTTCTGCGGGTCGGTCATGGATTCGCCGACGAGGCTCGCTGCCGCGAAATGCATCACCGCCGTGACCTTGTGGTCTGCAAAGGCCCGCGCAAGCGCGGCGCCATCGAGCAGGTCGCCGATTGCGAGCGGGCCGGCAACGAAACTGCGATGACCTGTCGAAAGATTGTCATAAACGACCGGCTGGTAGCCGGCTGCGGCCAAAGCGCGGCAGGCATGCGAGCCGATATAGCCCGCGCCTCCCGTGACGAGGACAGTCGGTCGGTCGGTCATGTCGTCTTTTGCTCTTTTCAGCGATTATTAAACGGCCGGTTGCGGCTGAAGAGAAGATAGATCGCGCGGGGGTTGGTGGTCAAATAGCGCCAGAACAGGCGCCGCGGTTCGAGCCAGGTGCGCCAAGCCCATTCGAGTCCGACCTTCTGCATCCATTTCGGCGCACGGGAGCGACTGCCCGACAGGAAGTTGAACAGGCCGCCCGACGTCTTGATGACGCCGACATTGGTCAGCAGCTGCGTGAACTCCTCGACGAAGGCCTGCTCGCTGGGCACGCCGAGCGCGACCCACAGGCAATCCGGCGCGAGTGCGTTGATCTCCTCGACCTTGGCACGCAAGGCATCGCCGCTGAGATAACCATGGCTGTATCCGACGATCTTGAGTTTCGGATACAAGTTCTGGACTTTCCTGACCGCGGTGGCGTTCTCTTCCTCGCTGGCGCCTAACATGTAGAAGGTGCGGCCGGCGGCCTCCGCCTTGCGCGCGACGACGTGGAACAGGTCGGTGGTCGCAACGCGTTCCGGCAGCGGGAACCATGATTGCAGTCTTGAGGCCGCCACCAGCGGCTGACCGTCGGCATTGATCAGGTCGGCGGCGCGAAACAGGCGTTCGGTCTGCGGCTCGGTCGAGCAGCGCGCCAGCACCTCGCCGTTGGCCGAGGTCAGGAACAGCGGGCGGCCGATGCGATGGCGCGGGTCGGTGGCCTCGATCATGAAATCGGCGGTTGCTTCCAGGTCGAGCGCGGCCATGCGCAGGCCGCCGACGGTGATCCGCGGCACCTCGGCGGTTGCGGCCCGTCCGTCCAGATTGACGCGGCGCTCAAGCATATTGTCTGCCTCGCTGGCGCGTTTGGGATGCGGGGGTGAGCTCGTCGAGCACGACGCCGACGAGCTTGCGCTGAGCGCCGCCGAGCGCGGTCAGTATGTCTTCCATGCTGTCGTTGATGTCGAGGCTGGTCGGCAGCACCGCAACGAGCGCATCGGTGGCCTCGAGCAGCTTGCGGCCGGCAGCCGACAGCGGCATCGCGGGGCCGTCGAGGATGATGAGATCATGGCCACCGGCAGCGCGAGCCTGCGTGATCGCCTTGCGGATCGTGTCCGTGGCCTTGCCGGCATCGGTCTCGGCCATCGGTAGAACCGAGACGCCGTTGACGGTCTCGATCTCGCGCGCGGCCTTGCCGCCGATCGAGAGCCAGCCGACTTTAGCCGGTGCGCTCCTGCCGGCGCGGTTGACCTTGTTCGAAAGCGCGTGCGCCTGGTGGTCGGCATCGATCATCAGCACGCGGCTGCCGTCGCGGGCTGCGGCGAGCGCGAAGTTCAGGGCGGTCACGCTGCGCCCGACGGTCTCACCGGTGCCGACGAGCGCGATCACCGGCATCGGCTTGCCGCCGGCACGGCGGGCCATCGCGGCGCGCATGTCGCGCAAAGCGTTCAAGAGCGTCGTCAGCGGAAAGCCGGGGCGCAGCGTCGGCCAGCCCAGCCGCGTGAGATCGACGCCGCCGCCGGTGACGAGAATGGCACCGAGCGTGCGCATGACGTCGGCCTCCTGGAGGCGTGCGATCAGGGGCTTCTCCACCAGCGCAAGCGGTGGCGGCGGCGCGCCATTGTCCGGTGTCGCCCTGGAAGCGTCCGGCGCCGGCGTGCGCTCTCGGCGGGTCGGTTCGGGCGAGGTCGCGCCGGCGAGCAGGTGCTCGGCTGTGACGAACCAGCTCGCGGCGGCGAGCGCGCCGAAGATGAAGCCGATCATGGCGAACAGGCTCATCGCCGGCGGGAACGAGCGCCGTTGCGGCACCGTTGCTTCGCCGATGATTCGGGCGGCCGACGTGTTGAGCGTCTCCTGCTCTTCGGTCTCGCGCGAGCGCTTGAGGAAGGATTGATAGACATCGCGGCTGGCATCGGCCTCGCGCTCGAGCTCGCGCAGGCGGACCGCGGCCTGGCTGAGCTGGACGCTCTGCCGCTTCTGCACTTCCAGCGCCCGGTTGAGCGAGGCCTCGTAATCGCGCGCGCGCGTCAAATCGTTCTTGGCGGATTGGGCGAAGCGGTCGATCTCCTCGCTGATCGTGCGCTTGAGATCCTCGACCTGCTTCTCGGTCTGGCGCAGTGCCGGATGACGCGGCCCGAGCTCGGCGGTCTGCTCCGCGTATTTCTTGCGGGCGTCGGCATATTGCGCGCGGAGGTTCGCGATCGTCGGCGATTGCAGCGCTTCGGGGATCGCGCCTGCATCCGCAGCGGTCCGCTTGTTCGCCTCGATCTGGTCCAGCCGCGCCTGCGCGTCCATCGTCGCCGCGCGGGCCGCGGAGAGCCGCTGATTGCTGGAGGAGAGTTGCTGGTCAGAGATCAGCGAATCCTGGGTGCCGACGAAATTGTTCTGGGCCTTGTAGGTGGCAAGCGCGGTCTCGGCGTTGCGCAGCCGTTCGCGCAGCTCCTTCAGCCGGCCGGACAATTCACTGGTGGCGCGCCGGGCGGCGAGGGCCTGCGAGTTGCGCGACTCCGTGAGATAGGTGTTGGTCAGCGTGTTGGCGAGCATCGCCGCCTTGGCCGGATCGGTCGACCAGACTTCGATGTCGACGATGAAGCTCTTTTCGCCCTTGCGGATCGTGATGTGCTTGTTCAGCGCGTCGAGCGCCGCGAGCTGCACTTCCCTGGTCTCTGCGACGGAGGGCGCGCGGAGCTGGAGGCCGATCAGGCCGAGCAGCGACGACATCAGACTCTTGCCGTTGCCACCACCGCCGAATTCTGGATCCTTGTCGAGATTGGCCTGCTGGATGACCTGGAGCAGCACGCTGTTGGAGGTGATCAGGCGCGCCTGGCTCTCCACCACCATGGACATGCCGGAGACGTCCTGGGCGCGCGGCGTGAGCTCGCGATCGACGAGCTGCAGCTCGCGCGGATCGACGTAGAGCTGGGCGGTTGCGGTGTAGCGCGGCGTCAGGCTTTTGCCGATGGTCACGGCAAGGCTCGCGCCGATCAGGGCAGCCGCGGCTATCGCAATCTTGCGCCGCCATAGCAGGCTGACGAGCTCCAGCAGGTTGAAGCTGGCCTCGGATCTCTGCTGAGGGGCCTCCGACCGGGTCGGATTTCTGGCCCGATCTATCGGCTGGTTATAGTCAAGCATGATCCCCAGCTTCCATTCCAGCTGCCGCAGGCTGAGGGGTTACTCTTCGCTCTACGCCATGCACCCGGGATATAGGTGCCCAATCAACGCAACAGGGAAAATTAACCATACTCATTGAGGGACTATTCACCGAAATGGCAAACAAAGCGTTTAAGCGCAGGCCGCTGTTTGCGGCGTCGTTGTGACGCTTTCGATGCGTCGCTCCCTCGATGATTAACGGTTCGTTACCGGGCATGCCGTCCGGCAGGCGTGCGTCCGGCCTCGCAACGTCATGGCCGGGCTGTACGCGCATGGCTGTCAGCGCTTTCGCAGGATGACGTGATAGTCGCCGCGACGGACGTCAGTGCCGCGCGGAAGCCCGGCGTTCATCACCGCGGCGCCGGCGTCGACGAGGGCGGCCAACAGCGGCTTGCGCAGGCGCATTTCGGGATAGCGCGGGCTTTCGACCTCGCGGCGGTAGACCATCTCCAGGCCATTGGCGGCGGCAAACGCCTCGAGCCTGGACAGCGTCACCAGCGGATGGAAGAAGGTCGGGAACGGCGGCTCGCCGGGCAGGCCTGCATTCTTGATGCCGCGGATATGCCGGTAGAACCAGACATGGAACCAGTGCGGCGAGTATTTGGTAACGACGCCGGACAGCGAGTGCGGATTGGGCGCGCCGATCAGGATCATGCCGCCGTGCTTGAGCGCGTCGCGGAAGTTCAAGAGGGCCGCTTCGACGTCGGGCAGGTGCTCGATCACGTTGTAGCAGATCACGACATCGAAAGTGTCGGGGCCGAAGCGATAGGTCTGCACGTCGCCGAGGATCGCGTCCTGCGCGTAGGTGTTGTTGTGGATCTGGTCCTCGTCGATGTCGACCACGGTGACGTGGCTACGGCCGAGCACGTCGGTCGGCAGGAAGCTCGACGAGCCGCCGCCGGCCTCGTAGATCGCAAGCGGGCCTTGCGGTAGCTCGCGGCGAAGCACTTCGTGAACACCGAGCAGGCTGTCGCGGGCTTCGCCTGCGACGAGGTTGAGCAGGGCCTGGCTCTGTGTCGGGGCGTTGGTGGCTGTCGCGAAATCGATCGTGGCTGATTTGTTCATGTTCTCTGACCGCGCTTGTTCGACTCAAATTTACAGGAAAAATCTCGCATGTCCGAAGAGCAAATCTGATGCCGCATGGTGTCACCGGTCGCGGTGCTTACGTTCGGGTTAATGCGACCCTGCGTTAACTACGGCATCGTCCGCATCGCGGCGTCGCAGCTGTTGTGGACTGCAAATTGCAGTAGCACGCGCGCATGGATTTTCAGGGAAAACACGCGAAAGCGGTTAAGCGCATGGTGGGACGTTTGCGTTGCCGGAAGATCGGCAGCGCGACGCGACTTGCGGCCAGGGCCGGTTACTCATTTCGGGACGCATCTGTCTCGCGGCGCTGTGCCGTCGCGGGACGGCGTCGGTGCATGCGGCAGGGCTTTTTCAACATATCTCAGGCATCTAGGACGCAATGACGCTGATCCCGACAGACCTGTCCGCCAGCCGGATCTCGGAAAATTTGCGCGATCCCAACCGTGAGGTCGCGGCGAGCTCGCGCGTCATCGACCTGTCGGTGGGCATCGTCGTCTGCATTCCCTGCTTCCGCCGCCCGCAGCATCTGCGGCTGACACTGGACTCGCTGGTGAACCAGCGCACGGCGCGCTCCTTCGCTGTCGTCATGGTCGAGAACGATGCCGCCAAGCGCGAGAGCGCGCCGGTCGCCGCGGAATATCTCGCCGCCGGCAAGCTCCAGGGCATCTGCCTGGTCGAGAGGCGGCAGGGCAATTGTCAGGCGATCAACGCCGCGTTCGAGACGGCGCAGGCGCTGTTTCCGGCCGCAACCCGCTTCCTCATGATCGACGACGACGAGATCGCCTCGCCCGACTGGCTCGAGCTGATGGCCCGCACCGCGGAGGCAACCGGTGCCGACGTGGTCGGCGGTCCCGTGCTGCCAATGTTCGACGACGGCAGCCAGCCCTGGCTCGCGCGTCATCCCGCCTTCTGTCCCGCCTACGACTATACGGGTGCGGTGCCGCTGATCTATGGCTGCGGCAATTGCCTGATCACGCGCGCCGCGTTCGACCGGCTCGGCAGTCCGGCCTTCGATCTGCGCTTCAATTTTCTCGGCGGCGGCGATTGCGACTTCTTCGTGCGCTGCCGCGACGCCGGCATGACCTTCCACTGGACGGCGGAGGCCGTCATCACCGAGACCGTGCCGCAGAACCGCACCAGCATCAGCTGGATCGCAAAGCGGGGCCTGCGTATCGGTGCGATCAATTATCGCGTGCAGTCCAAGGCCGCACGGACTGCGGCAGGACGGGTGCGGGTGTTTGCGCAGATGCTCGGACGGCTGCCGCTGTCGGTGGTTCGCGGCGCACGTCTGCTGACGAACTCGAAGGCCGTGGTCGCGATGCATCCGGTCATGGTCGCGTTAGGTGCCGCGCTCGCTGCTTTTGGCATTGAGCAGAAGCCCTATGAGGCGACGAAGATCGCGTCCTGACGCCGTGAGGCCGATCGTCTAGATGCCAATGCAGGCAAGCGCAATCTTGGCCGCCGACCGCGGCACCGCCTTGAGCGACCGCCGGCCGACCATGCCGAGATAAGCGAGAGCCTCGCGATACCTGCCGAAGCGAACGGCCTGCGTCGCCGAATAGGTCACGAGATGGATTTCGGCCGCCTGCCGCAGGCGGGGTGCTGAGCCGTCGGGCAGCTTCGTCAGGATCAGTTCATCGCTGAACACGCGCGCGACAGCCGGGAAAAAATCCTCCGGCGTCCGCACCGCGGCATTCATGGTGTTGGCCGTATGCAGGCGATAGTCGAGCAGAAGCTTTGGCACGTAGGCGAATTCGCCGATCGCGGCGAGGCGGCACCAGCAATGCCAGTCCTCGCAATATCTCAGCGAATGGTCGAAACCGCCGCTGGTCCGGAACGCATCGGCGCGGACCAGCATGATGCCGCCATTGACGATGAAATTGCCGCTCGCGAGCCGCTCCAGCACGTTGCCGGACGGCTTCTGGCGGCCCTTGAGGAGGCCGCGGCGACCGATCGCCTGCCCGGCGCTGTCGATCGTGTTGTAGTCGCCATAGACCAGAACCGCGCGGGGTGCGGCCTTGGCTGCCTTGAGCAGCGTCGTGACGGCGCCGGCGCGCAGGCGGTCGTCGGCATCGAGGAAGATCAGCCAGTCCCCGCGTGCGCTGCGGGCGCCGAGGTTTCGCGCGGCTGACACGCCGGTGGCGTCGTTCCTCAACAGGCGCAGCCGCGGATCGTCGATTGACCGCACGATGGCAACGGTATCGTCGGTCGAGCCGTCGTCCACGACGATGATTTCGTCGACACCGCTTTGCATGAGCGCGCTGTCGATCGTTTCGCCGATGAAGATCGCGGCATTCTTGGCGGGAACAACGACTGACACCACAGCCGACATGGCGCGCGCTTCCGTCGCCGCGGACGTTGCGGTCGGTGCATCCAGCGTAGCGTCGGCTGTGGTCAAGCGATGGCTCGTCGTTAATGAACTGTTAACCGGGCCGCGTCTCGTCGCTGCGATCGCAGTCTCGGCCGTTGCGGATGATACTCGCATGGCGCTGAAATCGTTGCTGCGAAGGACGTCGCGACGGCGGTTTCGTCAATTAGCGTTAAGCCTGTGGCGTTAAGTCTGTCGCAGGTTTGAAGAGGTGTGACAGCTGGTCTCATGCGAGACTACAGGCCTGATTGCCGCGGATGGACTGAAGTGCCCGCAAAGACATTCGATTACGATCCCGACGACATGATCCTCAACCTGTTCTACGAGGACAAGGACGATCGCTGGTTTCCCGGCGACCGTCATCTGCGCCGCATGGCCCGCCGCATGCTGTTTGGCGAGCCGCGCATGAGCGGACAGCTGCGCGTGTTCCTCAATCTCTGTGCCGGGCTCGACCGGCTCGGCATCCGCTACCGCGTCAACGACTACGGCCACGTCGCGCAGCATCCGGACGAAGTCGCCTGCATCGTCGGCCGCACCTTCCTGCTCGACAAGTTCGCGTGGAAGAACCCGATCCTGCTGGGCGTCGCCGCCCACAATCATCCGCTCGACGACCCTGATCTGTTCAAGCGGCTGCCGGTGAAGAAGGTCGTGGTGCCCGGCCCCTGGTATGCCGAGATGTACCGGCCGTATTGGCCTGACACCGAAGTCTGGCCGGTCGGCATCGACACCGATCTGTGGGCGCCGTCGCGCCCGCGCGACAAGACCGTCGACGTTCTCCTCTACGACAAGGTCAGCTGGGATCGCGGCCGCCACGTGCCGGAACTGGTCGAGCCGGTTCGCCAGCGGCTGATCAAGGAGGGCCGCTCCTTCGCCGAGCTGCGTTACGGCAGCTACAAGGAGGAAGACTATCAGGCCGCGCTTTCGCGCTCGCGCGCGATGATCTTCCTGTGCCAGAACGAGAGCCAGGGCATCGCCTATCAGCAGGCCTTGTCGAGCGGTGTGCCGGTATTCGCCTGGGATCCCGGCGGTCCCTGGCCGGATCCCGATTATTATCCGCACCGCGTCCGGTTCGAGCCGGTGTCGTCGGTGCCCTATTGGGATGATCGCTGCGGCCTCAAATTCACCGATCGCGCGGGCTTCGAGGAGCGCTGGGATGATTTCTGGGCTGGCTCTAGCGCGGGCCGGTTCGATCCGCGCAGCTATATCCTGGACAACCTCACGCTGGAGCAGCGCGCGCTGCAATATTACGAGATCGCGCGCAGCGTGGCGCGACAGCAGCAGGTTGAGGCCGGCTCCGGCATGCTGGTTGACGGATGGTTAACGGGGATGGGCTAGACCCATCCTCATCGTCCCAGACCGGCCTTGAGGCATGGATCGCAGCGCCGCAGACATGACTGACGTCGAGGCCCGATCGTTCGGCCCTGCGCTCCGCGGCGAGCTCGCGAAGCTCAACGTCGTGCAGATGGCGCGCTGCCTGGTCGCGGTGGTGGCCCTGCTGCTGGTGCTGGTGACGCTCGACCCGTTCCCCGACCTGCGCAGCGAGGACGTCGCCAACGTCGTCGGCGGACGCATGGCGCTGAACTACATCACCTTCGGCCTGCTGGCGGCAATCGCCGTGCTGTTTGCGCTTGCCACCGATGCCCCCTCGCTGAAGACCCTGGTGACGCCGCTGCATCTCTGCCTCGTCGGCTGGATGCTGATCAATGTGGTCCTCTCCGAGAGCCGCGAGGTCTCGATCCAGCGCTTCGTGCTCGCGGCCAGCGTCACCTCGCTCGCGGTGCTGTTGCCGCTGCTGCCGCCGACACAGCGGAGCTTTAATCTCTGCCTCGGCGGCGCAGCACTCGCGTTGCTGGCGCTGTGCTATCTCGGCGTTGTCCTCGCCCCGCAATATTCGATCCACAGCGCGCTCGACATCACCGAGCCGCAGCTTGCCGGCGACTGGCGCGGCAGCTTTGGCCACAAGAACGTCGCCTCGCCGGTGATGACCATTCTGGTCTATGTCGGCATCTACCTCACCGCCGTGGGCTCGTTCGTGATGGGGCCCGCGATTGCCGTGTTGGCCGGCATCTTCCTGATCTTCACCGGCGGCAAGACCTCGTCGGTGCTGTGCCTTTCCGTCTATGCCCTCGCCTCGCTGGTCTACGTCACGCGGAGCCTGTGGCTGAAGCGGATCATCTGCTTCGCACCGCTGATCGTGATGAACCTTCTGACGGTCGGCAGCGTCGCAAGCCCCGCATTGTCGTCGATCACGCGGCTGCTCCCCGTCGATCCCACCTTCACCGGCCGCTCCGATATCTGGGAGTTCGCGCTCGCCGCCGTCGCCGAAAAGCCGCTCATCGGCCACGGCTATGCGGCGTTCTGGGACGACGTCACCGAGCGGCAGACCGCGAAGGGCGCCGAATGGGCGGTGACGGCGGCGCACAGCCATAACTCCTATCTCGATCTCGCCATCACGATCGGCCTGCCCGGCCTGCTGCTCGTCATCCTCATCTTCGTTCTCGCGCCGCTCCGCAATTTCCAGGCGACCCAGGCGCACAATCGCAGCAACGCGCTGGGCAAGCTGTTCCTGACCATATGGCTGTTTGGCCTCTATTTCGGGACTACCGAAACCTTCCTGCTCGAACGGCAGAATCCGGTCTGGTTCATGTTCGCGCTTGCCGTGGCGGGCTTGCATTTTCTCGCCCGGTTCCAATGCGTCGCGCAGATGGAACCCGATCGATGACAGCTTGTCGCAGCCTTCGCGTTCCATATCGGGACATAGCGCCCGTCGCGACGGTATCGGCTTAACGATAAGCAGCGACGTAACTTGTGGTCTGCGACAAAACATAATCTATCTGGAAACGTTCAGTAACTGTATGCCCCCGCGAATGGCGTTCCTCAGCGTCGAGCAACTAGATGGTCGGGTGTCCAGCACGTCGGGAATCTCAGTCGATTTCGTACGTGACTGGAGACGGGCCGCGTTGCGCCTGAATGCGGGCCATCGCACCGCCTTCCAGCATGGTTACTGGCTCGACGCCTGGTACGCGGCGTTCGGCGGCGTCGCGCCGCTCATCGCGGTGATCTCCGATGCCACGACCGGCAAGGACATCGCGGTGGTGCCGATGATCAGCCACGTCAGGCGCGGCATCCGCGTCGTCGAGTTTGCCGATCTCGGGGTCTCCGACAACAACGCGCCGATCCTCGCCTGCGACGCCACGATCGACGCCGCCGCCGGTCGCGCGATCGGCGCGGCGCTGGTCGAGGCCTTGCGCGCCTTGCCCGACCGCTTCGATGTCCTTCGCCTCAAGAAGATGCCGGCCTATGTCGGCGCCAGGCCGAATCCGCTGGTGTCGCTCGGCCGTCTCGGCTCCTGCTCGCTCAACGGCAATCTCGTGCTGACGGGCGACGACTATGCGGACTACCAGACCTCGATCAAGCGCATGCAGATGCCGCGCTGCTGGCGCGTGTTCAGCCGCCATGCCGGCGCGCGGTTCGAGATCGCCACCGATGTCGCGCGCGCACACGAGCTGCTCGACGTGATGGACGTGCAGCAGCAGGAGCGCATGCAAAAGCTCGGCTCGCGCTTCGTCCTCAACGACGAGGCTCACGCCGGCTTCTACCGCGAGGTCTCGCGGAAAGGTGTTGCGGAAGGCTATGCAATCGTCTCGGCGCTGGTTTGCGACGAGGGCACCGTCGCCACCACCCTCGGGGTCAGATATGGCGCAACCTATTTCCTGTTGCGCATCGGTCATGCCGGCAAGCGGTGGGCGAACTGCTCGCCCGGGCTGCTGGTGACCGAGCGCACCATGGCCGCGCTGCATGAACAGGGTGTGCGACGCTTCGATCTCAGCATCGGCAATCACGACTACAAGCGCCGCTTCGGCGCCGAGCAGGTCCCGTTGACCGATGTCAGCGTCGCGCTGTCCTGGCGCGGGCTGCCTTACGTCCTGCGCGACCATGCCGCGCAGGGCTTGCGCCGCCATCCGAAGCTCGCGGCCTTTGCGGCGCGGGCGATGGGCAAGCCATCGCGATAAGCCGCGGGCGCGGCGCTTGCCTCATCCGATCTGGCTTCACGATCCCGTACATTCAGCACAGTGAAAGCGGCCGCGCGAGGCGCGGAACAGGCTGCGGCAGTACCAGCGGCGCGCCAGGGCCTGGGCCGGCCTGCGGATCATCTGCGCCATCAAGAGAAGTTCGAAAGCCATTCGTGTCGTAAGCCCTGCGTGTCGTAAGCGCTGTCGTTCCTGCGCACGTAAATGGGGCGGCATTCCCGAAAGAGAATGCCGCCCGCGTCGCATCAGCCATGCAGTTGGTCGCGAAGCTTAACCGTGCAGCTTCTTGGCGGTCTCCGCGATCTGGCGCCCCTGATAGCGCGCGCCGGCGAGCTCGTTGGCGCTGGGCTGGCGGCTGCCGTCGCCGCCGGTGATCGTGGTGGCGCCATAGGGCGCACCGCCTGTCACCTCGTCGAGCTTCATCTGGCCGGCAAAGCCGTAATTCATGCCGACGATCACCATGCCGAAATGCAACAGATTGGTGATGATCGAGAACAGCGTCGTCTCCTGGCCGCCATGCTGGGTCGCGGTGGCGGTGAAAGCGCCGCCGACCTTGCCGTGCAGCGCGCCCTTCATCCAGAGCCCGCCGGCCTGGTCGAGGAAGTTCGCCATCTGCGAGGCCATCCGGCCGAAGCGGGTGCCGGTGCCGACGATGATCGCGTCGTAATTGGCGAGGTCCGCGATCTCAGCGACGGGCGCGGCCTGGTCGACCTTGTAATACGAGGCCTTGGCGACTTCGGCGGGCACGAGCTCGGGCACGCGCTTGATGTCGACGGTGGCACCGGCTTCGCGTGCGCCCTCGGCAACGGCATTCGCCATCGCTTCGATGTGGCCATAGGCGGAATAATAAAGGACGAGAACTTTGGTCATGATGGTCTCCGTTGGGATTGAGTGGGATGATTGGTTGTCTGGGTTGTCACGCCGCGTCGACGAGCACGAGCTCTGAATCTTCCAGGGCTGTGATCTTCAGCTTCTTTTCGTCCCGGATCGCGGCGCCGTCGCGGGCGTTGACGCGCACGCCGTTGATCTCGACCGAGCCCGCCGCCGGCACCAGATAGAGGTGCCGCGACCGCTCGGGCTCGTATTCCGCGCTCTCGCCGGCCTTCAGCGTGGTGGCGAGCACCCGCGCATCGGCGCGGATCGGCAGTGCGTCGGTATCACCGGCGATGCCGCTCGCGATGGTGACGAGCCTGCCGGAACGATCGGCCTTCGGAAACGGTTTCGAGCCCCAGGTCGGCTGGCCGCCGCGTGCATTCGGCTCGATCCAGATCTGGAAGATCTGCGTCCTGGTCGGCTCGAGATTGTACTCGGAGTGGCGGATGCCGCTGCCGGCGCTCATCACCTGCACGTCGCCCGCTTCAGTACGCCCCTCGTTGCCGAGGCTGTCCTGATGGGTGATCGCGCCCTCGCGCACATAGGTGATGATTTCCATGTTGGCGTGGGGATGGGCGGGAAAGCCGGTGTTCGGTGCGATCTCGTCGTCGTTCCACACCCGCAAGGCGCCGTGACCCATGTTGCTCGGGTCGTAATGGCCAGCGAAGGAGAAATGATGTTTTGCTTTCAGCCAACCGTGATCGGCGCCGCCGAGCTTGTTGAAAGGTCTGAGTTCGATCATGTGCGTAACTCCTTGATTGGGACGGTGGTGGCGCCTGGATCAGGCGCCGAATCCGCCGTCGACATTGAGCACGGTGCCGGTGACGAAGGAGGCTTCCGGGCTTGCCAGGAAGACGATGCCGGCGGCGACTTCCTCGGGGCGGCCGAAGCGCTGCAGCGCGTGCTGCTTGCGCTGCGCTTCCGCGAAGTCGCGGTCGTCGTCCGGGTTCATGTCGGTGTTGATCGAGCCGGGCTGCACCACGTTGACGGTGATGCCGCGCGGGCCGAGGTCGCGCGCCGCGCCCTTGGTGTAGCCGACCACCGCCGCCTTGGTGGCGACGTAGTCGGCGAGGCCCGGGAACGAGGCGCGGTCGGCGAGCATCGAGCCGACGGTGACGATGCGTCCGCCTTCACCCATGAGCTGCGAGGCGGCGCGGATCGCCGCGATCACGCCGTGCACGTTGACCTGGTCCTGGCGGGCGAGCGCGTCGGTGTCGGCCTTGACATCGTCGGTCGCACCGCCCGCGGCGACGCCGGCGTTGTTGACGAGGATGTCGAGATGGCCGAATTCCTTGGCGACGTCGTTGACGAGCTTGGTGACGTCCTTGGCCGAAGCCTGGTCGGCCTTGAAAGCGCGGGCCTTGACGCCCCGGGCCTTCAGTTCGGCGACGACGGCTTCGGCCTTTTCGGGCGAAGCGACATAGCTGATGGCGACGTCAGCGCCTTCATCGGCGAGCGCGCGGGCTGAGGCCGCGCCGATGCCGCGGGAGCCGCCGGTGACGAGGGCAACCTTGCCTGAGAGCTTCTTGGTCATTGGATTTCTCCAGTCCTGAATTTCTGATGACCCTTGGATAAGCCCCTGCCTGTGGTATAGAAATAGAAACTGTTGAAACGCATTGTTTCCCGATTGAACCTTCGGATAGGCGTCCATGGCAAAACTCCCCGATTTCGAGGCGCTGGCGATTTTCGCAAAAGTCGTGGAATTACGGTCGTTTGCGGGAGCTGCGAGCGAGCTCGCCATGTCCAAGGCCACCGTCTCCAAGGCCGTCACCCGGCTGGAGGAGCGGCTCGGCGCCCGGCTGTTCAACCGCACCTCGCGGCGCCTGGCGCTGACCGACGCCGGCCACAAGCTCGCCGATCGCGCCACGCGGCTGCTTGCCGACGGCGAGGCGGCCGAGAACGAGGCACTGGCGCAATCGGTGGCACCGCGCGGCCTGGTGCGGCTCGCCGTGCCCATGACGTTCGGCATCAAGGCGGTTGCGCCGCTGCTGCCGGAATTTTTCGAAACTTATCCGGAAGTCTCGGTGGATCTGCACTTGAGCGATGCGACCGTCGATCTCATCGGCGAGGGCTTTGACATGGCGGTGCGGATCGCGCGGCTGCCGGATTCCTCGCTGATCGCGCGGCGGCTCTTCACCATGCCGCGCTTCACGGTGGCTGCGCCGTCCTACCTCAAGAAGCACGGCCGGCCGACGCATCCGATGCACCTCGCCGAGCACAAATGCTTCAGCTATGCCTATCTCTCGACGCCCAACGTCTGGCACTACACCAATTCCGCCGGCGAGCAGGCGAGCGTCCGCCCGGGCGGCCAGCTCCGCGTCAACAACGGCGAGGCCGTGATGCCGGCGCTGATCGCCGGCCTCGGCATCGCCGAGCTGCCCGAATTCATCGTCGGCGATGCCATCTCGTCCGGCGAGGTCGAGATCATCCTGAAGGACTGGAAGCAGGCCGAAGGCGCCGTGCATCTGGTGACGCCGCCCGGCGGCCCGCGCCCCGCCCGCGTGGACGCGCTCGGTGATTTCCTCGCGGCCAAGCTGCCGGGCACGTGCAAGCGGAAGCCGAAGAAGGGCGGGAAGGCGGGGTAAATCTCCGTGGTGGGCACGGCGCAAGAGCGCCTTTGCCCACCCTACGGAAGCTCGCTAGTCTATCCATTAAACGGCTATCGTAGGGTGGGCAAAGCGAAGCGTGCCCACGCCTTGCCTAAGGCGGCCCGACTACGACACCTTCACGCCATCGATCGATACGATGCGCAAGTTCGGCTTCACCGTCTCTTCCAACTGCGTCTTCAATTCATGTACCCGCGGGTCGGTCGAGCGTGCCGCGCACACGGCGTATTGACGGACCGATTGCGCCAGCGCGCGGCGCGCATCCGGCGTTTGCGTCAGTTCGGGCTTCGAAAGTCGCAGGACGATCGTTGCAAGATTCACCAGTATCTCGTCCAGGGCGACGTCGATGGTTGCAACAGTCCGCATCACTCACTCCGTCAAAAGGGCAACGGCGGGCTCACGGACGCGTTCCTGACGGGGGCCGACATGGTCAATGCTTCGTTAACGCCTTGTTCTTGCTGCGCAGCACGCTAGGCTGGCGGCACAAAAGAAAATCGGGGGGAGGGGACTATGATGGATCGACGCAATCTCTTGCGCGCCGCTGCGGCATTGCCGTTGTTGCGGAGCGCCGTGCCGGACAAGGCCTTCGCGCAAACCTATCCCGTCCGCAACATCACCATGATCGTGCCGTTTCCGGCCGGCGGGCAGGCCGATCTCGCGGCGCGCCCCGTCGCGCAGGCGCTGGAGCGGATCCTCGGCAAGGCCGTCGTCGTCGACAACCGCGCGGGCGGGGCGGGCGGATCGGTCGGCAACGCTGCTGCCGCGCGGGCCGAGCCCGACGGCTATACGCTCCTGATGACGCTATCCTCGCTCGCGGTGCTCCCCGAGGCCGACCGGCTGTTCGACCGTCCCGTCGCCTACGAGGTGTCGCAGTTCATGCCGATCGCGCGCGTGCTGGCCGATCCCACGCTGCTTGCAGTGCCGGCGTCGGCACCGTGGAAGACGGCGCAGGATTTTGTCGAGGATGCGAAGAAGCGGCCGGGCCAGATCACCTATGGCTCGTCCGGTCCCTACGGCACGCTGCATGTGGCGATGGAGATGTTTGCCAACAGTGCCGGCATCAAGCTGCTGCACGTGCCGTTCCGCGGTGCCGGGCCGGCGCTGACGGCGCTGCTCAGCGGCACGGTGCAGGGGATTGCGGCGGCACCCGGCACGCTGAAGCCGCAGGTCGACGACGGCAAGCTGCGCGTGCTCGGCAATTGCGGCGCGCAGCGCATTGCGAGCTTTCCGGATGTACCGACCTTCCAGGAGCTTGGCTACAAGGACGTCGAAATGTACATCTGGGCCGGGCTCTTTGCACAGAGCTCGCTGCCGGCGCCGATCGCGAGCCGCCTGCGCGAAGCGATGGCGCAGGCGATGGCGAGCCCCGACGTGCTCAAGACCTTCGATGCCTCAGGCAGTCTCGTCGCCTATCAGGACGCACCGGCCTTCTCGGAATTTGTTGCGGCCGACAGCGCCCGGCTGATCGCGGCAGTCAAGAAGATCGGCAGGGTGGAATAGGTTCCCGACAAGGGCTCACCTTCACGTCTTGTTGTCCGGTAAGAAACCTTCCCGCGCCTTATTAATTGACGAGAATTGGCGGCTTCGAGAAGGACCAGCAAATGCGGACAGGGCACATCGCGCTCAGTGTTGCACTTTCGATCGGCGGGATGGTCGCGAGCTCCGCGTTCGCGCAAGAGCATCGCGGCACCCTGGAACAGCAGATGGCCTGTACGCCCGACGTCTGGCGCCTGTGCAGTGACCAGATTCCGGACGAGAACCGCATCGTCGCCTGCCTGCAGGCGAACACGCCGCAATTGTCGAGCGCATGCCGTGCGGTGTTCCAGTCCAACAATCAGGCACCGCCGCCCCAGCCGGTCCCGCGCGGCCGAGGCGTGCCGGCGCCGCGCTACAATGCTGCGCCGCCGCCTGCGGTCGCACCGGCTCCGCGCCCTTACAACGATGACGACGACTGAAGATTGATCCGGAAAAACCTGCGCAGAGGTCAGCGGGTGGCGTCGCTGTGGCGGGTTCGCCGAAGAGTTTTGGCACCTGGTTCGGACGACGTCGTCGCACCGCCTCGTTCAGCGCTCGCCCTTGCTGTCCGATTCAGGTCGATGCCGGAGCGCTGTCCGCAACAGGGCGCCGAAGAGAATGACGGCGACTGGCCAATGGAACCAGATCTTGTGCATGCCGGTGAAAACATTGATCAGAATCAGAAAGGCCGACACCGTGAGCGCCGTTGCAATGGAGCGGGGCAGCCTTGGCAGCAAATCCGAGACGACATGCGTCCACGAGGATGGCTCGCGCCTGTCGCCAAGGCGCAGCCTATCCGCTTCCCGGCCGCGGGTTGGGCTTTCGTCGACTGTGAAGCTCTCTCGCCCGGCGGCTTGGCCGCTCATGGTCACCCGATAGCTCGTCACGGGAGCAACATTCTTCATGGGTCGCTGGCCGAGACAGTCGAAGCCGACGGCTAGTTTGTTGTGCACCTGGTCGTAGACGGAGCTCGAGATCACGACGCCGCCGGGTTCGGCGAGCTCTTGCAGCCGTGACGCGATATTGACCCCGTCGCCATAGATGTCGGAACCGTCCACCATCACATCGCCGAGGTTGATGCCGATGCGAAATCGCATCGGCTGCGAGTGCTCTGAATCCTGATTGGCAATTTCCTGCTGAATCTCGACCGCACATTGCACGGCCTCGACGACGCTGGCGAACTCGGCGATCACGGCATCGCCCCAGGTATTCACGATGCGGCCGTCATGACGCGCGACCAATCCCGCAATGGCCGTGCGATAGCGGCGGAGCGTCTCCAGCGTTCCCGTCTCGTCGGCCTCCATGAGGCGGGAATAGCCGTACACGTCAGCGCACAGCACGGTGGTCAGTCGTCGTTTTACCTTGTCATCGGTCATGGTCCTCACATTAGCCTCCCCAACTGGCAAATGCATCAGGCATCCCGCAGCTTTACGGCCTGACCTCGCAGACGTCGACCCACTCTGCGGCGGTCAGCTCGGCCATTCGCTCCGGCGTGATGCGCACGGCGCTGTGGGTCGAGCCCGCGGCCGGCACCACCACATCGAACGCCTTCAGCGACACGTCGCAATAAACCGGCAGCGGTGATTTCAGCCCGAACGGGCAGACGCCGCCGACCTCGTGGCCGGTGATCTCGGCGACCTCTTCCAGCCCGAGCATCTTCGGCTTGCCGCCGAACTGCGCCTTCACCTTCTTGTTGTCCATCCGCGAGGTGCCGGCCGCGACGATCAGGATCACACGCTCGCCGACGCGCAGCGACAGCGTCTTGGCGATCATGCCGGGCTCGACCCCATAGGCTTCGGCGGCCAGCGTCACGGTCGCGGAGCTGATCGGGGATTCCATGACGGAGATGTCGGGGGCTTTCTCGGCGAAAAAGGCGCGAACGGATTCCAGGCTCATTCAAGTCTCACGGGCGGGCGGCGATCATCCCTAGGCGATCCCGGACAGCTCCGAGAGCGAACGGACACGATGATCCGGCGCAAAGCCGAGTTCGTCCATCTGGGTGCGGATCGCCTTGAACATCGTCAGCGGTGCCACGAGTTCGTTCTCGACGCAAGCCAGCGCCATCGCCTCCGGAGTCACCCGTTCGATCCAGGCGACGTTGAGCCCGAACGCTTTCGCACCGGCCACGTCCCAGGGATTGGAGGAGACGAACAAAACCTCGTCCGGCTTGGTGCCGAGCACCTCGCCGATCAGCTCATAGGCCTGCGGGCTCGGCTTGAATATCTTCTTCGCATCGACGCTGATGGTGGCATCGAGCAGGCGGTCGAGACCGGAATTGCGCACCAGCGCATTCAGCATGTCCGGGCTGCCATTGGAGAGGATGGCAAGCTTTCGCGGCTTCAGCGCCGCAAGCGCATCTGCTGCATCCGGATAGAGATCGAGATGCAGATATTTCTCGATCACGCGCTCGAAAGCCTCGCCCTCATAGGCGAGTCCGAGCAGGCGCAGCGTATAGGCAAGCGAGTCGCGCGTGATCGCAGAAAAATCCTGGTAGCGCCGCATCAGCGAGCGCAACCAGGTGTATTCGAGCTGCTTGATCCGCCAGACCTGCGTGATGATCTCGCCATAGCCCGGAAACGCATCCTCGGTGATGTCGGCGACGGACTGGATGTCGTAGAGCGTTCCGTAGGCGTCGAAGACGACGGCTTTGATGCTCAATTGTACGGTCCTCGGGATTGTTACAGGCGCGAGACTATACAGGATGAAGACAACGATCCAAGACGGAAAGGCGAGTGGGTGCCGTTCCGCCGCCCAGCGGTTGGTACTCTTACCGAACGCGGCAGGTTTCGGAGCTTCACTGGAAAATCTGCTCGACCAGAGCGTAGCGGGTTTGACCCGAAGAGGATCCATTCGAGACATTTGTGGATTGACTGACATCTATCGGCTCCCGCCAGGGATCGATGACAATCATGCCCTTCAGAGGTGCTCCCGATGGCAGCCTTTGTTCCAATCGCCGAGAACATCTGGATTATCGAGGGAAGCAACGTCAGTTTTCACGGTTTCCCTTATCCAACCCGCAGCGTTGTCGTCCGCCTGCAAAATGGGGATCTTTGGATTTGGTCGCCGATCGAACTCGGCGCTAATTTGCGAAACGAGATCCAGACTTTCGGCCGACCGGCACATTTGGTGAGCCCCAACAAGATACACCATTTTATCTCGGTGACTGGCATGCGGCATTTCCTGACGCGGAGCTTTGGGGACCTGCCTCCACGATAAGGAAGCGGAGTGATCTCCCGTTTCAGTCGCCGCTGACAGATGAGCCGCCGGCCGCTTGGGCTGGACAAATCGACCAGTGCTGGGTTCGCGGCTCCCTCATGATGGATGAAATCGCCTTTCTCCACATCCCATCGCGCACGGCGATTTTGGCAGATTTTTCCGAGAACTTTTCATCAAGATGGCTTCTCGAGAATTGGGCGCCCTGGCAACGATGGCTCGCGCGGCTCTCGAAGATTGTGGAAGGCGCGGGATATGCGCCACTTGATTGGCGCCTCTCCTTCGTCGACCGCAAAAAGCTCCGCGAAGCCAAAGCAAAGATGATGAGTTGGGAACCATCGAAAGTAATAATGGCCCATGGGGAGTGGCAAGCTGAGAATGGTGTTGCATTTCTCGCCCGCGCCTTCAAATGGATTGGCTGAAACGTCCGTGCGGGTCCGTGCAAGCTCGTGATCACCGGCCCGTCCGAGCCGAACAGCATCTTGTCTGTGAGGACAAGTTGATCTAGCGATGGTTTGGAGCCTGATACCGAAAGGCCCGGATTGCTCCGGGCCTTCTTTGTCGATTTCATGCAATGACTGCAGTCTCTGCGAGGAACTGATAGTCAGTATACCCCCGCTCGCCGCCCCCGTAGAAGGTGTCGCGATCATGCGGGTTGAGCGGCAGATTGCGGCGCAGGCGCTGCACCAGGTCCGGGTTCGCGGCAAAATGCCGGCCAAAGGCGACGAGGTCGGCATCGCCGGTATCAACGATCGCCTCAGCGCTGTCGCGCTCGAAACCGCCGGCGGCAATGATCGGGCCCTTGAAGACGCGGCGGAGCTGATGGGCGGCAACGGGCGGCAATCCGTCCGCGCGAAGTTTGGATCCGTCGATCCGCGGTTCGATCAGGTGCAGATAGGCGAGGCCGAAGCGATTGAGTTGCTGAGCCGCGTAGCCAAACAGCCCATCCGGATTGCTGTCGGACATCGATCCGAAGGTGCCGCTCGGACCCAACCGAACGCCAACGCGATCGCCACTCCAGACCGAGGTGACGGCCTCGGTGACCTCGAGCAGGAAACGCGTGCGGTTCTCGATCGACCCGCCGTAGCTGTCGGTCCGCTTGTTCGAACCGTCCTGCAAGAACTGATCGATCAGATAGCCGTTGGCGCCGTGAATCTCGACGCCGTCGAAGCCGGCTGCCTTGGCGCGGATCGCACCCTGGCGGAATTGCTCGACGATCTCCTTGATCTCGGCGACCTCGAGCGCGCGGTTCGGTGAGGCCTTGATCCAACCATCCCTGGTGAAGACGAGGTCTTCGACCGGAACGGCCGACGGCGCGAGCGGCGCAACGCCGCCGGTCATCGACACATGGCTCTGCCGGCCGACGTGCCAGAGCTGCAGGACGATCACGCCGCCTTTGGCGTGAACGGCGTCGACAACCTTGCGCCAGCCCGCGACCTGCGCGTCGCTGTAGATTCCGGGCGCGCCGAGATAGCCGCGGCCCTGCACCGAGACGGGCGTGGCTTCGGCGATCTGCAGGCCACCTTTCGAGGCGCGCTGCGCGTAGTACTTCACCATCATGGCGCCCGGGACGTCGCCGGGTTGGTCGGAACGAAGCCGGGTTAGCGGGGCCTGGACGATACGATGGTCCAGACGGATCGCACCGATCTGGACGGGGCTGTAGAGTTTGGACATGGTTTCTTCTCCTGTGGTTGGGATCGTCCGGCGAGCGTCGTCATCCGGTGCTCGCCGGCGCGTGGCAAATTGCGTGTTTGTGGGATGGCTGGAGGTGTTCGGTTCAGTGCGTGACGGCGGCGGCCGCAGCCTGTTCGATCACCTTGGCGACCGCAGCCGGCTGCGAGATGTAGACGGCGTGGCTTGCGGCGATCTCGGTCGTCACCGCATGCGATCGCGTATACATCGAGCGTTCGAGGTCCGGGTTGATGGCCCGGTCCTGCGTCGCAACGATCGCAAAGCTCGGCTTCACCTTCCACGCCGGCGAGGTGACAGGCGTGGAGAGTGCCTTGCCCGACGTCGCCACCTGCGAGGCACCGATGAAGTCGGCCTCGGCTTTCGGAAGGTCTGCCGCGAAAGCATCCTGGAAGTGTTCGCGCTGAATGGTCAGGAAGCCGTCCTTGGAAGGCACGATGTAGTTGGTGGCAGCCGGCTTGCTCCCGAGCAATTGGCCAGCGCTTTCGCCAGCGTCGGGCTGCAACGCCGCGACGTAGACCAGGTTCTTCACCTGCGGATGATTGCCGGCCACTGTGATGATGACGCCGCCATAGCTGTGGCCGACCAGCACCGCTGGACCATCCAGTCCGTCGAGCACACGGTTGGTCGCGGCGACGTCGTCCTCGAGCGAGGTTTCAGGCGGTTGCACGATGCTGACATTGTAGCCGCGCTTGCGCAGGATCTCGGCGATCGCTTTCCAGCCTGAGCCGTCGACGAAGGCACCGTGCACCAGCACGATGTTCTTGGTCGCACCGGGGGGAGCGGCCTGGGCCGGGGCGAAGCCGATAAGAGTGGTGAGAGCGGTGGTGGCGGCGAGCAGGTTACGGATGAGCTTGGTCATGACACAGTTCCTTTGGGTTGAAGTCGGTTTGGTTGGTTTGGGTTGAGGATGGTGTGAGATGGGTTGAAGGGGCTTAGCTGAAGGACAGCTTGCCGAAATCGAGCGAGACCAGCAGCGGATCGGGCACCTTCTGCATCGCATCGTCGTAGGCGTAGATGCGGCGCTTGGTCGGCATCTTGATGCCCTGGAAGGTACGGTAGTCGGTGGTGTAGTTGGCGCCCGTCGCGCCGCCGAGGATGTCGACGGTGTAGTCATGGCGCCGCATCAGGCCATCGGGGCCGAAATGCGTGACCTGCGTGCGGGTATGGCTCCTGATGTAATCGGGGAAGGTCACCTGGAGACGGCGCCAGGTTTCGCCGTTCTCCTGCCAGGGCTCGATCTCCTCGCTGACGAAGCCCGGATAGGTGTAGAGGAACGGCGAAGTCAGGTAGGTCCATAGCGCTTCGCTGACGAAATAGGCGACGTGGAATTTGTCCCACGGCGTTTCCCGGACCTGGCCTTTGAAGGCCGTCTCGGGATCGTTGCGCATCTCGCAAACAGTGCCGTCGAGGGATTCCAGCGTGAGGCGATCCGGCACAAACACGCTGCGATGCTTCGGAGTTGCAAACGGCGTGATCGAAAGCCGCTCGGCATGCGTGTCGATCTCGAACACCTTGTCGGTGAGCAGGCCGGGCTGCTGCTTGATCTGCCAGATGGCACCGCCAACCGAGAGCTCGGCCCGCAGGCGGGAGAAGGCGTCCCAGCGGGCGAGACCGCCATGGGCTTCAACGGCGAAGGCGAGAAGGTCGTTCATCTTCATTCTCCTGTTGGGACCGGCCGTGTTCGAAGCCCGTCGTCGGTGGAGAATGGGTACCCGGCGTCAGCAGATGCCTGTAGCCATCGGTTTTCGCTAAGATTTATGTACGATCCACATAGGCGGCCGGCGGCCATTCAGCCCCATGGTCGCGCGGCGGACTGACCGAAAACCCCAAAGCGCTTTGAAATCGATCGGGTTTAGTTCTGCGGCGGGACGGCTTATCGCCTGACGCGACACAGTACCGTCGGCAATTCAGTCCGTCTTTGCCGCTTTTGTCGCTTGCTCCTCCTCCCGGCGAAACTCGCCGGCGAGGAAATCGATCAGGGCACGCGCTGCTGCGCGGGTGGCGCGGCCAGCTGGAAAATAGGCGTGCACGGGAATGTCCCGCGTTTTCCAATCCGGCATCAGCCTGACCAATGCACCGCTTTGCAATTCGCGGCGGCAAGCCCATTGCTGCGTGGAGGTGATGCCCATGCCGGCGGTGGCGGCCGCAACGGTGGCTTCATTGTCATTGGTGGAGAGGTGCGGCGACAGCTCCAGCGTTTCTGTCTTGCCGTCCCGCTCGAACTGCCAAGCGGTCGGCACCAGCGTCGCGGGCCCGCCGATGATGCGGTGGCGCGAAAGGTCTGCGGGCACCTCCGGCATGCCCGCTTGCGCGAGATAGGAGGGCGCAGCGACGATCACGCGCGTGATCCTGGCAATGAGCCTGGCGGTCGCGCTGGAGTCGGTGAGGCGGCCAATGCGAATGGCGACGTCGACGGCTTCGCGCACCAAATCCTGCCGCTTGTCATCGAGCAGGACCTGAATGTTCAGCTTGGGATATTTTGCGGCGAAGGGGGTGAGCCGTGGAATGACTTCGCGGATGGCCATGCTGGAGGGCATGCCGAGCCGCAAGGTGCCACGCAGCTCGCCGCCTTCGCGCACGCTTTGCTCGGCCTCGTCGAGCGCGTCCAGAATCGGCTCCATCTTGGCCAGGAATTCGCTTCCCGCCTCGGTCGGCACCACCGCGCGGGTGGTGCGCGACAACAAGCGCGCGCCGAGCGATTCTTCGAGATCGGCAACGATGCGCGAGGCCTGGGATTGCGACAGGTTGCACTCCCGTGCCGCCGCCGAAAAGCTGCCCAGCCGCGCCACGCGCGTAAACAGCTTGAGAGCGAAAATGTCTTTCATCCGGCGGCATACTCACGACAAAAACGGCTAGCTGATCTGGGCATCGGCCCGATGTGATCGGTGCATCGAACATAGCGGGAAGGGCCGGCTACTGGCCAGTGCCGCAACCGACGAAAACATCCAGACTCGACAACACGGAGAATCGCCGTGTCGGTCATTCGCTATTGGCGGGATCTTGAGCTAAACTCGGCTGTAAGGCGAGGTCGTCTCGCCGCCGGCCGCTTCGAAACTGCAATGATCGCGCAAGGACGGCCCCAAACCAAAAGGCCGTCACATGTCGGAGTTTGTCGTTCACGCCACGCCGGGCAGTCCGTATGCCCGCGCTGCCATGGCTGCGCTTGAAGAGAAAGGCGCCGATTGGCGGCTTGTCGCGCTCCAGCCCGGGACATCACGGCAGCCGGAGCATCTCTCGCGCCATCCGTTCGGCCGCATGCCCGTGCTCGATCATGGCGCGTTCTCGGTCTACGAAACCCAGGCCGTGCTGCGCTATCTCGACCGTGTTCTGCCGCAGCCCGCGCTGACACCGGCCGATCCCAGAGCGGCGGCGCGGATGGACCAGGTGATGAACATCGTCGACTGGTATCTCTTCCAGGGCTGCGGCAACATCATCACGTTCCAGCGCGTCATTCGGCCGTTGCTATTCGGGCAGCCGACCGACGAGGACGCGGTGCTTGAGGCGATGCCGCGCGCGCATGTTGTATTCACCGAGCTGGCGCGCCTGCTTGGCGAGGCGGATTGGTTCGGCGGAGACAACATCAGTCTGGCTGATCTGATGGTCGCGCCGCACTTCGATTTCTTCGCGCAAACGCCGGAATGGCACGAACTGACGGCGAAGCACTCCAAGCTGGTCAATTGGCTCGCACGCGCGGAAAACCGTCCATCGTTCAGGGCGACAACTTGGGCAAAGGTCAAGGACATGGCCGCCGGTTTGGCAACGGCCAAATCCCAGATTTAGATCCCCAGCAGCTTCCTTGCGTTCGCCTTCAGCACCTTCGGCCGGATCTCGTCGCGGATCTCGATCTTGGCGAAGTCCGACAGCCAGCGGTCCGGCGTGATCACCGGCCAGTCCGAGCCGAACAGCATCTTGTCCTGCAAGATCGAGTTGATGTAGCGCACCAGGATCGGCGGGAAGTATTTTGGCGACCAGCCCGAGAGGTCGATATAGACGTTCGGCTTGTGGGTCGCGACCGACAGCGCCTCTTCCTGCCAGGGGAAGGAAGGGTGGGCGAGGATGATCTTGAGGTCGGGGAAATCGGCCGCGACGTCGTCCATGTACATCGGGTTGGAATATTTCAGCCGCATGCCCATGCCGCCGGGCATGCCGGAGCCGACGCCGGTCTGGCCGGTGTGGAACAGCGCGATCGCGCCGCCATTGTTGATCTCTTCGTAGAGCGGATAGGCCATGCGGTCGTTGGCGTAAAAACCCTGCATGGTCGGATGGAATTTGAAGCCGCGCACGCCGTAGTCCTCGATCAGCTTGCGCGCCTCGCGTGCGCCGAGCTTGCCCTTGTGCGGGTCGATCGAGACGAAGGGGATGAGGACGTCGAGATGGTCGGAGGCGGCCTCGATCATCTCGTAATTGTTGTAGCGGCGGAAGCCGGTCTCGCGTTCGGCGTCGACCGGGAAGATCACGGCGGCGATGTTCTTGGAGCGGTAATAGGCCGCGGTCTCCGGCACGGTCGGCGGATGCTTGTTGGGCGACTTGAAATACTCCGCCATCTGCGCCTGGAAGTCGTCATAGCCGTCGTCGGCATGGCAGCCGCAGGGCTCCTCGGCATGGGTGTGGATGTCGATGGCGACGACGTCGTCGATATTCGGCAGCTTCAGCTTCGGCATTGGTGTCCTCCCGACCGGTTGCCAAATTGATTATATGATATAACGAATTTGGCAAGTGCCCTCACGGGGGCATTGGTGGGCGGCGGTCCCTGCGCTACTGTTTTCGGCAACAATAAAGGCAAGGGGAGGCCGAAAATGGCTGAGGCGCAAGCCTTTGAGACCGATTTTTGGAAGGACGCGCAGTCGCGCAAGGGATGGGACGAGATCGTCCCGGGTGAGCCGCGCAGGACCATCCCCTATACGCTCACCCACGAGGCGATCGCGCTCTATTGCAGGTCGGTCGGCGAAACCCATCCGCTCTATTTCGACGAGGCCTACGCGAAGACGACCCGCTACGGCGGGCTGATTGCGCCACCCTCGATCCATATCATGCTGATGTTCGCCTGCACGCCTGCGGACGATTGGATGCGTTCGCCGGGCACGGTCAATGCCGGGCAGTCCTGGAGCTACAATGTTCCGGCGCGCCCCGGCGATGTCATCCGGCTCGAGGCCCGCGCGCTCGACAAGTTCATCAAGCGCGAGCGACTGTTCGTCGTTCACGACAATGTCTTCTTCAATCAGGCGGGCGAGGTGATCTGCTCCGGCCGCGGCTGGACCATCAGGCCGATATGAGGAGATGGCCATGACCGTGACGTTTGAAAGCCTCAACGCCGGCGATACCATCGAAGGGCCAGGTTTCGCCGTGTCCCGCGACTCCATCCGCCTGTTCTGCGATGCCTCGCTCGACTACAACCCGCTGCATCTCGACGACGACTACATGAAGGGCAGTTTCGGCAAGACCCAGTTCGGCGGCGTGATCATGCACGGCATGAACAATTTCGGCCTGATCTCCCGCATGATCACCGACTGGGCCTATCCGGCCGGTGCCATCCACCGCCGGCTCGAGACAAGATGGCTGAAGCCGGTCCGGCCCGGCGACACCATCCGGCCCTCCGGCATCATCAAGGCGAAGCAGGTCACCGCCAAATCGCGCTGGGTCGTGATCGACGTCGTGGTCCGGAACCAGAACGAGGAGGGGGTCGCGACCGGCGAGGCCATGGTCGAATTTCCATTGTGAAAACGGCCGGTTCCTTACTGTGCATGGGGTTGTTTTCAAGGATTTGCTGGCTGGGGGGCTGTTTGCATTGACATGCGGTCCCACCATGGCTTAGAAACCGCCCCATCCCGGGCGGCCGGTCCGCCAGCGGGAAAGATCTCATTTTGCCACATTCGCGCGTGCCGAAACGGTAGTGCCGAACACGGCCTTTCGAACGTTCAGGATTCTGCCATGAAGGTCCGTAACTCGCTGAAATCGCTGCGCGGTCGTCACCGCGCCAACCGCTTGGTCCGCCGCAAGGGCCGGGTTTATGTGATCAACAAGGTGCAGCGCCGCTTCAAGGCTCGCCAGGGCTGAGCTTGCCCTCGCGGACGCCGCGCGCGCCCCGCAAGACCACGGTCTCACACGAGTTTGACGCCGCCTTTGCTTGGCAAGGGCGGCTTTGCGCGTTTAGACTTTGATCATGGCAGTGAGATTCCTTTTCGCGCGCACCTTGTGTCTGGCCCTCGCTCTGGGCGCCTTGGGCCTCGCGCCGGCTCTGGCGCAGGACGATCCGGCCCCGTCGGCGAAGCAGCAGAAGAAGCTGCCGGAGGCGCCGGCCAAGCTGCCCAAGATCGATCGCACCAAGAATCTGGATTTCCTGTTCGGCGCGCTGAAGGCCGCGCCTGACGATGTCAGCGCCAAGCATGTCGAGGCGCGGATCTGGGCGATCTGGCTCCAGACCCCGAGCGACACCGCAGCGCTGTTGATGGCGCGGGCCAAGGCCGCAGTTGACGCGCAGAAGATCGACGTCGCGATCAAGCTCCTGGATTCCGTCATCAAGCTCCGGCCCGACTACATCGAGGCCTGGAACCGGCGTGCCACGCTCTATTACATGCAGAACGACTATGCCCGCTCGCTCGCCGACATCCGCGAGGTGTTGATCCGGGAGCCCCGTCATTTCGGCGCGCTGGCAGGGCTCGGCATGATCATGCAGGAGGTCGGCGACGAGAAGCGGGCGCTGGAGGCCTATCGCAAGGCGCTGGCCGTCAATCCGCATCTCGAGAAGATTCCCGAACAGGTCAAGTCGCTGACCGAGAAGGTCGAAGGCCGCGACATCTAGCCTCTAACTCGATCATCTTTCGAGCGATCGTGGCGCGCGTGGATTAACCACGATCGAAGGCGTCGCGATGCGAGGGCTATCGGCGATACAGCCACGGGCCTACCTCTGCATGGCAGGAGCACAGCCATGAAGCATATGATCCTTGCAGGTAGCTTGCTGTTGGCGTCGGGGACGGCGAGCCTCGCCGATGGACTGTTCTGGGTGGTCGGCAATCGCGCCACCGGCAAATGCGACATCGTGACCAGCAATCCGGTCATCAACGGCGACATCTGGTTCGGCGACGGCCCCTACAAGTCCAAGGCCGATGCGAGGCTTGCGCGCTCGACCATCCGCGCCTGTCCCGCGCCCACGCCCGACGACGAGAAGGCCGAGGACGGCACGAACTAGGGCTAATGCAGTACGCTGCCGCCGCGTTCGGCGAGGCCACGATCGACTGCTGCGGCATAAGCCTTCGCGAGCTCGGTCTCGAGATGCTCGTTGATCAGGAGCAGCGCCCGGACGGCACCTCGCAAATCGCCGTTGCAGCTCGCGACGATCTCGTCGATCGCGGTGTCGTTCGATCTGAAGCTCATCGAAAAATCCTCCGGTTCAAACCAGGACAAATCCTGCCGGCCTTTCCTGCATCCCCTGGGGTTGCGAGGAGGATCGGCGCCCACCCGCGTCCAAATGGCGGAACCGACCGTGGCGATTATATGGAAGCCGCGATGACGACTGCATGAAGCTGGTCCGAGGCTTATGTGTCACACGGGAGGATCGTTGATTTCATTGCGTTTTTGCTGGCCGAGATTATGCACATATCCACAGCCCCGGCATTTCCGGTGGAGGCGCCGATGCCCATCAGACGAAACTGCCTCCTGCCAAGACCCGTAGCTGCCATGTGCCCTGGATTGCCCGGACTCTCTCCATGATCGTGATGTCAGCCGTGACGGCGCTGGTCGTGTTGGCGCTGGTCACGCAGGCCGGCATCGTCGCCGTGCAGCGGGCTTTTCCTCCCCAGGGGCGGATGATCGAGGTCGGCGGTGCAACGCTTCACATCGTCGATATCGGCCCGCGCGAGGCGGGCCTGCCGATCGTGATGCTGCACGGCGCAAGCTCCAATCTCGAAGTGATGCGGCACCCGCTCGGCGATCTCCTCGCGAAGCAGCGTCGCGTCATCCTGATCGATCGTCCCGGCCACGGCTGGAGCACGCGCGCCAGACGAGGGGATTCGACGCCCGAGATCCAGGCGCGGATGATCGACGAGGCGCTGACGAAGCTCGGGATCGATCGCGCCGTCTTTGTCGTGCATTCCTGGAGCGGTGCACTCGGCGCGCGGCTGGCGCTCGATCACCCGCGCCGCGTCGCCGGCCTCGTGATGCTGGCGCCCGTCACCCATCCCTGGCGCGGCGGCGTCGGCCGTTACAACGAGATCATTGCAACGCCGGTGATCGGCCCGCTGCTTGCCTACACCATCACGCTGCCGCTGGGCTATTTCGTCACCGACTCCGGTGCGCGCAACGTCTTCCTGCCGCAGACGATGCCGGACGGTTTCGTGACGGAGTCCGCGACGCCGCTGTTGCTGCGCCCGCGCGAGTTCATCGCCAATGCCTACGACCTGGTGACGTTGAAGGCGTCGGTCGCTGCGCAAGTCGCCCGCTACGGCGAGATCAAGGTGCCGGTGACGATCATCGCCGGCCAGCCCGACAAGACCGTGAAGACCGATATCCACGCGCGCCCGTTCGCAGCGATGGTCCCAAATGCCAAGCTGATCGTGCTACCCGATCTCGGCCACATGGTGCAGAACGCCGTGCCGGAGCTCGTAAAGGCGGAAGTCGAGACGATGATCGACGGAATCGTTCCGGCGCAGGCGGCCGCCGATTAGCGGCCGCCCACCTCGCGCTTACTGCTTGGTTTTCCCGTCCTTGTCGAACTGCGAGACATAGGCCCAGAGATTGTTGATCTCGGTCTCGTTCTTGACGCCGGCGAACGCCATCTTGGTGCCGGGAATCTTGGCCTTGGGGTCCTTGATGTACTCCTTGAACACCGCCTCGCCCCAGGTGATGCCGGAATTCTTGTTCGCATCGGAATAATTATAGTCGGGCGCGGTGCCGGACTTGCGGCCGTCGATGCCGTTGAGCTCGGGGCCGACCTTGTTCTTGGCGCCTTCGCCGATCGCGTGGCAGGCCAGGCACTTGTTGAACGACGATTTGCCGGCCGCGACATCCTGCGCCATCGCGCTGGAGGCCGTGGCAGTGACGGTGAGGATCATCAGCGCGCCAAAAGTCAGTTTTTTCATAGGGTGCTCTTCGTCTCTTTCCCGGTGGGGCTCTTAGTCTCGTCGGCGATCGTCGGACCCGTCATTTCTGGCATGGCCCGCTCGGCTTGGACAAGCCACGAAACCATGACAGGTTTCATCATTTCCCACTTGTCCCAGAGCGAAGTCGCGGAAGATCGCAGCTCGGACTTTCGGATGGCCTACCCAAATCGTCGCAGACGTGGTTGATTTGCCAGCAACAATTCAAATGTGCGGCGCGAGCCGGAAGGATAAATCATGGCCATCATGATGCCTGCGAGCGACCAGGCCGTGCTCGCGCGCCGCGCCGAGATCATTGCAGCCTTGCGCGCCATCGTGCCAGGTGAGGGTGTGATCGACAGCGCGGCCGAGATGCGGGCCTATGAGTCCGACGGGCTGACCGCCTATCGCCAGCCGCCGATGGTCGTGGTGCTGCCCGATACGACCGAGCAGGTTTCGCTGGTTCTGAAGTATTGTGCCGCCCAGGGTATCAAGGTGGTGCCGCGCGGCTCCGGTACCTCGCTGTCCGGCGGCGCGCTGCCGCTGGAAGACGGCGTGCTGTTGGGGCTCGGCAAGTTCAAGCGCATCCGCGAGATCGATTTCGACAACCGCGTCGTCGTTACCGAGCCCGGCGTTACCAATCTCGCGATCAGCCAGGCGGTCGTCCATGCCGGCTTCTATTACGCACCCGATCCGTCCTCGCAGATCGCCTGCTCGATCGGCGGCAATGTCGCGGAAAATTCCGGCGGCGTGCACTGCCTGAAATACGGCATGACCACCAACAACGTGCTCGGTTGCGAGATCGTCCTGATGAGCGGCGAGATCCTGCGCATCGGCGGCAAGGGGTGCGAAAATTCCGGCTACGATCTGATGGGCGTCATCACCGGCTCCGAGGGCCTGCTCGGCGTCATCACCGAGATTACGGTGCGCATCCTGCAAAAGCCGGAGACGGCGCGCGCGCTGATGGTCGGCTTCGCCGAAGTCGAGGCGGCCGGCGAATGCGTCGCGCGCATCATCGGCGCCGGCATCATCCCCGGCGGCATGGAGATGATGGACAAGCCGGCGATCCACGCCGCCGAGGCCTTCGTCCATGCCGGCTATCCCCTCGATGTCGATGCGCTGCTCATCATCGAGCTCGACGGCCCGTCCGTCGAGGTCGATGAGCTGATCACGCGTGTCGAGACGATTGCAAATGCCTGCGGCTCGACCAGCTGCCAGATCTCGACCTCGGAGGCCGAGCGCAATCTGTTCTGGGCCGGCCGCAAGGCTGCGTTTCCCGCCGTCGGCCGCATCTCGCCCGACTATCTCTGCATGGACGGGACCATCCCGCGCGGCGCGCTGCCGAAGGCCCTGGCGCGCATCCGTGAGCTCGGTGAAAAATACCAGCTCGGCTGCGCCAACGTGTTCCATGCCGGCGACGGCAATCTGCACCCGCTGATCCTCTACGATGCCAACAAGCCCGGCGAGATCGAGCGCGCCGAAGCCTTCGGCGCCGACATCCTGCGCGCCTGCGTCGAGTTCGGCGGCGTGCTCACCGGCGAGCACGGCGTCGGCATCGAGAAGCGCGACCTGATGGGCGACATGTTCAGCGAGATCGACCTCAACCAGCAGCAGCGGTTGAAATGCGCCTTCGATGCGCAAGGCCTGCTCAATCCCGGAAAAGTGTTTCCGACCCTGCATCGCTGCGCCGAGCTCGGCCGCATGCATGTGCATGCCGGCAAGGTCGCATTCCCGGACATCCCGCGGTTCTGAGGGCCGGTCTGTCTGGCATGGTGGCGACATGGCGGACGTTGCGGTGAATGCCACGTCGGAGAGCACCGTAGCGCCTGCGGCCTCGCGGCTCTTGTTCATCGACAACATCCGCTGGTCGATGATTATTCTCGTGCTCAGCATGCACGCGGTCGACACCTACAGTCCCTTCGGCAATTGGTACTATGTGGACCGGCAGGCGACGGGCTTCGGCACCGCGCTCTCCTTCGGCATCTACCAGAGCTTCCTTCAGGCCTTCTTCATGGCCGTGCTGTTCTTTATCGCCGGCTATTTCGCTGCCGCCTCGTTCGACCGGAAGGGATTTGCCGCCTTCGCCCGCGATCGGCTGATCCGGCTCGGACTGCCGACCTTGCTCTACATGCTCGTGATCGGCCCGCTGACGCAGTATTTCCTGTCAAAGACCTGGGGCAAAGGCGGCTTCGGCCATCAATGGCTGACCCATCTTCAGGACGGCGAGTGGCTCTCCGAGACCGGCCCGATGTGGTTCTGCGCGGCGCTGCTCCTGTTCTCGCTTGCCTATGGCTTGGTTCGCCTGTCAGGGTGGCGAGAATGGGCAGTCACGCCACGCGGGACTGCGATCGTGCTGTTCATTATTGCGATGGCCGTAGCGACATTTGCCGTTCGCCTCGCCGTGCATGCCGACGCCTCGGTGCTTAACGTCCATCCCGGCGACTTTCCGCAATATGTCCTGATGTTCACGGCGGGTGCGTTCGGCTATCGCGGCAATTGGATGGCGGAGCTTGCCGAGCGGTCCTGCAGCCGTTGGGGGCTGTGCGCGCTGGCGCTCTCGGTGCCGCTGTTCGCAGCGCTCGTGCTGTTCGGCGGCGGCTTGAGCGGCGATACCACGCTTTATGCCGGCGGCTTCAATCTCGTCAGCGCCGGAAGGTGCCTGTGGGAGGCGCTGGTCTGCGTCGGCATGGGGCTCGTGATGCTCGCAATCTATCGCCGCTATTTCGACGCGCAGGGGCCGGTCGCCAAATGGCTTTCCGACAACGCGTTCGGCGTCTATCTGATCCATCCGCCGATCCTGATCGGCTTTGCGCTGCTCCTGCACATGCTGCCGATGGGGGCGATCGCAAAGGCGTTCTCGCTGACCATGCTGGCGGCCATCGGCAGCTTCGCGGCGTCGGCCTTGATTCTGCGGAAATCACCGCTGCGCGCGATCATCTAGCACGCAGCACCGCGGCTCAAGCCGCGGTGCTTGGAGCGTTCAGGCTCACAGCATCCCGTATTGCGCCCGCTCGCGCTTCGCCAGCAGCGGCAGGGCTTCGCCGGCGATGTAGGTCTTGAAATGTGCGCTCTCCTGATGCGCCTTGAACGCCGCCTCGTCGCGGAACAGCTCGTAGAACAGGAACTGAGCCGGATTCTCTTTGGCGCGCGAGATCAGGAACAGCTTGACGCCGTCCTCGCGCTGCGCCTCCGGCAGGAAGCGGTCGAGGATCGCGGCGATTTTGTCGGACTCGCCCGGCTTCGCCTCCCATTGCGCGACGACGAGCAGGCCGCCGCCGTCGACGGCGTCGCTGATCGATTTCTGCGTGGCATAGTGGTTCATGGTCCTCGCTCCTTGCTGCTGGGCTTGAGATCTGGGCTTGAGATGACGACGACATCCATGGCGCAACCTTGTAGCGATGGCCCGCAGGGTTTGGTTCGCCGGTGATCGAAGTGTCGATGTCGTGAACGCTTCGACCATGATCGAAGCGTTGCGGTTGGATCTCGCAGGGGGGCCTGATGGATTTTCGTCGCGGGCCGGACCGCCATCGCGCCGGCAATGATCGCCGGCGTCACGCCGCATTTGATTTTGGCGACGAATTTCGTTACCCGCTAGCAGCGTGGATACGCTCAGGGTCAGAGACGCCAAAGACGTCGAAGAGGTTGTGCGCGCGGCGATTGCCAACGAGCAGCCGCTCGAGATCATCGGTCATGGCAGCAAGCGCAGCATCGGCCACGCGATGGCGACCAACGCCGTGCTCGACCTCTCCGCGCTGAACGCGGTCACGTCCTACGAACCCAACGAATTGATTGTCACGCTCCAGGCCGGCGCGCCGCTGGCCGACGTGCTGTCGCTGATCGACGCCAAGAACCAGCAATTCGCCTTCGAGCCGATCAACACCGCGCCGCTCTTGGGCACGCCCGCGCTGGGCACCATCGGCGGCATGATCGCGGCGGGCCTTGCCGGCCCGCGCCGCATCAAGGCAGGCGGGGCGCGCGACCATCTGTTGGGGGCGCATGCGGTCTCGGGCTTCGGTGACAGCTTCAAGACCGGCGGCAAGGTGGTGAAGAACGTTACCGGCTACGATCTCTGCAAGCTGCTGGCGGGTTCCTGGGGAACGCTGTCGGTGATGACCGAGGTGACGCTGAAGGTGATGCCAAAGCCGGAGGCCGAGCGGACGTTGCTGTTGCGCGGGCTCGACGATGCCACGGCCAACAAGGCCATGACCGCGGCGCTCGGCTCGCCCTTCGATGTCTCTGCTGCGGCGCACCTGCCGAAATCGGCGTTCCGGGCCAGCACTGACGGGCTCGGCGATATCGCGGGCCAGGGTGAGGCGCTGACCGCGCTGCGGCTTGAGGGCATCACGGCCTCCGCCGCCCACCGGGCTGGCTCGCTCCGCGAATTGCTGGCGCCGTTCGGAACTGCGACCCTGATCGACGACGCGGCGTCCGCCGCGTTGTGGGCGATGGTCCGCGACGTGCTGCCATTTGCGGCGAGCGGTGCGCTCGGCGCCTGGCCGGTCTGGCGGATCGTTTGTCCGCCGGCCTCAGGCGCGGCGCTCGGTGCGCAATTGGCGCGCGAGACCGGCGGCGACGTGATCTACGATTGGGGCGGCGGGCTGATCTGGGCGGCGCTGCCGCCGAAGGGCGATGCGCATGCGCCGGCCGTGCGCCTGCACGCCAATGCCGTCGGCGGGCACGCAACGCTGATCCGGGCGGCCGAGGATGTCAGGCGTGCGATCGATGTGTTCCATCCGCAGGCACCCGGGGTTGCCGCCCTGAGCGAGCGGGTCCGCGCCAGTTTCGATCCGAAGACCATTTTGAACCGTGGACGGCAGACGCGGGGCGCTGTGGCATGAAGACCGAATTCTCACTCGCGCAGCTCGCCGATCCCGACATCGCGGAGGCCGACAAGATCCTGCGCGCCTGCGTCCATTGCGGCTTCTGCACTGCAACCTGTCCGACCTATGTGCTGCTCGGCGACGAGCTCGATAGCCCGCGCGGCCGCATCTACCTGATCAAGGAGATGCTGGAGAAGGACCAGGCGCCGACAGCCGAGGTGGTCAAGCATGTCGACCGCTGCCTGTCGTGCCTGTCCTGCATGACGACCTGCCCCTCTGGGGTGAACTACATGCACCTCGTCGACCAGGCGCGGGTCAGGATCGAGCAGAGCTATCAGCGGCCGCTGGTCGAGCGGCTGTTGCGGCAGGTGCTCGCCTTCGTGCTGCCCGATCCGCAGCGGTTCCGCCTCAGCATGCGGCTGGCGAGGCTGGCCCGGCCCTTCGCCGTCTTCCTGCCGACCCCGCGGCCGTCGGCGACGCCCGGTCTGATCCAGCGCATCAAGGCGATGCTGGCGCTGGCCCCAGACCGGCTGCCGTCGCCTGGCCCTCTCCCGGGCAGCGTGTTCGCAGCGCTCGGCAAGAAGCGCGGCCGGGTCGCGTTGCTCCAGGGCTGCGCCCAGCAGGTGCTGGCGCCACGCATCAACCAGGCGGCCATCGGCCTTCTCACCCGCCACGGCATCGAGGTCGTGCTGGTCAGGGACGAGCAATGCTGCGGCGCGCTGACCCATCACCTCGGCCACGACGACGATGCGCTCGCACGCGCCCGCGCCAATGTCGCGGCGTGGAGTGCGGAGGCGGCAGGCGAGGGGCTCGACGCCATCCTGGTGACGGCGTCCGGCTGTGGCACCATGATCAAGGACTACGGCTATCTGCTGCGCGAGGACCACGCGCTTGCCGCCGATGCCGCGCGGGTTTCCGCGCTCGCAAAGGACATCACCGAATACGTCGCCGTGCTCGGACTAGCTCCGACGACGCGACAGGACAACGTCGTCGTGGCCTATCATTCCGCGTGTTCGCTGCAGCACGGACAGAAAATCACGAGCCTTCCGAAAGAATTGCTTTCCAAGAATGGATTCGTGGTGAAAGATGTCCCGGAGAGTCATTTGTGTTGCGGTTCGGCGGGGACCTACAACATTCTCCAGCCCGAGCTTGCGGGCAGGTTGCGTGATCGCAAGGTCGCCAACATCGCAAGCGTCAAGCCGGACATGATTGCCGCGGGCAATATCGGCTGCATGGTGCAGATTGCCAGTGGCACGTCAGTTCCGGTCGTACACACGATTGAGCTTCTCGATTGGGCTACGGGCGGGTCGCGGCCGGCATTGACTGCGTCGAGCTGAGCTTTCCTCCCGAGGTGACGGCAGAAGGACGCCTGATCGACCATTGTTCGGCGGCAACAGGAGGACCACGATGGCGAAAGCGAAAAAGAAAAAAAGCAAGAAGGCCAAAAAGGCCAAGAAGGTCGTAGCGGCGAAGAAGGCGACGAAGAAGAAGGCTGCCAAGAAGACCGCGAAGAAGTCTGCGAAGAAATCTGCGAAGAAGGCCGCCAAGAAGTCAGCCAAGAAGTCGGTGGCAAAGAAGGCGGCGCCGAAGAAGGCTGCGAAGAAAGCGGCTCCGAAGAAGGCGAAGGCAGCTCCCGCACCGAAGCCGGCAGCGCCGGCTCCCGAGCCGGCCGCCGAGACGAGCTGGGCGATGCCTTCGTCTTCTGCGGAACCGACGCCGGCCGAGGGTCAGGGTTAAGCCAAGGGCTGGCTCCATCCCGGGACGACGATCAACAACAGGAAGGCCGCAGCGGCGACGCTGCGGCCTTTTTGCATCGCTGCCGCAGCAGCGGGCGGCTGCCATTTTTGACGCCAGCCCGATTCGTCGCGCTCACGCCACGGGACGGCGGGCATCCGCAATAATCCGGTCTCTTTGTGCACTCCGGAGTGAAAATAATGTGATCCAGAAGCCACACAGGCTGACAACCTTTCGTGGAATCGTCGGAACGCCTAAAAAGTCGGCAGATGCACGTGTTTTTTGCTTCACGGTTTGCATCCCTCAATACAGATTGCCGCGGTAACGCAATTTTGCAGACGGGTCGTACGCCCCGGGGGGCTTCCGGGAAACCGACTGAGTAAGAACTGGTGATGGGGATCGAAATGAAGAAAGTGACTTTGTTGGCAACGGCGCTGGCAATGGTGACGGGCTCGGCTTTCGCGGCGGACATGCCCTTGAAGGCAATGAAGGCCCCTCCGGCGCCCGCATTTGATCCCTGGGACGTCGCCTTCGGCGGCGCGATCATGAACGATTACATCTTCCGCGGCGTCACGCAGTCGAATCACAAGCCGTCAGTGGCGGCCTATTTCGAGCCGCGCTACAACATCAACAAGGACCTGCAGCTCTACGTCGGCGTCTCGGCCGAGAGCATTTCCTTCGCCAACCGCGCCGCGGCTGAAGTCGACATCTACGGCGGTATCCGGCCGACCTTCGGCGCGTTCGCCTTCGACATCGGCGTCTGGGGCTACCTGTATCCGGGCGGAAGCTGCGCCGACAACGTGCTCACTGGCGGAATTCCCGGCGGCAACGTCTGCGGCGTCAGCACGACCACGATCTTCCTCGCCGACGGCAACGTCATGAAGAAGGACGTCAGCTTCTTCGAAGTCTACGGCAAGGTGAACTACACCATCAACGACAGCTTTACGGTCGGCGCGACCGAGTACTACTCGCCGAACTTCCTGAATTCGGGTGCCTGGGGCAACTACGCCTCGTTGACCGCCAAGTACACCGCGCCCAGCACCGTCTTCGGCGCCTCCGGCGTCGGCATGTACGTGTCGGGTGAGTTCGGCCGTCAGTGGTTCGGTACGTCGGACGCCTTCTACGGCACCGGCGCGGGCACCGTGTTCGCCAACGGTATTCCCTACAAGGACTACAACACCTGGAACATCGGCATCGGCTTCACCTACAAGGTGTTCACGCTGGATCTGCGTTACTCCGACACCGACCTGAACAAGGGTGATTGCAACGCCTTCACCAGCGCTTTCAACGCCACTGGCACCACCAGCGTGACCCCGATCAACCCGGGCGGCGCTGGCTCCAACTGGTGCGGCGCGGCTGGTGTTGCCAAGCTGTCCTTCGACCTGACGGCGATGAGCAACCTGAAGTAAGTTTCTTCCCGAGACGACTCCCGAGGGCGGCAGAGCAATCTGCCGCCCTTTTGCTTTGCGGCGAGGTGGGGGCCTGCGCGTCAAAGTGCGAGCGAGAGAGCGGCGCACGCGCTCCACGCAATGACGAGGCCTGAATAAGGACCACAGGTCGAGGGGCAAGGGAGCCGCCCCTCGGTCCTGTCGATGCGATAGCCCGTTGGCCCGCCGTGCCTCGCGCCTTAGCGCACCGTGCTTGGCTCCGCCTTGGCCGGCTCGTCGCCGAGAACGTGGATGTCGCCGTCCTCCACCATCGTCACCTTGCGGGTGTGGAAGGCGTCGAGCGTCGAGCGGTGGCCGATCGAGACGATGGTGGCTTGCGGCAGCTTCTCCGCCAGCAGCCGGTAGAGCCGGGCCTCGGAAGGCTCGTCGAGCGAGGCCGTTGCCTCGTCCAGGAACAGATAATCCGGCGCATGCAGCAGCGCGCGGGCCAATCCCAGGCGTTGCTGTTCGCCGAGCGACAGCATCCGGTTCCAGTGGCCTTCTTCGTCCAGCCGCTTTGCCAGACGTGGCAGGCCGACCGCCGTCAGCGCCTCTGCCATCCTCTCGGGCGCGATTGTGCCGTGCTCGGCCGGGTAGACCATGGCGTCTCCGAGTGTGCCGATCGGGAAATATGGTCGTTGCGGCAGCATCATCAGCCTGGTTTTCTCGGGGATGCCGATCGCCCCACTGCCGAACGGCCAGATGCCGGCGACGGCCCGAAACAGGGTCGACTTGCCGGAGCCGGATGGCCCAGTCACCAGCACCCGCTCCGTCGGCTGGACCGCGAAGGCATCCAGGCTGACCAGCGGCTCGCCGTTCGGCAGTTTCACCAGCAACTGCTTGAGTGTGATCGCCCTGCCGTTCGATGGTGCAACGCTGATGGTCGGCTCGTGTGCCGCGAGGTTGACCGCCGAGCTGACCGACATTTCGAAGCCGTCGAGACGCGCGACGATCGCGCGCCATTCGGCGATCGAGCGGTAGGCCGTGACGAAGAAGGACAGCGCATCCTGCACGCTGCCGAACGCCGAGCCGGTCTGCATCATGTCGCCGAGCTGGATTCTCTTGGCGAAATAAGCCGGCGCCACCACCACATAGGGAAAGATCACTGCGGCCTGACTGTAGCTTGCCGTGAAGGCGGTGAGGCGCTTGGTCCGGCTCATGATCGCGTACCAGTTGCCGATGACGAAACCAAAGCGCTGCAAAAGTTGGCCTCGCTCCGCGCTCTCACCTTTCAAAAGGGCGATCTGCTCGGAATTTTCGCGCACACGGATCAGGTTGAAGCGGAAATCAGCTTCAAAGCGCTGCTGCTCGAAATTGAGGTTGATGAGCGGGGCGCCGATCCAATGCGTCAGCGCCGTACCGAGGATTGCGTAAACCAGCGCACACCAGACCAGAAAACCGGGGACGACGATATCGGTGCCGTAAAGGTGCAGGGGCGCCTTGTTGGACAAACCCCAGAGGATGACGACGAACGAGGCCAGCGTCACGATTGACGACAGCAGGCCGAGGCCGATGACCAGCGTCTGCTCGACGAAGTTCTTGACGTCCTCGGTGATACGCTGATCCGGATTGTCTGCGGCGTCGCCCTTGAGCTGCATGCGATAGTGCGTGGCACCGTCGAGCCATTCGCGGAGATAATGTTTCGTCAGCCATTGCCGCCAGCGAATCTGGAGCCACTGGTTCAGGTACAGCTTGTAGACCGCCAGCGCGATGTAGATGGAAGCAAGGCCAAGAAAGATCCAGATTTCTCTGACGAACTGATCCAATTGATATTCCTGGATCGCGCTGAAGAACCGGTTCTGCCACTGGCTGACGAGGACATTAATCGCTACCAGCGCCAGCTCCATCGCAACGACTGCGACGAGCAGGCCGCGACCCGCCCATTTGTCCTCGGATCGAAAATAGGGGCCGGCGATTCGCCAGACGATCGCGAGCGTGGCGCTGATGTTCTTCACAGAGCTCTGTCTCCTGGAGGGGATGTGGGCAAATGCCCTGAGCCAAAGGCTTGAGGCAACGCCGGAAATAAGCGCGCTTAGACTAAAGTCGCAGATTGTGCAATTTGCGTTGGCTTGGGCGGGCTTGCAACCCTAGCATGGGCTTTAACGGCGCGGGGTGGGGGCTCCGGGACTTCGCGAGCTTGTGAGCGGACGGGAACCGCATGCATTCGCGAGGAATTCGCATCCAACTCGGGGGTTATCGCTTCCAGCGTCAAGCAGGTTCGGCTGTCCACGCGGGCCGCCTGCCACACATATGCGTGGGGGAGGAAGACCATGTGGAATCAAATCTATGATCCGCTGCACAGCCCCGTGCTGTCGACCATCGCGGCGGCGGTACCTGTCGTCACGCTGCTGGTCCTGATCGCGAGCGGGCGCGTTCAGGCTCATATCGCCGCGGTCATCGCCGTGATCGTGACCAATTTGATCACGATCTTCGTCTTCACCATGCCGGTGAACATGTCGATCCGCGCCTCGATCCTCGGCATCGTGACCGGCTTCTTTCCGATCGGCTGGATCGTTCTCAACGTCATCTTCCTCTACCAGGTGACGGTGACGACCGGACGCTTCGAGCTTCTCAAGCGCGCGGTCGGCGGCGTCACCGAGGACCGGCGGCTGCAATTGCTGCTGATCGCCTTTTCATTCGGCGCCTTCTTCGAGGGCGCCTCGGGCTTCGGCACGCCGGTTGCGATCACCGGCGCGGTGCTGATCGGCCTCGGCTTCTCGCCGCTTGCAGCTTCCGGTCTGTCGCTGATCGCCAACACGGCGCCGGTCGCCTATGGCGCGCTGGGCACGCCGATCCAGGGGCTCGCCTCGGTCACGGGGCTCGATCCCTACATCCTCGGCGCGATGGTCGGACGGCAATTGCCGTTCTTCTCGCTGATCGTGCCGTTCTGGGTGGTGTGGGCGTTTGCGGGCTGGAAGGCCATGAAGGACATCTGGCCGGCGATTCTCGTCACCGGCGTCTCCTTCGCGATCCCGCAATTCGTGATCTCGAACTACGTCAATCCCTGGATCGTCGACATCGGCGCATCGCTGATCTCGATGGGCGCGTTGATCCTGTTCCTGCGCGTCTGGCAGCCGAGGCAGCTCTGGCTGTCGCCGGCGCTGCGCGGCCGCGATGAATCGGCGGCCACGATGGCGGCTGCAAAGCCGCTCGACAAGACGCCGCTCACCTCCGGTGAGTTGTTCAGCGCGTTGTTGCCGTGGATCATCGTCTGCATCGTGATGCTGGTCTGGGGCAACGGCGCTTTCAAGACTTGGGCGAACTCGATTTTCGTCTGGAACTATCCCGTTCCCGAGCTGCACCAGATGATCAACAAGATGCCGCCGGTGGCGCCAGGGCCGACCAAGGAGGCGGCGGTGTTCGGCTTTACCTACCTGTCCTTCACTGGCACCGGCATGCTGATCGCGGCCATTATCTCCGGCTTCCTGATGGGCGTCGGGCCGGGCCGGCTGCTGACCGAATATGGCCGCACCATCCGGCTCTGCGCGATCTCGCTGATCACGATCTCGGCGATGCTCGCGATCGGTACGCTGACGCGCCTCTCCGGCGTCGACGCGACGCTCGGTCTCGCCTTTGCCGCAACCGGCGTGCTCTACCCCTTCTTCGGCACATTGCTCGGCTGGTTGGGCGTGGCTCTGACCGGGTCGGATACGTCCTCGAACATCCTGTTCGGCAATCTCCAGAAGATCACGTCCCAGCAACTCGGCCTGTCGCCGATCCTGATGGGCGCGGCGAACTCGTCCGGCGGCGTCATGGGCAAGATGATCGACGCGCAGTCGATCGTGGTCGCCTCCACCGCCACCAACTGGTATGGCCACGAAGGCACCATCCTGCGCTTCGTGTTCTGGCACTCGATCGTGCTCGCCTGTCTCGTCGGCGTGCTCGTGACGTTGCAGGCCTATGTCTATCCGTTCACGGCGCTGGTGCTGAAGTAACGCGACGAGGGAGTTGCGACGAAATCCCCGCGGGTCCCGGCCCGCGGGGATTTTCCTGTCTCGAATCGACGAACCTTCTCAAAGGCATCGCCGTCCTATAGAAGACCCGGCAAATCGGGTCGGTCGAGAGGTCTCATGGTTTCGTTCAAGCGGTTGGTCTGTGCAGCGGTCGCGCTGCTGTCGATGACGGTTGCAGCGCGTTCCGAGGATGGTTTTCCATTCGGCACCGAGATGACGCTGGAAGCCGTGCCGCAGCCCGGCTCGAAACGGATTCCGAACATCGAGATCGGCGACAATGGCGAGGTCGTGCTGGAGCTCTGGTGCAAGGGCGGCAAGGGCCAGTTTTCGGTAGCCGGCAACACCGTGATCTTCGTCCCCGGCCCAATTCAGGATCGTTCCTGTCCGCCCGCAAGGGCTCTGGCCGACGACGATCTTGTCGCTGCGCTCAGCAGTGTCGAGACCTGGAAGCGCCAGGGCGACGTGCTCACGCTGATCGGCCCGAAGCCGTTGCGGTTTCGCGCGAACGGGAATTGAGGCTTACGTCACTTCCACACCGACTTGTCGGCGTCCCAGCGCTGGCCCTTCAGCTCCTTGGCGAGCGCCTCGATCGAGCCATTGTCGTCGGGCTGGTCGCCTTCGTCGTCGGCCGCGGCTTCGTCCGAGACGTTGAGCTTGGCGCCGGTGCTTTCGTCAGCCGTGGTGGTCGAGGGGTTGCCGATCCAGACCATCAATCTGTCGGTGGTGCCCGGCTTGTCGGCGGAGACGAGGCCTGAGACCTCGATCGTATCGGTCAGCTCGAGTGCCGGGAAATCCTGGTTCGGCCGCTTGAACACCAGCTTGAGCTTGCCGGTGGTAGGGCTGAAGCTCTGCGAGACCGGTTTCGCCGCGAGCGTCTTGCTCAGCACGCCCGCAACCGCGGCTGCAAGCTTGTCGCGGTTGACCTTGTCGCCGTCGCGCCAGTCGGCGGCGGCGATGCGGATGGTGCGGTCCATCTCCATCAACCCTGCGGTCCAGCCCACTGCGGTGACGCCGGACATCGCCTTGAATTTCGCCAGCAGCGCGGCTGCGCGCTCCGGATCGACCGACATGTTGACGGTCTGCTCGCCGGCGCGCAGCGCGTCGCAGCCGACGCTGAGGCTCGCCAGCGTCACCTCGACGTCCTGGCCCCTGAGGCTCTTCAGGAAGTCGGTCGCAGCATCGAGCTTGACCTTGACCGCGATTGCCTCCGGCGAGACCTCGGTAAAATCCTTCGGCTGCGGCGTGATGCCGTCGTCGGTGGTCTGGTTGTCCTGAAATTCCTTTTCGCTCAAATCGGCATTGTCGGGTGAGGCGACCTCGGTCACGACCCCGCCGATGCCGATCTGACCGCGGAATTCGAAGGTGTCTCCGGTGGCTCTGCGCATCAGCTTGACGGTGACCGGGGCCTTCTCGCCAAGGCTCGAGGTGGTGCCGGTCAGCGTCTGGCCCGCGACCTGGAGATTGACGACGAAGCGGTCCTTGCGGTCGGAATTCTTCGCGACAGGGTAACAGACGTCGAGCACCGCTGCCGTCACCGTCTTGCCGGACCTGGTCTCCTTCAGGATGACGTCGGCATTGCCGTCCATCAGCCCGTCGATCGAGGTGAAATAGCGCGTCTCCGTGCCGCCCGGCGCCGCGGCCTTCGGCGACAGCTTCATCTGGGCGGACGCGCGTTCGGGCGAAACGGCAAGCAGGATCGCCAAAACGGCGGTGGAGCAAATCAGAAGCGCGCGCATCGGCGAAATCCTCGCGGAAACAGAATCGGCGCGCCACCGTAGTGGGTTTTGGCCGCCGGTTGAAGCGCAGCCCATGGTCGACAAAAAGAAGGCCGCCCGGAGGCGGCCTTCGCATCATTGCAATGGAACGGAGGGCTTAGAAACCGCCCATGCCGCCGCCGGCCGGCATGGCGGGCGGGGCGTCCTTCTTCGGCGCTTCGGCGACCATCGCCTCGGTGGTCACCAGCAGGCCGGCCACGGAGGAGGCGTCCTGGAGCGCGGTGCGCACCACCTTGGCGGGATCGATGATGCCCTTCTCGACCATGTCGACATAGTCCTCGGTCTGGGCGTCGAAACCGAAGGTCTCCGACTTGTTCTCCAGGATCTTGCCGACCACGATCGAGCCCTCGACGCCGGCATTCTCCGAGATCTGGCGGATCGGAGCTTCCAGCGCCTTCAGCACGATGTTGATGCCGGCCTGGACGTCGGCATTGGCGTTGGTGAGACGCCCCACAGCCTTCTTGGCGCGCAGCAGCGCGACGCCGCCGCCGGGGACGATGCCTTCCTGCACCGCGGCGCGGGTGGCGTTGAGCGCGTCCTCGACGCGGTCCTTCTTCTCCTTGACCTCGATCTCGGTGGCGCCGCCGACGCGGATCACCGCGACGCCGCCGGCGAGCTTGGCGAGGCGCTCCTGGAGCTTCTCGCGGTCGTAGTCCGAGGTGGTCTCCTCGATCTGCGCCTTGATCTGGCCGACGCGCGCCTCGATCTCCGGCTTCTTGCCGGCGCCCTTGACGATCGTGGTGTTCTCCTTGTCGATCACCACCTTGCCGGCGCGTCCCAGCATCTTTACCGTGACGTTCTCGAGCTTGATGCCGAGATCTTCGGAGATCAGCTGGCCGCCGGTCAGGATCGCGAGGTCCTCCAGCATCGCCTTGCGGCGGTCACCGAAGCCCGGCGCCTTGACGGCGGCAACCTTGAGGCCGCCACGCAGGCGATTGACCACGAGGGTGGCCAGCGCCTCGCCCTCGACGTCCTCGGCGACGATGACGAGCGGCTTGCCGGACTGCACCACGGCTTCGAGCACCGGCAGCATGGCCTGAAGGCCCGAGAGCTTCTTCTCGTGCAGGAGGATGTAGGCGTCCTCGAGCTCGGCGGTCATCTTCTCGGCGTTGGTGACGAAGTAGGGCGACAGATAGCCGCGGTCGAACTTCATGCCCTCGACGATGTCGACCTCGGTGTCGAGCGACTTGTTCTCCTCGACGGTGATGACGCCCTCGTTGCCGACCTTCTGCATCGCCTGCGCGATCATCTTGCCGATGGCGGCATCGCCGTTGGCCGAGATGGTGCCGACCTGGGCGACCTCGGAGGAGGCGGCGACCGGCTTGGCGCGCTTTTCGATGTCCTTGACGACGGCATTGACGGCGATGTCGATGCCGCGCTTGAGGTCCATCGGGTTCATGCCGGCAGCAACCGACTTGGCGCCTTCGCGCACGATGGCCTGGGCCAGCACGGTTGCGGTGGTGGTGCCGTCGCCGGCGGTGTCATTGGTCTTGGAGGCGACCTCACGCACCATCTGGGCGCCCATGTTCTCGAACTTGTCCTCGAGCTCGATCTCCTTGGCGACGGTGACGCCGTCCTTGGTGATGCGGGGCGCGCCGAAGCTCTTCTCGATGACGACGTTGCGGCCCTTCGGGCCGAGCGTCACCTTGACGGCGTTGGCGAGAATGTCGACGCCGCGCAGCATGCGATCGCGCGCGTCTCCGGAGAATTTGACGTCTTTGGCAGCCATGGTCTGCAATCCCTCGTGTTTCGTGATGTGTCTTGTGTCGTGCTGAGCGGCGGAATGATGGATGCCCGGATCGTCGGGACCCGGGCACCGGCATTCAGCGGCTGTTCAGGCGATCGGCCTTAGGCCATCACGCCCATGATGTCCGACTCCTTCATGATCAGGAGCTCCTCGTTGTCGATCTTGACCTCGGTGCCCGACCATTTGCCGAACAGCACGCGGTCGCCGACCTTGAGGTCGATCGGGATCAGCTTGCCCGCTTCGTCGCGACCGCCGGGGCCGACGGCGACGACTTCGCCCTGGGACGGCTTTTCCTTGGCGGTGTCGGGGATGATGATGCCGCCCTTGGTCTTTTCCTCGGCGTCGATACGTTTGACCACGACACGGTCATGCAGCGGACGAAATTTGGACTTAGCCATGAAGTTTCCCTTTGGAGGCTCGCTTTTCCGAAAGCAGCGGAAGTGGGTGAGGGCGGCGCTCCCGTCGACCCTCGTCCCGAGGATCGAACAGTGCGCTTAGCAATCGGTCTTTCCGAGTGCTAATAGTGCGCCCGGGAATATGGCTTGGCTGCGATCCTGTCAAGCAAAGGTGGTTAAGCGATTGGTGAGGCGGATATAGGATGGTGTCTACGGAAACTCGATTCCGGCGCGGGCGTATATTACGACGTCATTGCTACGGCAGCGGTTTTGCGCTTGGCTGCAGGAGGGGTGCGGCCATGGTCTCGTTCGGGGGAATGCCATGATCAGTTCAGCTCACGCGCGCACGGTTGCCAATCTGGCGGCCGCCTCATGCCTGGCGCTGCTGCTGGGCGCCTGCGGCGGCGGCGGCCTGAGCCTGCCGTCCTTCTCCTCGTCCCAGCCTGCGCCCGAGGCCGAGCCCGGCACCGCGCCGGAAATGCCGGCATCGATCCGCGCCGACGAGATCGTCGGCCGCTGGGGCCTCGCCTCATTCCAGAACCCTGCCGACCGCGCCCGCACCGAGGCTGCGGCCCGGGCGCAGTGCAAGAACCCTTACGTGATCGGCGCCGGCACGTCCGGCGGCGTGGTCATGCATCTCGCCGACCAGGCCACGCCGCAGGAGCTGCGGCTGAAGGGCTCGCCGAGCGGCAAGAACTATATCGGCCCGTCCGGCCCGACCCCTGGCGAGCAGGACCGCGAGATCGTCTCCTTCGACGGCCGCGTCATGATCACCCGCTTCGTCGACAAGGACGCCGCCACCCGCTACGGCAACATGGTCTACGTCCGCTGCGCGCCGAGGGCGTGATCGGGATACGGTCCTAACCACGCGTCATTGCGAGCGTGACGAGAGCAATAAAAAAACGCCGGCTCGCGCCGGCGTTTTGTTTTCCCTTTGTCGCGTCCGCTCAGTCGAACAGCGCGTCGATGTCGTCCTGCGAGGCATGCCCGACGTCGCCGGCGAGCTTCGGGCCGTTGAGGAGCTTCTCGTCGTCGCTGCGCTGGTCGACCGGCGCCGGCACGTGGGCCTTGATCGCGTCGACGCCGCCCCAGATGTCCATCATCGCATTGATGTGCTGCTCGATGAACTTCATCGTGGTCATGACCTTGCTGATGCGCTGGCCGGTCAGGTCCTGGAAGTTGCAGGCCTCGAAGATCGAGATGACGCGTTCCTGGATGTCGTCGGCGAGCCGCTTCTGCTGGTCGACCGAGTCGACCTTGGACATCGCGCTGGCCGCCTGATCGATCGATTCAGCCGCTTCGAGGATCTGCTGGGTCGCCTGCTCGGTGCCGCCGACCACCGCGCCGAGTTCGCCATTGACCTTGGCCATCTCGCCGCCGTCGAAGCTCTTGCCGTGCAGGGTCGCGATCTCGCGCTTGGTGCGGTCGATGGCGTCGTGGATGAGGTCGAGCTCGACCTTCAGCTTCTCGCACTGCTCGATCTGCGCCCGATAGGTATCGAGCATGGTGCGTGCTTCGGAAAGCTCGTGGGCCGTGGACGCGTCGATCGCCGCCATGGCCGCGCTGCCGGACATCGGGACCGCGCCCTTTGCCATCTGTGCGCGGATCGCGCGCAGCTCCGCCATGATCTCGCTATGCATCGGGGTTGCCTCTTCGGTTACATCAAGAATCGGCATCTCGCCACCGACGATATCTTCGACACGAAAACGTTTGCGGTGAACAGCCATCAGGATACTCCCCCCACCTCACTCACGCGTCTTTGTAGGCAGAAGCGATTTAACACGAAGTTCACAGCAGGAACTGTTGTGCGGCCGCGCGCGACGGTGCGAAAACCGGCGGTTAACCATGCGCTTCTCGCGTTCATCGAAAATAAACGCTGATCGCCAAATTGGCCCTCCGCTCGCGACGTGGTGAATCAAAACGCCGTTTCCGTTTACCAAACGAAACGGCTTTTGCTCTTTATTGACCACGTCGCGAGTGCGGATCAGCCAACGCGTTCGGCGGCGAATGCAACTAGACGAAACAGTACAGAGTACGTCGATGTTCAAGAAAATGTCTGTCGCGCTGCTCGGCAGCGCTTGCACCTTCATGGCCGGCGCCAACAGCGCCAGCGCCTTCGACAACACGGTGCCGAACGATCCGCCCGCGGTGCTCTATCAGCCGCGGGTGCCGCCGGCGCCGGTGCGCGTCGCCTCCAATGCCAACATGGGCGGCGGCTTCATCGAATTCCTGTTCGGCGACGGCCCCGGCCGCGGCCCGGCCTATGCGCCGCAGCAGCCGATGTATCAGCAGCAGCCGGCCTATTACGATCCGCGCCGCCTACCGCCGATGGGCGACCCGCAGATGCAGGGTGGATATCAGCAAGGCGCGGGCCTCCAGCAGGAGGCGGTCGATCCGCGCCAGCGTGCGTTCGATCCGAAGTTCGAGAAGCAACTCGTTGACTATAGCGGCAAGGAAACTGCCGGCACGATCGTGGTCGATTCCTCGAACAAGTTCCTCTATCTCGTCGAGGGCAACGGCCGCGCGATGCGCTACGGCATCGGCGTCGGACGCGAGGGCTTCACCTGGACCGGCGTGAAGTCGATCACGGCGAAACGCGAATGGCCGGACTGGACGCCGCCGGCGGAAATGATCGCCCGCCGTCCCGACCTTCCCAGGCACATGGAAGGCGGTCCGGAAAATCCGCTCGGCGCACGCGCGATGTATCTGGGCTCGACGCTCTACCGCATCCACGGCTCCAACGAGCCCTGGACCATCGGCACCAACGTCTCCTCCGGCTGCATCCGCATGCGCAACGAGGACGTCATCGACCTCTATGGCCGCGTCAATGTCGGCACCAGGGTCGTGGTGATGTGATCATCTGATGTTTGAAATGAAAACGGTCGCCTCATCGGCGGCCGTTTCTGTTTTGGGACTATCGAGCAGCCTCACGCGTAATCGCTGCCGCCATCGTCTCCGCCGCCGAAGTCGCTGTCGTCGGCCGTGTCCATATTGTCGTTGTTATCGTGGTCCTGATCGTTGTCGTCGCGGTCGTTCGACGTCTGATCGAACAAGCCCTGACGCGAATCCCGGTTCGATCCGATATCGTTGAGGCCGGCGTCGCGCGCGAGCGAGCCGCCGGACTGGTCGCTACCGCCCCAAGGACTACCGCCTCCGCGCTCCTCGATGATGGTGGTGTCACCAAATGCCTGATGCGATCCGCCGCCCATCATGCCGCGGATACTGGAGAGCAGCAGCGAGCCGCCGACCACGCCGGCCGCGGCCGCAGCTGCCGTGCCGAGGAACGAGCCGCCGCCACCGCCGACCGGCGGCGCGCCGTAACCTTGCCCTTGGCCCTGACCATAAGCCTGTCCATAAGGCGGCTGGCCGTAACCGGGCTGCGCCTGCTGCATCGTCTGGCCGCTGTTCCACACCGGCCGCTGATCACGCGGCGGTACATTGGGAACCGAGCCGCGCGAGGGGCTCGAGCCGAACAGGGTGTCGCGCATGGTATCGAGGAAGCCGCCGGACTGGGCCTGCGCGGGCGCATGGGCCGCTTCCAGCTCCTGGATGCGATTATGGGCGCGCTTGAGCGCTTCGTCCTGCAACAGCGTGGTCTGCACCAGCGCATAGATCGCGCCGGGCGCCTTGCGCAAGCCGTCCGAGATCGCGGTGATCGCGTCGGGATCGCGCGGTGCATTCTCGAGTTTCGAAAGCCGGTCGAAAAGCTCGTCAACGAGCTGGCGTTCCTGCGGCGTCATGGTCAATCTCCCTCGCGCCAATCAAGCGCGACCGAGATGTAGGGTTCCATTGTGGCCCCAAAAGTGGCGGCTGGATTAAATTTCGGTATGCGACAAGCTGCCCCGCCGCTTGCCTTTGCCGGGTTCATCCCAATGTCACGTTGCTGGCGGCCAGCAGCTGCGGGAACGCATCGCCTTTGAGATAGGCATGCTCGCGTTCGCGGACGTCAGTCATCGGATCGAGACCTCTGAGGATATCGTCGACAAAACCGGGGTGGCACATCACGAGGCCGCCGTCCGGCAGGCCCGCCAAAAATTGCCGCATCAGCGCGCCGAAATCGGCCGCGCGGGTGAAGTCATAGGCGCCGGCGAAAGCTGGATTGAAGCTGAGGCCGGCGCTGCCGGCGCAGCGGCGGAATTGTGCGCTCAGCATGTCGAGCACCATGGCTTTGGGTGAGGCCAGCCGCTGCGCCAACGGCAAGTCCCGCCCGCCCTGTCGCACCCAGGCGTTTGGCGCGACCTCAGTGACCGCATCGACAAAGCCGTCGCGCACCTGCGGAAACAGCTGCACATGCTGATGGCCGTCGACGAAGTCCGGTGCGCGGCCGAAGGCTTCCGCGAAGGCGGCGAGCTGCGCCCTGACCTCGTTGCGAAAGAACTCGCGGTCGAGCCGCCGCGCCAATCCGGCGCGCAGCAGTTTCGGAAACGGCAAAAACATGTCGCCGTCGAGCGGACGGAAATGCATGGTCAGCGGCCGGAACGGCGCCGACAGCGTCACATGCAGTCCGATCGCGCAGCGTGGGCTCGCCTTCGCCGATGTCGCGAGCGCGTCGACCTCGCCGCGCTCGATCGCGGGGCCCACCATCATCACCGATGTCGCGTTGAGGCGGCCGTGCTCGATCAGGTCGCGGATGGCGCGGTTGACGCCCGGGCTGATGCCGTAATCGTCGGCGCAGAGCCAGATTCGCCGCGGGCTCGCGGCCGCGCTCATTCGGCCGCCGTCCGGCTCGACGCGTCGGCCTCCTTGTCGGCCTTGACGGCCTCAAGATGCTTTTCGCTGTGCTCGGCGACGAAGTAGATCGGGCGCGCCTTCAGCTCGGAGAGGATCTTGCCGATATATTCGCCGACGATGCCGATCATGATCAGCTGCACGCCGCCGATCGTCATCAGGCCGACCACGAGCGAGGGATAGCCAGGCACCTGCTTGCCGGTGGTCCAGACCTCCCACAGGATCGAGAGGCCGAACAGGAAGGCGCCGCCGGCGAGGATCACGCCGAGCAGGCTGGCAAAGCGCAACGGTGCCACCGAGAACGAGGTCAGGCCTTCGATCGACAGGCCGAGCAGGCGCGTGGCGTTGAAGGTCGTCACGCCATGGACGCGCGGGGCGGGCTCGTAGTCGACGCGAATCTGGCGGAAGCCGATCCAGCTGGCGAGCCCCTTGAAGAAGCGGTTGCGCTCGGGGAGTTGACGAAGGGCTGCGACCGCACGCGGCGAGAGCAGGCGGAAATCGCCGGCGTCTTCCGGAATCTTCTGGCGCGCACCCCAATTGATCAGCGCGTAGAAGCCGTGCACGGCGAGCCGGCGCAGGAAGGTCTCGTTGTCGCGATGCGCCTTGGCGGTGTAGACGACGTCGTAACCGTCGTCGATCCAGTGCCGCACCAGCTGCTCGACCAGCGCCGGCGGATGCTGGCCGTCGCCGTCCATGAACATCACGGCGCCGAGCCGGGCGTGGTCGAGGCCGGCCATCAGCGCCGCCTCCTTGCCGAAATTGCGCGACAGCGACACCACCTGGACGTCGATCGCATCGGCCGGCAGGCCACGGGCGATCGACAACGTCGCGTCCGCGCTGCCGTCGTCGACATAGACGACCTCGCAAGCAAGCCGATAGCGCTGCCGCAAGGTCTTCGCGAGATCGCAGATGCGCTGGTGCAGGGAGGCCAGGCCCGCCGCCTCGTTGTAGACGGGGACGACAATCGACAGCCCCTTCGCGGCGGCGCTCGTCGCGGTGGTCGTCAGGGCGGAAACGTCAGAGCCCAGCGTCATCGATCAAGGTTCCAGAGGCGTTTAAATCTTCTTGCGAGGTGTCCCACAGCATATGGTAGCTGCGACTTGCTGTCGCCATGCTGAACGGACCTGAGGCTCACTGCCGCAGGAACGCCTCGAGCCTGGCGAAGAGCGGGTTCTCCCGATCGAACACGTAGTCGAGCGAGACCACCGAGACGGTCTCGGCGCCATGTTCGCGCAGGAAGCTCGCGAGCCCATAGAGCTGCCCCGGTGGGCAGTGCAGCGTCAGCATGCCCGACGAGGTCGGGCCGCCGAACGGCGTTTCGACCCCGAACCTTTTGTGGGCCTGGTCCAGCAAGGCCGCGTCGCACTGCCGGAAGCGGGTGCGGACCTCGCGGTACTTGTTGGCCCGGGCCCGCGCCGCGATGTGATCGAGGATGACGCGCGCGGTCTCGCGCGCCTCAGGCGTCCAGTTGGCCCCCTTCGCGGCGACCAGATTGGCCTGGCTGCGCAGGATCACGCCGTCGTCGAGCACCCGCAGCCCATTGGCTGCGAGCGTGGCGCCGGTCGTGGTGATGTCGACGATCATCTCGGCTGCGCCGGCCGCCGGTGCACCTTCGGTCGCGCCGGCGCTCTCGACGATGCGGTAGTCGACGATACCGTGGCTCTGGAAGAAGGCGCGGGTGAGGTTGATGAACTTGGTCGCGACCCGCATCCGCATGTGATGCTGCTCGCGGAAACCGGTGGTGACGTCGTCGAGATCGGCCATGGTGCGGACGTCGATCCAGGCCTGCGGCACCGCGACGACGACGTCGGCATAGCCGAAGCCGAGCCCGTCGATCAGGGCGACGTGCTTGTCGGCATCCGCGATGTTCTCGCGCACCAGGTCCTCGCCGGTGACGCCGAGATGCGCGAAGCCGCGGGCGAGCTGCGCGGCGATCTCGCTCGCTGACAGATAGGCGACCTCGACATTGTCGAGGCCCGCGATGGTGCCGCGGTAGTCGCGGGCGCCGCCGGCCTTCGACAGCTTGAGGCCAGCACGGGCGAAGAAGGCCTCGGCGTTCTCCTGAAGGCGGCCCTTGGAGGGAACGGCCAGAACGAATGGCGCGCTCATGATGTGAGCTCCTTGCGGCCGACCCGGGTTAGCGTGTCGATCCAGACCGAGAAGCCGACGGCGGCGATTGGCTCGGACGATCCAAGCTGCGTCAGCAGCCGGTCGTAGCGACCGCCGGCGACCAGCGGCTCGGCGCCGTTGCCCCTGTGATGCAGCTCGAACTCGAAGCCGGTGTAATAGTCGAGGCCGCGCCCGAACGCGGTCGAGAAGCGTGTTGCCTTCACGTCGATGCCGCGCGCCGCCATGAACCCGACGCGGCTCTCGAACTGGTCGATCGCCGCGGCAATGTCGAGCTTCGCGTCAGCCGTGAGCGCGCGCAGCTCGGCGATGGCGTCGTCCGGATTGCCCGCGATCGACAGGAAGCGCTTTAGCACGGCGATCGCCTCGCGCGGCAGCGCGCCGCCCTTCAAGGTCGATTGCTCGAGGAAGCGGTCGGCGATCTCGGCGGTGGTGCGGCCGCCGACATTGGTGGTGCCGGCGATCGACATCAGATCGGTGACGAAGGCGAGCGCCGCCTTGCGGTCGGAGCCGGCGAGCGCAGCCAGCACGCCCTCATATTCGCTGCGGGTGGTGGCGGTCGTGCGCGCCAGCCGCTCCAGATCCTGCTCCAGGCTGATCTTGCGGTTGAAGTCCTTGACCAGCCGGCGGCGCCAGACCGGGTAGAGGTCGAGCGCATCGAGCAACGCGTTGAACAGCGCCACGTCGCCGGTGCGGATCTCGACGTCAGGGACGCCGAAGGCCGACGTGGCCTCGAGCGCCAGCGCCAGCATTTCGGCATCGGCCGCGGCGCGGTCCTGGCGGCCGAACGACTCGATGCCGGCTTGCAGGAATTCGCTGGCTTGGCCGCTGCGGTAGCGGAACACCGGACCGAGATAGCTGAACCCGGCCGGCTGGCCGGCGCGTCCCGAGGCGAGGTAGTCGCGCGCGACGGGGATGGTCAGATCCGGGCGCAGGCAGAGCTCCTCGCCCGAGAGATCCGTCGTCAGATACAGGCTCTTGCGGATGTCCTCGCCGGAGAGGTCGAGGAACGGCTCGGCCGGTTGCAGGATGGCGGGCTCGGCCCGGACGTAGCCGGCCTGCCCGAACGACAACAGCAGCGTATCCGCCCAGGCGGCGGAGCCGGCAGCATTTGAGGTGGCACTCGCGGTCATCTCGGGGTCCATCGGCCCGGTGGAACCGGGCTGGGCAAGGGGAAGGCCAAAGGGAGGCACTCGGATTGGCGCAGCCCTTAGCATGGGTCGATGGCGGTTTCGACCTCCAATAGATCAATCGCTTAACAGTATCGGAGCGAGGCTGAGCCATCGATGGGCGGCAAAGCTCGGGTTTGCCGTGAGGTAGCTTGATACCTTATTTCATTAGCATCCGGTTTCGTCGCAAGCTGAGCCCGAAGCGCCGACGGACGCTCCTGCAAGTGGCGCGTCGGTCGCGGCGAAACCATGACCTGCTGCGTCTGACGACGCCTCGTCCGCCAGTTGCTCTGCCAGTTCGAGAATCCTCTGCCTTTTGCGCGGGTCCGTGATCCCGATGAACGTTTTGATCAGTCGCAATTCCTCGCGTCGCCACATGTCGGATTCGATGCCGTCTTCCATGGCCATGTGATCCTGCGCGACCGCCGTCTGAATGGAGCGGGCCTCGTCGAAACGGTTAGATCCGGCGGTCGTGCATTTAAGTTTCGGAGGCACCGCTCGGGCACGCACGCCGACGGTCCTCATTGCCATCGCGAAATTGCTCGACCCACGCGATTCAATGCACCTGCAACAGCAGGCCAACGCCACAATGAGAAATTGAGGACGGCTGGCAAGTTGTCGCATACTCATTTTGGGTATGCGGGATGACCCGCTTGCCGCTGCCTTCGTTTACAATGTGAATGTTGGTTTCCGATTCATGCGCAATGCATCAGACATTACTCGGACGGTCTCGCGACATACGCTCGCCTATATGCTGTTCTCGATCAGCGAGATGTTCCGGTACTACGACGAATTCGACCCGATGGACCTTCTCATCGTTCATGCGATTCTCAATGCGAACGTCATCAATGTGATGAACGATCCGTCACTGGACGAGAAATTTTCCAGCATTCACGCGGTCGAGCCGGATGTGATCAAGCAAGGAGTGTCTCGTGCAGCACTCTCGCGCTTTCTCAGCCTTCCACTCGAGACGGTTCGCCGTCGCGTGACCGGATTGAAGAGGCGAAAGATTCTCGCCGAGACCAAAGCCGGACTCATCGTGACCGAGCAGAACGCCTTCAGGTTCGGAAACAACCACGAACTGCAGAAGACCAACATGCTGCTGCTCACGAAGCTGCTTCGCGATCTCAAGCGCGCCGGCATCAACGGACCGGATGATCTGCGTGCCCCCAAGGACGCTGCATCCGCGAGAAAGGCGAAGTAAGCGGCCGGACATGGATCAACGCCATCTCGACATTGCCCGCGCCAGATCGCAAAGAAGAGCAGCGAACGACGTATTGACGTTCCAGGGGCTCAGGGCATCCTCGGCGCTCGAGCTCCAATCGTTTGACATCGATCATTTCGGCGAAAGCGAGAAATATGCGGGTGCGTCGAGCATGCCCTTGTCTGCCGGGGCGACTGCAATCATGCGTGCCCGGCTCGGCCTGCCGAACCTGACCCTGTCCCTGGTGAAGACGTTCCCGCGGATCATTCGCGGCTATCAGCTGATGAATGCCGTCGCGGTGGTGGTGCCGATGGATGACGTGAGCGCGACCCGCATCAACGGGCAAACCATCGGTAGTTCAGTGGTCATTCTCAAGGGGCAATCCGACTGCCTGGTCTATGAGCCGGAGGGGCGCCTGATGGCCGTTGTCTATTTCAGTTCGCCCGAGCGTGAGCCTTGGGCGCAACTGGCTGACGGCTATTATTTGCTGAAGCCGGCATCGGACCTGCTCGGTTCCCTGCGTCGCTCGATTTCGACCGCGCTCGAAACCGCAGCCTATGATCCAGACTTTTTCGACGGGCCGACGTCGCGAACCGCTGTCGAACAATCCCTGCTCAGTACGATCGATGCTGCCATCCGGACCAGCGTGAACAGCGGGCCTGCGCACTCCACAGCGGACAGCTATCGGCGGATCGTTGCGGAGATGGAGGCATTGATCCGGAATGATCTGACGATCTGGCACAAGACGACCGAAATGGCGCAGCGCGTGGGCGTGTCCGTTCGCACGCTCCAGAGTGCGACCCAGGCGATCTGCGGCATGAGCCCGCATCGCTACAGCCGGGTCTTGCGGCTCTGGTCGGTGCGCAAGCAGCTGCGCATCGGCCCCGAGCGGCGCAGCGTCAAGGCCTGTGCGATTGCGCACGGCTTCTGGCATTTGAGCGAGTTCGCGGCGAGCTACAGAGCGGCGTTCGGTGAGTTGCCGTCCGAGACACTGCATCGCGCGATGCGGGAGGCAATTTAGCCGCCCCAATCGCCCAGCACCGCCTGCACCAGCGCCAACGCTGCCACCGCGGCGGTGTCAGCCCGCATGATCCGCGGACCCATGGCCAGCCTTAGGATGTTCGGCTGCCGCAGCAGCAGCGCGCGCTCTTCCTCGGCAAAGCCGCCTTCAGGGCCGATCAGCACGTCGACGCCCTGGCCGGCCTTGCTTGCGTCTTGCAGGCTTTGAACGGGGCTTTGGACCTCCGCTGCCTCGTCGCAGAAGATGAGCAGGCGGCCCGCGGGGCGCTGACTGAGATACCGCTCCAGCGGCACCGGTTCGGCAACCGCGGCGATGCTCAAAATGCCACACTGTTCCGCTGCCTCGACCACGTTGGCGCGCATCCGCTCGGTGTTGACGCGGGAGGCCTGGGTGAACCGGGTCAGGACCGGTTGCAGCGTGGCGGCCCCCATCTCGATGGCCTTCTGGACCATGTAATCCAGCCGGGCATGCTTGAGCGGGGCGAAGACGTAGGCGAGGTCGGGTAGCCGGTCCTGGGGGCGGGTCTGCTGGAGGATCACCAGGACGTCCGGCCGCTTCCGGCCCTCGATCGCGGCCTGCCATTCGCCGTCGCGGCCGTTGAAGGCCAGCACCTCGGCGCCTGCGGCCAGCCGGAGCACATTGCCGAGATAATTGCTCTGGTCACGGTCGAGCTCGACCCTGGTGTCCTGGGCGAGGGGGGCGTCGATGAACAGGCGAGGGCCGCGAAAATCGAAGGCAGGCATTGATCAAAAGTCCGATTTGCCGCCGTTCTTAACCGAAAGCAGCCATTTCGGGGGTAAATATTGCCAAACTGGTGCGTCTCCGCGCCGCGCTATTGCCCTATTCGACGGGTTGTTAAGCGCCGGTGGGAATCGTAAAAAAGCGAACACGCTGGTTGCGCTTCAATTGGGAAGACGCCGAACCCCGTAGCTCCTGCCGGAGAGACTATCTTGATGATCCGTCGTTTGATGGTTCCGATCGCCGCCGCCATGGTCACCATCCCCATGGTTGTCATGGGTGCCGCGGGCGCTCAGGCCCAGGGATTCCCGGCGCCGCTGCCAGGTCAGACTGCGCCCGATTCCGCGTTTCCGCCCGTGAACGGCTCGGCCCCGGTCGCATCCGTCGGCACCGCGCCGCAAGCCTCCTTCCCCGCCAACGGCGCTGCTCCGATCGGTGGAGGCGGCTTCAGCGCAGCTCCGCCGACGCAGGGCGGCCCCGGCGAGGATTGCATGAAGGCTTTTATGCCGCTGCGCGAGGAAGCCGAGAAACGCGGCAAGCTGATCAAGGCCGCGAGCGACCGTCATGCTGCGCCGGACGAGGCCTGCAAGCTGATCAAGAATTTCAGTCAGGCCGAATTCAAGATGATCAAGTATGTCGAGGCGAATGCCGCCAAATGCGGGATTCCGGCCCAGGTCGGCGACCAGATGAAGAACGGCCACAAGAACACAGAGGCCATGCAGGCGAAGGTCTGCAACGTTGCGCAGCAGATGCAGAACCAGCCGCGCGGTCCGGCCGGCCCGTCTCTGAGCGAGGTCTTGGGTTCGGGCTCGGCGCCCGAGGCCAATGCCGGCAAGAAGGGCGGCAGCACCTTCGACACGCTTAACGGCAACGTCCTCACCCGATGAGCGACGTGAGCGCCCGCGTTGCCGATTCCACCGGCAACTGGGTCGATACGCTCGCGCCGCCATGGGCGCGACCGTATCTGCGGCTGTCGCGCTTCGATCGTCCGATCGGCTCATGGCTGTTGCTGATGCCGTGCTGGTGGTCGGCGGCGCTCGCGAGTGCGATGGCGCACGACGTCAGCCGCCTGCCGCTCACCATCATCCTGTTCTTCGTCGGCGCCTTCGCGATGCGCGGCGCCGGTTGCGCCTGGAACGACATCACCGACCGCGATCTCGATGCCAGGGTCGAGCGCACGCGCTCGCGGCCGCTGCCGTCGGGGCAGCTGAGCACGAAGCAGGCGCTGGCCTTCATGGTCGCGCAGGCGCTGATCGGGCTCGTGGTGCTCCTGCAATTCAACCGCTTCGCGGTTGCGACCGGCATCGCCTCGCTTCTGATCGTCGCGATCTATCCCTTCATGAAGCGGATTACCTGGTGGCCGCAGGTCTTCCTGGGCCTCGCCTTCTCCTGGGGCGCGTTGATGGGATTTGCCGTCACCTTCGGACGCATCGATGTGACGGCGCTGGTGCTCTATGCCGGCGCGATCACCTGGGTGATCGGCTATGACACGATCTACGCGCATCAGGACGCCGAGGACGACGCGCTGATCGGCGTCAAATCGACCGCACGCCTGTTCGGCGCGCATACGCACCAGGCTCTGATCCTGTTCTACGGCCTAGCGGTGATGCTGATCGGTGTGGCGCTGGCGTCTAGCGATGCGCGCTGGCCGGCCTGGCTCGGGCTTGCGGCCTTCGCTGCGCATCTGGCGTCGCAGATCGTGCGGCTCAGGATCGACGATCCCGCGCTTTGTCTCCGCCTGTTCAAGTCGAACAAGAAAGCGGGGCTGTTGCTGCTTGCAGGATTGCTCGCCGACGCGGTGATGCGGGCGGCGTAGCTTCGCTTCAGGTCCGTGCGATGATCTCGCGCTCGTCGCGATGGATCGGCAGCTGGCGCGCCATGGCGATGCGCCGGCGCATCAAGAATTTCGGGCGGCGGGCGCGGATCGCGTTGGCGCGGCGGCGGCGCGGAGCGGGCTTGCGGGCGCCTTCGTCGAGCTGCGGCAGAGCGAAGATTTCGCTCCAGATCGCCCAGGCTTCCGCAAGCTCGTCGCCATCGGCGCTGACCAGCAGCGGAACCGAGAGCGAGGGATCGCGGTGCACCAGCACCAGGGTCTGGGCCTCGTCGTTGCCGCGCAAGGCAACGCCGGTGAAGTCGCTGACGCGGACGTTGATCGCCATCTGCATGCCGCGGACGGCACGGCGCAGCACGACGCGTTCGCGATGAAGCTCGATCTGCCGGACATATCCGTCGGCGCGCGGGTCATGCGCATCGAAGCGGACCGGAAGGGAAAGAGGGTCGAGCCGCAGTGAGCGGCTCGACCCAGCGGGGTTGGCCCCGCATGTTGCTGTTTGACGCCTCACGGCTTTCGTTCTCCCCGCCAGGATTATGTTCCCGGTCGATGCGAGGACCTTAGCGCGCGCTTTTCGGAAACCGCTTAAAAAGGCTGGTTAATCCAGCGTCACCGCCACGCATGATTGACAAGAGCTTGGCGCGCATGATTGACGAGACGTTGCGCGGAAGCTGCGAATCTGAGCTTTTGACAGGCTGAAAATGCTTGAAGTCCGCACCATTTGGGCACATCTGGTGGGTTTGGCCGTCCCAAGCCCGAACCCCGCCCCGACAGGATTTCGTTCGTGAACTCTTCACCATCCGCAAGCTCGACGCTTTCGCCCAAAACCAATCGCGACCTGTTCGATCAGTCCGCGCTGTCGGATCTCGCACAGCGGCTGGTGGAGGCGGCCAAGCGCGCCGGCGCGGATGCGGCCGATGCGGTCGCAGTGCGCGGCGTCTCGCAGGGCGTCGAGGTGCGCGACGGCCGCGTCGAGGAATCCGAGCGGTCCGAGGGCGACGATGTCGGCCTGCGCGTGCTGGTCGGCCGGCGCCAGGCAGTGGTGTCGACCAATGACGCCAGCGGCGACGCCGTCACCAAGCTTGCCGAGCGCGCGGTGGCAATGGCACGCGTCGCGCCCGACGACAAATATGTCGGGCTGGCCGATCCCGCGCTGCTCGCGCGCGACTTCCCCGAGCTCGATCTGCTCGATCCCGATATTCCGGCAACCGCCGAGCTCGAGCGCCGCGCGCTGGAAGCGGAAGCCGCAGCCCTCGCCGTGAAGGGTGTGGCCAAATCCGGCGGCGCCTCGGCCTCGGCCGGCATGGGCGGCATGGTGCTCGTCACCTCGACCGGCTTCCACGGTTCTTACTTGCGTTCCAGCCAGGGCATCTCGGCGACCGCGATCGTCGGCGAAGGCACCAGCATGGAGCGCGATTACGACTTCACCTCTGCGCCGCATGGCGCCGATCTGCTGTCGCCTGAGATCGTCGGCCGTTCCGCCGGCGAGCGCACCGTGGCGCGGTTCAACCCGCGCAAGGTCGAGACCTGCAAGGTGCCGGTCGTGTTCGACCCGCGCGTCGCCGGCTCGCTGGTCGGCCATGTCGTCGGCGCCATCAACGGCGCCTCGATCGCGCGCAAGACCAGCTTCCTGAAGGACAAGCTCGGCCAGCAGCTGTTCGCCAAAAACATCCGCATCATCGACGATCCCCTGCGCAAGCGCGGCCTGCGCTCGCAGACTTTTGACGCCGAAGGCGTCGCGGTGAAGAAGATCGCGCTGATCGACGAGGGCGTGCTGACGACCTGGCTGCTCGACTGCGCCACCGCGCGCGAGCTCGGGCTGACCACCACCGGCCATGCCCATCGCGGCGTCTCGTCCTCGCCGTCGCCCGGGCCGTATAATCTGCATCTCGAAGCCGGCTCTCCGACGCCGAAGGAACTGATCTCCGACATCAAGCAGGGCTTTTACGTCACCGACCTGATCGGCTCCGGCGTCAATGGCGTCACCGGCGATTACAGCCGCGGCGCCTCCGGCTTCTGGATCGAGAACGGCGAGCTGACCTATCCCGTCAGCGAGGTCACGATCGCCGGCCATCTGTTCGAGATCTTCAAGTCGATGCAGCCGGCCAACGATCTCGAGTTCCGCTACGGCATCAATGCGCCGACGGTGCGCATCGAGGGTTTGACGCTTGGCGGACGCTGACGCGAACTCCCTCGACGCAACCACCCTGACGCACGACGCGGCACTGCTGAAAGACACGGTGCGGGAGGCGGGCAGCCTCGCGCAGTCGATGTTCCGCACCGAGCTGAAGAAGTGGATCAAGGGCGCATCCTCGCCGGTCTCGGAAGCCGACATCGCCGTCAACGATTTGCTCGAAGCGCGCCTGCGTGCCGCCACGCCCGACTATGGCTGGCTGTCGGAGGAGAGCGCCGACGATTCCACGCGGCTGTCACGGCGGCTGACCTGGGTGGTCGATCCCATCGACGGCACCCGCAACTATCTCAACGGCCATGACGAATGGTGCGTCAGCGTCGCGCTGGTTGAGAATTCCGCGCCCGTGCTCGCCGCGGTGTTCGCGCCGACCAGTGACGAGTTCTTTTTCGCGGCCCGCGGCCGGGGCACGACGGTCAACGACCGGCAGGTCACGGCCGCGCCCGGCGCCGCGCTCGACTTCTCCCGTGTCGCCGGCCCGAAGCCGATGGTCGAGCGGCTCAATACGCTCGGCGGCGACATCAAGCTGCATCCGCGAATCGGCTCGCTGGCGCTTCGCCTGTGCCGGGTTGCCAATGGCGTGCTGGATGCGGCTTTTGCGGGGGGCAACAGCCATGATTGGGACCTTGCGGCGGCCGATTTGATCGTGCAGGAAGCGGATGGTAGGATGAGCGACCTCTCCGGAGAACCCATCCTCTATAACCGCCGGGAAGTGGCGCACGGGGTGCTGGTGGCAGCGGGACGCGATCGTCATGCGAGCATTGTCGCGCATTTTCGAAACCGTCCCTTGCCCTGAGCGCGTCCGCGTGCTTGTCGACCACTGCTATGCCGGGCAGCCCGTTAGGAACCGAACCCATGCCAGATAGTGCCCCGCAACAACTGCTTCATCTCGTCATTGGTGGCGAACTGCTCGACCTCGAGCACAACACCTTCAAGAACCTGGACGACGTCGAGATCGTCGGTCTCTACCCGAATTATGCGTCCGCTCACGTCGCCTGGCGCGCCAAGGCGCAGAGCACGGTCGACAATGCGCAGATGCGCTATTTCATCGTCCACCTCCACCGGCTGCTCGACCCGAATGAAGAAACGAAGGCGCGTTGAAAAGACTGCTTCGCAATACGCTGCGAAGCAGCTGGTTTCAGCGTGCCGTCGGGGTCCTGGCGGCCGAATATCTGCGTCTGGTCTGGCGGACCAACACCTTCGCGTTCGATCCGCCTGATGTCTACGACCTCGTCGAGCCGCAGATCCCGGCGATCTTCGCCTTCTGGCACGGCCAGCATTTCCTCACCCCGTTCATCAAGAACAAGGACTCCTACAAGGCCAGGGTCCTGATCTCGCGGCACCGCGACGGCGAGTTCAATGCGATCGCCGCCGAGCGGCTCGGCATCGGCACCATCCGGGGGTCCGGCGACCATGGCGGGGCCTTTCACCGCAAGGGTGGCGTCGGCGCCTTCAAGGAGATGGTGCGGACGCTCCAGGACGGCTGTAATGTCGCGCTGACCGCCGATGTCCCGAAGCGCTCGCGCGTGGCAGGGCTTGGCATTATCATGCTGGCACGGGAATCGGGGCGGCCGATCATGCCTTTCGCGATGGCGACCAGCCGCTTCATCCGGCTGAAGAACTGGGACCGCACCACCATCAACCTGCCATTCGGGCGGGGCGCATTGGTCGGGATCAAGGAAATCCATGTGCCGCCGGACGCCGATGCCGCCGCCATGGAGGCGCTGCGGCAGGACCTGGAGGACACGCTGAACGAAGCGACCCGCCGCGCCTATGCGCAGCTCGGCCGCCCGGGGCCCCATGATGTCTAGTTCGCTGCCCAATGCGCTTCCGATGACGCTGCGGATGTATCAGCGCCTGGCGACCGGCCTGATGCCGCTCGCGCCTGCGTTGATCAAGCGGCGGCTGAGGCAGGGCAAGGAGGATCCCGCGCGCGTCGGCGAGCGGCGGGGCCTGTCCCGGGACGTGCGGCCGCACGGCCCGCTGGTCTGGATCCACGGCGCCAGCGTCGGCGAGGTGCTGGCCGCGGCCGCGCTGATCGAGCGCCTGCGCGATCTGAACCTGCGCATCCTCCTCACCTCCGGCACCGTCACCTCGGCTGCGGTCGTGGCAAAGCGCTTTCCGCCCGACGTCATCCATCAATACGTGCCGTATGATTCCCCGCGCTATGTCGCGCGCTTCCTCGATCACTGGAAGCCGTCGCTGGCGCTGTTCATCGAATCCGACCTGTGGCCGAACCTGATCCTGGCCGGCGCCGCGCGGCGCGTTCCGATGGTGGTGATCAACGGGCGGATGTCGCCGCGCTCCTTCCCGCGCTGGCGGCGGATGTACGGCACCATCTCGGCGCTGCTGTCGCGGTTCGACATCTGTCTCGCGCAGTCCAAGACCGATGCCGAACGCTTCGCCGCGCTCGGTGGCCGTGACGTCGTCACCACCGGCAATCTCAAGCTCGACGTGCCGGCGCCGCCGGCCGATCCCGCCAAGCTGGAGCGGCTGATGGCGATGACGCGCGGGCGTCCGATCATCGTCGCGGCCTCGACCCATCCGGGCGAGGACGAGATGCTGGTCGCGGCGCATCGCAGCCTGGTCGGCTTCTTTCCGCAGCTTCTGACCGTGATCGTGCCGCGGCATCCGGATCGCGGCTCGTCGATATCGGGCCTGATCACGGCGTCCGGCCTGAAGCCGGCGCTGCGCTCGCGCGACGAGCCGCTCACGGCCACCACCGACGTCTATGTCGCCGACACCATGGGCGAGCTCGGCCTGTTCTACCGGCTCTCGCCAATCGTGTTCATGGGCGGATCGCTGATCCGCCATGGCGGCCAGAATCCGATCGAGGCGATCAAGCTCGGGGCGGCGATCGTCCACGGCCCGCACGTCTTCAACTTCACCGACGTCTATGAGGCGCTCGACGGTCGCGGCGGCGCGCGCCAGGCCGACACGCAGGAGGCGCTGGTCAAGCAGCTCGGCCAGCTGCTCGCCGATCCCGCGCTGCGCGACAAGATGCAGCAGGCCGGCGCCGGTGTGGTCGAGCAGCTCGGCGGCGCGCTGGACCGCACCATGGCCGCGCTCGAACCGTATCTGATGCAGCTGCGCATCGAGATGGGAGCCGCCAATGCGTGAGCCGGCCTTCTGGTACCGGCCACGTTCCCCGAAGTCGCATGTCCTCCGTCCCCTCGGCGCGCTCTATGGCGCGATCGCGGCGCGCCGCATGGCACGCCGGGGTTTTGACGCCGGCATCCCCGTGCTCTGCGTCGGCAATTATCACGTCGGCGGCGCCGGCAAGACGCCGGCCGTGCTGGCGCTGACCAGGCTGCTGCGCGAGCTCGGCGAGACGCCGGTGGTGCTCAGCCGCGGCTATGGCGGGCGCCTCAAGGGCCCGGTGATGGTCGATCGGATGCGTCACACCGCGGCCGACATTGGCGACGAGCCGCTGATGATGGTGCGCGACGTCCCGGTCGCGGTCGCGCGCGACCGCCTCGAAGGCGTGGCGCTGGCCAAATCACAGGGCGCCACCGTGATCCTGATGGATGACGGCTTCCAGAATCCGAAGCTGTTGAAGGACGCCTCGCTGATCGTGATCGACAGCGACCGTGGCCTCGGCAACGGCAAGGTGTTTCCCGCCGGCCCCCTGCGCGCGCCGCTGAGGGCGCAGCTGTCGCGCACCGACGCGCTGGTGCTGATCGGCGACGGCCATGCCGCCGACGATGTCGCGGCCGAGATTGCCGCGCGCGAAAAACCGGTGCTGCGCGCGCGGCTGAGGCCGGATGCGGCTTCCGTTGGGCAGCTGTTCGGCAAGCCCGTGCTTGCGTTTGCCGGCATCGGCGATCCCGAGCGCTTCTTCCGCACGCTGCGCACCAGCGGCATCGATGTCGCGCGCACGCGGCCCTTCGCCGATCACCACATGTTCTCGCAAGCGGAGCTCGCCGCGCTCGCGGCCGATGCGGCGCGCGAGCAGCTCATGCTGGTGACGACGGAAAAAGATCTCGCGCGGCTGCGCGGCACCGCGGGCGTTCCTGACGGCATCGTGCCGTTTGCGGTCCGGCTCGAGTTCGACGACCTCGCGACGCTCCGCCGCGTCATCAGCGATCATCTCTACCAGGCCCGCGAGCGGCGGTTCAGCAAGCGATGATCGCGTAGGGTGGGTTAGCCCTGCGGACTGCGCGAAGCGCAGACCGCTTGGCGTAACCCACCAACTTCGTTCCGCATGCGCGGATGCATGGTGGGTTACGCCTTCGGCTAACCTTACTGAGTCATTCGGTCGCGCCCGCGGGGGCGTAGAATCAAATATTTGAAGAGATTCAATGTTTGGCACACGGGGGGCCAGATGGATCTCAATCAGGGTGAAGGCAGCGAGGCACGGTTTACGGCGTATGTGGCGGGGCTTGGAAGTGTGATCGGTCAGGCCGTGCGGATGAGACCACTGCGTGACTATTGCACCGGCTTGATGCTGCCGGGTGAACGCAAGAGCGTCGAGCCGATGGCGGCGCGCACGGCCCCGGCGCGGACGGCAGCCCAGCACCAATCACTGTTGCATTTTGTCGGTAACGCGACCTGGTCGGACGCGGACGTGCTTGCCAAGGTCCGCGAGATGGCGCTGCCCGCGATCGAGAAGAGCGGGCCGATCGAGGCGTGGATCATCGACGACACGTCATTCCCCAAGCAGGGCAAGCATTCGGTCGGCGTCCACCACCAATATTGCGGTCAGCTCGGCAAGCAGGCCAACTGCCAGGTGGCGGTGTCTCTGTCGATCGCCAACCATGCCGCCAGTCTTCCAGCGACTTATCGGCTGTATTTGCCGGAGACTTGGGCGAAGGATCGCGCGCGCCGGAAGAAGGCGGGCGTTCCGAAGGAGATCAAGTTTAGGACCAAACCAGAGATCGCGCTGGAGCAGATACGTTGGGCTTGCGAGGCCGGCCTGCCGCGCGGTGTCGGATTGATGGACACGGCCTATGGCAATGACTCGCGGCTACGCGCGGGAATGACAGCCTTGGGCGTGCTCTATGTAGCCGGCATTTTGCCTAATACATTGATGTGGCGACCCGGCACTCGCCCACGGCGCAAGGACAAGCCGCTGAACAATACCGGCCGACGCGACGAGCCCGATCTTGTCTCGGCCAAGGAAGTGACGCTTGCTCTGCCGAAGCAGGCCTGGCGTACGGTGACGTGGCGGGAAGGCTCGGCCGACCGGCTGTCCTCGCGCTTTGCACGTGTGCGCGTCCGTGTCGGGTACAACAAACTGATCCCCGAGAAGCTGTCGCCGGAATGGCTGCTGATCGAATGGCCCGAGGGGGAAGCAGAGCCTACCAAATACTGGCTCTCAACGCTGCCGGAGACCATCAGCTTCGAGCGGCTCGTCGATCTCGCCAAGCTTCGCTGGCGCATCGAGCGCGACTATCAAGAACTCAAGCAAGAGGTCGGGCTCAGTCACTACGAGGGACGCGGCTGGCGTGGCTTCCATCACCACGCAACTCTGTGCATCGCAGCCTACGGCTTCCTGATCGCCGAGCAGGCGACGATTCCCCCCTCAGGACCTCGTTCCGCCGCGCCAGTCCCGCTACCTCGCTTACCCGACGATTATCGACCCAGAGGCTCCGCCCACGCGGCCTGAACGCCACATCCCGAACTCGATCGCAACCATGCGCGCCCGGTTGATCCGCGCGCTCATCAAAACCCTGCCGCGATGTCCGTGCTGTGGCACCAGCGCAGCGTCAAATGGACGGCGACGACCATGACGCAGTAAGACTAACCCACCCTACGACAGTTCGCCATTCACCCGACATTCATCGCAAGACTCCTATCGCTTTCTGACGATCAGGAGTCGTCTCATGAAACTGCCCCTCGCTGCCGCCGCCATTGTGTGTCTGATTGTTACACCCGCGCTTGCACAAACGACGCCGGCGCCCGCGGCGCCAGCCGCCGCGGTCCCGGTTCCCGCGACCAAGCGCGTCAGCTGTCTCGGCTCGACGCAAAACCTGAAGGGGCAGGACAAGCGCGACCAGATGCAGCTCTGCATGGCGCAGGCGCGGGTGGATTGCCTGAAGCAGGCGATCGATCAGAAGCTCGTCGGCGAGCCCCGGAAGAGCCTTATCAAGACTTGCATGGGCGGGGATGGCGCGGAGCCGCAATAGCCGCGCCGATGCGGCCTCACGCCTGCGGCTTCGGCGCGCCGGGAAAATGCCGCTGCAACACGGCCGCCGGCGTGGCGTAGGCCTCTTGCAGGTCGACGCTCCAGTATTTCAATTCGTCGAGCGGAATCCGCGTGTCGGTGATCGCGCAGCGCACATAGGTGCCCGGCGAGATCACGCGGAAATCGCCGTCGAGATATTGCACTTGCGCTTCGCCATGGCCCGAGGGGCCGAACTTGTTCAGCACGGTTGGAAGTCTCCGTGGATGCCCCCTGAGGGAACGATATGTTGGACGGGATGTAGCATAAATAGGATGCCTTGTCCGCCCGTGAAACCCACCGACTTGTGATGTTTTTCCGCTGTTTTCGCGTGATAGAGCGTTTTCGAGCGAAGTGGATTCCGGTTCGCGTAAAGAAAACGCGTCAAAGCAAGAATCTAGAGCCATGTTGCGATTCCATCGGAACGGAAATGGCTCTCGTGCTGCGGCGAAGGATCGTCCCATGCGCCTTCGATTAGCCGCCCTGTTGTTAACACTCCTGATGTCGGCTGCGCGCGCGGCGCCTGCGCCTGCGCCGCAACAGATCGACATTCCCCTGTCGGGTGGCGTGCTGCATGCGCAGCTCTTCAAGCCCGAAGGCGAGGGGCCGTTTCCGACCGTGGTGGCGCTGCATGGTTGCGGCGGCCTCGGCGGCCATCCCGATGCCGTGCTGCCGCGCTACCGCGACTGGGCCGAGGACCTGTTGAAGGCCGGTAACGCGGTGCTATTGCCCGACAGCTACGGTTCGCGCGAGCTCGGGCCGCAATGCCGGGTCAAGGAAGGCCACGTCAAGGCGCGGCGCGAGCGCGTCGCCGACATCGTGGCGACGCGCGCCTGGCTGATGAAGCAGAATTGGGTCGCGCGCGATCGCGTCAGCCTGATCGGCTGGGCCAATGGCGCCAGCGCGCTGCTCTGGGCGGTGCGCCCGCAGAATGCCGCGCGCGATGCCAACCCGGATTTCCGCGCGGCCATCGCCTTCTATCCGGATTGCCGCATCTCCGCCGGCCTCGGCTGGAGCACGCGGGTGCCGACGCTGGTCCTGATCGGCGGCAAGGACGACGTCTCCTCGCCGCCTGCCTGCCGGCAGATGGTGGACGGCGCGCTCGGCCGCAGCGCGCTGACGCGCATCGTGGTCTATCCCGGCGCCTATCACGATTTCGATCGCGCCAACACGCCGCTGCATGCGCTCGCAGGCACCGGCGACGCCGCAACGCCCGAGCACGGCCATCTCGGCACCGATGCGGACGCGCGCGCGGATTCGCAGAAACAGGTCGCGGCGTGGCTGGCGCGGTAGCGTGGTTCTCGTAGCCCGGATGGAGCGAAGCGCAATCCGGGACCCCTGTATCCGTCGCATGCACCCCGGATTACGCTGCGCTCCATCCGGGCTACGCCATCCAAAGCGGGCCGACCGGGAATCTACGGATCGCGCCGCGAGCCGGTTTCAGCCTGTGTCGGCGCCTTAGTTCGACCATGATGTCGACTAAACGCATCGTTCATGCGCAATCGCCTCGCCCTCTTCACCTCCGCCTTCGTCGTCTTCACCGTCGTGATCTTCCTGTTCGAAGCCCACGCCGGCGCGCCCCAGCTCGCGCCGGAACATTGCGGCTTCTGGACCACGATGGATGCGGGATTGAGCTGCCGCTGAGGCTGGCGAATATCTCTCCCATCGTCGTCCCGGCGAAGGCCGGGACCCATACCGCGTGATTCATCGATTGCGTGAGGTATGAGTACCGACCGACGAGTCTTCGCCAAACTTCTCCCTGGGGTTATGGGTCCCGGCCCCCGTGCGCAATTGCGCACTAGGCCGGGACGACACCAAGGAAAGCCTTTAAAACAAGCTGCCCTGATCCACCGGCTTGCCCACGCGCTTGGGCGCGGGTCTTGTCTCCTGCGCGGCCGGCTTCGGCGGCGCGCGCTTGGCCGCCGGCGCCGGCCGATCGGCATCCGCGGTCGCCGCCACACGTCCATCCGCGAACTCGATCTCGACGCGTGCGCCGGGCCCAATCGCGTCTGCCGAATGCAGCGGATGGCCGGCGTCATCCCGCACCAGCGCAAAGCCGCGGGCGAGCACGCCGCGATAGGACAGCGCCGAGAGCAGCTTGCCGCTGTTCTCGACGCGCGCATCGAGCCGCTGCAACAGCGTCGCCAGCGCACGGCCGGCGCGCTCGGACAGCCGCTGCGTGCGCTCGCGCTGCCGGAGAATCGCGTTGCGCTGCGCCTGCGCGTTGGAGAGTTTTGAGGCGCGCAGGCGTAGTTCAAGCCCGGCAAAGCGATCGCGCCGCTGCCGCAGCAGCGAGCGCGCGGAAAGCCCGAGCCGCTCGCCGCACACCGTGAGCCGGTGATCGGCCTGCGAAATCTGCCCGTGCAGCACCCGCAGCGTCAGTTTTGCGCTTGCCGCGGTGAACCTGCGGAAATGCGCATGGGTGTTGGCCTTGAGCCCGCGGGGCAGGGCGCTGCCTGCCGAATCCAGCCGCTGCCGCGGGATCGCGAGCAGGTCGGGCGCCGCGGGCAGCGCGCGCGCGGCGGCACGCAATTCGCTGCGGCGGCTCTCATGGGCACGCTGCCAATAGGCGCGGGTGCGGCGCGCGAGATCGGCGACCTCGACGAACAATTCGCTGCGCACCGGCACCGCCATCTCGGCCGCCGCCGTCGGCGTCGGCGCGCGCTTGTCGGCGACGAAATCGATCAGCGTGATGTCGGTCTCGTGGCCGACCGCCGAGATCAGCGGGATCATGCTCTCGGCCGCCGCCCGCACCACGATCTCCTCGTTGAACGACCAGAGATCCTCCAGCGAGCCGCCGCCGCGCGCGACGATGAGCACGTCGGGCCGCGGAATCCTGCCGCCCGCAGGGATCGCGTTGAAGCCGCGGATCGCAGCCGCAACCTGCTCGGCCGAGCCTTCGCCCTGAACTTTCACCGGCCACACCAGCACGTGGCGGGGGAAGCGATCCTCCAGCCGGTGCAGGATGTCGCGGATCACGGCGCCGGTCGGCGAGGTCACCACGCCGATCACCTCCGGCAGCCAGGGCAAGAGCTGCTTGCGCGCCTCGTCGAACAGGCCCTCGGCGGCGAGCTTCTTCTTGCGCTCCTCCATCAGCGCCATCAGCGCGCCGATGCCGGCCGGCTCCAGCGCCTCGATCACGATCTGATACTTGGACGAGCCCGGATAGGTCGTGAGCTTGCCGGTGGCAATGACCTCGAGCCCTTCCTGGGGCTTGAAGCGCATCCGCGAGTGCACGCCCTTCCAGATCACCGCCTCGATCTTGGCGCTCTCGTCCTTCAGCGCGAAATAGCAATGGCCGGAGGAATGCGCGCCACGGAACCCGGAGATTTCGCCGCGGACCCGGACATGGCCATAGGTGTCCTCCACCGTCCGCCTCAGGGACTGCGAGAGCTCGGAGACGGTGAATTCAGGCGTATTGGGCAGCGGTTCCGCAGGCGGCATCGGCAAACGATTCGGCATGTTGGGGTCGTTTCAGACGTTAAGGATTTTCGCCGGCCAGCGCGAATCCGGCTCTTGATCACAAGAGTACTCTGTAATATAGAGTTCTCTGATGATCTGGTCAGGGAGTTTGGGCCATGGCGATGCGGTTGCTGCGAGGGGTGCTGGGCTTGCTGAAATGGGGTCTCTGCGCGGTCGGCGCCGTGGCGCTGATCTTCACCGCCCTGATCGCGATGCCGCTGGAGCGGCCTGCGGAGATGCGCTCGGTCGCGGACTCCGCCAAGGGCATCGACTGGTCCACGCTGCCGCCACTCGAGCGTTTCCAGGCCCGCGACGGCACCTGGCTCGGCTTCCGCCACTACGCGCCGAAGGGGGCCGACACCGGTCGCGGCGCCATCTTCATCCACGGCTCGTCCGGCTCCTCCGGCACGGTCAACCACGCCCTGACCGCGGCGATGGCCGCGCACGGCGTCGCGACCTGGGCGCTGGATACACGCGGCCACGGTGCCTCCGGCACCCGCGGCGACATCGGCTATGTCGGCCAGCTCGAGGACGATCTCGTCGACTTCGTCGCCCATGTCCGCAAGAGCGCGCCGGATCTGCCGCTGACCCTGATCGGGCATTCCGCCGGCGGCGGCTTCTCGCTGCGCGTCGCCGCGACGCCGATCATGCAGGACATGTTCGTGCGCACCGTGCTGGTCGCGCCCTATCTCGGCTATGACGCGCCGACCAACAAGCCGCATTCCGGCGGCTGGGCCAATGCCGACATGCCGCGCTTCCTCGCCCTCACCGCGTTGCGCAAGCTCGGCATCGATTGCTGCGCGCAGCTTCCGGTGCTCGCCTTCGCGGTGCCGCCAAACTCCGAGCGGATTTTGGTGCCGACCTATTCCGACCGCTTGACGCGCAATTTCGCCACGCACGGCTATCGCCTCGATCTCGCCGCGGTGACGCATCCGATGACGATCTTCGGCGGGGCCGAGGACGAGATGATGATCTCGGACAAATACGCGGAAGCCGTGCAGGCCATCAAACCCTCGGTCGACGTCAAGCTGATCGAGGGCGTCAATCACATGGGCATGGTCACGGTCCCGAAGGCCGTCAATGCGATCGCCGAGGACGTCGCGACACGGGGAGCGGGCCAGTCATGATGCGTCCCGGTGGTGGCAGGGCAATCGCATATGAGAGCGAACGATGGAGCGGCATCGGCGGTAGGCTCCCTCCCCCGCTTGCGGGGGAGGGTCGGGGAGAGGGCTGTCGCCGCAATGGGATCGTCGAGAATTGCGGAGCAAATCCCCAAGCGGAGAGAGCCCTCACCCGCCGCGCTCTGCGATCGCGTCGGCCTCTCCCGCAAGCGGGAGAGGCTGGAGCAAGCTGCGCAGTCCGCCTGAAACTCGCATGCGATGGCCCTGCCGTCAGCGATCAGCCGTGGAGCCGCCCATGAAGAACCTGTTCCAGGCCGGAAAACTGCTGCTGCTCGACATGGCGGCGACGCTGTTCTTTCTCGCGCTTTATCTGCTGACCCATAACGTGACCCTGTCGGTGGTGCTCGGCATGGTGCTGGGCCTGGCCCAGATCGGCTGGCAAGTCGCGCGCCGCAAGCCGATCGACACCATGCAGTGGATGAGCCTGTTTCTGGTGCTCGGCGCCGGCACCGTCACGCTGATCACCAACGATCCGCGCTTCATGATGATCAAGCCGAGCGTGATCTACGTCATCGTCGGAATCGTGATGCTGAAGCGGGGCTGGATGAACCGCTACCTGCCGCCGATCGCGCTCGAGCTGGTGCCGGACATCGCAATCATCCTCGGGTACGCCTGGTCGGGCCTGATGTTTGTCTCTGCCGCGCTGAACGTGATCGTGGCGCTCAATGTCGACGTTGCGACCTGGTCAGCGGTCATGTCGATCTATGGCATCGTCAGCAAAGCCCTGATGTTCCTGATCGGCTACGCGGTGATGCGCACCATCGGCCGCAGACGACGTCTTGCCGGCGACCGCCCGCGCGATGTCGCACCGATGCCGGGTTGAAGGGGGGCAATCGCATATGAGCAAAACGTGGCAGGAAACGCGCTCGCGGCCATCCTTCGAGACGCCCGCCTTCGGCGGGCCCTCAGGATGAGGACCGAATGCGTGGCAGCTGATTGATAGGCAAAGCTGCCGTTGAGCCTCATCCTGAGGAGACCGCGGAGCGGTCGTCTCGAAGGACGAGGCGTGCGCTCGGATGTCACTGAGACCGATATGCGATGGCCCTGGGGCTGAAAGAGGACGACATGATCGACAGCAAGCAGGCCTCTGAAGCGCTGGCCGAGATCGACGATATCGTCCAGCGGGTACGGCAATCGCAGCTCTATGACCAGGGCAGCGTCGCAGCGATTCTGTGGGGCGCGCTGGTGTTCGCCGGCAATGTTGCGACCTGGCTCTGGCCGCGCTACGGCGCGTACACCTGGATCGCGGTCGACGTGGTGGGGGTGGCCGGCCTCGTTGCGATCGGCGTCTACTATCGATCATACAAGGGCGGGCGCAATTTCGATGTCAGGATATTCCTGACCCTTATCCTGTTCTTTGCGTTCGGCTTCTTCTGCATCGACATCCTCGGTCACTTCACGCCGCGACAGCAAGGCGCGTTCTGGCCGGTCTACTTCATGCTGTTCTACACCATCGCCGGTCTCTGGTTCGGCACCGCGTTCGTCGCGATCGGGGTCGGCATCACTGTGCTAACGCTGATCGGCTTCTTCTACATCGGCGCGGCATTCCCGCTCTGGATGGCCTTCGTCAATGGCGGCGGGCTGATCCTCGGCGGTCTCTGGATGCGGCGGATCTGATGGCCGAGCTCGACGACATCATCCACCAGCCGCTGCGGCTGAAGATCATGGCGGCGCTCAACGCGCTGCCCGTGTCCGCCGGCCTGGAATTCGCGCGCCTCAAGAAGCTCACCGGCGCCACCGACGGCAATCTCGGCGCCCATATCGAGACGCTCGCCAAGGCGGGGTATGTCGCCGTGGAGAAGGCCTTTGTGGGCAAGAAGCCGCAGACCACGGTGACTGCAACAGCTGCAGGACGCGGCGCGTTTGCGCGGCATGTGGCGACCTTGCAGGAGATCATTGCGGGGAGGCAGGTGTAGCTCCGCCGCCATCGCGCTGCTGATTGTTGTGCCCTCGCCCCTTGCGGGAGAGGGCATCTCCGCCGGTCAACACGGACTCACTCGGGTGAGGGGTTCTCCCGGCGAGTCCCGCTCCCGCTTGAACCGATGACGGTGACAGCTCACTAAACGATGTCAGATGGATGCCTGGGCTTTGGGATTTGGTGCACTGTCACCATCGGGGACAACGCCGCGCCGGCGAGCCAGAAAGTCCCTAACGCAACAGATCACCATGGATTTCTTTCGGTCGAAAGACCTCGATTAGCCGATGGACGGAGCGGACCCGTGAGATTTTTGTCGAGAATTGTGCTCGCAGCCGCCCTCGTGAACCTTGCTCCAGCCGTCGCCCAGGCGCCCAAGCAAGCCGTCGCTTCTCCTGCCTTGCAGAAGGAATTCGATGGCTTCATCGGGAAGTTTCGTGCGGCGCTGAAGGCAAACGATTCCGCCGCCGTCGCCGGCATGACGCGATTGCCGTTCATGAACGACAAGGCAATTGGCGACGCCGCGCAATTTCGTGCCAAGACCTATCCGACCTCGTTCACGGCAAAAAATCGCGCGTGTATCCAGCGCGGCAAGGCCGTCTACGATCGCGATCAGGAGAACAACGACAATTACTTCGTCTTCTGCGGCGACCTCATCTTCGTCTTCACCAAGACGCCGGCGGGATTCCTCTTTACGGATGTCGGTGCGAATGATTGATCCGGGGATTGCGGTGAGAGTGCACTAAACCGCGCCAACTGATGCTTTGCTTTGACTTTGAATTAAACGCATTGTCACCGCAACTGCGTATGAAGGCCAAAGACGTGCTTTAAGGCGCTCCGAACGAATATGATGATTGCACTCTTACAAGTTCGGTAGAGTTATAGTTAGCCAGGCGTCGCCTCGTTTCACTTTGAGTGAGCAATCGCTCCCTGCCTTCTTACTTTTTATATAGGTTCGCAGGTCGTCCTTCATACTACTTACCGTCTTGCCATCGACAGTGACGATGATATCGCCCCGCATAAGCCCCGCATTGGCCGCGACGCCATCGTGCTCGACAAACAATATCTCCCAACCCGAAGGTGATTGCCTTCCCTTTTGCTTTTTGAGATCGGCGCTCAAGGGACGAACCACGACTCCAAGGGGGCCTGGTGCTAGTTTCGCTAGTTTGGCAGTTGCCATTGCAGCACGTTGCCGTTGAACTGGAGGCCTCTCCCAGATTTCAAGAGCTCTGTGATAGTAATTTCGAGCCTCATCCATCTTATACCAGTTCTCGTTCACCCAACCCAATTGCCACAATGTTATAGCAACGGATCCTCTCTCGCCGTAATATTCAAGAGCAAAAGCCAACGCCGACTTGAGTATTGCGTCAGCCTTTTCGTATCGCTCTAGATAGCCGTAGCTTGTTCCGAGATTGTGCAGACATACCCAGCGATGTGTGCCGACGTGATCGGAGCGGCCATCGTCGAAATTTGTAGCTTCCGTTAGCGTCTGTCTGGCAAGTTCATATTGCTCTAAATCGAGGTAGGTGTCGCCAAGATTGCAGAGCAGTTTTGCATGGTCGTCGATGCTGATCGTCGGGAGCGATTTGGCAATCGCAACAGCCTTCTGCTGGGCGATTAATGCCAGTTCAGGATTGTGATTTTGCTTAAGGAAAAAGGCATAGTTGTCGAGCTCGCGAAGATATTCGAGCGGTCGGCCTTCGAATGTGTTCAAGCACGCCTGGTAGCTTCGCATGCCAGAGCCAAACTGAAGAAGCGCCGCTTGTATCCAGGCGAGTGATGTCAGCGTTGCGCACTCTGAAATCTCGGTGTCAGTAATCTCTTTGCGAAGGGCTACCCCTTCGGTCGCGGGTGCTAACGCCTTTTCGAGTTCGTCAGCCTCATAAAAGCTCTGTCCTGCTTTATAGGCAAACCTCATCTGCTTTGCGCGATCGCCTGAGCGTTTCGCCAGGCCGAGAGCTTCGGTGAAATACTTTGCTGCGGCGGCGAAGTCGTAACGCAGAAGTGCAGCGCTACCCTGCGCTCCAGCATCGACCGCAGCCTCATTAAGGACTTTGTCTTTTTCGCTGTCCAGTCGGGCGACTGCAGTCAAGTTCAGTTGTTTAGACTGCCCTAGCAGATTCTCGGCAACATCGAATTGCCCCGCATCAAGCGCTGCTCTCGCTTGATCCCGTAAGGCTGCGCTGGCGGCACTGCTTGAGCTGCGCTCCGCCAATTGAGTCCGCAGTTCGTTATAGCGAGTTGCTATTTCAGTAAGCTTTGCAGGCCAGTTCTCTGGCGAAACATTGGCCTCGTTTACGTCCATAAAGAAACGTTGCAAGACCGCAATAGCGATCCCGCTATCTTTTGATAGCTGCGCAAGCTTCACTGCGCTTTCGGAAATTTCTCGTAGTTCATTTGGCGTCTTTCCCCCAATGATCTGGACAACAGTATTATTGTTGCCGCTTATGTTGGACTCCTGCTTTGTGTCTTGTGCCGCTCCTATCCCATTCAAGCATAGAAAAAAAGCGCCTATGCGAACGGCACGTCTCAGCGAAATCGGCGGATGCCAACGCTCATTCATTTCTCAATTTTCTGGTTTACGGAGTTATTGTTGCCAACAACTGAAGAGTTTTGCGAAGTCGAATTTTGCGGAGGCAATCTTGGGGAAATTAGACTTTGCGACGTGCTAAGAATCCAAGCAGCTATTCCAGCCAGCGCGACAAGGAAAGTAAGAAGAGTAATAAGCCTCAGGAGGCGGTAAGCATCATCCTTCTTCAAGGTCGGGAATATATTCTTACGAATGATGTTCCGAAAAAGAATAAGAAGAATGACTAGAGCTAGACCACCGATGCCGGCGATTTGGCCCGCTATCTTGAGCATCCACATATCCATCAATACGCTCCTCAGACTGCCGGAGCAAAATTCGATTGCAATCGGTGGTCACAACCCTAGGGTAACGTCTCATATCGGCACTCTCAAGCTCGTATTTGCTGCAACGAACGTCTCGGTGGACAAGGAGTTAGGGATTCCGGTGACAGTGCACTAAACCATGTCAATTGATGTGTTGGCCTTCGAATTTAGTGCGCTGTCACCGTAACACCATTTCTTCAGATAGAAGACTGGGATGCCGTAGTGTCTTGGCCGCTTCATCTCGCTGCAGCGCGAAGTTCTATGGAATTACGGTGACAGTGCACTTAACTCCCAAGAGAGCAGACGAATTGAGTGCACTGTCACCGTAATTCGTAGTAATTCGTAAGCCCGACATAACCCGTCAGCAACGGGTGCGAGCCCTAATAGCAAGGCGATCGCACCTCGCTCGGCCAAAATGTGCGGACGAGGGCACAGTTAGCCGATCGCCATATTAATTTTCATCCGCAGTTCTTTCAGAATGGTCGAGGCAGTCATCGAATGAAACTCGATTCGCGTGGAATCAATCCGCATCGTTTCAGATATTGCCGCCCTTAGCTCGGGCAAGTTGGCATCGTGGACCTTGAACGCTGTCGCTATGGTCCTTGCGCCACGCCAGTTCTGTTGCTTTGGCATTGCAAGCAGCCTTAGGTTCTGCGGGTGAAAGCCAAAACCCAGGAAGATGATCATCGCTGCTGCTTCTAACGAAGCTGCAAGCTGATCAGTGTCATGGAGGGACTGGCTCTCGGTGAAGGTCCTTATTCGGCTTGTGAGATCGAGGGAAACAGAAGAGTTGGCATTGGCGCCGAATTGTAGAAACGTCCTTGAACCGGGTAAGATCGAGCCGAGCGTGCCATAGGGCCGTAAGATATTGAGGCCAGCTACTGTGCTTGCCGCTTCATCCGTTGACAATCCGATCCTCTTAAGTGACCAAAACAGATAGTGCTCGATGCATCGATCATAGTTAAAGTTGATGATGGTGAGCCGCTTGAACGCGTGTGGAACATCGGCAAGCTTATGATTGGCAATAGCCATTGAGAACAGCTGCTCAATCCAACCTTCTCTACCGGCTGTTGGCGACGGCTCACCAAGATCCGGCTTTACCTTCAGATCGCTTGCTGCCTCTGCCGCCAAAATGCGGCGCATGATGCAAACCTTACCGAGCTCAACAGCTTCCGGGAAATCACTCAGTTGGTAGAGCGCGTCGTCGACCGATACCGCAGAGCCAATGGCAGCCGAGAGCTTGTGCCCCGCCGACGTATAGCGATCGAGCTTCGCTCGATCGCCGTGGAACTTCTTATAGAGCACGTGCTCAAAGAGATCAGGATCTCCTCGGGTCGGTCGGTTCACGTACTCACCAAACATGAAGTCTGTGTCGCGAGCGATCTGTTCTGCCAACTTTCCGCCCAGCGGAAGGCCGTAAACGTCATGGCTTGCGCCGGCCCCGACTACGATCACCAAAGGCTTGTTGAACACCTCTGCACGCCCCGCGGTTCTAAGTCCTTCAGCGATGCTACCCTTTCGAGTTCTAACGCCGCAATACACATGGGGATGAATGTTTCCGGTAATTCTGGAGTTACGGTGATAATGCACTCGATGATCGACCATATCGAGTGCCCAAGCCTTATGAATTGGGTGTGCTGGACTGCACCCCTGAGTAGCCCCTGCCGGTCGCCTGGCCAAGCATCCCGCTTAGCAGCCGCGGCAGATGCTCTTGATCTTCTTCTCCAGCGCTATGTCGGCGGGATCGCGAGGCGGATCCGCGGCAGGCTTGGTGGCGTTGGGCTCGCCTGTCACGGATGCGACGGGATGCGTGTGCTGCCTGTGGTGCCTGGCCTCGGCAGGCTCATTCAACGCAAGCGCTGCGACGAAAGCGATGCACAGGGTGCCATTCAGCAGTTTTTGCAAATCTTCCCCACGATCTTGTCGGCGCGGTTGTTCTCTTGATCGATCCTGTCGTCACTGCCCTTTTCGTCCTGTGTCATCGGCCTGCCGATGCCGCCCGCGGGGGCGCCTTGTGCGTTTGCGGGCGCACCCGACGGGGCGGCCGTGCCGGCCGTGTTGGTGCCGGGTGCCGCTCCCGTTGTCAGTCCATTGCCGTTGCCTGTTGGAAGATTTGCACCGGATTGGGTGGGCGAGGGGCTGTTGAAATTGCCGCCCGCAGCGTTTCCCGTGGCTGATCCAGTGTTGAGGTTGGGTGTCGTCGTTGCGTTCGCATTTGCACCGGTCCCTGTAACACCCGTCCCTGCAGCACCGGTCCCGACTGAACCGGATGGAGATGTTGCGGCTGCACCCGCCGTCCCTGAAGAGGAGGCTGCGCCTCCCGCGCCGGCTGACGATGATGCTCCGCCTGCGCCTCCACCACCAGCTCCACCGCCACCGCCACCTTGGGCGAACGCGGAGCAGGGAATGATAACGGCCATGACGAGCGCAAAGCGGGAGATGTTCATGATGGCACTCCTTTCAGCCATCAAGCCGTCCGCCATCGGTCCGTTCCAATTCGCGTCGCGCCGCGCGCGGCGCATCGCGCATCGCGGTCATCAAAGCGGGGAAGGGCGCGCGGAACCGGGCGACTTGGTCCTGCGTTGCGCCATGAGGAGGAGTGTCATGGCGAAGAAGGCAAAGAAACAGACCACCCGCGGGCGCAAGCAGGACCGCAGCCGCGTCGCCGGCGGGCAAGACTACGAGGTCCAATACGAGGCCAGGAAAACCGGACGGTCGGCCTCGGCCGTCAAGAAGGCGGTGAGAAAAGTCGGCAACACCAGGAAGAAGGTGGAGAAGAGGCTGGGGCGGTAGTCCGATGTCGCGGCCCGCGTCACATCGGCCATCGCGGCTGCGTCGCTACATCGAGGGATTGGGGCCTTACCAATCCCTCGTGCTGCTTCTCATCCCGGCCAGCATCGTCGAGCCCCTGAAGCTCGCTGCCGTCGCGATTGCGGGCGAAGGGCATTGGATCACCGGCACCGCCGTCATCGTTTGCGCCTACGCGGGCCAGCCTGTTTCTGGTTGAAAGACTGTTCAGGATCGTCCGCCCAAAACTCTTCACGCTGCCGTGGTTCGCTCGCCTCTGGAATTGGCTGCTCTCCTTGCGCGCCAACGCTCTTGGATGGCTCCGCCGCTGAGCCCAAGCCTTTGGTATGCGGGCCGCGCCCCGGAATGACGGGGAGTTCAGGCCTCACCCCCTTCACACCCACCCCGATTCATGCGACCTCCGGCCCCAGCAAAACCCCTCATTTCGAGCCCTCGATGCACATTCTCCTGCTTGGTTCCGGCGGCCGCGAACATGCCCTGGCGTGGAAGATCGCAGCCTCCCCCCTGGTGACCAAACTCTGGTGCGCGCCCGGCAATGCCGGCATCGCGCGCGAGGCGGAATGCGTGGCGCTCGATGTCGCCGACCATGGCGCCGTGATCGGCTTCTGCAAGCAGAACGCGGTCGAGCTCGTGGTGGTCGGCCCGGAGACGCCGCTGGCGGCCGGCATCGTCGACGATCTCACCGCCGCCGGCATCAAGGCGTTCGGGCCGAACAGGATCCCGGCCCAGCTCGAAAGCTCCAAGGGTTTTACCAAGGCGCTGTGCACCGAATTCGGCATTCCGACCGGCGCCTATGAGCGATTCACCAATGCCGATGATGCGCGCGCCTATGTGCAGAGCCAGGGCGCGCCGATCGTCGTGAAGGCCGACGGGCTTGCCGCCGGCAAGGGCGTCGTCGTCGCCAAGACCGTGCGCGAGGCGGAGGACGCCATCGCCATGATGTTCGAGGGCGCCTTTGGCGAGGCCGGCACTGAAGCCGTGATCGAGGAGTTTCTGCCCGGCCGCGAGATCAGCTTCTTTGCGCTGTGCGACGGCGAGACCGCCATTCCGCTGGCCTCCGCGCAGGACCACAAGCGCGTGTTCGACCACGATGTCGGCCCGAACACCGGCGGCATGGGCGCATATTCGCCGACGCCGCTGGTGACGCCGGCGATCCACGATGCGATCATGGCAAAAATCATTCTGCCGACGGTCGCCGGCATGAAGAGCCGCGGCACGCCGTTCCGCGGCATTCTCTATGCCGGGATCATGCTGACGACGCAGGGCCCAAAGCTGTTCGAGTTCAACGTCCGCTTCGGCGATCCCGAGTGCCAGGTGCTGATGCTGCGCATGATGTCGGACATCGTGCCGGCGTTCCTCGCCGCCTGCGACGGCCAGCTGAAGAACTTTGACCTGCGCTGGTATCCGGAGTCTGCATTGACGGTGGTGATGGCAGCAAAAGGCTATCCCGGCGACACCCGGAAGGGCACGCGGATCGAGGGGCTCGATGACGCGGCTCGGGTCGACACCGTCGAGATCTTCCACGCCGGCACGGTTGCGAAGGACGGCGCGATCCTCGCCAATGGCGGCCGCGTGCTCAATGTCTGCGCGCTGGGCGCCACCGTGACCGAGGCGCAGGCGCGCGCCTATCAGGCCGTCGACCGCATCAACTGGCCGGACGGCTTCTGCCGCCGCGACATCGGCTGGCAGGCGGTGGACGCCGAGAAGTCCAGGGGCTGACGAAAATTGTATAAGTAAATCAAAGGCTGCTCTACTGTGCATGGGGTTGTTTTCGACGTTTGAGAGTGGAGCCGATGTCCGATCTCGCCGACCTCTATCCCGGCTTCGCCTCCGAATGGATCAACACCTCGCTCTGTCGCATCTTCGCCCGCGTCGGCGGCAAGGGGCCGCCGCTGTTGCTGCTGCACGGCTTCTCCGAGACCCATGTGATGTGGCACCGCGTCGCGCCGCAGCTCTCGGACAAGTTCACGCTGATCATCGCCGACCTGCCGGGCTATGGCTGGTCCGACATGCCCGAGAGCGATCCGCTGCACATGCCCTACAGCAAGCGCGCCATGGCCAAGGCGATGGTGGAGGCGATGGAGAGCCTCGGCCACGTCCACTTCGCGCTCGCCGGCCACGACCGCGGCGGCCGCGTCTCGTACCGGCTGGCGCTCGACCATCCCGGCCGGCTGTCGAAGCTCGCGGTGCTCGATATCCTGCCGACGTATAATTACTGGGAGCGGATGAACCGCGCCTATGCGCTGAAGATCTATCACTGGACGTTTCTCGCCCAGCCCGCGCCGCTGCCGGAGACGCTGATCTCCGCCAATGGCGAGTTCTTCCTGCGCTTCAAGATGGCGAGCCAGACCAAGTCGAAGACGCTCGAGGCCATCGACCCGCGCGCGCTCGAGCACTACATCGCCCCGTTCCGCGATCCCGCCCGCGTGCATGCGATGTGCGAGGATTATCGCGCCGGGGCCTATTTCGACTACGACCTCGACAAGGCCGACTTCGAGTCCGGCAAGAAGATCACCATTCCGATGCTGGCGCTGTGGGGTGGCGCAGGCATTGCGCAAGCCGCCGCAACCCCGCTCGACACCTGGAAGCAATGGGCGACCAAGGTCGAAGGCCAGCCGGTGGACTCCGGCCACTTCCTCACCGAGGAGAACCCCGACGTCACCGCCAGGGCGCTGCGTGCGTTCTTCGCGGGCGGTTAACGCCGCTCGCGAAAGAACTCCTTGAGCAGCCGCGCCGCCTCGCTCTCGCCGACGCCGGAATAGACATCCGGCGCGTGGTGGCAGGTCGGGGACGCAAAGAATCGCACGCCTGATTCCACCGCGCCGCCCTTGGGATCGGCCGCGCCGTAATAGAGCCGCCGGACCCTTGCAAAGGAGATCGCGCCCGCACACATGGTGCAGGGCTCCAGCGTCACGTAGAGGTCGCAGTCGACCAGGCGCTCGCTGCCGATTTTCCTGGCGGCCTCGCGCAGCGCGATGATCTCGGCATGGGCCGTGGGGTCGTGGTCGGTCAGCGTCCGATTACCGGCGGTGGCGATCACCTCGTCATCGCGGACCACCACGCATCCGATCGGAACTTCGCCCGCTTTTCCGGCATTTTCGGCCGCCAGAAGCGCCAAATCCATGAAAGAGGGGGCTTTCAAGCCTCGTATCATCCGAAGAAACCTGCTAGTAGCTGCGCCTTCAGCAGAAGTGCTTACCGATTTCGCCTGAGCATGCGGCTCTGAATGAGCGCGCACAATGCTTTTTGGCCACCCCCTGAGTGAGATTATTCATGCCTCGCGATAGCGACAAAGACAACGATTCCCGCGGCCGGCGAGGCCCCCCCAAAGGCGGCCGTAGCGGCAAACCGCGCGGTCCCGACAAGAAGTTCGCCAAGCGCGGCTTCGAGGGCAAGGGCGATCGCGACAGCCGGCCGCCGCCCCGTGGTGACCGTGATAGCCGTCCGTTCCGCCGCCGCGAGGAGGGCGATGCCCCCCGCCGCGATTTTTCCGACCGTCCCCGCTTCAAGCGCGACGACCGCGGCGGCGAGGAGCGCAGCTTCAAACCGCGTGGCGACCGACCCTTCTCCGATCGCGGAGCCCGCGATGGCGAGAAGCGCTCCTTCAAGCCGCGTGGGGATCGTCCGTCCTATGGCCGCGACGACCGTCCGCCGCGCAGCCGGGACCGCGACGATTCGCGTCCGGCCGGCCGGTCCGGCGACAAGAAGTTCGGTGACAAGCGGCCCTATGCGCCGCGTGGCGATCGTCCGGAACGCAAGTTCGATGGTGAACGCAAGTTCTCGCGGGGCGGGCCGCGCGAGGATCGTGGCGAGCGCAGCTTCAAGCCGCCTGGAGACCGCCCGAATTTCGATCGCGGTGATCGCGCGCCGCGCGGCGAGCGCCCCGAACGCAAGTTCGACGGCGAGCGGAAATTTTCGCGGGGAGCGCCGGATCGCGGGCCACGCAAGGATTTTGGTGGCCGCGATCGCGGTGCCGACAAACCCTGGCAGAAGCGCGAAGGCGGCGAGGACCGCCCGCGTTTCTCGCGTTCGCGCGACGATCGTCCGTCGGGTGATCGTCCGTTCCGCGACCGTCCCAAATTCGATCGCTCGCGCGAGGATCGTCCCAAATTCGATCGGCCCCGTCGCGATGGTGATGGCGAGCGTGGTGGACGCGGTGGTGACCGCCCGAAATTCGATCGTCCGCGCGAGCGCTCCGAAGGCCGCTCCGACTGGCACGAGCATCCGCGCAGCGAAGGCCGTTTCGGCGATCGTCCGCGCCGCGAAAACGAGGACGACAGCAGGATCTTCGAGAAGCGCCCCGCCTTTGGCGGCCGTGGCGCCTATCGCGAGCGCGATCGTGATTTCGAGGGCCGGCCGCGGCGCGAAGACGCGCCGAAGCCGAAAAAGGCCGGCGAGCGCATCGCCAAGGCGCTGGCGCGCGCGGGCCTTGCCTCGCGCCGCGATGCCGAGGAGATGGTCACGCAGGGCCGCGTCACCGTCAACGGCCGTGTCATCAACTCGCCGGCGCTCGACATCACCAAGAACGACGTCGTTCTGGTCGACGGCAAGCCACTGCCGGAGCGCGAGCGCACGCGGCTGTTTCTTTATCACAAGCCGCGCGGGCTGATGACGACGCATGACGACCCCGAGCGCCGTCCGACCGTGTTCGACAATCTGCCCGAAGGCCTGCCGCGGCTGATCTCGATCGGCCGGCTCGACTTCAACACCGAAGGCTTGCTGCTGCTCACCAATGATGGCGGGCTCGCGCGTACGCTCGAGCTGCCCGACACCGGCTGGCTGCGCCGCTACCGCGTCCGCGCCCATGGCGATGTCACGCAGGCCCAACTCGACCAGCTCAAGGAAGGCATCGAGGTCGAGGGCGTCAAATACGGCCCGATCGAAGCGACGCTGGAGCGCGACCAGGGCGCCAATGTCTGGCTGGTGTTCGCGATCCGCGAAGGCAAGAATCGCGAGGTGCGCAACGTCTGCGCCCATCTCGGGCTCGAGGTGAACCGGCTGATCCGCGTCTCCTACGGACCGTTCCAGCTCGGCGAGGTGCCCGAGGGCCAGGTCGAGGAGATCCGTTCGCGCGTGCTGCGCGAGCAGCTTGGCGACAAGGTGATCGAAAAATCCGGGGCGCAGTTCGACGTGCCGCAGAAATCATCGGCAGGCGAGGGCGATGCGGCGAGCGAGAACAAGCCGTCCAAGCGCGCCGTGATTGCCGACCGCAAGGGCCGCCGCGTGCTGGTGCAGCGTACCGGCAGCGACGAGGCGCGCGAGCGCAACGAGGAAGCGGCCAACGGATACGGCCCGCCGCGCCGTCCCAAGCGCGGCTATCACGGCAAACGCGATCTGACGCCGCGGGACGAATAGCATGCGCGTGGTCGGCGGTCGCTTGAAGGGGCGCAATCTCGCCTCACCGTCCTCGCGCGACATCCGTCCCACCGCGGATCGCCTGCGCGAGTCCGTGTTCAACATTCTCGTGCATGCCTATGACGATCCGATCGTGGATGCGCGCGTGCTCGATCTCTTTGCCGGCACCGGCGCGCTCGGCATCGAGGCGTCCTCTCGCGGCGCGAAGTTCACGCTGTTCGTCGACAATGGCGCCGAGGCGCGGGCGCTGCTGCGCAACAACGTCGAGACGCTGGGTCTCGGCGGCGTCACAAAAGTCTATCGCCGCGACGCGACCGATCTCGGCCCCGCGCATCCCGTCGAGCCGTTCTCCCTGGTGTTCCTCGATCCGCCCTATGGCAAGGGGTTTGCGGAGACGGCGCTGGCCTCCTTGCGTGATGGCGGCTGGTTGACGCCTGGTGCGCTGCTTGTGGTGGAAGAGGCCAAGGCCGCGCAGTTCGCAACGCCGGAAGGGTTCGAGGAATTGGAGCGGCGGGCGTATGACGACACGGAATTCGTATTTTTGAAGCGCAACGCGTAATTCACCTCCGCCCGAACAGCTTCTCCACATCGGCGAGCTTCAGCTCGACATAGGTCGGCCGGCCATGGTTGCACTGGCCGGAATTCGGCGTCTCCTCCATCTCGCGGAGCAGGGCGTTCATCTCTTCCGGCCTCAGCCTGCGGCCGGCGCGCACCGAGCCGTGGCAGGCCATGGTGGCGGCGACGTGCATCAGGCGGCGCTCCAGTGGCAGCGCCTCGTCCCATTCAGCCATGTGCTCGGAAAGATCGCGAAGCAGCCCGCCCGCATTGGTCTTGCCGAGCAGCGACGGCGTCTCGCGCACCGCGACCGCGCCGGGGCCGAAGGATTCGATCGCAAGCCCGAACGACGCAAGCTCCTCGCTACGCTCGAGCAGGCGCTCCACAATGGCTTCGTCCATCTCGACGATCTCGGGGATCAGCAGGATCTGCCGCTGCACGCCGTTTTCGGCCAGCGACGCCTTGAGGCGCTCATAGACGATGCGCTCATGCGCGGCGTGCTGGTCGACGATGATCAGGCCGTCGCGGGTCTGCGACACGATATAGGTTTCGTGGAGCTGCGTGCGCGCGGCGCCAAGCGGGCGGTCGACGAGCTCGCTCACGGCCTGCGTCTCGAACCGCACGTCAGCGCTGGGAGCACCGACGTCGAAGGCGGCTTGCGCGCGCTCGGCGAAAGCGGGCGCGGCCGCTCCGTCGAATGACGGCATCGGCGCAACTGGCGCGGACGGCGAGGCCCGCCAGTCCCAGCCGGCCGGACGCTGTGGCGTGAAGGCGGGCCGGAACGAGGACAAGGCACTCTCGCCACTGTTAGCCGCGGTGCGGCGACCTTCGCGTGCGAGCGCTTCCTTCAAGCCGTGCACGATCAGTGCACGGACGAGACCCGCATTGCGGAAGCGCACCTCGGTCTTGGCCGGATGTACGTTGGCGTCGACCTCGCGCGGGTCGAGCGTGACGAACAGCGCCAGCACCGGATGACGGTCACGCGGCAGGTAGTCGGCATAGGCGGCGCGCACGGCGCCCAGGATCAGCTTGTCGCGCACCGGGCGGCCGTTGACGAAGAGATATTGCCCGAGCGCGTTCGCTTTGGTCAGAGCTGGTGCGGCCGCATAGCCGGCGACGACGATGCCCTCGCGCTCGGCGTGAACCTCGATCGCATGGCTGCGAAACTCCGGGCCGAGGATATCGCCGAGTCGCGTCAGCCGCCCGGCGGCGCCTGGCAGCGCCGCGGCCCAGGTGACCGGTGCGCGCTCCTCGCCGGCGAGCGTGAAGGCGATATCGGGGCGCGCCATCGCCAGCCGCCGCACCACCTCGCGGATCGCTTCGGCCTCGGTGCGGTCGGTCTTCAGAAACTTCAGCCGCGCCGGCGTCGCATAGAAGAGGTCGTTGACCTCGACGCGGGTGCCGTGTGCCAGCGCCGCCGGCATGATCTCCGATTTGTCACCGCCCTCGACTGAGAGCGCCCAGGCATGCGGCTCGCTGGTGTGCCGCGTCGTGATCGACAGCCGTGCCACCGAGCCGATCGAGGGCAGGGCCTCGCCGCGGAACCCGAGCGTACGGATCTGGAGCAAATCCTCGTCGTCGAGCTTGGACGTAGCGTGACGCTCGACCGCGAGCGACAGATCCTTCGCCGTCATGCCGCCGCCGTCGTCGGTGATGCCGATCCGCCGCCGCCCGCCGCCATCGGTGAAGACATCGATCCGGCTTGCGCCGGCATCGATCGCGTTCTCCACGAGTTCCTTGACCACACTCGCGGGCCGTTCGACCACCTCGCCGGCAGCGATGCGGTTGACGACCTGCTCTGGCAATTGGCGGACGGGCATGAAGGAACTCAGTGAGCGTTCAGGTGCCCAATTTAGTCCGGCCGGCGCACAATTGCATGGGGCAAGTCCTGACTGCCCACATGCCATAACGAACCCGGGTCCTAATCGTCGAACTGCCCGCCGCGTCCGGCCTTGACGTCGCTGCGGCGCTTCTTGCCGTCGAGCCGGCGCTGCTTGGAGGCAAAGGTCGGTCGCGTCGCGCGTCGCGGTGTCGGCCGGATCATCGCTTCGGTCAGGATCTCGACGAGCCGGTCGATGGCGTCCTGGCGGTTGCGTTCCTGGGTGCGGAAGCGCTGGGCGTGGATCACGATCACGCCGTCCTTGGTCATGCGCTGGCCGGCGATGCGGGCGAGCCGGATCGTTGCGTCCTCCGGGATGGTCAGCTTGCGCGTGTCGAAGCGCAGCTGGGCCGAGGTCGAGACCTTGTTGACATTTTGCCCGCCCGGGCCGGAGGCGCGGACAAAGCCGATCTCGATATCGTCCTCGTCGATGACGAGATCGCGGGATATCCGCAGCATGATGCCACCATTCGTGATGTCCGGACATATCCCGGAACGTCCACGTTCGGCAATGGTGGATGGTGGAAACGCAAATGGCCGGGCGAGCCCGGCCATTTCAGGAAATATGATGGACGTCAGTTCGACTTCGTCGCCGGTGCCGCCACCGGTTGCGCCGCGGCCTGCGGCGCGCGGCCGACGATGACGGTCAGGAGCCCCTGACCCCACAGTCGCTTGGCGGCGGCCTTGGCGTCGTCCAGCGTCACCGCGTCGACGATGGCGTTGCGCTTCTCGATATAGTCGATCGGCAGCTTGTCCTGTTGATATTGCAGCAGCGCCTGCGCGAGCTTGGAGGAGGTGTCGAGCGCCAGCATCTGCGATCCCTTGAGGTAGGACTTGGCCTCGTCGAGCTCCTGCTGGGTCGGACCCTCGTCGGCGATACGGCGCACTTCCTTCTCGATGGCATCGATAGTGTCGCCGGCGCGGTCGGCGCGCGTGCCGGTGTTGCCGATGAAGACCGCCGAATGTTCCATCCAGAGCAGCGATTCAAACACCGAATAGGCGAGCCCGCGCTTCTCGCGGACCTCATGATAGAGCCGCGAGGACAAACCGCCACCGCCGAGGATGTGATTGACCACGTAGGCCGGCATGAAGTTCGGATCGTTGCGCTTCACGCCGGGGCCGCCGAAGGTGATCACCGTCTGCGGCACGTCGAGCGGTACGAAGGCGCGCTGCGGCGGCTTGGTCGCCTCGATGTCGGGAACCGGCATGAGGCTGGCCTTGGCGGGCAGGGCGCCAAAGGCGTGATCGAGCAGCTTGCCGAGGGTGGCAGGATCGACGTCGCCGACCACCGCGATCTTCAGCGTGTCCCTGGCGAGGATGCGCCCGACATAGTCCTTCATGTCGGCGACCGTGATGGTGGGTACGCTGTCCAGCGTACCGTTGGTCTGCCGGCCGTACGGGTGATCGCCGAAGGCGATCTCGAGGAATTTGCGGCTCGCCAGCGACGACGGGTTGGTGGTCTCGCGGCGCAGTCCCGAGATGACCTGGGAGCGAATGCGCTCGACATCCGCCGCTTCGAAATGCGGCGAGGTCAGCGCCGAGCGCAACAGATCGAAGGCCTCGTCCTTGTTGTCGCGCAGCATGCGCAGGCTGCCGCGGAAGGTGTCGCGGGTGGCGCTGAAGGAGAGCTCGATGGCGCGGCGGTCGAGCCGCTCATGGAAAGTCTTGGAATCGAGATCACCAGAGCCTTCGTCGAGGAGGTCGCCGACTAGGTTGGCGACGCCCGGCTTGTCCTTGGGATCCTGCGCCGAGCCGCCGGCAAAGGAATATTCCATGGCGATCAGCGGCACGGTGGCGTCCTGCACGAACCAGGCCTCGATGCCGCCGGGCGAGAGCAGGTGCTGGATCTTGGCGGCGGCCTGCGACGGCGATACCGAGGCAAGTGCGAGGGCAGCGCCGGTGACGGCGGATAACGCGAAATGGCGTGCGCGAAGGAAAGGATGGGTCACGAACGCTTCTCCTCGCGCTTGGTGGTCGCGGTGTCCTTGATCAGATAGCCCGTTACCGAGCGCTTCTTCTCGAGCCATTTCTGCGCCGCGGCGCGGACCTGCTCGGCGGTGACGGCGCGGATGCGATCGGGCCAGCTCCTGATGTCCTCGATCGAGAGGCCCGTGGTCAGCGCGCCGCCATACCAGCGCGCCAGCACGGCCTGATTGTCCTGGGCGTAGATCGCCTCCGCGATGAGCTGGGTCTTGACCCGCTCGAGATCCTCGGCGCGGATCGGGTTCGCCACGATGTCGGCGATGACGCCGTCGATCACCTGCTCGACATCCGCGAAGCTGACACCGGGTTTCGGCGCAGCCGAGACTGAGAACTGGGTCGGATCGAGCGAGATGCTGGAATAGCCGGCGCTCGCGGAGACCGCGAGCGGCTTGTCGACGACGAGCGCGCGGTAGAGATAGGAATTGCTGCCGCTGCCCATCAATTGCGCGAGCACGTCGAGGGCTGCGCTCTCGCCGGCCGCGGCCGTCGTTGCCGAGGGCACCAGGTAATAGCGTCGCAGGCTGGGCTGTTCGACCCGCGGGTCGGACAGCGTAACGGTGCGCGGTGCGGCCGGCTCCGGCTCCTGCGGGCGGATGCGCTGTGCGGGGATCGCGGGCTGGGCCGCGATCGGGCCGAAATTGCGCTCGACCAGCGGCCGGACATCGGCGGCCTCGACGTCGCCGGCGATCACCAGGATCGCGTTGTTGGGCGCGTAGAAGCGGCGGTAGAAGGCGAGCGCGTCCTCGCGATTGAGCTTCTCGATCTCCTGGTGCCAGCCGATCACCGGACGGCCGTAGGGATGGTTGAGATAGAGCGCGGCCATGATCTGCTCGTTGAGCCGCGCGTCAGGGCTGTTGGCAACCCGCATGTTGTATTCTTCGAGCACGACGTCGCGCTCGGGCAGCACGTTCTCGTCCTTGAGGATGAGGCCGGTCATGCGATCGGCCTCGAACTCCATCATGGTCGGCAATTGCTCGCGCGGCACGCGCTGGTAGTAATTGGTGTAGTCGACTGAGGTCGAGGCGTTCTCGTTGCCACCGACGCGGAGCACGGTCTGGGAGAACTCGCCGACCGGATGCTTCTCGGTGCCCTTGAACATCAGATGTTCGAGGAAATGGGCGAGGCCGGACTTGCCCGGCGTCTCGTCGGCCGAGCCGACCTTGTACCAGATCATCTCGGTGACCACTGGCGTGCGGTGGTCCGGGATCACCACGACCTGAAGGCCGTTGCTAAGCGTGAAGCTCGCGGGCGGAGCCGAGGTTACCGTGGTCTGGGCGAGGGCGGCGCCGGCCGTCAGGACACTCGTCGAAAGCAGCACGGCAAGGAGGCAGGCGGCCGATCGGTAAGAGGACATCATGATCCTTATGAAAGGGCGAGCCCGGATCTCCGGCTCGGAGGCACGGCATCGTACACCGTGCGGCTGAGGCTTCGCGTCACGAAGCAGAGAACTCAACGCGTAGGCAAGTTACTGATAAGCAATTTATGGACCGCGTCCTGCGTACAAGGCGCCGACGCCAGTTCGCGCCGGTCGCGTGTAGCGGCAGGCGAGGGACGCTATTGTTCCCTGTCCTTGCCGGACATGATGTCGAAATAGGTATGACGCGTCTTGTCCTCACCGGCGCCATAGGCATAGCTCGACGAAGGCGTCTGATATCCTGGCGGCGGCTCGGTCAGCGACTGGCGCGGCGGCTCGGTCGTGAATTGCTTGGTCTCGCCTTTGTTGTTCGTCATCATGTTCCACAGGCCGCCGGTAAAACCGAGCTGGGCCGGGCTCAGCGACGGGTTGCCGTTGGTGCCCGGCTGGATCGGATCGTTGTTCGTGCGCTCGGGGGCGGCGGTTTGGCCGGCCTTCATCTCGGCGGGCGTCATCGGCTGGGCGGCCTGCCAGTTCTCCGTCGCCTTGACCGCCTTCTTCCGCTGGGCGATCGCCTCCTTGCGGCGCTTCTCGTCGGGATCCTTCGGCCAGTTCGGCGCGTTCTTGGCTTCCGCGCCGGCGGGCGGCGGCAGGTCGAGCTTGGGCGGCACCACCAGCGGCGACCGCTCGCGGTACTCGATACCTTTCTTCTCCATGCTCTTGGCACCGATGCCGGACATCAGATTGTCGATGATCTTCTCTTCGAAGCTCATGCCGTCATCGTCATCGTCGTCGTCACCGGCGCGGACCGGGCCTGCCGACATGACGAGGCCGATGCCGAGTGCAACGGCGGACAATTTCAGCACCCGCCAAATCCCCTTCCGGGGGTCTAGACCCATTGAAACGCTGGTCTCGGAGCTGCGCATAACTGTACCTGTTCCATATTGTGGCAGATGGCCACGCCATGCGCGGCCGTCCTCGCCAAGCCAGGTTCCACCTCCGGCCCGTATCGGCCGGGATCAGGGCGCTTTTGCGGCGGGTACCCCCAGGAAGGAATCATACAATAGCGCCGCCACCCCGGCAACGATGGCCACGTCGGCCAGGTTGAAGACGTACCAATTAAAGGTATTTCCAGCGATCTCGACATGGAACAGGGCGAAATCGACCACCGCGCCGTAGGCCAGGCGGTCGATGCCGTTGCCGACGGCGCCGCCGATGATCAGCCCCAGCCCGACGGTGGCCAGCCTTGTACGGGACCGGGCCATCCAGATCGCCAGCGCGACCACGGCGATGACTTTCACCGCCATTAGCGCGATCTGCGCCGCCTGGTTGTCGTTCTGGAGCCAGCCGAAGCTGATGCCGATGTTCCAGGCCAGCACCAGGTCGAAGAACGGCGTCACCTTCACCGCGCCGCGATGGGCGAGGTCGAGCACGTTCAGCAGCCAGAGCTTTGAGGCCTGGTCGAGGATGACCGTGACGATGGCCGAGATGAGGCCGGCGCGGACGGGGGTCATGGTCGGGATCAGACCGCCCCCCCCAGCGCCTTCCATTCGCGCAACGCCTTGGCGTCGCGCGGGGTGACGTCGGGGTATTCAGGATCTTCGCCGACCGTCGGCGAGATCTTCCAGGAGCGGGCGCATTTGGTGCCGACCGCCTTCTCCACCACCACGGCGACGCCGGGCACGGCATCGAGGCGGAACGCGGACGCCGGCGGCTCGCCCTCACGCACCTCGTAGTTCGAGGTGATGCAGATTTCGGCAAGATCGACATCAAAAAGCGTCGCCAGCATGTCGCGATCGGCGACATAGATCACTGGCGAGGCCTCCAGCGACGAGCCGATGTTCTTGGCCGCGCGTTCGAGCTCGAGCGCACCGGTGACGACGCGGCGGACGTTGCGGATCGTCTCCCACTTCGCGGCGAGCTTTTCGTCACGGAGCTTTTCAACCCCCTCCGGGAACAGTGTCAGATGCACCGAGGGCTCGGCATCGGGCCGATACATCCGCCACGCCTCCTCCGCGGTGAAGCTCAACACCGGCGCGAGCCATTTCAGGATCGATGAGCACAGCATGTCGATCGTCGTCAGCGCCGCTTTGCGCGTCAGCGACGACGGCGGATCGCAATAGAGCGTGTCCTTGCGGATATCGAAATAGAACGCGGAGAGTTCGCTGTTCAGGAACGCCGACAGCGTCGCCACCACGCTCTTGAAGTCGAACGTCTCGTAGGCCTTGTCGATCGCCTCGGCGCGGAGCGCGAGCTCGTGCAGCATCAGCCGTTCGAGCTCTGGCATTTCGGCCGGCGCGACCGCGTCGGCCGGCTTGAAATGATGCAGCGTGCCGAGCATCCAGCGCACGGTGTTGCGCAGCTTGCGGTAGGTCTCGACCGTGTTCTTCAGGATCTCGGGGCCGATGCGCTGATCGTCGGTGTAGTCGCTGGCGGCGACCCAGAGCCGCAAGATGTCGGCGCCGGATTCCTTGATAACGGCCTGCGGCTCGATGGTGTTGCCGAGCGACTTCGACATCTTGCGGCCGTCCTCGGCCTGAGTGAAGCCGTGGGTCAGCACGACGTCATAGGGCGCGCGGCCGCGGGTGCCGCAGCTTTCCAGCAGCGAGGAGTGGAACCAGCCGCGATGCTGGTCCGAGCCTTCCAGGTACATCACGGTATCATTGCCGCCGTCGACCTTGCGCTTGATGCCGGCAAGGCCGGGGAAGTGCACGGGGTCTTCGAGCACGAAGGCGTGCGTCGAGCCGGAATCGAACCAGACATCGAGGATGTCGTCGACTTTCTGCCAGTCCTCGTTGGCACGTGAGCCGAGGAAGCGCTCGCGTGCGCCTGTCGCGTACCAGGCGTCGGCACCCTCCTTCTCGAAGGCGTCGCCGATGCGGGTGTTGACGGCCTCGTCCTGGAGGATCTCGGCGGAGCCGTCGCCCGTCTCGCGCACGAACACGGCGATCGGCACGCCCCAGGCGCGCTGGCGCGAGATCACCCAGTCGGGCCGCGCCTCGATCATGCCGTTGATGCGGTTCTCGCCGGACGGCGGCACCCATTGCGTCACCGAGATCGCGTGCAGCGCGCGGGCGCGCAGCGTGTCGCCGGACCTGGTCTTGCCTTCAACCGCGATGTCCTTGTCCATCGCGATGAACCATTGCGGCGTGTTGCGGAAGATCACCGGCTTCTTGGAGCGCCAGGAATGCGGATATTGATGCTTGAGCCGGCCGCGCGCGAGCAGCATGCCCCTCTCGATAAGGGCCTTGATCACGGCCTCGTTGGCATCGCCCTTCTCGCCCTTGTCGTTGATGACGCGCTTGCCGGCAAAGCCCGGCGCGTGGTCGGTATAGGCGCCGTTCTCGTCGACGGTGTAGGGGATCGCGCTGTTGATGCCGCGGGAATCGAGCTCGCGGGTATTCGCCGTCCAGACGTCGAAGTCCTCGCGGCCGTGGCTCGGCGCGGTGTGCACGAAGCCGGTGCCGGTGTCGTCGGTGACGTGATCGCCGGACAGCAGCGGCACGATGAAGTCGTAGCCGCCGGCAAGACCCTTGAGCGGATGGGCGCATTCGATCGCGTCCATGGTGTCGCCGGGGATGTCGCGCACCTTCTCGTAAGACGTGACGCGCGCCTGCTTGAACACCTCTTCGGCGAGCGCGTCGGCGAGGATCAGGAGGTCGCCGGTCCTGGCCCAATTGTCGGCGGGCGCGTCCGTCACCTTGTAGAGGCCATAGGCGATCTTCGACGAGAACGAGATGGCGCGGTTGCCCGGCAGCGTCCAGGGCGTGGTGGTCCAGATCACGACGCTTGCGGCGGCGAGCGCGCCATGCGCCGGTGAGGTGACCGGGAATTTCACCCAGACCATGTCGGACGTGTAGTCCTCGTACTCGACCTCGGCTTCGGCCAGCGCGGTCTTCTCAACCACGCTCCACATCACGGGCTTGGAGCCGCGATAGAGCGTGCCGTTGGCAGCGAACTTCATCAGCTCGCGCGCGATCTGGGCTTCGGCCGGATAGCTCATGGTGGCGTAGGGATGCGCCCAGTCGCCGATCACGCCGAGACGCTTGAACTCCTCGCGCTGCACGTCGAGCCAGTGCGTCGCATAGGCGCGGCACTCCTTGCGGAAATCGATCATCGCGGTGCTGTCGCGGAAGTCGGGCTTCTGCTTGCCCTTCTTGCGATAATGCTCCTCCTCGACCTTCCACTCGATCGGCAGGCCGTGACAGTCCCAGCCCGGCACGTAGTTGGAATCGAAGCCGAGCATCTGCTGGCTCTTGGTGACGAGATCCTTCAGGATCTTGTTCAGCGACGTGCCGATATGGATGTTGCCGTTGGCGTAGGGCGGTCCGTCATGCAGCACGAACTTGTCGCGGCCCTTCGCGCTTTCGCGCAGTTTCTCGTAGAGGCCGATCTCGTACCAGCGCTTGAGGATCTCCGGCTCGCGCTGCGGCAGGCCGGCGCGCATCGGGAAGTCGGTCTGCGGCAGGAACAGGGTCTTCGAATAGTCTTTGGCTTCAGACTTTTGGGACTTTTGCGGCTTTTCGGACATGGGGATGACTGGCTCGGAATGGCGCGGGAACAGGCGGCGATGCGGAATCGCGGGGTGAAACGACAAAATCCCGGTCTTGCGCCGAGCCGAATGGCTCAGGCGGAAGCCGGGCCGCTAATCCCTATGATGCGCCGCGCAAACATGGGCTCTCCATAGCAGGGGGCCAAGGGAAGCGCAAAAGGTAGAAGCGCAAAGGCCCGACGGGGGCCGTTTCAGGCCTTCAATCGACCGCCCCGAGCCGCGGATACGCCTCCGGGGCGGCGGCCAGCATGGCGCGGGCGCGGGCGGAATCGTCGTCCATCTGGCGGATCAGGGCGTCCAGGCTGTCGAATTTCTGCTCCTCACGGATGAAGCCGATAAAGGCGCAGTCCAGCGCCTGGCCGTAAAGGTCGCCCTTGAAGTCGAACAGGAAGATTTCCAGGAGCGGCGCGCCATTATCAAAGGTCGGTCGGCGGCCGAAGCTTGCCACCCCGTTGAGCCGCTCGGCGCCGCGGCCGACCCGCACGGCATAGATGCCGTGCTTCAACCCGCAATTGGCATCGAGGCGGATGTTTGCGGTGGGATAGCCGAGGTCGCGGCCGCGCTTCTCGCCATGGATCACGTCTCCAGTAATGAACCAGGGGCCGCCCAGCATGGTGGTGGCCTCGTCGAGGAGGCCTTCGGCCAGCGCAATGCGGATCGCGCTGGAGGAGACCGGGCGCTCGTCGATATCGATGTGCGGCTGCACATCGACCTCGATGCCGAGCCGGGGCGCCTCATTGACCAGGAGGCTCGGCGAGCCGACGCGACCTTTGCCGAAATGGAAGTCGTAGCCGACCGCGATGCCGCTGACGCCGAGGCGTCCGATCAGGTCATGGTGAATGAAATCTTGCGCGGAAGTCCCGGCTCTCGCCTTGTTGAACGTCATGACCACCGCGCCGGCAAGCCCAGTCCCGGCCAGAAGCCGCAGCTTGGCGCGCTCGTCCGTGAGGCGGAATTGCGGGGTGTTCGGGCTGAAGAACCGGCGCGGATGCGGCTCGAAGGTCAATGCAAGCGCAGGGCGGCCATGCGCCCGGCCCATTTCCAGGGCTGCCGCAATTACCGCCCGGTGGCCGAGATGGACCCCGTCGAAATTGCCCATGGCGACCACGGCGCCCCCTAAAATCGCAGAATCCGGCGTGGTATCGCGGATAACGGTAAATTGCGGGGCCATCAGGGGAATTCTCGAGCCGGCGGGACCGGTCGGACCGTGGCTTGACCTGCCCGATGAAGTCAAGCGGGGGGAGCGACCGCATCGGGCGCGATTTCCATTCTTCGAAGGCTGTCCCAGTTAACGCGCTGTTTAACGCCTTGGTGCTAGTCCTTGGAACGTGGAACTGCGGGCCCCGGCCTGGCGGGTCCGATCGTAAATATTCCTGGGTATGCGTTGGGGGAGTCGAGATGGCGGTTGATTTGTCGATGCCGGTTCTGGTGGTGGACGACTACAGCACCATGATCCGTATCATCCGGAATCTGCTGAAGCAGCTTGGCTTCGATAATATCGATGATGCCAGCGACGGTTCGGCGGCGCTGAACAAGATGCGCGGCAAGAAGTACGGGCTCGTGATCTCCGACTGGAACATGGAGCCGATGACGGGCTACGATTTGCTGCGCGAAGTGCGCGCGGATCCGAACCTCGCCACCACGCCTTTCATCATGATCACGGCGGAATCCAAGACCGAGAACGTGATCGCGGCCAAGAAGGCCGGCGTGAACAACTACATCGTCAAGCCGTTCAACGCGGCGACGCTGAAGACCAAGATCGAGGCGGTTTTCCCGGATATGGCCAGCGCGTAAGCGCGATCAAGCCTTCAGGTGAATTTGGAAAGCCCGGGCTTGTCCCGGGCTTTTTGCGTTTGCTCACCACTTCAGTTCGCGCATCAGCGCCTTCGGCGGATGGCCGAACAATTCCATCACCGAGGCCGGGTCGAGCTGGTCGAGGCCCTCGAACTCCTCGGAATGGATGCCGCGGGTGACGAACAGGCAGTCGATGCCGAACTCGCGCGCACCGGTTAAGTCGGTGCGGACGGAATCGCCGATCGCCAGCACCTTTTTTCGGTCGATCATGTGGCCCTGGCGTTCGCCGGCGAGCCGCATCGCGCGCTCATAGATCGGCCGGTGCGGCTTGCCGTAGAAGATCACCTCGCCGCCGAGCTCGCGGTAGAGCTCGGCGATCGCGCCGGCGCAATAGATCAGCCGGTCGCCGCGTTCCACCACGATGTCGGGATTGGCGCAAACCAGCGTCAGCTTGCGCTCGCGCGCCTTCAGCATCATGCCGCGATAGTCTTCCGCGGTCTCGGTCTCGTCGTCGTAGAGGCCGGTGCAGACGATGTAGTCGGCCTCCTCCAGCGGAGCGGTCTTCGCATCAAGACCGCGATAGATCGAGTTGTCGCGCTCGGGGCCGAGCCAGAACATTTTCCGTCCCGGATGGTCGGCGACATAGAGCCGCGTCAGGTCGCCGGAGGAGACGATCGCGTCATAGGTTTCATCGGCGACGCCGAGCTTGCGCAATTGCCGTTGCACGGAGTCGGCCGGGCGGGGTGCATTGGTGATCAGGATCACCGTACCGCCGCGGCTGCGATAGGTGTGCAGCGCCTCGCAAGCCTCGGGGAAGGATTCCAGACCGTTGTGGACCACGCCCCAGATGTCGCTGAGCACGACGTCGACCCCGCCCACCAGCTCGCGCAGGGTTTCGGCGAAATGCAGCGTGGTCATGATGCGTGGGGCCGATCAGATCCGGCGCGCGAGCGCCGCGTTGCCGGTGATGCGCTGTGATGGAGCGGCGCCAGACGTCGCGCCTGGGTTGGTGGAAGCGGAGCCATTGGATCCCTGAATGTCCTGCGCCTGGTTCGGCGCGGCCCCGCCGGTAGCAGATGCCCCCTCGGGCCGCAATGGCCGGGGCGGCGCGAACAGAAAGCCCTGGCCGAACCGCACGTCATAGTCGAGCAGGTCGACCACCGCGCGCTCGCCCTCGATCCGCTCGGCGATCAGGTCGATGCCGAAGCGGCCGAGCAGATCGGACAGGTCGGACGGATGAATGTCCGAGGTCGAGGTCTGCTTCGGGTCGAGCAGCAGGGACGCAGGTACCTTGATGAAGCGCACGCCGCGGTCGGCGAGCTCGCGCGGCTCGATCCTCAAGTCCGTGACATGGTCGATCGAGAAGCGGAAACCGCGTTGCGCGAGCGCTGCGAGATTCTCGGTCTCCACCGGACCGAGGCCGCGGAAGGTCGATTGCTTGAACTCCAGCACCAGCGACGGCGCCAGCGCCCGGTTGGCTTCGAGGAAGTCGAGACATTGCGCGAAGGTGGTGGAGTTGCCGAGCGTGGAGGCCGCAACGTTGCAGAACACGCCGACGTCCTTGTTGCGGACCATCAGCCGGCGCAGCACCTGCACGCAGCGCAGCATCACCATGTTGTCGATGCGTCCGATCAGGCCGGAGGCCTCCGCAATGCTGATGAACTCCTCGGCGGCGATCAACTGCTCGCGCTCGTCGCGCACGCGCGTCACCGCCTCGTAGAAGCGCACCTTCCGCTGTGGCAGCGTCACCATCGGCTGGAGGAAGATATCGACGCGGTTCTCGTCGATGGCGTTGCGCAGTGTCGCAAGCAGCTGGGTCTGGTTGCGTCCGCCTGCCGTCTGAACGGGATTGGCGGTCTGGACCGGTGGGGCAGGCCGCAGTGCGACAGGAAGCGGTGGCGGGGCCGCCGGCCGTTCGTCAGCGGTAGCGATCAGATCGATCGGGGCGTCCAGGTCCGGTTTCAAGTCCGGTTTCTCGGCTGGAGCGGACGCCGGCGCGCCGCCGGCCAGGAGGTCCTCATGGGTCGATACGGTCGCGGCAAGCTGCCTGACCAGCCCGCCAAGCTCGTTGATCTCACCGACCACCGACTGGATGCGGTCGGAATTGGTCGAGTTGGACGAGGCGATGCGCCCCTCGATCGCAGCTAACCGGCGGCCGAACTCGGCCACCTGGCGGGCGAGGTCGGCGGTGCCGCGCGACAGATCGGCGATCTGGCCGCCGACGTCGGTGCGGTCGCGCAACCGCATCGAGACGGCGTTGTAGAGGATCAGGAACGTCAGCGCTGTCAGCGCCACGATCGCGGATTCGGTTCCGCTGATGCCGGCGACCGAGTAGAGCACCAGCCCGAGCGAGGCTGCGACCAGAACCATGCAGATGGCGATGAAGATCGTCGAAATGCGAATCATGCCGCGCGTTACGCCTCAAGAGCCGACTGCCTCACCCGGGAAAACACGGGTCGCAATTCGAACCCGTCGCGCCTCATGCTCCCCAAGCAGCAATCACCCTAACATCATTGTTGATTCGAGGGGATAGTGGTCGCGAGCACGCGTGCTCCGGCGTCAGGACGGCGCGGCGGTGCCGACCGTGTCCGCCGACACCGCCTCGCGGCTGCCGAGCGGCCTGGGGCGCCCCGTCGCCGTGTCGCGCAAGGTCTGCCGCTCGATCTCCGAGTTCAGTTCGGCCCCGAACATGATGACGATCGCCGACATCCACATCCACGTCATCAGGCCGATCGCCGCCCCCAGCGAGCCATAGGTCGCGTTGTAATTGGTGAAGGCCGAGAGATACCAGGACAGCAGCGCCGACCCGGCGATCCAGAGCAGGGCGGCCGTCACCGCGCCAACGCTCAGCCATTGCCAGCGTGGTGCGTTGCGGCTGGGCGCGAAGCGGTAGAGGACGGCAAGCGCCGCCAGCAGGATCGCGAGCAGCAGGGGCCATCGCGCGAGCGCCACGATCAGCTTGCTTTCGGGCGCGATGCCGAGGTGATCGAGTGCGAGCGGGAAGGCGACCACGGCGCCGACCATCAGCAAGAGCGCGGCGATGGCGCCGACCGTGAAGCTCAGGGAAATCAGGTTGAGCTTGATGAAGCTGCGCTTCTCGCGTTCCTCATAGGCGACGTTGAGGGCGTCGAAGATCGATTTGACGCCGGCATTGGCGCTCCAGATTGCGAGCACAAGACCGAACAGAAAGGTGGTCCCGAGCGCGGTATTGCCTTTCGAGACCACGCGCACGACCTGATCCTCGACGATCTGGAACGAGCCTTCGGGCAGCATGGTCGCGAGCGTCTGAAGATTGGCGCTGATTGTCGAGGGATCGGCGAACAGGCCATAGGATGAGACCAGCGCGGTCACGGCGGGAAAGATCGCGAGCAGCCCGAAGAAGACGACGCCGCCAGCGGTCGCGAGCAGGCGATCGTCGTCGACGCGCTGGTAGGTGCGCCAGAAGATATCCTTCCAGCCCGGCCAGGGGATTGCGAACGGGCTTCTCGAGCACCGGCCATGGCCGGGCTGCATCGCCGCGCCTGCCGGGCTCGCCTCCGGGGAGTTTGCTTCGTTGTTGCGACGGTCTTGCGGAGGCCCGGGTCGGATGAAGCCGGACTCCTGAAAATAGCGTTCTGCGGTCAGTACCAAGACCGCCGTCGCGGCGACCAGCAGCCAGCTGTCGAGCGGCTCGGTGTGCCGCGTCCGCATGTCAGGCGTCCAGTCCATGTCGATGGCGCCGCCGGCGCGCGGCCGCGAAGCCCAGCAATCCGATCGCGGCCAGCATCAGGCCAAGCTGCACAGGGCGGTTGGTCCGGGCCGATCTGGCGTTGCCGCCATGGTCGCGCTCGCCCGGCGCGAGCGGCGCCAGCGGAATTGCCGTCGCGACCTCTTTCGCCGCCTGCTTGACCGTCCCGCGCGGAATCCGCGGCGTGGCGATCGCAACGCGCATGCGGCTGGCAAGCGGCACGATCGGCCTTGTCTTGCGGTTGATCTGGGCCATCGCCAGGCCAGCGCAGGATGTGGCGAGCACCAGGAGCACGGCCGCGACGGCACCAAACCCCCAGAATTGTCCGTAGGTGATCGCAACCCAGCGGTACAGGGCGATCAGGCCGACGAAGAACGTCGCGATCAGGAACAGCCCTGCCGCTGCGAACAGTCCCGCCGCAACCGCATAAGAGGTCGCGCGTCCCGTGGCCTGATTGGTGCGGTCGCGCAGATACGACTGGGTGGCGCGCTTGAGGTGGTTGAGTTTCAGCGCCACGCCGGCGCGCAGCAATTCGCCCGACGGCGCGAGCATGCGGACATCCTCCGAGAGCGAGAAAAGTTCGTCGGGGGATGAACGTGGCGGAATTTGACTTGTTCCGCGCGGGGCGCAGCTGCCGCGTCGAATCAGCCGAGATCGGCGGCCGCGATCCAGAACACTTCGCCCTCGGACTCCTCGGTGTCGAGCCAGAGCAGCGGCAGCTCCGGGAAGGCCTCGTCCAGCAGCTCGCGGCCGCGGCCGATCTCGCAGATCAGGCCGCCGTCCGGCGTGAGATGGTCGGGCGCATCGCGCAGGATGCGGCGGACCACCTCGAGGCCGTCGGGCCCGCCGTCGAGGGCGAGCTTTGGTTCGGCCCGGCACTCCGGCGGCAGCGCCGCCATGCCCTCGGCGTCGACGTAAGGCGGATTGGTGATGATCAGATCGTATTTGTTATCGCCGAGCGGTGCGAACAGATCGCCGCGATGGAGCGTGATCCGCTCATCCAGCCCGTACTCCCCGACATTGCGCGCGGCGACTTCGAGCGCGCCCTTGGAAATGTCTACGGCATCGACCGTGGCGTTCGGGAAATGATGCGCGGAGAGGATCGCGAGACACCCCGAGCCGGTGCAGAGATCGAGAACGCGCTCGACGGCCGTGGGGTCGTCGATCAGCGAGCCGGTCTCGCCGTCGCCGCCGAAATGAGAGTCCAGCAGCTCGCCGATGAAGGAGCGCGGAACGATGACGCGCTCGTCGACATAGAAGGGCAGGCCGCGCATGTAGATTTTATTGATGAGGTAGGCGGCCGGTTTGCGCGTGGTGACGCGCTTGTGGATCAAATCGAGGAGGGTCCTGCCTTCCGCCGCGGTGACGCAGGCATGGCCAAAGATCTCGAACTGGTCGGGATGCAGGTGCAGGGCCTCGCAGACGAGGAAGACCGCTTCCGCGACCGGATCGGTGGTGCCGTGGGCGAAGGCGAGCTTAGCCTCGACGAAGCGGCTCACCGCATAGCGGACGAAATCGATCAGCGTCAGCAGCTCGCCACGGCCGACCTTGGCGAGTTTTGGCGCGGCGCGGCTCCGCGCGGTTCTCTTCACAGCTCTTGCCATCAGGATCGGGTCCAGCGTGCGGCGGCTTCGTCGTCACGGGCCTGGGCCTCGACCCAGCCGGTGCCGGTGGCGCTCTCTTCCTTCTTCCAGAACGGAGCGCTGGTCTTGAGATAGTCCATCAGGAATTCGGCCGCCTCAAACGCCGCCTTGCGATGTTGCGAGGCGGTCAGCACCAGCACGATGTTCTGGCCCGGCATGAACCGGCCGACGCGATGGATGATGGTGACGCCGTTCAGCGGCCAGCGCGAGACGGCTTCATCGACATGGCGCTTGATCTCGTCTTCCGCCATGCCCGGATAATGTTCGAGCGTGAGCGCCGAGATCTTCGAACTGTCCTCGTCGGCGCGGCAGATGCCGGAAAAGCTCACGACCGCGCCGATGTCGGTGCGGCTTTTGGTCAGCACCGCGATCTCGCGCGCGATGTCGAAATCGTCGTCCTGGATGCGGATGGTGACGGGGCAGGTGGTGACAGGAGAGGTCATGGCCTAGCCGCCGGTCATCGGCGGAAAGAACGCGATCTCGCGGGCGCCGGCGATCGCGGCGTCTGGCCGGACGTGGGCATGGTCGATCGCGGCGCGGATCACCTTCGGCTTCTCGAACGCATAGGCATAGGCCTCGCCGCGGCCGGACAGCCAGGCGATCAGTTCCTCCACGGTGCGCACCGTGGCGGGTGGCTCGATAGTCTCCTCGGCCATGCCGATGCGCTCGCGCACCCAGGCGAAGTATTTCAGCTTCATACCTCATCCTCCTTGATGAGGTGATGGATGCCGGAGCGGAAATAATCGTAGCCGGTGTACATGGTCAGGATTGCCGAGGCCCATAGCAGGACGAGGCCGATCAGCGAGACCATGGGAACGACCTCGTCACCGGCGGGACCTGCGAGCAGGAAGCCGATGGCGACGAGCTGGACCGTGGTCTTCCACTTGGCGAGCTTGGTCACGGGCACGCTGACACGGAGCGCGGCGAGATATTCGCGCAGGCCCGAGACCAGAATCTCGCGGCACAGGATCACGATGGCAGCCCACAGCGACCAGCCATGGATAATGCCGTCGGCGGCCAGCATCAGGAGGCAGGAGGCGACCAGCAGCTTGTCGGCGATCGGGTCGAGCATCCGACCGAACGCCGATTGCTGATTCCAGATCCGCGCGTAATAGCCGTCGAGATAGTCCGTCACCGCTGCGCCGATGAAGATCGCGACCGCGACCCAGCGCAGCCACAGCGGATAGTCCATGATCGACTGCGCATAGATGCATCCGACCACGACCGGGATCGCGGCGATCCGGCCATAGGTCAGGATGTTAGGGAGGGACATCGCGCGGCTGGTCGTCCCTCGTGTCGTGGCGATGTTCATCCGTCTTACCAATACCCCGGCAGCCTGAAGGTCAACCGTCCCGCTCACAAATGACGGGCAGGATGCGACGACCATATGACCATGGTTCTTCTGGGCCTCTTTAGTTCATCCCGGCTGGGGATGGAAATACTCGAAAATTCTGCGGGCGCTCTCGGCGCTCACCCCCGGAACCTTGCCAAGATCGGCGATCGAGGCCCGTTCGATCTCCTTCAGCGTTCCGAAATGGTGCAGCAAGGCACGTTTGCGCGACGGGCCGATGCCGGGAATTTCCTGCAAACCGGCCTCGCGGATGTCCTTCTTGCGCAGCTTGCGGTGCGAGCCGATGACGAAGCGGTGGGCTTCGTCCCGCAGGCGCTGGATGAAGTAGAGCACGGGGTCGCGCGGCTCCAGCTTGATCGCCTCGCGGTCCGGCATGAACAGGGTCTCCCGGCCGGCATCCCGGTCCGGCCCCTTGGCGACCGACATCAGCGACACCTGGGTCAGGCCGAGATTTGCAAAAATGTCCCGGACCGCGTTGAGCTGGCCGCGGCCGCCGTCGATGATGACGAGATCAGGCCATTGCGGGAAGTCGTCGTCCTTCGCCTTGGCCACGCCTTCCTCGGGCGGATTGATCAGGCGCTTGAAGCGGCGCTCCAGCACCTCGCGCATCATGCCGTAATCGTCGCCGGGCGTAAGTCCTTCCGACTTGATGTTGAACTTGCGGTACTGGTTCTTCACGAAGCCATCCGGGCCGGCGACGATCATTGCGCCGACCGCATTGGTGCCCTGGATGTGGCTGTTGTCGTAGACCTCGATGCGTTTCGGCGCATGTGGCAGGTTGAGCGTGGTCGCCATCGCGTCGAGCAGCCGGCTTTGCGTCGCGGTATCGGCCAGCTTGCGGCCGAGCGCCTCGCGCGCGTTGGTCAGCGCGTGGGCGACCAGCTCCTTTTTCTCGCCGCGCTTGGGCGCGGTGACCTCGACCTTGCGGCCGGCCTTGATCGTGAGCGCATTGGCAAGCAGTTCGCCCTCCTCGATCTCGTGCGAGAGCAGGATGTTCTTCGGCGGCGGCTTGTCGTCGTAGAACTGGGCAAGGAATGAGCCCAGCACCTCTTCCGGCGTATACGTCTTCTCCGCGCGCGGGAAATAGGCGCGGTTGCCCCAGTTCTGTCCGGTGCGGAAGAAGAACACCTCGACGCAGGAGAAGCCGCCTTCCTGGTGGATCGCGAACACGTCGGCTTCCTCCACCGTGCGCGGATTGATGCCCTGCTGCGACTGGATTGCGGAGAGTGCAGCCAGGCGGTCGCGGTAGAGCGCGGCGCTCTCGAATTCGAGCTCGCCGGAGGCCTTCTCCATCTCGGCCGCGAGTTCCTGCTTCACCGCATGGCTCTTGCCGGACAGGAAGTCGGTCGCCTCGCGCACCAGTGTCGTATAGCCGGGAAAGTCGATCTCGCGGGTGCAGGGGCCGGCGCAGCGGCGGATCTGGTAGAGCAGGCAGGGCCGGGTACGGCTCTCGAAGAAGGAGTCTGTGCAGGAGCGGATCAGGAACGCGCGCTGCAACGCCGTGATGGTGCGATTGACGGCGCCGGCGGAGGCGAACGGGCCGAAATAGCGACCGGGGCGGGTCTGCGCGCCGCGATGCTTCAGGATCTGCGGCGCCCAATGGTCGCCGGTGATCAGGATGTAGGGAAACGACTTGTCGTCGCGCAGCTGCACGTTGAAGCGCGGCCGCAGCTGCTTGATGAGGTTGGCTTCCAGCAGCAGTGCCTCGGTCTCGGTCGTGGTCGAGACGATCTCGACCGTGACCGTGGCCGCGATCATGCGCAGGATGCGCGCCGGCTGCGGCGCACTCTGCCGCGCGTAGTTGGACAGGCGCTTTTTGACGTTCTTGGCCTTGCCGACATAGAGAACGTCGGCGTTCGCATTGAGCATGCGATAGACGCCCGGCGAAGTCGGCGCCAGCCGGACCGCACGCTCGATCGCCTCATGGCCGGTCGCCAGCGGGCCTTCGCCGACCGCGCCGCTCTCCTCCAGGATTTCAGGCAGCCGCGCATCGTCCTCGTCGTCGCCGCCATTGGTGGCGGGATCGAGGTCGGGCGCCGCCGTCTGCTGGAGTGTCTCCTGGGACGGAGCATCCGGGGTCACGTCGCGCCGGGATTTCCGTGCGCGTGCGTCATCCGGGTTGTCGGTGGAATCGTGAACCATGATGCGAATTTAGGCGCTGCGGGTACCGATTTGAAGTTCCGGCCATGCTGCACACACAGGATGACGGTCGCAGTTCCCGGTAACGCTTCCTTAAGTCTGTTAAGAGCGCGGTAACGGGTCTTAACAGGCCTTTAACTTAAAACTCTCGATAAATCTTACGCGAAAAAGTGGTGGTTCCGTAACCATGCGGTCTAGCCTTGCGCGGCGGCGCGGGCATCGCAGGCGGTTGCGGCAGTTGCGTTGGAGTGTGTGATGAAGAGGCTCGTTGTGGGCGCAGCCGCGTTGGTTGCAGCCGGCTGGACAGCTTCGGCAGAGGCCGCCGATCTCAATTACGGGCAGCGCGCGCCCTATACGGTCAACCAGCCGCTCAACGCCTATAGCTGGGCAGGCCCCTATCTCGGCGCCAATCTCGGCTATGAGTGGGGCTCGATAGACAACAATCCCGCCAAGCCCTCCGGCTTCGTCGGCGGCGTGCAGGCTGGCTACAATTTCCAGAACGGCCCGTGGGTGTTCGGCGTCGAGGGCGACATCCAGGCCGCAGGTGCCGACGACACCTTTGCGCCGTGGAAGTTCTCCAATCCCTGGTTCGGCACGCTGCGCGGCCGCGCCGGCTATGCCTTCAGCAACGTGCTGTTCTACGGCACCGCCGGCCTCGCCTTCGGCGAGCTGCGCGCGCAGACCTTCGGCTGGACGGAATCGCACACCTCGGCCGGCTGGACCGCCGGCATCGGCGCAGAAGTCGGCCTCGCGCCGAACTGGAGCGCCAAGCTCGAATACCTCTACATCGATCTGTCGACGAGCCAGTTCGCAATTACAGGCGTGTCAAACGGCTATAGCGCCAGCGTTGTGCGCGCAGGCGTGAACTATCACTTCTGATAGCGAAATAAGAAAATACCGGACAACAGCCTCCCGGCCGCTCGCGGCCGGGACTTTTTTTGCGCCAGGTTTTGGGAGAGGCCCGCTAGGAGAGGATCACTAGATTGACCGCCTTCGGCCCCTTCCCCTTCTTGTCCGGTTCGACTTCGAACGTGATACGCTGTCCTTCGGCAAGGTCCTTCAGTCCCGCCCGCTCCACAGCGGTGATGTGAACGAAGACATCGCGACCGCCGTCGTCCGGCTTGATAAAACCGTAGCCGCGCTCGCCGTTGAAGAACTTGACCGTTCCCGTATTGGCCATCGGGAAACTCCCCCTCATTGCTCCTCCGTCGCGACGCAGACTCACGTCACGACATGACCGGGCCTCACGAAGCCCGGGAGCTGGCCATCCTTGGGCGGACCTTTCGGTCCGGTCGGATCTTTCTTAGGGCCTTCACTCCGCCGCAACCATTCGCGGAAGCGGAACGTAAAGCCAGTCACGGAAACAGCATAATACGGTTCTTTGCAGATTGACTACCGCTACTGCATATTTTTCCCAAGATTGCCGGGGCGTTACGGCCTCGGTACCTCTAATCGGAATCTGGCAGCGCCGCCTTGGCCGAGCGGCATCTCCAGCTCGGGCAGGATCGTCTTGAGCTCGCCTTGCAACGTGTAGGGCGCATTGACGATCAAGAGTCCGGTGGTGGCGAGCGGTGCACCATCGGTCTGTGGTGCGACGCTGAACTCGAGCCGCAGGCATTTTCCCGGAGGCTTTGCTGCAACTGCCGCGCGCGCCACCAGTTGCGCGAGCGCATCGGTAGCGCGGCGGCTCTTGGCGGGATACCAGATTACATAGATACCGGTCGGCCATTTCGCGAAGGCGGAGGAGAAGGCCTCGCCAAGCGTTTCGAATTCGTCTTTTGCCTCGAAGGGCGGGTCGATCAGCACGAGCCCGCGCCGTTCCTTCGGCGGCACGAAAGCCGGCAGCGCCACCCAGCCGTCGAGATCGACCACGCGGGCCTGCTCGTCGCGGCGCAGCACGTCGATCAGCGCCTTGCGCGCTTTCGGCTCGAGCTCGCAGGCAACGAGCCGGTCCTGTGGCCGCATCAGGCCGCGCGCGATCAATGGCGAGCCGGGATAGGCCTTGAGCTCGCCCTTCGGATTGAAGGCGCGGACGATGTCGAGATAGGGCTTGATCAGCGTGACGGTCTCGTTCGACAGGCGCGCCTGCATCAGCCGCGCGATCCCCGTCAGCCACTCGCCGCCGCGCCTTGCCTCGTCGCTGTCGAGATCGTAGAGGCCGGCCCCGGCATGGGTGTCGATGACGCGGAAGGCGGCCGGCTTGTCCTGCAAATAGGTCAGGATGCGCGCCAGCACGATGTGCTTGATGACATCGGCGAAGTTGCCGGCATGGAAGGCGTGGCGGTAGTTCATGCAAGAGCACTACGCCACGTGACGGCTTCAGCAAAGAGGCACGAGAGCCTGGCTCTATCCGCCCCTGATCGGCGGCATCGTCAGCTGGTCGCGGCGGCAGGCGCGACGGTCGATCTCCTCGCAGGCGCGGAACTGCAAATCCTTGCTGAGGCAGATGCGGACTTCAGAGAGCCGCGTCCGGTTGCAGGTCACGGAGACGGCCGCATTGCTCAGGCCCGGATTGGCCTTGATGAAGGCCTCCTCGACCTCGGCCGGCGCCACCGTCTTGGCCTGCGACAGATCGAGATATTCGGCCGGAATCTTGATCGCGGCGCGCGCTTTTCGGATCGTTTCGAAATAGCTGCGGTCGGACAGCCCCGAGCAGGTGCCGTGCTTGTCCCATTCATTGAAGATCAGGCCTGGAGCCGGCATCAAATCGAGCATCGAGGAGACGATGTTGCGGTTCAGCCGCGGCGAGGGCCGCTGGCAATATTCCGGAAAGCCGTTCTCATATTGCGGCCACAAGCCATGCACCACGAAGGAATAGGGCCGTCCCTCGCACTGGATATTCGAGCGCCCGCCGCCGCGGCCACGCTCGGCCGCTTCCTCGCAGAAGGACGGCGACCAGGATAGTGACAGCACATAGAAATCGAACTCGCCGGGCGCGTTCTGCCGTCTGTCCTGCGCCTTCGCGCCCCCTGCGAGCCCGACCAGCCCGGCAGCAAGCGTGAGCGAAATCATCAGGCGGGAGAACGAATGCAATCTGGAATGAAACATGGTGACGCCCCTCAACTAGACTGTGCAGGCGAGCCTAGCAGGCGATGAGAACATTTCAAGAACAAATTTGAGCTGGCCGCGATCCCGCCGCTTGATCGTCTCGAATCAGGCCTTCGCAATCAAGGCTTCGCGGCGCGGCAGGCGGGATTGTACGCCCAGTTGCGGTCGAGCCCGACCACACACCATTCGACGCCCTGGCCGTAACCGGCAAAGCCGCCATCCTCGATGATCGAGAAGTGCACCCTGCGCATCTTGCCGTCAGTGAGCATGGCCTCGCCGGTGCAGTAGCGGCGCGGAATGTTGTCGGAGGCCCAGGGCCGGAACGCGGTCTCGTGGACGTCCGCGAAGCCCGTGATCTTCAACGGCGAATTCCAAAACGAGCTTTCCTTCTCCCAGAACTGGGTCGCGATCGTCGGCAGGGCCGTCTCGCAATTGGCGACGCGGCCGTCATAGCGCGGGCCGCTCAGCCAGAAGTTCAGCTCCAGCGGATTGGCGGCCTTGGCCTCACCGAGCGACAGCGCTCCGAACATGAGGCCGAGAACAGCGGCAAAACGGAGCGATTTCAAGGAGGTCGAGGCGCGCATGGGCAATCCAGACAGCATGATCTGCGGAGGTCGGACGGTGCCGCGAAGGCCCGGCGGGGTCAAGTGCAGCGCGGCAACACTTGGCCACGAGTTGATCGCAATGAAGCGCCAGGCAGGCCTTCCGTTCTTTTCACAGCCGCGCCGGCACCGTAAACTGCCACCAACCAATCGGAGTGACGGGAATGCGAATCATTGCGGCCGCGGGCCTTCTTGCCAGCCTGGTAGTTGTCTCGGGTATGATGGCGAGCCAGTCGGCGCGCGCCGATATCCTTCCTGTGCCGCCCTTCAAGGGCAACGACACCGGCGGCATTATCGCCTATTCGATGGCGACCCAGACCGATGCGCGGCAGGTCGCCGTCGATCACTGCGCGCGGTACGGCAAGGTGGTCAAATTCCTCGCGATACAGGCCTATGAGGGCGGCTACATTTCGTTTGCGTGCCGCTGGGTGCCCTATGGCGCGGCCGATCAACCGATCCGCACGCTCTACTGAGGCGCTCTCGTCACCGCACGACATCTCAGCCGGGAGTCTCTCGCATGACGCGCAAGGTTGCTTTGCTCGGTTCGGTGATTTGTCTTGTTTTGTCCGCCGGGGCGGCCTGTGCCGACGATCTGCCGGTGCGCAAGGCCGGCTTGTGGGAATTGAAGATGGTCAGGAGCGGCTCGGCGATGCCGGAAATGACCATGCAGCACTGCACCGACGAGACCGTCGACAAGGACATGAACAACAACGTCTCCCCGATGGCCAAGCAGATCTGCTCCAAGCAGGACATCAAGAAGACGTCGACCGGCTATGTCAGCGATTCCGAGTGCAATGTCGCCGGCATGACCACGACCTCGCATGCCGAGATCGTCGGCGATTTCAGTTCGGCCTACACGGTGAAGACCTCCTCGCACGCCCAAGGCGGCGCGGCGGGCGCCACGGGCCGCGACTCGACCATGACGCTCGAAGCCAAATGGCTGGGCGCCTGCAAGCCCGATCAGAAGCCCGGCGATATCGTGATGCCCGGCGGCTTCAAGATGAACGTCCGCGACGTGGACAAGCTGAAGGCGTTGCTGCCGAAGTAGGTGGGCGCTATCTCAACACTTGCGCCAACGGACCGTCCTTGGCCGCCAAGGCCGACCAACCTGGCTTGACCCCCCAGCCTTCAACCTCGCGAGATATGCGCCAAGCAGAAAAACTTCGGCGACGACGAGGCCGTCTATTTGGCCCCACTCTACGGCGAAGCTTTGGGCCGAGTCGGGAGGTGAGAAGCGAGAGCTTTGGTTGACGAAAGAAGCAGGATTGGCGAACGGCATGTTGGCCGGACTGTGCCACTCAGGTTCAACCGGGGCTGGGCAACGATTGTACAGCCAAACATCGCTGCAAATCCGCCCGCCTGCACCGAGCATGTAGGCATATGCGACCCTGCCGTCATCCTCAATGATGACTGCACTCTCATCGAATGGTGACAGGAATCTGGCTACGAATCCGTCCTCGCCATTCATGCTTTCGCTAGCTCCGCCGGATTGCCGCGCTTGTAGCGGCGCGACCTTCCACTACACCGGAATTCTCACGCTCGCGCGCAACCCGCCCATCGGGCTGTCGCCGAGCGTGATGTCGCCGCCATGAGAGCGGGCGATGTCGCGGGCGATGGCGAGGCCCAAGCCTGTGCCGCCCTCGTCCTGGTTGCGGGCGTTGTCGAGCCGCAGGAACGGCTTGAACACCTCTTCGCGCAAATGGACGGGAATGCCGGGGCCGTCGTCGTCGACGGTGACGGTCAGATAGCGGTGATCGCGCTGGCCGGTGATGGCGATGCTCTTGCCGTAGCGCGCGGCATTGGTGACGAGGTTGGCGAGGCAGCGCTTGAACGAGGCCGGCTTCACCGTGACCACGGGCAGGCCATTGAAGGCGACGGTCGCGGTGTGGCCGTGGCGTTCGGCGTCGCTGCGCAGCTCCTCGAGCGCCTGCGACATATCGGTCGGCTGCGACTGCTCGCCGGAATCGCCGCGGGCAAAGGCGAGATAGTCTTCCAGCATCATCGACATCTCGTCGACGTCCTTGCGCATGCCCTCGAGTTCGGGGCTGTCGCCGATCAGCTCAAGCTCGAGCTTGAAGCGCGTCAGGATGGTGCGCAGATCGTGGCTGACGCCGGCGAGCATCGCGGTGCGCTGCTCCATCGTGCGCTCGATGCGCGATTTCATCTCGAGGAAGGCGACCGCGGCGCGCCGCACCTCGCGCGCGCCGCGGGGGCGGAAGTTCGGCGCCTCGCGGCCCTTGCCAAAGCTTTCGGCGGCATCCGCAAGGCGCAGGATCGGCTTGATCTGGTTGCGCAGGAACAGCACCGCGACGATCAGCAGGATCGAGGACGTGCCGACCATCCAGAACAGAAAGATCTCCGAGTTCGAGGCGTAGGCGGCGCTGCGCTGCGCGAACACGCGCATCACGGCATCATCAAGCTGGATGCGGATCTCGACGAGGTTGGAGCGGCCGACCGTATCGATCCAGAACGAGCGTCCGATCTGGCGGCCAAGCTGCACCGACAGCGTCTGGTCGAGCAGCGAGAAGAACGGTTTTGGCCCCGGCGGCGGCATGTCGCCGACGGGAAGAAAATCGACCACCAGCTGCATGCGCTCGGCGATGCGGCGCAGTTGCGCGCGGTCCTTGTCCTGCGGATAACCCTTGTAGACGTCAATGAGGCTGGCGACGTCCTGCACCACGGCCTGCGACAAGCGCCGCGTCACCGTGTTCCAGTGCCGCTCCATGAACACGAAGGCGACCACGGTTTGCAGGATCACCATCGGCACGATCATGATCAGCAGCGCGCGGGCATAGAGGCCGGTCGGCATCCAACCCTTGAACGCGTTGCCCATCCAGCCATTGGCGGCCGACACGCGGTCGGCGGCGCTTCGCAGCAGCGTCAGGCCGGTATCGATCGTGCTCATCGGTCGCGCTTCACTGATTTATGGTGAGGCCACCAGCCGGTAGCCGATGCCGCGCACCGCCTGGAGGAACAGCGGATTGGCGGGATCGGTCTCGATCTTGCGCCGCAGGCGGTTGATCTGCACGTCGACCGCGCGCTCGTTCACGCTGCCATTGCCAGTGAGCGCGCTGCGCGGCACGGTCTCGCCCGGCGTCTCCGACAGGATACGCAGCATCTCGCGCTCGCGATCGGTGAGGTGAATGACGTCCTCGCCCTGGCGCAACTCGCCGCGATCGAGATGGTAGACATAGGGGCCGAACGCGATCTTCTCCACCGCCGTGACTTGCATCGGCGGCGCCGCGCGCTTGAGGATGTTGTTGATGCGCAGCGCGAGCTCGCGCGGCTCGAACGGTTTGGCGACGTAATCGTCGGCGCCGATCTGAAGCCCCTCGATGCGGGCTTCCGCTTCGTGGCGCGCGGTGAGCATCACGATCGGCACCGATGAGGAGGTCCGGATGAACCGGGCGAGATCGAAACCGGTCTCGCCGGGCATCATGACGTCGAGGATGAGCAGGTCGAAATGCAGTCCCAGCAGCTTGGCGCGGGCATCGCCGGCGCTGGCCGCGGTGGTGACGCGGTAACCCTCGGCGGCGAGGAAGCGCGACAAGAGATCGCGGATGCGGCGGTCGTCGTCGACCAGCAGGAGATGCGGGGCATCGTCGGCCGGTTGCGCCGGCGGGCGGGCGAGCGTGGCAGCGAGCGGCACGGTCACTCCTTTGCGTCTTGCTGGATGGTGGCGAAGATCGTCTCCAGCACCTTGTCCGGATCGTCGCGGTCGATCATCGCGCGCAGGAAGCGCTTGACGGTCTCGGCATCCTGCGGCGCCATCTCGGCCAGCGCCTTGGTGATCCGCGTGGTCTGGAGGCCTGCGAGCTTCTGCACCAACGCTTCGCCCTTCGGCGTCGCGTAGAGCAGGCGCTGGCGGCGGTCGTTGTCGCCGGTCTTCTGCACGATATAGCCCTCGTCCAAGAGCTGCTTGAGCACGCGGCCGAGCGACTGCTTGGTGATGCGCAGGACGTCGAGGAGGTCGGCGACCTTGAGGCCGGGATAGCGGTAGACGAAATGCATGACCCGGTGATGGGCCCGGCCGAAGCCGAACGCCTCCAGCTCCTGGTCGGGATCGCCGACGAAATCGCGGTAGGCGAAGAACAGCAGCTCGATGATATCCCAGCGCAAATTGCCTCCGTCGCCCGCCGCCGGCCGTGGCTCGGCGGTGTCTTGAGGGGGAGTCGCGAAATTTATGTCAGGCATATTGACGTATCTTGGGTTCAATGTTACAAAACGATCAGCCCGGACGAAATTTTAGATCGTTTCGCGTCGGGTGGCATTTTCCAAGGGCGGCCGGAGGGAGCCGGACAGGCGGCGACGGCCGGATCAGATCTACCGTGCGATTGTCGAGCGGCATTTCGGCAAAACATACTGGACTTCTGCCTTCCGCAAAAGCATGTCCTCGGCGACATGCTGGCCACGGAAACCGGCCGTAACAAGGCTGGCGGGGGTTCGGCCAGAAACCCAATCAAGCCAGCCGGGCCCGAAACAGGGCAGGCCGGCGCCAGAACAGCGCCGCCACCGGCAGCGGGAGGCAAGGACATGAGCATGAAATTCGACATCCAGCCCGCATCCAGTCCGACGTCCGAGAAGGACCGGGTCGCCAAGCTGGTCGACCCCGGCTTCGGACGCGTCTTCACCGATCACATGGCGGTGGTTCGCTACAACCAGGCCAAGGGCGGCTGGTATGACGCACGCGTCGAAGCGCGCGCCAACTTCCAGCTCGATCCGGCCGGCGCGGTGCTGCACTACGCCCAGGAAATCTTCGAGGGTCTGAAGGCCTACAAGCGCGACGACGGCGGCGTGAACCTGTTCCGCCCCGACGCCAACGCGCGCCGCTTCAAGGACTCTGCCGATCGCATGGCGATGGCGCAGATCCCCGAGGACGTCTTCATCGAGGCGGTCGAGCAGGTCGTTCGTATCGACCGTGCCTGGATGCCCGGCGGCGAGGGCAGCCTGTACCTGCGCCCCTTCATGATCGCGAGCGAGACCTTTCTCGGCGTCAAGCCGTCGTCCGAATACATCTTTGCAGTGATCGCCTCGCCGGTCGGCTCCTATTTCAAGGGTGGTCCGGCCCCGGTCTCGATCTGGGTCTCAGAGAACTACACGCGCGCGGCCATCGGCGGCACCGGCGCCGTCAAATGCGGCGGCAATTATGCCGCGAGCCTGCGCGCGCAGGCGGAGGCGATCCAGCACGGCTGCGATCAGGTCGTCTTCCTCGACGCGGTCGAGCGCCGTTACATCGAGGAGCTCGGCGGCATGAACGTGTTCTTCGTGTTCGACGACGGCTCGCTGTCGACGCCGCCGCTCGGCACCATCCTGCCCGGCATCACCCGCGACTCCATCATCGCGCTCGCCCGCGATGCCGGCAAGACCGTGCGCGAGGAGCCGTACTCGCTCGACCAGTGGCGCAAGGATGCGGCCTCGGGCCGGCTGAAGGAAGCCTTTGCCTGCGGCACCGCCGCGGTGATCTCGCCGATCGGCAAGGTGCGCTCGGTCAGCGGCGATTTCGAGATCAGCGGCGGCGCCGCCGGCCCGGTTGCGATGGGCCTGCGCAAGCAGCTCGTCGATATCCAGTACGGCCGCACCAACGATCCGCACAACTGGATCCGCAAGGTGTTTTGAGGCTCTCTCTTCCCTTCTCCCCGAACGCGGGGAGAAGGGGCAAAGAACTGCGGTTGCCGCGTCGCGCGTCGGCTGGTAAATGCCCGCATGGCCGAAAAATCCAAAAAACCGCAGAAACTGAAGGCGCGCCTGCCGCGCGGGCTCGAGGATCGCGATCCCGCCGCGATCCGGGCGACGCGCGAGATGGTCGAGAAGATCCGCGCCGTCTACGAGCTTTACGGCTTCGAGCCGGTAGAGACGCCGGCGATGGAATACACCGACGCGCTCGGCAAGTTCCTGCCCGACCTGGACCGTCCGAACGAGGGCGTGTTCTCGTTCCAGGACGACGACGAGCAGTGGATCAGCTTGCGCTACGACCTGACCGCGCCGCTCGCGCGCTATGTCGGCGAGCGCTACGGCACCGACGGTCTGGTCCTGCCCTATCGCAGCTACCGCGTCGGCTACGTGTTCCGCAACGAGAAGCCCGGCCCCGGCCGCTTCCGCCAGTTCATGCAGTTCGATGCCGACACGGTCGGCTCGGCGACGCCGGCGGCGGATGCCGAGATCTGCATGATGGCGGCCGACACGATGGAAGCGCTTGGCGTTGCGCGCGGCCAATACGTGGTGAAGGTGAACAATCGCAAGGTGCTCGACGGAGTGCTGGAAGCTATCGGGCTCGCGGGTGAGGAGAACGCAGGCCGCAGGTTGACCGTGCTGCGCGCGATCGACAAGCTCGACAAATTTTCGGCCGATGAAGTGTGCAAATTGCTCGGCCCCGGACGATGGGATGGCGGCGAAGAAGGCAAGGGCGACTTCACGAAAGGCGCCAATTTGAGCGCGGCGGAGGCGGACGTCGTTCTCGCCATCACCAAACCGCGCGACGATTGGAAAGAGGCCATTGCCGCGGCAGAAACTTACCTGGCCAAGAGCGAGGTTGGTCAGGCTGGCGTGAGCGAGCTGGAAGAGATTGCTAGGCTGGTCATGGCGTCGGGTTACGGCGCTGATCGCATCAAGATCGATCCCTCCGTCGTCCGCGGCCTCGAATATTACACCGGCCCGGTCTACGAGGTCGAACTCCTGCTCGACACCAAGGACGAGAAGGGCCGCCCGGTGCGCTTCGGCTCGGTTGGCGGTGGCGGCCGTTACGACGGCCTCGTCTCGCGCTTCCGCGGCGAGCCGGTGCCGGCGACCGGATTCTCCATCGGCGTGTCACGGCTCCAGGCCGCGCTGACGCTGCTCGGCAAGCTCGACACGCGGCCGGAAGTCGGCCCCGTCGTCGTCACCGTGTTCGACCGCGACCGCGTCGCCGACTATCAGAAGATGGTGGCGTCCTTGCGCACCGCCGGCATCCGCGCCGAGCTCTATCTCGGCAATCCCAAGAACATGGGCAACCAGCTCAAATATGCCGACCGCCGCAACGCGCCTTGCGTCATCATCCAGGGCTCCGACGAGAAGGCCCGCGGCGAAGTGCAGATCAAGGATTTGATCGAAGGCGCGAAGGCGGCCGCGGCAATCGCCTCGAACCAGGAATGGCGCGAGAGCCGCCCGGCGCAATTCTCGTGCAGCGAAGCCGATCTCGTCGCAAAAGTGCGCGAAGTCCTGGCGCGCCATGACGTGAGCTGGGGATAGCCATTCGCAACAGCCGTCATGCCCGGGCTTGTCCCAGACATCCACGTCCTGTTTGATATGCCTGTCATGAATGGCCGGCATTCGGCCACAAGGGAGAGAACAAAATGCCTGAGATCACCGTCAGCATGGCCGTGGGCCGCACCGACGAACAAAAGGCCGGCATGATGCGCGACATCACCCAGGCGCTGGTCAAGAACCTCGGCGTCGATGCTGACGCCGTCGTCATCCAGATCAACGAAGCTCCGCTCGCGCACAAGATGAAGGGCGGCAAGACCTTTGTGGAGCGCGCCGCGGCGGCGAAGAAGTAGGCGCCGCGACGGCAATCACAGCCGTCGTCCCGGATCGGCGCGCGCTTGAGGGCGCGCTTGTGCGGGACGACAGCGAGGCACCATGGACGCACGCGATTTCATCACAATCGGCATGAGCGCCGAACGCACTCTGGTGGTGCCGCTGGAGCGCACGGTCGGGCATTTTGTGCCCGGCATGCCCTTTGTCTATGCGACGCCGATGATGATCCTGGAAATGGAGATGACCTCGGGCGACGCGATCCGTTCCGCGCTTCGGCCCGGTTGGGTCACGGTCGGCACCGAGGTCGACATCCGCCATCTCGCCGCAGCGCGGGTCGGCGCGACGGTGCGGACCACGGCGAAGGTGGTCGCGGTCGAGCGCCGCGTGATCCGCTTCGAGGTCGAAGCGTTCGAGGGCACGCGCAAGCTCGGCGAAGGCCGCCATGCGCGCGGGCTCGTCAATGTCGAGATGTTCAACAAGCGGTTGGGGGCGACGTAGGCGCGGCTACTTCGCCAGCTCCTTCGACCGCTTCGTCGCTGCCGCAATCGCGCGGATCATCAAGTCGCGCAAGCCCGGCTCGCCCATCAGCACGCCCAGCGCTGCGGCCGTGGTACCGCCGGGCGAGGTGACGTTCTGGCGCAGCGTGGCGGAGGGAAGATCGGACTGGTGCAGCAGCTCGCCGGAGCCCGCGACGGTCTCGCGCGCGAGCTTCGTTGCCAGCGCCTCGGGCAATCCCGCTTCCACACCGGCGCGGGCGAGCTCTTCGGCGAGCAGGAACACGTAAGCCGGACCCGAGCCGGAGACCGCGGTCACCGCATCCATCAGGCTTTCATCCTCGACCCATTCGACCGAGCCGGTGGCGCGCAGCAGCGCATCGGCGACCGCGCGCTGATGTGCGCTGACATTGTGCGCGGCCACCGCCACGGTGATGCCGCGGCCGATCGCGGCCGGCGTGTTCGGCATCGCCCGCACCACGGCGCCGCCGCAGACCTCCTGAAGCGAGAGAATTGTGGTTCCCGCCATGATCGACACGACCGACGTCTTGTCCGAGACGAACGGCTTCAGCTTGGCGCCGGCCTCGCGGAACATCTGCGGCTTCACCGCGACGACCATCGTCTCGACCTGGCCGGCCGCCTTCACGTCCGGATTGAGCGCGACGCCCTTGACGGCCAGCGCTGTAATCTCGGGCGAGATGAATGGGTCGATCACCGCGACGCGGCGCGGATCGAGCCCGCCGGCCAACCACCCCGTCAGCATCGCGCCGCCCATCTTGCCGGCGCCGGCGAGCAGGATGGTGCCGGTGATGTTTTGAAGAGCGCTGTTATCTGCCATCGCTGTCGCCACGAATTCGGTGTCGTCCCGGCGAAGGCCGGGACCCATAACCACAGGCGGTTCTAATGGATCGAGGTGTTGGCAACAAGCATCGTGCGATACGGCCAAATCACGCGGTATGGGTCCCGGATCGGCGCTCCGCTTCGCTACGCTTGTCTGGGACGACGATGAGGAAAGACTTACGCCTCACCCACCGTATCGAACATCGCGGCGTCCATGGCCTGCGCGGTGGTCTTACCCGCCCACACCACAAATTGGAACGCCGGAAAATAGCGCTCGCAGGCGTGGATGGCGCCGGCGAGCATGGCTTCGCATTGCGCGGTCGATGCGGTGAGCCCGCCGGGCAGCACCAGCGCCTGGCGGTGCATGATCATGCCGGTGTTGGTCCAGAGATCGAAGTGCCCGACCCACAATTGCTCATTGATCGCGGCAACCAGTCGCTGCACCTCAGACCTGCGCGCGAGCGGAATCTTCATGTCGAAGGCGCAAGCCAGATGCAGCGCCTCGATCTCGCCCATCCAGGTGAAGGAGAGCTGGTAGTCGGTCCATTGTCCCTTCGAGACAATCGTGAGCTCGTCTTCGCCGGAGCGTTCAAACGGCCAGTTGTTGCTGGCCGCGATATCCTCGACCACCGCAAGCGGGTGATTTCGGGAATCGATAGTGCCTTCGAGCAGGGACATGCCGTCTCGACCTCTTGCCTTCTTGTTGTCTTTGATACGCACGCGGTCGGCCCGGCGCGCTCCCTCAACGTCGCTTTCGCGTTCCCCCGGGAGTCGCTGTTGCGATCCCGGGACCAGCGCGAGCCTGTCGCGGATCAACTGATGTGATTTGCGGAATCTGCGCAACGGGGTCGCGAGTCCGTCCACAAGCCAGGACTCCGTCGTCCACAGCTCATCTCTCGGCCACAATTCTTAACGGAGAGAACAAACCGGAATCGGAATCTCCGGAACGCGCCAATCGTTAATTCCGCCGCGCGAGGGCCGGACCGCCATCGCGGCATGGGACCATGCGGTTTTTCATGCGGAACGCGCTTGCTGCCGCCGCCGGTCGGCGTCATATTTCCTCTCAGGCCGCTCATCCCGGGCGGCCGATGTTCTCAGGGCGGGGTGAAAGTCCCCACCGGCGGTAAGGGCCGAAAAGCCTAAGCCCGCGAGCGCCTTCCCCAAGTTTTTTCTGAGGGGAAGGGTCAGCAGATTCGGTGCAATTCCGAAGCCGACGGTCACAGTCCGGATGAAAGAGAACGGTCGGTGGCAGACGCATCGGAAGATGCGGCTGTTTGTCGTTCCGTGTGCCCTGATTCTGGTCCTTGAACCGAGGAAAGCCATGAATCAGATGTTGCCAGACCCCCAAGCCGAAAATTCCCAGACGCAGCCGCCGCCGGTTCCAGTGGATCCGCCGCCGGTACCCGAGCATCCGCGTTTCGCCAAGCCGCAGCGGGTCGCCTTCGTCGAGGCCTGCTGGCATCACGACGTCGTGCAGGAGGCGCGCTTCGCCTTCCTGAAGGAAGCCGAGGCGCGGCACCTCACCCATGTCGACGTGTTCGAGGTACCAGGCTCGTTCGAGATCCCGCTGCATGCACAGGTTCTCGCCAAGACGCGGCGCTACACCGCGATCGTCGCGGCCGGCCTCGTCGTCGACGGCGGCATCTATCGCCACGAGTTCGTTGCCGACACCGTGATCAAGGCGCTGATGGACGTGCAGCTCCGCACCGAGGTGCCGGTATTCTCCGCCGTGCTGACGCCGCAGCAATTCCACGAGACCGAGGTGCATTACGATTTCTTCCGCAAGCACTTTGCAATCAAGGGCGTCGAGGTCGCGGCAGCGTGCGCGGAGACATTGCTCGGCCTGGAGCGCCTGCGCGGCCAGGTCGCTGCGGGAATTGTGTAGCGGTCGCAAAGACTCTCACCCCTCATCCTGAGGAGCGCGTAGCGCGTCTCGAAGGATGAAGGCCCGAATGGAGCCCATGGTTCGAGACGGCGCTGCGCGCCTTCTCACCATGAGGCTCTGCTCGTCCCTTCACACGCGGCTGATTGTCAATCCCGCCGCCGTCCCTATAAAGTCGGCGGCGGGAGGAGGCCGTGCCGTGGAGACGGGCGGCCGACAAGATCATGTTCGAAGGACACGATCCCTATCTCGTCGCGCTTTCCGTGGCGATAGCGAGCCTGGGTGGCTATACCGGCTTTGCGCTTGCGGCTCGCATCCGCAACACGCCCGGCGTCAGTAACCGCGTGATGCTCGCGGGCGCGGCGGCGTTTCTGGCCGTCGGTATTTGGACCATGCATTTCGTCGGCATGTTGGCGGCGCCGCTGCCGCCGGATACGGTCTATCTGGTCCTTCCCACCATCATCTCGTTTCTGATCTGCGCGCTGGTGGTCGGCATCTCGCTTTTCTTTGTCTCGATCGGCGAGCCGTCCCTCAAGCGCGTGGCCTCGTCGGCCATCCTGCTCGGCGTCGGCATCGCCAGCATGCATTATGTCGGGATCCATGGACTGGCCGGGTCCTTCAGCATCGCGCACGACCCGACCATGGTCTGGCTGTCGATCGTGGTCGCGATCGTCACCGCCTACGGCGGCCTGCGCGCTTTCCTGGCGCAGCAGGAGGGAATTCGCCTGATCGTCAGCTCGATCGCCTTCGGCGTTGCCGTCTCCGGCATGCATTACACCGCGATGCTCGGCATGCATTTCGAGCCGCTGACGGCGGGCGGGCATCACCATCTCGGCGGCAGTCTCGCCGCGTCGCAGCAAATCCTGTCCATCGTGGTCGCCGTCCTCTGCTTCGTGATCGCCGCCGGCTTCCTGCTCTCGCTGGTGCCGGATCGGCGGCAAGCGGCGATCGTGTTGGCGGAACCGATCTCTCCGCCCGTTGCGCCAGAGCCGGCAGCTCAGGTCGCCGTATCGCCATGGCCCAAGTCGGCGCCGCTCGGCGGTCTCGGCCAGCCGCCCCGTGCGCCAGTTCCCCGGTTACCGGTCGAAAGCGCCGACGGAACCCATTTCATCGAGACGGCCAATGTCCGCAGCGTCCGCGCCGATGCACACTACACCCGCGTCCACGACGGCACCCGCGAGCGGATGTGTCCCTGGTCGATCTCGGAGGCCGAGGCGCAGCTCGATCCCTCGCTGTTCCTGCGGGTTCACCGCAGCCATATCGTCGCCATCCCCCATGTCGCGCTGGTCCGGAAAGAGGGAGACGGCGCGGTGCTCGAGCTCGACGGCCCGTCACCACACCGGGTGCCGGTGAGTCGGGCCAAGATCGCCGAGGTGAAGGCGCGGCTGGGGCTGGCGAACCGGCGGCAGGCGTAAGACCGACCTAACCAGGGTGAAGGTGCGCTCCCTCTCCCGCTTGCGGGAGAGGGGTGGGGAGAGGGTGTCTCCGCGGTGAGACTACCCCAAAGAGGAGAAAGCCCCCACCCGGCGCCTTCGCGCCGACCTCCCCCGCAAGCGGGAGAGGTTGCAGCGGAGCAAGCCGCCCATACGTCGCCTCACCTGACGCAATTCGTGCGTCCCCACCCGCAATTCGTGCAAAAAGCCCGCCTTTGTGCCGCTCATGTTGCGGCTCACTCCGCCCGGAGTGAGCCTTGCCCCAACGTCCGCGCCGTCACGCGCCAAGGACGATTGTGGGAGGAGATGATGATCCCGGGCTCATTCAGCTATCACCGGCCGGCGAGTGTCGCCGACGCCGTCAAACTGTTGTCCGACCTCGGCGAGGATGCGCGGCCGCTGGCCGGCGGCCACAGCCTGGTGCCGATGATGAAGCTTCGGCTCGCCACCCCCGCCCATCTGGTCGATCTGCACGGCATCGCCGCCCTCAAGGGCATCAGCCGCGACGGCAACAATCTCGTCATCGGCGCGATGACCACCCAGCACGAGCTGCTGGCCTCGGATGAGGTCGCGAAGGCGATGCCGATCATGCACGAGGCGGCGCTGCTGATCGCCGATCCGCAGGTGCGCTACCGCGGCACGATCGGCGGCAATGTCGCCAATGGCGATCCCGGCAACGACATGCCGGCGCTGATGATGACATTGGGTGCGACCTACCGCCTCGAAGGCGCCAGTGGCGCCCGTGACGTTCCGGCCGCGGATTTCTACCAGGGCGCCTATTTCACCGCGCTCGAGCCCGGCGAGATCCTGACCTCCGTCTCGGTCCCCGTGCCGGCGACCGGTCACGGCTACGCCTACGAAAAGCTCAAGCGCAAGGTCGGCGATTACGCGACCGCGGCTGCGGCCGTCGTGCTGACCCTGGCGGGCGGCAAGGTCGCGACCTGTTCAATCGGCCTCACCAACGTCCACGAGACGCCGCTGCTGGCCGCCGACGCCGCCAAGGTCGTGATCGGGACCAGCCTCGACGCCGCGACCTTGAAGAAAGCTGCGGTCGCAGCCGAGGCAATCATGGCGCCTGCCGCCGATGCCCGCGGGCCGGTCGAATACCGAAAACATGTCGGCGGCATCATGGTGACGCGCGCGCTGCAACGCGCCGCGGCCGTCGCCAAGTAGGGGAGAGGATCGATGGCCAAAACACATGTGACCATGAAGGTGAACGGCGCCGAGGTCGAAGGCCTCGTCGAGCCGCGCACGTTGCTGGTGCATTTCATCCGCGAGAACTTGCAGATGACCGGCACCCATATCGGCTGCGAGACGACCCATTGCGGCGCTTGTACTGTCGATATCGACGGCATGTCGGTGAAGTCCTGCACGATGTTTGCGGTGCAGGCGGAGGGAAGCGACATCACCACGATCGAGGGCATGGCCAACGCCGACGGCACGCTGTCCGCGCTTCAGGAAGGGTTCCGCATGATGCACGGCCTGCAATGCGGCTTCTGCACGCCTGGCATGATCGTGCGGGCGCATCGCCTGCTGAAGGAAAATCCCTCGCCGAGCGAGCCGGAAATCCGGATGGGCATCTCCGGCAACATCTGCCGCTGCACCGGCTACCAGAACATCGTCAAAGCCATTCAATACGCCGCCGCAAAAATCAACGGCGTGGAATTCCGGGAGGCCGCAGAATGAACGATATGACTCCCACGCGGGAACAACGCAGTGCCGCTCTCGAAGGCATGGGCTGCAAGCGCAAGCGCGTCGAGGACATCCGCTTCACGCAAGGCAAGGGCAATTATGTCGACGATGTCAAATTGCCGGGCATGCTGCATGGCGACTTCGTCCGCTCGCCGCATCCGCATGCGCGGGTCAAGAAGATCGACGACAGCGAGGCGCTGAAGGTGCCGGGCGTGCTCGCGGTCATCACCGCCGAGACGCTGAAGACCGTCAACCTCGCCTGGATGCCGACCTTGGCCGGCGACGTGCAGATGGTTCTCGCGGACGGCAAGGTGCTGTTCCAGAACCAGGAGGTCGCCTTCGTCGTCGCCACCGACCGCTATGCGGCCGATGACGGCATCAACAAGGTGATCGTCGAATACGAGCCGCTACCGCCACTGGTCGATCCCTTCAAGTCGATGGATGCGGACGCGCCGGTGCTGCGCGAGGATCTTGCCGGCAAGACGGCGGGTGCGCACGGCCCGCGCAAGCACCACAACCACATTTTCGAGTGGACGGTCGGCGACAAGGAGCTGACCGACGCCGCCTTCAACAAGGCCGAAGTCAAGATCAAGGAGATGATCTCCTATCACCGCACCCATCCGTCGCCACTGGAGACCTGCCAGTGCGTCTGCTCCTTCGACAAGATCAAGGGTGAGCTCACGATCTACGGCACGTTCCAGGCCCCGCATGTGATCCGCACCGTGGTGGCGCTGATCGCAAAGCTGCCGGAGCAGAAGATCCACGTCATCGCGCCCGACATCGGCGGCGGTTTTGGCAACAAGGTCGGCGCCTATCCCGGTTACATCTGCGCCGCCGTGGCCTCCATCGTCACCGGCAAGCCGGTGAAATGGGTCGAGGACCGCATCGAGAACCTCACCGCGACCTCGTTCGCGCGCGATTACCACATGACCACCGAGATCGCCGCGACGAAAGACGGCAAGGTCACGGGTCTTCGCGTCCATGTGCTCGCCGATCACGGCGCGTTCGACGCTTGCGCCGACCCGTCGAAATGGCCGGCCGGCTTCTTCAACATCGTCACGGGGTCCTATGACTTCCCGACCGCGCATCTGGCGGTGGACGGCGTCTACACCAACAAGGCGCCCGGTGGCGTCGCCTACCGTTGCTCGTTCCGCGTCACGGAGGCGGCTTATTGCATCGAGCGCGCCATGGATATTCTGGCGCAGAAGCTCAACATGGACCCGGCGGAGCTGCGGCTGAAAAACTTCATCAAGCCGGAGCAATTCCCGTATCACTCCGCGCTGGGCTGGGAATACGATTCCGGCGACTACCACACCGCCATGCGCAAGATGATGGAGACGACCGGCTACGCTGCGCTCCGGAAAGAGCAGGCGGAGAAGCGGGCAGCCTTCAAGCGTGGCGAGACCCGCGAGATCATGGGGCTCGGCATCTCCTTCTTCACCGAAATCGTCGGCGCCGGTCCGTCGAAGAATTGCGACATCCTGGGCATCGCGATGTTCGATTCCTGCGAGATCCGCATGCATCCGACCGGTGCGGGCATCGCGCGCATGGGCACCAAGAGCCAGGGCCAGGGCCACGAGACCACCTGGGCGCAGATTATCGCGACCGAGATCGGAATTCCCGCCGACAACATCATGGTGGAAGAGGGCAACACCGACACCGCGCCCTACGGGCTCGGCACCTATGGCTCGCGCTCGACGCCCGTTGCGGGTGCGGCCATCGCCATGGCTGCGCGAAAGATCAAGGCCAAGGCGCAGATGATCGCGGCCTACAAGCTCGAGGTCCACGAGGACGATCTCGAATTCGACATCGACGGTTTCCGGGTGAAGGGTCTGCCGGAAAAATTCATGTCGATGAAGGATATCTGCTGGGCGGCGTACAATTCGGTGCCGCCGGGCATGGAGCCGGGGCTGGAAGCGGTGAGCTATTACGATCCGCCCAACATGACTTATCCTTTTGGCGCGTATCTCTGCGTGATGGACATCGATGTCGACACCGGCGTGTACAAGGTCCGGCGCTTCTATGCGCTGGACGATTGCGGCACCCGCATCAATCCGATGATCATCGAGGGCCAGGTCCATGGCGGCCTGACCGAAGCTTTCGCCATCGCGATGGGGCAGGAGATCCGCTACGACGAGGTCGGCAACGTCGTCACCGGCTCGTTCATGGATTTCTTCATGCCGACTGCGGTGGAGACGCCGCACTGGGAAACCGACTTCACCGTCACCCCGTCGCCGCATCACCCGATCGGCGCCAAGGGCGTCGGCGAGAGCCCGAATGTCGGCGGCGTGCCGGCCTTCTCCAATGCCGTCAACGATGCGTTCTCGTTCTTAGGGAGCACGCATATCCAGATGCCGCACGATTTCTGGCGCAACTGGAAGGCGGCGAAGGATCTGGGCGCGGTGGCGTAGCATGAAGGGCCGTGACGAGATCGCGCAAGCCTTGGCCGCATCGGGCTACATCGCCGATGCGGAGCTCGCGACCGCGATCTCGCTGATGCGATTGTTGCGGCGTCCGCTGCTGCTTGAAGGCGAGGCGGGCGTCGGCAAGACCGAGGTGGCGAAGGCGCTGGCCAAAGTGCACGCGACCGAGCTGATCCGGCTGCAATGCTACGAGGGGCTTGATCAGTCCTCCGCGCTCTACGAGTGGAACTACCAGCGCCAGCTGCTGGCGATCCAGGCGCATCGGGGCAGCGATAGCATCGAGGACCAGGTGTTTTCAGAAAAATACCTGCTCGAACGCCCGCTGCTCGCCGCGATCCGCCGTGCGCGGGCCCCGGTGCTGCTGATCGACGAGATCGACCGCGCCGACGACGAGTTTGAGGCCTTCCTGCTGGAGCTGTTGTCCGACTTCCAGGTCTCGATCCCCGAGCTTGGCACCATTCCCGCAATGACCATCCCGCAAGTGGTGCTGACCTCGAACGGCACGCGCGAGCTGTCCGACGCGCTGCGCCGGCGCTGCCTCTATCACTATGTCGACTATCCCGACGTCGATCGCGAAACCCGGATCATCCTGGCGCGCGTCGCGGGTGCCGGCCCATCGCTGTCGCTCCAGATCGCGCGCATGGTCGAAGGCGTGCGGAAGGAGGAGTTGCGCAAAGTCCCGGGCGTCGCGGAGACGCTGGACTGGGCGGCGGCTCTGGTCGGCCTCGACGTCAGCAATCTCCACGATGCGTCCGAGATCGTGCATGAGACGCTGATCTGCCTGTTGAAGACCCATGAAGACCGCGCCCGCGTCACTCCGGAAGTGACGCAGCGCCTGTTGGGGAAGGTTGCATGAGCTGCTGTGGCTCCAGCCCCGAATTTGACGACCTCAACGAGGTCTCCAAGCTCGTGTCCGCAAGGCTTGCCGCCTTCCTGCGCACGTTGCGCGACGCAGGCTTTCGCGTCGGCCTCGCCGAGGGACAGGATGCCGCAACGCTGATGTCCGCCGGTTACGCGGTGCGGCCGAACCTGCTCCGCGCGGCGTTCAAGCATCTGTTCTCGGCGCGCAAGTCTGATTGGGACAAGTTCGACGGGCTGTTCGATGCATTCTGGCTCGGCAAGCGCGTGCGGTCACGCTCTCGCACGATCGGCTCGGTGCCAACATCCAGCAATCCATCGCTGAAGGGCTTGCAGGACAAGTCGGCGGAGCAGGGCAGCGGACAGTCCGTCGCCGACCAGCTTCCGTCGTCCGACGACGCGCCGGAGGGACGCTCCGGTGAAGGCCGAATGGAGGGTGCTTCGCGGGCGGACAATCTCGCCGACGTCGATTTCAGAAAGCTCAGCGACCCCGATCAGGTCGCCGAGGCCCATGAGGCAGCGGCGCAGCTCGCGCGCGCGATGCGCACACGGCTGACGCGGCGCGATCTGGCACGCCGACGCGGCTACAGGCTCGATCTCCGGCGTACTATCCATCGCAACATCAGCCATGGCGGCGTTCCGATCTCGCTCGTGAAGCGGCAGCGCAAAGACAAGCCGTTGCGGCTGATCGTGCTCCTCGATGCCTCCGGCTCGATGAGCATGTATACCTCGCTGTTTCTGCGCTTCATCCACGGCGTGCTCGACCAGTTCCGCGAGGCCGAGGCCTTTCTGTTTCACACCCGCCTCGCCTATGTCTCCGATGCGATGAAGGAGAGGGATGCGGGTCGCGCGCTCGATCGGCTCTCGATCATGGCGCAGGGCGCGGGCGGCGGCACGAAGATCGGCGAGAGTCTCCAGACCTTCAACCGCTGGCATGCTTCGCGCGTGATCCATTCGCGCAGCTGCGTGATGATCGTCTCCGACGGCTATGAGACCGGCGACGCCGCCTTGCTCGGACGGGAAATGGCCGCGCTGCACCGGCGTTGCCGTCGCATCGTTTGGCTCAATCCGATGATGGCGTGGGAGGGCTATGCGCCGGAGGCGCGCGGCATCAAGGCGGCGCTGCCGCACGTCGATCTCTATGCGCCCGCGAACTCGCTGCAAAGCCTGCGCGCGCTCGAACCCTATCTGGCGAAGCTCTGAGGGATGTTGCGATGACCGCTCATGTCGAAGTGCTCGATCTCGTGGCGCAGATGAAGGCTGCCGAGCGCGCCTTCGTGCTCGCGACGGTGGTGCGGACGGTGTCGGTGACGGCAGCGAAGGCTGGCGCCAAGGCGATCATCGCGGCCGACGGCACCATCGTCGCGGGTTGGATCGGCGGCGGCTGCGCCAGGGGCGCGGTGCTGAAGGCGGCGCGGGAGGCGCTCGCCGACGGCGCGCCGCGGATGGTCTCGGTGCAGCCGGAAAACCTCTTGGCCGAGCTCGGCGTCAGCGCGGGCGAGAGCCGCGACGGCATCCGCTTTGCCAGCAACATGTGCCCGAGCAAGGGCACGATGGATATCTTCGTCGAACCGGTGCTGCCGCATCCTTCGCTCGTCATTCTTGGTGCGAGCCCGGTGGCGCTCTCGCTTGCCGCGCAGGCACGCGTGCTCGGCTATCACGTCACGCTCGCCGCGCCAGCCGCCGATCTCGCCGCGAAACCGGACGCCGATGCGATCATCGACGGCTACCAGCTCGGCGAGCTCAACGACGCTAAACGCTTCGTCGTGGTTTCGACCCAGGGCAAGGGCGACGAAGCCGCGTTGCGCGCCGCCGTTGCGACCAAGGCTGACTATCACGCCTTCGTCGGCAGCCGTCGCAAGATGGCTTCGCTCCGCGCCAAGCTCATCGCTGAGGGCGCGACCGCCGCCGGGACCGACGACGTCAAGGCGCCGGCGGGGCTCGATCTCGGCGCCATCACGCCCGAGGAGATCGCGATGTCGATCCTCGCCGAGATCACCGTGGAACGACGGCGCGGCCAGCGCGCCGCAAACCAGATCGCAAGCAGAGAGTGAGAGACCGATCATGCAGATGAATGACAGCCAGCGCATCCCCGCCTCACGCAATCAGGTGTGGGCCGCGCTGAACGATCCAGATGTGCTGAAACAGTGCATCCCCGGCTGTCAGTCGCTGGAGGTGACCGGTCCGAACGAGATGACGGCGACGGTGATCTTCAAGGTCGGCCCGGTGAAGGCGACCTTCAGCGGCAAGGTGACGTTGTCCGATCTCGATCCGCCCAACGCCTATCGCATCTCGGGCGAAGGCTCCGGCGGCGTCGCCGGCTTTGCCAAGGGCAGTGCGGTGGTGCGGCTGACAACCGAGGGCGCGACCGCCACGGTGCTGCACTATGACGTCGACGCCCAGATCGGCGGCAAGCTCGCCCAGCTAGGCGCGCGGCTCATCAACTCGACCGCGACCAAGCTCGCGGGGGAGTTTTTCAAGTCGTTTGCAGATGTGGTCGGCGCGAAGGCCGAGGCGGGTGCGTAGGGTGGGTTAGCCGTAGGCGTAACCCACCAAGGTCGATCGGCAAGGAAACAAGGCGGTGGGTTACGCTTCGCTAACCCACCCTACAAGGTCCAGCAGGCTTAGTCGAACAGGCTCGACACCGATTCTTCCGCCGCGGTGCGCGCGATCGCGTCAGAGATCAGGCTGGCGATCGGCAGCGTGCGGATGTTCGGCGCCTTGACCACCGCCTCGGTCGGCAGGATCGAGTCGGTGATCACGAGCTCCCTCAGCTTGGAGCCTGCGATCCGGGCCGCCGCGCCGCCGGAGAGGACGCCGTGGGTGATGTAGGCGTAGACGTCCTTGGCGCCCTTGGCGATCAGCGCATCGGCTGCGTTCACCAGCGTGCCGCCGGAGTCGACGATGTCGTCGATCAGGATGCAGGTGTAGCCGGAGACATCGCCAATCACGTTCATGACTTCGGATTCGCCCGCCCGTTCGCGCCGCTTGTCGACGATCGCGAGCGGGGTGTTTATGCGCTTGGCCAAGCCGCGCGCACGTGCCACGCCGCCGACGTCGGGCGAGATCACCATCACCTTGGAGAGGTCGAACCGCTCCTTGATGTCGCGCACCATCAGCGGCGCGGCGTAGAGATTGTCGGTCGGGATGTCGAAGAAGCCCTGGATCTGGCCGGCATGCAAATCGAGCGTCATGACGCGATCGACGCCGGCCTGGGTGATCAGATTGGCGACGAGCTTGGCCGAGATCGGCGTGCGCGAGCCCGATTTGCGGTCCTGCCGGGCGTAGCCGAAATAAGGCAGCACCGCGGTGATGCGGCGCGCAGAAGAGCGGCGCAGCGCGTCGGTGATGATCAGCAATTCCATCAGATGGTCGTTCGCCGGGAACGAGGTCGACTGGATGATGAAGGCATCCGAGCCGCGGACGTTCTCCTGGATCTCGACGAAGATCTCCATGTCCGCGAAGCGCCGCACCACCGCTTTGGTCAGCGGCAGGTCCAGGCCCTGCGCGATGGCTTGCGCGAGAGCGGGATTGGAGTTGCCGGAGACGAGCTTGATGGAGCCGTTCTTGGCCGACATGGACGCTTCCTCCCGCGCTTTGCTGGATACGACGTTCAACATCAGAGAATACCCACTGGCAGCACGGTTACGACGGGCGAGGAAATATCAGGCCGAAGGCCAAACTGGCAACCCGGGATGCTACGTTATCCCGGCGAAAATCCCGAATCGGGCCAAAGGTTTGGCCGGCACTTGAGGCCGTGGTTTAGCGCTGGTTATCGTTCCGCATAGCCGAGTGCCGCGGTCGGCACGCCCGGGGCAGGCGCCTCCGGGCTCGTGCTCGCCACCGCCGGTCCCCGAAGGCTAGGCACGGCGCCCGGCGCATCCGGGGTGCCGGTGATCATGTTGGAAAGTCCGCTGAATCCGGCCTGGGCGATCCTCCGCAGCACCAGATCGTCGGCGGCCGACCAGGGATCGCGGCCGCCCTTGGCCGAGGTCGGTTCCTCGCCGGACAGCCGCAGCGCCCGCTGCTGGTTGGCGTCGTAGACGTCCCAGACCCAGGCGATCACGGTCTTGCCGCGCACCACTTGGGCTGAGAGGTAGCTACGCACGCGGTAGGCGGCCGTCCCCTCGCGGGAGACGACGGAGAGGCTGCGCAGCTTGGATTCGCTGTCGAGCACGCCAACCATGCGGTCGAACACCTGCGGCGGGGGTCCGTCGATCGACTCGAAGGCCACCGTCGCGCCAGAGCCGGCGCTCGGCGCCATCGCATAGGAGTTGGCAGCACTACCGCCGCCGCCGGCGCAGCCGCCGAGCGCGGTCGCTGCCGCAAGCAGCGTGACCGCCAGCACGCGCGAACCCGCGCGGCGCAAGATGGATGACGCGTCCCTCATTATGGAGGGCAGCGATATCGTTAAAATCGATTAAGGTCTAGGGCAGAGGCGCCACATACCACTGTCATTCCGGGGGCGCGCCACTTGGTGCGAGCCCGGAATCCATTTCGCCGTGGAATGTGCAGCACGATGGATTCCAGGGTTCGATGCTGCACATCAACCCGGAATGACACGAGGTTGCCCTTGTGTTCACCCCTCCAGCGCGATGGCGTGGATGTGGCGGCCGTAATCCGGCTCCTTGCGATGCACCGAGCGGCGATAGCTGAAGAAGCGTTCGTCCGCATAGGTGTCCAGACCGAGATCGTCGATCATCAGAATGCCGGCGGCCTCCAGCCGCTTCCGGATGAAACCGGCAAGGTCGAACATCGCGTGGCCTTCGCGGACCGCCGGGATGAAGAATACCGCGTTCTCGGCATCCGCCTCGATGAAGCGCGCCACGAACTCGTTGCCGACCTCGTAGCTCTCCTGGCGGATCAACGGGCCGATCGCGGCGATGATGCCGGCGCGTGTGGCGCCGAGCTTTTCCATCGCGAGAATCGTGGATTCCAGCACGCCGGTCAGTGCGCCCTTCCACCCGGCATGGGCGCCACCGATCACGCGCGCGTTGGGATCGACGAACAGCACCGGGCCGCAATCGGCGGTGGAGACGCCGAGCGCGATGCCGGGCGTCTTCGTCACCATCGCGTCGCCCTTCGGCCGCGGGCCGCTCGGCCACGGCGTCTCGGCGACGAGGACGTCGGGCGAATGGATCTGGTGCAGGCTGAGAAAGCGTTCCGCCGCGACGCCGACATGCTCGGCCATACGGCGGCGGTTTTCTGCGACATTGGCCGGATCGTCATTGGAGCCGAGCCCGCCATTCAGCGCGGCATAGATGCCGCCGGAAACACCGCCTTCACGGGTGAAAAAGGAATGGCGCAATCCGGGCACCGCCGACAGCAGTGACGAAGCAAGCGTCATGATGCGCCTCCAGCCCGCTCGAGATCGCTGAGGCCGGCAAGGCCCGTCAGCCGCGGCTCCGAGATGCCGAGCACCTTGAACATTGAGCCCATGCCGCTGCGTCCCGTATCGGTCAGGCGCTTCAGCGCCACGGAAATGTCGGTGGCAACCTCCGGCGTCGCCTTCTGCATCAGCGCGGCAGCGCGGGTATCGATGCCGACGCGCTTGAGGAAATCGCCCTGCGTCACCGGCCCGTGCACGCGGGCGCCGACGTCTTCGGCGGCACGGGCCAGCGCCTGGAAATCGACATGGGCGGTGACATCGGCCTGGCCCGGCGCCTTCAGTGGGTCGGTGAACGTATGGCGCGCAATCGCCTGAAAAGTGTCGCCGGCGTCGCTGCGCAGATGGCCGTAGTCGATGATCAACGCCGCGCCGTCCTGGTCGCGCACGCGCGAGGCGAGCTTCATGATCTCCGTATCGGGCCGCCATTCGAACACCGCCCCGACGGGGGCCGCGCGGACCAGCGGTGGCAGCAGGATGTCGAAGCGCGGAGTCGGCTCGGCCGCTGCGCCGAACTGAAGCTTGCCGTTGGGATCGACCTCGATCACGCGCTCGTGCCAGCCGCCCTCGCGCTTGACCATCTGGCGGATCGGCAGCACGTCGAAATATTCGTTGGCGAGGATGATGCTCGGGCCTTCCGGCACGTCGTCGATGCTGTCGTGCCAGGCAATGTTGCGCACGCTCGACAGCGTCGCCTGCTGCCGCTCGCGCAGCACCGGGTTGACCTCGACCAGGTGGATCTGAAGCGCCTGGTACAGCGGCGGCAGCACGCGCAAGGCGCGCAGCGCATCCGCCATCATGGTGCCGCGGCCGGGACCGATCTCGATCAGCCGCAAGGATTGCGGCGAGCCCATCTGTTTCCACACTGAGGCGGTCCACAGTCCCAGCAACTCGCCGAACATCTGGCTGACTTCGGGGGCGGTGGTGAAGTCGCCCTCGCGTCCCAGAGGATCGCGGGAGACGTAATAGCCGTAGCGCGGATGCATCAGGCACAGTTCCATGTACCGCCAGACCGGCATGGGGCCTGAGGATTTGATCAGTGCCTTGATCTCGTTCAACAGCGAGTCGGTCACAGTCTGCTTTCTCGAAATGAATTAACGAACGGCATTGATTGGCTTCGGTGCACCGCGCCTGATAGCCCATACAATAAGTATGCCGCCGACAATAAGCATCGGGATCGACAACAGCATGCCCATGGTTAATCCGCCCCAGAGGAAGCCGAGCTGAACGTCCGGTTCGCGGAAATGCTCGCCGGCGATGCGGGTCAGGCCGTAGATCAGGATGAAGGCACCGAGGATCATGCCGGGCCGCTTCAGCGCTCCGAAGCGGATCATCACGGCGAGCGCCGTGAACAGCAAAATGCCCTCCATGCCGGCTTCATAGAGCTGGCTTGGATGGCGCGGCAGATGGGTGGGATCGTTGGGGAAGATCATCGCCCAGGGCAGGTCCGGGTCTGTCGCGCGGCCCCACAATTCGCCGTTGATGAAATTGGCGATCCGCCCCAGCAGCAGCCCGACCGGTGCGACCGCGGTGGTGATGTCGCCGAGCGACAGGATCGAGATCCGGTTGCGATAGGCAAACCACATTACCGCGACGACGCAGCCGAGGAAGCCGCCATGGAACGACATGCCGCCCTCCCACAATCGGAAGATCGCGGTGGGATGCTCGATGAAGAAGGGCAGATTGTAGAACAGCACATAGCCGGTGCGCCCACCGAGGATGATGCCGAGCGTGACCCAGAGGATGAAATCGTCGATCTGCACCAGCGAGATCGGCGCGGGGCCGCCCCACAGGCGCTCGTTCTTCAAGAGCGAGCGCGCATAGAGCCAGCCGAACACGATGCCGCAGATATAGGCGAGCGCGTACCAGCGGATCGCGAACGGGCCGATCGCGAGCGCGGTCGGATTGAACGAGGGGAAGTCGATGAGCAGTAAGGGCATCGCGCCTTCGAAGGTCTAGACGAGGTTGCGGCGATAGAGCGCGAGCAGCCGCTCCCAATGCCGCTCGGCGGCGTCGCGGTCGTAGACCGGACGCTTGGGGAAGGCGAAGCCGTGATGCGTGCCGGGATAGATCTCGACCTCGGCGTTGGCGTTCTTCATGCTGTCGGCGACTTTCGCGATCACCTCCGGCGGTGCGTAGATGTCGCTCTCCGCACAGGCGAAATAGAGCTCGGCTTTGGTCTTGCCGGCGGCGAGATGCGGGCTGTCGTTCTGGTCGGTCGCAAGCTGTGTGCCGTAGACCGAGGCGGCGGCCTTGACGCGATCGGGGAAATGCGTGGCGGCATTCATCGCGTAGCGGCCACTCATGCAATAGCCGACGGTGCCGACGATCTCTGTGTTCGCGGCCGTCTGGCCTTCGGCATAGGTGAGCAGCGCCCTGGTGTCGTCCATGATCATGGCAATCGTGAGTGAGCCCATCAGCGCGAACATGCGCTTGCGCTCCGGCGCATTCGGATCGGCCGGCAGCGCGCCGAGCTCCATCACGCCGGAGCGGTAATAGAGGTTCGGCAGCATCACATAATAGCCCGATGTCGCGAGCCGGCGCGCCATATCGCGCAGCTCTTCACGGATCGCCGGCGCATCCATGTAGAACAGGATGACCGGGAACGGTCCGCCGCGCTCGGGATGAGCGATGAAGGTCGCGGTGTGGCCGTCCTTGGTGGGAATAGCGATCTGCTGCTCGATCATGTCTTGCGTTCCGCCTTGTGATTCTTGTTATGCAGGGACGTTGAATACGATTGCAAGGAAACCGGGGCATGACAAGGATACCGCGCCTCGGCCCTTGAACCGGGCTCCGCGGATTGCCATTGTCTCCTGCGAGTTCGCGCAAAGTTTATCGGAGGCCGACATGACCCAGACCACCAACCGGTTTTTCGACGAGATCGGCCGCATGATGAACGACGCCGCCGGCGCGGCCCAAGGTGTCAAGCGCGAGTTCGACACGGTGATGCGGACGCAGGCCGAGAAATTCCTGCGCGATATGGACCTCGTCAAGCGCGAGGAGTTCGAGGCGGTCAAGGACATGGCCCGCCTGGCGCGCGAGGAGAACGAGACGCTGAAGGCGCGGATCGCGGCGCTGGAGGCCAAGCTCGGCGGGTGATGGCAGCCTTAAGGTCGTCGTGCCCGGGCTTGTCCCGGGCATCCACGCCTAATCTTCAAGGATGGCGACACGTGGATGGCCGGGACAAGCCCGGCCATGACGGGGTTCCGGGCGGCACCGGTCCCCGCAAAAAATCCCCGCATTTCCTTGTCATTTCCGCGTCTTCCGGGTAAAAGCCCGCCACGTCCGCGGCCCCCGCACCCCTGGAGGCTTGCTGTGGACTATGCCATGGGCCGCGTTGCGGCCCATTAACTTTTGCAAAAACAAGGACTTAACGTTATGGCGACGACCGTCAAGGAATTGAAGGCGACCGCACGTCCGAAGAGCGGCAAGGGGGCCGCCCGGGCTGAGCGTCGCGCCGGGAGAGTGCCCGGAGTGATCTATGGTAACAACCAGCCCCCGCTCCCGATCTCGGTTGACGATCGCGAACTGCGCCAGCGCATCCTCGCCGGTCGGTTCCTGACCACGCTGGTCGACGTCGAACTCGACGGCAAGACGCACCGCGTGATTCCGCGCGACTACCACCTTGATCCGGTCAAGGACTTCCCGATCCACGTCGACTTCATGCGCCTCGGTGAAGGCGCCACCATCCGCATCAGCGTTCCCTTGCATGTCGTGAAGGCGGAAGGCTCGCCCGGCGTGAAGCGCGGCGGCACCGTCAACATCGTCGCGCACGCGATCGAGCTCGAATGTGGCGCCGAGAACATTCCGCAATACATCGAGGCCGATGTCGGTTCGCTGGAAATCGGTCACTCGCTCCATCTGTCGGACGTCAAGCTGCCGGCCGGCGTCAAGGCGCTGACCCGCGAGGACGCGACCCTCGTCACCATCGTGCCGCCGTCCGGATACGCCGAAGAGCAGAAGGCCGCAGCTGCGGCTGCTGCCGGTGGCGCGGCTCCGGCGGCTGGTGCGGCCGCTGCTCCGGCGGCAGGTGCGGCGGCTCCGGCCGCGGGCGCTGCGGCTCCGGCTGCTGCTGCTGCCAAGGCTCCCGCCGGCGGCGACAAGAAGAAGTAATCTCTCAAAGAGCTCGGCGCGCGATCCTTGATCGCGCGCCGAGCCAGGGGCGCGCCGCGTCATGCGACTCTTTGTTGGGCTCGGCAATCCCGGCGCGCAGTATCGGCTCAACCGACATAATGTCGGATTTATTATCGTCGACGCGATAGCAGAGCGCTATCATTTCAATCCGTGGCGCAAGCATCCCCGCTTCGAGGGCGAGTTAGCCACCGGCGTGATCGACGGCGAGCCTATCATGCTTCTCAAGCCTTCGACCTATATGAACGCTTCGGGATACGCAGTGTTGAGTGTGCTGAGCTTTTATAAGCTGCACCGATCTGACCTATCCGTATTTCACGATGAAATCGAACTCCCTCCGGGCGGATTTCGTGTCAAGGCTGACGGTACTGACGCGGGACACAACGGTCTCGGCTCAATCACCGAAAAAATCGGTCCAGATTATCGGCGTGTCCGCATTGGAGTCGGACGACCAATCCATAAAAGCCAAGTTGAAGGATACGTCCTTGGCGATTTCACGCCCTTAGATATGGAATGGTTGAGACCAATGATCAATTCGGTCACAGAGAATGTTGGGCTGCTGATACGCAATCAAGACTCAAGTTTTCAGAACAAAGTGCACATCGCCCTGCAGGCTGCAGGCTTCGGCAAGCGCGGTAATCGCCGCCCGCCTACTTAAGACTCAGAGGACACTATGGGATTCAAATGCGGGATTGTCGGGTTGCCCAATGTCGGCAAGTCGACCTTGTTCAACGCGCTGACCGAGACGGCCGCGGCGCAGGCTGCGAACTATCCGTTCTGCACCATCGAGCCGAATGTCGGCGAGGTCGCGGTGCCCGATCCGCGGCTCGACAAGCTGTCGGCGATCGCGAAATCGGCGCAGATCATTCCGACCCGGCTGACATTCGTCGACATCGCCGGCCTCGTGCGCGGCGCCTCCAAGGGCGAAGGCCTCGGCAACCAGTTTCTGGCCAACATCCGCGAGGTCGACGCCATCGCGCATGTCGTGCGCTGCTTTGAGGATTCCGACATCACCCATGTCGAGGGTAAGATCGCCCCGCTCGCCGACATCGAGACCATCGAGACCGAGCTGATGCTGGCCGATCTCGACAGCCTCGAGAAACGGGTCGACAACCTCACCAAGAAGGCCAAGGGCAACGACAAGGACGCCAAGGAGCAGCTCGACCTCGTCAACCGCACGCTGGTGCTGCTGCGCGAGGGCAAGCCCGCGCGCCTGGTCGAGCGCAAGGCCGAGGAGGAGCGCGCCTTCTCGATGCTCGGGCTGCTGTCGTCGAAGCCTGTGCTCTATGTCTGCAACGTCGAGGAGAGCTCGGCCGCCGCCGGCAATGCCTTCTCCAAGGCGGTCGAGGAGCAGGCCGCGAAAGAGGACGCCGTTGCCGTCGTCATCTCCGCAAAGATCGAATCCGAGATCGCGACGATCTCGCGTGAGGAGCGTACCGACTTCCTGGAAACGCTCGGCCTCGAAGAAGCCGGCCTCGACCGCCTGATCCGCGCCGGCTATTCGCTGCTCCAGCTCATCACCTACTTTACGGTGGGTCCGAAGGAGGCGCGCGCGTGGACCATCCATCGCGGCACCAAGGCACCTGGCGCGGCCGGCGTGATCCACACCGATTTCGAAAAGGGCTTTATCCGCGCCGAGACCATCGCCTATGACGACTACGTCGCGCTGAACGGCGAAGCCGGCGCCCGCGATGCCGGCAAGCTGCGCCTCGAAGGCAAGGACTACGTCGTCGCCGATGGCGACGTGATGCATTTCCGGTTTAATACGTAGGGCTTGCGGGCTTCGTAGGGTGGGTTAGCGGAGCGTAACTCACCGCTGTTTGCATCCGCGGAAGCAGAAGAGGTGGGTTACGCTACGCTAACCCACCCTCGACACCTGCGCCGGTGTCACCGCACCCCGCCGCCCTGATCCCTGATCGCGCCGAGATGCTCGTTGATGCGGAACACGATCAGGATCAATTCCGCGGCGATGCGCGAGAACACGATTCCGACGACGACGCCGGCGATCGACTCCAGCACGATCAGGAAGCCGGCGAACGGGCTGATCGCCATCGCGGTGAGGCCAGCGAAGATTCCGGAGAGGCCGAACAGGCAGATCACGCCGATCACCAGCCAGTAGAAGGTCTTGATGATCGTCGGCGTGATGAAGCGGTCCCACTGAAACAGATCGCTGAATGAAAACATCTCTCTCCCCCGGGCAAATCGCGCCAGTGGCCCGCGTCGATCTGACGATGAGGCAGGTACCGGCCCGACTCGCCGAATGTAGCACGAGCCATGCGGGCCGGCGGGTTGAGATTGCCGCAAAGTGCGGCCACAATCTGTCCGTCCCGCAAAGCATTGCCAAGATGACCCTGACCTTCGAAGATTTCCCGACCGGCCGGTATGGAACGTTCGGCCCGCGCCATGTCACTCGCGACGAGATTTTGGCCTTCGCCGCCGAGTTCGATCCGCAGCCGATGCATCTCGACGAGGAGGCCGCTGGCAAAAGCATGCTGCGCGGCCTGTCCGGCTCGGGCTGGCATCTCTGCTCGCTGATGATGCGGATGATGGCCGACGGTTTCATTACCCGCGCCGCTTCGCTCGGCTCGCCCGGTGTCGATGAGGTGCGCTGGCTCTCGCCCTTGCGACCCGGCGACGATCTCATGCTCGACGTCGATGTCGTGGAGGCCCGCACCTCGAAGAGCCGGCCCGAGCTCGGCATCGTCAAGTTCAAATGCACCATGCGCAACGCCAAGGGTGAGGCGCTGTGCGAGATGACCTCGCCGATCCTGATCAAGCGGCGCGAGGGAGCGGTCTGATGCGGTTCTTCGAAGACATCGAGATCGGCCATCGCCGCGAGATCGGCGCCTACGATTTCACGGCGGAGTCCATCAAGACCTTCGCCGCCAAATTCGATCCTCAGCGCTTTCACCTCGACGAGGAGGAAGGCAAGAACTCGCTGTTCGGCGGGCTCGCCGCCTCCGGCTGGCATGTCGGCTCGGCCTGCATGAGTCTTCTGGTCGCGGACGGCCAGCGCCTGATGAAGGAGGCCATCGCGCGCGGCGAGGAGGTCGCGGTGTGGGGCCCGTCGCCGGGCTTTCGCGACCTGCGCTGGATCAGGCCGGTGCTCGCCGGCGACACCATCTCTTACGCCAATGTGGTCGTCGACAAGCGCGCCTCCGGCTCGCGCCCCGGCTGGGGCATCCTGACCGCCCGCACCACCGGCGCCAACCAGCGCGGCGAGGAGGTCTACTCCATCACCGCGAGCGCCTTCGTGCCGATGCGGACGAAGGTCGGTTAGATCCGTTCCAGGATGAACAGCTGAAAAGAGCGCGCGAGTGTTGCCCGCGCGCTATGGACGCGATTCGGGGCTGCTGCCATAAGCCTTGGCGAGATGGCTGGCCCGCAACGGAGCTGGCGGAACCATCGAGTTGCTAACCAATTATGAACCTGTCGCTGTCTATTTGAACGAAGTGGGTAGAGGACAGGGAACGAGGACCATGGCAGACCGCGGCGCACTCAAGCTGGTCGGATTTATCTTCGCTACCGCGACGCTGGCTGTGATGCTGATCGCCGGCATGGTGGTGAAGGGCTATGCCGATGGTGGCTACACCCTGGAAGCCTCGTCGGTCGACGCCAGCCGTTAAGAGTTCGTTAACTCCGCGGGGTCGGGATCCGGCCTCGCTCAGCGGCTATAGACGAACGCCAGCACCGCGACCGCAACCACCAACAATCCGACAAAACGCAGCATGATCGTGCCGAACTGATTCGGCGCGGGCCGCAGCGGAATCGGGTCCGTGTTATCGGGCCGAATGCTTTCCATGAAGATGTCCCCAGGCCCGGCCGTAACGGCTATGGGCGCCTGGCATTGGTCGCCGGCGAGGGGCGGAGGGTTCAAAGGCGGGGGCACAAGAGCCCACGAATCGAAACCGCCGCGCCCCTTCCGGAACGCGGCGGCTGGTGATGCGTCTTGCCAGCGATCAGCTGTTGCGTAGGCCGTCGGCGGCACGCTTCCACTGCGCGACATTGTCGGCGATCATGCGGGTCGACTTCATCGCGGCCTGGCTGAGCTGGGCGTAGCCGGAGATCTCGCGCTGGACGCGCTGGCCCTCGGCATGGAGCAGGTCGCGCAGGCTCTCGAGCTCGGAGATCAGATTCTCGATCTCGGCAAGCGACGTGCCGGCGACGCGCTGGATCAGCGAGTTGACGTTGGTGACGGTGGCTTCCGCGCTCGGATCGAGCGGCGGCGCGTCGGTCGTGGTCGCCGCCGGCCGGCGCAGATAGGCGATGTCGTTGCGGACGAAATCGCGGATGCCGGCCTCGACTTCCGTGACGGCGGCGAGATTGGTGTCGACCGTCTCAGTCTCGGTGGTCTCGGTCTTTTCCGGACGCATGGCGTTCATCGTTGTTCCCCTGTTCGCGTTGAGCGCAGCGCGAGTGTCCCCCGCACGACGACGTCTGTAAGGCCTTGGCATCAGGGCGTCGGATTTTGACCGCAACGCGGCCGAGATGCGGCAAGGGCGGACCATTCGGGGGCTTTGCCGTGGCGCATGGTTACGAGAGTCTAAAGAAGATTCACCAGCTTTTCTTCCAGCCCGCCGACAGGCTCTTGTTGATCGCGCCCTGCGAGGTCTCGCCGACGGAGCCGGAGACGGTGACGTTGTCGAACAGCTTCTGCTCGGCGCCGAACTTGCGCAGCCATTTGTCGTCGGTGGTCGACAGCGTCTGGCCGGCGGTGACGCTGGTGCCGGTGCCGGTGATCTCGACCTTGGCGGACTGGTCGGTCTCGTAGTTGCGCGTGATGTGGCCGCCGACACCGGGCAGCGGTGTCGAGCCCTGCTGGTTGACGCTGTAGCCGTTCTGGAGCGTCAGCGAATAATCGCCTGACAGCGGCACCGATTTGGTCAGCGACGCCCCGAGCTTGCTTTGCTCAGAGCCGGGATCGACCCGGGCTTCCACCGCCGTCTTGTCCCAGACCGGGCCCGCGCCCGGGGCCGTCGCCGCGGCCCAGGCGCTGCCGGAGGATTGCGGCAGGTTGCCGCCATTGGCGGCCTTCTGCGCCAGAAGCTCCGACATCGTGGTCGGCTCCTTCGCCACCGTCATGTCGGCGCCGATGCGGGTGTCCCAGAACGAGGACACAGACTGCTTGACCTTCACCCCCGAGGAGCCGTTGGCATTGGCGTTGGACGACCAGTTCATCCCGTTATTGGCCGCGGCCTTCGCGCGCTTCTTGGCGGCGATGATGTCGTTGAGCGTGCCGGCATCGATCGCGAGCTGGCTCCAGTCGAGCTTGTCGACGTCGATCCCCTTGAGCACGTCGGGGTCGTTGACATCCGGCGTCTCGGCGGCCTCGGCGTCATCGTCAGGCGTGGTCGCGGAGGGGGCGGGGGAGAAGGGCGGAATGATCTGCGCCGAGGCCGTCACCGCCGCGCCGAAAATGAACGCGGCCGCCAGCACCGGCAGCCTGGTCCAGCGAAAACCTGTCGAGAATTGCATTGCCTTGCCCGCGAGCCCAGTTCGCGCAGAGGATGCGGAAGTTTCGTTGCGAAATTGTGGCATGAAATAACGAACCAACGGGCCGCGCGACAGGCGCGCGCCCGATGAACGAGCGTCTCCACGACGGCATCCGGCGGGGCTGGAGGCCAGGACGTCACGGGTGCTTCATTCATCGGTCCCGGATTGCGGGGCCCGTTGGCGTCCCCCTCAGCCGACGCCGGTCATCTTCGGCAGATGAATGGCGCGGCCGAGTGCCTGCTCGACCAGATCGAAGGTGTCGATCAGCACGCGCATGCTGATCAGCCGGTCCGCCCTGAACTGGGCGAACTGCGCCACCCGCAAGCTGATCGGCTTGTCGGAATCGAGCGCCGTGAGCGAATAGCGCAGCATCGAGGAGGCCTGATCGACGCCGAGCATGATGCTCTCGCGCTCGAAACGGCGGACGTGGAAATTGTCGGCGAGCTGACGGATGACCTGGAGCACGGCCGCCTTGCCCTGGCGCGCGCCAAGGAACGGAAACATGTCGATCGGGCCATAGATCGCCCACTCGACGTCCTCGTCGATCAGGGCCTCGATGTCCGCGAACTGCCGGTCGTTGATCGCGCGGTGCAACGCACGCGAGAAACGCCAGAGGCTGTGCTCTGTCATTTTGGGTCGATCCGAAGCTGGCTTGCAGAAAAACGAAAAACAACCCCATGCACAGTAGGCGCCGGGGAGCTGCTCAATTCATTCGTGTACGAACAAATAGGGGTTTCCGGGAAAAACGCAATTCACGTTTTTGCAATGCACAAGTGAGCGCGGAATGTGAGATTTACAATAGAACCCCGTAATCCTACGTGGGTTCTATCGGCCGTGGCCGCGCGCCCGCTCCGCTACCGGTTTGCGCTCGATCGCGATGGCGTCGTCACGCATCGCCAGCATCCCGAACAGCAGCGATCCGCCAATGCCGCCGATGGCGGCTCCCAGCGGCAGGAAGGTGAAGAACACCAGCGTGCCGCTATAGCCCTCGAAGCTCGTGGTCTGTGCGATCTCGACCCAGGCGAGCCCGGCCCCGATGCCGAGCGCAGCCCCGCTGAGCGCGCCCAAAAACAGCCCCAACATTGCAAGCAACGCGACTCTCATCGGCCCAGACCCCAGCCGGCGCGGACAACGCCCAGGAAGTGGGTCTGGCGACCGGGGAAGGAGGTTCAACAGGGGCTGATAGCGACGCGCGAGCGCGCGCCACTCCGGTGTCGTCCTGGCGAAGGTCGCGCCACAACCTCGGTGTCGTCCCGGCGAAGGCCGGGACCCATACTCCGGGACGATGGCAGGAAATTCGCGCAATGGCCGGGGCGCCGGGCACAGGAACCCGGACCGGCCCATGCCCGTTGAGATGCCGACATTGCATCCGGAGACATCGGTCCATGAAATCCCCGCTCATCGCTATCGCCGCCACGCTGCTCATGCTTGCCGCCGCCCCCGCCGCCAACGCAAAAGGCTGCATCAAGGGCGCCATCGTCGGCGGCGTCGCCGGCCACTATGCCGGCCATCACGGCGTGCTAGGAGCGGCCGCCGGCTGCCTCTACGGCCGCCACCGCGCCAACGAGCAGGACAAGCAGCAGCAACAGCAGAGCCAGGTGAACGGGCAGGGCAAGCTGTAGAGGCGCTGAAAACCGCGCACCCGCGGCCTTCCATCCAGTACGCGCCGATGGTAAATTCCACTCGCAAACGCTGGGGTTGAATCGGGCGGGGGTCGATGGCCGTCGGGAAGTTCTTGTGGGGCGTCGTCCTCGCAATCCTGTTCCTGTATTTCCTCGTCGCTTTCGTGGGAAACGCGTCCCGTTCGCCGGGCGTCAAATACAATTGGCTCGGCGTCTTGCTGTCGTTCTCGACGATCGGCCTCGCAATTTACCTGGTATTTTTCCGTCAGCTCTAAGGCTGTTCGCGACCGCGGGTCCTGTCTCCCGGCAGGGCGTGACCCATCTCACATCACCCCCATCCCGGCGCGCATAACGTCATGGGCATGTCATCTCGGAGACGTGCCATGGCCACCATCGCCGCCGCAAGGAAGTCCCGCCTGCGCAACGCGCTCGAAGGCCTCGCGCTGACGGCGGTCCTCCAGAGTTTTCCGACCTTTGCCACCGCGGCGATGCTGCTCAAACTGTTCGGCAACCACGACCTCGTCGGCGACCCCGGCGTCGCCATCTTCGTCGCCGCCGCCTCGCTGATGCACGCGCTGCTCGCGGTCACCCTGGGCCCGAGCTTCCCTGCCGTCTTCAAGACCGTCTACGAACCAAAATTCTTCGATCCGACCCTGCCGCTCGCCGACAAGATCACCGCATGGCGCACCCAGCCGGTGGCGTCGCTCCAGCTCATGACCACCGTGCTGCTGCTGTCGGTGTTGGGGGTGGTGACGGCGAGCGTGGGGTGATCTATCCGCTCGTCATTCCGGGGCGCCGCGGAGCGGCGAGCCCGGAATCCATAGCCCGGCGAAGCCGTGTCCTAACGTTTGCACAGAATTTATCCGCGAGCCGCGCTCAATTCGGCTCATAAGAGCGCAGGAAATCCTTCGCTGCATCTCGGGTTGGAAAGCGGCCAAGCTCCTCGTAGTCGGGATCGTCCTCCGCCTGTTCGGATGAGCGTAGCACAACGAATTTTCCGCTTTCCTCAACGATCAGTTCGGTTAAGTCCTCACTGTTGAACGGCGTCATGTCGCGGAAGGCGCAGTGCGGGCATTCGTCGTCGCAGGTGCAAGACCATTCATCAGTCCACATCTTCCTGCACCGAACACATCGGTAGAAATTTAGGAACCAGGCCATATCCGACCTCACGATTTCAAACGATAGCTGCCGCGAGAAACGAACTCGATAAATCCACGATCGCGTAGGTACTGAAGCTGTTGGCGTATCTTTGGTCGAACGTTCTGGTTGCCCGGATAGAGTTCGCCGAGATGTCGATCGAAGGCATAGGCTTCCTCAAGCGTGAATTCGCGCTTGCCTAGCGACTCCACGCATTTCAACACGTCCAGCAACCAGCCGCGCGCTTCCAAAGACTTGCTTCGCAGAAAGAGCGTCTTCCGCCATTCTTCAAGGACCAATTCCTTGGGCCGGATTACGCCGTTCTGCACGATATGGATTTTACCGGACTCGGGCACCTTGCTTAGCAGAATGTTCGATCCGATCCAGCCGGCGCGCCGCGCGGTAGCCGCCAGCGGCTTTCGTTCTTGAATAATCTCTGGGACGAAGAAGTGCTTCGGCACGATGAATAGGTTGACGACCGCGAGTGATCTGCGGTCGTAGTTCATCAGTAATAGGTTTGGATTGTTGCTCGCAGCAAGCCGCTCGCACTTCGTCTTGTAGGCGCCGTCCGACACAGTCGGGCCGAACTTTCCTTTTTGGCTCTTGAGCTCAAATTCTTCCTTGCACGATTTGCAAAGAAAGTCAGCGACCGGGCTGTTGTTCGGAAACTGCGACATGGTTGCGCTGCCGCAGTGAGGACAATAGGCCCAGGCCTTTACCCAAGCCTCGGTCCATGCGCGAGCGTTTTGCGAGCCGCTGGTGTACGAGGACTGGGTTTCTTCGAAGCCGAGTTTCATAGGGGTAGCGTAGCGAAACTCGCAGGGATTGCTAGCGCTGCCGCCCTACCTCTTCTTCCACCCACCCCGTCGCCCCGGCATCCCGCCCGTCGACTTCGGCGCCGGCCCGAACTCCGGCCCGGACTGCCGCGAGTCCGTTGGCTGGATGATCCGGCTGGTGCTGCCGAACGGTTTTGACGGCAGGCTCGGGCTCTCGCGGTAAGGTAAGGATTCCGGGCCGTGCATCTCGTCGAGATGCGGCTTGTGGACCTTCGAGCCGCTGCTTCCGCCGCTGGCTTTCAGCGCGGAGCCCACGGTCTTTCTCTTCATCGCGCTGACCGGCAAATTCGCGGCGTCGCCATACTTCTTCGTGCCCGCATAGGCGCCGGCCTTGCCGGCGACGGCGCGCTGCTTGACGGTGGGGTCGTCGACCACGGCGAGCTCGGTCGCGCGCAGGCGCTTGACTTCGTCGCGGAGCCGGGCGGCTTCCTCGAAGTTCAAATCGGCGGCGGCTTCGCGCATCCTTGTTTCGAGATCGGCGAGCACGGCCTCAAAATTGTGGCCGATCGAGATGACGTCGTCGGTCATGTCGTGGCCGCCGACCTCGACCAGCACGTGGTCGCGCTCGTAGACGGAGTTGAGGATGTCGCCGATGTTCTTCTTCACGCTCGCCGGCGTGATGCCGTTGGCGGTGTTGTACTCGACCTGCTTTTCGCGGCGGCGGTTGGTCTCGGCAATCGCGCGCTCCATCGATCCCGTCATCTGGTCGGCATAGAGGATCACCTTGCCGTCGACATTGCGCGCGGCGCGGCCGATGGTCTGGATCAGCGAGGTCTCGCTGCGCAGAAAGCCTTCCTTGTCGGCATCGAGAATCGCGACCAGCGCGCATTCGGGAATGTCGAGGCCTTCGCGCAGCAAATTGATGCCGACCAGCGCGTCGAAGGCGCCGAGGCGCAAATCGCGGATGATCTCGATGCGCTCGATGGTGTCGATATCGGAGTGCATGTAGCGGACGCGAATGCCCTGCTCGTGCAGATATTCGGTGAGATCCTCCGCCATGCGTTTTGTGAGAACCGTGATCAGCGAACGATAGCCGGCTTGGGCGGTCGCGCGCACCTCGCCGACCAGATCATCCACCTGCGTCCGGGCAGGGCGAATATCGACGGGCGGATCGATCAAGCCGGTCGGGCGAATGACCTGCTCGACGAACACGCCGCCGCTCTCGTTCAGCTCCCAGCCGCTCGGCGTCGCCGACACCGCGACCGTCTGCGGCCGCATCATGTCCCATTCCTCGAACCGGAGCGGGCGGTTGTCCATGCAGGACGGCAGACGGAAGCCGTATTCCGCCAGCGTTGCCTTGCGGCGGAAGTCGCCGCGGAACATGCCGCCGATCTGCGGCACGGTGACGTGGCTTTCGTCGGCGAACACCAAGGCGTTGTCGGGGACATATTCGAACAGCGTCGGCGGCGGTTCGCCGGGCAGGCGCCCGGTGAGATAGCGCGAATAATTCTCGATGCCGGCGCAGCTTCCGGTCGCCTCCATCATCTCGAGATCGAAGGTGGTGCGCTGCTCCAGCCGTTGCGCCTCCAGCAGGCGCCCCTGGTCGTGGAGCTGGTCGAGCCGCATCTTCAGTTCCGACTTGATCGACTTGATCGCCTGCACCAGCGTCGGGCGCGGCGTCACATAGTGCGAATTGGCGTACATCTTGATGAATTCGAGCTCGTCCTGCTTGTGGCCGGTGAGCGGATCGAACTCCTCGATGGTCTCGATGGTGTCGCCGAACAGATTCACGCGCCAGGCGCGGTCCTCATAGTGCGCCGGAAAAATGTCGATGACGTCGCCGCGCACGCGAAACGTGCCGCGGGTGAAATCGGCTTGCGTCCGCTTGTACTGGAGCGCGACGAGGTCGGCGATGAGCTGGCGCTGATCGATGCGCTCGCCCTTCTTCAGCGCGAAGGTCATCGCGGTGTAGGTCTCGACCGAGCCGATACCGTAGATGCAGGACACCGAGGCGACGATGATGACGTCGTCGCGCTCAAGCAGCGCGCGCGTCGCCGAATGGCGCATGCGGTCGATCTGCTCGTTGATCGAGGAGTCCTTCTCGATGTACGTGTCCGTGCGCGGAACATAGGCTTCCGGCTGATAGTAGTCGTAATAGCTGACGAAATATTCGACCGCGTTGTCCGGAAAAAAGCTCTTGAACTCGCCATAGAGCTGGGCGGCCAGCGTCTTGTTCGGCGCCAGGATGATGGCGGGGCGCTGCGTCGCCTCGATCACCTTGGCCATGGTGTAGGTCTTGCCGGAGCCGGTGACCCCGAGCAGCACCTGCGAACGATCGTTGCGTTCGATGCCCTCGACCAGTTCCTTGATCGCGGTCGGCTGGTCGCCGCGCGGCTCGTATTCCGACTTGATCTCGAAGCGGACGCCGCCTTCGGACTTTTCCGGGCGCGGCGGCCGGTGTGGCGTCCACACTTTCAGGGAGCCGTCGTCCTTGCGGAACTCCGGCCGGCCCTCGCGGATCAAGGATTCCAGCGCGTCGGCCGTGGCCTTGACGCCGAGTGCCTCCATCTTGGAGCGCGGCGGTCGCGCCAGCGCCTCGGCATCGTCCTCCTCGGTGGGAAGGCCGAGCTGTCGCGCCAGCTCCGGATCGAGCGTCGGGATCGTGGCCGCGGTTCCGTAGTTGGCCTGTGGCGCCTCCTCCAGCCCGGCGGGACGGTCGGCGGGAAAGTCCTTCGGCGTTGACGCCCGCGCGCGGTGTGCGGCGGCCTCGCCGCCGGCGCGGCGGTCGCGCGAATTGTCCGGCGGCGGCTGGAGGCCGGTGCCCGACCCAAGCCCGGCATCGCCGCGATTGATCGCGGGATTGAGCAATTCGGCCAGCGCCGGCCCGATCGGCTGCACATCGGGCCGATGCGCCTTCGAGTGAGGTGCCTTGGATGTCGGGGATTTTGGGGGAGCAGGTTTCTTCGCCATGCCCCGAATATGGGACGAGTCCGCCGCTCGGGAAAGGGCGAATGCCCGTCGCAAGTCAGGCTGCTGACAGCAGGTTGGCAGCAGGATGCGCTGGGCTTGTTCCGCCTCTCCCGCTTGCGGGAGAGGCCGACGCGCTCTCAGAGCGCGGCGGGTGAGGGCTCTCGCCACGCAGGGACATTCCGCGCAATCCCTGACGATCCCGACGCGGAGATACCCCCACCCCAGCCCTCCCCCGCAAGCGGGATAGGGAGCCCAGTGCCGATGCCGCCGCTCAGTTCGCCACCATCGCATGATCGGCGAGGTTCACCGTCACCATGTCATAACGCGATTGCGCCAGCGTCCGCACGCCGACCTGGTGGAAGCCGATCTTGAGCTCCTCTTTGTCGACATGGATGCGCAGATAGCCGTAATTCTGGTCGTCATATTTCTCCAGCAGCAGCTGCTTGGCCCAGGCCGGCTTGTGCTTGCCTTCGAGATAGCCGACGTCGGAACCGGCATTCGGTTCCTGCGCCGGGTGGCCGTGCGCGGCGCGCACCAGCGGATTGACGTTGTGACCGCCGTCACCGCACACGATGAACGGCACGTCGATCTCCTTGCCGCCGAATTCGATGACACGGGTGTAGCGCTGGTAATTGTGGGCATGCGCCGACAGGAAGGCATGCGGACAGACGCCTTCGGCGCGGCAGACATTGTCGATCTGCTGGAGCATCACGGTGCTCGAGCCGTGATTGCCGCCGGTGCCGCCTCCGCTGTCGTGCGGCGCGTAGCTGAAGGGCGGGTGATGCGTGGCGATCAGAACCGCACCATTGTATTTCTCATCCTTGATCTTCTTGAGCTGGGCGTGCAGGAACTTGATCTGGGCGTCGGAGACTTCGGACCATTTGCCATCCTGGTTCGAGATCACGCCGGGATCCTCGAGCGCGTTGCTGAACAGGCCGATGATCCTGACGAAGGGCGCGTCCAGCGCGAAATAGACCCCGGGCTGGATCATGGCAGTCCGGTGCAGCGAGCCGGCCTCCTGCGTGATGATGCGGTCCTTGGCGCAGAAATTGCGCTGGAACGTCGTCAGCGGCTCGTGCCCTTCCTTCGTGCCCGGCACGACGAAGGAATCGTGATTGCCGGGGATCGCGAAGATCGGCGCGGGATAGTTTCGGAATGGCTCGTAGAACTGGTCGTAATAGTACTGCGCCTCGCCGAAATTGTAGACGACGTCGCCGAGATGGAACAGGAATGCGGGCCGGTTGCCTCCCGTCGACGACGCGGCGTCGAGCGTCACCTGGTCGGCGACATGCAGCTCATTGGCAAATTTGCGGACGTCGGAAGCACCGGAATCGCCGAGGGCATGAAAGATGATCTTGCCGGCATCCTCGATCAGCTTGATGACCTGCGGCCCGTGGTTTCCATAGGCGTCCGAAAGCGGAACCACGGCGTTGTCGGCGACCCGCGAAGGTGGAATCGCGACAACGTCTTTGGTCAGCAGATCCTGGATCTGCCCGTACAACTTCGAATCACTCGGGTGCGATGTGGAGAAACCGTTGGGGTCCGGAAGCTTCTCGGTCTCGCCGAAAACAGGTTCGTGAAAGATGGGATCAGGAAGATGGGTATGAGCACCTCTAGCCATTGGACGGCCTCCTGTCTGGGAAACCACAACGCTATTGGGTGATTGCAACCTTAAGAAGACGATTGCATGATTTTCCCGGGAGGCTGTCTGCCCGGCTTCCGCGGCAGGCCGGGAACGTCACGCCGCCGGAAGCGGCCCGTCGTCCTCGGCCGTCACGCGCGGCTCGAGGATGTCGAGATGGATGCCGCCGCAATCGGTGCAGCGCATGGTCCAGTACTCGCATCCCGCGCGACCGCTGATCACGCGGAGCACCGCGAGATCGCTGTCGCATTCCGGGCATCTCGACAACACATTGCGAGCGTAGATCCGCGGCCGCGGTGCGTCTTCGATGTCGATGATGGACATGACCGGTTCCCCTGTTACGCCGCGCTGTCTTCGATCTGCTTGCAGTCGGGCTCGCTTATTCGTCGTCGCTGTCTTCGGCGCGCCGGCGGAAGCGGTCGATGTGATGCTTGGCGTCGGCGATCGCGGCGTCGGGATCGGGCCAGGCGAAGCCGACCTCCATGGCCGGGAACAGCACGCCGTCGATGGCCACCGGGCTGAAATCGGCGCGGCGGATCCGGGCGTGCCACAGTCCCTTGCCAGCTTCGAAGGATTCGATGTCAAAACCGTCGTAAAGGGTCGTCATTGGTAGTCCCCAAATGCTCTTGTCGGAGGGTTAGAGGACCACGTTTGTGGATTTCGGTATGTGAAGCCGTTCACAAGCGACCAGCTTTTTCACCCGGAAGGGTGATCACCCTCGTCCGGCGGCGCGTCCGAGCCGTCGCGGCCGGGTCGCGGGTTCCGCAGCGGTGCGCATGATCCAGCGGCGGAACGCGGCGAAATCGCGCTGCTCGGTCTGGAAGCTGCGATAGAGCAGGTACCAGCGCATGCCCTTGGGCACCGACAGGTCGAACGGCGCCACCAGCCGGCCGGCGGCAAGATCGTCGTCGATATAGGGCCGGATCCCCATGGCGATGCCGAGCCCGTCGGCGGCGGCCTGGAGCGCCTGGCCGTAGAACTGGAACTCCGGCCCGCGCGCGTTGATGCGCGTCAGGCCGGCGGCCTTGAGCCAGATCGGCCAGTCCTCCGGCGAATGCGTGACGCGGATCAGGCCGGGGCCTTTGAGGTCGGCCGGACGCTTCAGGCCGTTGGCGAGGCGCGGCACGCAGACCGGGGTCAGATCGCCGGCGAACAGCGGCTCGGCGACGAGGCCGGGCCAGTCGCCGGTGCCAAGCTTGATGCCGCAGCTCCAGTCCTCGCCGAACGGCGCCTCGGCGCCGCCGGTGGTGAAGCGCACCTCGATGTCCGGCTCCTCGCTGCGAAACTCCGACAGCCGCGGGATCAGCCAGCGCATCGCAAAGGTGTGGCCGACGCCGATGGTGAGCACGCGGACGCTTGACGGCGCCGTCACCTGCGCGGTGAGGCTTGCCAGCGCATCGAAGATCGGCGTCAGCCCGCTCTGATAGGCGCGGCCGGCCTGCGTCAGCACGAGCTTGTTGGCCTTGCGCTCGAACAGCGCGACGCCGAGCCGCTCTTCCAAGAGATGCACCATGCGGCTGACGGCAGCGGCCGAAACGTTCAGCTCGACGCCGGCGGAGGCAAAGCTGCCGGTCCGCGCCGCCGCCTCGAATGCCTTGATGCCGTTGAGAAAGAGCAGCCGCCGCAAAAGCAAGGACCCTCAGGAAAGCTGATGCCAGGCCAAGATAACTCAGTTTGCGCAAGCGGGGCAAGCGAGGCACGCTCTCTTTCGCCTCTCCCCACAACGGTAGGGCGAGGGAGTGCACGCAGCGTGCGCTCCTTATTCAACGTGCCACTCCAGGAGAAACCTTTGACGCCCATCATGATCGCTGCCCTCGGATTGCTGATGGTCGCCACCGCCTTCCTGTCGGGGCTGTTCGGCATGGCGGGCGGGCTGATCCTGATCGGCGTGCTGCTGGCGCTGATGCCGCTGCCGACCGCGATGGTGCTGCACGCGATCACGCAGATGGCGTCGAACGGCTGGCGCGCTTTGCTGTGGCGCGCGCATATCCGCTGGCGGCCGGTCGCGAATTATATGGTCGGCGCTGCCATCGCGCTGGCGGCCTGGTCGCTGACCCGCTACGTGCCGGACAAGCCGATGGCGCTGTTGCTGCTGGGGGCCACGCCGTTCATGGCGCGGCTGCTGCCTTCGAATATCAAGCCCGACCCTGATAGACTCTGGCAGGGCAGCGTCTACGGCACGATCTGCATGGGCCTGATGCTGATGACCGGCGTCTCCGGTCCGCTGCTCGACACCTTCTTCCTTGGCGGCGATTTCGGCCGGCGCGAGAAAGTGGCGACCAAGGCGATGTGCCAGCTCGTCAGCCATTTCACCAAGCTGATCTATTTCGGCGGCGTGATCGACCAGGCCGCCACGCTCGATCCGGTGCTGGCCGGCGTCGCGATCGCAGCCTCGATGCTCGGCACCACGCTGGCGCGGCGGCTGCTCGAAGCCATGACCGACCAGCAATTCATCGCCTGGTCGAACAAGCTGATCACCACCGTCGCCTGCTACTACATCGCCTATGGCGGCTGGCTGCTGGTTCGCACGCCAGTATTGGCCGCCTTTGCCAAGGGAGGTTTGCAATGAGCTGTCGCGCCGACCCGCTGGTGCTGGACTTCGTCGAATGGATCGCGCGCGAGCCGCGCACCTATGCCGAGGTGATCTCGACCTGGAAGACCTCGTGCCCGCGCCTCACCATCTGGGAGGATGCCGCCGACCGCGGCTATGTCGCGCGCGAGACGATTGCAGGCATTGGCCTGATCATCGCGGTGACGGAAGACGGCGAAAGGCTGCTGCGCACGAACGGGCGGTGACGCCTCACCACATCGTCATTGCGAGCGTCAGCGAAGCAATCCAGAATGCGCCCGCGGAGGCAGTCTGGATTGCTTCGTCGCAAGGGCTCCTCGCAATGACGGAGCATGTGGAGGCCACCTTCCATGTCACTCAAGCTCTACGAACTCGTCGGCACCGACGCCGCGCGCCCCTTCAGCCCGTATTGCTGGCGCACGCGGATGGCGCTGGCGCATAAGGGACTGTCGGCGGAATCGCTGCCCTGGCGGTTCACCGAGAAGAGCACGATCGCGCCGCATGGCTCGGAGAAGGTGCCGGTGCTGTTGCATCACGACAGGCCGGTGGTCGATTCCTGGGCGATCGCGAATTATCTCGAGGACAATTTCCCCGACCGCCCGTCGCTGTTCGGCGGCGAGGGCGGCCGGGCCATGGCGCGCATGCTCAACGCCTGGGGCGACATCGCCATCGTCGGCGGCATCTTTCCGCTGATCATCGCCGACATCCCGAAGCATCTCGCCGAGGTCGATGCCGACTATTTCCGCACATCGCGCGAGGCTCGCTTCGGCGGCAAGAGTCTGGAAGACGTCATGGCGGGCCGCGACACGGGCGTGGCCGCATTCCGCAAATCGCTCGAGGTGATGCGGCAGACGTTCAAGACGCAGCCCTTCATCGGCGGCAAGGCGCCGAACTACGCGGACTACATCGTGTTCGGCGGCTTTCAATGGGCGCGCGTGACCAGCCCGTTCAAGCTGCTGGAGGCGGATGATCCGGTCTATGCGTGGCGTGACAAGCTGCTCGACGCGTTCGACGGCATGGCGCGCAGATCGCCGGGGCATGCGGTTTAGGCTGTAGCCGCCGCCTTGCGCAAACACTCCCGGCACAGGCAGTCCTCGCGCTTGACCGGCATCGGCAGCTTTGCCGTCTCCTCCGCGCACCAGCAATTGCCCGAGGGATCGCAGCCGAACTCGGTGCCGCAGCGGGAACAGGCGAGACGGCGGGGCTGCGGCTCCTGCAACGAGAATTCTTTCGGATTTGTCATGATTTACGCAAAAGCTTCGCCGTCATTTTCATGTCGGGTTCATCTCCCGCTACGCTATATTAGGCGTCGCGCACAGACCAGGGAAGCGGCTGGCAACGCGCGGAGGACAAATCGATGGCCCGCGATTCGCAAGCCGCCCTCGTTGCGCTGAACCGTTTCGGCTTCGGTGCCCGCGGCGGCGCATCCGGCGATCTCATCAACGCGGCCTCCGATCCGCGCGGCTTTGTGAAGGCGGAATTGGCGCGCCCTTTCGGCGTGCTGCTGGAGGCGCCGGGCCTGCAATCGACGCCGCAGCTTGGCCAGGCCGCCTTCGCCTATCAGGACCAGGTCAAGCAGGCGCGCGAAGCGGCCAAAGCCGCCACGCCGGCCGAGGCGCCGTCAGCGCCGCCGCCGGCTGCCCCCAAGCCCGACAACACATTGCGTCGCAATCTCTCGCTCAACACGGTGATGACCGAGATCGCCGGCCAGATGGCCGAGGCGAAGCCGGCGGACGGCGCAGCGAAGCCCGACACCATGCAGCCCAACGCGGCTGCGCCGCCCGCTGCAAAGCCGTCACCGCAACCGCTCAACGTGATCCAGAAAACGTTTCGCGCCGAGGCGCTGGCGCGGTTGCAGCGCGCCACCCTGGTCGATTGCGGCTTCACCGAGCGCCTCGTCGTGTTCTGGTCCAATCATTTCTGCATCTCCGCCAACAAGGGCGAGCTGGCGCGGATGTGGGCCGGCGCGTTCGAGCGCGAGGCGATCCGGCCGCACGTGCTCGGGCGCTTCGCCGAGATGCTGAAGGCGGTCGAGCAGCATCCGGCGATGCTGTTCTTCCTCGACAACCAGCAATCGCTGGGGCCGGATTCGCGCGCCGGGCAGAACCGCAAGCGCGGGCTGAACGAAAATCTCGCCCGCGAGATCATGGAGCTGCATACGCTCGGCGTCGGCGGCGGCTACACGCAGGAGGACGTCACCTCGCTGGCGCGCATCATCACGGGCTGGACCTTTGCCGGGCGGCAAGGACAGCTCGGAGTGCCCGGCTCCTTCGCGTTCAACGCCAATGCGCACCAGCCGGGGGCACAAGTGCTGCTCGGCAAGACCTACGAGGCGACGGGCCTCGCGCAGGGCGAGGCCGCGCTCGCCGACATCGCGCGTCATCCCTCGACCGCGAATTTCATCGCCACCAAATTCGTCCGCCACTTCGTCGCCGACGACCCGCCGCCGACCCTGGTCGCGCGGCTGCGCGACGTCTTCGTCAAGACCGACGGCGATCTGAAGGCGTTCGCAACGGCGCTGGTCGATTCCAACGAAGCGTGGCAGGCGCCGCTGACCAAGATGCGCTCACCCTACGATTTCCTGGTCGCGAGCGGACGGCTGCTCGCGCGCGTGCCTGAGGACCCGGGCGGCTATCTCGGCAATCTCAATTTGCTCGGCCAGCCCTTGTGGTCGCCGGCCGGACCCAACGGCTTTCCCGACACCAGCGCCGCCTGGGCCGCGCCCGAAGGCATCAAGCTGCGGCTCGACATCGCCTCCCAGATGGGCGCGCGGCTCGGCAACAACATCGATCCGCTCGACCTCCTTGAATTTGCCGCAGCCGATGCGGCGTCGGTCGAAACGCGACGGACCATCGAGCGCGCGGAATCGCGCCAGCAGGCCTTGGCGCTGCTGCTGATGTCGCCTGAAATCCAGAGGAGATGATGATGATCGACTGCGTCGAGAACCGGCTCCTCACCTCGCGCCGCGGCCTTCTGCTTGGCGGTGCCTCCTTCGCGGCCTGGGCCTATTTACCGAAATTCGCCCGCGCGGCCGACGGGCGCGATCCGCGTCTCATCGTCGTGATCCTGCGCGGCGCGCTGGACGGGCTCTCCACCGTCGCGCCGGTCGGCGATCCCGACTATGCCGGCCTGCACGGCTCGATCGCGCTGACGGCGGATGGCGCGCATCCCGCGCTGATGCTCGATAGTTTTTTTGCGCTGCATCCGTCGATGCCGGAATTCGCCCGCATGTATCGCGACAATCATGCCGCGGTGATCCATGCGGTTGCGACACCCTATCGCGACCGCTCGCATTTCGACGGCCAGGATGTGCTCGAAAGCGGTTACGCCGGGCCGGGCCGCGTGCAGTCCGGCTGGCTCAACCGCGCGCTCGAAGCGCTGCCGCGCGGCGAGCGCGTGTCGAGCGGACTTGCGGTCGGCCCGACCACGCCGCTGGTACTGCGCGGCGCGGCGCCGACCGTCGGCTGGGCGCCGGTCGCACTGCCGCAGGCCGACGACGACACCGCGATGCGGCTGGTCGATCTCTACCGCCACCGCGATCCCGCGTTGGCCTCGGCGCTGTCACAAGGCCTCCAGTTGGAGAAGGCCGCGAGCGGCGACGACATGAAGCCGAAGCCGGGCAATCAGGTTGCACAGATGCGACAAGTCGCGCGCGGCGCCGCCAAGCTGATGGCCGCCGACGATGGCCCGCGCATCGCCGCACTCGCCTTCGACGGTTGGGACACGCACGCCAATGAAGGCGGCCCGGTCGGGCGTCTCGCCTTCCTGCTCGGCGGTCTCGACGGCGCGATCGCCGAATTCGAGAGCGGCCTTGGCGATCGCTGGCGCAACACCGCCGTCGTCGTCGCCACCGAGTTCGGCCGCACCGCGCGCATCAACGGCACCGACGGCACCGATCACGGCACCGGCACCATCGCGCTGCTCGCCGGCGGCGCGGTGAAAGGCGGCCGCGTCATCTCCGACTGGCCCGGCCTCAAGCCTGCCAATCTCTATGAAGGGCGCGACCTCAAGCCCACCACAGATTTGCGCTCCGTGATCAAGGGCGTACTGCAAGACCAGTTCGGCCTATCGGATCAGGTGCTGGCCCGGACCGTCTTCCCGGACAGCGCCGCCGCGCGTCCGATGAAGGGGCTGGTGACTTAAACCGTCATTCCGGGGCGCGCGTAGCGCGAGCCCGGAATCCATTTCTCACCGGGCTCAATAGCAAAATGGATTCCTGGCCCTCGCCTTGCGGCGCGTCCCGGAATGACGACATGATGAGCCGAACATCAGGAGACCGCCCGCATGTATATCGCCATGAACCGCTTCCGCGTCGCCAAGGGCTCTGAGGCTGCTTTCGAGCAGGTCTGGCTCTCGCGCGACACCCACCTCGACAAGGTGCCGGGTTTCGTCGAATTCCATCTGCTGCGCGGGCCGGAGCTCGAGGATCACACGCTGTATGCCTCGCACACCGTGTGGGCGAACCACGCGGCGTTCGAGGCCTGGACGAAATCAGAGGCGTTTCGCGCCGCGCATCACAAAGCCGGCGACAACAAGCCGCTTTATCTCGGCCATCCCCAGTTCGAGGGCTTTGAGGTGATGCAGACGGTCGGACGCGGCGCCAAGTAGCGCCGCGCCGCAAGCATCAGCCCAACGTGATCCTGTCGATCTCGGCCAGATCGTCCACGCTGAGCTTCCAGGCGATCGCCTTGACGTTCTGCTCGACCTGCTCGACGCGAGTGGCGCCGGCGATGACGCTGGAGACCTGCGGGCGGCCGGCAAGCCAGGAGAAAGCGAGCTCGAGCATGCTGTGCCCGCGCGTCTGCGCGAAGGCCTCGAGCTTCTCGACGATGTCCTCGTTGCGCGGCGTGACGTAGCGATCGCGCAGCCGCGCCACCTTGCCGAAGCGGGTGTCGTCAGGCGCGGTCTCGCCCTTTCTGTATTTGCCGGTCAGAAGCCCGCTTGCGAGCGGGAAGAACGGCAGCAGTCCAAGCTTGTATTCCGTTGCTGCCGGCAGCAGGTCCTTCTCGATGTCGCGCACGACGAGGGAGTACTCGTCCTGGCACGAGACGAAGCGGCTGACATTCATCGCGCGTGCGACGTACTCTGCCTCTGCGACCCGCCAGGCCGGGAAGTTCGAATTGCCGATGTAGCGGACCTTGCCCTGGCGGACGAGATCGTCGAGCGCGCGCAAGCTTTCCTCGATCGGCGTCAGCGGATCGTAGTCGTGCTGCTGGTAGAGATCGATGTAATCGGTCTTCAGCCGCTTCAGGCTCGCCTCCACCGCCTCCATGATGTAGCGGCGCGAGGCGCCCTGCTTGGTTCCGTCCTCCGCCATCGGCTTGGAGTATTTCGTCGCGAGCACGATGTCCTTGCGGCGATCGCCCAGCACCGCACCAAGCACGTTTTCCGAGCCGCCCATGTTGGAATAGATGTCGGCGGTGTCGAACAGCGTGACGCCAAGATCGAGCGCGCGGTGGATCACCCTGCGCGAGGTCTCGAGATCCGTGCGCTGGCCGAAATTGTTGCAGCCGATGCCGACCGCGGACACGCGCAGGCCGGAACCGCCGAGATTGCGAATTTCCATGGAAGATCCTGTCAGAAAAAAACAGGATCCATTTTGACCGCGGTGTCATGCAGCGGCAAGCAGCCAGCCTGCGTTGCTGCCATGCTCAAAGAAACTGCGGACAAAAAAACGCGGCCCCCGTTAGACGCGGCGACTGACGGGGACCGCTTTGGGGCGCTTGATCGGTGACGGGGGGCCTGATCAGACGCAGGCGCAACCTAGTCCATAAGTGTTACGCGCGGGTGACAGGTAAGTTATCCACAGGGCGCCCCGGCCCTGCAAAAATCAGAAGATCTTGCGATAGACGATGAAGCCGGAGCGTTCCGCGACCTTGTCGTACAGGCTCTGCGCGGTGACGTTGGTTTCATGCGTCTGCCAATAGACGCGCGGGCACCCTGCGAGCTTGGCGCGCTCATAGACGCCGTAGATCAACGCCGAGGCGACGCCTTTTCCGCGCGCGGCCTCGAGCGTGAACAGATCCTGCAAGTAACAGGATGGCTCGATCGCGGTGGTGCTGCGATGAAACAGATAGTGCGTGAGACCAAGCAGCCGGCCGTCGCTGTCGGCGACCAGCGCGTGCACCGGCTCGTAGGCATCGAAGAAGCGCTGCCACGTCACCCGCGTGATCTCGGGTGCGAGCGCGGTCGCACCGGCGCGGCCGTAGAAGGCGTTGTAGCCGTCCCACAGCGGCAGCCATTGATCGTAGTCCTGCCGCGTGACGGCGCGAATGGTGAGTGACATCTGGAAATTCCGCGATCTCTGAGGCGTCCTTCATACGTGATGAAGGGCGCACCGATCAATCGTGCTGTTGCATCACTCCGCGACGCGAAGATACCGGATCAGCTTGCGGCCGGTGGGATCGCGCAGCGAGCGGTAGTAGTCGGCGCGCGCGGGTGCATCGGTGTGGCGCACGAGATCGGTCACCGGTGTGTAGCTCAGCATGCGGCCGCCGTCGGGCAGTGCCGTGCAGACGAAGCGCAGCACCTCGCCATTGCGCAAATTGATGTTGATCGGCGTCGCATCCCCGATCCGCACCATCTCGATGCGCTGCGCGATGAAGGCGCCCAACTCGTCCTCCGGCAGTTCGAACGCGCCGGTGTCGCGGCCGTGATACATCAGCGCAATGAAGGGCGGCCTGTCATCGGCCTTCTCGTCGGGCAGCGCAAAATAGTCGCGAAATGCGCGGTTGATGAATTCGGCGCGGGTCTCGGCGTCGAGCAGCACGATGCCGATATCGACTTGGTCGAGCGCGGCGGACAGGCGCGCGGCCGTGGCGTGGTTGCGCCGCTCGGCGGCGAAGGCGTCGAGCAGGCGCTCGCGCATCAGGCCGGTGATCGCGGCGGTGGCGCCGGCCGTGACCGCCAGCAGGCCGAGCTGCATGAGATCCGCTGCGGCGAGGCCAGGCGCGGTACGATGACTGAGCGCGAGCAGCCCCGTTCCGATCGCGGCGATGGTGGCGCTGCCAAGCGCGGACGCAAATCCGGACAGCGAGCCGGCGAGCGCGACGATGCAGACGAACAGCGGCGCAAGCGCGAGGGCGGGCGCGTGACGGTCGAGCGGGATCGCCAGCAGCGCGGTCGCTGCCGTCAGCGCCGGACCGGCAATGGCTTGCCATCCAAACCGCATGGCCCTGCCTCGCTCCTTCCTGAAAGAGCTAACAGCGCAAGACTGACCGATCGTTGCGCGATCGTGCTGTGATTTCGCGCGCGGTGCTTAAGGCGTGCCTGCCGTCAGAGGCAAAGCTTTCGGATGATTTTAGGCCAAATGAGCCGGCATCACGCGATATTGCGGACGACACGCATCGGCGCAATCCACGTCGAGGTGCCGAACGGCTTGCGTGTGCCGGTCAGGATCAACAGCGAGGCCGCGACCAGGATGGCCGCGGTCAGCGTAATTGCAACGAGTACCACCGGTGACTTCATGGCTGTCCTGCCGCATGCCTGTTGGCGCGGGTGCTCACAGGGCGCGCTTTGAAGGGCTGGTCCAGGATGAGACGGGGATCAGACCGGCAGACCCATCGCCATGGTCGCCTTGGTCGTCAGCACCGTGAGGGTGACGATCAGACAGAGTGACAGCGCCGCGATGGCGAGCGAGGCCGCCACGGCCTGGGTCAACCGGGAAGAGGCGGCAATAGCGGGACGGCCCTGAAAGCCGACCGTGCCGGACGCCCGAATCATGGTCTAAATCCTTCAACGTGCGAGCGAATCACCCGCGACGCCGAACAATCTCACAATTTCAACTGGCAATATTGCGGCGGCTATCGCGCCGAAAATGGCGGGATTGCGGCAAAAGTTAACGCGATCCCCGCTATTTCTTGACGCTGCACCGGTTTTCAGGCACCCGCCGCGATGCTGGCGGGGTCGTCGACGTCGGCGGGGCGCCAGTCCATCGCCACGAAGCCGGGCGCCGCCTCGACGCGCTTCAACCAGTCCCGGATCGCCGGGAACGCCTGGAGGTCGAAGTCGCAACGGTCGGCGACATGGGTGTAGCCGTAGAGCGCGATGTCGGCGACCGTGAGCTGGCGCGCGGCGAAGTAGGAATTGGCCTTGAGGTGGTTCTCCATCACCTGGAGTGCGCCATAGCCGCGCTCCATCCAGTCCTCCAGCGCGTGGGTCTGGAGGTCGCGCCCGCCCTTGACCAGCGACAGCCAGAAATAGGCCGCGCCGATGTTCGGCTCGAGCGCGTGCTGCTCGAAGAACATCCATTGCAACGCCTCGGCGCGATCGATGCGATTCTCCGGCGCAAGCGGCGTGCCGACCGCGACGAACCACAGGATCGCGTTGGACTCGGCGAGATAGCGGTTGTCGCCGACCTCGAGCAGCGGCACCTGGCCCGACGGGTTCTTCGCGAGGAAGTCCGGCGTCTTGCTCTCGCCGCGCAGAATGTCCACCTCGATGGCTTCGTAGGGCACGTTCAAGAGCGCCAGCGCAAGGCGGACCTTGTAGCTGTTGCCCGAGCGTTGCATCGAATAGAGCTTGTACATTCCGGGATTTCGATTCCGAGGAAGGGAAGGCGCGGCGCTTGTTGCCCCGCAACGCGGCTAAACAATGATGCCGATGCGAATCCGCCGCAAGGGCCGGCCTATAGAAAAACTCGAAAACTCTACCGCATTGCAATGCGGCGGAAGAACATTGTCGTGCGACGCCGCAAATCAGATCACGCTTGCGTCAACATGCGCATGCGTCACCTTGCAACGTCAGCTGGTCGTCAGTTTTGCGGCACTCCAAAGCCGCAAAATTGCTCCGAGGACAGGCCTTGCCGGATATGAGCGATTTGGACAGCAAAGTTGCGGATTGTTGCGGGAAATCGCGCCTGGAAACGCTCAAATCCGTAAACTTTTTCGGGATCGGGCCGAAGTTTCTTGCGGTGCAGCGGCACACGTTTTAGGGTGGCTCCATTCCCACAATCAGAGTCGTGAGGCCAACGGCTTCACGACGCTTGTCAGGAGATGACGATGTCCTTCCTTGCCGCTGCGCTCGACCGTGTGAAGCCGTCCGCGACCATCGCGGTCACGGATAAAGCACGCGCGCTGAAAGCGGCGGGCCGCAACGTCATCGGCCTGGGTGCCGGCGAGCCCGACTTCGACACGCCCGCCAACATCAAGCTGGCGGCGATCCACGCCATCGAAGCCGGCAAGACCAAGTACACCGCGGTCGACGGCATCCCCGAGCTGAAGGAAGCGATCATCGCGAAATTTCAGCGCGAGAACGGCGTCGTCTACAAGCCGAACCAGATCATCGTCGGCACCGGCGGCAAGCAGGTGCTCTACAACGCGCTGATGGCGACCATCAACCCGGGCGACGAGGTGATCATCCCGGCGCCCTATTGGGTCAGCTATCCCGAGATGGTGGCGCTCGCGGGCGGCGAGCCGGTGCCGGTGGTCTGCACCGCGGCGGCCGGCTTCAGGCTCCAGGCCGAAGCGCTCGAGCGCGCCATCACGCCGAAGACCAAATGGGTGATCCTGTGCTCGCCGTCGAACCCGACCGGTGCGGCCTACACCAGGGCCGAGCTGAAGGCGCTCACCGACGTGCTGGTCAAGCATCCGCATGTGTGGGTGATGACCGACGACATGTACGAGCACCTCGTCTATGACGATTTCCAGTTCACGACCGTCGCGCAGGTCGAGCCCGGCCTCTACGATCGCACGCTCACCGTGAACGGCGTGTCGAAGGCCTATTGCATGACCGGCTGGCGCATCGGCTATGCCGGCGGCCCGGCGCAGCTGATCAAGGCGATGTCGACCATCCAGTCGCAGTCGACCTCGAACCCGTGCTCGATCGCGCAGTGGGCCTCGGTCGAGGCGCTGAACGGTCCGCAGGACTTCATCCCGGCCAACAACAAGGTGTTCAAGGAGCGCCGCGACCTCGTCGTCTCCATGCTCAACCAGGCCAACGGCATCGAGTGCCCGCGTCCCGAGGGCGCATTCTACGTCTATCCGTCCTGCGCCGGCACGATCGGCAGGAAGGCGCCGTCGGGCAATTTGATCTCGAATGACGAACAGTTCGTCACCGAGCTGCTCGAGACCGAAGGCGTCGCGGTGGTGCAGGGTTCGGCCTTCGGCCTCGGCCCGGCGTTCCGCATCTCCTACGCCACCAAGACCTCCGACCTCGAAGACGCCTGCAAGCGCATCCAGCGCTTCTGCGGCAATCTTCGTTAAGTTCGTTCGCCGTTCAGAATTGAGAAGGCCCGCTTCGCAGGCGGGCCTTTTTATTGCTCCACGAAATCTGGCACCGCCATCACTCTTGTGGCATAGAACTCCCGCGTGGCTTGCACAGTGCCCGCCAGTGCTCGCGTTCCAATCATCGCCGGAGATATTTTCATGCGCCGTTCCTTCCTCCTCGCCGGGCTGATCGCAGCCAGCCTCGTTGCCTCGGTTGCCGGCGCCAGCGCGCAGCAGCGGATGGTGCGGGTCGGGGTGCTCGAATGCCGCGGCGGCGCCAGCATCGGCTTCGTGGTGGGATCGGTGACCAATCTCGGTTGCGTGCTGCGCGCCGATGGCGTGCCCGACGACCGCTATGTCGCGACGATCCGCAAAGTCGGCCTCGATCTCGGCATCACCCAGGAGACGGCGCTTGCCTGGGGCGTGTTCGCACCGGTCGACCGGCTCGGCCCTGGCGATCTCTCCGGCAATTATGCCGGCGCACAGGGCAGCGCCTCGGTCGGCGTCGGCCTCGGCGGCAACGTGCTGGTCGGCGGCTCCAACAATTCGATCGCACTCCAGCCGCTGAGCGTGCAGGGCCAGGTCGGCCTCAACGTCGCTGCCGGCCTCGAGAGTCTGGAACTCCGTCCGGGCCGTTGAGAACTGGTCGTTAAGACCTAGTCGAACTGACGACGCACCGCAGCGACGTTTGATGCTTGCCAAATCTCGGGGACGGGCAGAGCATTACCGTTTGCCGACCCAATCATGGGCCGAGCTCCACACCAAGGAGGCGGCGAATGGGACAAGACGTCAGAAGTCCCCGAGGTCCACGGTGCATCGCGCTGGTGGGCCCTTTCCAAAGCGGTAAAACCACACTTCTCGAAGCGATCCTGGCGCGCACGGGCGCAATCCCGCGCGCCGGCAGCGTCGATGCCGGAACCTCCGTCGGCGACGCCACGCCTGAGGCCCGTCATCACAAGATGACCGTTGGCCTGACTGCCGTTACCACGAGTTTCATGGGCGACAGCTACACCTTCCTGGATTGTGCCGGTTCCGTCGAGTTCGCCCACGACATGCGCGCCGCGCTGCCCGCGGTCGACGCCGCCATCGTGGTCTGCGAAGCCGACGAGAAGAAGCTGCCCCAGCTTCAGATCATCCTGCGCGAGCTGGAGGAATTGAAGATCCCGCGCTTCCTGTTCCTCAACAAGATCGATCGCGCCAACAAGCGTATCCGTGAGACGCTGGAGACGCTTCAGCCCGCTTCGCGCGTGCCGCTGGTGCTGCGCCAGATCCCGATCTGGAAGGGCGATCTGATCGAGGGCTTCGTCGATCTCGCGCTCGAGCGCGCGTTCGTCTATCGCGAGCACAAGGCCAGCGAGGTGGTCGCGCTCGACGGCGGAAATCTCGATCGCGAGAAGGAGGCGCGCTTCTCGATGCTGGAGAAGCTTGCCGACCACGACGACGCGCTGATGGAGCAATTGCTCGAAGACATCCAGCCGCCGCGCGATGCCGTGTTCGACGATCTCGCCCGCGAATTGCGCGAAGGCCAGATCTGTCCGGTGCTGCTCGGCGCCGCCGCGCGCGAAAACGGCGTGCTGCGTTTGATGAAGGCGCTGCGCCACGAGGCGCCTGATATCACCGCGACCGCAAAACGTCTTGGCGCACCCGAGAGCAAGGATGCGCTCGGTTTCGTCTTCAAGACGCTGCACTCGCAGCACGGCGGAAAGCTGTCGCTGACGCGGCTGCTCGCCGGCCATCTCGATGACGGCGCCACGCTGCAATCCTCCTCCGGCGGCGCGAGCCGCATCTCCGGCATTCTCGCCGTCAACGGCGCCTACGACACCAAGCGTGCCGCGGCCGAAGCCGGCGACACGGTGGCGCTCGCCAAGCTTGATCCTGTCGCGACTGGCGACACGGTCTCGAGCGGCAAGACTGCGCCCGCTGCGCTCGCAGCCAGCGAGCCGACGCCGCCGGTGCTTGCGATCTCGATTGCGGCCACCGACCGCAAGGACGACGTCAAGCTCGGCCAGGCGCTGGCGCGGCTGCATGAGGAGGATCCATCGCTCGTCGTCGTGCAGAACGCCAAGACCCACGACACCGTGCTGTGGGGACAGGGCGAGATGCATTTGCGCGTCGCCAGCGAACGCCTGCGCGATCGCTTCGGCGTCAAGATCACCTCGCATCCGCCCGCGATCGGCTATCAGGAGACCATCCGTAAGCCGATCACCCAGCGTGGCCGCCACAAGAAGCAGTCCGGCGGCCACGGCCAGTTCGGCGACGTCGTGCTCGACATCAGGCCGCTGCCGCGCGGCGAGGGCTTCAGGTTCGCCGAAAAGGTCGTCGGCGGCGCGGTGCCACGCAACTACATCGGCGCGGTGGAAGAGGGCGTCGTCGACGGGCTCGCGCGCGGCCCGCTCGGCTTCCCCGTGACCGATTTGCAGGTGACGCTGACCGACGGCTCCTATCACAGCGTCGATTCCTCCGACCTCGCCTTCCGCACGGCGGCGCGGGTCGGGCTCAACGAAGGCCTGCCGCAATGCCAGTCGGTGTTGCTGGAGCCGATCCACGTGGTCGAGATCGTCTGTCCGACCGATGCCACCGCCAAGATCAACGCGATCCTGTCGGCGCGGCGCGGCCAGATCCTCGGCTTCGACACCCGCGACGGTTGGAGCGGCTGGGACTCTGTCCGCGCCATGATGCCGGAAGCCGAGATCGGCGAGCTGATCGTCGAACTGCGTTCGGCCACGGCCGGAGCCGGCAGTTTTACGCGCCAGTTCGACCACATGGCCGAGGTGACCGGCCGCGCAGCCGACCAGATCATCGCCGCACATCGCGACGCGGCGTGAGCCGGTAAAGCATCACTCTCTCTCCTCTCTCCGCTTTCGCGGGGAGAGGAGAAGCAAGTCCGCGCCCTCTCCACGTGTTATTGCTCGCGGAGGCAGTCGGGCCCTTGCACTCGCTTTTCAATGATGTATTTTACATCATTGTGCATGCACCAGATATCACTTATAAGATCTGACACGTGAGGCCACGGTGATCACGTCGTTCCAGATGCGGGCAGCGCGTGCGCTGCTTGGCATTGACCAGAGAACCCTGGCCGAGCTCGCCGGCGTGTCGCTGCCGACCATCCAGCGGATGGAGGCCTCGACCGGCAATGTGCGCGGCGTGGTCGAGACCTTGATCAGGGTGGTCGAGGCGTTCGATCGGGCCGGCGTCGAGCTGATCGGCGAGCAGGCGCGCAGCGACGGCGGCGGACGCGGCGTTCGACTGAAGGAGCCGGGACCGCCGCGCAAGGTGGGGGCATGATCGGGCGTTGATCGTGCTCGGGATCAGGATGGACTAGCGCATCGTCGCACGCACATGCCGCACGATGCACCGGAGCGTTGTGGGGCCAGCGGAGCACTTTGCTGACATGAGCATCACAAGCGATCATGCAAGCGGGCTGCACCGGCTGCGCCAGCCGACCTTTGCCGAACTCTATCTGCCAAAACTCGTCACGGTCTGGCGCGAGGGCTATGGGCTTGCGGATTTCCGCGCCGACGTCTTTGCCGGCCTCACCGTCGCGATCGTGGCGCTGCCATTGTCGATGGCGATCGCGATCGCCTCGGGCGTGACGCCCGACCGCGGGCTCTACACGGCGGTCGTCGGCGGCTTCATAGTGTCCTTGCTCGGCGGCAGCCGCTTCCAGATCGGCGGACCCGCGGGCGCCTTCATCGTGCTGGTCGCGGTGACCGCGGAGCGGCATGGCGTCGACGGCGTGATCCTCGCCACCCTGATGGCCGGCCTGTTCCTGGTCGCTGCCGGCCTGCTGCGCATCGGCACCTACATCAAGTTCATTCCCTATCCGGTGACGGTCGGCTTCACCGCCGGCATCGCCGTGATCATTTTTGCCAGTCAGCTTCGCGATCTCGGCGGCATCACGCTCGCGGGGAAGGAGCCCGGTGAATTCGTTCCGAAGCTCATCGCGCTGGCGGCAGGCCTTCACACCGTCAATCCGTCGGCCGTCGCGGTCGCTGTCGTCAGCGTCGCGATCATTGCGACCTTGCGGCGCTGGCGGCCGTCCTGGCCCGGCATCCTGATCGCGGTCGTGTTCGCGGCGGTCGCGAGCGCCGCGCTCTCGCTGCCGGTCGAGACCATCGGCACGCGCTTCGGCGGTATCCCGCGCCAATTGCCGTTACCGGCACTGCCCGTGTTTTCACTGGCGAAGGCGCAAGCGGTACTGCCGGATGCGATCTCGTTCGCGCTGCTCGCGGCCATCGAATCGCTGCTCTCAGCGGTGGTGGCCGACGGCATGACCGGACGCCGTCACCGCTCCAATTGCGAGCTGGTGGCGCAAGGTGTCGCCAATATCGGCTCGGCGCTGTTCGGCGGCATCTGCGTTACCGGCCTGATCGCGCGGACCGCCACCAACATCCGCGCCGGCGCGCGCGGGCCGATCGCGGGCATGCTGCATTCCGTCTTCCTGTTGCTGTTCATGCTGATCGCGGCGCCGCTTGCGAGCTACATTCCGTTGGCCGCGCTCGCCGCCGTGCTGGTGGTGGTGGCCTGGACCATGGCGGAGAAGCAGGAATTCGCCACGCTGCTGCGCTCCTCCTGGGGCGATGCGATCGTGCTGCTCGCGACCTTCCTGCTCACCATCTTCCGCGACCTGACCGAAGGCATTCTGGTCGGCTTCGCGCTCGGCGCGGTGCTGTTCATCCATCGCATGGCGGAGATGACCGGGATCGAGGAACGCACGCCGCTGGTCGCCGACGATCGTCCCGATGACGGCAATGGCGAGCGTGTGCGTTATGATGCCGGGCTCGCGATCGATCGCGACGTGCTGGTCTATCGCATCACCGGCGCGTTCTTCTTCGGTGCAGCCTCCGCTATCGGCGGCGTGCTCGACGGCATCGCCGACAAGCGCAAGGGCTTTGTCGTCGATTTCGCCGCGGTGCCGTTCCTGGATTCCACCGCGGCCAACGTGCTCGGCCGCGTCGCCGCAAAAGCCCACCGCCAGGGCATCAGGCTGTTCATCACGGGCGCATCGCCCACCGTCCGCCGCGCGCTGCTCACCCATGGCGTGACGCCGCCGCGGGCGCGCTATCGCGAGACCATCGCGCGCGCGGTCGCCGACATCAAGGGCGGCGCGGTCCAGCCCGCGGCCGAGGACATTGCGGCGAGCTGACGTCGCGCCCTTCTCAAGCCTTTCGATTTGACCGACACTGCCGCGTCACGGCGGTGGTGCAGGGAATGCTCAATTCGCGTCGCAATATCGCGCTGGCTTGCGCGCTCAGTGCGCTGGCCGGCTATGTCGACGGCGTCGGCTTTCTGCATCTCGGCGGCCTGTTCGTCTCGTTCATGAGCGGCAATTCCACGCGCATGGGGGTCAGTCTTGCCAAAGCACATTGGCGCGAGGCCGCCGAGGCGCTTGGCTTGATCACGCTGTTCGTGGCCGGAGCCGCGGCCGGCAGCCTCATGGTGCTCGGCGGCGGCACCGAACGACAACCCTGGCTGCTCCTCACCGAGGCCGCACTGCTTGCCGGGGCCGCGCTGTGCCACGCGTTCGGCCTGCAAGGCCCAGCCATTGCCGGGATCGTGCTGGCGATGGGCCTGGAGAATGCCGTGTTCCAGATCGACGGCGGCGCCGGCCTCGGCCTCACCTATGTCACGGGCGCGCTGGTCAAGGTCGGCCAGCTGCTCGCCGTCAGCCTCACCGGCGGGCCGCGCTGGGGCTGGGCGCCGAACCTCTCGCTCTGGGCGGCGCTGGTGGCGGGCTCGGCGGCCGGCGCGCTCGTCTATGCCCGGATCACCCTGTCCGCGATCTGGTTTGCTGCAGCTGCGGCGCTCGCCCTGAGCGCGATCGTGGCCGTCGTGATGCGGCGCCCGCGCGCTTGACAGAGCCTGCGGGACGCGAAATGGATCGCCTCCCGCACTGTCTCTTAGGGAAGGATGATCGTGACCAAGGCTCCCGCGGCCTGTTTGATCGGATGGCCAGCAGCGCATTCGCGCTCGCCGTTGATCCATCATTACTGGCTGCGCACGCTCGGCATTGCAGGCGGCTATGTCATCGAGGCCGTTCCGCCCGACGATCTCCGCGACTTCGTGCTGCGACTGTCGCTGCGCGGCTTTGTCGGCGCCAACGTCACCATTCCGCACAAGGAAGGCGTGCTGGCGCTCTCGACGCCGGACGCGCGCGCGAGGGCCGTGGGCGCCGCCAACACGCTGTGGTTCGAAGACGGCGAGCTGCGCTCGACCAACACCGACGTCGAGGGCTTCATCAACAATCTCGATGCCAGCGCGCCCGGCTGGGACAGGGTCGAGGAGGCGCTCGTGCTGGGCGCCGGCGGTTCCTCGCGCGCGGTCGTGTTCGGGCTCGTCGAGCGCGGCGTCGCGCGCGTCCATCTCGCCAACCGGACCATCGCGCGGGCCGAGGCGCTGGCAAAGCAGTTCGGGCCGAACGTGCGTCCGCTTTCCTGGGACGGGATCAACGACGTTCTCCCGCGCGCAAAGCTTCTCGTCAACACCACGTCGCTCGGCATGCACGGCCAGCCGGCGCTCGATATCGACGTGGCGCGCCTGCCGCAAGCCTCTGTCGTCGCCGACCTCGTCTATGTCCCGCTGGTGACGCCGCTGCTCGCGGCGGCCAAGGCGCGCGGCCTGAGGACCGCCGACGGGCTCGGCATGCTCCTGCACCAGGCGGTGCGCGGCTTCGCGCTGTGGTTTGGCCGAACGCCCGAGGTGACCGCCGAGCTGCGCGCTCTGGTCGAGGCCGATCTCACAAAGACTTGAGCGAATAGCGCGCCCTCTCCGGAGTTCTCTATCCGTAGGGACAATCGGAGACCTTCATGTCTGTTCAACGTGCAACTTTCACGCGTCCAATCCTTGCCGTCACAATGGTGGCCATCTCGACCTTCGCGGCGTTCGCGCAGAAGGCCCCGGTGCCGACCCGCGTCCGCGGCACCATCGAGAGCCTCGAGGGCGATACCATGCTGGTCAAGTCGCGCAGCGGTGAGGACGTCAAGCTCCACATCGCATCCGACCTGCGCGTGGCCGGCATCACCAAGATTTCACTCGCCGACATCAAGGTCGGCTCCTTCGTCGGCGCCACCACCGTGCCCGGGCCGGATGGCGGCAACAACGCCGTCGAGGTCCACGTGTTCCCGGAAAGCATGCGCGGCACCGGCGAAGGCTCGCGTCCCTGGGATCTGAAGCCCGACTCCAGCATGACCAACGCGACCGTGGCGGAGAGCGTGGTCGGCAATGACGGCCATACCTTGCTCGTGAAGTACAAGGACGGCGAGAAGAAGGTGTTCGTCTCCGACATGACGCCGGTGGTGACCTACGTGCCCGGCGACAAAACCGACCTGAAGGCCGGCGCCAAGGTCATCGCCTTCATGAAGCAATTGCCGGACGGCTCGTTCGAGACCAACCGTGTCAGTGTCGGCCGTGACGGCCTGACCCCGCCGATGTGAGGGGCGACGAGGGAAGAACTTGTAGGGTGGGTTAGGCGAAGCCGTAACCCACCATGCTTCCGCCAATGCGGACCGAAGTTGGCGGGTTACGCTCAGCGGACAGCGCTTCGCGCAGCCGCAGAGCTAACCCACCCTACGGCACCGCTGCTGCGTTTACACCGCAATCACGTGATCGTCGATCTCGTCGATCCCGTTGACGCCGCACAGGCCCATGGTCGTAAGCAGCTCCTTCTGGATGATGTCGATCGCCTTGGCGACGCCGGCCTGGCCGCCGGCACCCAAGCCATACGCATAAGCGCGGCCGATCATGCAGGACTTGGCGCCGAGCGCCAGCGCGCGCATCACGTCCTGGCCGGAGCGGATGCCGCCGTCGAACATGATCTCCATCTTGGAGCTGACCGCGTCCGCGATCTCCGGCAGCACCTCGATCGAGGACGGCGCGCCGTCGAGCTGACGGCCGCCATGGTTCGACACCACCAGCGCCTGTGCGCCGGTCTTGGCGGCCTCCTCGGCGTCCTCGACGTCCAGAATGCCCTTGATGACGAGCTTGCCCGGCCAGATGCTGCGGACCCACTCGACGTCCTTCCAGCTCAGGGAGGTGTCGAACTGCGACGCGGTCCACTCGGCGAGGCGATTGAGATCCTCGGTGTTCTTCACGTGGCCGGCGATGTTGCCGAAGGTGCGGCGCTTGCCTTGCAGCACGCCGGCAACCCAGGCCGGCTTGGTTGCGAAATCGATCAGCTTCGACAGCGACCATTCGGGCGGCACCGTCATGCCGTTCTTGATGTCGGCATGGCGCTGGCCGATCACCTGCAAATCGACGGTCAGCACCAGCGCACTGCACTTTGCCGCCATTGCGCGCTGGATCAGTTCCTTGATGAAGCCGCGGTCCTTCATCACGTAGAGCTGGAACCAGAACGGCTTCTCGACATTGGCGGCGATGTCCTCGATCGAGCAGATCGACATCGTCGACTGCGTGAACGGGATGCCGGCGGCCTGCGCGGCGCGGCAGGCGTGGATCTCGCCGTCGCCATGCTGCATGCCGAGCAGGCCGACAGGCGCGAGCATCAGCGGCATGGTCGAAGGCTCGCCGAGGATCGTGGTCGAGGTGTCGCGCTTGGAGACGTCGACCAGGATGCGCTGGCGGAACTTGATGCCCTGCATGTCCTCGCGATTGGCGCGCAGCGTTTCCTCGGCATAGGAGCCGCGGTCGCAATAATCGAAGAACGCCTTCGGCACGCGGCGCTGATGCAGCGTGCGAAGATCGTCGATACAGGTGATGTGCTTCATGAACGTTCCCCGGCCCGTCTTGTCTCGAGAGTCTTGCATCGGAAGATTGAGGGGTCATCTAGCATGGTTGGATGCACAGCCAAATCGTCTGTAGAGGAGCGCGCCATGAAGAGACCGCACGCGGGACCTTCGCCGGAAGAGATCAAGGAGAAGCAGGACCTCGAGGACGCCCTGGAAGAGGGGCTGGAGGAGACCTTCCCGGGCTCCGATCCCGTCAACGTCACCCAGCCGGCGCCGAGCCGCGGCGACGGTCATGTGAAGCGGACCGACTAGTGCGGTTCCGTTTCGTTCCGGTGATCAAACCGGAAATATAACGTTAACAATAAGTTACCGGGGCGGGCGCGGTCCCGGTTCCGTAATGATTCATCATATTTTTTGAAGCCAAGTTAGCCGCGATGGCTTTATAAGACCTCAGCAAATCAGGGATGCGGGGCCCGTTCGGGCACCCGGAGGTTGTGATGGGGATCCCTGGTTGTTGCGTGGGGGACGATGATGAGCCGCAAATATTTCGGGACCGACGGGATTCGGGGCCGCGCCAACGGACTGATCACGCCGGAGCTCGCGCTCAAGGTCGGCCAGGCCGCGGGCCTCGCGTTTCAGCGCGGTGATCACCGCCACCGCGTCGTGATCGGCAAGGACACCCGCCTGTCCGGCTACATGATCGAATACGCCATGGTCGCAGGCTTCACCTCGGTCGGCATGGACGTGCTGCTGGTCGGCCCGATGCCGACGCCGGCGGTGGCGATGCTGACCAAGTCGATGCGCGCCGATCTCGGCGTGATGATCTCGGCCTCGCACAATCTGTTCGAGGACAACGGCATCAAGCTGTTCGGCCCGCAGGGTTTCAAGCTCTCCGACGACGTCGAGAAGCAGATCGAGCAGCTGCTCGACGAGCCCATCGACAAGCGGCTCGCACAGAGCGCGAGCCTCGGCCGCGCCCGCCGCATCGACGGCGTGCATGACCGCTACATCGAATTCGCCAAGCGCACGCTGCCGCGCGACCTCTCGCTGGACGGCCTGCGCGTCGTGGTCGATTGCGCCAATGGCGCCGCCTACAAGGTGGTGCCGGAAGCACTGTGGGAACTGGGTGCCGACGTGGTGCCGATCGGCGTCGAGCCCGACGGTTTCAACATCAACAAGGATTGCGGCTCGACTTCGCCGGAAGCGCTGTCGAAGAAGGTGCGCGAGATGCGCGCCGACATCGGCATTGCACTGGACGGTGACGCCGACCGCGTCATCCTTGTCGACGAGCGCGGCCATGTCGTCGACGGCGACCAATTGCTCGCGGTGATCGCGCAGAGCTGGAAGGAAGACGGGCGTTTGTCGCGGCCCGGCATCGTCGCCACCGTGATGTCCAATCTCGGGCTCGAGCGTTTCCTGAAAGGGCAGGGGCTCGATCTCGTTCGCACGCCGGTCGGCGACCGCTACGTGCTCGAGCAGATGCTGGGCGGCGGTTACAATCTCGGCGGCGAGCAGTCCGGCCACATCATCCTGTCGGACTACGCCACCACCGGCGACGGCTTCGTTGCCGCATTGCAGGTGCTGGCGGTGGTGCAGAAGCTGCGCCGGCCGGTGTCCGAGGTCTGCCACCGCTTCGATCCGCTGCCGCAGATCCTCAAGAACGTCCGCCACAAGGGCGGCAAGCCGCTCGATGATTCCGACGTCAAGTCGGCGATCTCCGACGGCGAGAAGCGCCTCAACGGCCACGGCCGCCTCCTGATCCGCTCCTCCGGCACCGAGCCCGTGATCCGCGTCATGGGCGAAGGCGAAGACCGCCATCTGGTCGAGGAAGTCGTCGACACCATCGTCTCCGCGCTGGGACAAGCGGCGGCGTAAGCGCGCCGGTTGAGCGCCCTCTATCCCCGATCACAGATGTCGTAGGGTGGGCAAAGCGAAGCGTGCCCACGCGTCTGTCGCTGTATCGGAAAGACGGTGGGCACGGCGCAAGTGCGCCTTTGCCCACCCTAGGATTCCGGTCTCCTGCCCAAACATCCGCCGCACGCGCGTTAACGCATCCTCTCTCGCCGCAGTGCGCCTTCACACATCGTTAGCAATTGCGGCGCCTCGTTGCCGCATTTTTGCAACGCTTGCGCCGCATCCGCGCGAGTGGTCAGAAAAAATCAACCTTAAAAATTAGGGTTAAGTGGCGCTTAAGCATTTGGTGCCATCGTCCGCCTGTGAGTTTCCAGAACGTGGGGCACCTGCATTTTGCCTCACCGGCCATAAGGACGAAGCCAATGCGTAGCGTTAAGTCTCTCCTTGCCGCGGGTGCGGCGTCACTGATCTCGTCGATGGCGTTCGCCGCCGACATGCCGATCGCAGCTCCGCCCCCCATGTACGCGCCGCCGGCTCCGCCTGCCGATTTCGGCGGCTGGTATCTGCGCGGCGACGTCGGCATGACCAACCAGAGCGCCAAGCGCGTCGAGAGCGCGACTGCGGCTGCGTTCCCGACCACGACGAACGGCCTCGGCTTCGACTCCTCGCCGCTGTTCGATCTCGGTGTCGGTTATCGCTTCAACAACTGGTTCCGCGCCGATGTGATCGGCCAGTATCGCGGCAAGGCCAATCTGCACGGTTCGGACAGCGTCGTCCTCGGCCCGACCGACGTCGAAGCCAACACCTACACCGGCAGCAAGTCCGAGTGGGTCGTCATGGCCAACGCCTATGTCGATCTCGGCACCTGGTGGTGCATCACGCCGTTCATCGGCGCCGGTGTCGGCGGCTCCTACAACAAGCTCTCGAGCTTCCAGGACAGCGGCATTCGTTACACCGCCGGCGCTCTCTCCAACAGCGTCACCTATTTCGGCGATAACGGAAAGTGGAACTTCGCCTGGGCCGCTCACGCCGGTCTCGCCTACAAGGTCAACCCCGGCTTCACGGTCGAACTGGCCTACAGCTACATGGATCTCGGCGACGCTGCGCCCGGTAACTTCCGCGCGTTTGACGGCAGCATCTCCGGCTCTTCGACGATCAAGGTCAAGGACATCACCTCGCACGACGTCAAGCTCGGCGTGCGCTGGGATCTCAACAGCCCGCCGGTCTACGCGCCGCCGCCGCTCGTCACCAAGGGCTGATCGCTCGCTCGATCGCTTAAACTCTCTTAACGGCGCGGGATCATCCCGCGCCGTTTTGCTTTGCGGTTTTTTCATTGCTCGATCGCGACGAAAGCCTCCGACGCAAACCATTGGTTAAGGTTAACGAGCCATGATCACGAGCGAAAGTTCGAGTTCGATGGAGCGTTGCAATGCGTGGGCTTTTGTTGGCTGCGGTGGTGTTGGGGACGGCATCTGCCGCACACGCGGCCGATATGCCGGATCTTCCCATCCTGCGCGGCAGCCTGAGCGACGGTCTCAGCCAGTCCAGTGTCAACTGGCAGGGCTTCTATGCCGGCGCCCAGGGCGGCTACGGCGCCTCCGACGAACATTTCAGCGGCAGCAACACGAATATGCTGGCCACGCTGCTCGACCACAACGTCATCCAGCAGATGGATGTCGCAAACTGGAATCTCGGTCTCGGCGGAGAGTCACACCGGTCGAGCGGATACGGTGCTTTCTTCGGATATAACGCTCAGTGGGAGGACGTCGTCTACGGCCTCGAGGTGAGCTATCTGCACGGCTCATACGGCGGCATGTCGCAGGCGTCCAAGGAACTTGTCAGCGGCAGCGCGCTGACCGATGGCTTCTTTCACGACGTCAAGGTGACGTCGTCGGCCGGAATCTCGATCTCGGACATGGCGACGTTCCGCGGCCGAGCGGCCTATGCCTGGGGCTGCTTCCTGCCCTACATCTTTGGCGGCTTCGCGCTCGGCAAGGCCGACATCTCGCGCACCGTTCTGGTTGAGGATGCGGTCAGCACGACGATCGGCGGGACATATACGAGCCTCCAGCCGCTGAGCGCCAACGATACCGTGCACAATCACATGATCTACGGCTATACCGCGGGTCTCGGCGTCGACGTCAACCTCGTCGGCGGCCTCTTCGCGCGCGCCGAATGGGAATACATCCGCTTCACCACCAACATCGACACCAACATCAACACGGTTCGCGCGGGTCTCGGCTACAAGTTCTGACGCGCGCGCATGGCGCTGATTGACAGGGCGCCCCGGCCCTGATGCTCTGTCGCTCCATGGGGAGCGGTGGCAGTGAAGATTTTCGGCGATAGCAATTCCGGCAATTGTCTGAAGGTGAAGTGGGTGTGCGACAAGCTCGCGCTGCCCTATCGCTGGATCGAGATCGACACGCGCAAGGGCGAGACGCGCACGCCGCAATTTTTGGCGATGAACGGCGCCGGCCAGGTGCCGACCATAGCCTTCGACGACGGACGCACGCTGGCGCAGTCCAACGCCATTATCCGCTATCTCGCGCGCGACAGCGCGCTCATTCCGCGCGACGCCTTTGCCGCCGCCAAGATGGACGAATGGCTGTTCTGGGAACAATACAGCCACGAGCCCTATATCGCGGTGTGCCGTTTCCAGCTGGTCTATCTCGGCAAGGAGGCCTCCGAGCTCGACCCCGACAAGGTCAAGCGCGGCCATGCGGCGCTCGATTGCATGGAGCAGCATCTTGCCGCGAAACGTTTCTTCGCCGGCGAGGTAGCTTCGCTCGCCGACGTCTCGCTGCTCGCCTATACCCGCCTCGCGCATGAAGGCGGTTTCGATCTCGGCCGTTATGCGGCCATCCGCCGCTGGATCGCTGACACCGAGGCCTTTCTCGGCCTTCCGCCCGCGCGTTGAGCCTGGAGTTTTCGTCGATGAATGATACGTCCGTTGCCATCCGCCCCGCGCGCCGCGAGGACGTCGCGGCGATGATCGCGATGCTTGCCGACGACCATCTCGGGCGCGCCCGCGAGCGGCTGGAGGACCCGCTGCCTGAGGTCTATTACGAAGCGTTCGAACGGGTCGAACGCAATCCCAATCTCCTGCTCGTGGTCGCCGAAAGCGAGGGCAGGGTGGTCGGCTGCCTGCAACTCGCAATCCTGCCGGGCATCAGCTCGCAAGGCGGCATCCGCGGCCTGCTCGAGGATGTCCGTGTTGCCACTGATTGCCGCAGCCGCGGAATTGGAGAAAAGTTGGTGCAATGGGCGGTCACGGAAGCAAAGGCGCGCGGTTGCATTCTGGTCGAATTGCTGACGCATTCGAGCCGCGTCGACGCGCAGCGCTTCTACAAGCGGCTCGGATTTTCGGCGAGCCATGTCGGCATGACTGTCCGCTTTTGAGGCAGCTGATCGCGAGCGTTGCGCGATCAACGAAATCGGATCGCGCATTCGTTCATCTTAACAGCTGATAAACTACCCGTTCGTCGTTCACGTTGATCGAGGAACGAACAGTGCTACGCCAGCGTCTCAAACCGGGCTCGGTCGGTTCGGGGATTTCGATGACAAGCTATTCCATGATCAAGGTCGGCAACGATTACGTTGTGCGGGCCAATGACAAGAGCATTTTGAAAGTCGGCAGCCGCCGCCGCGCTGTGCAATTGATCAGCGAGGCCACGGACTTGCTGAACGCGCTGACGTCTGTCGAATCCCCTGGAATCGCGCCGGAATTGCCATCACTCCAGCGTGAGGCGCCGGAACTTCCTTGACGACTCTTCCTGTTTCCCGTATCAGCCGCGGCGGGACACCTCCCCCCAACGGGAGGCTTACTATCTGGAAGGGTAGATCATGACTGTAGCGAAGCCCGCTTCGCGGCCGACCGTGCCGCATTTCTCCTCCGGCCCCTGCGCCAAGCGCCCAGGCTGGAATGCCCAAAATCTCAAGGACGCAGCGCTCGGCCGTTCGCATCGCGCGAAGGTCGGCAAGACCAAGCTCAAGCTCGCGATCGATCTGACGCGCGAAGTGCTTGAAGTGCCCGCCGATTATCGCATCGGCATCGTGCCGGCCTCCGATACCGGCGCGGTCGAGATGGCGCTGTGGTCGCTGCTTGGTGCGCGGCCCGTCACCACGCTCGCCTGGGAATCCTTTGGCGAGGGCTGGGTCAGCGACATCATCAAGGAGTTGAAGCTCAAGGACGTCACCAAGCTCAACGCGGCCTATGGTGAAATCCCCGACCTCTCCAAGGTCGATCCGAAGTCCGACGTCGTCTTCACCTGGAACGGCACCACTTCGGGCGTGCGCGTGCCCAATGCCGACTGGATCAAGGCGGACCGCGAGGGTCTGACGATCTGCGACGCGACCTCGGCAGCATTCGCGCAGCCGCTCGATTTTGCAAAGCTCGATGTCGTCACCTTCTCCTGGCAGAAGGCGCTCGGCGGCGAGGCTGCGCACGGCATGCTGATCCTGTCGCCTCGCGCGGTGGAACGGCTCGAGACCTACAAGCCGGCCTGGCCGCTGCCGAAGATTTTCCGCATGACCAAGGGTGGCAAGATCAACGAAGGCATCTTCGTCGGCGAGACCATCAACACGCCGTCGATGCTCTGCGTCGAGGATTATCTCGACGCGCTGAACTGGGCAAAGTCGATCGGCGGCCTCAAGGCGCTGATCGCGCGCGCCGATGCCAACACCAAGGTGCTGGCCGACTGGAAGGCGAAGACGCCCTGGATCGACTTCCTGGCCAAGGATGCCGCGATCCGCTCCAACACCTCGGTGTGCCTGAAGTTCACCGATCCCGCGATCACCTCGCTCTCGGACGACGCGCAAGCCGAGTTCTCCAAGAAGCTGGTCGCGCTGGTCGAGAAGGAAGGCGCCGGCTACGACTTCGCGTACTACCGCGACGCGCCGGCTGGCTTGCGCATCTGGTGCGGCGCCACCGTCGAGGCCAGGGACGTCGAGCTGCTGACGCAGTGGATCGACTGGGCCTTTGCCGAGACCAAGGCCACGCTGGCCAAGGCAGCCTGATTGTCTTTTCGCCTCTCCCCGTTCCTGCGGGGGGAGGTCGAAGAAATTGCTTCGAGACATCCACCGATTCCGGTCGAACGTCGTCCCTTCCATCAGGGAAGGCAGAGGATCACCCCATGACCAAACCCAAAGTTCTCATTTCCGACGCGCTCTCGCCCGCTGCCGTGCAGATCTTCAGGGATCGCGGCGTCGAGGTCGACTTCCAGCCGAACCTCGGCAAGGACAAGGACAAGCTTGCCGAGATCATCGGCAATTACGACGGCCTCGCGATCCGCTCCGCGACCAAGGCAACCGCAAAAATCCTGGAGAAGGCGACCAATCTCAAGGTGATCGGCCGCGCCGGCATCGGCGTCGACAATGTCGAGATCCCGGCTGCGACGGCCAAGGGCATCATCGTGATGAACACGCCGTTCGGCAATTCGATCACCACCGCCGAGCACGCCATCACGCTGATGCTGGCACTAGCCCGCGAGATCCCGCAGGCCGACGCCTCGACCCAGGCCGGCAAGTGGGAGAAGAACCGATTCATGGGCGTCGAGATCACCGGCAAGGTGCTTGGCGTGGTCGGCTGCGGCAATATCGGCTCGATCGTCGCCGACCGCGCGCTCGGCCTGCGCATGAAGGTCATCGCCTTCGATCCGTTCCTGTCGCCGGAGCGCGCCAAGGACATCGGCGTCGAGAAGGTCGATCTCGACGATCTCCTCAAGCGCGCCGATTTCATCACGCTGCACACGCCGCTCACCGAGAAGACCAGGAACATCATCGACGCTTCCGCGATCGCCAAGATGAAGAAGGGCGTGCGCCTGATCAACTGCGCCCGCGGCGGCCTGGTCGACGAGCAGGCCGTGGTCGATGCGCTCAATTCCAAGCACATTGCTGGCGCCGCCTTCGACGTCTTCGTCGAGGAGCCCGCCAACACCAACGTGCTGTTCGGCCATCCCAACGTGATCTGCACGCCGCATCTCGGCGCGTCCACCACGGAAGCGCAGGAGAACGTCGCGCTTCAGGTCGCAGAGCAGATGTCGGACTATCTGCTCACCGGCGCGATCTCGAACGCCGTCAACTTCCCCTCGATCACCGCGGAAGAGGCGCCGAAGCTGAAGCCGTTCATCGCGCTTGCCGAGAAGCTCGGCTCGTTCGCGGGCCAGCTCACCGAATCCGGCATCCTCAAGGTCGAGATCACCTATGAGGGCCACGTCGCCGAGATGAAGATCAAGGCGATCACGTCAGCGGTATTGTCCGGCCTGCTGCGGCCGATGCTGGGCGAGGTCAACGTGGTGTCCGCGCCGGTCGTCGCCAAGGAGCGCGGCATGGTGGTCGACGAGATCGTGCGCGCCGCCCAGAGCGACTATGAGAGCCTGATCACCGTGACGGTGGCGACCGAACGCCAGGAGCGCTCGGTGTCCGGCACTGTCTATCACGACGGCAAGCCGCGCCTGGTCGATATCAAGGGCATCCGCGTCGATGCCGAGTTCGGCAAGTCGATGATCTACGTCACCAACGAGGACAAGCCGGGCTTCATCGGCGCATTTGCAAGCCTGCTCGGCGATGCCAAGATCAACATCGCGACCTTCCATCTCGGCCGCGTCGCGCAGGGCGGCGACGCCATCGCGCTGGTCGAGGTCGACGGCGCGGTGCCGGCCGACCTGCTCGCCAAGGTGCAGGCGCTGCCGCAGGTCAAGCAGGTCAAGGCGCTGAAATTCTGAGGCGCAGGCGCCTCACGGAATGACGTCCATCATATATTCCGACCTGCGGAACAACGCCGCCCGAGAGGGCGGCGTTTTTGTCGATGCAGCGCCGCGCTTTATTTCTCCCGCGCTCGCCAAACTTTGTGTACCAATGGCGGCCAGAACGCTTCGTACCAATGTTCGAAAGGGAGAAAATAATGCGTGAAGCCGTCATCGTTTCCTATGCGCGCACGGGCCTCGCAAAATCCGGCCGCGGCGGGTTCAACATCACGCCGCCGATGTCGCTTGCAGCCCACGCCATCCACCATGCGGTCGACCGCGCCGGCGTCGAGAAGGATTATGTCGAGGACTGCTATCTCGGCAATTGCGCCCATGGCGCGCCGAATATCGGCCGCCAGGCCGCGCTGCTCGCAGGCCTGCCGAAGTCGACCGGCGGTGTCTCGGTGAACCGCTTCTGCTCCTCGGGCCTCCAGACCATCGCGATGGCCGCCAACTCGATCCGTTCGGACGGCTCCGACTGCATCGTCGCCGGCGGCGTCGAGAGCATCTCGATCCCGGGCGGCGGCTCGCCGAAGGAATGGGTCGATCCGGAGCTGCTCAAGACCGCGCCCGACATCTTCATGGCGATGATCGACACCGCCGACATCGTCGCCGAGCGCTACAAGCTCAGCCGCGAATATCAGGACGAATATTCGCTGGAATCGCAGCGCCGCATGGCGGCAGCCCAGCAGGCCAACAAGTTCAAGGACGAGATCGTCCCGATGAAGACCCAGATGAAGCTCGTCGACAAGGCGACCAAAGCCGAGAGCATCGTCGACTACGTCGTCGATCGCGATGAGTGCAACCGCCCTGAAACCACGCTGGAAGGGTTGGCAAAGCTCGAGCCGGTGAAGGGCCCCGGCAAATACGTTACCGCCGGCAATGCCAGCCAGCTCTCGGATGGTGCTGCCGCCGTGGTGCTGATGGAAGCCAAGGACGCCGAGAAGCGCGGCCTCAATCCGATGGGCCGCTTCGTTGCCTGGGCCTCGGCCGGCTGCGAGCCGGACGAGATGGGCATCGGCCCGATCTTTGCCGTGCCGAAGCTTTTGAAGCGCCATGGCCTCAAGATCGACGACATCGATCTCTGGGAGCTCAACGAAGCCTTCGCCAGCCAGTGCCTCTATTCGCGCGACAAGCTCGGCATCGATCCCGATAAGTACAACGTCAACGGCGGCTCGATCGCGATCGGCCATCCCTTCGGCATGACCGGCGCCCGTCTCACCGGCCATCTGCTCCAGGAAGGCGCCCGTCGCAAGGCCAAATGGGGCGTCGTCACCATGTGCATCGGCGGCGGCCAGGGTGGCGCGGGGCTGTTCGAGATCTATAGCTGAGACGAGTGTCTCACGGAATGCAAAAGGGCACGGCGCAAGCCGTGCCCCTTTTGTTTGGGCGGCGTGTTCGCGCGGCTAAGCCCGCGCCACCACCGGCGCGAACACGACCTCGATCAGCGTTCCCGTATTTGCTGCGCTCTTGATGTTGAACTGGGCGCGGTTGGCTTCGACCAGCGCCTTGGTCAGCGACAGGCTCAGCGCCGAATTGTCCGAGGCGTCTCCGGGCGGCGGCGTGCGGAACGGCTCCAGCGCAGCGGCGACTTCCTTCTCGCTCAACCCATGGCCGGTGTCGCGGATGCGCAAGGCAATCTCGCCGCGATCGGTCATCGCGGTCGAGACGATGACCTGGCCGCCGGCGGTTGCGAGCCGGATCGAGTTGGAGATCAGGTTCATGGTCGCCTGCCGCATCGCGCGCGCATCGGCCGTCACCTGCGGCAGCGCATGCGCAAGCGAGGTACGGATGATGATGCGCTCGCGATTGGCCTGCGGCTGCATCACCGTGACGCAGGCTTCGACGAGGTCGTTGAGATTGAGATTGGCGAAGTTGAGATCGAGCTTGCCGGTCTCGATCCGCGACAGTTCCAGCAGATCGTCGATGATGGTGATGACGCGCTCGCCGGAGGCGCGGATGTCCTTCATGTACTCGCCATAGCGCTCGTTGCCGAGCGCACCAAACCGCTCGGAGATCATCACCTCGGCAAAGCCGATGATGGCGTTGAGCGGCGTGCGGATCTCGTGGCTGATCCGCGCCAGCATGTCGGCCTTGGCGTTGGCCGCACCGTCGACCAGGCGTCGCGCCTGCGTCAGCTCGCTCTCGCTCGTCTTGCTCTGCGAGAGGTCGCGGAACACGGCGAAGAAGTTCGGGCCGTCGGGCCTGGTGCGGCCCATGATCATGGCGAGCGGAATCACGCCGCCCTTCTTCTCGCGGCCCAGCACCTCGCGGCCGTGGTCGAGCAGGCTCGCGATGTCCTCGCTCTTCATGCTTTCGAGATAGTCGATGACGATCTGCTGGCTCTCCGGCACGAACAGGGCCACCAGGTTCTGCTGCAACAGCGTTTCGCCGTCATAGCCGAACAGCGCCTCAGCGCTGCGGTTGCAGGCGTGGATGTTGCCTTCGGCATCGAACATCACGATGCCCTCGGCCGTGGTGTCGAGGATCGCGGCGAGATCCTCCGCGTCGGCATCGCCGACTGCTGATTCGAGCTCGGGCGCGTAGGGGAAGGATTCGGCGACAACAGGTTCGGCGACAACAGGTTCAGCGAAAACGGGCGCGGCGGCAACGGGCGGCGCGACGATAGCAGCCGGCGGCAATCCGCAGATCAGCGCATGCGCGCTCTCGCCGTTCCAGTCGATCGTGTGCAGATGCGCTTCCGTGGTCGCAAGCGGCTGCTCGCCATTCGCAACCGTCGCGCTGATCGTCACCGGCGTGCCTCCCTGCGAGGTGCTGCTCGCCGTCGAGACGCCCGGCTCGACATAGAGCGCATCGAGCCCGCCGGCGTCCTCCAGCGTGGTCAGGTTGGCATAGCCCATGCGCGCGAGGAAAGCGGGGTTGGCGTAGAGCAGGCGGTCGAGGCGATAGATCAGAATGCCGGTCGGCAAGAGATCGAGCAGCGTACGGTCGCGCGCGCTGTCGCCGCGCGCAGGCGGCGCGGGCTCGGTCAGCCATTCGGCCGCAGCCGGCGGCGCCCCGGCTTCAACCGGCGGCGGCTCGGTCGCGGCGGGCGGCGCCTCGGGCGCGATCTCGCTCGTCAGCGGCTCGGACGTTTCAGCCACGATTGTTTGCTTCTCGCGTTCCAGCCGCTCGGCCAATTGCCGGGCGAGCTCGTTGAACGCGCTGTTCTCAACCGGCGTCAGCGTCGGCGAGCTCTGATCATTGAGTGATCTGAGATCGCCATGGGGGCGGAACGGCACGACATTGGGAGGCGTTTCCACGGGCGTTTCCAGATGTGTTGGGTGTGAATTCGCTTCGGTGAGATGGTCGGTCGGTTCAGGCTCAGGCTCGGTCGGCGGTGGCTCGGTCGGCGGAGGCGGCGCCTCCGCCTCGGGCGGGACGATGTCGGCGGACAGGCTCTGCGCCGCGGGCTCGGCGATCAGCTCGTACCGCCGCAGCGCATCGAGCCGGTTGAGGCCGTCGAGATCGCGGCAGACGCCAAAACCCTTGAAGCCGGCAAAATGGCGCGCGCTGTCGTAGACCGGCAGCCCCGCAAGCTCGACCGCGAGAGGCTCGCCGCCATCGGCGGGCCAGGCCACGGTGATGCCGGCCCAGGTGTCATGGCTCGCCAGCGCCTGCGCCACGCGTCCCTCCGGATCGAGCGCAAATCGTTCGGCGATCTCGTGCCATGGCCGGCCAAAGCCGGAAGCGGTGTGCGGGCCGATCAGGCGGATGAACTCGCCGCTCGCGAGCACAAAGCGGCCCTCCGCATCCATCTGCCAGAGGAAGCGCAGCGGATGCTGGCGCGGAGCGGGCGGCTCCGCTGGGTCGGATGGCGGCTCGGCCATGGCTGCCGTGATCGGCTCCGGCTGCGGCGACACAATGGCCTCTGGCGGGTTTTCAACCGGAGTTTGGCGGACGATTTCGACCGGCGCCGGCGTTTCGTCGGCCTCGGCAAAGGGATCGAACAGCGGTATTCCGCTCGGCGCCTCAGTCGATGGCTGCGGCTCGCCCGGCGTCTCGACGGCGGGCTGCTCCGGCTGCACCGCCGCCGCTGTGGTCAGCGCACTCTCCGGCGCGGCCGCTTCAGGCGCCGCCTGCACGGGCTCGATCATCGCGACCAGACCGATATCGGCACCCGTGCCGACCCGTTGCAGCACCATGTTGCCGATGCCGATCGGCATCTCGACGCGGCCATGGGCCAGCGCATCGCTGCGCACCTTGTCGAGGCCGGCCTCGCCGAGATCGCGAAAGCCTTGCAGCGGACGGGCCGCCTCACTCGCGCCAATGAACAGTCCGTCCGGCGTGAACGCCGCCATCGGCACCTTGGCGCCGTCGACCAGACGATGCAGCCGCTCGACCAGCGGCATGGTGCGCCCGGTCGCATCCATCGCGGTGACGAGCACGGCATGTCTTCCTTCAGAAAGATGGCTGCCATCGGCAAACTCGAGCCGCGCGCAGGCGCAGGTCATCAGCGTGCCGAGCGAGGCGCCGAAGCCGCGCAGCCGCTCCAGCCTCACAGTGCCGCCCGCGGTCAGCCGCCGCGCCAGCTGCGCGACCTGGCGGCGATGGCTGTCGGCCGGTCCGAAGATCCTCTCGGCGAGCGTTGCGGCATTCGGCGCGCCGAAGAACCTCGCGCCGACCGCGTTGGCCCACAGCACGCGCGAGCCGTCGATCGACCAGAGCCACGCCGGAAGCGGAGAGGTCGCATGCACGGCCAGCCGCGGATCACCCACGCCTCGCAACTGGAAATCCGAACTACTCATCCAACCGGCTTGTATCTCGTGTCAGGCATCAGACGTCATGGCTGCCGGGAATGACAGCCTTAAGAAAGGGTTAGTATCGCGCGCAGGGGCGGGCGGGTCCACGGCCCCAGTCTAGGGGAGGCGACCTTAAGCCGCGATAACCTTAATGTGGCTGAACCCGCAAGCCGAGCTTACGTTGCATCCGCAGGATTCGGAGGCCCGCGTCACACCGGCAATACCGTTGATCGGTATTCTCGGGCCGCGCGGGCGCGTCGGGGGACGGCCTTCAGGGCCAAGCAACCAGGACAGGAGTGGCAATGACCGACCAGGCACATTTCGACCTTCCGCCGGAGATGCGATCCATGGCGGAATCGAGCTTCAAGCAGGCCCGCGAGGCCTTTGAAAAACTGCTCGCCAACGCCCAGGCCGCCGCCGGCTCGCTGGAGGAACACGGCGCCACCATGCGCGCCGGCGCCAAGGATCTCAGCGCCCGGGCGCTCACCTTTGCCGAGGCCAATGTGCAGGCCTCGCTGAACTATGCCCAGTCGCTGGTCCACGCCAAGGACCTCTCCGAGGTGATGCGGCTGCATGGCGAATATGTGCAGTCCCAGATGAAGGCGCTGGCCGACCAGGCCAACGAAATGGGCCAGATCGTTCACCGCGCCGCCATGGACGCGACCCAGCCGAAGCATTAGCCCCCGCCGTCATTCCGGGACGCGACGAAGTCGCGAGCCCGGAACGACAGCACGAAAATACCTCACCCCCCAGTTTCCCCAATCCGAACCCCGCACCCTGCCCGGGATTAAATTTTCCCATCGCCCCCCGGGATCACATTGCGGCGCACAATGTTGACATGTTAGGCACGGATATTACGGAGCGCTGGGCGAGCCATCTCGTTTGTAAACGCGTTTCCAGTCTTCGTACCCGCGTTGCGGCCTGTAATCGGGGCCGGCGGGCGCGCCAGAAGGCTCACTCCATTTTACCACTATCGTGAGGGACAACCATGACAGGTGCGACTGACCCATTCTCCTCCTCGGTCATTCCGTTCGAGGTTCCGGAGCAGGTGCGTGCGTTCGCCGAAAAGGGCGTTTCGCAGGCCCGCGAAAACTACGCCAAGTTCAAGGACGCCGCCGAAAGCCACAACGGCACCATCGAGGCCGTGTTCGCCTCAGCCAACAAGGGCGCGAGCGAGTACACCACCAAGCTGATGGAGTTCATGAAGGCCAATACCACCGCCCATCTGGACTTCGCCCAGGAACTGCTCGGCGTGAAGTCGCCGTCGGACGCGCTAGCGCTGTGGACCGGCCACACCAAGACCCAGCTCGAGACCTTCCAGGCCCAGGCCAAGGAGCTCCTCGAGATCGCCCAGCGGGCCGCGACCGCGACCGCCGAGCCGATCAAGGCGAGCGCCTCGAAGCTCTACACGCCCCCCGCCGCCTAAGCGGATCGGCTGGCCTGAATTTAAGAAACCCGGGCCCCAGGGCCCGGGTTTTGTCTTGGAAATAGGGGCGATTATCGGGGTTTGCGGCCTTGCCAAAAACGGCCGTTGCACCTAGTTTCCGCCCCGTCCAGCCCCCTCAGTTGTCGGCCCGTCAAGGGCGCCCATGAGGTGCGGCTCGCAAGGATGCAGTTGTAGCTCAGTTGGTTAGAGCGCCTGTCTGTGGAACAGGAGGTCGGTGGTTCGAGCCCACCCAACTGTACCAACGAAATCAAGTGCTTATAAAAAATGTTTCGGTTTGGTTTTCCGCTGTAGCTACCACATAGATACCATGGCGCGGGCGCTGATCCTTCGGCGTTGCACTAATCCGTCCGCTCGAAAAAGCTTGGTGGAGGTTTTGCGCTTCGTGCATTGGCTGCGTCGCTGAAGACGGTTGCGTCCGAGCGCGTCTTCCTACAGCGAGACCCTTGTAGTCGCTCACCACGCGATCCGTTCAGGACAAACGCGACAGTCGATGCTGGAGACGCTCTTTCGCGGTCCGTTCGGCATCCGCGTCGAAATCAGGCTCGTCTGCGGGCTCGTACCACAGCATGATCAGCGCGAAGCCGTTGGACTGCAGGTAGACTTGTTCGCTCATCGTCGGAGCCTGCCGCCCTCGTTCGACGTCGATCCAGTTGTCGGGCAGGCGCGAGTCGATGTCGCTGGGCACGCCGACCTGCAAACCCTTCCGATAAAACAGCGACCGCTCCGGAACCGGCTTGCCGCGCAGCGCGGTGACGAAGGGAAATCTGGTTCTGTTGCGGTAGACCGCGCCCACCTTGCCGCCGCGGACGACAACGAAGGCGATCGTCGCCGAATGGTATTCGGCGTATGCGCGGGCCATCGCGTCCTTGCTCACGTCGAACTTAGTCGCGAGGGAGAGCATGTGCTCGATGCTCGGCGCGCGATTGCCGGTCTCAGCCCTCAGTCTCGGCGGCGGCATCAAGACGAGCGACGAAAAGCGGTTCGCCTCGACTTCCATCTTCGCGCGGCGGTCGCCTTCCTTGGGGTTGAGCATCGCCATATCGCGCTGCGAGCACAGGAAGCGGCCTTCCTCGTCGGGTACGTGCGAGGGCATCAGAAAATGGCCGAGCTCGTGGCCGATGGTGAACCGGCGACGTTGAGGCGATACCCCGTTCTTGACGAGGACGATGCCCCGGCTTCGCTCGCGGTCGGTCAGCAGACCGCCTTCGAAGCCTTGCGTCGTGAGCCCCTGGATCTCGATGATGTCGAGCCGGCCGCAGAGCTCCTCAATCGGGACCGGGATGGGCAGATTCGGTTCGGCCTTGAGCAGGGCCATTACCAGTCCCTCGGGCGAGCCCTTGTCGGCTAGGTCGATACGCGAGATCTGCATCGAGGCTACTTTCGATCGGGATCCTTCAGCCGCTGCATCAGGATGCGAATTGTCTCGAGGTCGGGGTCCGAAAGCTGCTTGAGCTCGCGAAACAAGGCGACATGCTTCTCGTCCTCGTCGGCCGCGTTCGGATTCTCGCCGACCAGATCGGCGATCCGGACCTGGAAGTGAGTCGCCAGTTTCGTCAACAGGTCGACCGACGGATTGCTGCTCCGCCCGGTCTCCAGATCCCAAACATGGGTCTTCGACGCGCCTATCGCGTCGGCAACATCCTGCAGCGACTGCTTCTTGCGTACCCGCAATTCTTTCAACTTCGTCGCCAACGACATCCCAAGCCTTTCAGCAGTCCCGAAGCGGGCGTCCGATTCAATTGGACGATTCTATAGCGCCGTCCTTGACAGGATCAATCGTTCGATTTATCTGTATAGTTACCATCGTCCTCATCGGACGCCAAAACGGCTCCGGCCGTGAGCCGCCGAGGGGACAAAATGGACGCCATCAGCGATGAAGCCCAACTGCCGCACGCGGATTACGCCGCCGCCTGGTCGGCGATCAAATTGGACGATGCCGTCCGGATCCGCCTCGTCGCGCAGGCGCTTCTCGCCTTTCAGCTGCGCCAGCACTTCCCGTTCGAGCGCATACCGGTCCACGGTCTGATCGTGCTCGCCGGGCCGCCCGGCACCGGCAAGACGACGCTCGCCCGCGGCCTCGCCAACCAAGTCGCCGAAGCCCTCACGCCGAAGAAGGTCAAGTTCCTTCAGCTCGATCCGCACGCGCTCGGCAGCGCCTCGCACGGCAAGAGCCAGAAGGAGGTCTTGAAGATCTTCGACCAGTTGATCCCGGAACACGCCGCGCACGGACCGACCATCGTGCTTCTCGACGAGGTCGAAACGCTGGCGGCGGACCGGCAGCGCATGAGCCTGGAGACCAATCCGGTCGACGCGCATCGGGCAGCCGACGCGGCCCTGGCCGGCATCGACCTGCTTGCGCGCAAGCACCGCAACACATTGCTGATCGCCACCACCAACTTCCCGAGAGCCGTGGACCGCGCGCTGCTGTCCCGCGCCGATCTGATCGAGGACATCGGTCTGCCGAACGCGCATGCGCGTCAGGAGATCATCGCCGACACCCTCGCCACCCTCGCCACGCAGTGGCCCAAGCTTTCGGGGCTGAACGGCCAGATCCCCGCTTTCGTGAAGGCCTCCGACGGGCTCGACGGGCGCCGCTTGCGCAAGGCGATGATCTCGGCCGCGGCCTCGAGCGTCGAGACCGCGCGCGACCTCAACAAGCTGCAGGCCGACCAGGTGCTGAAGGCGCTGAAGCAGGCGCTCGAGATCGAGAAGGCGCAGGAGAAGTTCGGATGAAGGTCAAGCGCGAGATCGCCTCGATCCCGGTGCGCTCCGCAGGCGAGACATGGGCGGCGATCGTCGCGCTGATCTCGGGCGCCGACACACCCGATGCGGCCACGCTGAAGGCGGCGGCGAGCATCATGGAATCGCTCATCGCGGACGAACACCCGGCGACGGTGCCGATCGTCGTCAAGGGCAACGGCGATCGCCTCGTGATCTATTGCCGCTACAACGAGGACGCCATCGAGCTCGGCTCCTCCATCGACAAGCTGACCTGGAATCCCACGGGCGGGAGCGGCTGGAAGATCACGGCGCCGATCGAAGCTGGCGACGTGACGTGGATGAATGACGCGCTCAAGAGCCGGGCGCCGCGCCTCAGCGTCCACGACGTCGCGTCGCCGCCGGCGGACGAAGAGGAGGCGACGAAGGCCGCCGCTGCCGACCTCGCGATCGATTGGGGAGTGCTGGGCAAGTCATGAGCGCCACCTTCACCTCGACCTATTCGCGCACGCATACGGCCAAGTACGTGTCCGACAAGATGCGCAACGTGCTGAAATATCTCATCTCGTACTACAACCTGAGCCCGGTGGCGCTGCTCGACGCCTGGACCGATTGGGTCGACGCCGGCGCGCGGGAGCTTCTGGAGCGGAGCGATCTCGAAAAGATCGTCATCGAATTCTACAAACCGGGCAGCGCCGACGCCTCGGGCCGCTGGGATTTCCCGATCCGCTACGACGGCAACGGCGTCGACGAGATGTGGGTCGACCGCGAGTTCCTCGAGGGTTCGTTCGCCAAGACCAGCACGCCGCCGGCCGGTTGCATCTACCGGGTTCTCCTGGTGCCGCGCGCCGGCGCGGCGCTGCCGGGCAACATGTCCTGGACCTCGTTCAAGTCGCTCGGCAGCTTGGTCAGGCGCGAGGCGGGAACGATCGTCTCCACTCCCGACATCATGGCATCGATGGCGTATTACAAATGATCACAGTGGAAGAAGCATTCGAGACCTTCCGGCAGCGCCTGGAACTCAGCGAGACGGAGCGGACCGATACGATCCGCAAGCACAACAAGGTGCGCGACTGCATCCGCGGCGGATTCGATATCGACCGCGATTTTCTGACCGGGTCCTACGACCGGCACACGAAGACGAAGCCGCTGAAGGACGTCGACATCTTTTTCACGCTCGGTCCGAAGGACCAGCACCGGCGCTCGAAGACGCCGAGCGAGGTGCTCGACGCGTTCGTCGATCGCCTGCGCGGCGAGTTCGGCAAGGACGCCGTACAGCCGGGGCGGCGCTGCGCCACCGTCGAGTTCGAGAGGAATACGTCGGACAAGGAAGGCAAGGTCCTGTCGATCGACGCCGTGCCCGCCATCGAGCTTTCCGACTGCTACGAGATCGCGGACCGCGATCTCGGAAAGTGGATCAAGACCGATCCCGAGATCCACGCCGAGAAGTCCACGGCGAAGAACAAGAATCTAAGCGGGAAATGGGTGCCGCTCGTCAAGATGCTGAAGCGGTGGAACCGTTCGGCGGACAAGCCCATCAAACCGTCCTTCCTGATCGAAGTGATGGCGCAGGACCTCGTCGACGGTCCGTTCACGACCTATCCCGGCGAGGTCCGGAGGTTCTTCGCGGCCGCCTTGGACGGCATCCGGCAGGAGTGGAAGGATCCCGCGGGTTTGGGCCCGCCGGTATCTGACCAGATGACGCCCGATCTGATCAAGAATGCGGAGGCGGCGTTGCGCCGCGCCGAGACCGAAGCGTCCCGGGCCGTTCGCCTGGCGCAACAGGGTAAGCAGGGCGAAGCCCTGGCGGTGTGGGCATCGATCATGGGTCGCTACTTTCCGAAGAGCTAGAACATGACGCAAGCCGTAGCGGTCCGAACCCAGGGCGACGATTTCCAAGCACGGATGTTCTGGCTGTGCGCGCCGCTGCTGCTCGTCCCGGAAAGCTATGTTGCGCGCGTGAGTTTCGAAAGCGGACCGCGCGCGTTCGACGACGTGACGGTGGAGTACGTGGCCGCCAAGGGCCCGCGGGACCACTACGGGGACAAAATCCTGCGCGACCACCTGCAATGCAAGTGGCACGCTACGCCTGGGCAATTCGGTCACCTCGACCTCATCGATCCCGCGTTCTCGAACGCCCAATCCGTGTCGCTTCTCCAGCGGGCTCTTGCGGCACAGCTTCAGTACGCGCCGAACGGCGTGGGCGCGCGGTTGCGGCTGGTGACGAACTGGCGGCCGCAGGCGGACGACGCGCTGTCCCGCCTGATACGCATGCACACTCATGCGCTCGATCTGGATCGGCTATTCGACGGCACCACGCCCAGAAGCATGATGGGTAAGGTGCGCGAAGCATGGTCGGGGCATCTCGGCATCGATCAAGACGCGCTGCGGCTCGTGGCGCGGACCTTGGCCATCACGCAGCGCCTGGAGTCCGGCGCCGACCTTCGCGAACGGCTGAACGACCGCTTCGCGGCGGTCGGCATGCGTCGAGTGCCGCCGTCCGAGACCGGCTTCTTCTACGACGACCTGATCGGGAAGCTCCACGCGCAGGGACGCAACACGTTCGACGCCACGTCGTTTCGCGATCTCGTCGCAGACGAGGGGCTCCTCGCGCCGGCGCAGCCGCGGCCCAAGACGCTTGGCGTACGATCGTTCATGCACCCCATCGACGACATCGAGGCGCGCAGCGAAGAGTCAGTGAACCTCGTTCCGCACTTCGACGGCCGTTACATCCGCGACCAGGCCAGGTGGAAGGCAGACGTTTTCCCGGAACTCAGTCGGTTTCTGATCCAGTCCGCGCGCGACAAGGACCAACTGCGCCTGATCCTGGACACGCACGTCTCCCTGGCGTTCGGCGTCGGCGCGATCCTCAATGTCAAGTCCGGGAAGGCCATCGAAATCGAGCAGCGGGCGGGCGGGCGGCACATCTGGTCGGCGACGGACAAGCCGCTCGATCCGGCCTGGCCGACGCTCTCAATCGTCGAGGAAACGGTCCACTCCATCGGGGTGGACCTCGCGGTCGCCGTCTCGTTGACGCACGACGTGGGGCCGGCGGTTCGCCGCTACGTCCAGAATCTTACCGCCGTCGGCGCGCTCATGACGGCAACCCCCGTGGGCGGCCCGTCTTACCAAAGCGTGCGATCCGGCAGCCATGCGGCGGCGATGGTTTTGTCCTTGCTGGGCGCGATACGCGCTTCGGCCAAGGGTGGGCCGCGCCGTGTCCATCTCTTCATCGCGGGGCCGAACGCCTTCGCATTCTTTCTGGGCCAGAGCCAAGCCGCGATCGGACCCGTTTCGATCTATGAGTGGGATTTCGATGGCCTGCGCGACGGCGACTACAGCGTGGGCCTCGAACTGCCGTAGCGCGTACCCCTGTGCCGTCGCCTCGTTCATCGCTCTGCAGCGAAGATAGCCAGACACCCACGAGGCGGACCGCTTCGGGAAGCGGCATCTGGTTTCTCCAGCAACACAAGTGAGATGCGTTCGAGTTCACTGCGGCTGGAGACCGCCACAGGGGCGGATTTCGCGGGACCGCGCCTCGGTCCTGGCGTCTTCAGCAGCGAAGGAGCGAGATTGCGCTCGGACGATGCGCGCGATCTCGTCAATCTGGGTCGGCGACGCCGATGTCGAGCGCGGCATCGATTGAGGTGAGGGCCCGATGAGGATCCTCATCCGCCTTCGTCCAAAGAAGTGCTGCGGTGCCCTCGGCCTTGGCGGCGAGCTCCGCTATGCTCTGCTTGTAGCTGCCGACTATCGTCGGGTCTGCCGTAATGTATCCGAACGGAAGCGGATAGTTGGAGGTTGAATCGGGCGAGTGGATGAGAATTGCCACCCAGCTGCTTGGCTTCAGTATGATCTCAAGGGCCGAGGGAAGCTCCTTAGAAGGAATGGCGAGACAACGGTCGAACAGCGCAGGCTGTCGGTTGGCCTGCGCGTAGAGTCTGGTCCACGACTTTCGGTCGTATGTGCTGCCGGCCCGCGCGAGAAGCACGGTTCCGTCGTCGATTTGATTGGCTATGGACAGATCCCGAGCGAGGTTGACGAACGGAACGTTGCGTCCCCATGACGAAACGGCGGGCGGCAACCAGAACACTGGTGTCCGGGTCGTTGACGTCGCGTTCGCCGTAGATTGAGTCCAATCGAGCAAAGCGGAACGTAACTTGTCGGATGCCACGGACCCTACGAGGCGGAGTCCCGGGGCGCCTACCCCTTTCAATTGATGTCCGTCGGAACTCGCGGCCGCCCTTATCCATTGCTCGCGCTCGATCGAGGATCTGACGCCGCCACGACGCAGAATTCCTCCGTCGATCCGATCCACAAGTTCGAATGCGAGATGGTGGTCCGAAGGCGCCACCACGGACTTCATTTGCTCGCTGATCGCAGAGATAAGGGGACTTCTGGACCCCGGCCGACCGCGACTGGAGAGTTCGGAGAAGTCGGGAGAAACTCCTGCTTCGTCCGCAGGACGCCAGCGCACCGGTATCTGGAAGACCGCCGTGGCGGCTGCGATCGGCTGGATATCCTCGATCGACGTCAGCCGCGTGTCCTCGTCGAGCCAACGTCGCCTTGCCTGGGTAGCGCGCCACTCTTGAAAGTGCAGATCAAATGCCTCCGCGGCTTCGGCGCCGGCGGCGGCGGCCTTCTCGCGGTTCGGCAGCTTGAGCTCCTCGACCACCTTGGCTTCGCGAGCGTTGAGCGAGCTTTCCTCGACCGGAGTGAGCGCGGCAAGCTCGAAGGCGACCGTCGTGTTGATTTCCTCCACCTCGAAGAGGTCCAGTCTGTCCGAATCGGGCGACAGGGATTTCCAGCCCCGCTGCGACAGATGAAGCTGTCCGTTGCGTTCCTCGACGAGCCCCGTGCTCAAGACGTCCTGAAGAAGGATCTTGGACTCGGAAGGATCGAAGTCGAAGAATGCGAGCATGTCGTCCAACCGGATGCCTGGAATAAGATGAACGAGACGCGTTGCATATTCGGTCGCAAGCGGTATGGAGGTTCTCTTCATGACGAGCGCGGCGATTCTGAACTTCTGACAACGGACCGCGAAGGTGGCCACGTCGATGTCCACGTGCTTGGGCGCCTCTGACGTCATTGCCATTCCTTTCCGAGCGCGACGATGCGGTCTGCGGCTCTCAGTTCGTGGATGACAGACGAGAACGAACTCCGACTTCTGTCGAACATGCGAACCGATCCGACGATCACAAGCCGCTCCATCGCGCGGGAAACCGCGACGTTCACGCGGTTCGCGGCGCGGATGAAGCCCATGTCGCGTTCCGGATTGCTCCGTACCAGAGATAGAATGACGATTCGGTTTTCCTTTCCCTGATAGCTGTCGACCGTTCCGACCTTCACTAGCTTCCTGAATTCGGGTGCAAGGCCGGACGTGATAAGCATCTCCTCCACCAGGCCGACCTGCGGAGCGTACATGCAGATGACGCCGATGAGGGGCTCGTCCTCCTTGAGGTCGTCGCTCGCGGATTGGAGGAATTCAGTTGAACCGGCGATCGTCTTCAGGCACGAGACGATGGCGGTCGCTTCCCGTCTGTTCACGAAGCTGCTGCCGGAATCGCTCTCCCTCCTCGTCGATTTGGAGAAGCCAGTATCCAACCAGACGATCTCGTCGTCTAACGGTCGCGGGAGAAGCCGGTAGTAGTCGGGCGGGTCTCCGCGCTGCGTCGCCAGATCCTGACCCGGGTAAAAAATCTTGGCTACCATTTTCCCGATCTTCGGGGCCATCCGGTATTGTCGCTTCAGCGTGCGGGCGACTGCCGAGCCGTATGTCGAGTGAAATGCCCGCTCGAAATCGCTTCGCCGTAGATCCTTCTTGGAGGCGAGATTCAGCCGCACGCCCAGCGCCTCAGTCAGTTCGTGGCCGTACAGCGGCGGAAGCTGCTTGTGGTCGCCCACAAGGAGGACGCGTCGGCCCGACTGCATTCCGACGGCGAGCTCGCCCGGCGTGCAGCGCGCCGCCTCGTCGATGATGACTAGATCGAACACGTTCTTGTCGATCTGGATTCCTTGTCGCCCGATTCCGACGCATGTGCCGCTGATGAGATTTCGGCTCCTGGCGAATAGCTCTTCGAGACTTCTCCCGCGCATTCCGAGCGTAGCGCCCCACTCCATCGCCAGGCCGTGAATGCGCAAAAGCCGCCGTCGCGCGTCTGGATCATGCACGGCGTATCTCTCGGCGATGCCGGCACGGACCTCCTCCAGAGCACCGCGTGGGTCGCCGTCGATCGACACGGAACGCTCCGCTGCGGCGTCGGTCCAGGCCTCCTTCAGTCTTTCTGCCCTCTCTTTCGCCGCTGCCACAGTGTCCTGATCGTTCGATGTCGCGATGTCCTGCTCGCAGAATTCGATCTGACGTAGAAGCGATCCAAGCGTGTTTTCGACCTCAATGGCCTCTTCAATGTAGTTTCTGTCCAGTCCCAGGCGATTCGCCGGCGGTACCACTCGTTCCTTAACGGCGGCTCGGAACAGCTCGCGATATCGATCTTGGATCGCGCGGGCATGAAATTTGTGCAGCATTGGCGATATCTTCGAGTGCTGTCCAACGCGCAGGAGGTCGATGTCCCCTCCGAGCTTCGAAGCGGTATGCAGGATTTTTTCCGCGGCGTTGTTTACCGCCTCGTGCGATTGTGACAGGACGAGGACGTTGCTGAGCCTCGATTGTGTCAGAGCAAAATGGACGAAGGCGGCGATGAAGGTCGTCTTGCCGGTCCCAGGTGGTCCTTGAAGCAGCCCCAGCGGCCCGTGCTTCCAGAGATGCTTGAATGCCTCGTTTTGGTCGGGGTTGAGACCGTATCGCGTCAGGTCTTCGTCGCGAACCTCGGGTCCGAAGGTCTGCGGCGTCATATCCCCTTCCGGATCGAAGTATCTTATCAGATTGGGTATCGTCGACTTCCCGTCGAGAATACGCGAGATGGCGCGAGAGCGGCGTTGAAAGCTGATGAGGTCGTCGGGAATCTTCAGGATGTCGCCCTTGTGCAGACCGCGCGCGCTGCGAACGTTCCTGACAACAACGGTCGTTCCTCGGGTTCGCTCGGTGTCAAGATCGCCGAGCTTGTAGCCGTTCCATTGGACGCCGACCGCCTGCCCGTCGCTTGGATCGACGTCCGGAATGTTGTCTTCGGCGACGAGATACAGGGTACGCTCCTCGTCGTCGTACCGCGGCTCGGTGGCGAGGGTGACCTCTGGGCTGATCTCCTCCTCGACCAGAATTGTGCCGTGCCAGAAATCCTTGACGGGAAAACCACGCTTCGGCGGCTGCGCGGGCTCCGGCGCGCTGGTCTTCGCGTCTACGGTCTCTGCGGGGGTGACGGCGTCCTTCGAGACCGAGACGGCGGTCAAGTGCGCGGCGATAAGCGCAGGCAGATCGTCGAAGCCGGCGAACCTGGTTGCGCGAGACCGTCGTACCGTGACCGATCCCTCGAACGAGAATATGCGATGCCCCTGAGCCCAAGCGGCTTCCCGCATGCCGATCTTGCTCGCGACCGCATCGAAGGGCTTCGAGTCGGCGGGGTCGAAGTCGACGATGAGGCGCTGATCGAATCCGAAAATTTCTATCGAGTTCGGAGCCTTCTTCGGTTTTATGACGTGGAATACGCCGTTATCCGACAGCATCCTGCCCTCAAAGCCGACTCTCTGCATCTCGACTTCGAGTTCGAGCCTCGCGTTCGCGGGGCGCCGCCGGCGCATGGCGATCGTATCTTTGAGAGTCTTGAGCGTTAGCCAGGGCGCGGCACCCTCGGCGCTCTTCGATACCCCCAGCGCGAAGAGCGTCTTTGTCTCCTCGTCCCTGCAGACCTCGGCCAGTTCCGCGGTGATCTGTCCGACCGCAAAGCGGTCGCGGATCCGCAGGTCATTGTCTTCCGGCGGACAGTACACCGGTGTCCGCCTCCCTTCCTCGTCGGTGGAGAAATCCACGGCATCGACGAGGATCGGACGCGGCACGTCGCCGTCGAGGCGAACGATGATGTTTTTCGGCGATAGGTCCCCATGGACCAGATCGAGTTTGTGGAGTTCGTCCACCGCGTCGGCAAGCGCCACGATGAAACGCCGGAGGGCTTCGGGCGTCCAATCCGCGGTGTTGCATTCGGAAAGGCGCTCGCCCTCTACCCACTCCTGCACCAGCAGTAGACCATCGGTGCAGAGACACGCAACGTCGGTTCTCGGTAGCCAACTCGCGTCCACGCGTCTCAAGGCATTGGCCTTGGCGAAGAACTCGATCAGGCGTGCCGTGGACTTCCTGCGCTCACCCAGGACGCGTTCTGGCCAGCTTTTGACGAAGAGAGCTTCGCCATCCCGTTCCGCCTTATACACCCGATATGGCTTCTTGCTGATCCATTCGGTCGGCTCGTAGTCCGAGATCGGATCGACGTCGCGTCGATAAGCGTCCAATTGCTTCTCGAGGGAGGCCTTCTCCGTCTTGCGCACGAGTTCAGCGAAAGCGTCTGCGGCTTCGACGCAGTTGTCGAAGCGTTCTCGCGCCTCGATCTTCAGACAACGATCGAACCAGCTCCTGAACGCGTCGGGGACATCCGAGCCTTTGATCGTCCCGGACGTCCATACCGGCACGCGGTCCATGGACTGAAGACGCTCTCCAGACAGGAGCCCCCAGACGAGCGCGCCCGCGAGAAACACGTCCTGCTGAAACGGTGTTCCGGCCGAGCTCTCGCCGACATCCTCCGGTACTCTGAATCCGCTCGCCTGAAGCTTCGAGCGCGTTCCGCCGATCGACGTTCGCTCCGGAAAATGAGCGGCACCGAAACCCGATAGGACGACCTTGCTTCGGCGCTCGTCGATCCACACCGAGTGCCGATCGAGGTCTCGATGGGCGACGCGGATGCGATGAAGGCTCGCGATCCGGTCCAGAAATAGCCGAGACAATTCGACCCTTCGCTCGAAGGTCAGATCTTTAAGGGCACCCTGGAATCTGTTGAGCCTCTCGAGATCCGGAAGCTTGTCGAAGATTTCGGAGTATCTAAGGGTGTACTCGGCGTCGAAATGGATCGATCTGAGCACGTAGTTCTCGTAGAGAGCGGGGTCTTGCACCCGGATGTGCCCAAGCACGGCCCGCTCGCGCTCGGCTACGGGGCGCCGCGCTTCTTCTACGATTAATTCGCTTTCGACGGTGAAGTCCCAAAGCCTGAGCAATCCCGTGTAGTTAGGATCTTCGGGTTGATGGCAAGCGAATTCTTCGAAGAGCTTGTGGCTGAATTCCGGCTCGCCGACGGGTACGAAGCCGTGGAACCGGGTCTTCCGGGGTTCGAACAGCTTTCCGTTCTGAAAGAACTTCTGCAGCGTTGCACCGAAATGTCCCGAGCAAAGCGGGTTTGAAGCTCCATACACCGAATGGGTCGTGAACAGGTTTTGAAAATTCTGCTCGCGCGAAATCTTCAGGAAGTTCGCCAACTTTACGGTTCTGTCGAGCTCGACCTGATCCAATCCGCTCGGATCGCAATCCGGATGGGTGAGAACGACGATGCTTTCAACCGGCGGAACCCCCGGGATCTTGTGGACTTCGGATTTTATGAGAGAGGCGAGCATCTTCGCGTTCTCGCGGATCTTGTGCGCCGGCGAAGGACCAAGGTTGTCGCCGCCCCGATGCCAGAAGCCGCCGCGGTTCTCGATGCGGCCGCGAATATGCTTCAGATCGACAAGAATGATCCGATCGAACGCTACGATGACGGCGTCGATTTCACGGTCTTGACCACGTCGACCGCGTTGCCGCATAACGAAATTCGCGAACCCCTTCCACGGCCTAGGGAGGACACGGCCCATCTCGGCTAGTCCCTCCATCTCCGTGGGCTGAGGACCCTGGGGCCGAAAGAAATTGATATCCATGAAGTCCCAATCCCATGTCGCGACCGCGAAAGGTGAGGGCGGAATTTCCGCCCAGGCGCCTGAAATACAGCATTGCGGTGTCCTCTCGGACGCCCGCCAGTAACCAGAGAGTTGACCGAACACTAACCGATTGGTGATGCTCCCTCAGGTTGCATCGTTCGGCAATAGTTCCGCTCCGGCGTCGTTGCCACCCCTTTTATCGTATGAGATAGGCCGATTCGGCTCCGCCGGCGTTTCATTCTCGCCAATGTGCGATTTTGTGCCGCACGCGAGCGGTACGGCACTTCCGGCTTCGGCTCCGCTCGCACGTGGCATGCGCATCGTGCAGTAAGAGCTCAATGCAGCCGGGCCCTCCATTGCTTCCGCAGTAAGGGATTCCACAATGGTCTTCGGGCGATAGTCTGAAGGATAGTCCGATTGCCCGAATTATCGAGGCCCGACCCTTTCCTTACGGTTGTGTGTCGTGCGAATGTCGCCCCATAAGACGGGCCGGGACCGGCAGTATTATCTTATGGATTTTCATGGCTAGGCGGCGGGGCAATTCGTCGGGTGGGACGATCCTGTTGATTTTGTTCGGCGCTTTGGCCGCCGCGGTGTCGGCCGTCTACCGCTTCGCGGTGGAGAACGCGGCGGCGATCGGGGCAATAGCCCTCGTTTGCGGGCTGATCTCCATTCCGTACTTCGTGTCCCGTGCGAGGTCGGCGAAACGAGCCGATCCGACCGGTCTCAAGCCACCGCCTCTGGATACCGGGTTGCGGACCCGCGCTTCCCAAGGTCCTTCCGCACGGGTCGAACGTTCGCCCCCAGCACGGTGGATCCGGAGCGGTGAAACCGTCAAGTTCGGTAGGGCCGAGCTTTCCGGCGGAATGTTCTACTACGGGGGCTGGCTCCCGCTCGCGGAAAGCGCCACGCGCCAATACGCCATCAACCCGAAACTTCCGGCCTCGGGATCGGCGGACGTCGAGGGCAGCTCGATGCCGTACTGGCCGTCCTACGCGGACATGTCTCCCGGAGCCCGTCGTGCTTTCCTCGATTGGATGGCTGGCGGCAGGCGGGATCCGTCCTACGGAATCGGGCTGGTCTTCATCTTCCTGTATGGCCTCGAACATCGTCTGTTCCTGGAGGGAGGAGACGATGCATCCCTGCTCGTCCGAGAGGTCGAGAGACTTCTCGCGATCTATGGCGCCAACAACTCGTTCCACGGCTACGCGAGCAGTTTCCTCAACTTCGCCCGACTAGCCCAAGGCGAAGGCCTCGAAGTAAGCGGGCTGTCTCCAGAGCGGCGCGGCGGACCCGAGATGGATTTACCGACCCGCCTATACCTCGGAAACCGCTTAGCCGAAGCGCCAACGTTGTCGGCCGAGGACGCGTTGCGCTGGGTTCTTGCGATGCCGGACACGTACCTGAGGACACCGGCAGTCCGTTGCTTCGGCGAGTTCGTCGCGTTGTGGCGGTTGCGGTTTGACCGGATCTATCCCGCAGGCCTTCCGGTGAACGGCAAAGACCGGATCGCGCTGCGCTATCGGGCGGCGAGCGGTGCATTCGACGTGGCGGTCCGCGGCCCGCACGAGCAGCACGTGGATGTGGCCCGCGTGACGAAACCGTTGCCCGGACTGCAGAAGCTGGTGATCGACTGCACCGACGAGCTGGACTCATTCAGTCGCTTCGTCGGCCGAAAACCTTCGGCCAGAAATTCGATGGCCGCAGCGAAATTGCTGCCCGCCGATCTGCAGCAAAGCACGAGCACGGGCGCGATAGTCGATTTCCGGCACCGGATCGAAGCCGTCGTGGGCGATCACGGACGCGGAAGCACTACGGCACAGGCGCTGTTGGAAATGGCGGGCATCGAAGTGCCCGCGGACGGGAAGATTTCGGCCGCGGCCGCCAACGAACTAGGCCGCGCGTTGGATTCGATCGGGGTCGCCATCGAGCCCGACCGCCGATACGGAAGTAGCGTCCCGCGCGCCGATGAGCAGGTGTTCGTGTTCAGGGCTCCGAACGGTGGCCCCGTCGATCCCGACCGGGCGTCGTTCAGGGCCGTCAAGGCGCAAGTCGAGGTCGCGGTGCTGGCGGCCGCGGCGGACGGGGATGCATCGTACGAGGAACTCCAGCGCACGATCGCGCGGATCCGCTCCGCCACCGATCTGTCCGGGGTCGAGCAGGCGCGGCTGATTGCTTTCGCAGTGACGACGTTCAACAATCCGCCGAAGCAGGCGAGGGTGATGCGCAGGCTCGCCGAAACCACCGAAGGCGAGCGCCAGGCCATCGCGGACGCGGCCATAGCAGTGATCGGCGGCAACGGAAACGTGGACGCTGGCGAAGTGAAATTCCTGGAAAGGCTCCACAAGTCGCTCGGGTTGCCGAAGGAGCGCGTGTACTCGGGACTCCATAGCGCCGCCGCAAGGCAGGCCGACGATCCCGTGCCGATCAGCGGCGAGGATCGGGCCGCAGGGGTACCGTTACCGAAGGAAGCGCCGTCGCCGATTCCTCCGGCCGTCGCCGCAAGGGGAATTTCCATCGATGCCGCGCGACTGGCGCGAACGCGCAGGGACACGGAGGCGGTGTCGGCGCTCCTTTCTGATATCTTCGCCGAGGACGTCGTCCAGCCGCAACAAGCTCCTCCCGAACAGGCCGCTCTGGACGGACTCGACGGGCCGCACACCGAACTGGTGGAGCTCCTGGAGCTTCGCGGGTCGATGACGCGGACCGAATTCGACCGACACGCGAAGGAGATGCGCCTGTTGCCGGATGGTGCCATCGAACGGATCAACGACTGGTCGTTCGATCGCTTCGATGAAGCGCTGATCGAAGACGGCGATGAAGTCGTCGTCACGCCGCATCTTCGAGGGAAAATCGCCGAGATGAAGGACAAGGCCGCATGAGCAAATCCGTCAAGACAATCCGGCCCAAGGAACGCGATACGATCATTCAGGCTCTGTCGGCGGGCGTGGTGCCTCGCCTGGGTTTGGCGCACATACAGGTAGGGCGCGCCGGAGAGATCGCAGCCCTGCTGCGCGACATCGACCGGATAGCGGACTCCGGTGCCGCGGTGAGATTCATTATCGGCGAATACGGAGCGGGAAAGACGTTCTTCGCGAGCATCGTGCGTCTCATCGCGCTCGAGCGAAAATGCGTCACGATGCACGCCGATCTGTCGCCTAACAGGCGTATCCACGCGAGCGGTGGCCAGGCGCGTGCGCTCTATTCCGAAGCCGTGAACAATATGGCCACGCGGAACAAGCCCGAAGGCGGCGCGCTACAGAGCGTGATCGAAAGGCTGGTGACCGACGCCGCTAAGGAAGGCGGCGACAAGGGCGTGCCGATCGAGAAGGTCATCGACGAGAAGCTCGCGCAGATCACCGGTTTCGCCGGCGGATACGACTTCGCCACCGTCCTGAAAGCATACTGGCGGGGCAGCGAGGAATCGAACGATGCCCTCAAGCAATGCGCCGTCCGATGGCTGCGCGGCGAATATTCGACGAAGACGGATGCGAAGAAGGATCTCGGAGTTCGGACGATCATCGACGACGAAAACGTCTACGACTCGCTGAAATCGCTGGCATGCCTCGTGAAGGTCGCGGGCTACGCGGGTCTGGTCGTGATGTTCGACGAAATGGCCAATATCTACAAGCTACAGAATTCCCAGGCCCGGAAGCAGAACTACGAGCAGATCCTGGACATTGTGAACGACTCGCTGCAGGGCACCACGTCCGGCATCGGGTTCGTCATGTGCGGAACGCCCGAATTTCTGCTCGATACCCGCCGCGGCTTGTTCAGTTACGAAGCGCTTCAATCGCGGTTGGCGGAGAATACCTTCGCGCACGGCGGTCTCGTCGACCTTTCGGGACCGGTCATCCGGCTCCAGAGTCTGACGCCCGAGGATCTGCTGGTGCTGCTAGGCAACATCAGGATGGTGTTCGCAAGCGGTGACCCATCCAAATATCTGATACCCGACGAGGCCCTCACCGGATTCATGGAACACTGCGATCGAAAGATCGGAGAGGCATATTTCAGGACCCCACGTTCGACAGTGAAAGCGTTCGTTCACATGCTGTCGGTGCTCGAACAGAATCCGGGTGCGCGCTGGGAAGATCTTCTAGATCACATACCGATCGCACCGGACGCACCGGAAGTTTCGGCGGACGGCGATGCAAGCGGAGACGGCGATGAGCTCACCAGCCTCCGACTCAACCCTTGACGAAGCCTACGACAAGCTTCACCCGACGATCCGTCGCTGGATCAGAGATCAAGGTTGGGACGAACTGAGGGAGATCCAGGCTCGCACCGTGAATGCGGTGCTGGACGGCGATCGCGACATCCTGATCGCGGCGACGACTGCGGCCGGAAAGACGGAAGCGGCTTTCCTGCCCATCCTCACCAAGGTGGCGGAGCGCAAGGAACCGGGCTTTTCCGTCCTCTATGTCAGTCCTTTGAAGGCGCTGATAAACGACCAGTTCAAGCGCCTGGACGAATTGTGCGACAAAATGGGCATTCCAGTCGTGAAATGGCACGGGGATGCGCCGCAGGCCGACAAGAAGCGGGCCTTGGCCAAGCCGCAGGGCATCGCCCTGATCACGCCCGAGTCGATCGAAGCCATGTTCACCCGCCGACCGGCCGACGCCTCGCGGTTGCTGTCGACGGCCGCGTTCATCGTGATCGACGAGCTTCATTCCTTCCTCCAGGGGCCGAGGGGACTTCATGTGGCGAGCCTACTTCGCCGCATCGACGCGATGTCGAAAAAGGCCGCGCGGCGGGTCGGACTGTCCGCGACGATCGGCGATCTTCCGCAGGCCGCCGCCTGGCTGCGTCCTGCTGTACCGCACTCAGTTGAGATTCTCGAGGCCAAATCCGATTCGCCGGAGCTCAGGCTTCAGATACGTGGGTTCGTCGAGCCGCCCGAGCTCGACGATCCCGATCATGCCGAAGGTGCCGCCGGTGCGGAAGAAACGCCGAGAAGGATTGCGCTGGACGACATCGCGGATCATCTGTTCGCCACCCTCCGCGGGACGAACAATCTTGTCTTCGGCGGGTCGCGCCGCACTGTCGAGTCGGCCGCGGACAGATTGAGGAGGCGTTGCGAAGCAGCGAAGGTCCCGAACGAATTTTTCCCCCATCACGGCAGCCTCTCGAAGAGCTTGCGCGAGGATCTCGAAGACCGCTTGAAGGACGCGAGGCTTCCGACGACCGCGATCTGCACGTCGACGTTGGAACTCGGCGTCGACATTGGATCCATGAAGTCCGTCGCCCAGATCGGATCGCCCAGATCGCTATCGTCGCTGAAGCAGAGGCTCGGACGCACGGGGCGCCGGCGCGGCACCCCTTCGATCCTGCGGGTCTATGTGCGCGAACCTAACATCGATCAGGACTCCGGTATGTTGGATAGGCTTCGGTCCAACACGATACGGTCGGTAGCCGTCGTCCGGCTGCTCCTGGAACGGTTCGTCGAGCCGGCCGGCGAGGTGCCCGAAACGGCGTCGACGCTCATCCACCAGATCCTGTCTGTAATCGCGGAACGCGGCGGCATAAGGGCTCGACCGATGTACGATCTATTGTGCGGCCCGGGTCCCTTCGCCTCGATCTCGGTGTCCGAGTTCGCCGATCTGCTCCGGCATCTGTCTTCGGAGGCGGTCAAGTTCGTGGAGCAAGCGAGCGACGGCACCATCATGCTGGGGAAGGAGGGCGAACGGATCGTCCAATCGCGCAATTTCTTCGCCGTGTTCGAGTCGCCCGACGAATGGCGCCTCACGGTCGGAGGGCGGACACTCGGGACTCTCCCGATTTCATTTCCCGTCCATAAGGACAGCCTGGTCGTCTTCGCCGGCCAACGCTGGATCGTACAGGATCTCGACGAGAAGACGAACACTCTGTTCGTGGCGCCGCATCCAGGAGGTGTTGTGCCCCGATTCGAACGGGCCAATGGAGAGCGCCTCCACGATCGATTGGCGGCGGAGATGCGGCAGGTCTACCTGGCGTCGGACGTGCCACCCTATCTCGACGACAAGGGGCGTTCGCTGCTGGCCGAAGGAAGAGAGATGTTCCGGTCTCTCGGTCTTGAGACGACGATCTGCGTACAGGAGGAGAGGAATCTTCACGTCTTTCTGTGGCGGGGGTCCCAGGCGATCGCCGTCTTCGGAGCCGCCGCCGCGATGGTCGGAATTCCGGGCGAGGTCCATGACCTCGGTCTTACACTTTCCGAAACGAACGTATTCGATGCTTCGGCGAAGTTGAAGCTCCTGGCAGATGCGGAGGACGTGGATCCCATCGGGCTAGCAGCGTTTGTCGAGAATGTAACGGCCGGCAAGTTCCGGGAGCAGGTCCCGCAACCCCTGGCCAAGGCCTTGTGGGCCCGACAGAACAGCGGGCCGATAACCGGCATCAACGGCATGGCGCGGACCGTGTGCCATGCGCACGGAGCGGGAAGCGACGGCGGACTCCACTGACGCGCTCCAAAGAGCGGGGGAAAAATGTACAAAGTCGCGGGAACGCTCAACCTCAGTGCCGGCGATCTGGTGGGGCATCTGAACTGCCGCTATCTGACATCGCTCGACCTCAAGGTCGTCGACGGCGAGCTGGACAAGCCCAAGATCTGGGATCCGGTGCTCGAAGTGCTGGCCGAGAGGGGGACGCTGCACGAACGTGAATTCGTTGAGCACCTCAAGGCCGACGGTCGAGCCGCGACGGTCGTGGAAGGCGTAGGCGTTGACGCCAACTCGCTCGCAGCCACCAGCGCCGCCATGGCCCGCGGAGACTCGATCATCGTCCAGGGCGCGTTGCAGGCGGGGCACTGGAACGGCCGCGCGGACATCCTCACAAGGGTCGAAACGCCGAGCCGCTTCGGCGCCTGGTCATATGAAGTCATCGACACCAAGCTCGCGCGGCAGACGAAGGGCAGCACGATCCTTCAGATCTCGCTCTATTCGGACCTGTTGTCCGAAATTCAACAGGCCGAGCCGACATCCGCGCTGGTCGTCACGCCAGGCACCAACTTCACGCCGGAGACGTACCGGGTCGCCGATTACGCAGCTTACTACCGGCATGTCCGCCGCAGCCTGGAGGAAGCAGTGTCGGGGACGCTCTTGGGCTCCGTCTATCCCGAGCCCATCGACCACTGCGGGATATGCCGATGGCGGAGGCACTGCGACGAGCGAAGGAGGGCCGACGATCACATGTCGCTCGTCGCCGGAATCAGCAAATCGCAGATGGGCGAACTGGAGAGGAATGGGGTGGAGTCGATGGCTGCGCTCGCCGCCCTGCCGTTGCCGCTCCAGTGGAGACCAGAAAGAGGAAACGTCAAAAGCTTCGAGAAGGTCCGCGAGCAGGCCCGCATCCAGGTCGAAGGACGCGAGAGCGGCTCGGTCCTCTACGAGACCTTGTCGCCGATCGCGGGATTCGGCCTTGCGCGACTGCCCGAACCTTCCCACGGCGACATATTCTTCGACTTCGAGGGCGATCCGTTCGTAGGCGACGGCGGATTGGAATTCCTCTTCGGATACACTTACTCCGACGAAGGCGGCCAGCCGCGGTACGTCGGCGACTGGGCTTCCAACCGTCAGGAAGAAAGGATCGCATTCGAGCGTTTCGTCGATTTCGTGATGGATCGACTCAAAATCTATCCGGACCTGCACATTTACCATTTCGCGCCTTACGAACCGGCGGCGATGAAACGGCTCATGGGCCGATATGCGACGCGCGAGAACGAGGTCGATAGCCTGCTGCGCGCCGAAACCTTCGTTGACCTCTATTCCGTCGTCCGGCACGCCATTAGAGCCAGCGTGGAGAGCTACTCCATCAAGAAGCTCGAACCTTTGTATTCCTTCGTCAGAACCGTTCCGCTCGACGACGTCGGTGCGGTGATGGCGCGGACGCAGGCACGGCTTGAGTTGTCGGACGCGGCCGGTATACCCGAAAGCGACAAGGAAGCGATCAGGGGCTACAACCGGGACGACTGCACCTCGACGGATGCTTTGCGACGTTGGCTCGAGTCGGTTCGGGCCGACGTCATCGCCGGCGGGGCGATCGTCGACCGGCCGGCGCCGGGGACGTCGGAGGTCAGCGCCGAACTCGACGAATGGCACAAGAAGGTCGCCGCGCTTGTAGGACGTCTAACGGAAGGCGTGCCGGACGACGTCGCAGAGCGAAGCTCCGAGCAGCAGGCGCGTTGGCTTTTGGCGTTTATGCTCGATTGGCATGGGCGCGAGAACAAAGCCGTCTGGTGGGACTTCTTCCGGCTTCGAGACCTGTCCGCCGAGGATCTGCTTCACGAGCGCGACGGGATCGCGGAACTGGCGTTCCTGCAGCAAGTCGGCGGGACGGCCAAGGTCCCGGTCCATCGGTATCGCTTCGCGCTGCAGGACACCGACATCCGCGTCGGAGACAAGTTGCACAGCATCGGCGGCGACGATTTCGGACGGGTCGTCGCGATGTCGCTCGAAGAGCGTACGATCGACGTCAAGAAGCGCGGAGACACGGCCTCGTTGCATCCCGAGGCGGTCTTCACACACAGCTTCGTCGGCACTCAGGTTCTCGCCGACTCGCTGATGCGGATCGGCGAGTATGTGGCCGACCATGGAATGGTCGGGGAAGGCGACCATCGCGCCGCCCGCGATCTATTGATGGCGGCGGCTCCGCGACTCGTGGGGCAGCAATTCCAGGTGAACGGCGAGACGACCATGCAGGCGGCGATCCGCATAGCGCTCAATCTCGACAACAGCGTGTTTCCGGTACAGGGACCCCCGGGGGCAGGAAAGACCTATACCGGTGCTCGGATGATCTGTGCCCTCGCCAAGGAGGGGAAGAAAGTCGGGATCACGGCGAACAGCCATAAGGTCATCCGCAATCTTCTGGACGAGGTCGTCTCCACAGCCCGCGAACAGGGTCTTCCGATCAAATGCATCCAGAAGCCGTCCGAGAGGGAGGACGATCTGCCGGGTTTGCGCTTCACGACTGACAACACGGCGTTCCTCGATGCTCTGGATTCCGACTGCAAGGTCGGCGGTGCGACCGCCTGGTTTTGGGCGCGACCCGATGCGGCGCAGATCGTCGATGTGCTCTTCATCGACGAAGCCGCCCAGATGTCGCTGGCGAACGTCCTTGCCGTTTCGCAGGCCGCGCGAAGCATCGTTCTCTTGGGCGATCCGAGACAACTCGAACAGCCGATCAAAGGGAGCCATCCCGACGGCGTCGATGTCTCGTCTCTCGACCATATCCTTGGCCCCCACGCCACCGTGCCCCCCGACCGAGGTCTCTTTCTCCCCGAGACGTGGCGCCTGCATCCGCAGATCTGCTCGTTCAACTCTGAAATGTTCTACGACGGTCGCCTGCATCCCCATCCCGGCCAAGAGAATCAGAAGATCACGTCGATTGGTAGGCTTAACGGCGCCGGTCTCCGTTATCTACCTGTCGCGCACGACGGCAATCAGAGCTCGTCGCGAGAGGAAGCGGACGCCGTCCGCGACCTCGTTTCGGAGATTCTAGGTAACGGAACGACCTGGACCAATCGCGACGGCGTCGAGACATCGGTCGAACTGGACGACATCCTGATCATCGCCCCATACAACGCGCAGGTGTTCGAGCTTCAGGAGCGCATTCCCGGCGCCCGCATCGGGACGGTGGACAAGTTCCAAGGACGCGAAGCCCCCATAGTGATCTATTCGATGACGACATCCAGCTACTTGGACGCTCCCCGGGGAATGGAGTTTCTCTACAGTGCTAATCGATTGAACGTGGCTACATCGCGGGCGAAATGCATCTGCGTCGTCGTGGCATCTCCTCGACTGTTCGAGGTGGAATGCAGAACGCCCCGACAGATGCAACTCGCCAACGCCTTTTGCCGTTATCTGGAACTGGCGGCGAATCTCTAGTCGACGTGGATGATCTTGCGCTGGCGGGACGGGGGCGTCCCCTGATCGTCGTCTTCGCCGGTCACGCGGCCGGCCCGGCCGGATCTTCCTTGACGCCGCGGGCGACGATCCGGAGCGACCCACCCGGAAGCGGCCGCTGCAGGTTGAGAGCTTCGTCCGGAGGCGCCGTCATCCAGGTCTCGAGAAGGAAGTTGCGGCGAAGAAGCCGACGGCCAAACCGCAGCGGAAATCGGCTTAAGACAAAGGGCTCATCCATCCCCGGGGACATAGGAAAGCTGGGGCGCCATTTTCGTTGAGGCTAGGTGCGTTGGGCGCGTCCGCTGGTCGCGGACCGAGCTCTCGTGAACCGTGCCGCTTCGCGTCACGGCCATCCGGCTTCGATCTCTCGCGCGATCATGAGTCGCTCGCCGGAGGCACTCGCTCTCGGGTCCCGCCGTCATTTCATTCCGGCGTCGCTATCACTGCCCCGAGCCCGGGTGCCTTCTTAAACCGGTCTCGCGACTGCACTCGGTCCCGGGTCCCGCCGCTACGCGTCGGCGCTATGCTGACCCTCCTGCGGGTGCCTTTTCCTCTGCCTCCGCTTCGCTTCGGCGCTCCGCCTTTTACTTCATGATCGCATGTCAGCGACGTCGCCAGGCAGGGAGCGATTCGGCCGCAAAACTAAAGACCATGAAGCGGGAGTGCGGTTCTCGGAACCCTCATCGGAGATAACCATCGTTCTCCGGTGCCGCGTCCGCGCGCCTTGAGAGTGAGAGTGCCGACCGGGTTCGCCGTGACGGGTTGAGGGTTGGGAGAGAGGCTCCCGGCGCCCGTCTCGGAGAACCGCGATGCTTAACCGGAAATCACGTGCGCGCCCCGGTCACGAACGGGCAAGCCTTTACACCGAAATCACCGACAAGATCATCGCCGAACTGGAGGCCGGCCGTGTCCCGTGGGTCCAGCCATGGGGGACCGCTGCGATCAAGGCGCCGCTCGCCATGCCGCGCAATGCGTCCACGCAGCGCGGCTATTCTGGACTCAACGTGCTGATTTTGTGGGGTGCCGTTATTGAGTGCGGTTTCTCTGGTCAGAGCTGGCTGACATTTCGTCAGGCCCTCGGGCTCGGCGGCCATGTCAGGAAGGGCGAGCGGGGAACGACCGTCGTCTATGCCGATCGGTTCGTTCCCCAGGGCGAGCGCCAGCTCGCCGCAGCGACAGGGGAAGAGCCGGGTACGATCCCATTCCTCAAGCGATTTACCGTATTCAACATCGACCAGTGCGCTGGCTTGCCGGACGACGTCGCTGGCTCAATTGTCCCGCCGCCATCGGATCAGATTGAACCGCAGGCGGAAGCGCTAATCGCCGCAACCGGTGCCGACTTCCGCATTGGCGGGGCGCGCGCGTACTACAATACGACCGGCGATTTCGTGCAGGTTCCGCCGCCGGCGGCGTATTTCGAGCCGATCAACTGGCATCGGACCGCCTTCCACGAGCTTTCGCATTGGAGCGGAGCCGCTTCCCGGCTCGGTCGGGATCTCACTGGCTCGATGGGCTCGAAATCCTACGCACGCGAGGAACTGGTGGCCGAGATGGCGGGTGCGTTCGTCTGCGCTTCGCTTGGCATCGTGCCCACCGTGCGTCACGCCGACTACATCGGATCGTGGCTGGAGCTGTTGCGCGAGGACAACCGCGCCGTCGTGCGCGCGGCGAGCGCGGCATCGAGGGCCGCCGATTTCCTGCTCGGCTTTCCGCAACGGCCGATCGCCTCCGTCGATGAGGGCAACGAGGAGGCCGCCTAGTGCATCCGCCGGCTGTTTCAACTTGCGTTCGCGGCGGCGCGTCAGAGAGTGAGGGGAGGGGTGGGGTTTTCGTGACGGGTTGGAGGTCGAGAGAGAGTCTTTCGGCCGCCCGTCGCGGAGAATCCGACATGGCAAGCGCCGTTCAGAAGATCAAACTCAGTCCGTCCCGAGACATCCCCTTCAACAAGCTGGTCTTGAGCCAGTCCAATGTCCGGCGCGTAAAGTCCGGCATCTCGATCGAGCAACTAGCGGAGAGCATTGCCCAGCGCACGTTGCTGCAAAGCCTCAGCGTCCGTGCCGTCGTCGATACCGATGGCACGGAGACCGGTATGTTTGAGGTACCCGCCGGTGGCCGGCGCTACCGCGCGCTCGAGCTTTTGGTGAAGCAGAAGCGCATGGCGAAGACGCAGCCTGTCCCCTGCGTGGTCAGGGACGGCGGTATTGCCGAGGACGACTCGCTTGCGGAAAACGACGAGCGCATCGGTCTTCATCCCCTTGACCAATTCCGCGCGTTCCAGATCCTCCGAAATGGCGGTATGAGCGAAGAGGACATCGCGGCACGGCATTTCGTGACACCGGCGATCGTCAAGCAGCGCCTGCGTCTGGCGTCCGTATCGCCGAAGCTGCACGACGTCTACGCTGACGACGGCATGACGCTGGAGCAGCTCATGGCCTTTTCCGTCACCGGCGACCTTACGCGTCAGGAGCAGGTTTGGGATAATGTGAGCCGATCGCAAAACGACGAGCCGTACCAGATCCGCCGGATGCTCACGGAATACACTGTCCGCGCCTCCGATCGCCGGGCCCAATTCATCGGGCTCGATGCCTACGAGGAAGCTGGCGGCGTCGTGCTGCGCGACCTGTTCCAACACGATGACGGGGGTTGGCTGCAGGACGTGCCGTTGCTCGATCGCCTGGTCACAGAGAAGCTCAAGACCGAGACCGAGACAGTTGCCGCCGAAGGTTGGAAGTGGATCGAGGTCGCGATCGACTTCCCCTACGCCCATACGCGTGGCTTGCGCGTGCTGGACGGCGTGCAATGCGGCCTCGCCGCCGAAGAGCAGGCGACCATCGAGGTGCTCAAGGCCGAATATGCCAAGCTCGAAGCCGAGCATGACGGCGCAGATGAGCTGCCCGACGAAGTTGACCAGCGGCTTGGCGAAATCGAGACGGCTCTCGCCGCATTCGATGATCGACCCATCACCTATCAGCCTGCCGACATCGCACGCGCGGGTGTGTTCGTCAGCATCGACGCCGAAGGCGCGCTGTCGGTCGATCGCGGCTACGTCCGGCCCGAGGACGAGCTGCCCGTGGCCGAGTCAGAGCAGGACAGCGATGTCGAACCCGCTGCCGCGGCCGTCGACGGTGCCGAACCATCAGCGCCGGCTATCCAGCGCGCCGTCATCACCATCGGCGGGCAGGTTACGGAGCCTGAGGACGAGGATGATGATGCGGTGAAACCGCTACCGGATCGCCTGGTGACCGAGCTCACGGCGGAGCGGACTTTGGCATTGCGCGACAAGCTGGCGACCACGCCTTCGGTCGCCTTCCAAGCGGTGCTGCACAAATTCTGCCTCGACGTCTTCTCCCGCTATTCCTCCTACGGGGCGGCGATGGAGGTATTGGTGCGCAACGTCAGCTTCCCTGTTCAGGCGCTAGGGCTGAAGGACAGCCCGGCAGCCAAGGCGATCGACGCGCGCCACAAGACCTGGGAGGAGCGCCTGCCGAAGGACAAGGTCGACCTCTGGGACTGGCTCATCAGTCTCACGGGCGACGAGCAGGCAGCGCTCTTTGCGCACTGCGCCTCGTTCGGCGTCAACGCGCTCTACGAGAAAGGCGACCGCTACGGCGGTGGCGTCACCCCGCACATCGTCGAGCAGCGGATCACTGAGGCCGATCGCATCGCCTGGGCCGTTGACCTCAACATGGTGGAATCCGGTTGGCGCCCCACCGTCGAGAACTATCTCGGCCGCGTGCCGAAGCGCCGCATCCTGGAGGCGGTACGGGAGGGGGCCGGCGAGCGCGCCGCCCAGCTCATCGATCATCTGAAAAAGGGCGACATGGCCAAGGAGGCCGAACGGCTCCTGGCCGAGACCGGCTGGTTGCCCGAACCCCTGCGGATGCCCGACGCCGACCAGGCGACGACCGCCAGCGCCGTGGAGCCCGAAGGCAATGGTGAGGCGCTGCCGGAATTCCTCGCCGGTGACGACGAGGACACTCCGGCCGATGAAGCGGACGGGCCGCGCATGACAGCTGCTGAGTAGGAACACTGGCTGGGGCGACGATGCTCGCCCCAGCCAGTTTTTATGCGCTGCGAACCACCCGAGGCTGCACCTGCAGGCCGTCGATCCAGATCGCGATCTTGCCGGCGGCGACGAGGCTGGACGTTTCCGCCACGAACCGCTGTACCGCCCGCGTGCTGCTCACCTGGAAGCGATGTCGATAGCCATAGGCTACGGCGCTATCGGTAAAGCCTTTCAAAGCAGCAAACCCTGCTGCTTCCTGGATCTCGAACTGAACCCTCCACCGGATGCGTCGCGGCCGAACATCATCGAGCACCTCGACGCTGATACGGTGCTTGCTGCCGTTGCGAACGGTGACCGGTTCGATCTTCTTGGCAGGAAATTTCAAGATTTGAGCCATCAAACCCTCCTTCATTGTGCGATGCGGTTCGATGGTCTTGTCGGGGCTCGTGAACCGCATGCCGAGACCCGCCCCGCGCAAAAGCGCGGAGGCAGGTCAGCGGCGGCCTGTTGACCAGGCCATTCAGCTCTTGAGGCTCGCGCCATAAGCGGTTCTTGCCGCGCAAGCGCGCAGCGACTCTGACACAGCGTACGTAATGTCCCGGCGATAGCGGTTCAAGGCGCCGGGCGCAGAGTGAGAGGCGGGCCGGGACGGGTTTGAGCCGATGCGGTCCGAGAGAGAGCGCCGGCCGGCTCGCTCGTTCCTGCTCTCCTTGAGGCTTCCCTTCATGAACGACCTTTTCTCGATTGCGGCCGACGAGGCCGCCGTGATCTCGCCTGCGCGCGCTCCCGAGGGCGTCAGCGTCGTCATCGCTACCGCCGAGCAGCTTGTCCCACATCTTGAGCGTGGCCGACGCATCGACGCCGCAACCCTGCGCGCCGCGATGGAATTGGCCTGCGGCGCATCCGATTCGACAGGCGCCTGGGATTGGAAGACGGCCTATGACGCCTGTGAGGTCGCCACTGTCCTGTTCCTGCGCAAATACGGAAAGGCGCTTTTTCGCAAAGCCTACCCTGCGGCTTCACGACTTTGCGCTTTGGACAAGATCGCGGGACTTCTGCCCACCCACACGCGCCGCTCTGCCGAGAGCGAGGCTTTCCAGCAATTCTCGACGCCGATCCCGCTCGGCCTGGCCGCGCTGACCGCGGCCGCCATCTCGGCGACGGATCGCGTGCTGGAGCCGTCCGCAGGCACCGGGCTGCTCGCCATCCTCGCCGAGATTGCTGGCAGCGGGCTCGTGCTGAACGAACTGGCCGAGACCCGGGCCAGGTTGCTCTCGCCCCTCTTTCCGGCCATTTCCGTCACGCGCCTCGACGCGGCCCAAATCGACGATCACCTCGATCCCGCCGTCGTCCCGAGCGTCGTGCTGATGAACCCGCCATTTTCTGCGACGGCGAACGTCTCCGGCCGCATGGCCGACACTGCGTACCGTCACATCGCCTCGGCGCTGGCGCGTCTTGCCGATGGTGGCCGGCTGGTCGCGATCACCGGCGCAAACTTCTCACCCGAAGCCTCAGCCTGGCGAGACGCCTTCGCCCGATTGCAGGAACGTGGCCGCCTAGTGTTCACCGCGGCGATCGCCGGTGCGGTCTTTGCCAAGCACGGCACCACGATCGAGACGCGCCTCACCGTCATCGACAAAGTGCCGGCCGATGATCCGCACGCGTTCCCACAATCGCCGGGAATCGCGCCCGACGTCGCGACGCTGCTCCACTGGATCGGCGAACATGTTCCACCTCGCCTGAACGTCGCACCTACCGGCGCGCTTCCGATGTCAGCATCACGGGCCCCTCGCACGGTGCGCGGCTATCTCGCACGGCCCGCCGCACAGTCGGCCAAGCCGTCGGTATCCGCCCCCGAAGCGGTTGACCTCGTCTATGAGACGATCGATTGGACGCCGCCCGAGGCCGCGCGCCTCAGCGACGCCATCTACGAGGAATACCGGCTGCAATCGATCCGGATCCCCCGCGCGCAGGCGCATCCGACCAAGCTGGTGCAGTCGGCCGCGATGGCCTCGGTCGTGCCACCGAAGCCGGGTCACAGGCCCCGGCTGCCGGCCAACCTCGTCAGCGGCGGCATCCTGTCCGACGCCCAGCTTGAGACCGTGATCTACGCCGGCGAGGCGCATGGTAACTATCTCGCCGGCGCCTGGACGGTTGACGAGACCTTCGACCTCGTCATGGCCGCCCGCGACGGCGCACCGAACGCCGTCCGTTTCCGCCGAGGCTTCATGCTCGGCGACGGCACCGGCGCCGGCAAGGGTCGCCAGTCCGCCGGCATCATTCTCGACAATTGGCTGCAGGGCCGGCGCAAGGCGGTCTGGATCTCGAAATCCGACAAGCTGCTCGAGGACGCGCAGCGCGACTGGTCGGCGCTCGGCATGGAGCGCCTGCTGGTCACGCCGCTCTCGCGCTTCCCTCAAGGGCGCGACATCCGCTTGGCCGAAGGCGTCCTATTTTTAACCTACGCTACGCTGCGGTCCGACGACCGCGGCGAGAAGCTTTCGCGCGTCCGGCAGATTGTTCAATGGTTGGGCTCCGACTTCGACGGCGTTATCATTTTCGACGAGAGCCATGCCATGCAGAATGCCGGTGGCGGCAAGGGCGAGCGCGGCGATGTCGCGCCCTCGCAGCAGGGGCGCGCGGGCTTGCGCCTTCAGCATGCGCTGCCCGATGCCCGCATCGTTTACGTCTCGGCGACCGGCGCCATCACGGTCCACAATCTCGCCTACGCCCAGCGACTCGGGCTTTGGGGCGGCGAGGATTTTCCATTCGCCACCCGCGCCGAGTTCGTGGAGGCCATCGAGGATGGCGGCGTCGCGGCGATGGAGGTGCTCTCCCGCGACCTTCGCTCGCTCGGCCTCTACACCGCCCGCTCACTTTCCTACGACGGCGTCGAATACGAACTGGTCGAACATCAGCTCACCGACGAGCAGCGGCGCATCTACGACGCCTACGCCGGTGCCTTCAGCGTCATCCACAATCACCTCGAGGCGGCGATGCAGGCCTCCAACATCACCGGCGAGACCGGCACGCTCAACCGCCAGGCGAAGTCAGCCGCGCGCTCAGCCTTCGAGTCCGCCAAGCAGCGCTTCTTCGGCCATCTGCTCACCAGCATGAAGACGCCGACCCTGGTCCGCTCGATCGAGCGGGATCTGGCCGAGGGCCATGCCGCCGTCATCCAGATCGTGTCGACCGGCGAGGCGCTGATGGAGCGGCGGCTCGCCGAAATCCCACCTGAGGAATGGAACGATGTGCGCGTGGACATCACGCCGCGCGAATACGTGCTGGATTACCTCGCCCATTCCTTCCCGGTGCAGCTCTATGAGCCCTTCACCGACGGCGAGGGCAATCTCGCGTCCCGGCCCGTGTTCCGCGACGGCCAGCCGGTCGAGAGCCGCGAGGCCGTCGCCCGTCGCAATGAGCTGATCGAGCGGCTCGCTTCGCTTCCGCCGGTTCCTGGCGCGCTCGACCAGATCGTACAGCGTTTCGGCACGGAGCTCGTGGCGGAAGTGACCGGACGTTCGCGACGTGTGGTGCGCAAGGGTGACCGCCTTGCCGTTGAGAACCGTGCCGCCTCCGCCAATCTCGCAGAAACCGCCGCCTTCATGGATGACTTCAAACGCGTGCTTGTCTTCTCGGAGGCGGGCGGCACGGGCCGCAGCTACCACGCCGAACTCTCGGCGCGGAATCGCCGGCTTCGCGTCCACTATTTGCTCGAGCCGGGCTGGAAGGCTGACGCCGCGATCCAGGGTCTCGGTCGAACGAACCGCACCAACCAGGCGCAGCCGCCTCTGTTCCGGCCCATCGCCACCGACGTGAAGGCGGAAAAGCGCTTCCTCTCGACCATTGCCCGCCGGCTCGACACGCTGGGTGCCATCACGCGCGGCCAGCGCCAGACCGGCGGCCAGGGCCTGTTCCGGCCCGAGGACAATCTTGAGAGCCATTACGCCCGAGATGCGCTGCGCCAGCTCTATCTGCTGCTCGTGCGAGGCAAGGTCGAAGGCTGCTCGCTCCAGATCTTCGAGGACGCCACGGGCCTGAAGCTCGTGGACGTGAACGGCCTCAAGGACGAGCTGCCCCCGATCACCACGTTCCTGAACCGCCTGCTCGCGCTCACCATCGACCTGCAAAGTTTGCTGTTCACAGCCTTCGAGCAGTTGCTGAACGCCAAGGTCGAGGGCGCGATCGCCAGCGGCGTCTACGACACCGGCCTGGAGACATTGCAGGCCGAGAGCTTTGTCGTCACCGACCGGCGCACGATCTATACGCACCCTGCAACCGGCGCGGAAACCCGGCTGCTCACCATCACCGAGCGCCGGCGCAATCGCCCCATGACGCTGAATCACGCGCTTGATCATCTTGCCGATGCTCGGGTGGTGCTACTGCTCAACGAGCGCTCAGGGCGCGCCGCGGTGCAGATTCCTGCGCCGAGCCTCATGCTCGATGACGGCGAGATCGAACGCCGCGTGCGGCTGATCCGCCCCATGGAGCACCATCACGCTTCAATGAAAATGATGGTCGAAAGCCACTGGCTGCCTGCGGATCGTGCGAGGTTCGCCGCGGCATGGAACGGCGAAGTCGTCGAGGTACCCGAGTTTGCAGATAGCACTCTCCACATCGTCGCAGGCTTGCTGTTGCCGATTTGGAAGCGACTGCCGAACGAGTCGACCCGCGTCTATCGGCTCCAGACCGACGAGGGTGAGCGCATCATCGGTCGCAGGGTCTCGCCAGCCTGGGCGGCGAACGCTTGCGCGACCGGCACTGGCAGCTTGAGCCCACACGAAGCTTTCTCGGCGCTGATGGAGGGGCGCGCCGTGCTCGACCTCGCCGAGGACCTGCAGCTCCGTCGTGTCCGCGTGATGGGCACCCATCGCATCGAGCTGTCCGGCTTCACCGATGCGATGCGTGACCGGCTGCGCGCTTACGGCCTCTTCAGCGAGATCATCTCGTGGAAGCTACGCATGTTCGTGCCATCAGATGCGACCGGCGTCACCGTCTTGGCAAAGGTGCTCGACCACTATCCGATCGCGCGCATCGGCGAGCGGGGGGTCGCCTGATGGCCCGCGCCAATGCCTCCGAACTGGCCCGCCGTCTCGCGCGTGACGCCGAAGCGGTCTGCCGCCATTACCTGTCCAACGGGCGGCGCCAGGGCCGCTACTGGACAGTGGGCGACGTCCGCAATACGCCCGGCCGGTCGATGTTCGTTCGACTCAGCGGACCGGAATCGGGTCCTGGCGCCGCCGGGCATTGGCGAGATGCCGCCTCGGCCGAACATGGCGATCTGCTCGACGTGATCCGCGAGAGCTGCGGGCTCACCGACTTTCGCGATGTCGCCAATGAGGCACGACGCTTTCTGAGTCTGCCGAGTTCAGAACTGCAGCCAGAGCCAAGTCGCCTCCGGTCGAGAAAATCGCCTGCGCCCCTTGGATCGCCAGAGGCAGCGCGGCGGCTCTTCGGCATATCACAGTCGATCGTGGGCACACTCGTGGAAGCGTATCTCCGCAATCGCGGCATTACGGCTTTGCACGAAACCGGAAGTCTGCGCTTTCACCCACGCTGCTATTACCGGCCCGACGACCACAGCCCGACCGAGACCTGGCCGGCGATGATCGCCGCCGTCACGGATCGCTTCGGCCATCTGACCGGCGCGCATCGCACCTGGCTTGACCCCGAAGGCTTCAGCGAGACGACGCTCGGCAAGGCGCGGATCGACACGCCAAGGCGGGCGATGGGCGACCTGCTTGGTCACGCCGTTCGATTTGGCGTAGCTGGCGAAGTCATGGCGGCCGGCGAGGGCATCGAGACGATGCTGTCGCTCCGCAGCGTCCTGCCGACGATGCCGATGGTCGCAGCCCTCTCGGCAGCGCATCTTTCTGCCATCCTTCTCCCGGACACGCTCCGCCGCCTCTACATCGCCCGCGATGACGATCCTGCCGGTGATAGCGCCATGGCGACCTTGATCGATCGGGCGCAGGAGGCCGGGATCGAGCCAATGGTGATCTCGCCACGGCTTGGCGACTTCAACGAGGATCTTCGCCTGCTCGGATTTGACGCCCTTCGGACCTCGAGCCGTATGCAGATTGCGGCGCACGACGTCGCCCGCTTTATGGAGCTGGCGGCATAGCCGGAACGGGCAGGGGTGGCGTGGCCGCTGCGTTACCAGCGGGCCGGTGGTCCTGCTTCCCCTCGGCGCCGGAGAGGTCCGTACCCACGGCCTTCCGAGAGGGCGATCGGGCGGCAAGCGGTCCGGACCGGCAACCTCGTGGGCCGACTATTTTCCGTCGGCGGCGGAGCCGCCTTTACATCGCGAGGCAAAATAGTCGGCCCCCTTCGGTCCTCCGCCAAGGCTCCGGCCCACAGCTCACGCTGCGGGTGCAAGTCCGTTCCGCCCGCCGCCTTCGTCGCCATGAAGGCCGCGATGGGCGCGGTCGATCCGACGAGGAAAGCCGCAATGACCGCCGACCACGACAACGATTTCGAGCCGCACCACAGTTCATCCCCGACCGACCAAATCCTCCAGGAACTCCAGCTCTATGGCTACCGCCCCTTCCACGACGAGCCCGATCCCCGGCGGCTTCCTGAAGCGCGGGTCCTCGCCGGCAGCGTCGCCGAGATCTTCGATGCCCTTGTGGTGGCGCTGTCCGATACTCGTCTTGAGCCCGATCTCGAAGACCTGCTCTGGTCGACTGTGAACGTCTTCCATCGTGCCGTCGACAGGATCGAGCGCGGGCTCGACGACAACGAGATGGCACAGCGGCGGTCGCAGCGGGAGCAAGACGGCAGCGAGATCAAATCCGTCGAGCTGGAGCGCCTGACGGCGGAAGGGCAGACGCTGATCGAGCGACGCAACGCCTTTGAGCTGATGCGCGATCAGGCTGCCGACGAGTTTGAGCGCCACACTCATTCCGCCTGGCGGCCGCGCAACGGCTCGAGGGTCAACCACCGCAATCTGACCTCCGCGATGATCGATAGCCGCGATTTCCTGGCCGCGAAGAAGCGCGCCGACAATCAGGTGCTCATGCCGCCCGGCCCAAAGGTCGCGCTGACCGGCGGTCTCGACTTCAACGATCACCGGTTGATCTGGGCCAAACTTGACCAAGTGCACGCCAAGCATGCGGACATGGTGCTGCTGCACGGCGGATCTCCCAAGGGCGCCGAGCTGATCGCCGCCAAGTGGGCCGACAACCGCAAGGTCCCGCAGATCGCCTTTAAGCCCGACTGGACAAAGCATGCCAAGGCCGCTCCGTTCAAACGCAACGATGCGATGCTCGACGAGCTGCCGATCGGGGTGATGCACTTCCCAGGCACGGGCATTCAGGACAATCTCGCTGACAAGGCCAAGAAGCTCGGCATCCCCGTCTGGAAATTCGGCGGCGCGTGAGCGCTGCCGCAAATTCCGAAGACTAGGTGCCCTCGGGATCGTTCAGTGCCGCTGATCGTGCGACGCGCCGCGACCCGCACGCGTCCGCCGCAGCCTTGCTCCGGGTTCGCTCGGATCTTCGTTCAGATCACAATTTCGAGCAAGGCTCCCACTCTCGTCCCCACGCGCAGCCTTGATCACCCCTCTGACCTCGAGGGCGGTGTTGGCGATTGTCCATCCTTGCAGACCGGAGGTCTGCCGCACCTCCTCGTCACTCGTGTCGAGGATTTCCTCGCTCAGTGCTTCGAGCAAGCGGATCAGATCGCGACTTGGGTGCCAGCGTGTCATCACTTGCTCCAGTTCCGTTGATCGCGCAGCAGAGCGCGTCGCATCCGCCGTCGCGTCGTGTCGTAGTCGAGCTCGGATATGCCGTTGACTTTGCAGATCTCTCTGGCTGCCAGGCCGTCGGCCAGGCCCGCAATTATCTTCAGCGCCAGCGGATCGTCTTCGAACAGCCGATAGACGTTGGCCAATGTCTGCGCGGCGGCCAGCACCCGCTCCGGGTCGGGCACTTCATCGCCCTCCTCACCGGGCCAGCTTCGCTGGTCCGGATCATCGCGGCTCACAAGCAGCCTTTGCTCAAGCCGCGCACGCCGCCAATAATCGTTGCAAATGCTGCGCATGACGCCCGACAGGAACGCCAGGATGGGTACGTCGGCCGGCCAAGGGCGCGAACCATCGAGGACACGTGCGATCGCCTCGTGGAGGATGTCGTTCCAGCCCAGTCCTCCCGGCAGGTTGCGGCCCCACAACCGCGCCAGAGCTTTTAGCCGCACGAGCTCGATATCGGACAGTGCATCGATGGCGGCCGCGACATCGACCGCGCGGCCAACCGCGTCATCGGACTTGGGAGCTATCGTCAATCGTTCCATGGTCACATCGTTATGCGCTTCACCTGGCCCAGTGCGGACAGCGGATGGAAAAAATTTTGACGTGTCCGCGTGGGTGCTCCTCAGGCGCATCGTCTGTATTACAACAGGAGAGCCTCCATGGACGACACGTTGGCGGCGGCGCGCCGCTGGTATGCCGAAGACCTGCGATACAAGGTCCCGGTGCTGCGTAACCCGCAGTTGATCGAGGCATTCGCGTCTGTTCCACGCGAGCAATTCGTCAGCCTTGGCCCCTGGCGCATCATCTCGGACCCGTACAGCGACGCATTCCTGACCCCCGATACCAACCCGCGCTGGCTTTATCATGACGTTCTCGTGGCGATCGATGCGAGCCGCAATCTCAACAATGGGATGCCGAGCTTCTGGGCCCGCAACTTGGAGCATCTCGACATCGCGCGGGGCGAACGCGTGCTCCAGGTCGGTGCCGGGACCGGGTACTATTCGGCGGTGCTGGCTGAGATCGTCGGATCCGTCGGTCGCGTGACTGCAGTTGAAGCCGACCCGATGCTGGCCTCCCAAGCCCGAGCGAATCTCGTGAACTGGCCGCAGGTGAACGTGGTCGCAGGCGACGGCCGGGCCGTGGACGTCGGTGAACTTGACGTCATCATCGTATTCGCCGGATCGACCCACCCATCCCGCCTCTGGCTCGATCGGTTGGTCGAACGCGGCCGGCTTCTGATGCCGCTGACTGACGATTCCTGGAGGGGCTTTCTTCTTCGCGTGATCCGGGGTCGAAACCGATTCGAGGCCTTTTCGATTGGTGCCGTCTCGATCTATCCTTGCATCGGCGGACGCGACGAGGAGGCGGGACAACGTCTGCATGAGGCGCTCGAAGGCCTGCCGCCCGGCAAAGTTCCAATTCGCGCGCTGCACGTGGGTGATCCGAGCCACAACGATGCAGAAAAGGTCTGGTTTCAAGCGGGAGGGTTTTGGCTGGAGCGCGAGGCCATCGAAGGAGATGCCGCCCCTTCGAAATGATCAGGCTGATTTCGAGACCGTCTCACGTTGGGCAGTCCTCAGCCCAAACATGATGTCTCCAGGTATCCTCCCCCACGGTTTCTCAGGATGGTCCTTTTTCCATGCTGCCGCATAGCTGCTCTGCTCACCGCATTTCAGCTGTCAAGGGACGAAGCGTTGCCCTCGTGGTAATTCGAGCGCCCTTTAATGCTGAACCAAGTGGACATGGAACAGGAATTGCGAGCGACTGTCGAACGGGCGATTTCCGGATATGTTGCAGGTGCCTATAACCTCACCGGAAGCATCTCAACAGTTGTCAAGGGTGCAAATTGGACCTTTGTCGTTCGTGACGGGTCGCAAGATCTGGCTTTCATCCGCTTATATCGAAACTGGGGCCGCTCTGTCGCTGACGTCGCCGACGAAATGGCTGTGCTCCAAGCCGTTGAAGGTACGCCCGCACTTGAGGTCTCTCGACCTCTGATCGATCTTGTGGGCCGGTCGTTCTCTACCTTCGAATTGCCTGATGGCAGCAAACGCCTTCTTGGGGTGTTCACTCCAGCTGCGGGGCGTGAGTTGGCGGCAACCGCGGCAGATTGGCATCGCGCGGGTGCCGCCCTGTCACATTTGCATCGACAGAATCGTCTCGCGGCTCTTGCCCCGAAGAGGGAGCTCTTGAGCGACGACAGGCGCAAGCAGACCCTCGCGATGATCGCCGATAGATCTCAACTTGTTGCCAATGAGATCGGAAAATCATTGGATCTGCTCGTGGGCCTCGGTGCAAACAAAGCAATTGGCCCGGCTGGGCTTTGTCATGGCGATGTCCGGCCGATGAACATGCGGATCGAGGGTGAGCGCATCACATTTTTCGATTTCGATGATTGTGGTAGCGGCCCTCAATGGCTCGACCTGGCGGCCATGGTTCTATGGTTGGAATTCATGAACGAGGGGAATGCCGGCCTGTTGTGGAGATCGTTCCTCGCTGGATATGGCTTGGTCGAAAGTGAATCCTTCGTCCATTCTGTGCGCTGGATGGTGGCTGAACATCAGCTGCGCATTATGCAATTCCTGTTCGACTATTGCGAGTTAGACACAGCGCTGTGGGATGTTGTTCTGGGCCAAGCGGAGACGACCTTGCGCAAGGCGGCCGACGGCGATTTCCGCGCATTCGCTTCCTGATGTAAGGACTTGCGGGGTCGTGAATCGACCCCAGTGCGACTTTCGGAATGTATCTGTCAGACCGCGAAACCGCTGCCGAGCCTGCGAGCCTGAAGGAGCAAGAATCAGGCGGCTCGAAGGCGATGGGAGCAGGCCTCGAAAAAATCAGGCGGGCTGGTGCCAGAACCGAGTGCTGTGATTATTCAGCCCGCGGGTATGCGAATCGACCGCCGCCTGAAAGGTCTGCGGAATCTTGTCTCCGTCACCACCTTCCCTAAAATAGTCCCTGACCGAATAGAGCGCTCCTCTCATCAGGTGCTGCCATGTTTCAGCCAATTCGGTCTGCCGATCCTGCTCCTGCTTGGCGGCGCTCGGCTTTCGTTTGGGAGCAGGGATCGTATAGTTGGGACGTAGATCTACGTCATGGACGAACGTTATGCTGCCGGACGTCCAATCATCATCGACGGTCCGGCGCCACCGATAGCTCACTCTGACAATCAGGTGTTTATCGAAGTGGTAAGGCGGCACGATCGGGTCATCGACGTAGAAGATCTGCCCTTCCTTCCGTTCCTCTTCCATTCGTCGCTTCATGGCATCGACCGCGAAGGATAAATCACTGCCCGCGCGCTGCAGGGTGTGTGCTGTTTCCGCGCGCTTTCGTGGCGCCTTGGCCTCGCGGTGTTTCGCTAGGGCCTGTTCGAAGTAGTGGAGCTTTTTTGAGATGTAGGGACCGCAGCTTGTGAGAGGCAGCCGATTCAGATCACCCATTCGTTCTTCCCGGATCGCCTGATCGACAAGCCTGTTCAGTTCGTTGTCGTCGATCTCTTTGAGAGCATTCTGTTGAACGCGGGGGATGTTGATCTCTCCCATGGCTTGTTACCTAATGTTTTGTCTGTTGAGGCTCGAATGATTGTGACGACCTCTACCGCGCGTCGACTCACAATTCATCCTAGCCGATCAGCCGTCGCACCGTGACGGCAATGATGTTCCAGCCGAAAGCCACGCGATCCTGACAACCGGGCTCCTGCCGGCGGACACCACCCCGCTTCCATAGCGCTGATCCTTGGTCCCAGCCGAGTGCCTGACGCCATCAACCCACAAGGGGTCGGCTTATGCTGATGCGTGCCGCCGCTCCGCCTTCGTCTGCGCGGTGATCGCGGCCCCGGCCGGACACATCGGGCGCCTGTCGCGCGGGGATGGTCCCCGCCTCAGCACAGGAGCCGGATCGATGTCTCAATCGCTCGCTTTCGCCAACGCCTGGAACCTCGCCACCACCCTCATGGTCTGCGTCGTTATCTTCCGCACCGGCATAGGCGGATACGGTGTCATGCCGTCCGGTGAATATGATGGCGATCCCGCCGCCATCCTCCACGAATTCGACCCTTTCCAGCCGTGAAGGGGCGGATCGTTACGCGACGGCTGCGGAATTCCCTCGGGATCTCCGCTCCCGATCGTGGTCGTTTCCCGTTATACTCATGCGTACGCCGTGGTGGTGGTGGAAGGCGTGACCGTCAGACCTTTAGCTCACGGAGACCACCGCCATGATCTTCTTTGGACCGCTGCTCGTCGTCGTTGGCATCGGCTTTTTCTGCTGGCTGCTCTTCACGCTTGCTGTCTTCGCGCTACCCCTCTCTGTTGGCCTGACGATCGGCATCTGGGCCTTCCACACTGGCGCCGGTGTGCTCGGCGGCACCGCAGCAGGGCTTGTGGCGGGTGGTGCAACCATTTGTATTGGCCAACTCGCGTTCGCCTTCGTGCCATGGACTTGGCTTAGACTCCTGATCCTCCTCCTCTATATCGCGCCTGCGACCGTCGCCGGCTATAACGCGACGCGCGGAATCGCCCGGATGGCAATGCCTTCGCCCATCTGGCAAACGATCTTTGCGATCGTTGGCGCGACCGCGGTCACAATCACGGCGTTCATCCGCTTTTACGGCAATGGCCGCACCCGGACCAGCCGGACGGGATTTGGCGCAGGGCTAACACAGTAGCGGCGGTCGTGGAGTGGGACCAGATCAAGCGCGCCGAGCGCTCGCAGTGCTCATCCTCGATACTCGATAGGCAGCGGTCTGTGCGTTGAGACTTGAGTCATTGCGGGGTGGCCGAGCTAGCGGCGGCGGTTGAGACGCGGTGGTCCAGGCGATGACGCCTCACGAACACGGCCAACAAGTCGAGTCGATGGGCCCATCGCTTAATTGCGGTCGCGGAAACTTAGATCCGTCCGTCGCCGGGCAGCACGGGAGCCAATCTCCGTCGAATTCGCTTGCCGGACTTTGCGGGCGCGAGCATCGCCACGTTCTCCTTGATGTCAGATCTGTTCTGATCGAGCGCACCAATCGGCCTCTTCGATGGATGGATCTAGCCGAAGGCCGGCTGAGGCCTCGACCGCCTATGGCGCAACAGCGGCGTCACAACTTTCTTCCCCTGCCGGCCGCGCCGTCATTCCTCGCGCGAGGCAAGAAAGTTCCTCCTTTGCTGTCGAGCCCCTTCGGGGTGCGCCGTCGATCGCCTCCGGCCTGTCGATCACCATCGAGGCCGCAAGGTGCGGGCTCGGAAAACAGAGATCAAGGAGAACTACCATGGCGACCATCGGCACCTTCAAGAAGACCGGCTCGAACGAATTCGCCGGCGAAATCGTCACCCTCTCGGTCCAGGCCAAGAATGTCCGGATCGTCCCCGAAACCACCCGCACCGGCGAGAACGCCCCCAGCCACCGGGTCTACTGCGGCCGCGTCGAGATCGGCGCCGCCTGGTCCAAGCGCTCCAACGAGGGCCGCGACTATCTGGGCCTCAAGCTAGATGATCCGAGCTTCACCGCTCCGATCTTCGCCAACCTCTTCAACGACGAGGACGGCGAGGGCTTCAGCCTGATCTGGTCCCGTCCCAGCCGCCGCAACGGCGACTGATCCGATCCGCGATGCCTCGCCCGGCTGGCCCGGGCGGGGCATCACCTTGCTCAAGAGCTGGCCGTGCAGAGCTTCGCGAGCCGGTGCGGATGGCCGGTTGGTCCCGATCAGCGACCGCGGACCTGTCCCGCCTTGATCGGCCGCCTTTGATTGGTCTCCAACACGGTTTTGACGATGTCTTCCCAGTCGGGGCAAATTGCGAGCAACCGATCCAGCACTGTGGGATCCCGTTCGATCTGGCCGAGCGCTTGAGCGCGCCAATGGTCGTTGAAGCTGATGCTCATCAACCCCAAACATTCGACGACCGAACTGTCAGGCGGCAAGTGCTCCAAGATCGCCGTCACGATGCCGGTCCATTGTTGAAGCAGACGCAAGTGCTCAGCGGCGGCCCCGGTCTCCAATTTCTCTTGGAGGACATCAATCAGCAAGAGGAAGCGAATTCGCCAAGGTTGGGGCTTGAGGTCCGCGACATAAGCGTCCACGACTTCGCGGATGTCGGCAGGCAAGTGCTCGTATAAGGTCATCGTGGCTAATCCATCCTCCAACCATGCCGCCAATCCCTTGGGTGGAGCAAGCGTCCTTGGAAACAGAGCAGATTTGGCCGAAGCCGCCTATCCACTTAAGCGTGACGCAGCGCGGAGTTGGTTCTTAACCAGTCAATGCGGCAGCATAGCACAAATACACTCTGTCAGCGCGCCCGATGAGGATGAGCCGCCGTTCGTTTAATCAAATCGGCTGCTTCGACGCCTAGTGCCTTCGCGATTCGGCCGAGCACCGTCACGCTGGCCGACACATCGGCGCGTTCGATTGCGCCGACGTAACGGACACTCAGTCCGGCGCCATCGGCCAATTCTTCCTGCGTCATCTTCTTCACATGACGTATCCGACGCAGATTGATCGCCATGACCTCCTTGAGATCCATGGCGACAAGGGAACTCACATCGGCACGATCGTTCCAGGAACGATCGTTCCGATTCGTACGGCGGTGTGCTATTCATATCTTCTGGATTGGGCCTGGTTTGCCGCTCGCGGGGAGCGCCGTGATACGATCTGCGCATCGCGCGCAAATCGCATGTGACGGTTTCGCGGCTTGCAAAGTTCCGGGGCTTAGATGAATTCTAATCGCCGCATTGATCTGTGGGGGCAATTGCAATGAACGAACTGCCATTCCGGGATCAGCCGCCAATAACCGATCGCGTGAACACCTACGACGAGAAACATCTTGCAATCTATGTTCGGTTGTTGATGGCCGAAGAAGAGGGCGCTGACTGGCGGGAGGTGGTCTGCGTGATCTTCGGCCTCGACCCTGCGCGCGAACCGGATCGTGCCAAACTCGTCCACGACAGCCATCTCGCCCGGGCGCGATGGATGTCGGAAGCCGGATATCAGCATCTTTTGGAACCGCGGATGCAGTGAACTGCGTTCCGTCACGCAAATTGCGATCTCGCGTGATGCAACCTGAAGGTCTAGCCCGCCGAGCCGATTTTCCGGACCGTGGTGTGTCCCCTCCTTCGGGAGGACAAACAGAAAGCAGAGATGACACACCATGCCGACCCAGTACTGGCGCTCGCCGGAGACCATCGATCGCCTCAATCGCCTTGAGCGCCCGGGCTTCGCCCTCGAGTTCCTTCGCCGCAACGCGGACTACCGCCGCGACTTTGCCCGCACGAAGCGCCAGGTCGCGCGCGACGGCGCTGATCCTGAGACCATCCGAACTGGTTTCGCACGCCGATGGGGGTTGCGATTTCGCCCATGACCCCGCCTCTCCGGTTGGGCCCGAACCAGCCATTTGGCTGCCCGAGGCATCACCTGGAACTTTGATCCTGGAGCCCGCGCCGTCGGGCTTCACGACCGTTCATTCGATCGATCGCGATGCTTTCGGACAGCCGCCTGTCGAGCGGACAGATGCTGACGGTCGCGAACTGGTGATCGCGGAGGGATCGGGTGAACTTCATGTCCGTTTGCGTGACGAGCAGGCCGCGCAGCGTCCCGCCGTGCTTCTGCCGCTCGACAGCATGGGCGAACTGCGGGCCGACGTGGCGCTTCGCTTTGCGCGCCGCCTTGCTGGCCAACGCATCAGTCTTCTGCCGGCGGCGCTGCGGCTCACGTCGTTCCAGAAGCGGCGACTGATTCAGCTCCTTCACGCCTTCGACGTTCACGATCTGGGCGGTGGTCCTCGGGACGTGGCAGCGAAGGTGCTCGCGTCCGACCATGCCCACCGCCGTTCGGTCGAGTGGAAGGATTCGCATGCCCGCCGTAAGGCCAACCGCCTCATTCATGATTCGATCGCCTTGGTCGAACGAGGCTATCTGAAACTCCTGCGCGGCCTCTGACCGGCCTCTCGATCCCTCCAAACCATCCGCCGTGATGACGCCAAAACCGCGCCCCGCTGATAGCGCCTCGGTTCGCCTTGCTGCGACCGTGGGGGGACACAAATCCGCGTAAACTTTCGTCCACCCCCAACGCCCGAACTCTCCGCCACTCTGGCCCCGACATGCCGCGACTTGGCCGCGGCGCTTCAAGGCAAGACGGAGATCTCCCATGCTCGACCGGACCGCGCAGCTCACCACGCGCTACGTGCGCACGCCTGAGGCCGCGCGCCTCCTTGGCCTCTCGTCGCGCACGCTTGAGAAATATCGTTGTCACGGCAACGGCCCGACCTTCCGCAAGCTCGGCGGCCGCGTTGTCTACGCCATCAGCGATCTCGAAGCCTGGGCCGATCAGGCCGCCTGCAGCTCAACGTCAGATCCTCGCTACGTCGAGGCCCGCACCGCTGGCAATGCGCATCGCTGAAGCGACGCTCGCCATGTCATTGCGCCGCCTCATTACGCCCAGCGAGCGAAGCAAGCTCGACCCGTTCGTCGTCGCCACCGGCGACGCCAGCCCGCGCGACCAGCGCGACCTGATGGAACGGCCATTCTTCTCGCTCGCAAAGGCCAAGCGCACGACGCCGATCCTTTATGAAGCCGGCGACATCCGCGTCGAGGTTTATGCGGTTCCCGAGCACGGCATGGCGACGATCTGGGACGCCGACGTGCTGATTTGGGCGGCCAGCCAGATTGTCGAGGCCGAGAACCTCGGTCTCAAAACCTCGCGCTTCCTGCGCTTCACGCCTTACCAGCTCCTGACAGCCGTGGGCCGGCAGACCGGCGCCCGCGACTACAAGCTGCTGAAGGGGGCATTGGCCCGCCTGCAGGCGACGGTTATCCGCACCACCATCCGGCAGGGCAAGCATTGGCGGCGACACCAGTTCTCCTGGATCAATGAGTGGGAGGAATGCGCGACGCGCGACGGTCGGGTGCAGGGGATGGAATTCGTCCTCCCCGACTGGTTCTATCGCGGCGTCATTGATCGCTCACTCGTTCTCACGATCGATCCGGCCTATTTCAGCCTGACCGGCGGGATCGAGCGCTGGCTCTACCGCGTTGCGCGCAAGCACGCCGGTCGCCAGCCGAGAGGCTGGCTATTCGAGGTCGCGCACCTCCATGCGAAGTCGGGCAGCCTGGTGCGTGTTTCTGATTTTGCGCTGCAGATCCGGCGCATCGCGGCGCGCCAGCCGTTGCCGGGCTATTGCTTGCGTATCGAGCGGAAGGCGCGCCGCGAGTTGCTGCGCATCGTGCCGGCGAAATTATCCACTGCCCCTGTGGACGGTGCTGTGGAAGTGCTCGGGACTTCGCACGCAAACCGGTTCGGGATTCCGTACGCAGCCCTATCGGGACTTCGCACGCGCGAACCGCAACTAACGCTTTGGCCGGAAACCGTGATTCCGGGCCTTAACTTAGAGTCTAACTTAGAATCTAACTGTTGTAGTGGGGCGGTACGTCTTGCGGATAACGCCGCGGCGAGTGGTGCTGAGCCGCAGCCAACCAAGCCTCCAAGCCAACCATCTCTGCCGCTTCTCGACCGCAAGACGGGAGGCAAGCGATGATCGTCGCCGTGCTCAACCAGAAGGGCGGGGTCGGCAAGACCACGCTCGCCCTGCATCTCGCCGGTGAATGGGCGCTGCGCGGAAAGCGCGTGACCCTGATCGATGCCGACCCGCAGGGCTCGGCATTGGACTGGTCGCAGCAGCGGGCACGGGAGAACGTCCCACGGTTGTTCGGCGTCGTTGGCCTCGCGCGCGATACGCTCCATCGCGAGGCGCCGGAGATCGCGCGCACCGCCGATCATGTCGTCATTGACGGGCCGCCGCGCGTCGCTGGCTTGATGCGTTCGGCGCTGCTGGCGTCTGATCTGGTGCTGATCCCCGTGCAGCCTTCGCCGTTCGATGGCTGGGCGTCGGCCGAGATGCGCGCTCTGCTGCGGGAGGCTCGTATCTACCGGCCACAGCTCGCCGCGCGCTTTGTCCTCAACCGCTGCGGCGCGCGCACGATCATCGCCCGCGAAACCGCTGAAACGCTCGCCGATCACGATCCGCCGGTGCTCGGAAGCACCATCGGCCAACGCGTCGTCTTCGCCGATGCCGCGCAATCCGGCCGCCTCGTCTTCGAGTTCGCCAAGCAGTGCGCCGCCGCCCGTGAGATCACCGCGCTCGCCGCTGAAGTCGCGAGGTTCGCGCCATGAGCGAGCGCTCCACCAAGCGCGGCTTCGCGTCGCGCCCTGGCGATGCCGAAAGCTGGATCAAGGCCAGCGATGTAACGCCACGCGGCGTGAATGACGCAGCCGCCTTCACCGCGCGACTGACCATCGACGTCACACAGGCCCTGCGCGGCCGCATCAAGGTCGCCGCGTTCCAGCGCGGCGTCACCGTGGCCGAGATGCTCCGCGAATTGCTGGCGCGCGAATTCCCCAACGATCCCGGAGAGCCGTCATGAACGACAACGAGGCCTTGCCGCCGCGCGCCATGCCGCCCTCGCACCGGCGCGACGTTGTGCTCACGCAAGTCGAACTGACCTGGATCGAGAAGAGGATCGAGCACTGGCTCCGCTTCGGCCGGCGCACTGAAGAGAAGATTCTCGACCGCCGTCGCAGTATTTCGAGCTTTGCGCCCGGCAGCATCTTCGGCTTCGTCCGCTGGGCATCGAACGACTACGGCACCGTCGTCTCGCGCATGGACATCGTGTGCGCCGTAGCGCCCGGCAATCGCTATCAGACGCTGCCGTTCGTGCGGCCCGGTGGCGAGATCCTTCTTCGCGTCGATAGCTGGCCGAAGGTCGAGCGCGTGCTGCAGGCGATCGACGCCATCGAGGCGCTAAGGATCGATCCGGCCGACGTCGCACCCGAATACTGGCGGCATCTGCACAACCGCCTCGCCGCCGGCCATGAGCCGCGCGCCTACACGCGCGAGCAGCATGTGGCCTGGCTCAAGCGCCGGAGCGTCACGCCATGACCCGCTTCGGCTACGTGATGTTGACATACATAGCGATGCTCGTGGCGAGCGGCCTCGCGTTCGTTCATCCCGCGCCGCGGCTGATCTGGAACGCCACGGCGAGCACGCCGATAGGGCTGTATGCGCTGCATCCGGTTGGAGAGCTGCACGCCTTGGAACTGGTCGCGGTGCGACTACCGGAGCCGATCGCAGGCCTGCTTGCCGACGGCGGCTTTCTTCCGAAAAGTGTGCTGCTGCTGAAGCATGTGATGGCGCTGCCAGGGCAAACCGTGTGCCGGTCCGGCGAGGCCATCACCGTCGATCGTGTCGATGTCGGCGCCGCACATGATCGCGACCATCTCGGCCGTCCGCTGCCGCGCTGGAGCGGCTGCCACACCCTGCAACCGGGCGAAGTCTTCCTCATGAACCCGTCCGTCCCGGACAGCCTGGACGGCCGCTATTTCGGTCCGCTCCCCGTCACCTCGCTCGTCGCCCGCGCGGTCCCGCTTTGGACCGACGAGGAGGGCCATGGCCGCTTCGTCTGGCGCGCCGCCACCCATTGACCCGCTTCCCAACCCGCCAACCAAGGAGATTTCCCATGGCGCAAATCGGTCAGTTCACCCGCGAGAAGTCCGGCTTCACCGGGCGCATTCAAACGCTTCTTTTCGAGCGGATTCTCATCCTCACTCCGGCCGAATCCTCGCATGCCGAGAATGCGCCGGACTACCGCATCCACCTTGGCGATGCCGAGGGCCCGGAGATCGGCGCAGGTTGGAAGCGGACTGGAGAGAAGGCGGGCGACTACGTTTCGCTCATCATCGACGACCCGGCGCTGCCGCGGCCGATTCGCGCCAACCTCTTCCAATCGGGCGACGACAAATCGGCCTGGGTGCTGAACTGGAATCGTCTGCCCCAACGTGCCGAGCGGGATTGATTGCATGCAGAGTCCTGGTACGCGTGCCGGCAATCAGGCGCATCCAAGCTCCATCCCTTTGTTTGCGGGAAAGCCGTCTCATCCCTTCGTCCCGCTCGAGCGTCAGTCGGCCGTCGCGCACAGCGGCGGACAAGGGCGGCCGCAGGCCGGCGCACCGCGCGAACCCTTGACGGATGCGAGCACGAGGGCACGCTCACGTCATGGCGGAGACAAGGCGGGTTTTGCCATCCTTCTCGCTGGCCTGCTCGTGATCGGCGGGCCATCGCTGGCGGTGTCCGCACAGGCCGCACCGGCGCCACGTCAGTCGGCGAGCGATCGCTATGCCATGCCTGTGGCGGAAGCCGCGCGGCGCTTCGGCATTCCGGCGGCATGGATTCGCGCCGTGATGCGGATCGAGAGCCATGGTGAGCCGCGCGCGGTTTCACCCAAAGGCGCGCTCGGCCTGATGCAACTCATGCCCAAGACCTGGGCGGATATGCGCGCTCGCTATGGTCTCGGACGCGATCCCTTCGATCCGCATGACAACATCCTGGCTGGCGCGGCCTTCCTTCGCGAGCTGCATGACCGCTACGGCTCGCCGGGCTTCCTCGCGGCCTACAACGCGGGCCCCGGCCGCTACGAGGATTACCGCGACAGACATCGTCCGCTGCCAACGGAGACCACAGCCTATGTCGCGGCCATCGTCCCTTTTGTCGATGCGGAGAGGACGCCAGAACCTCTCCTCATCGCGGCCTTCTCTCGATCATCCTGGACGTGGGCGCCGCTCTTTTTCGGGCACGCTGAGGGTCCGCCATCTGCCGCGCGAGCGACACCTGATCGACCCACGAACGACATGCCGGCTGCGGTTCGCGTGCACGATCTCTCGGCCATCGCGCCGCGGTCGGAGGGTCTGTTTGTCGCACTCGGGGCAACGGGACGATCGCAATGAATGGGCGACGTCGCCAACACGAAAATCCGGATCGATACACGGCTGCGAGCACCCGTGCTGCGGACATCTGGATATCCGCTGCGCGATGGCGGCGAGCTACCGCCATCGGTTCCGAATTCGTGCGGAGGCGTGTTTCAGCATGTTCTTGCGAGAAGGAAAGAGCAGGCGAGGGAGAAGAGCAGGCAACGAGTAAGCGTCCGGCGGCTGCACATCGGGCAGCTCGTGATATCACTCGTCAGTTTCCACGTCGCGGGCGTCCCGTGACGGACATTCGGTTTACATTCGAAACGCCACAACATGGTCATGACGCCAAGACGTTCGGGTTTGCTGCTGAAGGACCCTCGCTCACGCGGCAAGAGTTCGCGCAGGAGTGCGATCATAACGTGCTGATGGCGTACGGGCGATGCCTTCGGCCCGCGCTCTACTCGTCGCTTCGCTCCTCACCGAGCCACCCTACGGGTGTCTCGGCCCTTCGGGTAACGATCGCTATCGCAAACGCTCGCAAACAGTGGGGGCTTCGCAAGTCAACTGCGAAGTCGCTGCGGCTCTTTCGCAATGAATCGGCCACCAGCCGCCGTGTTCGGGCAGGCGCTATGAGAGGATCCACCGCAACGACCCGAACTGCATTTTGTCGCAAACCGCCGCGTGCACCGAGAGCCTTTTGGCTTCGAAGTTGGGTCCTGGGAACCAGCGACCGGGAGAACATGAGGAGAGAAGCAACGACCGAACGAGGGCGAGATAAAAGGCCGCAAGGTGCGGCTCGGTCGGTCGGTTGTTCTTGCTTTAGTTTTTCTCTGATTTGGCAATGTGTGGCTTCGCCGCGCAATGTGCGCTTCACCATCAACTCATTGCAGGGTTTCTGCTTCTCGCACATTGCCGAGGCTGGCAATGGCTGAAGAGAACGATTTCCAGGCGCGACCCGGCCGCATCCGCTCCTCGCGAAGCCAGCGCGCCAAGCCCTTCATCGCGCAGGCCCTTGCCGCGGCTCAGCGCGCCGGTGGCGGGATCTCGCGACAGGGTCGCCTCGGGTCCGCCAGCCGCTCGACCTTCGGCCGCGGCCGGGTCGCCAGCGTGCGGGCAAACCGTCTGCTCACCGGCCGCTCGCGTCTGGTGACGATCAAGACCCGCGTCGTTCGTCATAGAACGCGCTCGGCGCCGCTCGGAGCCCATCTCGGCTACCTCCGGCGCGAGGGCGTTACCCGGGACGGGGAGAAGGCCCGGCTGTTGGGCCCGGGCACCGAGGATGCCGATCCAAAGGCCTTCGCTGAGCGCTGTCAGAATGACCGCCACCATTTCCGTTTCATCGTCTCGCCCGAGGATGCGCCCGAGATGGCCGACCTCAGGGGTTTTGCGCGGGAGCTGGTCGGGCAAATGGAGAAGGATCTCAGCACCAAGCTGGACTGGGTGGGCGTCGATCACTGGAACACCCAGCACCCGCACGTCCACCTCATCGTGCGCGGCATCGCCGAAGACAGCCAGGACCTCGTCATCTCCCGCGACTACATCAAGGACGGGATGCGCGCCCGCGCCCAGGACTTGGTCGCGCAAGAGCTGGGATTGCGCACCGATCTCGATATCCGCCGCTCGCTCGAGCGCCAGGTCGAGGCCGAACGCTGGACACAGCTCGACCGCCAGCTTGTTCGCGACGCAGACCGGCACGGCGTCATCGACCTTGCGCCCAATCCGGCGCAGCAGCCCGATCAGTTCCATGCGTTGAAGGTCGGCCGGCTGCGGCGTCTGGAGAGTCTCGGCCTCGCCCACCAGATCGGGCCAGGGCAATGGGTCATGGACGAGGCCGCCGAGACGACGTTGCGCGAACTCGGCGAGCGCGGTGACATCATCAAGCGCATCCATCGCGGGCTGACCGAACGTGGCATCGAGCGCGGGACCGCGAGCTACGTGCTATCAGGCGAAAGCCTCGACGTCCCCGTCATCGGACGCCTCGTCGATCGTGGTCTCGACGACGAACTCAAGGCAACCGCCTATGCGGTGGTCGACGGCGTCGATGGCCGCACTCACCACATCAGGCTCCCCGACCTCGACGCTGCCGGCGACAGCGCGCCGGGCTCGGTCGTCGAGCTCCGCAAATTCGATGACGCACAAGGCCGGCGTCGTGTCGCGATCGCCGTGCGCTCGGATATCTCCATCGAGGATCAGGTGACGGCCAGCGGCGCGACATGGCTCGACCGGCAGGCCGTCGCACGCGACCCTGTGGCGCTTGGCCAAGCTGGCTTCGGAGCCGAGGTCCGCGAGGCCATGCAACGGCGGGCCGAGCAGCTTATTGAGCAGGGTCTTGCAGAACGCCAGGCGCGCGGCCTCGTCTTCTCGCACAACCTGATCGGCACGCTTCGACGCCGGGAGATCGAAGCCCTCGGCAAGCAGCTCGCGGCGGAGACGGGTCAGCCGTTCAACGCGGCCGCGGCGGGCGAGTATGTCGCCGGCGCTTATCGGCAGCGCTTCGCGCTCGCCTCCGGCCGCTTTGCCATGATCGACGACGGGCTCGGCTTCCAGCTCGTGCCCTGGACACCCTCACTCGAAAAGCAGCTCGGCCGTCACGTCTCCGGCGTGGCCCGCAGCGACGGCGGCATCGATTGGGGTTTTGGGCGCAGCCGGGGGCTCGGGCTATGAACGATCCCTCCAACCACCGACTTCGGGAAAGGACGGCCGCCATGTCCGCGACCAAGATTCTCTGGGGCCAGGTCGTCACGGTCTTCGCGATCGTCCTGTTGACGATCTGGACCGCGACGGAGTGGACCGCCTGGCAGCTCGGCTTCCAACCGCAACTGGGGCAGCCCTGGTTCGAGCTGCTGCATTTTCCGTTCTATCTCCCGCCCGCCTTCTTTTGGTGGTGGTATGCCTACGACGCCTATGCGCCACAGGTTTTCATCGAGGGCGCCTACATCGCAGCATCCGGCGGGATCATCGCCGCGGCGGTGGCGATCGGCATGTCGGTCTGGCGCGCCCGCGAGGCGGAGAATGCCGAGACCTATGGCTCCGCCCGATGGGCTGATGCAAAGGAGATCGAGCAGGCCGGCTTGCTCGGGCCTGATGGGGTGGTTCTCGGCCGGTTTGAGCGCGCCTATCTCCGCCATGACGGGCCGGAGCATGTCCTTTGTTTCGCACCCACCCGGAGTGGCAAGGGCGTCGGCCTCGTCATCCCTTCGCTCCTGACCTGGCCGGGGTCGGCGATCGTCCACGATATCAAGGGCGAGAATTGGCAGCTCACCGCCGGCTTCCGTGCTCAACATGGCCGCGTGCTCCTGTTCGACCCGACCAACCCAAAGTCCTCGGCCTACAATCCGCTGCTGGAGGTTCGCCGCGGCGAGTGGGAGGTGCGCGACGTCCAGAACATCGCCGACATCCTGGTCGACCCGGAGGGTAGCCTCGAGAAGCGGAACCACTGGGAGAAAACCAGTCACGCGCTCCTGGTCGGCGCCATTCTTCACGTCCTCTATGCCGAGCAGGACAAGACGCTCGCCGGCGTCGCAGCCTTTCTGTCCGATCCGAAGCGGCCGATCGAGTCGACGCTTGCCGCCATGATGCGCACGCCCCATCTCGGTGAGGCCGGCGTCCATCCCGTCGTCGCTTCCGCCGCGCGCGAGCTGCTGAACAAATCCGGCAACGAACGCTCCGGCGTCTTGAGCACCGCGATGTCGTACCTCGGCCTCTACCGGGATCCCGTGGTGGCGGAGGTGACACGGCGCTGTGACTGGCGGATCACCGACATCGTCGGCGCCGACCAGCCGACCACGCTGTACCTCGTGGTTCCGCCTTCGGACATCAACCGCACCAAGCCGCTGATCCGCTTGATCCTCAACCAGATCGGCCGCCGCCTGACCGAGGATCTCCAGTCCAAGGCCGGCAGGCGCCGGCTCCTCCTGATGCTCGACGAATTCCCGGCGCTCGGCCGGCTGGACTTCTTCGAGTCCGCCCTGGCCTTCATGGCGGGTTACGGCATCAAGAGCTTCCTGATCGCCCAGTCGCTGAACCAGATCGAGAAGGCCTATGGCCCCAACAACTCGATCCTCGACAATTGTCACGTCCGGGTCAGCTTCGCGACCAATGACGAGCGGACCGCGAAGAGGGTGAGCGACGCGCTCGGCACCGCGACCGAGATGAAGGCAATGAAGAACTATGCCGGCAGCCGGCTCGCGCCTTGGCTCGGTCATCTGATGGTGTCGCGGTCGGAGACCGCCCGCCCGCTGCTGACGCCCGGCGAGATGATGCAGCTGCCGCCATCGGACGAGATCGTCATGATGTCGGGTCTCCATCCGATCCGCGCGAAGAAGGCGCGCTATTACGAGGACGGGCGCTTCCAGGAGCGCATCCTGGCGCCGCCGACGCTGACCAAACCCAATGATGGGCGGCTGGACGATTGGAGTTCCCGGCCACTGCCGCCCCGTCCAACGACATTGGAGGCGTCGACCGACGACCAGACGGACGACGAAGATCCAAGGACCGCTGACCGCAGGCGGCAGCCGGAACTGGTCCGAGACATCGTGGAAAACAAGGAACCGATCGATAACGAGTTCGCGTCTGACCTCACCGACGAGGCCGATGAGGATGCCCCGCGGATCAGGCGCATGACCGACATCATGCAGGGCGTCGCGCGCCAGGCATCGCTCGATCCCGGCGACGATCTCGGACTGTGAGGCAGGCATGACCGCGCCGAAGAAGAAAGCCCAGATGTCGGTCTATCTCGATCCTGATGTCATGAAGGCGCTGTCGGCCTATGCCGCCCGGCGCGAGCAGTCGCTGTCGCTCATCGCCGAAGCCGCCATTGCGTCCTTTCTGTCGCCGGACGCCGACGAACGGCGTGAAGCAGCCATTGCCAAGCGCCTCGACCAGATCGATCGCCGGATCGCGCGCCTTGAGCGGGATGTCGGGATTTCGGTCGAGACGATCGCTCTCTTCATCCGCTTCTGGCTCACGACAACACCGCCACTCCCCGAACCGGCCGCCAAGGCCGCGCGGGCACAGGCCGGAGCGCGTTATGATAACTTCGTCGCAGCGTTGGGTCGCCGACTCAATCAGGGCCCGAAATTGCGGCAGGAGATCCCGGAGGATGTTCAGCAGACTGGCTCGCTTCAAGGTGACTAAAACGTTTCTCTTGAAGTTCAATGCAGCCAAACTGACCACGAAAATCAGGATTTCCGCGACTGCTCCTGACCTCTGGTCCAAAGGTATAGCCCGCCGACGCAGACCACGATGACCACGCTACATGCCATGTAGAGAGTTGCCTCGGAGGCTCCTCGCATAATTGTGGGGAGGAGATATATCGCAAGCCCGAAGCCGCCTGTAAGCAAGGTCGTGAACGCCTGCACGCGGCCAATCATGCCGGCATCCACAACAGTCAAAAGGTGGCCGTTGGCCACCGCTCGCGACACGTTCCAGAGCATGCCGGCCACACAATAGAGAACGATGGCGACGTCGCGATTCGGCGCGAGAGAGAAGAAGAACAGGGATGCGCCAGCAATAGCCAGGATTGCTGGTGTGAGACCTTGCAGACGTTTCGCTATGGACGGAAGACCCACCACCGCCAGTGCGACTATTCCAGTGATCGCGGCAGCCATTTCGAGCAAGCCAAAAAGGCCACTGTCACCGCCGAGCGATCGGATCACAAAACCCGGAAGGAGAAGGTTGGTAACCTGGATCACGGCAAATGCCAGCCCGACAGTCGCCGCCGCTGAGAGGGCTTGAGGGCTGGTGAGCAAATAGCTGAGAGCCTGCCGTGAAGCAGGAAGCAAGCTAAGCCGTTGAGACGATCGGACGTCGCGGGCCTGCGCTGTGATCGGCTTCAACAAAGGAAGACATGTGAGAGCCGCCGCCGCAAACATCAGTGCGGACGTGGGACTGCCGAGCCTGTCGATGGCAAGCCCGGTAGCACCCGTCCCGATCGCTATGCCCAGCTGATTAAAAAGGGAAAGTCGAACGGCGAACCCCATGCGTTGTGCTTCGGGGACGATTGCCTGCAAAATGCCGCTCAGTGATCCCGACAGGAGCGCGAAGCCGAAGGCTCCCAATACGCCGGAACTGATGAGGAGAACTGGCGATAGAGAGTCTGTAGCGAATCCAGCGGGCGCGAGAAGGGCCAGCCCCAAGGCTCGGATCGTCTGCCCCGCCACTGTGACCTGTGCGCGATCATGACGATCGGCCAGGTGGCCGGCGACCGGTGCGAGCAATATGCCGGCCATGCTCGATGAGAGTAACACCACTCCAACCAGTCCAGAACCACCAATGTGGAAAGCTACCCAAGCAGGCAGAACAATACCGACACCAACGATAAAGAAAGAAGCCGACGAAAAGGCGATGAACAGAGGTCTTTCCAAACCTTTCACGTTGAATTTGCCTCAAGGGAGATCGTGGTTGGCATTGTCGTCTCCTAGTGACCTGACAAATTCGCCGATTCAAGAGGCAGTTTTGCATCTGACATTTGCGATGTCCTAGGGGCTGCTGGGAATCATCGCGCGTCCTGGCGATATCTGCAGGAAACCTGCGTCGTACCGCGCAAAACATCCGCTAAGAGCCGCAGTAAAAGTGCGAACATGCCGTGGTTCGCTTTCATGGTCATAAGAGTCTGCTCGGGTAGGCAGGTATTCGCCAATCCGCCGACCACGGTTGACCAAGCTCCGGCAAACTCGCAAACCGAACTAGACAGGAGCATCTGGAGTCCAGTTCTCATGACGTCCGACGACGATGTTTCCTTTAGGGCCGCTTGCCGCGAGGACGCGGAGGCGGTTTTCAACGTCACCAAGGCCTCGATCGGCGGCCTAGCACGCGCATCCTATTCTCGCCATCAAATCGAGAATTGGATGGGTGAGCGTACACCGGCATTTTACGAAGAGCTTATCGCCAAGGGGCGAATGACCGTGTGTATGCGCGGCCGCATTGTGGTCGGATTTGTCGACGCAGAGCCTGGCGAAGTAACACGCTTATTTATCTTGCCAGAAGCCGCTGGCGCCGGACTGGGTCGGCGGCTGCTCGAGATCGGGATTGTCCAGGCACGGTTAGGCCATGACGGTCCAGTGAGGCTCGAAGCGACGATCAATGCCGAAGGCTTCTACCAAAGGCACGGCTTTAGAAGCACAGGCAGGGGCTACTTCTCTCACGGTCTCGGCGGTGAGCCTATCGAGATCGTGCATATGGAACTGTGAACTTCGACACTGCTGCTGCGTCTGTTGCGACAGCACGCCTGGCGATTCGTCGCTTCGCAAACGCCTGCTTTTCGGCTGGCATCGGCGGCATTTCGAACTCCGCCTCACGAGTAATGCAGGTACGGAACTTATCCCGCGGTAGCTCGGCGATCAAAGAGAAAATCCCTGACGTCGATATCGATGTAGACACTATAGACTGTACAATTTGCTGTCGAATGCGCGGTCTCTCGGTGATCCGCTGGCGAGGAGAAACAATGTCTGAAAATGATTACGATGCGTTCGCCGAAGCCTATGACGCTGACAACGAGACCAATGCCTGGAATGCCTATTATGAACGGCCGGCAATTCTTTCTCTGGTTGGGAATGTCGCGGGATTTCGAGTACTCGATGCGGGATGCGGCGGTGGTGCGCATGCTGCGGCCCTCGTTGATCGCGGGGCGATACTGACCGGTATCGATTCGAGTGCAGGCTTGCTGGAAATCGCGCAACGCCGCCTAGAAGGACGAGGGCAATTCCTACTGGCCGACCTGAATGAACCATTGCCATTTGACGATGGCGCTTTCGATCTGATCGTTGCCTCGTTGGTCATGCACTATCTGCCGGACTGGTCACCGCCTCTTTCGGAGTTCAATCGCCTGCTGGCCCACAGCGGTCGCCTGGTTATTTCCACGCACCATCCCTTCATGGGTCACCAGTTGGGCGGCAGCGACAATTACTTCGAGACCTATAGCTTTAGCGAGACCTGGCAGCGTGGTGGCGAGTCCATGACGATGCGCTTCTGGCATCGTCCGCTTCATGCCATGTTCGACGCCCTCAATTTGGCTGGATTTCACATCGATATATTGCGTGAGCCACAGCCCGATCCGCGCGCCCGCACTCGCTTCCCGGAAGCCTACCAGAGCCTGACGACTAAGCCCCGATTCCTCTTCTTCTCGGCGGTAAAAGCATGAGCTCGGTCCTTGTGGTCTCAGGCTTGTGAGGCGAGCACATCGCGTCACAGACGAGGTTCAATTGAGCGGCCGGAGAGATGGCAGTATCCGACTGCACGCAAATGTCGTCAGTAGCCGCTTGTATCTCTCAGCGCGTCCACAGATGAGCCCACGTCCCAGCAAGTATTCTTTCTCTGCTCTACGCACGATCCCTACGACGATCGAATACTTGTTGAACTGATCCATTCCCTGCCTTTTCTATCCATCCCCGTCGCCGATCGCTTGCCGCGATTGGCCTTCGACGGGGGGACGATCGTGGCGGGCACTTCACTCCATTCGGAAGCCTTTTCGCGTGGCACGCGTATGCGGCGCACCGCGCTGGGCCCCGCGATAGCCACGTTCCTCGAAGACCCATCGATCGTCGAGGTGATGCTCAACCCCGACGGCCGCCTCTGGATCGACCGGCTGTCCGGCCGGCTGGAGGATAGCGGAGGAACGATGTCCGCCGCCGACGGCGAGCGGGACCGTGCGCCTGGTCGCGCACCATGTCGGCGCTGAGGTGCATGCCGAGAAGCCGCGCGCCTCGGCCGAGCTTCCCGAGCCGGGAGAGAGGTTCGATGGGCTTCTTAAGACCGTAGTTGCGGCGCCGGTCGCCAGCTGTTTGCCGGTCTCGAAAAGGTTCACACGCTTGAGCAATTGATTGCAGGAGAAGGTTGCCCATTACAGCGAAGTGGTCGCCGGACTTCAAACGATCGCCATCGTACCGCGTCCCTTGACACCTTGGGTGACACCGTGCGAGGCGCTGGATATCGAGAATGCGGCTCACTGCCCGCTTCGAGCTTGCATTCGCTGACACGGGAACGGCAAAAAATGAATGAAGCGCCTCGCTCGCCGCCAAAAATCACCGAAACAGTTATCGAGCCTACCGTCAAGTTGCGAGAGAGTACCATCGGCAAGTGCTGCGAAATACTCGAGAACAGTATCGTTGAGTATTCGACACTTGGCGATTACTCTTATCTCGGGCAGGGCTGCATAGTCGGGAATGCAGAGATTGGGCGCTTCTGCGCTGTTGCCGCGCAGGTTCGGATCGGTGCGCCAAATCACCCCATCGGCCGTCCGTCGCTGCACCGTTTCACCTATTGCCCCGAATACTATTCGGAGACGGCGCAGCGCGATCATACCTTCTTTGCCGAGCGACGGGACCATCAAGTGGTCATCGGCAATGACGTTTGGATTGGCCACGCGGTTATCGTGCTGCCCGGCGTGACGGTGGGCGACGGCGCTGTGCTGGCGGCGGGCGCGGTGGTGACGCGCGATGTGCAGCCTTACACCATTGTCGGTGGTGTGCCCGCCCGCCAGATTCGGGAGCGATTTAGTCGTGAGACGGCGGCAAAGCTTGCTCAGGTTGCCTGGTGGAACTGGCCATTTGAAATCATCATGGCACGTCTTGGGGACTTTCAGTCGACCGACGTCGAGGCTTTCTGTGCGCGATGGGCCGAAAGCTCCTAGTCAAATACGGTGTTCGGGCTTGCAAGCGGCAGTGTTTTGTTCTTCCGACGCCGTCATGGTGCTTCGCAATCCGAAGCGGTGTCCACGAATGCTCGGACGAATTTCAAGTCCCCCTTGTCTCGTGGGCTTACGACATAAGTTTTGAAGTCCACGTCAAGTTGGACCACCGGTCTCATGACGATGTGCCTCGAAGGAAAAATGCTGTCATCCAGAAGTATGCCGACGCCAATGCCGTGTAGAACCGCTTCTTTTAGGACGGGATAGGTCGTCACCTGGATAGTGTTCGAAAGCTTGATACCTGCATGCGCGCAGGTCCGAAGCACCTCGCGCTGGGTCAACGACCCGTCCTCCGTCAAAAGCATGGTCTCACGCGCAAGCTCAGCCAGATCGATGCGTGCTTTTTTGGCGAGTGGATGTTCGCGTCGGAGCACGGCCATGAGACGAGTCGTGCTTAGCTCATGACGGGAGATTCCAGGCATATCCCCCGGCTCAGTAATGATGGCGATATCGACGTCGCGGGCGGCCACCCTTTCCATCGCAACCGCCCAAGCCAACAGAGAGAACGCAATTTTCACGCCCGGATAACGACGTGAGAACTCCGCAATGATCGGCATCGCTGGCCGTGGCGCATTCGCGATGACCGTTAAATGTCCCTCCGACAGCGCGCCGTAGGCGTCGATCTTTTCGGCTACGAGTTGTTCGAGAACCCGGACCCGATCCGTCAGCGCAAACAGTTCTTGCGCCGGCTTTGTTGGTTCGAGGCCCGATCGATAGCGAATGAACAACGTCGCACCCATGCGCTTCTCTAGCTTGGCGAGATGCTGGGTGACGGCCGACTGTGTGATGCCGAGAGCTGTCGCGGCCTTTGAGACGCTTCGGTGCCGGAAGACCTCGGTGAAGGCCGCCATCTGGTTCGAGCTGATCTTCATCGGGCAGGGCGCGTGCTCATTCGTCCATTAGTTAATCTAATATTACGACACGTGGACGTCAATTGGATTTGTTATCTCCTCGCCTGGCCAAGGTTGGGAATGATGCTCTGCTCATACGGATCGCATCGTCCCAGGTTACGAGCCTCAGCGGTTCATCGTCAGTCAGGAGATCTCGATGAAGATCAGCACCGATCGGATTCTTACGACCCATGTCGGAAGCTTGCCGCGTCCAGCGGCTCTCGAAGCCAAATTGTCGGCCCGGGAAAAAAGCGAACTCAGTGCTGAGGGGCGGGCGACATTGCCGCAAGAAGTGGCTTCGGCGGTTGTGGACGTCGTCAAGCGGCAGGCCGACCTCGGCATCTCCGTCGTCGACGACGGCGAGATGAGCAAATACGCCTATTCGACCTATGCCCGCGATCGCATGACGGGCCTGACCGGCGTCGATCAACCCTTGGCGCTTTCCGAGATCGCGGAGTTTCCGAATTTCGCCAAGCGCGTCGTTCTGGACATCAAGACGCCAGCCTGCGTCGGGCCTCTCACTTATCACGGCAATGAAATCGTCGCGACGGATATCGCCAACTTCAAGGCGGCGCTCGCGACGGTTTCCGTCGAAGAAGGGTTCATGAACGCGTCTTCTCCGGGGATCATGGCTCACTACATGCCGAACAAGTTCTATCCCTCGCAGGAAGCCTATCTCTACGCGTTGGCTGATGCAATGAAGCAGGAGTATGACGCCATCGCCGCATCGGGTGTCCTTCTGCAGATCGACTGCCCGGATCTGGCGCTTGGCCGTCACTTCCGGGAGAAGCCGATGGAGGTCGCGGACTTCCGCAAGGAGATCGGGCTTCATGTCGCAGTTCTCAATCACGCCCTGCGCGATATCCCCGCTGATCGCATGCGATTGCACCTTTGCTGGGGCAATTACGAATCGCCCCACCATCACGACATCGATCTTCACGAAATCTTCGACATCATCGTCACGGCGCGACCGCAGGCCATCCTTCTCGAGGCTGCCAATCCACGCCATGCCCATGAATGGAGCCTTTTCAAGCAGACGAAGCTTCCCGACGACAAGATCATCGTACCCGGCGTCATCGATACCTGCACGAACTACATAGAGCATCCCGAAGTCGTAGCGCAGCGCATCGAGCAATACGCCAATCTGGTTGGCCGGGAGCGGGTGATCGGCGGTACGGACTGCGGTTTTGCCAGCTTTGCAAGCTTCCACACTGTCGATCCGGATATTGCTTGGCGCAAGCTCGAGTCCCTGGTGCAAGGCGCCGACATCGCGTCCCGCCGGCTCTGGAAGAGTTCATCCAGCCGCTCGACAGAAGCCGCAGCTTAGTGACCTCGCGGTGTCAGACCAAAGGCAAACAATGAAGATCATCCAAATCACCGACCTTCACCTGGTCCCGCCAGGTCATCGTCTGTTCGACAATGATCCGGGCGAGCGCCTGAAGGCCTGCCTGCTGGACGTTGCTGCGCACCACGCGGATGCCGACCTTTGCGTAATCACGGGGGATCTTGCCCATCATGGCGAGAGGGGCGCCTATCTTCGTCTGCGCGAAGCCCTCAGCGTCCTTCCGATGCCTGTGCGGCTTCTGATCGGAAACCATGACGACCGCCACCAGTTCCGAAGTGTGTTCCCGGATGCGCCCGTGGATGAGCACGGCTTCGTCCAGTCTTTGCTCGACACACCGGCCGGGCGGATTCTGTTCCTCGACACCAACCGATCGGACAGCCACGCCGGCGAATATTGTGAAGCCCGCGAGGCATGGCTGCGGGCGAGGCTGGAGGAAGCGAAAGACAGGCCGGTCTATCTCTTCATGCATCACCCGCCGTTGCCGGTCCATTTCCGGCCGATGGACGAGATCATGCTCGACGACGGCGCAGCGTTCGGAACGGTTCTCGACGGGCACCGCATCCGCCACCTGTTCTTCGGGCATGTTCATCGCCCCATCGCCGGAAGCTGGCGAAGCATTCCCTTTTCCACCTTGCGCGGTTTGAACCACCAGTCGTGGCTTGATTTCAGCGTGAAGCGCGGAATTCCCTGCAGTATGGAGCCCCCAGCCTATGCGATCGCATTCCTGAATGCGGACGCCGTTGTCGTCCATACGCACGACTTCCTCGATGGAAGTGCAAAGTATCTATACGATCCGGACCTGCCTGTTGAGCGTCAAGTCGTTCCAATGGCACGACGAACGCAACCCTGACCCCGTATGCGGCGGGGTCTCGCTCCTCGCCGACGATCGTCACGCCTGCCTGTCCGTCGTCTAGCCCCGGCGGAGCAGTTGTTCGCGCCATTTGGGCTCTTCTTTTCAGGACCAAGGAGCACTCTCATGAATATCTCACGCCGCACGCTTCTCCGTTCTTCCGTCGCGGCATCCGCCGCATCCATGGTCGGCTCAGTTGCGGGTCCCGCCTTCGCCGCCTCAGATAGCGTCACCATAGCCTCGCTATACGACTTGACCGGAGGGCTCAACGTCTATGGCGCTCCGTCGAATATGTGTACGGAATTTGCCGTCAAGGAATTGAACAAGGCGGGCGGGCTCTTGGGCAAGCAGGTGGTCTTGAAGGCCTATGACTGCCAGTCCGACGTCAACAAGGGTCCGCAATACGCGCAGCAAGCAGCGCTAAGTGACCGGGCCGTGATGGCGGTGGGCGCCTTGACCGGCGCCGCTCGGGAAGCCACGCGACCGGTCCTGCACAGATACAAAGTACCGTATTTCTATGGCTCGATTTACGAGGGGGGCGCGTGCGAGCAAAATATCTTCTGCTGCAACACGGAAGGAAATCAACAGGTCGTTCCGCTGCTCGAATGGTCGTTCAAGAATTTGGGCAAGAAGCTTTACTATATCGCGTCGGACTATAACGCGCCGCGCGTGTTCGGGCTTTGGAATCACGTCATGGCAAAGCGCGAAGGCGGCGAGGTGCTTGCTGACGACTACTACCCCTTGGACGTGACCGACTTCACCGCGGCAATCGCCAAGATCCAGGCGGCGAAGCCGGACTTCATCCATTCCTGTCTGGTCGGCGGCCCGTCGATGTCGTTTTATCGCCAGTGGGCGGCGGCCGGAATGCTGAACAAGATTCCGATTATCTCGATTATTTTTGGTGGTGGCCGGGAGCCTGAGATCCTTTCGCCTCAAGAGACGAACGGCATCTATGTTGCCTACAACTATTTTCAGGAGCTCGATACCCCGCAGAATAAAGCCTTTCTCGCACGTTTTGCCGAGTCCATGGGCAAAGACCATACCTACATCAACGGAGAGGCAATCGGAGGCTACACGACCGTCATGTTGTGGGCGGAGTGCGTCAAGCGTGCGAATAGCTTCGAGCCCGAAGCGGTCAGGAAGGCATGGGAGAGCGGGATCACTTGGGAAGGGCCCGGCGGAACGATGGTCACTGATGGCCCGACGCACCATACGATCCAGGACGTGCGCATCATCAGAGTCCAGGATCGCGTGTGGAGTCTGATCGAGACCAAAAAGCAGAACCCACCGAATACCTATGACGGCAGATGCAACGTCATCGCCCATCCGAACCAGACAGAGTGGTTGATGCCGCAGACATAAGCGCTTGAGCGCGCGGCGCCGCATTCGCGCCGCGGCCTCGTTGGTCTGGTTCCGCGTCTATCGGTTGAGGCGAGAAGTCATGACCCTTCTTTCGACAACGCCAAGGAGATTTCTCTTGAATCTGTCCCGTCGCACGTTTCTCGGCTCTTCCGCGGCGCTTTCCGCCGCATCCCTCGCCGGCTCATTGACCGGTCGCGCCATGGCGGCATCAGACACGGTCGCCATTGCCTCGCTGCACGATTTGACCGGAGCACTCGATATTTATGGCGTTCCGTCCAATTTGTGCATGAAGGTCGCCGTCGATGAAATCAATGCCGCCGGTGGCCTTCTTGGAAAGAAGATCGATCTTAAAGTCTATGACTGCCAATCGGACATCAAGAAGTACCCGCAATACGCGCAAGCGGCGGTGCTGAACGACAGGTGCGTTATGGTGCAGGGCGCGCTCTCCGGCGCCGCGCGCGAAGCGACGCGTCCGGTGTTGCGCCGCTACAAGATACCGTTCGTCTATGGCTCGTTCTACGAGGGCGGCCTCTGCGAGAAGAACACCTTCTGCGTCAATACGGGCGGCAATCAGCAGGTGGTTCCGCTGCTCGAATGGTCGTTCAAGAAGTTGGGCAAGAAGCTCTATTATATCGCGTCGGACTATAACGCGCCGCGCAATTTCGGCATCTGGAATCATGTGGTGGGGAAGCGCGAAGGCGGCGAGGTGCTGGCGGAGGACTACTATCCCCTGGACGTAACCGACTTCACTGCGGCCATCGCCAAAATCCAGGCGGCAAAACCGGACATCGTCCATTCCTGCCTGGTGGGTGGCCCGGCCATGTCCTTCTATCGCCAGTGGGCGGCGGCCGGGATGCTGAAGAAAATCCCGATCATTTCGATCGTCTTTGCCGCGGGCAATGAGCATGAGGTTCTTACGCCCGACGAAACCGACGGCATAACCGTCGCCTACAACTATTTCCAGGAGCTCGACACGCCAAAGAACAAGGAATTTCTGAGCAGGGTCGAAGCGGTGGCCGGCAAAAACCATCCCTACATCAACGGCGAAGTGTTCGGCGGCTACAGCGGAGTCATGCTCTGGGCTGAAGCCGTCAAGCGGGCGGGCAGCTTCGAGCGCGACGCAGTGCTTGCGGCATTTGAAAGCGGCATCCGGTGGGACGGTCCGGCCGGGGTCATGACCACTGATGGTCCCACCCACAACACGTCGCAAGATGTTCACATCGTGACCGTCAAGAACCGCGTCTGGAGCCTGATCGAGAAGAAAGAACAGATCCCGCCGGATACCTATGGCGGCAAGTGCAATGTCTTCACCAATCCGAACCAGACGGACTTTCTGATGCCGCAGATCTAGCAAGCCGGGGTAGCAGCGCCGAACCTCGGGCAACATCGCAGCCTTATTCGATTGTCTCCGCTTTTCGCAGATCGGGATACATCATGGATCAGTTCGTCATATTGTGCTTCACGGTGGTGAATTCCGTCGCCCTTCTCGTTCTGGTCAGCCTGGGGCTCGCCGTCATTTTCGGAATGATGCGGGTCATCAACTTCGCCCATGGCGAATTCATTATGCTGGGCGGATACACGACGGTGATCGCTACTCATGCCGGCATCAATCTGTGGCTCTCCATGCTGATCGTCGCCCCTATCGTCGTCGGTCTGATCGGGGCTGTGGTCGAGCGCCTCATCATTCGTCGACTTTACGGGCATCTGGTGACGACGATGTTGGCGACCTGGGGTCTCAGCCTCTTTTTGATCGGCGTCGTAACCGCCATTTTCGGCAACACGACCATGGGCGTGAGCGCACCGTTAGGCAATATTCCGGTTGGGGCCTATTCCATCGGTGCTTATCAACTGCTCTTGAGTGCAATCACGGCGCTGCTCGTCGTGTGTTCTCTCCTGGCGTTGCGCTGGACGAAATACGGACTGATCGCGCGGGCGGCGATACAGAATTCGGAAATGGCAGCGACGCTGGGGATCAATTGCGATCGTGCGTATGCCGCCACCTTTATTGTAGGCGCGGCGATCAGCGGCTTGGCCGGCGCTCTCCTCGCGCCCATATCCGGCGTCCTTCCCCACATGGGTTCCGCCTACGTCGCCCGCGCTTTCGTCACAGTCATCAGCGGCGGCGGCGCCTTGATCACGGGCTTTCTGTCGGCCGCGGCGATTCTCGGGCCGGTCGAGGCGTTGCTTTCCTATTTCGCGACACCCGTCGTCGGCCAGGCCTCGCTTCTGCTGTTGGCCGTGATCATCCTGCGCCTGTTGCCAACGGGCGTCTCCAGCTTGTGGACCGGAGCTCGATAACGCCATGCTGCGTCAACTAAAACATGCCTTTGTTCCTGTCGCTCTCGCGCTTTTCGCGGCTCTCGGGCCGTTTGTGCTGGAGCCTTTCAGCCTGGTCAATCTGTCGGCCTTTTCAGCAATGGCGATCGCCGTGCTCGGCCTCGCCCTGGTCTGGGGGACGCTCGGCGTCCTGAATTTGGGCCATTCGGCTTTTTTCGGTCTCGGCGCTTACGGTTATGCGATTGCGGTCTCCAATCTGGGCGACAGCACGCTTGCGCTGCTGATCGGGATAGCCTTACCGGCCGCATTCTCGCTGATCCTCGGCTATTTCCTGTTCTTCAGCCGTCTCGGCGACGTCTATCTTGGCGTCATCACACTCTGCGTGACGCTGATCTTCTATTCCTTCATGACTTCGACCGCTGATCCCTCCTTCCGCATCGGCTCGGTTCCGCTTGGCGGCTTCAACGGCATCACGGCCATACCTCCACTCAACATGCCGGGGGAGCCGCAGACATCCTTGTCGGTGGAAGCGACATTTTCAATCTGCCTGCTCGCCCTTGCCGCCGTGTATATCGTGCTCTCGTTCGTGCGCGCGAGCAATGCCGGACGGATCATGGCGGCGATCCGCGAAAGCGAGTTGCGTAGCGAACTGCTCGGCTATGATATTCGCTTCTACAAGCTCGTGGGCTTTGGCTTAAGCGCCGCCATCGCGGGTCTTGGCGGCGCGCTTTATACTGCGGTGATGGGTTTCGTCAGCCCGAACGTCTTCGATCTCTCGCAAGCCTCGCAATTCCTTCTGTGGGTGATCGCCGGCGGACTCGGCACCTATGTCGGGCCCATGATCGCAAGCTTCGGCTTTCAGTTTCTCAGCAGCCAGCTCGGCGCAAACCAGACGTTCAACACGGAACTGATCTTCGGCGCGACAATCCTGCTGTTTGTCTTGCTGGCGCCGCAGGGCATTTTGCCGACGATCCAAAGGATTGCGGATCTGCCGTTTCTGCGGCGTTCCGGCACCTTACGGCGCAAGGAGAAACCGGCATGAGCGCATCCCCAATTCTCGCAACGCGCGGTCTGGTCAAGCGCTTCGGCGGGGTCGTAGCGGTCGACGGTGTCGATCTCGATATCATGGCGGGCGAGATCCGCTGCCTGATCGGTCCAAATGGTGCTGGCAAGAGCACCCTGTTCAAATGCCTTACGCACCAGCATCAGCCCACCAGCGGCCAGGTCCTATTCGACGGTCGGAATTTGCAAGGTTTTGCGACGCATCGCATCGCCCGCCTGGGCATAGCCATCAAGAACCAGATTCCCACAGTGTATGCCGGGCTGAGTGTTCGCGAGAACATCTACCTTGCAGCCTTGCGTCGGGCACTTGCAAAACGTGAGCTGGAGAAGGTTGTCGAGTTGACGCTGGATGAAATTGGTTTCGACGAGCGGCTGGCCAAACAGCAGGCGGCGACGCTCTCCCATGCGCATCGGCAGTGGTGCGAGCTCGGCATGCTTCTCGCAAGCCATCCACGCCTTGCACTCCTCGACGAGCCGACCGCCGGCATGACGCGCGACGAGATGTTGAAGACGGTCAGTATAATCAAACGCCTGAACGCCCGTGCCACGGTCATCGTTGTCGAGCACGACCTCGAGTTCATTGCTCGCCTCGCCCAGAAGGTCACGGTCCTGCACAGAGGCCGGGTTTTGGTGGAAGACAGCATGGAAAGGATCGAAGCGAACGAGACGGTTCGAGACATCTATCTCGGTCGCAAAAAGGAAACGGTGACAGCCCATGCTTAAGGTCGAACGGTTGAGCGCGGGCTATGGCAGAACCCAGGTCCTGCGTCGTTTGAGCTTTGAACTTGCGGCGGAGGAAGTGCTCGGCATCGTTGGCCTGAACGGCATGGGCAAGACAACCTTGCTCAAAACGCTCATGGGCTTGCTGTCAACCGAGGGCGGACGTATCGAGCTGGATGGGATCGCAGTCGAACGATCGCCTGCGCATCGGCGAGCGCGATTGGGCATCGGCTACACCCCGCAAGGCGGGCAGGGCTTCCCCGACCTTACAGTCCGGGAAAATCTTGCACTCGCCGGCATGACGCCGACCAAGGCGCGCATCAGGCCTATCAGCGAAATCCTCTCGCTGTTCCCGCGGCTCGAGAAACTGCTCGACCGTCGCAGTTCCGCCCTCAGCGGCGGTGAACGGCAGTTGCTTGCGCTCGCGCGTGCCGTCGTTCCCTCGCCACGGCTCCTTCTCCTCGACGAGCTGACAGAAGGTATCCAACCCTCGGTGACCGATGAAATTGCCGAGTGCCTGTTGTCGATCCGCCGAACCGAAAACACCGCGATGATTATCGCTGATCAGGATCTGAGCTTCGTTGCTTCGTTGGCTGGACGGGCACTCGTCGTCCAGAAAGGCGAAATCGTGGCCCAACGATCACCCGACGAACTTCTGGGCGACGCCGCACTTCAGACCTGATCGAGCCTGCCGCCGACCGCGCGGCAAAGTCGAGGGTGCTGCTTTCTCGACCGAGAGCGACGGCTCAGATGCATTGCGGGTTTCGGCCTTTTGCAGGCCGTCGATTACTCGGAATCCTACGGAGCTCGCTTCGCGGCGAGCGACCGTTGCTGATTTCGCTACATGTTCGAACCTTCGTTACAAGGAAAAACCATGAGCTTCGGAAATCAAACGACGTCTTTGCCGACGGTAGATATCTCGCGCTTTCACGGCCAAGCCGCCGAGCGTGCGGCGTTTATCGTATCGCTTCGAGAGATTTTGCACGATTGCGGCTTCTTCTATCTGATTGGTCATGGCGTCAGCGAAGAAACAACCCAACGTGTGCTGAATGTATCAAGAGCATTTTTTGCTCTCCCGGAAAAAGACAAGCTCGCCATCGAGATGGTCAAGACGCCTCGCTTCCGCGGCTATAACAGGGCCGGTTTCGAGCTTACGGGCGGTAAGCAGGACTGGCGCGAGCAGGTCGACTTCGATACGGAGGGCGAAACACAGGAACTCTCTGAGGATGATCCCCTCTGGAAACGTGTCCTTGGGCCGAACCAATGGCCGGATGCGTTGCCGGATTTGAGGAGCGTTATCCTTGATTACCAGGCCGAAGTTACGCGAGTTGCCAAGGATGTTCTGGGCGCGATCGCGACAGCGCTCGGCCAGCCGGAAAACGTTTTCGCTCCGATCTTCGATCCGCACCCCGCGCAACACCTCAAGATCCTTCGCTACCCGGGAAAGGATCAAGCTGCGTCAGAGCAGGGCGTTGGCGCTCACAAGGATGGTGGTCTCGTCACGATCCTTCTCAATGACGAAGTGGCAGGTCTGAAAGTGAGGACAGAAGCGGGCGACTGGATCGATGCTCCTCCGCTTGCCGGTGCCTTCATCGTCAACACCGGTGAACTGCTTGAACTTGTGACGAACGGGTTTGTTCGAGCCGACGTCCATGCTGTTGTGACGCCGCCTGCTGGCGTGGAGCGTTACTCGGTCGTATTCTTCCTCGGCGCGTACTACGGTGCAAAAATACCGCCTCTCGATCTGCCCGAGGGTATCAAGCTCGCTGAGCGAGGCGTCACGGTCGATCCTCAAAACCCTATTCTGAACGATGTCGGTGCAAACCATTTGAAGGCGCGGCTTCGCTCTCATCCAGATGTTGCCCGGGCTCACTACTCGGGTCTCACCGCGTAACTTTGCATTGCTTACACCGGCGGACGGAAGATTGCGCGTGCCGGCAGCGCACACATGGTCCGTTATTGCTGACGCAAGTCGGCGCGTCGCAATGATCTCGCCGTGCGATCAGGTGACCGGGTTTGGCCGCCTGCATTTGGGGCCGAATTGGAGGATGCTTTAGCGGCGCAAGTAGAATGCGAAAGCGCGATCCGGAGACATTACATCTTTCGATCGATATTCGTTAAGCGAGCAAATTCAAAGCCGAGTTCAATTGGGAGGCAAGACAAACGGCAGTATCCTACGTGCCAATGTCGTTAGAAGCCGCTTGCATCTCTCGGCGCGTCCACAGTGCGCCCACGCCGTAGCAAGTATTTTTTCTCTCCTCTACGCTGCACTCCTACGCCACCTGAATACTTGTTGAACTAACCCATTCCGTGCCTTTTCTATCCGTCCCCATCGCCGATCGCTTGCCGCGATCGGCCTCCGGGGGACGATCGTGGCGGGCACTTCAATCCATTCGGAAGCGTTCTCGCGTGGCGCGCGCATGCTGCGCACCGCGCTCGGCCCCGCGATCGCGACCTTCCTCGAAGACCCCTCGATCGTCGAGGTGATGCTCAACCCCGACGGTCGGCTCTGGATCGACCGGCTGTCCGGCGGGCTGGAGGATAGCGGACGAACGATGTCCGCCGCCGACGGCGAGCGGATCGTGCGCCTGGTCGCGCACCATGTTGGCGCCGAGGTGCATGCCGAGAAGCCGCGCGTCTCGGCCGAGCTTCCCGAGACGGGGGAGAGGTTCGAGGGGCTTCTCCCGCCCGTCGTTGCCGCGCCAGCCTTTGCGATCCGCAAGCCCGCGGTCGCTGTCTTCACCCTGGATGATTACGCGGCGGCCGGTATCATGACGGCGGCCCAGGCGGGCGTGCTCCGCGAGGCCGTCGCCGCCCGCAAGAACATCCTGGTCGCCGGCGGCACCTCGACCGGCAAGACCACGCTCACAAACGCACTGCTGGCCGAGATCGCCGGCACCACCGACCGCGTGGTCCTGATCGAGGATACGCGTGAGCTGCAGTGCCGCGCGCCCAATCTGGTCGCGTTGCGCACCAAGGATGGCGTGGCATCCCTGTCCGATCTGGTTCGGTCCTCCTTGCGTCTACGCCCCGACCGGATTCCGATTGGCGAGGTCCGGGGCGGCGAAGCCCTGGAGCTCCTCAAGGCCTGGGGCACGGGCCATCCCGGCGGGATTGGAACGATTCACGCAGGCTCCGCACTGGGTGCGCTCCGCCGCCTCGAGCAGCTCATTCAGGAAGCCGTCCTCACTGTTCCCAAGGCGCTGATCGCCGAGACCATCAATCTCGTCGCGGTGCTGCGCGGCCGCGGCAGCGAACGCCGCCTCGCCGAACTTGCTCTCGTCGCCGGCCTCGATCCCGCCACCGGCGATTACTGCGTCCAGTCGGCCAGGGCGGACGGCCAATCCTCGCTTCCCAAGGACTTATCATGATTCAGTTCCCTTCCGCGATCCGTCACGCTCGCCGCCGCTTCGCCGACCTCACGGCGATTGCCTTGATCTCCGTCGCGTTCGCGCCCGCGGCCCACGCCTCCGGCGCCTCGATGCCGTGGGAGACGCCGCTCAATCAGATCCTGGAGTCGGTGCAAGGTCCGGTCGCCAAGATCATGTCGGTCATCATCATCACCGTGACCGGCCTGACGCTCGCGTTCGGCGATAGTTCCGGCGGCTTCCGCCGGCTGATCCAGATCGTCTTCGGTCTGTCGATCGCCTTCGCCGCGTCGAGCTTCTTCCTGACCTTCTTCTCCTTCTCCGGCGGAGCGCTGGTGTGATGGCCGCTGTCGTCGATCCGGAAGTGCCGGGCTTCTTTGCGCCGGTCCATCGCGCGCTGACCGAGGCGATCCTCATGGGTGGCGCGCCCCGCACGGTTGCGATCGCCAACGGGACGTTGGCGGCCGCTATCGCGCTCGGCCTCCGCCTCTGGATTCCCGGCGTACTGATGTGGGCCGTGGGCCATGCCGCCGCCGTCTGGGCGGCCAAGCGCGACCCGCAGTTCGTGGACGTCGTTCGACGCCACCTCCGCTATCCATCCTATCTCGGCGTGTGAGGCTTCCATGCTGAACCTCGCCGAATACAGCAACCGGCCCGCCGGTCTGGCCGACTTCCTGCCTTGGGCCGCTTTGGTCGCGCAAGGCGTCGTCCTCAACAAGGACGGGGCGTTCCAGCGCACCGCGCGCTTCCGTGGTCCGGATCTCGACAGCGCGACGCCTGCCGAGCTCGTCGGCGTGACGGCCCGCCTCAACAACGCGCTGCGCCGTCTCGGCTCGGGCTGGGCGATCTTCGTCGAAGCCCAGCGCCTCGCCGCCCAGACCTATCCGCACAACAGTTTTCCTGACGCCGCATCAGCGCTGGTCGATCTGGAGCGGCAGGACGCTTTCGAGGAGGCCGGTGCGCATTTCGAGAGCCGCTATTACCTCACCTTCGTCTGGCTCCCGCCGGCCGAGGACGCATCGCGCGTTGAAGCCTGGCTCTATGAGGGCCGTGCGCAGCGCGGCGTCGATCCTCACGAGCTGCTGCGTGGCTTCGTCGATCGCACCAACCGCGTCCTGCAACTGGTCGAAGGGTTCATGCCCGAGGTGGCGTGGCTCGACGACGGCGAGACGCTGACCTACCTGCATTCGACCATCTCGACCCGGCAACAGCGCGTACGCGTCCCCGAGACGCCGATGCATCTCGACGCGTTGCTCGCAGATGAGCCGCTCGCCGGCGGCCTCGAGCCGCGCCTCGGCAACCATCACCTTCGCACGCTCACCGTGGTCGGCTTTCCGACCGCAACCCATCCCGGAATTCTCGACGAGCTGAACCGGCTCGCCTTTCCCTATCGCTGGTCGACCCGCGCGATCCTCCTCGACAAGACCGAGGCGGTGAAATTGCTGACCAAGATCCGCCGGCAGTGGTTCGCCAAGCGAAAGTCGATCGCCGCCATCGTCAAGGAGGTCATGACCAACGAGGCCTCGACACTGGTCGATAGTGATGCGGCGAACAAGGCCGCCGACGCCGATCTTGCCTTGCAGGAACTTGGCACCGACGACGTCGGCCAGGCCTACGTCACCGCGACCGTCACCGTCTGGGACGAGGACGCAGGTCTTGCCGCTGAGAAGCTTCGCCTGGTCGAGAAGGTGATCCAGGGGCGCGACTTCACCTGCATGCCGGAAGGGGTGAATGCGCTCGAAGCCTGGCTTGGCTCTCTGCCGGGGCACGCCTACGCCAACGTCCGCCAGCCGCCACTCTCGACATTGAACCTGGCCCACATGATTCCGCTTTCGGCGGTCTGGGCCGGCCCGGACCGCGATGAGCATTTCCGCAGCGCCCCGCTGTTCTTCGGCAAGACCGAAGGCTCGACGCCGTTCCGCTTCTCGCTGCATGTCGGCGACGTCGGCCACACCCTGATCGTCGGCCCGACCGGCGCCGGCAAGTCCGTGCTGCTGGCGCTGATGGCGATCCAGTTCCGGCGCTACCGGAAGAGCCAGATCTTCGCCTTCGATTTCGGCGGCTCCATCCGCACAGCTGCGCTTGCCATGGGCGGTGACTGGCACGACCTCGGCGGAAGCCTGTCGAACAGTGCGGAGGATTCCGTCTCCCTTCAACCACTCGCACGCATCGGCGATGCGGCGGAGCGCGCCTGGGCTGCCGAATGGGTGAGCGCGATCCTTGCCAAGGAAGGCGTCACCATCGATCCGACCGCGAAGGAGCACGTCTGGTCGGCGTTGACCTCGCTGGCTTCCTCGCCGGTCGAGGAACGCACGATCACCGGCTTGACGGTCCTGTTGCAATCAACCGCGCTCAAGCAGGCGCTGCAACCCTATTGTGTCGGCGGCCCCTCCGGCCGCCTGCTCGACGCCGAGGCCGAGCAACTCGGCTTCGCGTCGGTGCAGGCGTTCGAGACCGAGGGCTTGATTGGCGCTGGAGCAGCACCCGCCGTCCTCACCTACCTCTTCCATCGTATCGAGGGACGGCTCGATGGCCGGCCGACCCTTCTCATCATCGACGAGGGTTGGCTCGTCCTCGACGATCCGGCCTTTGCGCAACAGCTGAGGGAGTGGCTGAAGACGCTACGGAAGAAGAATGCGTCCGTCGTCTTCGCAACCCAATCCCTCTCCGACATCGACGGCAGCAACATTGCGCCGGCGATCGTCGAGAGCTGCCCGACGCGCATCTTCCTGCCGAACGAGCGCGCGATCGAACCGCAGATCACCGCCATCTACCAGCGGTTCGGTTTGAACGACCGCCAGATCGAGATCATCGCGCGCGCGACGCCGAAGCGGGACTATTACTGTCAATCCCGCCGTGGCAATCGGCTTTTCGAGCTGGGCCTCGGGCCGGTCGCGCTCGCTTTCTGCGCCGCGTCCTCCAAGGCCGACCATGCCGCAATCGAACGGCTGCTCGCCGAGCACGGCCGCGACGACTTCACGCCCACCTGGCTCGCCGATCACGAGCTGCTCTGGGCCGCCGATCTCATCCCTGACCTGACAAACCTGGAGGTGCCATCATGACCGCCCTTAAGACGCGGCGCGCAGCCTTGATCACCGCAACCGCTCTCTCGCTCGCTTTGTCGATCTCGCCGCCTGTGACGACGCGAGCCTTCGCGCAGTGGATCGTCTACGACCCCACCAACTTCAGCCAGAACGTGCTGACTGCGGCGCGCGAGCTGCAGCAGATCAACAATCAGATCCAGATGCTGACCAATCAGGCCCAGAGCCTGCTGAACCAGGGAAAGAACCTCGCCAACCTGCCGTTGTCGACGCTGACCCAGCTTCAGGCGCAGGTCGCCCGGACCCAGTCGCTGCTGAGCCAGGCCCAGAACATCGCCTTCAACGTCGAACGCATCCAGACGGCGTACTCGAGCGTCTACGGCACGGCGGCGGCTACGGGGTCCAATGCGACAATGGTTGCCGCGGCTCAAAGTCGTTGGCAGAATTCGGTGGGCGCCTTCGAGGATTCGCTGAAGGTGCAGGCCGGCGTCGTCGGCAATATCTCGACCAACTCCGGCGCCATGAGTTCGTTGGTCACCGCCAGCCAGTCGGCAAGCGGCGCCCTTCAGGCCGCCCAGGCCGGCAACCAGCTCCTCGCCCTGCAATCCCAGCAGCTCTCCGATCTTGTCGCAGTGCTCGCTGCGAAGGGGCGCGCGGACGCACTGGAGCAGGCGCGCGCGACGGCGACCGAGTCGCAGGGCCAGCAGCAGTACAAGATCTTCTCGACGCGCAGCGGCTACCAGCCCGGCAACGTCACCATGTTCGGCGGCCACTGAGGCGCGCATGATGGATCGCTCTGATTTTTGGCGCGCCGCCGCGATGGTCGTTCTGCTGGCCGTCTTCATGGCCATTCTGTCCTTCATCCATCGGCGTCCCGTGCCGCGGCTCATTACTGATGCCCCTGCCGTCTCAGCGCCCGATGATCTGTCGGCCGAGCTGCGCCGCTGCCGCGCGCTTGGCCCCGAGGATGCCGAAGATCCGCACTGCCAGGCGGTCTGGGAGGAGAACCGCGCGCGCTTCTTCGGCAGGCCGGCGCGGCCGTTGTCGCCGCAGGCCGCGCCGGCCACTCCGCCTGCGAACGCGACGGAGGGAGACAAGCGGCCATGAACAATGTCGGCGTCATCGACACCTTCCTCAATACCTTCACCACCTACATCGATTCAGGTTTCGGCCTGATCAAAGGCGAGGTCACCTATCTGTCGTCGACGTTGATCGTCATCGACATCACGTTGGCCGGCCTGTTCTGGGCGTGGGGCGCAGACGAGGACATCCTGCAGCGGCTGGTCAAGAAGACGCTCTACATCGGGTTCTTTGCCTTCATCATCACCAACTTCAACAATCTCTCAGGCGTCATCTTCAACAGTTTCGCCGGCCTCGGCCTGAAGGCCGGCGGCTCGTCGATCTCGACAGCAGATTTCCTGCGGCCCGGCCGGCTGGCGCAGGTCGGGCTCGACGCCGGCCAACCGCTGCTCGACGCCGCAAGCCAGATGATGGGCTTCACCAGCTTCTTTGCAAACTTCGTCCAGATTGCCGTGCTGATGGTGTCCTGGCTCCTGGTGCTGATCGCCTTCTTCATTCTGGCGGTGCAGCTGTTCGTCACGCTGCTCGAGTTCAAGCTGACGACGCTCGCCGGCTTCATCCTCATTCCATTCGCCCTCTTCAACAAGACGGCCTTCCTCGCGGAAAAGGTGCTGGGCAACGTCGTCGCCTCCGGCATCAAGGTGATGGTGCTCGCTGTCATCGTCGGCATCGGCACCGGGCTGTTCTCCCAGTTCACCACAGCCTATGGCGGCGGCCAACCGACCATCGAGCAGGCGCTCTCTGTGGTGCTCGCCGCACTCGCCATGCTCGGCCTCGGCATATTCGGGCCCGGCATCGCCACCGGTCTTGTATCCGGCGCACCGCAGCTGGGCGCGGGTGCTGTGGTCGGCACCGGCCTCGCCGTCGCCGGCACGGCGATGGCGGGCGGCGCGGCGCTCGGTCTCGCGGGGCGGGGAGCGATGACTGCTGCCTCTGGTGCTGCGGCCGCCGCGCGCGGTGGTGCGGCGATGGCGGGCGGCATGTCGTCGGCCTACAGCCTCGCATCAGCCGGTCGGTCCGGTGCTGGCGGCGTCGCGTCCGGTCTCGGCGGTGCGGGCCGCGCGGCGGCCGGCGCTGTTGCAGCTCCCGTCAGACGCGCCGCTGCGCAAGCCGCCGGCGCCATGAACGAGAGTTTTGCCGCCGGCGCCCGCGCCAGTTTCGCAAACACGGGTGGCTCCTCGACCATGGGAACGGTTGAGGGTGGCGGGGTCGCAAACGATGGAGCCGCGTCTCAGGCGGCGAGCGAGAGCGGTCCGCCCGCCTGGGCCGACCGCGTGAAGCGCAACCAGACGATGGTCCACGGCGCGCAGACCGCGGCGCAAGCCCTCAAATCCGGTGACAGCCATGGCGGCGGCCATGCCGTCGATCTCAGGCAAGGAGAATAACCAATGTCGATCTTCCGCCGGTCGTCGGTCCGCTACGGCCGCATGCCCGAACCTGCAACCCCATATCAGCGCGCCGCGCAAGTTTGGGACGACCGTATTGGCTCCGCTCGCGTGCAGGCGAAGAACTGGCGGCTGATGGCCTTCGGTTCGCTGATCCTTAGCTGCGGCCTCGCCGGCGGGCTCGTCTGGCAATCGACGCACGGCACCGTCGTTCCCTGGGTGGTGCAGGTCGACAAGTTCGGCGAGGCGCAAGCGATAGCGCCCGCTGTGGCCGACTACCGGCCGAACGACCCGCAGATTGCCTGGTATCTCGCCCACTTCATCGAGATCGTGCGCTCACTTCCGGCCGACCCGATCATCGTGCGGCACAACTGGCTGCAGGCTTATGATTTTACGACCACGACGGGCGCGGCGGCGCTGAACGACTACGCCCGCGCCAATGACCCCTTCGCCAATCTCGGCAAGCAGCAGGTTGCCATCGACGTCTCCAGCGTCATCCGCGCCTCGCCCGACAGCTTCCGCATCGCCTGGGTCGAGCACCGCTATCAAGACGGGGCGCTCGCCGGCACCACACGTTGGACCGCGATACTCACCATCGCGATTCAGCCGCCCACCGACGCCGATCGGCTGCGCAAGAATCCACTCGGCATCTACGTCAACGCCATCAACTGGTCGAAGGAGCTGGGATAATGACCCCGCCGATGTTCTCCAAAGCCGGCGGTCCGGCTTCACGCTTCTCCATCGTTCATCAAAGCCGGAAAGATAGCGATACGTACTTCCGTAAATCCGTACTTGCGGCTTTGCTGATATTCGTCCCGGCGCTTGGCGGCTGCGCGCACAATTTCATCCCGCCCGACATCAACTACGATAGCGCGGAGCCGGCGACGCTCACCGTCGATCCGCCGGCTCCCGTCAAGATCGTTGAATTGCCGAAGCTCCTGCCGCTGCCCGGGCAGTTGAAACCCCTCGCCGCGGGCAAACACGTCCCCGAAGCCGCCGATCCCAAGGTTCGCGTCAAACAGGCCAACGCCGCCGCACGGGTGCAGCCGGTCCGCAACGGCTTCATCAACGCGGTCCAGGTCTATCCCTTCTCCGGCGGAGCCCTCTACCAGGTCTATACGGCGCCCGGCCAGATTACGGACATCGCTCTGCAGGACGGCGAGCAACTCGTCGGATCCGGTCCGGTCGCCTCCGGCGACACCGTGCGCTGGATCATCGGCGATACCGAGAGCGGCGCGGGCGCGACCAGGAAGATCCATATCCTGGCCAAGCCGACGCGGCCGGAATTGATCACCAATCTCGTCATCAACACCGACCGGCGGACCTACCTGCTTGAGCTGCGCTCGACGGAGAAGACCTACATGGCCTCGGTCTCCTGGCAGTACCCCGAGGACCAGCTCATCGCTCTTCGGCGACAGAACGCAACGGCTGAGGCCGCCACGCCAATCGCGGCCGGCGTCGATCTCGGCTCGATCAACTTCCGCTACGCGATCGAGGGCGATGATCCGGCCTGGCGGCCGCTGCGCGCCTTCGATGACGGAAACAAGGTCTACATCGAGTTTCCCAGCGGGATCGCGCAGGGCGAAATGCCGCCGCTGTTTGTCATCGGTCCGGCCGGGGGCTCCGAGCTGGTCAACTACCGGGCGAACCGCAACTACTACATCGTCGATCGCCTGTTCGCGGCCGCCGAATTGCGTCTGGGTGACAAGGACAGCGAGCGGCGCGTGCGCATCGTCCGCACTGACGGAAGGCCGCGCTCATGGCGATAGGGGACGAACACGAACATCAACGCGACATTCCGCCCATCGCGCCGCCGGACCTTCGGCTCCGAGGCGAGCGACCGCGCGTCACACGCCTCTCACGCAAGATGCTGGTCGGCCTCGGCGCAGTGTCGGCCCTCGCAGTCGCGGGCGCGCTCGGCTACGCGCTGCAGACCCGCAACGAGCAGCAAGCCGGCCAGGAGTTGCTCAGCATCCAGAACAGGCCTTCGGCTGAGGGCCTGGCCGGGTTGCCCAAGGACTATACCGGTCTGCCGCGTCAAGCGCCGCCGCTCGGGCCGCCGCTGCCCGGCGATCTCGGCAAGCCGATCCTTAACGCAGGCGCTGCACCGAACACCGTGATCCCTGGAACGACGTCCGATCCGGAGACGCAGCACAAGGCTCAGGAAATCGAGGCGGCGCGGGTCAGCCGCCTGTTCGCCCAGTCCGTTCAGCAACCGCAGAGCGTCGGCCAAGTCATCCCGAATGCCTCCGCCGGGACCGCGACGACCCCGGCCGCGACACCACCTGTCGACGCCGGATCCGCCCAGAACATGCAGGACCGCAAGACGGCCTTCCTCAACGCGTCGACGGACAAGCGCACCGTCAGTCCGGACCGGCTTGAGGCCAAGGCTTCACCTTACGTCGTGCAAGCCGGCACCGTGATTCCGGCTGCGCTCATCACGGGCATTCGCTCCGATCTGCCCGGTCAAGTCACCGCCCAGGTAACCGATGCGGTCTATGACAGCCCATCCGGCAAATATCTTCTGGTGCCCCAGGGCGCGAAGCTGATCGGCCAATACGACAGCTCCGTCGCGTTCGGCCAGTCTCGCATCCTCCTGGTCTGGACCCGCATCATCATGTCGGACGGCACCTCGATCGTGCTGGAGCGCCAGCCCGGCGCCGACACCGGGGGGTATGCCGGGCTCGAGGACGAGGTCGACAACCATTGGGGCATGCTGTTCAAGGCCGCCGTCCTTTCGACCCTGCTCAGCGTCGGCGCCGAGGCCGGCACGAGCCAGAATGAAAACAACCTCATTCAAGCGATCCGCAGCGGCGCGTCCAACAGCATCAGCCAGACTGGTCAACAGATCGTACAGCGCCAGCTCAACATCCAGCCGACACTGACCATCCGGCCAGGTTTCCCGGTGCGGGTCATCGTCACGCGCGATTTGGTGCTGGCGCCCTATGGTAAGGGAGGAACACGATGACGAAGCTCAAGCTTGGGCCGCTTGAAGACGACAAGCCGGTCAAGCTCACGGTCGAACTGCCGGCGGCGGTCTTCAGGGATCTCAAAGTCTACGCCGAGATTCTGACGCGGAGCGAAGGCGCGACGACGCCGACCGAGCCTGCCAAATTGATCGCGCCGATGATCGAGCGTTTCATGGCGACCGACCGTGCGTTTGCGAAGGCACGCCGAAATGCTGCTCAGTCCGTCCCTGGGGCAGCCGAGAGGTCCGGATAGCGCTCGCGAAGCAGGTCGAGGAACGGACGCAGCGATGGATTGCCGTTGGCCTCGCGCCAATAGGCGCGGAAGCTCAACCGTGTCGGCCCTTCGGCATCATGTACCTCGCGGAAGGTGACACCCGGATAGGTGGCGCCGGTCGCACTTTCCAATACCAGCAGGATACCCCAACCGGCGCCGACCAAGGCGAGAAGCCGGTCGAGCGCCACATCGTGACGAAGCAATGGGCACGGATCAGAACTTCCCATTTTGCTGACGAGAAGCTTGTGGAATTCCGGTCCTGGACCGCGTTGTGACGACAAAAGCAGTTCGCGCCTTAGTTCGCCCCAGTGAACCACATCACGACCTGTCAGCGGATGATTCTTGGGAAGAGCGGCGACGACACGTTCGCTCCAGACCGTCAACGATCCGTCGCTCCACCTTGGATTGGGTTCGGCCACGACTGCGACGTCAATGGCAGAACTGGCGAGGTCGGAAATCAGATGGTCGCTCGATCCGTCGACCAGATACGTATCGACATCGGGGAAGCGTTGCCGATGGTCGAGGAGGGTGGCCCGGAGATTGCCGGCTGAGAGTGAGGCGTGGACGCCAATGGTCAATCGACCGCTCTCGCCTCGCGAGCGGGTCTTGAAGCGAGCGGCGATTGCTTCGGTTTCGCCGACGATGCGTCGCGCGGAGCCGAGGAATTCCTGACCTTCCATGGTCGGTCGCGTGCCGCCATTGGTGCGCTCGAACAGAGTGCCGCCCAACTTGTTTTCGAGATTGCGCAGGCTGCGACTGAGCGTCGACTGCTTGATTCTGAGCGTCTCTGCCGCTTGGCGCAGGCTCCGATGCTGGGACGCGACGATCGCCCAGCGCAGTTCTCGAAATTCCACAGGCACGGTCGAAGCCCTATGGCGAGTTGCCGTTAACCAGGTTTGAACGGGTCATTTCAGTTGCTTGCACTATCTCAGCATCCTCCGATTCGGCCTTGGCGGTCGCTCCCAAAGCTCTGTGTTTCCTATCCTTCACCACATCGATGGAGTGGCCGTTATTTCGTCAGTGAGGACTGCTCATGATACTGCTTGCTTGACGGCAGGCTCGCAGCGCATCCATGAACCGCTCACCGGCGACATTCAACGACCCGCCATTGTCTATGTGCAGCACATCCTCTCCGATCGGATTTGGGTTGTTTCGCGCAAGCCGCTGCTTCAATGATGAATCGCTCTCCCGTCCGCGCCCCACCAAGCGCTTGGACAGGACGTCAACGGGTGCGGTGACATTGACGACACGTAGTTGCGGATAGCGTTGACGGGCCAGGGGCACGATCGCCCGGGAACCATTGGCGACCACGACTATGCCGCGATCAAGCTGGTCGTTGACTGTTGCAGGAATCCCGTAGAAGAGCCCATGCGCTTGCCAATGCAGGGCGAACGCGCCGGCGCGGGCTCGGCGTTGGAATTCTTCGATATCGACAGGTTCGTGATCCTCGCCGATGGAAGCAGGCCTGGTGATGATCCGGCGGACAAAATGAAAATTAGGCTCGCACCGCAACCGCGCGCGGGCAAAATCGATCAGGGCGTCCTTGCCCACTCCGCTGGGGCCAACAACGAGAATCAGGTGGCGGCGTGCAGGGGTCATCAGCTCACACCGCCTCCTTGAGGAGGGCGCGGCTCCCCAACACGAACTGCGACCGCACGACGAAATCGGCGCTGGGCCGTTCTTGAGTAAAAAGGGAAAGAGCATCGATGGCGTAGTCTTCCAAGAGCAACGGCCCGAAAATCGCATCCAACTCTTCCCGCACATCGGCTCGCCTTTCCGCGGGAACCTGATCGGTTAGCGTCATGTGAAAGCGGAAGCGATCGAAGACGTAAGGATAGCCCCATCGCACGAGCTGGGTGGTCTCAATGTCGTCGAGTGGGCTGCGCAAACGCCGTTGAAACTCGTCCTGGGTCAAAGGTGCCCGGAAACGATCGAACTCCTCGACGATGTGCGAAGCAAAGCCATGCAAAGTGGGGATCGAACTCACAGGAACCAGGGCGAAGAAACTGCCGAGCATATCAATCTTCAGGGGGCCGATCGGGCAGGGAGGCCAAGCCGCCGCGAACGTGCGGAGCGCCCGCTCCAGTTCTTCGACCGTACGATCCTGCCTCAGGCGAAACGGCGCCATGAGCGTCGCATGGAACCCGTAGTGGCGCGGCGCAGCGGTCAGAGTGCCGCGAACCGGATCCGCAGCAACGGACTCAACATGAGCCCTGTGCGCGCCCCCAGCAAACGAGTCGCGCCCGAGCCAGGCTCTCGCTGCCACCGTCAGCGGGTGATCCGGTGCTGGTGTGTAGTAGATCGCGTAGCGGGGCGAGAACGACTCGGGCATTATGCGACCATCTGCGCTGTGGTGCTGCGCCGAGATTTGCGAACCGGCATCTGGCGCACCTCGAACAGCCGGTCGGTGACAGCCTTGCGCACCTCCTCATCATGGAAGATGCCGACGATGCCAGCCCCGCGCGCCTTGGCCTCGTTGATTAGCTGAACTACGCTCTGGCGGTTGGTGGCGTCGAGCGAAGCTGTCGGCTCGTCGAGGAGCAGGACAGGGTAGTCGACCATGAAGCCGCGCGCGATATTGACGCGCTGCTGCTCACCGCCGGAGAAGGTCGCGGGCGCCAGAGACCAAAGCCGCTTGGGGATGTTAAGGCGGGCGAGCAGCGCCTTCGCTTTCGCATGCGCTTCATCTGCCGGGATACCGATGGCGATCATCGGTTCGGTGACGATATCGATGGTGGCGACGCGCGGGATGACGCGCAGAAACTGGCTGACATAGCCGATCGTCCGACGCCGCACCTCGATCACTTCCCACGGCTCGGCGCTCACGAGGTCGATCGATTCGCCGCCGTGTTGCAAGAGGATGTGCCCGGCGTCCGGTTTGTAGTTGGCGTACAGCGAGCGCAGCAACGTCGACTTGCCGGCCCCAGAGGGGCCGTGCAGGCAGACGCACTCGCCCGCCCGGACCTCGAGGGAGATGTCGTTAAAGACATCGATTTCTGCGCCGCCCTGGGTATGAAGCGTGAAGGTCTTGGAAAGGCCGCCGACGCTGAAGAGGATGGTCATGACCGGTGCCCTTCCTTAGACTTGCAGCACGGAGGAAACGAGCAGTTGCGTATAGGGGTGGTGAGGATCATCGAGCACCTGGTCGGTAAGTCCTTCTTCAATCACGCGCCCGTGCTGCATCACCATCAGCCGGTCGGCGAGCAGACGTGCCACTCCGATATCGTGGGTGACGACAACAACGGCAATGCCAAGTTCGTGCACGAGGCGGCGCAGCAGGTCGAGAAGCTTTGCCTGGACGGAGACATCGAGTCCGCCGGTCGGCTCGTCCATCAGCACAAGGCGGGGATGAGTAGCGAGTCCCCGAGCGATCTGCAAACGCTGTTGCATCCCGCCGGAAAAGATCTCGGGCGGGTCGTCGACGCGGCGGCTCTCAATATCGACCTTCTCAAGCCATTCCAGCGCCGTCGCGCGCAACGAGCCGTAGTGGCGGCCGCCGGCGGCCATCAGAGGCTCGGCAATATTGCCGCCGGCGCTGATATCGAGGCGTAATCCATCGCGCGGGTTCTGGTGGATGAGCGAGACTGTCGTCGGCAGGAATTGCTCGCGCGAGGCTTCGTCCATCGCCCAGAGATCGACGAGATGGTCATCTGAGGCGATCCGGACCGTGCCGGCGTCCGGTGGGATGCGGCCAGCAAGGCAGCGCAGCAATGTTGACTTGCCCGAGCCGCTCTCACCGACGATGCCAAGAACTTCGCCCTCCCGCAGCGAGAACGACACCGAGTTGCAAGCTGGGATACGCCCGAAGAGCTTCGAGACGCGGTCGGCACGCAAAATATCCCTCGCTCTCGGCTTCATGCTTCGGTCCTTTCGCCGCGCCGCTCGGCGCAATAGGCGGTATCCGAGCAGACGAATGCCCGCCTGCCGCGATCATCAAGGAGGATTTCGTCGAGATAGCTGTCCTGCGCGCCGCAAAGCGAGCAGCACGCTTCGAAGCGCTGCACTGTGAAAGGGTAATCGGCAAAATCGAGACTTTTAACATCGGTGAAGGGCGGGATGGCGTGAATGCGACGTTCTCGCCCGGCGCCAAAAATGGCGAGGGCGCGGCTGCGGTGAAGCTTGGGATTGTCGAATTTCGGGATCGGCGACGGCGAGGCGAGGTAGCGCCCGTTGACGATGACCGGATAGTCGCTCGACATGGCGACCTGGCCCAGCTGGGAAATATCCTCGTAGAGGCGCACGTACATGATGCCATAGCGTGCAAAGGCATGGATCTTCCGCGCAACCGTTTCCTCCGGAATGAAGCGGCGCAAAGGCTCTGGCTGCGGGACTTGGAAGACGATGATCTGATCTTCCGTCAGTGCCCGCTCAGGAATCCGGTGACGGGTCTGGATGATCGTCGCCTCTGCGGTGCGCTCAGTCGTTGTGACATCAGCGACCTTAGCGAAGAAATCGCGGATCGAGACCGCATTGGTCGTGTCGTCGGCGCCCTGATCAATCACTTTCAGCCGGTCGTCCCGGCCCAGAATGCTCGCAGTGACCTGGAGCCCGCCGGTGCCCCAGCCGGGCGGCAGTGGCATCTCGCGGCTGCCGAACGGCACCTGGTAGCCGGGCACGGCCACCGCCTTCAGGATCGCCCGCCGGATCATCCGCTTTGTCAACTCGTCGAGGTACGCGAAGCTGTAGCCGACGGAGTCGTCGAATTCGAGGTCAGTCTGCACAATCCACCTCTGGGGTCCGGTCCAGTTCGGGAATGGTCTCGGAACTGGGCTTCTCTCGACGTGCGGCGTGCTCTGCGCGCATCTGATCGAGCATCTGCATCTCAGCTTGGAAATCGACATAATGAGGCAGCTTGAGGTGCTGCACCAAACCGGAGGCTGCGACACTATCGGAATGTGAGAGGACGAATTCGTCATCCTGGGCAGGGTAGGCGACACGCTCGCCCAGTTCGGCTGAGCGCAACGAGCGGTCGACGATCGCCATCGAAAGCGCCTTGCGTTCGCCATGACCAAAGACGAGTCCATAGCCTCGCGTGTAACGCGGCGGCAGAGACCCGTCGCCGGTGGTCAGATGCACTGTCTGGCATTCGGTGACGCGGAGCGTTCCGATGCCGACCGGGATGTCGAGTTCGGGGATGGTGAGGACAACGGCAGCATCACCGTAGCGCAACTCAGCGACGAAAGGATGATTGCGCCCATAGCCGCGCATGCTCGAATAGCAAAGCCCCATCAGGAAACCCTCGTCCCCGCGTGCGAGAGCTTGCAAACGCTCGTCCCGTCTGGACGGAAACACCACGGGATCGCGGGTGATGTCGGCGACCTTTTCTTCTCCGTCCGATCTGGGCTCCTCGACTAGGTCGGCTCGTGCCAGCACGCCGCAGTCTCTCGTCAGCGCGAGAGCCACCGCGTCGGGCGCGGGATCGCTGCTGTCGCCCTCGTTCGTTCCGTCGCCGCCATCGACGAGATCGGAAAGGTCGTCGCTGCCTGCCTCTCCTAACAGAGCGACATCAAGGATGCGATGGGTATAGTCGTAGGTCGGTCCGAGGAGTTGTCCGCCCGGCACGTCCTTGTGGGTTGTCGCGATCCGTCGGCGCACCACCATCGCCGCTGTGTCGATTGGCTCGGCATAGCCGAAGCGGGCCAGCGTGGTCCGGAATGCTCGCAACAGATAGATTGCCTCGGTGAGGTCGCCCTCGGCCTGCTTGATAGCCAGTGCCGCCAGTGCCGGGTCGTAGAGTGAGCCTTCGCTCATCACACGATCGACGGCGAGCGACAATTGTTCGCGGATCTGGTTGACGCCGATATCGGCGACAGCCGGGTTGCCACGCCGGCGTTTTGCGAGGAGCCGGTGCGATGCGGCGATCGCGGCTTCGCCGCCCTTGATGGAGGTAATCATGGTGCCTCAACCTTGGTGGAGCGCGGCAGGCCGACAACGTCACGGTCGTCGGTGAGGAAGATGTCGACGCCGAGGGGATAGCGTGCGGCATTCTCGCGCCATGCCGCCCAAAACCAGTCCGGGAGGCCCCGGGGCGCGAAACTCGCCGTGGTTTCGATCCCCGGCCCGCAGAGGCGGACGGTAGGCCCGCCGGTGAGCGCCGGCACCTGGAGGACGAGCGTCGTCGAGCGGTCTGGATAGGCGGCCTCGCCCGGATGGAAACCGCCGATGGGCGCCAGGCGACCTGCATCACCAATCAGGGCGATGGCCGCGGCCTTCGTATCGGCAACCTGCGGCGCGTTGGTATGGAAGTGAAGGTAGCGTCGGACCGGCTCCGTCGAGAGGGCCCCGTCCAGCCAGATCGGGCAATCAGTGTCCGCGAGTGTCAGAGCAATGGCAGCGAGCGGTCCGCCCATCGGCGCCGGCGGTTGGGCTGGACCGGGAAGCGAAACCGGGGTGCCAGGCCGCGACAACGCTCTCAGGAGCCGACGGAAGGCCGACTGCGAGTCGTGAACGGGATCGCGGAAGGCGGGCGGTACGAGATCAGCGGTCATCGCCATTGGCCTCCCGCCCCAGCATGAAGAAATCGACCTTGCTACGTTGGGTCTCGCACCGGACCGCTCGCTCCGCCTCGCGCAGATATTGGTCGAGCGCGGCGATCACCGGGGCGATCGCACCGGTCCTGGTGGCTAGGTCGCGCTGCATCAAGGCGTCGAACAGAGCAGCAAGTGCGGCGTGGCGCTTGTTACGGCCGAGCACATAAGCGATGCCGATTTCGCCCGTTTCGATCTGGAGCGTACAGCGCGTAACCGTCGCCTCGCCGAGATTGAACACGGCGCCGGTCCGTCCAACCGCCCCTCGCAGCATGGTGGCGCCATATTCGGGCCGACGGATCCATTGAAACTTCGGACGGGCGATCACCGCCCAGTGTCGCTCCAATTCGGCGAGTGGCGCCTTGGCGAGCAACGTCATCCAAACCTGACGGGTGCACCGATCGGCGGCAGCAATTTGCGTCGCGGACATACTCACTTCTCTTTTCGCCTCGCTTCAGAGCACCGGCCTGCCGGCCGTCCAAACCGCGCGCACAATCGGTCCGTTTCGGTCGGCGACGCGGATGAGGTCGGCGCGCTTGCCCACCGCGATCTCGCCACGGTCGGAAAGCCCGAAGGTCTCTGCCGGTCGCAGGCTGCCGAACAGTACGGCCTCGGCGAGCGACGGCCCCTCTGACTGAGCCGCCAGATACCAGATCGCGCGAAGTATGCTCGCAGGAATGTAGTCGGAGCTGATAATGTCGATCAGGTCGTCCCGCGCCAGTTCCCGCACCGAGACATTGCCGATATGCGAGCGCCCGGCGACGAGGTTGGGGCCACCGACGATAATCGTCATGCCGGCGGCGCGGGCAGCCTTCGCCGCCTCCAGGGTGATCGGGAATTCAGAGATAGCAAGCCTGAACCCGATCGCTTCGGCGATGTGCTCCGCGGCGGTGTCGTCATGGCTGGCTAAGGGGAGGCCCCGCGCGCGACAGTGCGCCACGAGGCGACGCCGATTATCCTCGGTGCAGTCCTCTGTGCTGGCGACGGCGAGTATCGCCGCTTCGATCTCCACCTCGAGCGTATTCTTGCGGCGTTCCAGATGGCGGAAGCGCTCCGGGTCCCGCCGCGGCCCGTCGTCCATGATAGTCACGAACCGAAGCTCTGACCGGTCGGCATAGGTAAGAAAGAGTTCAATGAGGTCGGGCTCTCGGGCGTCGCAGCGCAAGTGAAGCAGGTGATTGGCCCTGAGCAGCCCGTGCCGGCGCGCCTCGTCGAGACCTTCCAGCATGAGCGGCAGCAGGCGTCGCCGTTCTGGATTGCCCACCGCCCCGACAATCAGGGAGTCGAACACCGTCGTGGTGCCCGCCGCGCAGACCTGGACGTCGTGGGCGATCGCGGCGCCGAGGGGATCCCAAGTCATGCCGGCCCGCGGCAAGATCTGCTTTTCGAGGTGGTCGGTATGGACGTCAATCAAACCAGGCAGCAAATAATTGCCTTCAAAGTCGACCGCGCCCCGCGCTGTCACATTGGCTGCCGAGATGTCAGCGATCATGCCGTCGACAATCTGAACCGTTCCTTTGAAACACGCCGACCGGGTCACGATCTTGGCGTTGGTCAGGACAACCTCGCTGGATTGGAGGATGTCTTGTCGAGCTTGACTAAGCGTATTCGCCGATTGACCCATTAGAGGGCGCCTCTTTCTTGCCTTTAAACCGGCTTGAGTTCTATCAGCTGTTAAAGGGGTGGTGAGAGACGTCACGATGACAAATCGTGTTACTTTGATCGAGTGGTACAATGTCCTCGATCGAGAGTGTCCTAAATGGTACCTCGTTGAGTGAACGCAATCTCCTACGGATCGAGAAGGGCGTAGCTCCTTTGTTAGGAAGCGAGTAAAGTCGCATCCCATCAGTCCTACATCGCGACTTTGCGTGGTCTTGCGCTTATGCCCTCGGGTGGCGAACCGTGCTTCATTGCTTTCAGCCGGATGCGGGCGGAAGAGAGCCTCGGCCGTGATCTCCGGCTCGACCTGGGTCGTGCCGATGCGGAATGAATTGGCTGCGGCGCCGCCAGCCAATTGTTTTCTTGACCAACATTAATGTCGATGCCGCGGCCGGCCACGCCGATCATGTTGTCGAGGACGCGCGCGCCTGCCGTCATTACATGAAACCAGCGGCAAAAATTCTGCTAGCTGGGCCGATTCAGATCGTCGCCAATAGGGACTGAAAGGTCGCAAGCCAGTGCGGTTCTTTCCGAAGGTACAAGTAGTGATGTTGTTCTAATCCCGTCAATGCGGCTTCATCCGTCGGGCTTAATTTTGAGCCTGTCCAGCACAATGCCGGTTCGGCGCAGCAATGAATTGTTACCCTTCCAAGAAAGGTTTGCCATGATGAAAGCGATGTCTTTGCTGGTATCGGCCGTCGCCGGGGCGCTGATCGGGGCGACTGCAGCCTGTGCCGATCCGGTCACTCTGCGGGTGGGCTACGCCTTTCCGGCGCGTGACGGCCTCTTCCGCCAGCCGATCATCGAGCGCTTCATGCAACAGAACCCAGACGTCCGGATCGTCACGGAGGCTAACGCCGCCGACTGCCCGGCCTTGTTGCAGCAACTCCTAAGGGCGGCGGTCACCGGGGATCTACCCGACGTCGTTGCCTCGCTCTGCTATCCGGACATGCCGGTCCTTGCCGAGCGAGGACTGCTAGTCCCACTCGATGGCTTCCTCGCCTCCGACCCGTCATGGGCCGCAGTGGGCGTAGCGCCTGGGGCGCTCGCTGCGACGGAATGGAAAGGCAAGACGATCGCCCTTCCGGAATCGGTATCAACGAGCATTGTCTATTACAACATGGACATCATTCGTAAGGTGCGTCCGGATCTTTCGAACTTGGACCTTTCCTGGAACGAGATCCTGTCGCTCGCCAACGACATCCGCAGGACTGCCCCCGCATTTGTTCCGATCTTCTTTGAATATTATCCCGACAGCTACAATTGGTCGTTTCACGCGCTCGTCTACAGCCACGGCGGCGACGTGTTCACGCCCGATGGAAAGATCGCCTTCGATGGCCCTGCCGGCCAAGCCGCCTTGCAACTGATGCGCCGTTTCGGGGAGGCTGGCATGGTCGACATGACCTCCGAACAGGCGCGCCAAGCCTTCGCTTCGGGCAAGATCGGCATCTATGTTGCCTCCAATTCGCGCCTGGAACAATTGACGGCCAACGCCGGACCCGCGCTCGATATTCGCACCGGTCCCTTTCCCCAATCGGCTGTCGATGGCCGGATGCCCTCTGGCGGTGGCGGATTGGCGATCATGGCTCGGGACCCAGCGAAGCAGCGAGCGGCGTGGAAATACCTGAAATTCGCCCTCGGCCCGGAGGCGCAGACGCTGATGGTGTCGAAGACCGGTTTCACGCCCGTCAACACAATCGCGATCAAGGACCCGAAATACCTTGGCGACTATTTCAAATCCAAGCCGAACGCCCTCGCTGGCCTCGCGGAGGTTGCCCGGATAAAAAGCATGAACGTATATCCCGGCGAAAACGGGGGGCGCATCACCGCGGTGATTCGAGACCACCTGCAAAGTATTGTAACGCTCAAGCGGACACCGGACGAAGCGCTTCCCGACATGGTTCGAGACGTCAGGAAACTCCTGCCGAAGCCCTAATTCCTGTGGTGTTTTTGGCGCCACCTTGGTGCGCGGAGGCGGTCGATCATACTTCGGAAGGGCCGTCGCCCTGTTCCCACAATTCCTCCTCTGGGCGAGAGCTCCTGCACCCTGTTGACTGCGCCGACGGGCATTGATTCGGCGCGAGCGGTCGACCGGCTATCTGGCGTTCAGCGCGCCAGAATTTACGTGGGCTTCCGGTCTTGCAGGGTAAGGCGCGCGCTGCACGACGTGCCGGTCGATCCCCGACGCAGCACCTTCCAAGATGACCTCACGGAGGCGGTGCAGCGCGCTCAGAAGAAAGATGCGTCCGGATGATTTCGGCCGCGCCTTTGACTCAATTATAAGACGTGGCAATAGTTTCGTTTCAACCTCTGGAAATTTCCTAAGGCCCCTCGGAATGGGTATGAATGGCGCAGTTGTACCTATTCTGTCAGCGCGGTTTCATCGAGACCCGATAGCGATCGCTGAACATGCCTCAGCAAGAGCCCCTTCACGATCAGGGGCGGCCCTGGAAAGACATTCGCACATGAGTGACATCCACCTTGATCAGATTACCAAATCCTTTGGCCCAACGCCGGTCCTTCGGGGGATTTCGCTTGCGATCGAGAAGGGGGAGTTCTTGACGCTGTTGGGGCCGTCGGGGTGTGGTAAGTCGACGCTTCTCAGGATTTTGGCCGGGTTGGAAGTGCAGGACAGCGGCTCCGTGAGGATCGGTGAGAGCCTGGTCGATGGCATGCGGCCAAAGCTTCGCGATGTCGCCATGGTGTTCCAGTCGTACGCGCTTTATCCCCACATGACGGTCGCCGCCAATATGGCCGTACCGCTCCGAATGCGGCAACTGAATGCCTGGCAAAGGCTGCCGATCGTGGGATGGGTCGTGCCGGGCACCCGGCGACTGTCGGCCGAGATCGACGCAGAAGTCGACCGCACCGCAAGGGCGCTCGGCATCGGTCATCTGCTGTCCCGAAAGCCCGGCCAGCTGTCCGGCGGCCAACGTCAGCGCGTCGCCGTGGGCCGCGCGATGGTCCGCCATCCGGCCGTCTTTTTAATGGACGAGCCGCTCAGTAATCTGGACGCCAAGCTCCGGGTCCAGATGCGCGCAGAGATCAAAGACCTCCACCGCCGTCTCGGCGTCACCTTCATCTACGTCACCCACGATCAGGCCGAGGCGATGACGCTCTCTGATCGCGTCGCAGTGATGCTCGACGGCGACTTGATCCAGGTCGCTCCACCCCAAGAGATCTATGCCGATCCCGACGACCGCCGCGTGGCCGAATTCGTCGGAAGCCCCAAGATCAACCTGCTCGATGCGTTGGTGCGCGAGCGGGGTTTGATCGCCGCTGCCGGCACTAGCTTCCAGACTCTCTCCGACGCGCCGCCCGGTACGGCGCTCGCACTCGGCATCCGTCCGGAAGCCTTCCACCTTTCCGAGTGTGGCGGAGTCAATACCTTGATCGGGGCGGTTCGGCTCATTGAGCACATGGGCTCCGATCTCTTCGTCCATCTCGACCTCGCCGGTCTCGATCATCCGCTTATTGCCCGGCTCGCCGCTGAGCGGGCGCCGCAGATTGCGCTTGGCCAAATGCTGCATTTGTCAGTGAACCCCGACCGCATCCTGGTCTTTGGTCAGGACGGCAAGCGGCTCAGGCTCAGCGGATCGGCCGGGATCAACAAGGTTACCCCGATGCGGCAGGCCGCTCTGTGAACGCACTCAGTTCCACTCAATCGGTCGAGGCACCAACGCGGGCCGCGCAGGTCCGTCTGCGCCGACAGCGCCTTGCCGAGGGTATGGCGGCCTACGCGCTCGCCGGGCCGGCGGTCCTACTGCTTTTCGTGCTGTTCTTCGTGCCCGTGCTCGCCGTCTTCGTCATCGCACTAACCGATTGGCACTTCGGCGCGCGCTCCTTCGCCTTCGTCGGAATTGCGAACTTTCGCGAGTTGTTCGCCGATGAGGGGTTTCGTGCCGCGCTCCTCAACAGCATCTTCTATGTCGCCGTCGTCGTGCCCGGCACCGTAATCCTCGGCCTTGGCATCGCAATGCTGATCGAGAGCGGGCGGTCGCTGCGCGCTCTGTATCGCGCTATTCACTTCCTGCCCTTCATGGCGACGCTGGCCGCTATGGCCATCGCATGGGAGGCGTTGCTCCATCCCACCATCGGCCTCGTCAACCAGACCTTCTCTGCGCTGGGGCTGCCCACAGCGAACTGGCTGCGCGACGAGGTGACCGCCTTGCCGGTGCTCGCTATCATCGGCATCTGGCAAAACCTCGGCTTCGCCATGGTCCTCTTCCTTGCCGGCCTCAAGTCGATCCCCCGCGACCTCTACGATGCTGCCGAGATCGACGGCGCCGACCTCTGGCTCGATCGCTTCCGCACCGTCACCTTGCCAATGCTCGGTCCGGTATTGATGTTCGTCGTCATCGTTGTGGCGCTTCGCGCGTTCGAGGTATTCGATACCGTCAAGGTTTTGACCCAAGGTGGACCAGGCCACGCCTCGGATGTACTGCTCTACACGCTCTACCGCGAGAGTTTCGAATATTTGCGCACCGGCTACGGTGCGGCCATCGCCGTCGTCTTCCTCGTCATTGTTGTGGCACTGACGCTCATTCAAGCTCGCGTCATGGACAAGAGGGTACACTACCAATGAATGGCCGCCTTCCTCTTCATGCCGCCATTGGGCGCCACGCCGTGTTGTTAACCACGGCAGCCCTCATACTCGTCCCCTTTGTCTGGATGGTCAGCCTGTCGTTTAAGCCGCCGGGGGAAATCTTTCGCGAACACTTCTCGTTTCTCCCCGAGCAATGGTATGCGGTGCAGAACTACAGCAAAGCGCTGACCTCTGCGCCGCTGCCACGCTTCATGGCCAACGGCGTCCTCGTCTGCGCCGCAATCCTGACGCTTCAGATCCTGATCTGCGCCCCTTGCGCCTATGCACTTGCCAAGCTGCGCTTTCCCGGCCGGGATGTGATCTTCGGTTTCGTACTGATCGGACTCCTTCTGCCGCACCAGGTGCTGTCGCTGCCGCTGTTCGTGCTCGCCTATGAACTCGGCATCTTGAATACCTATGCAGCACTGATCTTTCCCTTTGTAGTCTCGCCGTTTGGCATTTTCCTCTTTCGTCAGGTGTTCAAGACGATTCCCGACGACGTGGTCCACGCGGCGCGGCTCGACGGACTCTCGGAACTGGCGATCGTTTGGAAGGTGATGGTGCCGATGGCGATGCCCGCTGTGATCGCTTTCTCAATCTTCTCCGTCGTCGGCCGCTGGAACGACCTGTTCTGGCCGCTGATAGCGGTGCGCTCCGAGAGCCTGATGCCGCCACCGCTCGGGATCATTGCGTTCGCGAATGAGGAGGCAGGGAGCGACTACGGGCCCCTCATGGCCGCGGCTACAATCGTCATCCTCCCCCTCGTCGTCGCCTTCCTCGTCGCTCAGAAATGGTTCGTCGAGGGAATGACAGGGGGAGCAGTCAAATGACGTAGCTTTTTTGAACGTACGGGCAATGCAGGGTGCGGCATCGAAATCGGCCGGAGCTTCTATCGACATTGTTTGGGCGGCTCCGTCCCGAACTGGCTACGTCTAGGACAATCGGATACAGGGCGCAGGGATCCGTGCTCCGGAGTATCACCGCGTTCCTCGGTCCCTCGCTGGAGTCGGGCGCACACGTGGAGCCGAGTTCGAGGTACAGCCGGCCACGGAGGGGACCGTCGTCTACCTTCCCGCCGATTTCCTGCTGCGCGCAGCAGCTTTCGGCCGGATTTCGACGACGATCTGCCCTTACGCTCGTTGGCGCGCCGGTTTGATATGCTAAGCGGCTGGACGTTGGCGCGGTCTTACCGCACACTTTCCCACCAACCACAAGCTCGAGACCGATGACCGGCCACGATCAACCATCTTCCCTCTACGCCAGGCGGGGCGCGACTTCGCTCTGGCGGATCGTGGTCGAGGCTATCCGCAAGGATATCATCGGCGGGAGATATAAGCCGGGCGAACGCCTGCCTACGGAAACTGAGTTGGCGGCGACCTTCGGCGTTCACCGCAACACCGTGCGCCGCGCGTTCTCGGTTCTTAGAGAGCGCGACTATGTGCGCATAGAGCAGGGACGAGGTACCTTCGTCAAGGAGCGCATCGTCCACTCCCGATTGGGTTCCCAGACCCGTCTGACCGCGGCCCTGCGCGATATGCAGCGGAACGGCCAGCGCCGCTTCGTCGGCTCAGCGCGCGTCCGCGTTGACAAGGACCTCGCGCGCGACCTTCGTGTGCCTCAGGCCCAGTTCGCGCGTAGGGTCGATACACTGATGATGATCGACGGCATCGCCGCCTCGATCACATCGAATTATTTCCCGCTGCCTCGGTTCGAGGGGATCGAGGCGTTAATCGAACGGACCGGCAGTCTCACAGAGTCCTGGAGACACTTCGGCGTCCCAGACTATCGGCGGTTCGAGACGCGGATCTCTGCCGGGTTACTATCGCAGCTGGATTCCCATTTGCTCGGTCTGCCGCGCCGGCAACCGGTGATCCTAATGACCAACATCAATGTGGACGTCGAGGGCATTCCGATCGTGGTCTCAAGGGCTCGAATGGCTCCGCAACACATGGAAATCGTCATTCGATTTAGCGAGTGACAGTCCGAGGCCCGGGCCGACCTGTGTTCGGCTGAGGTGCGTTTGCCAATTGCCGAAGGCTATCCATCCCGTTCCTCATCTTCGATTCAGTGGGACCGCTCATCCCAGCTCCAAGCTTCAGACCTGCGTTCGTCCCCCAAGTTCTGAATGACGAAGACCGCCTGCCTTAGACTAGCGGGGTCCTGAGTGTGCGCTGGCAACTATCGTTCCATACGAATTCCTGATTCGTACCGCTTTTGTCAACGATGTCTCACAGATGAGCCACTATCCTTTCGCGTCGAACGCTGCATTACATTCCGCAAAACTTGTCGACCGCGCCCGGCGGCAGAACTGGTCTTCGAAAGAGGTTACGTGACGAGTAGCAACTCCCTGGATGGGTTCTTCAAGGCCATCTGCCGGTGTCAACGAGGACGCCTTACTTCCGCTATGACCTTCGTCATCCAGCCACCCATTTGGTCGATTTTCGTCTTCGACTACACTGCTCGCGCTTGGAGAAACGGCGGCGCGGTCCCTCAAAATGGACATTCTTTCTGTCATGCCGGAGGAGACCAAGCGATAAGCGACCGTGCTCATCGGCTCGCTTTCCACGGCCAGGCCTGCGTGGATCGCAATGTCACGAACTTTTTTATGCCGAATATTAAAGACTCATCGACCGGCAGCTTGAAGATCTGCCATCCGTAAAGAGAGAAATCGCGATGTCTGAAACAGTGATCTCAATCAAGGATGCGCTAAACCGTGTCGATCGAGCCGACGAACGGCACTTCGTTGCAGAGCTCAATACGGGGTATTTAACTCTCAGCAAAAATCGGCAGTATTTTAGAGGGTATTGTTTTTTTACGTGCAAGCTTCCAGCGCAAGAACTTCATGAGCTACCGAATGATTTTGCTGCGCGCCATCTGGTCGAAATGTCGATTGTCGCGGAGGCTGTGCAAAGTTCGTTCAATGCAAAGAAAATGAACGTCGCTTTCTTTGGCAATAGCTGGAAACATGTGCATTGGAATATCATACCGCGATACGGCACCGATCCATTGCCGGAAGATGCCATCTGGAGCATCGATCGCGAAATCGTGGAAAGCGTCCATCCCACCGATGAGGACCTTTTGAGCATCCGCGATCAGCTCAGGTCGGGGTTAAAGAACATTGCCGATCGGCATGGAATCGACTTCTCGTTTGAACACGAGGCAGGAAGAAGCTCATGAGAAGCTAATCAGCTTCTCGCGCCGACATCCGAAGTGGTGTTTCGAGCAAACCCATCAGCAGCGACTGAGTAAGACGAAAACGATTCAGTTGCTTTCGTTGCTGATGGGATCTCCTTGCTGCATTTTTCTGGCTTTTGGTATCCCGCGTTACCTTGCTCGGATCACCATACGGCTCAGAGTGCGCGACATTCTGCATTTGACGTCCTCGACTGCCGCCCACGCGAACCGCGATTTTCACCCGCTAACTGTTGCGGCCTATTCCCTCCTCACCTGCGGCAAACAGCTCGGCTAATCATGGTCGACGCTCCACTTTCACTCTGTTTGCCAGCGCTAGCCGCAGTATTCGGATCGCAGTCCTCACGCCACACCGAATGGCCGCACAAAACAAGGAAGCGCGCATTCGCTTCGGCGAGTGAGTTACGCACACGCCAGGGCCGACGTTTGTTTCGTCTGAAGGTACGTTTTCCGAATTCATCCGGAAACTGTCAGTGCCGCTTCAACGAACCGACATCGGCCCTTCAGACGCGAGGCTCATCTTCGCAGGCGCAGAACGGCAAGCGCGTCTGTCGAATTTGACCTGACACGTTGCCAACCAGCGATAGGTCTCGCGGGATATCACCCCAGCGCACGCCGAACGCCTTGGCATCGTGCTCTCGTTCGACCGGGGACGTCGACTGAATACGTAACGTCGACGATTGTGTTTTATTGAATGGAGGCTTTAGTGTTGAAAGAACTCATCAGGCAAATTTCGGGCGAGAAAATCTGCCGTCCAACATCCGGCTCGCGAACGGCATTAATCGGCGGCACTCTGGGGCTTCCAGGGCCAGGCTCCAGATTGGCCAGGGTTCAGCTGCGCTCCGACTCGATTCCAACGTGCCGCAGGGATCGTGCAAGGTTCAGGAGTGTCATCAAGCAGATTGTGTTAGCTTCTGCGGCGGGGCTCGTGGTTTTTGATGGGGCCTTGGCCGCTGACCTTCCCGTCAAAGCAAAGGCAATCGAGTACGTGAAGGTCTGCTCGTTGTATGGCGCGGGCTTCTACTACATTCCGGGGAGCGATACCTGCATCCAAGTGGGTGGATACCTGCGCGCCGAGACAACTCTGGTGCCGGGCCGGGTGAACGGCGGGAGCGGGGCCAACAACTCCCTTAGCAATTACTACACCATGCGTTCTCGCGATGCTCTTGACATCGATACGCGCACGGCGACGGAGTACGGTGTACTTCGGACGTTTTTCGAAGGTCGCTTCCAGTGGACGACGGGTGGCTACGGCGGTGCTGGCGCGGGTCTCACTGGCGGCGCCACGACGTACTCAGGTGATGCTGCCGGGGGCGGTACATTCGCGCTCTACTACGCATTTATCCAATTTGCCGGTTTCACCTTCGGTCAGGCACAAACGCAGTTCGCTACGCCTTGGGCCGAGTATCCAGCTAACAATGTCGAACTGCCAGGTAGCGGCGGCGGCGACCCGGTGAACCAAATTGCATATACTGCAGACTTCGGTCAGGGAATCACGGCTTCTTTTTCGGCCCAGGATCAGGTTGCCAAATACACGTCCAATATTTGGAACGTGAGCGGCGCGTCGGCCACAGGCCTTGCGACCGGTACATATGGCGCCAGCGACATTGGTGGTTCGAGAGCGCCGGATCTTGTCGCGAGCCTTCGCGTTGACCAGGCTTGGGGACTTTTTCAGGCGTCCGTCGCAGCCCATGACAACCATGCCGCATATTATGGTGCCACCGAATTGACCGGTCACCCGAGCGATAAATGGGGCTGGGCTGGACAGTTGGCATTGTCGATCAAGAACCTGCCGACTGGCCCGGGTGATACCATCAATCTGACTGGGGTGTATACAAACGGTGCGAGCCGCTACAACTTCCAGAACTTAGTGCCGGCCACCTACGCGATGTACAGTGGGACCGGCCTGACGGGTGCCTACCAAAGCCTCGGCATTGGAGGTCTGTCGGATTCGGTGTTCACTGCCGGTTCTGGCCAGCAACTGACAACTACCTACGGTTTTAATGGTGGATATACCCACAACTGGAATCCGTACTGGGCCAGCAGCATCTACGGAGCATGGGCTGCTGTGCGATATAGCAGTACCGCCAAGAGCTATATGTGCGGAGCGTTCGTTTCCAGTCTCGCATTGTCGAGCGGAGGTCCTGGATGTAACCCCGACTTCAATTACGAAGTCGTCGGTACACGCACGACCTGGACGCCAGTCAAGAACCTGACCTTTTCGGCCGATCTAACTTACACCGTACTCGATCAGAAATATGCGGGCGGAAGCACAGTAACGCTGCCGGTTCAAACGGGTATCGCCAAGCCGGGTGCTACTTATGAGCTGAAGGATCAGAGCACGGTGAGCCTGCTCCTGCGTGTACAGCGAAACTGGTGAGATCTCTCCAGTAAATGAGGGAACGGTATCCCCCTAGAAAAACGGCGATGCCCGTTATTGCACCTTGACAGCCTGGCGGCGTTTATTGCTAACGCAGACAATCGGCCCAAGACGCTAGAGAATGAAGGCAAGGCATTCGAAAAAGGGCCTATGGCTGCTGACGTTTTGGACTAGTCATCCAAGCCGACAACCGAAACCGCGAAATATATGACTCTACCTGACGAAATTAGTTCCGACAAGGTTGACGCGATCTCCGAAGCCCTGAGCAAGATGTCAGGCGAAGAGATCGCGGCATTGCCGGAGCTTGAGGGGACTGACTTCCGCTGCTTTGGCCGATTGATCCAATGCTTTTGTTTCATCGACCTTAATCTGCGCCGGGCCTTAGAGGTGTTTTACTTAGCGGGCAAGCTGCCTGAAAAGTGGAAGAAGGAATATCCCAAGATCACCGACGTAGCGTTGACCGACGCGCTGTCCGATGTTGTGCGAACGCTCGACCCGAACACTGAGCCGGTCGAAGAAACGCTGACCTGGCTGGCTGCCATTTCGAAATTCCGTACTTTTCGGAATCTCGCGGGTCATGCCGCAGCGAAGCGGTACCCGAATGAAGACGTATATGTCTTTGCCAACAAAAATACCAAGGACGTTAAGAAAGCGGGCCAAACGCTTCCGAAGCACGGTCTCATGTTTAGCGTGGTGGGCGGTCCGAGTTCTTCGAGATGGTGCAGGCTGCCGTAGATGGCCAAGTCTGGCTTTCCGAAAAGCTGACAAAATGGGCCAAGGCCTATTCGAGCGGCTCAAAGTCTCAGGAATCTGCGCCTAGCGCCTAGAAGGCTTCAGCCGCGAAATCGTCGAGCTGCTGACGTTGAAGCGGCGGGCAACCTCTTCCTGCTTTGCGCCGGCCTTTACGCGGACGTTGCGATATCGCCATCGCGCGGTCTGCGATCGCGTGCCTCCCGATCACGCTTCGCTTGCCGGCAGTAATCCGGCCAACGCCCGCGCTTCTGACTTGAGCGCCTTCAACGCCATCTTCTGCGCCTGCGTATCAAAGCGCATGCGAATGGCCGACACCGACAATGCGCCGCGCAATTTGCCCTGGCCGTCGATCAGAGGGACGGCCGCGGCCGCAACCTCCGGATCGCGCTCGCCGAGCGAGACATAATATCCCTGCGCCAGCACCATCTTGCGGTTCGATCCGCTCTGGTCGCCATAGGCGGCGAGCACATGCCCCGCCGCGCCGCGATCGAGCGGCAAGCGCTGTCCTTCGTCAAGATGATGCCTGACGGCGCGGGGCGAATTGACCCGATAGAGGCAGATGCGCTGGTTGCCGTCGCGGATAACCGACGTGAAACACGGCGCAGCCGAGACCGGCTCGCCTTCAACTCAACTGCTCGCCTTCGCACAGATGCTGTCCAACGACAGCGCGCGGCTGAAGACCGAAGTCCAGAAGTTTCTAACGACGGTTCGCGCAGCCTGAAACTGACTCGGTGGGCCTTCGAAAGGAATGTTGCAGAGACGAAGGAAACGTTGCGAATCGCTGCAACTGAGCATTGACGCACTCCACAAAAATCTCAGGCTCTGTCGAGAGCGTCACTGAAGGCGTCGACGAACGTGCGATCACGCATCCGATGGACAATCGATCTGTCGCTTTGGCTATCGAAGCTACTGCTCAAGCGCCGCCTCCTGCGTGCGCCAATTGATTTTTGAGGATGGACACCTCCCATTGATGCAACTTCAAGGCCATCGATCTAGGACGAGAAACCGCGCAGCTCCGGCTTTACGTTATCTCAGTTAACGTCGGCATCCCCGCCTCTATCCTTCCTCCACCAGTGTTAAGGTCACGCGATATCCGACCGCTTCATCGACGATCCGGCCTTTTCCACGCGTGACTGATCTGGCCAGCCTCGCACAGGACTTCCTCCGCCATTTCACTTAGAACAGTCTCGATCGTCTCCTTGCTGCTCTCGCCGTCAACGAGGACGTCGTTTGCGCTGAGCGAGATGACACGGACGCCTCGTGCAACAAGTGCTGTTTCGGTACGGAGTTTCTCCGGAAGGCGCTCGCCGGGGCGGTGGGTGTCGATAAATACCGCCATCCGCTTCGCCACATTGTCGTGTCGCGTCTCAAACCCAAGAGAAGGCCGGACACCGTCAATTTCGGGTCGAAAGGCCATTGACGTGTGCCACCCCTTCATTGGTCGCGACGACCACTCTTCGAGCGGGTCGACCCTGTTATAACCGTCCGATATTTCCATGCAGTGCGCCAACAACAGCCTTTCGGCGGGCGTCGCGTCCGAACTGAGGCAGCGTTCGAAGAGATCGCTTAAGTCGACAACATGGTCATCGCCCAGCCGAGCAAACATTTTCCGCACTACCTGGCCAACGTCATCGATCGTCGAAGATGGGCAAAGCTTGGGAGTGGCGCACCACGGGGAGAGCTCGCGGGCGATCGCTGCTAGGGCCACGCGCAACATTGAGGGGGACTGGCGACGCCCGGCTTCCCAGTCCTCCACCGTGCGAAGCGCACTCCCCAGCCTCTCCGACAGTTCGGCTTTGGTCAGATCGAATTCCTCTCGGAACGTCCGCACTTCCTCGGGAGTCATCTCTGTGATTTCTGCCATAACCGTCTCCACGCAATGCGTTCTTATACCACGCTTTGCGTGGTTAGCTACGGTATTGCGTGGATATCGGGCAACTATTTACAAATTTTAGGCGGTGGCCAAAACCTCAATAAGCAGGACCGCTGCAACTACGCGGCCAACCTCGGAATGCACTTCTCGACCAATCGCAGGAATCGGCTGTTGCGAGCCCCGGCAGCCAACGATTCTTGCGAAACCTCGATCCCAGGAACAGATGTTTCATTTCGCCGGGATCGGGTGTTGCGTGTCCCTGATTTGAACCTATCGCCGGTCGAGCCGGGAGACTTTAGGCGGGCCACTGGAGAAAATATCGCAGATTTGGTTGGTGTGGGCAAAGGCGGTAGCGCTCTCCCGCTACTAATCGTACGATTTTGTACGCCAAGCTACGATTTGCTGCGATCCAGTGCGCGCGCTGGTCATGCAACGTCGCGACTGGCGATCGTTTCCTGTCAAAAATCTGCAGCCGACAAACGGGGCCCTCGTCGCGCTTGCTCGCTCACAGTGCCAGTGCTTGGCAAAGACTCGGATCTTGTCGCTTTGTTGTCTATTTCTATTCAGCGGTACCGTGAGGGCGCACCAGATTATCTATCCAAGAGTCGGCAATGTGGGGGAGGGAGAGCGCCGGCTCTCGGTCAAGGAGAAGCGCGAGTACCCGCGGCGGTGTCAACGGCAGCTCCTGGACGCGCTTTCCTGTCGCGTTGGCAACCGCACACGCAATGGCCGCGCCGACATTGAGGATCGGGACCTCGCCTGCTCCCTTGGTGCCGAGCGGTCCGATTGACGGTGCGCCCTCATAGAGATTGATCTCGACAGGTAAGATGTCGAGCGCCAAGGGCACGCGATAGGTCTCAAACCCATTCTGACGGACTCGGCCATTGCTGCCGATCGTGACTTCCTCGTGCAGGGCGTAACCCAATCCCTGAACCACGCCGCCCTGGATCTGGCCATGGATCGCTCGCGGGTTCAATGCGCGACCAACGTCCTGGACGACGCGATAGCTCAACACCTCGACGTGTCCTGTCTCCGTGTCGACGGCGACCTCGCAGTCATGGACGGCGAAGACGGGGATGTCGATCGCGTCGATGAAATGACCGGCAACGCAGCCGGGCATCGCCGGCACGCCTGATCCCGTGAAAGCGCCGGTGCCGGACACCGGCCCGAACTGGGCCTGGGCGCGGGTCGCAACCTCGGAGATCGTGCGGCCGGAGCCGGGCGCTCCGGCGATCTCGATGCGGCCGGCTCGCATGACGAGGTCCCCGGGCGCGGCTTCGATCATCTCGGAGGCGACCTTCAGCAGCTTCGTGCGCACCTCTTGGGCCGCCGATAGACTGGCCGCACCAAGCGAGACGGTCGTACGGCCGCCTCCGACACCGACATCATAGCCGGCGGCATCCGTGTCCGCCGCGCGCACGATGACGTCGTCGGGTGCAAGGCCAAGCGTACCTGCCACGATCTGGGGCAATGCCTGCATCATGGAGCCTGACCCGATCTCGACCCCCGACGTCACCAGCGTGGCTGTGCCATCGGCATTCATGTTCACGGTCGCGGCCGAGGGACCGACAAAGACGAACCATGTTCCAACGGCGGTCGCGCGTCCGTAGAGCCGGCCGTCGGTTCGCTTGGGCGGTATTGCGGCGGCATCGCGCATCGTATCCATCCGGTCAAGCATCGGGCCAAGCACGTCGCCTTCGAACACCTGGCCGGTGGCACCGAAATCGCTGTCGCCCAGCACGTTGCGGCGACGGAAGACGAGCGGATCCATGCCGATCCGGGCCGCGATTTCGTCGGTATGCCGCTCGAGCGCGAAGGTGTTGTAGACGCCGTTGCAGGCACGGAACGCGCCGTTCGGGGCGGTGTTGGTGTAGATCGCGCGCGACACCAGCCGTACCGCGCCGAGCCGGTAGTTTCCGCCGAGCGTGTGAGCGGTCATGGTGGTCAGGAAAATCTGCTCGCCGCCGTAGGCGCCGCAGTCCATCAAGACCACGGCTTCGCGTCCGACGATCTCGCCTCGTCGCGTCACCGCCGAGCGAATACGGATGTCGGCGTTTTCGCGAAACAGGCAGGTGAGCATTTCCTCTTCGCGCGAATTGACGAGCCGGACGGGCCGTCCGCTCGCCCGTGCGAGCAAGGCAGCAAAGGGCTCGATCGCAAGATCGAATTTGAGGCCGAAGCCGCCCCCGACTGGCGGCACGGTGACGCGGACCTGGGAGGCCGGTACGCCCAGCAGGCGCGCGGTCGCGTTGCGGATGGTCCAGGGCACCTGGGTGGACGTCTCGATATGGAAGCGTCCATCTTCGTAGCTTGCGACCACCGCGCGCGGCTCGAAGGCGACATGGTTCTGGCGGCCGACGCGGAAGCAGCTTTCGATGATCTCGACATCGGGCCGGGCAAAAGCGACGTCGACGTCGCCGCGAACGACGGTCGCTTCCCAGGCGACGTTGCCTCCGCGGGCACCGCCTGCGAGCAGAACCTCGTAGTTGCGCCAGGCGGGATGGACGAGCGGAGCGTCAACAGCAAGCGCATCCGCCATGGTGAGCACCACAGGCAGCGGTTCAATCTCGACGTCGATGGCCGCAAGCGCGGCCCGCGCCTGCATCAGCGTGTCTGCCGCGATCGCGGCGATCGGTTCGCCGTCATAGCGGATCACGTCGCGGGCAAAGAGTGGATGGTCGGCGATGCCGATCCCGATCATGCCGGGTGCATCCGCCGCGGTCACGATGGCGCGCACGCCGGGCATGCGAGCAGCCCTGGAGGTGTCGAGACGGGTGATCCGGCCCGACGGTACGCTGGCGCGCAATACCGCCGCGTGCAGCATGCCGGGCAGGTAGCGATCGATGGTGTAGCGTGTGCGGCCGCGCAACTTGTCAGCGGCGTCGCGCCGCCGGAAGTTCATGGTTGCGGAAGCGTCGGACATTCTTGCGTCTCCCGTCATGGCGTAGCAAGCGCAAGCAGCGCAGCCTCAATGATGCGCTCATATCCGGTGCAACGGCAGATGTTGCCCGTCAGCGCGGCACGAATGTCGTCGCGGGTCGCCTCGGGGCGGGTCGTCAGGAGATGGGTCAGGCTGACGACCATGCCGGGAAAGCACATGCCGCATTGGACAGCATCGCAGGCCTCGAGTGCGGCCTGGATCGGGTTCAACCTGCCATTTGCGGCCAGCCCCTCGACGGTGCGGATATCGCAGCCTTGGGCGAGCGCTGCCGGTATCAGGCACGACGGGGTCGGATTGCCGTCGATCAACACCATGCAGGCGCCGCAGAACCCTTCGCGACACACGGGCTTGGCGCCGGTCAGATGAAAGTCCTCGCGCAGGACGTCGACGAGCGGGGTGACGGGATCGGCCGTGGAGGTGAGGTGATCGCCGTTGATGGTCATGCTGAGGCCCATGTTCATCCCCGACGGTTCAAGAGCCAAGCGCGGCGACGGCGCGGCGGACGAGGCCTGGCAGTACGCGCACGCGGTACCAGCCGGGCACGTCTGCGGCGTCGCGACCCGCAAATTCATCCGCCAGCTCGGCCGCAGCTTCCGCGGCCTTTGCCGCATTTAGCGGATGCCCGATGAGCGCAGTCTCGAGACGCCCCCATCGGCGCGCAACCGGCTCGACTGAACCTACGGCGATGCGCGCCGTCTCAACGAGCCCGGCGTCGTCGAGGATCATGGCGAGACTGACAATGGCGGTCGGATAATCTCCGGCTCGCCGTAGCGGCAGGCGAGCGTGAACCGTCTTGCGGTCGCGCCGAGGCACGATGATCCGGTGGAGCAGCCGCCCGGGCGCAAGCGTCGATCTCATCGTCAGGAACTGCTCCAGGCTGGTCCGCTCCCGATCGTCACGGCTCGCGATCTCGACTTCGGCATCGAGGCAGAGCAGCGCGGGCACGCAATCGGCCGCTGCGAATGCGGTCGTTGCCAGGTTGCCGCCGATGGTCGCCATCGTGCGGATGGCCGGATTAGCGGAGTGGCCGGCAGCCGCAGTGAGCACGTCAAATTCCCCAAGTTCCGCCAGCGCTGTGGCCAGCGCGGCGTGTGTGACCGCGGCGCCGATCTCGACCGCATCGGCATCGACCTTGATCGTGTGGAGCTCTGGAATTTTCCCGATTGCGACGTAACGGGACTTGAGCTGCTCGTGCCGGATTGGCGCGCGCATGATCCAGGTGCCGCCAGCGAAGGGCGCAGCTGCGGAGCCGCCTTCGTGGAGCGCGTCGAGCGCCGTCGATAGCGACGGGGCGACGTAAACCGACCCCGAAATGGGCGTATCCATGGAGCTCTCGTTTCGATCGGTCAGCTTGCGCTCCATTTTGCCACCGAGCGGCGCTCAAATACTTCGCGGAACTGGCTTGTGGATTTCGGCAGCAGGGCGCCGGTGCCCCAGTCGAGGATCACGGCATGCTGGCGGATCACGTCGAGCACGCCGATCGCGCCGCTGCGAAAACGCTCCGCGACGGTCTCCGGATCAAGCCGTACATTGGCGACACGCTCGGCCCTGATTTTGGTGCGAAGCGCTGCGGTCGCGGCCTTGTCGACCTCATATTCGCACAGCTCAGCGTCGACGGTGTGCACGACAACGCCGTAATCCTTGGCGGCGCGCTCGATCGAGACGTAGTCGTCCTTGATGTCTTCGATCACGAGGGCCGGGTCACGTTCGAGCGGGTCGCCGAACCCGCCGCCGCCGGCGGTCGGGCGCGTGAAGATGTCGCCTTCGCCGATCGGAACGTCAGAGAAGATCGAGCCGAGCCGCTCCTCGGCCTGGCCGCCCGCACGCGTCAACGTCAGGCCGTGCGGCATCGACGGCAGACCGCCTTCGATGCCCCATACCACGGCACGCTCGCGGTCGCAGATATAGGAGATGACGGTCTTCTCCGCCTGAAGCATGCGCGAGGTCTTGACCACTCCGGCGCCGCCGCGCCACTTGCCCGGACCGGGCGAGTCCTTGAGGATCTCGCATTCCGTGGTCAGGATCGGGTTGGCGCGCTCCTGGCCTTCCACGGGCTGCGACATCAGGCCGGTGCCGAAGCATGCCGTCGTGACATTGCTGCCGTCCTTGCCGTTGCGTCCGCCCCAGCCGCCAGGCAACCAGTCGTAGAACATGAAGATGGGCTTGTCGGAGCTGCGGGCGTCGAGCCCGCCGGTGAGCAAATATTCGAGATTGAAGGCACAGGCGAGCGCGCGCTCCGGCATCAGCTTCGACCACATCTCGTAGATCGAGTTCATGATCTTTTCGAACGGCATCAGGAACCCGGTGACCGCGGTCGGCCATTTGGCATCGACGATCGAGCCTTCCGGCGCGATGATCTCGAAGCAGCGGTAGAATCCGGAGTTGAGCGGGAGATCCGGGAAGAAAGTCTTCATGCCGGCCGCCACCGCCGAGAAGGTGGTACCGAAAGCAGAATTGTAGATCGAGCCGATGGTCGGATGACTGCCGGTGAAGTCATAGATCGCGCGGTCGCCCTTGATCGTCAGCTTGATGCGGATCGGGATCATGCCTTCGCCGCCGGCGGGATCGCGGTCGATGAAGTCGACCGTCTCCCATTCTCCATCGGGTAGGGCTGCGATGCGCTGGCGGACCGAGCGTTCGACATAGTCCTGCACGGCGGCGAGCCCGGTCTCGACGGTGTCGCGGCCATATTTGTTGACGAGGCGCAGGATCTCGCGCTCGCAGACCTGGGTCGCCTGGGATTGCGCCTGGATGTCGCCGATGATCGAAACGGGGTCGCGAGTGTTGGAGGCGATCAGATGCGCGACGTCCTTGCAGAAGCGGCCCTTGTCGAACAGGCGGATTGGCGTGATGCGCAGGCCTTCGCGGAACATTTCGCGCGCGGCGACGTCGAATGATCCCGGCACGCTGCCGCCGACATCCGACCAATGGCCGTTCGACTGGCTGAAGGCGATGATCTTGCCGTCGGCAAAAATCGGCCGGATCAGGCGCACATCCGGGAAGTGCGTGCCGCCGGCGTAGGGGTCGTTGATGGCGAAGACGTCGCCTTCATGGATGTCGCCGTCGAAGTGGCGCATGACGTCCTTGCAGGTGAAATGCAACGTGCCGACATGAACGGCGATGTCCTGATTGCCCTGTGCCGCGCATTCGCCGTGAGCGTCGTGCAGCGCGCTGGAAAAATCGCGGTTGTAGATGACGAAGGAGTAGCAGGTGCGCAGCACCTGCTCGCCCATTTGGTCGACGCTGGTGATGAAGGAGTTCTTGAGGACCTCGAAGGTCACGGGGTCGAGCGCGAGATCGCCGGCCATGGTTCACTCCTTCACGCGGATGATGATGTTGAGATACTTGTCGACCTCTGCGCTGGCGCCAGGCGGAACGACCGTGGTCGCATCGACCTGCTCGATGATCGCGGGGCCTTGAAAGCAGAAGCCGCAGGGCAGGTCGTCGCGCTCGTAGACGGGCGTGTCCAACCCGTTGCCGTCGAACCACACCCTGCGGCGGCCAACCGGCTCAGGGGTGACACCGGTCGGTTCGTGGATGGCGAACTCCGCCTTGGGGACGACGCCCACCGCCTTCAGATTGAGACGGAAGAAGCTGACGGGTGCACTGTCGCGGCGGAAATTGTACTCACGCTTGTGCTCGGCGTGAAAGCTCTGGACGAGGTCGGCGATCACGCCGATGGGGCTCGGCGCACGGACCGCGAGCGATCGCCATTGGCCGCGATACATCATGTCGATCGATCGCTGGAGCACGATGTCCTCTGGTGCGATGCCTTCGTGGGTGAGCCGGGCGAGTGCGTCTTTCTCCAGGACCGCGAACTGTGCCTCGATATCGGCGGCATCGGCCTCATCGGCACCGACCATGCAGCTCTGCGAAAAATCGTGCTGCATGTCGACCAGGAGACAGCCGAGCGCCGAGGTCACGCCCGGATTGGGCGGCACGATGACGACGGGGATCGCAAGCTCACGGGCGACATCGACCCCGTGCAGGGCGCCGGCGCCGCCGAAGGCCACCAGGGCGAAGTCGCGCGGATCGTAGCCGCGGCTGATCGAGATCAGTCGCACGGCATCCGACATGTTGGCGTTGGCGACCTTGACGATCGCGTCGGCAGCCTCGTGCAGGCCGAGCCCGAATGGCTTTGCGACGCCGTCCTCGACCGCCTGGCGTGCCAGCGCGGGGTCAAGCTTCACCTTGCCGCCCGCGAGATTGGTGCCGAGGCGACCGAGCGTGACGTTGGCGTCCGTATTGGTCGGCTGCGTGTTGCCGTTGCTGTAGCAGGCGGGGCCCGGAAAGGCGCCGGCCGATTGCGGGCCGTTCCGCAGCGAGCCGGCCGGGTCGGTCCAGGCCAGCGATCCGCCGCCCGCACCGATGGTGAGGACCTCGATAGAGGCAAAGCGGATCGGATAGCCGAACTCGATATACCAGTCCTTGGTGATGCGCGACTGCCCTTCATAGGCCAGCGAGACGTCGGTCGAGGTGCCCCCCATGTCGAGGCCGATCGAATTGGGAAAGCCGCAGAGGCCGGCGATGTAGCGGCTGGCGATGGCGCCGGCGGCAATGCCCGATCCCGCCAGGCGCGCGGCGAAATCCTTGACGCTTGCCGGCGTCATGACGCCGCCGCCGGTGTGCAGCAGCAGGAGATCGCGGGTATAGCCCTCGTCGGCGAGACGTTCGCCGAGCCTGCTCGTGTAGCTGACCACGACCGGGCTCACGACGGCATTCGCGACCGTGGTCGAGAACCGTTCGTGCTCGAAGATTTCGGGGAGCACCTGTGAGGAGATCGAGACCGGAATGTCGGGCATTTCCTCGAGGAGGATATCGCGCATCGCCCTCTCATTGGCGCCGTTGAGATAGGCATTCATGAAGCAGACGGCGATCGCAGCAACGCCGCGGCGCTTGAGGATGCGCGCGACGTTGCGTGCCGCCTCGAGATCGAGCGGCTCGATCACGATGCCGCCCGCATCGACGCGTTCGGGGACGGTCAGGCGGTCGCGCCGCGGGACGTAAGGCTTGACGACATCCTTGTAGGTATCCCAGAGGTCTTCCTTGTTGGCGCGTCGGATCTCGATGACGTCGCGAAACCCCTTGGTCGTGACCACGGCGGTGCGGGGCAGGCGGCGTGTGATCAGCGCGTTGGTCGCAACGGTCGTGCCGTGAGAGAACAGCGCCACCTCGGCAAGGTCGATGCCGGCCTTGGATACGCCGCCCATGATCCCCTCGATGGGATCGCGCGTCGACGAGGTCTTTTCAATACGGATGAGGCCGGTTGCTTCGTCCATGATGCAGATGTCGGTAAAGGTACCGCCGACGTCGACGGCCACGCGAAGGTTCTGCACCATGCGACTTCCTCATCGAATTGCGTTCGTCGATCATAGGCAGATCGTCGACCGCTTTTCTTGACGCTGAGCGCAGGAAGTCTTGTGCGAGAGAGCACGAACGGTTGTCGCGCCAGGATCGGCAGCGGGATGCCTGGGGATCAGTCAGTGGTGCTGCGCGGATGGCGCTTCAGGGCAGGGCGGCACGCGATGCGGCGCGAGCATCGCTCGGGGTGCAGCCGAACCGGGCGCGGTAGTTCCGGCTGAACTGCGCCTGGTCGCCGAAACCGCATTGGTAGGCGATCTCCGAGATGCTCATTCGGCAGGTGGGATCGCGCAGCATGGTGTCGGACATCGACAGGCGCTGGTTCCGAATATAGGCGCAAACGGTAATGCCCTCTCCCTCAAAGATCTGGTGCAGATATCTGAGCGAGATGCCGCAGCCGTCCGCGACCATTTGCGGTGTGAGCCGCATATCGTCGAGACGCGAGCGAATGAACAGCTCGCAGCGATGCAGGTGGCCGTTGCGAACGGAGGAGGAGTGGCCCGTCAGCACGCGTTCGTCGGCCTCGATCACCATTGCCAGAAGATCGATCAGGTGCTTGCCCATCACGGCGTGGGCCGCATCGTCCATTGCCGCGATGCGCTCACCGGCAAACCGCAAGGTGTCGACGAACAGCGCGCCTACGCTGCGGCTGGCGTCGAATTGCAGCGTAGCGAGGCGTTCGGGACGGGATATCCGGGTGCGCAGCACGGCGCTTGGCACTTTCAGGACCCATAGCGCCGCCGGATCGTGATGGCTGAATTCATATGGCAAATGGCTTCGCTCGATCACGAATGCGCCTGGCTGGCATCGGACGTCCTTGCCGTCCTGCTCAAAGCGGATTTCAGCGAGCTCAGGGACCGTGATGAGGAAACATTCTTCCCGCTCGTTTACCAGGTGCCGTTCGTGGCGCCTGTAGAGCAGCCCATTCGAGACGTTGCGGGAGACCGAGAGGGGGCCCATGGTCCAGGCGCCCAGGCTCGCATGGAAGTCGCGGCCGCCGGGAAAGACAAGATCGAGCGGGAAATAAGTCTTGGAGACGACGTCCTGCCAGAAATGCCGCCGACTTTGCGGAGGAACATCGCTGGTCGCATGAGTAGCCTGCATGCCGCACTCCGTCCCCGCCGTCGCTCGTTCGGGCCTTGCTCTCTCTCATTGCGTGGACCGCCGCGATCGACCGAATCTTGGCGAGGACGACGGGACGGCGTCAAATCGAATAAAGCGGAGGCGGGTATCTTAGATTTCGATGGCCTCCTCCGACCGCTGCCGGTGATCGGTACCGACAGGGGGGCGTGCCGAACCGACGCCGGCCACGGCAAAGCGCATGAAGTCGCGGAAAGCTTTCGTCGCCTCGGAGAATTTGGAGTCGCGGCGCCAGGCCAGTCCAACGTCCATGCTAGGCACTTCGTTCTCGATGACGCGGGTCTCGATCCGCTGGCCCTCGAGCGACCAGGGTCGGTAGACGAGATCGGACAGGATGGTAATGCCCATTCCGCCTGCGACCATGGACCGGACGGCTTCGACCGAGGAGGTGCGGAAGATCGTCCGCGGTTCGAGCGACAAGGCGTTCCAATAGCGCATCGAGGTATGCTTGGCCTCGTCGACGGTGAGCATGACGTATGGGTAGGTCGCAATCTCCGCGAGATGGACCCGCTCGGCGCGCGTGAGCGGATGATCGGGAGCGAGCCACAACCGGCGTGGCGACCGCAGCAAGGTCTCGCTCGCGAGCATGGCATTATTGTGCAGGTTCGAGACCAGCATGACGCCGAGATCGAGCGCGCCGTCAACGAGCGCGCGTTCGAGCACGTCGCGCGGTGCCTCGAACAGCTCGACTTTGATCCCGGGAAAGCTTGCCTGGAAACGCATCTGATGGCGCGGCAGGAAATAACCGGAAACAGTGTAGGTGACGCCGACGCGCACGGTTCCGAACAGCGGCCCCGCCGACATATGGGTCCCGCGTACGGCTTCGGCGACCGCTGCGAGGATTTGTCGTCCCTGCGACAGGAACCGGCTGCCTTCCATGGTGACGGTCACGCCGGTTGGCGTGCGTTCCAGCAGACGGGCGCAGACCGTCGCTTCGAGCTGCTGGATCGCGGCGGTTACCGCGGATTGCGATACGTTCAGGTCGATGGCCGCCTGGCTGATACGTCCAGTCTCGGCGGCGGCGACGAAATAGCGGATTTGTTTCAGGGAAACGGACATCGCGGTCGATCCGATATTTTGAATTTGCCTAACTCACGAGCGGTTGAGCGCTGCTTCTCGGCGCAAGATTCGTCTCTGCAACTCTCGTGCCCAACGGGCTCGTGGGCGACTGAAGCAACAAGATTGGTAGAATAGGGCAAGCGCCCATGCGCGGTTGTCTCGGCTCCTGGCAGCCGAGCGTACCGCCCCTTTGGCCCTGAGGTCCAGGAGCTCTACGCCAATGCGCCCCGGAGCTTGCCCAGCAACTCGGCCCGGCTCTTGCGCGCCGCAAGTGCTTCGTCCATCCCGACCTTGACGAACCTCACCGGCGTATTGGGTTGCAGCTGGCCGATCAGATCCATGTCCGCTGCGATGACCGTTCCGACCATGAAATAGCCGCCGCCCGAGACGGCGTCACGATGCAGCACGATCGGCTCGGTGCCGCCGGGAACCTGGATCGAACCGTAGGGGTAGCAGGCATCGGTGATGTTGGACGGATCGGAACCGGCCCCGAAGGGCGGCTCGCGCGGCACGAACTCGAGCGGCTTGCCGCCCCTGAAACGATAGCCGATCCGGTCGGCTTCCGGCGCGACCTTCCAGGTGCCGCTGAAGAAGCCGTTGCCAGCGGTCTCGGTGATGCGGTGCCAATAGAGGCCGGGCATGACGCGCAATTCCGTTGGCATCGCCGCCGGCAGGCCGCGCAGATCCTTCGCGACCGAGCGGCCGTCCTTGACCGCTGCGCCGGCGTTGCCGATCGGAAGCTCGTCACCGGCCTCGAGCTTCCGGCCCTTGAAGCCGCCGAGCCCGCCGAGCGCGTAGGTGGAACGTGAGCCCAACACGAGCGGCACGTCGATGCCGCCGGCGATCGCGATGTAACCGCGCGCGCCCTGCTTGAGGAAATCGAAGGAGAGCTTTTGACCACGCTTCACCTTGAAGCTCGTCCAGGTCTCGCGCGGCTCGCCATCGAGTTTCGGCGGCAGCTCGGCGCCGGTGATCGCGACCAGGGCGTCGTCGGTGAACTCGAGCTCCGGCCCCATGAACACGGCTTCGAGGACCGCAGCGCCTTCCGCGTTGCCGACAAGCAGGTTTGCAGCCGCAAGCGCGTGACGATCCATGCCGCCCGAAAGCGGAATGCCGATGTGATAATAGCCGGGACGCCCAAGGTCCTGGACGGTGGTCGCAAGACCCGGCTTCAAAACCTTAATGGCCATGGAGAACCCCCTCGAGCTTGCGGTTATAGGCATCGATGTCCTGGTTGAACTCGGTCAGCGAGAACGAGACATCGCGGATCACAGGGGCAAAACGACCCGCATCGACATCGGCGACCGCCGCGTCATAGGCCGATCGGTCGATCGGTTTCCATTTCACGATGTCGCCCGGCTTGAACAGGCACATGAAGTCGCGCAGGTAACTGATCGTCTGGTTGGGATCGTAGATCGGCATCGGCGTGATGCCGAACATCTGGTAGCCGCCGGCGCCGCGCACCGAATAGATGCAGCTGAAGCATCCGCCGTGCCCGACGGTGAGTTTCGGCGTGTCCGTGCGCGGGCGCAGATATTTCGGCGCCTGGATCTGCCGCTGCCGCTCCACCATCTGGTAGAGGAACGGCAGGCCGGCGACGAAGCCGACCATCGAGACGAACCAGGGCGCGCTGGAGTGCGCTTTGATGAAGGAATCGACTCCATCGAGCCCATTGATACGCGCGGCGTATTCGAGATCGGTGCCGTTGGGATCCTGATGGCGCTCGCGGAAGCGCATCAGCGTCTCGTGTGTCCAGGGATCATTGTAGAGAACGGGGATTTCGATGATCCGCGTCTTGATGACGGGGGCGGATGTCTCGGACGCGGAATCCAGACGTTTCAGCTCGGCAAGCAGATCGTCGGGCTTGATTTGATCCGGATCGAACTTGACCTGATAGGACGCATTGGCCGGGCAGATCTCCGTGACGCCCTTGATCTCGGCGTCGCGCACCGCATTGGTGATGAAGAGGCCCTTGAAAAAGGCTTCCAGCGACATGGACTCGGCGACCTCGGCAAAGATGTGCTCGTCGCCGCCGTAGGAAAATCGGGTTTGCATGACTAGCGGCCTCCTGTTGCTGACGGGGCAGATTCTCTTGCGGTCATCGGACGACCTTGGCGGTGGGTGACGGCTCTGCCGCGCCAAGCGAGGCAGCGTGGGCTTCCAGCCATGGCTCGAGCCAGGCCGTGTGAAAGCACCCGGCCAGGACCTCTGGATCACGTGCGAGCGCCTGATGCAGCGGTTTTGTGGTGGCCAGGCCTTCCACGCTGAGCTCGACGAGTGCGCGCTCGAGCCGCCGGATCGCACTTGGCCTGTCCTCATCGTGCACGATCAGCTTGCCGAGAAGGCTGTCGTAGAACGGCGGCACGGTGTAGCCCTGATAGAGCATGCTGTCGAAGCGCACGCCGTCTCCGCTGGGGACGCTGAGCGCGCTGATCGTGCCGGGGCTCGGGAGAAAGCCCTTGGCCGGATCCTCGGCATTGATGCGGACTTCGATCGAATGGCCGTGGACGTGAACCTGATCCTGGCCGATGCGCAGGGGCTCGCCGCCGGCAATCTGGATCATCTCGCACACGAGGTCGATGCCGGTGACCATCTCCGTCACGGGGTGCTCGACCTGGATGCGCGTGTTCATCTCCAGGAAGTAGAATTCCTGGCTGCGATCGTCATAGAGATATTCGAGCGTGCCGGCGCCGCGATAGTCGACGGCCTTGGCGAGCGCGACGGCCGACGAACAGAGCTTGTCGCGAATGGCGGGCGTCAGCGACGGCGAGGGAGCTTCTTCCCAGACCTTCTGACGGCGGCGTTGCAGCGAGCACTCGCGCTCGAAGCAATGGATGACGTCGTGCCCGTCACCGAGGATCTGTACCTCGATGTGCCGCGCGCCTTCGATCAGCTTCTCGACATAGAGCCCGCCGTCGCCGAAGGCGGCGAGCGCTTCCGCCTGCGCCTGCGGCATCAGATGATGAAACTCCTCGGCCGAGCGCGCGATGCGGATGCCGCGTCCGCCACCGCCGGCCGCAGCCTTGATCATCACGGGAAAGCCGGTCTTCTCGACCAGGGCGAAGGCCGCGTCGGGCGACTCCAGGCGTCCATCGCTGCCGGGGACGGTCGGAACGCCGGCCGCGGCAGCTGCCTTCCGGGCCGCGACCTTGTCGCCCATCAGCCGGATCGCGTGCGCGGTCGGGCCGACAAAGATCAGCCCGGCCGCCTCGACGGCCGCCGCGAATTCGGCATTCTCGGCCAGGAAGCCGTAGCCGGGATGGATCGCGTCGGCACCGGTCGTCGCGGCCGCGGCGAGGATCGTCGTCTGGTTGAGATATGACTTCGAAGCCTGCGGCGGGCCGATCTCGATCGACTCGTCCGCGAGCCGGACGGCGAGCGAGTCCTTGTCGGCCTTGCTGTAGACCTGGACGGTCGCAATGCCGAGCTCGCGCGCCGCACGAATGATGCGGACCGCGATCTCGCCGCGATTGGCGATGAGGAGCTTTTGGATCGTCATGGCCGGTCGAAAGGTTTCAAACATCAATCTCGGCAATTGCCTGTCCTGCCATCACGGCGTCCTCATTCTCCGCCAGGAAGCGCAAAATCTTGCCCGCCGCGCCGGCTTTCACCTCGTTGAACGATTTCATCACCTCGATGAGCCCGATCGTGTCGTTCTCCGTGATCGTGTCCCCGTCGCTCTTGTAGTCCGGCTTGTCGGGTGCGGGCTTGCGGTAGAATATGCCGGGGAGCGGCGAGAATATCTGCTGTGTTGCCATGGGGACCTCCTGATGGGCTCGTCTCTTCGGGTCTTCCCGCCTCACCGCGCGGTGAGGTAGGGGCGGACCGCCTCGCGAACGGCGTGCGCGATCGCGACGGCATTGGGCGTGTCGGAGTGGATGCAGATGGAATCGGCTCCGACCAGGACGTCGTTTCCGGCCACCGTGCGGGTCTTGCCTTCATTCACCGCCCGCGTGCACCGCGAGGCCGCATCGGTCGGATCCTTGGCTTCGTGCTCGCGCGTGATGATGAGGCTGCCGTCGGCATTGTAGTCGAGGTCGGCGTAGTACTCGGCGACGAAGGTGTGGCCGCGCCGCTCGTAGACCATCTGATGCAGCGTCCCCTTCATGCCGAGGAGCGGTACCTTGTAGACATCGGCAGCATCGGCGATCGCCTCCGCGATCTCCTCGTTCCGCGCCGCCATGCCGTAGAGCGCGCCGTGTGGCTTGATGTGATTGAGCGGCACGCCCTCGGCGTCCAGGAACGCCTTGAGCGCGCCGATCTGGTAGAGCAGGCAGTTGGTCAGCTCCTCGCGGTCGATCTTCATCTCCCGCCGTCCAAACCCTTGCAGGTCCGGCAGCGAAGGATGGGCGCCAACCTTGACGCCGAATTGCTTGGCGAGCTGCACAGTCTTGCGCATGTGATTGAAGTCGGATGCATGGAAGCCGCAGGCCACGTTGGCAACGTCGATATGGGGCATCAACCCCTTGTCGTCGCCCATCTTGTAGAGGCCATAGGCCTCGCCCATGTCGCAATTAATCACGACCATCTCTCTTGTTTCCTCTCAACGGCTTGCATTCAAGGCTTGCATTCGACCCAAGGCGCAAGGCCGCCCGCAGGTGCACCGCGGGCGGCGCTTCGCCAATCTACTTCGACACCAGATAGTCGACCGGGATCTTCTCCGAGATCGTCCACTGATCGACCATCTTCGGCTTGCCCCCCTCGGTATCGATGATCAGGTAACGGCCCTGGTTCTGGTGATGGATGTCCTTGTTGAAGGTGCGCGGCCCGAACAGCGTGGCCTCGTTGTTCATCTTTTCCAGTTCGGCAACGACGGCCGGTGCGTCGGTGGTCTTGGCGCGTTCCACCGCCTTGGCCCACACGTCAATCAGGACATAGCCGGGATAGACGTACTGGCTGGAGGGATCGCCGCCGGTTGCTTCCTTGTACTTCTTGTTGAACTCGTTGACCTTCGGGTTGGGATCGTCGCCGTAGATCGAGCCTTGCACCGGGACGTAGAAGTTCGACAGGTCCGGAATGGCGTTCAGCCAATAGCTGCCGTCCATGCTGGAGCCGTTGAGGATCATCGATTTGATGCCTGCGGCCCGGATCTGCTTGATGGCCGAAACCGCGCCCGGCATCATGGTGCAGACCATGATCGCGTCGGGCTCCTTCGGCAGGCTCTTGATGCGCGTGATCTGGGATGCGATCGAGGCGTCGTCATTCTTGAACGTGTCGCTTCCGGCCAGCGTCGCGTCCTTCAGCTTCGGCATCATCCAGTCGAAGCCGTCGCAAATGCCCTTGTTGTAGACGGTCCAGCTGTCGAGCAGCCGGTAGAAGCTGCGGGCATTCTTCTTGTCGTAGGCCCATTCCGCCATGGTCGCCCCCTGCACGGCCGCCAGAACCGAGGCGGAGAACGAGTAGGGGCCGACGCCGGGGATGCCGGCCTTGATCGACTCGGCGCAGAGGAAGAACGAGACCTTGCCCGCCGCCTGCGCCTGGAGCGCTGCCGGCGCGCCGAAATCGTAGTCGCACGAGACGATCACGAGGTCGGCGCCCTGGTCGAGCACTGCAAGGCCGGCCTTGGCGCCTTCGGCCTGGTCGGTCTTGGTGTCGGCCGACACGGTCTTGATCTTCTTGCCGAGCAGGCCGCCGGCCTTGTTGATCTCGTCGATCCGGATCATCGCCGCATCCTGCGCCGGCTTGTCATAGGCCTGCATGAAGCCCGACGCCGCGGTCGCAAATCCGATGACGATCTCGTCGGCCGCCTTGGCCGCTGTGAACGAGAGCGTGGACAGTCCAGCCAGGATGCCCAGTATTTTCATAAGACGCATAACCATTCCTCCGATTGTGCAGTGACCTTCAGTTCGATTCCTTCAGTGCCGTCCGCACGGGGCGTGACAACCGTCGTTGCATCGGCCATCCGCGCCAGGAGAACTCCTGGTTGCGGGTCAGGCCGGTCGGCAGGTACATCAGGATGACGATGGTGATGATGCCGATCGCGATCTCCTGGATCCCGTTCGGCAGCGCGACGGTCGCTCCGCCGAGGTTGATGCCCTTTTCCAGGCTGCGGAACAGCTCGATCAGCACCGAGATCGCGACGACGCCGGTGACCGCCCCGCTCAGGCTGTACATGCCGCCGACCACCAGCATCGACAGCGTGATGAAGGTCGTCCGCAGATAAAAGGCGCCGGGATTGACGATACTCAGGAAGTGCGCGTAGAGCGCGCCGGCGAGGCCGATGATGAAGGCGCTGACCACGAAGGCGATCAACCGCTCACGGACAATGTCGATCCCGGAGGCACTGGCGGCGACGGACTCGTCGCGCGTGGCGCGCAGCGCGAGCCCGGAGCGGGAGATCGCGTAGAGATAAGCGATCGCGATCGCAACCCCCGCACCCAGCCATCCAATCCAGACGTTCATGGTTGGCGGTATGCCGACGATCGAACCTTGTCCGCCCGTGACGGAATCCCAGTTCGAATAGACGTTGTTGACGACACCGAGCAGCCCGAAGGTGGCGATCGAGGCGGCAATCCCCGACAGGCGCATGATGACGCGCCCGACGATGAGCGCGAACAAGGCCGCGAACAAACCCGAGATCGGCGTGGCCACCCACATCGGTAGCTGCGTGTGCAACAGCCACGCGGGTAGCCCCTTGAGCGTGATCGATTTCATCATCGGGGGGATCGCCAGCCAGGCGGTCATGTAGGCGCCGAGGCACATGAAGCTGATGTGTCCGAACGAGAGCAGGCCCGAATTGCCGACGAACACGTAAAGGCCGACCACGATCATGATGTTGATGAACATCTCGACGGCGGTCCGGTTGAAGGCGCGGCTGCCGAATTGGTAGGTCAGGGCCGCCATGACCAGCAGCACCACGATCAGGATGATCGGTGTCATGATCGTTTGCCGGATGACTGATGGTCGCTGCGGCATCGATCAAACTCTCTGCTTGGCGGATTTTGGTGCGAACAGGCCCTGCGGCCGCACCAGGAGCACGACGATCACCGCGCCATAGACGAAGGCGTCGCGGAAGACCCGCGCGTCGTGCGGCAAGGTTGCCTGGAACACGACGCTGGCGGCGCCAATGATGAAGCCGCCGGCAACCGCGCCGGGCACACTGCCGAGACCGCCGATCACGGTGGCGATGAAGGCAATCAACATGACGTTGGCGCCCATGTTGATATCGGCGGTGCCGGAGATGGTAGCCAGGATCAATCCGATCGCGGCGGCCAGCATGCCGCTGATGGCGAAGGCCAGCAGGATGACGCCGTTGGCGCGGACGCCGAGCATGCGTGCCATGGTGAAGTTCTCGGCCGCCGCGCGCATTTCGAGACCGTAGCGCGTGCGCTTGAGGAACAGCACGAGCACGGCGAGCGTAACCAGCGTGATGATGATGGTCACGACTTGCAGCATCGGGATGTGGGCGCCGAGAAAATCGACCGGCAGGCCGAGGCTCGGCCACAGCGTGATCGATTTCGGCCGACTCGAATAGAACATCAGCAGGACGTGGCGGATGACGAAGCCGAGGGCGAAGGAGGCGATCATCATCGTCGCCGGATTGGTGTTGCGGAAGCGGCGGAAGACGATGATCTCCGACAGGATCGAAAGTCCGGCCCCGACGAGCAGCAACAGCGGAATCAGGAGAAAGAACGGCAGGTTGCCGGCAAAGACGACGGCCGTCGCGTTGATCGACGGCCACAGCATCGCGAACACGCAGAAGGCGATGAAGTCGCCATGGGCGAAGTTGACGAGACGCATGACGCCGAAGATCAGGGCGATGCCCAGTGCGCCGAGGGCGTAGAGACTGCCGAGGCTCAGCGCGTCGAAGATGATTTGCAGGACCGCTGTCATTCTCAGTGGTCTCCGAAGCCGAAATAGGCCTGCTTGAGGCGTTCGTCTTTGACCATGTCTGCGGCCGCGCCTTCGAGCACGATGCGTCCGCCGCGGATCAGGATCATGCGTCCGCCGGTCATCATGGCGCGCGCCGAACTCTGCTCGACGATCAGCAGGGTGAGCCTGCGCTGCGATCGCAGCCGCATCAGGATTTCGTAGACCTGATCGATGATCTTGGGCGCGAGGCCGAGCGACGGCTCGTCGATCGCCATGATGCGGGGCGCCGTCATCAGTGCGCGGCCGATGACGAGCATCTGCTGCTGGCCACCGGAGAGCATGCCGGCCGCAGTATGCCGTCGATCAGCCAGCATCGGGAATTCGTCGTAGACGGACTCCAGATCGCCGGCGATCTTGTTCCTGTCGGTCCGCATGCCGGTGCCGACCTTCAGATTCTCCTCGATGCTCAGTGCGCCAAAGACGTTGCGTCCTTCCGGCACCAGCGAAAAGCCGCGCCGGGCGATGTCCTCCGGCGAGGCTCCCGTGACTCTCGCGCCGTCGATCGTGATGCTGCCCGATCCCGTCGGCACGACGCCCGCAATGGCATTCAGCAGGGTCGACTTGCCGGCGCCGTTGGGGCCGGTCACGAACAGGACCTCGCCCTCGGCGATCTCCAGCGTCACGCCTCGCAAGGCGGTCAGGCGTCCGTAGGTTACCGTGATCTCGTCGACGGCGAGCGGCGTCATCATGCGACGCCTGCTTCGGCCGCAGCAAGGGCCGGAATCGCTTCCTCGCGCTGCGTGCCCATGTAGGCATGCCGGACGGCGTCGCTGTCGCGGATCTGCGCAGGATCTCCGACTTCAATGATCTCGCCGGAATCGAGGACGAAGATGCGCTCGCAGAGCTCGAGGACCAGCCCGATATTGTGCTCGATCAGCAGCACGCCGACGCGGAGCTCACCGGCGATCCGCCTGATGATGACGGCCAGATCGTGGCTTTCATGCTCGGACATGCCCGCTGCCGGTTCATCCAGCAGCAGATAACGCGGCGTGCACATGATGGCGCGGCCGATGGCGACGCGGCGCTCGTCGGTGTAGGGCAGGGCGCCTGCGATCGTGCCGGCGAGGTGCGATATGCCGAGCCACGCCATCACGCGCTCGGCTTCCGTGATCGCCTCGCGCCGAGTCTGGCCAAGACCGACGCCGGTCACCTCCAGATTGTCCACGACCGGCAGGTCGCGGAAGAGACGGCCGGACTGGAACGTGCGCGCAACACCCTTGCGTCGCAGCTTGTGTGCCGCGATGCCAATGAGCGCTTCGCCTTCCAGTTCCACGATCCCTGTACCGACCGGCTGGAATCCCGTCAGTACGTTGATGAGTGTCGTCTTCCCGGCGCCGTTGGGGCCGATCAATCCGGTGATACGTCCCCGCGGTACAGAGAGGGTGACTTTGGACAGCGCTTTCAAGCCTTCGAATTGGACGCTGACGTCGCGAGCGACCAACTCCAAGCCACCGGAAGTCATCTCAAGGCCTTCTCACTTCACTCGCCGCCAACCACAGACGGATTTTTGCGTTGCGGGAGGCGATTGTAAAATTCGAAATATTGTTCGCTGATATCGGAAATTCTGATGATGCTGACTTTCAGCGAGGTGAGGGCGGCCGATCGCTCGAATTTCGATCGATCGCCGAGCGATTTTAGCGGGCGAATGTGGTCAATGGCATTCGTGTAACTCGCGAGTCCAAGCCGGTGAGTGGCGCGCGTGAGAGCCAAGCTGAACGAAATTAGCTATACGCAGAGTACAGAATCGCTGCGCGTGAAAGGCTTTGAGAATGTTCGCTGCCGGGCGCGAAAAGCCGTGATCGCTGTGGTTCACCGATCGTGGTTTTCTGGAATCGCGGAGGAGCGATGGAAAAGCGCGACTGATCTCGTCGCGCAGCGCAGCGACGCAAGGGTCATATCCATCGTGTACGGGTTTCAACACGTCTGGATTGGTCGCCGTCGAGGTCCGAGATTATGCCGCGAATTGCGTGGCTAGCTCGGGCTCCAGTGGTTCACTCCAAAGTGCAGGGATCATACGGTCGCCGGCGCCGAACCGCTGTTCTCGGCGTCCATCATTCCTGTCCTGCACAGCGGACGGGCGCGACTGCCTTGGAGTTGAGCGACGCGCTCCGGAGGGGCAAAACCTGCGCGCGCTATCGTCGCACCCGGGAGTGTCAGCAACGGAATCGTGGAGCAGCAGGAATCGGGCAACCGCTGCCTTTGGTCTACGCTTTGCAAGTTACGCAAGACGCAAATGCGCAAGACGATCGAAACGGCAGAGCGCCTCGCGGCCTCGAGAGCAGTTTCAGCGTTGCCGAAATCATCGAGGGATAGGACATGATCAACCGTAGAGATTTGATGTTAGGGGGGCTTGCCGGTGCCGCAGCGTTGGGCTTCGGACGGGTCAATCCAGATTTTCTGATGAACTCCGCCTTTGCCGCCGAAGGCAAGGCACTGCGATTTCTCGGCGCGGAGGCGCTGAGCGGGAATTGGGATCCGACCACGCACACCAATCTTGGCCAGCTCATCGTCGAAGGGTTCGTGTTCGGCTATCTGACGCGGGCGCCGATGAAACCGGACAAGCCGGATGAGCTGATCTTCGAATTGGCCGAGTCCATGACGCCGATCGATGCTTCCACGATGGAAGTCAAGCTTCGGAAGGGCATCAAGTTTCATGACGGCACGCCGTTTACGGCAGCCGACGTCAAGGCAACCTATGAATATGGCTGCCTGCCCGATCGACCGGCGCAATGGTATCCGGGCCTCGTCTCCGTCGACGTCGTCGATGATTTCACCTGCCGTATCAACACCAGGGCGCAGGGCTATCCGGCAACGCTCTATTACTATCTGTCTTCGTTCCTGCCGATCATGTCCGCCAAGGACGTTGCCAATAAGGCACAGCTGTCAGCCCGCATGAACGGCACCGGGCCTTACAAGTATGTCGAGCAGAAGGGCGATACCACCGTCCTTGCCGCGAATACCGATTTCTTCCTCGGAGCACCGAAGATCCCCGGCGTCGAATATCACTTCGTCGGCGATACCACGACCCGGACGCTGTCGTTGCTGAATGGCTCGGCGGACATTATCGAGCGGTTGGAGCAGGAGCAGGTCGAGACTATTTCCAAGGATGCTCGCTTCAACATCCACAAGGCGGTGTCGGTCGAGAACAAATATCTGTTCTTCCGCTGCTCCAAGAAGCCGTTCGACGATCCGCGTATCCGGCTGGCGGCCTGCCACTCCATCGATCGTAAGCAGGTGCTGGAGGTGCTTGGCGTCTCCGGAACCTACTCCAAGGCGCATATCTCGCCGGTGAAGTTTGGCTATGCGGAGGTCGCCGATTATCCGGAGTTCGATCCAGCCAAGGCCCAGAAGCTGCTGGCGGAAGCCGGCTTCCCGAAGGGCCAAGGCCTTCCGGAACTCACCTATTACACCTCGGTCGGGTTCTATCCGAAGACCAAGGAATATGCCGAACTGATCACCGGCATGCTCCAGGAGCAGGGTTTCAAGGTCAATCTTCAGACCCTCGAGGTCGCGGCCTGGGGCAACTTGCTCTATGACAAGCCCGGCGGCGGCGAAGGCAATATGATCGACTGCGGTTGGTGCACGGGTTCGCCCGAGCCGGATCTGGTGCTGCGCACCCACTTCCATTCCTCGTCCAAGCGCATCACCGGCATCGTCGACAAGGACATCGATGCCGTCCTCGACAAGGAGCGCAACGCTACCTCAATCGAGGAACGCAAGAAGATCCTGCAGACCGAGACGCTCCCGATGATCGCCAAGAAGGCGCCGGCGCTGGCGCTGTTCACGTCGGTCTTCATCCACGCCTACAGCAAGAAGCTGGATGGTCTCTACATCTACCCGAACGGCATGCAGGACATGACCAAGGCCACGCTGGCATGATGATTGCTCCGACAGGTCGGACTTGTCCGACCAGTCGGTTTTCTTAGGTCGGCCGCAGGTCGGACTTGTCCGACGTGCCGGTTTTCTCAGGTCGGGTGCAGGCTGGACAACCCGGCCTGCCGGAGTTCTCGACGAATACAAGGGTAGCTCTTCCCGATGTTGATCCTGGAATTCCTGGTCAAGCGGATCGCGCAGGGCCTCCTGATCGTCGTCATCACCTCGCTGATCATCTTTACGCTGTTGCGCGTGGTTCCCGGCGACCCCGTCCGCCTGATCGTCGGCGGCATGGCGCCGCCCGACGTGGTCGAGCAGGTGGCGACCAAGATGGGGCTGCGTGATCCCATCATCGTGCAATATGGCCGCTATATGGGCGGTCTGCTCCAGGGCGATCTCGGGCAGTCCTATCTGCGACCGCGCAGCGGCATGATTGCGGCCGGTGGGCAATATATCGATCCGACAAAGTCGGATATGGCGCGGGTGACCGATCTCATTCTCGAACGCCTGCCGTTCACGCTGCAATTGGGTGGCATGGCCCTGCTATTCGCGCTGCTGCTCTCGTTTCCGGTCGGGATAGCCGGCGGCCTGCATCAGCATCGATGGCAGAACGCCTTGGCGTTCGGCATGCAGTCGCTGTTCGTGTCGATCCCGAATTTCTGGCTCGCGATCGTCCTGATCCTGTTTCTGTCGATCAAGCTGAAGCTGCTTCCGGCGCTCGGCTATCAGGGGTTCTCTTACGTCATACTGCCGGCCCTCGTGCTGGCGGTCGAGATCGCTCCCTTCATCATCCGGACGCTGACGACGTCACTGGGCGAGGTGATGCAGGCGTCTTTCATCGATGAAGCCCGCGTCCGCGGCCTTTCGCGCCGGCGCATCGTCTATTCCCATGCGCTGCGTAATGCGGCAGTGCCGCTGGTCAATTTGCTCGGCATCCAGCTCTCGAGCCTGATCGGCGGCGTGCTGGTGATCGAGTACATCTTTGATTATCCGGGCCTCGGCAATCTGACCGTTGTGTCCGTCGTCGGGCGCGATTTCCCAGTCATTCAGGGCATCGCCATCACGACCAGCGCCGTCTTTGTCTTCATCAATATCATCGTGGATCTGGTCGCCTACCTGATCGATCCTCGCGTGGAGATCTGACCATGACGGCCACCACAGTCATCGCTGCGGAGCCGGTGTCCGGGACGGCTCGCATCCGATCGGTCAATAGGCGGATCCTGGCTGCAGCCTGGGGCATGACGAGCTTCAAGATCGGCTTCTTTGTTTTCGTCGCGCTGCTGCTCGCGTCCGCGATCTATCCCGAGGTCTCCTCGGTCAGCGCCACCAAAATGGTGGTGAAGGACAAGTTCCTGGCGCCCGTCTACCTCGGTGACAAATGGACCTGGGATCACGTGCTGGGCACCGATCAACTCGGCCGCGACATCCTGATGCGCAGCCTGATAGGCTTGCGCTATTCGCTGCTGGTCGGCATCGTCACGGTGTTGCTCATCTTCATCATCGGCTGCGGCCTCGGCCTGTTCGCGGGCTTCAAGGGCAAATGGTGGGACACCATCATCATGCGGATCACCGACGCCCAGCTCTCGATTCCGATGATCATCCTGGCGATCACGATTCTTGGCGTATCGCGGCCGACCGTTCCGACCATCATCATCGTGCTCGCGCTGTCTGGCTGGCCGCTTTACGCGCGGGTGGCCCGCAGTGCCGCAGTCGCCGAGCGCGGCAAGGAATATGTGCGCGGCTTGCGCGTGCTTGGGGCCGGAGATTGGCGGATCCTGTTGCTGTTCGCGGCGCCCAACATCCTGCCGCCGATCGCTTTCGTCGCAGTGCTCGATGTCGCCCGCATGATGATCTTCGAAGCGATCCTCGGCTTTCTTGGGCTCGGCATTCAGCCGCCGACGCCGAGCTTTGGCAGCATCATCGCCGATTCCCGCAAATATCTGCTCAATGCCTGGTGGATCGGGACCATCCCGGGCATTTTCCTCGCCATCGCGCTGACCTCGATCAATCTCATGGGCTCGGCGCTGGAAAAGGCGCGCAACCGGATCTATGGAGGTCTCTGAGGTGGATCTCTCGCTCATTCTCGAAATCGACGATCTGACGGTCGCTGCCACGATGCCGGGCGCAGCTCCGATCCTCGATCACATCAGCTTCCGCCTCGGCTCGTCGGAGATCTTCGGCATCTATGGCGAGAGCGGCGCGGGAAAGACCGTGCTCAGCCGCGCGCTCGCGAATTGGTTGCCGGAAAGCCTGCAATATCGCGCCGGGCGGGTCGCCTTCGCCGGTCATGATATCCTCGGCGCCGGGGCGCAGGAGGTCCGGATCGGACGTGACATCGCCTATATCGGCTCCAAGCCGCAGAGCTCGCTCGATCCGACCGTGCCGGTCGGCGTCCAGATCGCGGAGAAACTGCATAGCGTCAGGCCTGAATGGAACAAGCGGGAATGCCGGGACCGGGTCATGCAGCTCCTTGGTGAGGTCCGAATTCCTTCGCCGAAGGAGCGCTACTGGGACTACCCGTCGAAATTCTCTGGCGGCATGATGCAGCGTGCGATGATTGTCGACGCCATTTGCGCCGAACCAGCGGTTCTCATCGCCGATAACGTTACCCAGCCGCTGGACGTCACCATTGCCGCGCAGATCGTGGCACTGCTTCATGACCTCTGTACGCGCCACAAGATGGCAACGATCTACCTGTCGTCGTCCTTGCCGACGCTCGGCCAGTTCGGCGACCGGACGGCCGTGCTGCACCAGGGCCGGTTCGTCGAGCAGCAGGCCTTTGCCGACCTGCTGGCATCCCCGCAATCCGACTACACGCGCAAGGCCATCGCGAGCGTGCCGCAGATGTGGGCGACAGCGGAAGGCCCGCTTGTCCGCCGTCAGGCCCAGGGCGAGGCTCCGCTGATGAAAGTGGAGAATGTCCATCGCACCTATCGGGCCCGCAAGCGCGGCACGTTCAACAGCTACAGCAACGTGCAGGCCGTGCGCGGCGTGACGCTCGACATCATGCCGCGCGAGAATTTCGGCATTGTCGGTGAATCCGGCTGCGGCAAGTCGACCCTGACCCGGCTCCTGGCCTGGCTGGAGACGCCTGACAGCGGCAGCATCGTCCTGAACGGGACGTCGCTCGGAACCCTGTCGTCAGGCGATCTGATCCGCAAGCGCAACGAGTTCCAGCTGCTTCTGCAGGACCCCTACAACGCCTTGCCACCGCGCACCACGGTCGGCCGCATGATCGAGGAAAGCCTTCTGATCCGTGGCCGTATCAAGCGCGCCGATCTGCGGAAGCGGGTGATCGCGGCGATGGCCGAGGTCGGTCTTGCCGCCGAACTTTACGACCAGTTGCCGAACGCGCTCTCCACCGGCGAGCGACAGCGCATCTCGATCGCGCGGGCCCTGATTCTCGACCCCAAGCTCCTGATCCTCGACGAGACCTTGTCGTCACTGGACCAGCGTGAGCAGGGCAGGCTGATCGAGCTGTTCTCGAAACTGCAGGACAAGAACGACCTCACCTACGTCTTCATTTCGCACGATCTGGCGATGGTGCGGAAGGTCTGCACGCGAATTGCGGTCATGTATCTCGGTGAGATGGTCGAGATTGCCGACAATCACGATCTGTTTTTCGATGCGCAGCATCCGTATACGAAGGCGTTGCTGTCGGCGGCCCCGACACTGGAGGAGAAGCCGTTCGATCCGTCCGATTTCCTGCTGGAGGGCGAGCCGCCCAGTCCGATCGATATCCCGGCGGGTTGCAGCTTCGCTTCGCGCTGCCCGAAGGCATTCGGGCGCTGCCGGATGGAGACGCCGAAACTCGTCGAACATTCGCCCGGGCGCTTCGCCGCCTGCCATCTGCTTGACGGGAATAAGGCGCAAGCGGCCGCCTAGAGTGCGACTGCGTCGTGCCCGTTGATTAACCCGCCATATCAATGATTTCGCAGGATTCACAGGCATCACGCCGGTGGGTCCCGGCTACTGTGCATGGGGTTGTTTTAATATTTTTATTGTCAGGCCCTTGGCTTGAACGGCCAGTCCATCTTGACGGTGCGCATATCTTCGAGCGCCTTGGTCACCTGGAGCACGCCGAGATCATCGAAGCGATGGCCGATAACCTGCACGCCGATTGGCAGATGGCGGGAGTCGAATGCCATGCAGACCGTTGAGGCGGGCTGGCAGGTCTGGTTGAACATGGCGGCGAAGTGTGTGTGCGCGAGCGGCATGTCGCGGGAGACACCCGGCTCCTCCGCTGGAAAATTCACCACCGGCAACGTCGGTGAAATGACATAGTCCCAGCCTTCGAAGGCCGCCAGCAGCGCCGCCTTCATCTTGGCGATCCGGCCCAGTGCCCGGTAAAGGTCTGTGCCGGAGTGCTTCGCTCCGCCGAGGGACCACGCGCGAACATAAGGATTGATGTCGCGTGCAGTGTCGCTGTGTGGGGGCAGCGACGTGTATTCGAGATAGCCGCGGACCTGAAGGAACAGGTCGATGGCCTCGTAGGCGTCATAGTCGAGTGGCGAGACAAAGGGCTCGACGACGGCGCCTGCGTCGGCGAGCAGCTTGCCGGCGGCCTCGACGGTCTCGCGTACGACCGCTTCGGGCTTCATGCCAAAACCCATGTCGGTGAGGACGCCGATCTTCAGGCCCTTCACATCGCACTTGAGGCGCTCGTGGTAGCGCACGCCGTCCGCGGGAAGGCTCCATGTGTCGCGTTCGTCCTGCCGCGTCAGTACGGTCAGGAGGCGGGCAATATCATCGACGCTACGGCCCATGGGACCCGCCATGCGCATGGTGTCGGCCGGCAGATGCGGCACGCGTCCGTGGGTCGGTTTCAGTCCGGCCAGTCCGCAATGCGCTGCTGGAAGGCGAACGGAGCCCGCGATGTCAGTTCCGACCGAGACATATCCGGCACCGCCCGCAACGGAGGCGCCGGCGCCGGCGGACGAGCCGCCGGTGTTCCAGGCGAGGCCCCAGGGATTGCGGGTGATGCCGTGCAGCGAGCTGATGCCGGATGCCATCAGGCCACAATCCGGCATGGTGGCTTTTGCAAAGATCACCGCGCCGGCTTCGTGCAGCGCGAGCGCCGGCGGTGAATCGTAGTTCGAGGGCGGCAGGGCGCGGTTGGCCCCGATACCGTGAAAGTAGGGCCAGCCGATCATGGCGACGCTGTCCTTGACGGTCATCGGGACGCCGTCGAGCGGGCCCAGCGCAGCCCCGGACTTCCATCGTGCTTCCGACTGTTGCGCGCTGGCCAAGGCCTGCTCCGGACGGAAGGAGAACAGGGCGTTGATCGCGGTATTGACCTCCTCGGCATGGCTGAGGGTGGTCCGCAAGACCTCAACAGGTGACAATGCGCGCGAGGCGTAAGCCTCTGTCAGCTCGGCAAGGTTCATCCCGATCAGTTCTGCAGCAGACATGTAGGCCCCAAATGGTGGCGTCAAGGATCACTGTCCGGATAGCGAAAATAGCCTGCGTTAGGGTAGGGCCGCTGCTCCAAGGGCACGATTTGGTGGAGCGCGAGGCATCCCTTTTGCATCTGTCTTGATCAAAATCTGTCTTGATCAAATTTGGCGGGCACGAAAGTCGGCCGAACAAGCACGCGAGATCAGACGTCGCCATGAGTTCATCTGGAACGGAACTAGCTACGATCCGAAGCCACATTGCCGGTCTCCCGGGATGGGGATCTGGTGACATGGTGATTGAGCCCGCCATACCGGTTCTGGCGTCGCCGAGCTGGCGCGGTGTCGACGGCTTTCCCTGGCGCGCCACCCGGAAGGGAAGCGATGAAAGCATCTTCATCAAGCGCATGGATCGCGATGCCGAGCTCTATATCGACGTAGCCTGTGCTTTTGAATCAGCCCAGCGCGCATCCGACCTCGGCATTGGCCCGAAGGTGCTCTTGGCTGATGCGAAGGCTGGCCATCTGGTGATGGAGGACCTCAACCGAGGTTGGCGGGTCGGCACCCTGGAGCGGATGCTGGAGCCCAAAATCGTCGACGCCGTCATTGCGGCCCGGCGTCTGTTCCAGACAGGACAACCGCTTCCGCGGCGCAAGAGCGTTTTTGACGAGATCGAGGATTTTTATACCGCGGCGATGGCAGCGAACGCCCAACTGCCTTTGGACGCCGAATGGATGGTCAAGGAGTTACGCTTTGCGGCGGATGCCTTCGGGGAACTTGATATCACTCCGGTACCGATCCACGGCGATGGCAACGTCTCGAACATTCTGATCAGCGATGCCGGTGAGATACGTTTGATCGACTGGGACCGCGCGACGACGGCAGACCCGCTGGAGGATATCGGCAGTTTCCTCGTCGAGGCCTTTGCCCAAGAGCCCGAGGCGCGCGACGCTTTCATTCGAAATGCCGGCGCATTCGAGGAAGGTGCGTTCAATCGGGCGCGCATTTATGGCGTGGCGGATGATCTGCGCTGGGGACTGATCGGCGCGCTGCTCGCTGCCAGGTCGGCCCGCAATACGCTCGAGTTCTACAAATTTGCCAGTTGGCGCTTCGTGCGTTGCCGCATGGCGGTCCGGGAGCCGCGCTTCGGCGAAATGCTTCGGAGGCTCGCATGACCGTTCGCAGACAACTCGGCGAGGGGACCACGGTCCACGAACGCAATGTCGAAGCTGCAATTGCTCGCGTACCGCAATGGCGCGGCAAGGCGGCCGCCTATGCGCCGCTGGTCGGCGGCCTGTCGAACCAGAACTGGCTGGTCGAGATTTCCGGCGACGGCCGCCGCTATTTCGTCAAGGTGCCCGGCGAGGGCTCGGAGATGTTCATCGATCGCGTGACCGCCAACGAGGCCGCGCGCAATGCCCACGCCATGGATGTTGGACCGGAAGTTATCTTCTTCGACGCGGCGGACGGGCTGGAGATCAGCGAATTTCTGGAGGGCTATCGCGCCTGTACCAACGCTGATTTCGGTGATCCCGGCATCCAGTCCGACGTTCTCAATCTCTACCGCCGCTTGCACGGCGGCCCAAAGCTCGGCCAGACCAAAACGATCTTTGACATGATCGAGGAACATATCGAGCAGGGCAAGGAGCTTGGCGCACATTTTCCGCAAGACATGCCCTGGCTCATGCACCGCTACAATCAGGCCAAGGCCGCCTTCCTGGCATCGGGCCTCGATCTTGTACCGTGTTTCAACGACCCCATGCCGGGAAATTTCCTCATTTCAGCGGAAGCCGGCGAACCCAAGCCGATGAAGCTGATCGACTACGAATTTGCCTCCAACAATGAGCGCAGCTACGAGCTCGGCGTGCTGTTTGCCGAAATGTTCTTTGACGAGAAGCTGACGGAAACTCTTATCGAGCAATATCTGGGCGAAGTTCGTCCGCAGATGATCGCGCGCGTCATCCTCAACCGTGCGCTCGCGGACATGAAATGGGCCTCATGGGCGGTCGTCAACCGCAAGCTCAACAGCTGGGATTTCGACTATCAGAAGTATGGCGTCTGGAAATACATGCGCGCCCACGACGTGATGTATGACCCGCGCTGGGATGGCTGGTTGCGGCTGGTGTGAGGCGCGCCGACCGGCCCGGCGGGCCTCTCGCAATTATTGCTTCAAGACGGCCAAGGCCTGTTTCAGCAGGCTTTCGTTCGCAGCAGCGATCACGCGTCCGTCCGAGTCGGGCGTGAGCGGCCGCCCATCCCAATCGCGTATGATCCCGCCGGCACCTTCGATCACGGGGATCAATGCCATGAAATCGAACGACTTGAGCGACGTTTCGACGACGAGATCGCAGTGGCCGGATGCCAACAGCCCATACTGGTAGCAGTCGCCGCCAAATCGCCGAAACATGGCTTTTTTGCTCAGCACGTCGTAGCGGGCCCAGTCCTGCGGCGTAAAGAAATCCGGCGACGATGTGTAGATCTGTGCGTCTTCCAATTTCACCGTGCGGCTCACCTTGGCCGGCTTGCCGTTGAAGGTGGCGCCGCGTGGCGTGCCGTACCACCGTTCGGCGAGCGCAGGCATGTCGATCATGCCGGCGACAACCACACCCTCGCGCTCGTCGGCGAGCGCCACAAGCGTACCGAACAGCGGCATTCCCGAGATGAAGCTTTTCGTCCCGTCGATCGGATCGAGATACCAGGTATAGCGATCGCCCAAGGTCGATCCCATCTCCTCGCCAAGGATGCCGTGATCGGGGAAGCGCGAGCTGATCAGGCGTCGCAATTCCACCTCGATCGCACGATCGGCGATCGTCACCGGCGTCAGATCCTCCTTGCGCTCGAAATCGACGCTGGAGCGGAAATGAGGCAATGCAATCCGGCCAGCGACGTCGGCAAGTTCATGGAAGAACGAAGCGAGCTCGCCCGCCGATATCATGTCTTGAATTTCGTCCAATGGTTTCTCCAGGAAAAAGCACGTCGGCGCACAGGGAGCGCGACGCCTGGCCTCGAGAAGATGGTCCCTAGAACGTCTCGTGAAGCGGTTGCTTGCGGACGTCCCAATACGGGGAGTCAAAGGCGTTGCGCGAGGAAGCGATTTGTGGCGAGGACGATCCTTTCGGCTGCGCAGGGCGCACGTTTGTGCCCGCCTGCTGCGCGGCCGCGGGCGTCTGGCGAGCGTCACGCGGCGCGATCTTGAAATGACGGCTGAAACAGCGCGAGAAATGCGACACGTTCTTGAAGCCGACTTCGTAGGCAACCTCGGATACGGTGCGATGGCCCTTCGGATCGGCGACCAGGATTTCATAGGCCCGCTGCAGCCGCTTGGTCTGGACGAACTGGCTGACCGTCGTCTCATTGTCGTTGAACAGACTGTAGAGATAGCTTAGCGAGATGCGGCTGCTGGCCGCGATTTTCTTCGGTGACAGCGACTGGTCGCTGAGATTGCTTTCGATGAAGTCGACGATCCGGCGACGCAGATGATAGCGTGCGTTGCGGACGTCGGTGGCGGCACCCCGGTCTTCCGATCCGATCGTCAGCGCCACGAAGCCGACGATTTCAGTTGCAAGCGCCTGTGGATTGGGCGGCGGGCAGTCGATGAAGAGTTCGGCGACGCTTCCGATCATTCCGGCCAGCAGGCGGGTCATCCGTTCGTTCGGCTTGAAGCGTCGGCTGATGTGGTCTTCGATCGAGACGAGCCGCCCGCGCAATTCCACGGCGGGGATCCGCAGCACCAAAAAGCGCGCCGTCTTATCCGAAGACAGTTCGTAGAAGGCGAGTTCGCTGAGCAGGACATATTCGCCGGGTCGGGCAGTGCCGACCCGGCCGTCCTGGCTGAAGGCCACGCATCCCGTCAGAGGCAACGCGAGCACATAGGATGCATCAGTCACATGGGCAGCCCGTTCCCACTTACGAGCAAAGGCCCAGCCCGGCTCGATGAGTTCAAGATCCAAGCGTCCGATCCGGGTTCGCCGATGCAGTACCGGGCCCTTATCCTCATGACCATCAAGGCAGGTATGCTCCTCGCGGGCAGCAAGAGAGGTGAGGCGTGCCATGGTTCGGTCTTTCTCAGGGTTGGGCAACGATCAACTCCGTTCCGGCCTCACGGAGTGCAGTTGCCAGAGATCCTTCCGGTTGCCGATCGGTAACCAGACGGTCGATATCGGTCCAATGCGCGAACACGGTCAGCGCGCGCTGGTCGAACTTGCTGTGATCGGCGACGAGGATCGCTTCCGCGGCGCGCTTCAGCATCGCGCCATAGATGGCGCCGGCCTCATCATCCGCATCGTTCGCGCCACGGGCGCTGATGCCGGTCGCGCTCACGATGGCGCGGTTGGCCTCATAGCTGTTGATGTTGGCGATTGTCTGGGTACCGAACACGTAGCCCTCGGTCGGGTGATAGCGGCCCGGGCAGCAGAGCACTCGGATCGACGAATTCACGGCGAGCGCGCCCGCAATTGCATAGTCGTGCGTGATGACCGTGATGTCGCGCGCGCGCGAAGCCAGCCGTCGCGCGATATGGAATGTCGTGGCGCCGGCGGCGAGCATCAGGACTTCGTTCGGCAGAACGAGGTCGGCGATCACGGCGGCGATCGCTTCGCGTTCGGCGATCATGATCGCCTTGCGGTCGGTGAGGGCGGGTTCGAGCGCGAACGGACGAGAGGCGCCGCCATAGGTGCGATTGATGAGCTTCTGTTCCTGAAGCTCCACGAGGTCGCGGCGTATGGTTTCGCCGGAGACGCCAAGCACGGCCGCAATCTCGGAGGCCCGCAGAGTGGGAGCGGCGGTGAGTTGCGAGATGATGTGCTTGTGCCGCGCGATCTTCGTGAGGCGATCGCCATCGGCCTTTCGCTGCCGCTTGTCGGCCTGTGGGACGTCGCTGGTTTGTAACCGCTCGCTCGTCATTCAGCTGTCCTCACCGATCCCTGACGGATCCGGTCGTCGGCAGCAGCGATCCTTTCTCAAGGTAGGTTGGGAAACCACACCAAGTTTGTGGCAAGTCCCTCAAATTTTGAGCGGTCGATTGCCTACTATTTTCGCAAGGCGTCGCTTCGTTGTATGCAAGCCATTGAAGTTTATAGATCATCTAGGGTTGCGCGCGGCTGTGTGTCTGACGCTCCGATGTCTTTTGCCTCTGACCCGCTTGTTATTGTGGGAATTCGCACATTTCTCCAACTTAGTCGTGGAATGGCTGCGGCACGATCGCTGCAGCAACTGCTTGGGCTTGCGCAGGCGTGGGTCGGAGGAGGCGGGCGATGCAGAAGGAAAGAGAGATTCTGGCGTTGAACGCCTTTGACCAGAGCCGTGCGTCCTCGATGGACACCGAGCTCGGGGAGGCGATGCAACGACGCCTGCGATCCTTCGGCAAAGCCTCGGTCCTGTTTTACCAGGAGCCGATCCGGATGGAGCGCGCGGAAGGCGTCTATATGTTCGACGTCGAGGGCCGCCGCTATCTCGATCTCTATAACAACGTGCCCTCGGTCGGGCATTCGCATCCGCGTGTCGTCGAGGCCATCCGCCGACAGGTCGGCGTGCTCAACACGCACACGCGCTATCTCAACGATGTCGTCGATGCTTATGCGGAGCGTCTGCTGGCGACGTTTCCGCCCGAGATCGACCATGTGGTGCTGACGTGCACCGGCAGCGAAGCCAACGATCTCGCGCTGCGGATCGCGAAGGTTGCAACCGGCCGGGCCGGCTTCATCGTCACCGAGACCGCCTATCATGGTAACACCACGGCCGTGACTGACGTGTCGCCGTCTTCACGTCCCGGCCAGCCATTGCCGCCTCATGTGCGAGTGGTGCCCGTGCCTGAGATGTTCCGTAACCCGGTCGGCGATCCCGGCAAGAGCTTCGCCGACAGCGTTGCAGCTGCAATCGACGACCTCGAGCAAACGGGTGTCGGGTTCGCCGGGCTGCTGGTGGACACGATTTTTTCGAGCGACGGCGTCTATGCCGATCCGGCCGGCTTCCTGGCGCCGACCGTGAAGCTCGTCCACGAGCGCCAGGGGTTGTTCATCGCCGACGAAGTGCAGCCCGGATTCGGGCGCACGGGCGCGGCGATGTGGGGCTTCGCGCGACACGGCGTCGTCCCCGACATCGTGACGATGGGCAAGCCCATGGGCAACGGCTTTCCGATGGGAGGCGTCGCCATGAGGGCACCGCTGCTCGATCGCTTCGCTGAAGAGGTGAAGTACTTCAACACGTTCGGCGGCAATCCGGTGGCCGCGGCGGCCGGGCTTGCCGTGCTCGACGTGATCGAGGAGGAGGGCCTGATGCAGAATGCGCGGGAGGTCGGCCGCCATCTTCTGGATGGACTGCGTGACATCGGCAATCGCCACATCGAGATCGGGGATGTGCGCGGCGCCGGGCTGTTCATTGGTCTCGAGCTCGTGCGCGACCGCGAAACCAAGGAACCGGCGCCGGAACTCGCAAGCCAGCTGATCAACCGCCTGCGCCAGCGCGGCATTCTGATTGGCGCCGCCGGCCCCTTCGGCAGTACGCTCAAGATTCGCCCGCCGCTATGTTTCGGCAAGGACCACGCCGACATCTTCATCGCCGCCTGCGACGAGGAGTTGCGCGCGATCCCTCTGGCTTAAAGGGTCCGCTGAAAGGCAACTTCGCCAGACGAGACCGAAGAACTTGATCGTATATCTGGAGCGAACATGACCGCGTTGAACGATCTCATTGCAAGTTTCGCGGCCATCGGCGCGACGGAGGATGGCGGGGTCTGCAGGCTTGCGGTGACGGCCCTCGACAAGGAGGCGCGAAATCTATTTCTGCGCGAGATCGGCAATCGGGGCCTTGTCCCGAGGACCGATGCGATCGGTAACATGTTTGGCGTCGCGGTTCTTGAACCTGCGACGGACGAGATAGTGATCACCGGCTCGCACCTCGATTCCCAGCCGACAGGTGGCCGATACGATGGTGCCTATGGCGTGCTGGCGGGGCTTCTTGCGGTTGAAGCGGTCAGGGATCGCTGCCTTGCTAATCCTGGCGCCGCACGGCGTAACCTGGCTGTCGCGAACTGGACGAATGAGGAGGGGGCCCGTTTCCAGCCAAGCCTGACCGGCAGCTCGGTTTTCGCCGGCGGCTTGAGCTTGCAGGATGCGTATGCCTGCGCCGATAGCGACGGCGTCACATTGGGCGATGCGCTGGCTGTGATCGGCTATTGTGGCATCACGCCGCTCGAGCATCGTCCTGTGCGCTATGTGGAGCTTCACGTGGAGCAAGGCGATCGCCTGGAGCAAGCGGCGGGGGACATTGCCGCGGTTTCCGGCGCCTGGATGACCCGCAAGATATCGGTCGTGTTCGAGGGGGATTATTCTCATACTGGCCCGACGCCGATGGCACTGCGCCGCGATGCCTTGCGCGCATCAGCCCGCGCGATCGAAGCCCTCTACGTCGAGGTCGCGCGCGAAAATGCGGGCGCACATGCTTCCGCAGCGCGCATCAGCGTTTACCCGAATTCGCCGAATGTGGTCGCCGGCCGTGTTCGGGTGTGGTTCGAGATCAGGCATGAAGACGAAGCCGTGGTCTTTGCCATCAGCGACCGTTTTCTGAAACGGATCGAACGCGAGTCGCGCGAAATTGGAGTCGACATTTCGATCGCCGCCGACGAGAGGAGATCGGCGTCCTTGCTCGATCCAGCTGGCGTCGAACTGGTCCTGGCGGCCGCCAGCGATCTCGGCTGCAAGGCCCTGACACTGAAGACCGTCACGGGGCACGACGCATTAGCGATCCAGAAGCGCATTCCAGCTTCGCTCATATTTGTCCCGAGCCGGGGTGGGCTCAGTCACAATCCGCGAGAATTCACTGCACCAGAGGCGCTCGACAAGGGCTATGCCGTGCTGGTCGAAACCCTGTGGCGGATGGTCACCACGAGGGAAAGTTGAAGTGCCACGGCTATATTCACGTGGTGCAGTGAGTATCAGCTTCGTTCCGGCATGGCGTAGCAGCTCGCCTGGTTGACCTCCGGAGGAAGGTCGATGCAGGGGTTGCCATTGAAGAACCCCGATGGCGTCAGCTTGAAGCCCGTGGTGACGCAAGGCTGCACCGGGAAGTCTTCGATCCGGACCGGATGATGCAGGCCGAAGACGTGCCAAAGCACGATATCGGTGTTGTCGATGGGACGGTCGTTGGCGATGAAATCGGCCAGACCGCCGCTGCCGTCGGAGTGGTTCATATATTCGCCCGCGGGGTAACGCTGCTCGGTGTCGAATGCCGTGACCCATACGTGGTTCTGGACGAAGCTGGCACGCTTCCCGGAGGGCGAGTTGGCGTTGACAAAGGGGGTCACGCAATTCATCGCGTCGAGCTTGTAGCCCGTGGGCGAGCCGGCATAGTTGGTCTTGTTCGGGTTGATGACCTTCCAGTAGCGCTGACTCGCCGCGTTGGCCTTGCGTGCCGCGGTGCGTTCCGTCGTGAGCAAGGTCTGTTCTTCATAGAACGCATTGCCGTACGGGTTGTCGGGACCCTCGGGCTCAGCGACCGTATTGCACTCGACGAAGCTGTTCTGATCGCCATCGATGGCCACATCAAGCCGCGCGCAGAAAATGTGCTGGTGGATGTGACCGACCACGCCGGGCATGACCTCTCGGGCATATTTTCCGGGCTGACCCGGGATGCAGGCCGCGGTATTGATGATGCCGGTCGCCTTCATCTCGAATTCGATCGTGCCATCGATGTGAAAATACCAGTACAGGGCATATTCGTAGTTGCCGACCGTGCAGATGCAGGAAACAACGAGCTTTCGTGCGCGCCGCACTTCGGCACGATCCGTGCGGAAATCCCAGTGCTTCCACAGCAGGCCGGAATCCTCCTCGTGGATGCAGATCGCCTTTTCGATCGTCGAGACATCGCCGTTCATGGTGTTGAGGTGGACGTCGAGATACTCGATCGCACCTAGGCAGTCGCAACCGAGCGTCAGCGAGTTTGCGAGCTTTCCGATGCCGTATTCGCCGATGTCGAACACGTTCTTGCGAAAATGGCCGTTGGTCGGGCTGCCATAGGGCACCACCATCTCGACCAGCGAGGCGCGGTGCATGATCGGCCGCCCGTCGTAGCTGATGTCGTGCAAGGTCAGCGATTCCCGCGCGTTGAAGCCGATGACGAAGCGCCATTTGTCCCAGGACAGCTGATTGCCGTCGAGCCTGAAATTGACGCCCTCCGGCTGCACCACGTCAATCGGCTTCAACGGCTTGCGCTTGCTCTGGACAAATTCTCGCTCGTAATTGGCCTCTTTCATGGGGATGGGGATGACGCCGTGATCGTCGACCCGGATCACTTCCCAGGTCTTGAGGTCGATCACTGCATTGAGGCCCTCGATCGGGTGAGCGTAGAAATTCTCGTTCTCGCGCAGGCGCAGCCAGGCAAAGACGTGGCACAGGTGCCGGCCTTCTTCGCCAGGAATCGAGAAGTTGCCGGCCGACCAGGGATCGATACACACAGTCGTCATGTCGGTGATGCCGCGCCTGGCACAGCCGGCGATGAACTCGGGGTCCTGTCGCACAATACCTTCGATGGCGAGGAACTGCTCGAGTTGAATCGTCGGCCGTGCCGTCGGCACTTCCTTCCGCGACACGATCTCGTTGCTGTCCAGTGAAACCACCAATCGCGTGACGCCGATTTTCGCCGTGCTGAAGACGTTGACACGCGCGCGCCGGCTGATCGGCATTCCCGGCTTGAAATCGCGCGCCACCAATTTTTCGGGTTCGTACAGTTCGATCGTCTCGAATCGCGTATCGGTTCCGTAGGGCGGATCGCTGTTGACGATGGCCGCAACGCGGATGATCTCTGCCGGCGTCAAAGCCTGCAGCGGATGCTTCACGGCGAGGGCCTCGGCCGCTGTCGGCGAAGATGCAGCGCAGCAATGATCCAGTTCGGCTGTAACGCTCATGATGTCTCCATTGTCTGATGCGCCAAGCACAGAACGGACGCATCGCTTTACGTTAGGACGTTCTCAATCGTTCATTCAAAGGCGCGACCGAGATTCGCATAGACCGCGGGACGACGGAATCTGGTCCAGACGGAGAAGCCAAACCCGCCGCGCCGATCGCCGCCTGTATCGCTGGAAAGCAGTCCACGACCAGAGAGTCTGAACCGCTGACGACGGCGAGATTGACCGCCATCACCACGAGGCAGGCGCCGAGGCCGAGTGCGCTCAGCCCCGGCGCGATCAATCGGTGAAAAATGCCAAGGCCGCGCGGATCTTTCCGGAAAAAAACGATCGCGGCGATCGATACGATCACCTGGATGACCGAGATCCCGAGGCTCGAAAACGTTCCCATCCACGCCACGACGACCGCGTATGGGTCGTGCCTAGTGATGGCGAAAACGGCGGTGACGCCCATCGCCAGTGCAGTTTGAATTGCGCCGGCCACGTGCGATGCTCCATGATAGCCGTTGGTGCGGGCGAGGCCGCTCCACATCAGCCCCTCGTGGCCAATGGCGTAGAAGTAGCGGTTGATGGTGTTGTGGAACGACAGCGCACACGCGAAAATACTGGTCAGCAGCAGGGCATTCATGATCAGGGCGAGCACCGGCCCGAGCAGCGTTCGAATCGCACTTATATAGATCGTCGTAGTATGCGCGTTGGCCTCAGCCTGGATGTTTGACGGGCCGTAGTGAAAGGCGATCACCCAGGTGGAGAACGCGTAGAACACGGCAATCAGACTCACAGCAATGTACGTGGCCTTCGGAATGGTTCGGCGCGGGTCGCGGGCCTCTTCACCGAAGATCACGGTCGCCTCGATGCCGATAAAGGATGCCGATAAAGGATGCCGATAAAGGAGGACACGACGAACACCAGCGCGACGCCGAAGTCCTTGGCGAAGATCGCCTGCGATCCAAATGGGGCCGCGTGGATCGATTCAGGGCCGCCGCCATTTGCAAGAATTGCCAATGCGAGCAGCAGAAGGATGGCGATTTCCGCGATCATGCAGAAGCCAAGCACCTTGCCGCTGAATGCGATATTGCGGGTGCCGCAAAAATAAACCGCGATGCCCAGGCCGAAAGCATAAATCCGCCAGGCGATATCGGGCCCGCCCTGCGACTTGATGATATCGTTGGCAAAAAAGCCAAACAGGCCATAGACCGCGATATCGATCGCGTTGTAGGTCGCAAGCGCGATCTGCGCGATCTGCGCGATCAGCGCGCCGGCTGGCCGGCCGAGACCGGCCGTGATGTAGGGATAAAACCCGCCTGCGCTGCTGATGAATTTGCTCATCGCGGTAAAGCCGACGCTGAACAGCAGATAAAGAACGCCAACCAGCAGAAACGTGCCGGGAACGCCGGGACCGTTGCCATAGGCAAACGCTGCGGGCGTGACGCCGGCCACGGCCGTCAGGGGAGCGGCCGCCGCGACCACGAAAAACACGACGTGTGCGACGCCGACAGCGTTGCGCCGCAACTGGTTGGGAGCCTCCAGGTTTGCTGCCAAGTTTGCCGTCAAGTCTGCTCCAATCTGGCTTTCCTGGATCCGCCCGGAACCGGCGCTGGTGCGCAGGCCCCGGCTGACGCCCAGGCGGGGTCGTCGCCATGACACTATGCATGCCCGGGGCTGTCGGGATTGACAGTAGGCGCCAAACGCTCCGCGAGAAGCCCACCAATGTGAGTGGTCTCAAGGGCAATCCGCTGTCATTGGCGCAGTTTTTGCTAGATTTCGATCCTGGGAACCTCGAGGCACTTGATCTTAGCAATGGTGGAGATGTCTGGATCAGGAACTATCACGGCGTCTGCCGCGCAGGAGCTCCTCGTTGTGCTGGCGAGGCGGCGTCCAGGTGCTTGCGGCGTGAATGCCCGTGTCGGCATTCCACATGCGATGTTGCAGGATCCGCAGGGCATGTTGCCGCTGGTTGCATTCACGTCGATGCTGGAGACGGCGGCTTGCGAATTCGGCAACAGTACGCTTGGCCTCGAACTCGGCAAGGAATGCAGGTTGTCGTCGATCGGCCCGGTCAGTCGTCTGATGCAGACGGCGAGAACCGTGGGTGACGCGCTTGAAAAGTTCACGCGCTATTTCGGCAGCATTCAGACTGACACGCACAGTACCCTTTCGGTCAGCGATGGTCAGGCGCGGCTGGCCTATGTGATCTCCGACCACGCGGTTCGTTTCCGGGTCCAGGATGCGGGTTTCACGCTTGCCCTGGAATATTCCATGCTGGCGAACTTCCTGGGGTCCGATTGGCAACCAAGCTGCGTTGAGTTCGAGCATGCCGCAGGCGACGACCTGCCATTTTACAGGCAGCAGTTCGATTGCCCGCTGCGTTTCGAGAAGCGCGAGAATGCGCTGATCTTCCCCGCCAGACTATTGACCCGGCCGCTGCGCGACGCCGATGAAAACCTGCATGCCAGGCTTGAGGCCGAACTTGCCGGCACAATGGCGCTTCGAACCAGGCAGCTCGATTTCATCGCAAGCATCGAGGCGTGGGTCGCATCATCGCTGTGTCGATCCGACGTCACGGACATCGAGGCCGTGGCCGCCGACTTTGGCATGAGCGAGCGTTCATTTCAGCGCAAGCTCGCCGCTTGCGATATCAGCTATCTGGACATCCGTAATCGCGTGCGTTCGCGGATCGCCAGGTGCATGCTGGCTGAGAGCAGCCTGCCGGTAACTTCAGTGGCGCTTCATCTTGGTTACAGCGAGACAAGTGCGTTTTCCCGGGGATTCAAGCTCCAGACGGGTGAGTCGCCGGGTGAATTCCGCAGGCGGGAAAGGATCGCTGCCAGATAGGTCGCTCGGGCAGTGTGAATCTTACGCCGCATGTGGCCGCGGCGGTAGATCTCCGCCATGTTCGAATGCAGAAGAGGCGGTGGCTCTTCAATGTTTGCCAGCAGCTCAGTCAGGTCTGCCTCGCGGGCATCAAGACAACCAATTTTGTCTTTGTGCTGAGCGCCGGGCACATCGTCCAGGATGGCTTGGATCGTACGATCCAGATCTCGCTGGACACGCTCCAGCTTTTTGCGTTGGCGAGCAAGATATCGAAGCTGACCAATAGTCAGTGGGATCGCCGACGAGTGGTAGGGGAAGGGGAGGCCGGCCCCGATGTTCAACTGATGTCGTCGCTGCTACCGGTTGGACCTCGAAATCATAGCTGGGGGATATCGGGCCGCAATGGAACGGTCTTCCGAATTGGTGTTGTCGGTCGCTCGATCGAGAGATCTATCGATGGAGGAAGTACGCCTGCGTGCAGCTGAAAAACGCGCTCATCGAGTTGTTTGTCCGCGGTTGTCAGGCGATGCTTCAGCCGCAGATAATCGGCCCAGGTCGCCGTACGAAATGTTTCGGTCCACCGAGAAGGGTCTTGAAGGTTGCGCAACAGGGTCCATTGGCGCGCGCCGATGCGACTCTGCACGCGGCGGCGCTGGCTCATCAGGCCCAAAAAAGCCTCCAGTTTTTCCGGCGGTATTACATAGTCGACCTTGATCATGATCGGACCGCTGCGCGGCTCCAGATCAAGAGCGACCGCAGGGATATGAACCGCTTCTGAAGGAGCAATATCAGCTTCAACGCGCTCGTGGATAGGCAAGAGGATGCCAATAGCGGCAACAAGCAACAAAGCTCCGGCCGAGCCTTCCAACGCCGCTGTCAAAGAATAGTTTTCAGCTGTCGCTCCCCAGAGCCAGCTGCCTATCGCTATGCCACCATTCGTCAGTGCATAGTAGATCGAGATTGTGCGGCCGACGATCCAGCGCGGGCTTGACCATTGAACACTTATGTTGGTCCCGGACCAGCCAATAACCCATCCTGCCCCGCCCGAGGTGAGAGCGACCGCCGCCACTGAAAAAGAAGAGGTTAGCGCCAACGATACCGAACATGCCGCACAGGCGAAGCATGCCAATTTCAGTAGACCTTCCTCAGGCAAAATTCGCCTCAAGAAGCCGGAAAAGAAGCCGGCCAAAAGAGCACCGCCGCCGAAGCCGGCCATCAGGGCTCCGTAGGCGACTGGCCCACCCTGCAAATGGTCACGAACGACCAAAGGGAGGAGCGCGAGTACCGCGATTCCCGCCAAGCCAAAAAGGATGCCGCGTACAATTGCTGACATTATTTCCGCTGACATCGCACCGAAACGGACGCCGTCGCAAATCGCAGTGGTCAGCGGCTCGCGTGGTAGAGACGATGTACGAACCTGCCACCTGCAGCGCCATACCACGATCAATGGCACAGCCAGGCAAAGTGTATAGACAGCGAAGGCTGTAAGGGGCCCAAATGAAGCAAGGATGATGCCTCCAAGCGCTGGTCCGATACTACGGATCGTATTGAAGCCGACAGAAGTCAGCGTGATGGCTGCAGGAAGATCGCGCCTGTCTACGATATCGCCGACCGAGGCCTGCCAGGCAGGGTCGTTGAACGCGATCCCACAGCCAGCCAAAAAGCTGAAGCCAAGAATGACCCAAGGATCGAGAAAGCCCACGGCGACCACGGTAGTCAGTGTGGCACCTGCTGCAGTCATCAAGCATCGCGCAATCAACATGACTTTACGGCGGTCGAAGTTGTCGACGATCGCGCCGGCAACGACCGAAAGGAGGAACGGAGGCAAAGTCGTTGCGGCCTGGACGAGTGCGACCATCAGGTTCGATGATGAGATTGTCGCCATAAGCCAACTCATGGCGATCGTCTGGATCAGCCAACCGAGCCCGGATACCAGTCCGGCGAGCCAGATGGCACGGAACGTTCTATTTTTGAGGGGTGAAAACTGTGCCGATGAGATCGCGTGCGTATTTGTACGCATCACCTTGTTCATAACTTCCAAGTCATCTTTCACGAAGTACGCCAGCATTGCTCCGGTTTATCGGCGGGCGATTGCTGTCGCTTGGGCCGAGATTATTCCACTATGAACCGCGGAAGTAGGAGCGATACCGACATCTTGCGCAGAATTTCGGCCTATTGCAGGGAAAGCTTGCCGTATTCCGGCGTTTCGTCGCGATGTGTACGCATCAAGAGACCGGCATCGATCCCTCGAAGGGGCCAAAGTTATTCTGGTCGCCTCCAGCTAGATGGAGTCGAAATAGTGCTGCCATGCCCGATTTCGCGCAGGATTTACGCGCCACCCGCGCAGTATTGGCGAAAAGCCGGCTTCGAACCTGTCTATGCTCTCACCCGTGACAATTCTTAGGGCAACTCTCCGGAGGATCGCATGGCAAGCCGTCGCTCTCTTGGCATCCTGGAACTCGAGCGTGGTCTGCCGCCCGATGCTCCTCGCCCCGCGCCAAGCCTTGGGTCATTACGCCATCCCGATACATTCGAGTGCCCGATCATTTTCGAGACGGTACCTGGGGCTTGGGTCGAGAACGTCGTCCGCGGCGATCCCTCGCTCGAGCTGCCTTATGTTCGGGCGGCTCAGCGTCTCGTTGGGCGAGGTGCCATCGCGATCAGCTCGAATTGCGGCTTTTCGATCCGGCATCAGGCGGCGATCGCGGCGGCAGTGAACGTCCCCGTGGTGATGTCGAGCCTGTTATTGATTTCGACATTGCTGCGCCAGCTGCCGTCGTCCGCGAAGATCGCGGTGCTGACGTATGATTCTGCGCATTGCAGCGAGGATCTGCTCGGTGTCGAAAACGCGGCGCAGCGCGGGCGAATTGTGATCGGCGGAATCGAAGGCGGAGAGTTCTGGCACAATGAAATGAAGCGTCCCGTGCCAGCGACCAGCGTTGCCAGCATCGAATCGGACGTGGAAAAATGTGTTGGACGCCTCCGCACGGCGCACCCGGAGATCGCTGCGATTTTGCTCGAGTGCGCAGGATTCCCGATTGTCGCGCCCGCCATCCGTCGTCTTAGCGGACTGCCGGTCTACGACATCGTGAGCCTGTGCCGCGCGACCGTTGCTGCCCTCGACTGAAACTTTGGCACGAAGGGTAGTTGCTTTCGTGCGGTCGATGACCGTGCTTGGGTTCGAGGGAGTGGGGGAGTGGTGGTTCACCGCGACGGGTGGTCCGGGGCCCCGTCGCTGCTTTGGGCGTAGGGCGAGCTGGACGATATCGTCGCGGGAGGGGGACCTCGCGCAAGCGCGCATCAACTTTCTGATGCATTCGAAACCAAAATCCTGAACCGGCCCGAAAGTTGCTTCCGCCAGACTGGCTGAAGAGCGGTCGGACGCTGGATTTTCGGCTTCTGGCAATCGCATCTTCCCAGCCTCGTTTCGACTGTTCGACGGCATGTGCCCAGCGTTTTCCACCTCGCGCCAGAGCCTGCATTTCAGCCTGAATGCTGCGCTGGCCTGAAATATGCGCAGAAATCCTGCGCGATTTCCAACAATTTTACAGATTTTCATCGATCTCACGGGGTTAACCTCTGACGGTCGCGACGTGACGATTGAGACCACGGCGGCCAGGAAGCGCACCTGAGTGCAACGCACGATGGATAAGCGCTGGTTCAATGACTTCTCCGAGGACACGGCATGAAATCGTCCGCAACTGAGCCGGAAGGCGGAAAAAAATACTGGTTGCCACTCTTGGCGCCGGCATCGCTGACCCTTCTCGTGTTTCTGTTGATCCCAGCCGGCATCGTCCTGCGGATAAGCTTCTATCCTGGCAACACGACCATCGGAGCAGAAGGTTACTCGCTCGCTCAGTATGCGAAGTTCTTTGGCGACTCCCTGTACTTGTCGGTGCTTGGGGAGACCGTGGCGTATGCGTTGATCGTCTGCCTTGGCTGCCTGATCCTTGGCTTCCCCGTTGGCTATTCTCTCGCTCGCCACCCACCGGCCAAACGTCGCTTGCGCATGCTGATGGTGATCGTCCCTTTGACGCTGAGCCTGGTGGTGGTCGTGTTCGGATGGATCGTGTTGCTAGGGCGACAGGGACTGATCAACAGTTTGCTCGTGTCGCTGGGCATCGTGTCGAGTCCGCAGCACCTTCTCTTCAATCGTACCGCAGTCGTGATCGTTCTGATTCAGCAGTTCTTGCCGTTCATGATCCTCTCGGTGATGAATGTCGTCATGCAGATAGATCCCGTTCTCGAGCAAGCTTCCACCAGCCTGCGCGCAAATCGAGCGAGGACGTTCATCAAAGTGATCATTCCTCTCTCGACGCCAGGCATCCTGGCAGGATTGTCACTCATTTTCGTCATGGCCGTCTCTGCATTTGTGACTCCGCGATTGGTTGGCGGTCCACGTGCTCAAATGGTTGGTGGATTCATCTATGATCAAATCCTGAGCACATCCAATTGGCCGTTTGGTGCCGCAATGGCTTTCATTCTGCTCGCCGTAGGGTTCGGACTGATGGCGGCGCTGAACGCGACAATCATTCGTCCGCTCACGAGAGGCCTCCATGTTCGGTGACGCTGTCGACAGAATATTGGCTGCGGTGGGCAAGCTGGTTCGTGTGCTCGTATATCTTACGCTCATCCTTCCCGCCGTCATCGTCGTCGCGACGTCCTTCACGTCGGGGGACGCGATGCGTTTCCCGCCGACCGGCTTCTCGCTGCGCTGGTACTACGCGTTCTGGGATAGCTCGCTCTTCATCGATTCATTGACTCTGAGTCTGAAGGTGGCGGCGCTCGCGACAGTGCTGTCTCTTCTGTTTGGTTTCGCAGCAGCCTTCGCAATCGAGCGGTACGAGTTTTCTGGTCGAGAGCTAATGCGAGGTCTGATGCTCTCTCCGCTGCTAATCCCGGCGGTGGTCCTCGGCTTGGGGTTGATGCAGCTGCAAGTCTGGATCGGCCTAAGTCAAACTTTCCTTGGCCTGCTCATCGGACATGTGGTCGTGACGCTTCCCTATGTGGTCCGCACGCTATCGGCCGGCATGGTGTTGTTCGATCGCAATCTCGAGCAGGCCGCAATGAGCTTGCGAGCAACACCGGCGACGATCTTGAGAACAGTAACGATCCCGCTGCTGGTGCCGGCAATAATTTCCGCTGGTGTGTTCGCATTCGTCACATCCTTCGGAAATGTCAGCCTCTCGGTCTTTTTGGGCGCCGGAGGTAATGTCACCCTTCCAGTCCAGGTATTGGCCTACGTCGAGCAAACCGTAGATCCGCTCGTTGCCGCCGTGTCCTCAGTCGTTATCGTCTTCACATTAGTGGCCATTTTGATCGCCGACCGCATCTCGGGACCAAAGTCCATCATTTAAGGAGAAACATGCACACTCTTGTTCAAGATGCACGTGCGTCCAGCCAGCGGCGCGAAACGATCGTGTCCTTCCGCAACCTGAGGAAGGACTACGGCGCAAACACGGTTGTGCCGGACTTTTCGCTCGAGATTCGCCGCGGCGAGTTGGTGTGTCTTCTCGGTCCGTCAGGATGCGGCAAGACGACGACGCTACGCATGTTGGCCGGGTTTATTTCGCCGACGAGCGGAGAGATCCTGATCGAAGGCCAGGATGTGACGCGCGTTCCCGCATATAAGCGTGACGTCGGCATCGTTTTTCAGAACTACGCTCTCTTTCCACACATGACCGTCACCAAGAACGTCGAGTACGGGCTGGTCAATATCGGCATGAAGCGATCGGAAAGGGTGAAGCGCGTTGGCGATATGCTGCGCCGGGTGGAGCTGCAGCACCTTGCCGAACGCTACCCGCGAGAGCTTTCGGGAGGTCAGCAACAACGTGTCGCACTTGCCCGGGCGCTTGCCCTTCAGCCGAAAGTGCTTCTTCTCGATGAGCCTTTCTCGAATCTGGACGCGCAGCTTCGCGTACGTCTTCGAGAAGACCTGCACAAACTGATCTGCAGTCTGGAAATGACCACGCTTTTCGTGACTCACGATCAGGACGAGGCCCTCACACTGGCCGATCGTATCGTCGTCATGAACAAAGGCGCGGTGGAGCAGGTGGGCAGTCCAGAGGAGATCTACGATGCTCCAGCGACGCGATTCGTCGCCGAATTCATCGGACAGTGCTCTCTGTTGGAAGGGCAGAGTCTCGACGGAAGAGAGTTCAGAACGGACGATGGATTGAGCCTGCCAGCTTGTGGGCAGGCAGGAAGGATTACCGCCGTCATCAGGCCGGAGAACGTGAAGAAGGCGGACGAGATGCCGGGGCTACCCGCGCGCCGCGCGGTGGTCGAGGCGAGTGACTATCACGGTGCCCTTACCCGGCTCCACCTTCGCGTCGGCGGCTCCAAGCTGATCATGGATACCCAGTTTCCCGTTGGCCAAAAGCCCAACCCTGGGGAGCAGATCGATATCGCCATCGACCCGGATGGCCTTCGCTTCGTGCCCCCGATTCAATGACGTGCGGGGCAGATTTTGCCCGACGCCAGCCAAGTTTTCGCAAAGCAAAAGTAGTAGAGGAGGAGTTGATGAGAAGACGGGACTTTCTCGCGGCAGGTGCCGCATCGGCTCTGGCGGCCATCGTAGCGCCGGCAGTGCATGCTCAGCAGAAGAAGTTTTCCGGCGTGACGCTTCGGATCAATGGCTACGGAGGCACTTACGACAAGGCTCTCATCGAGGGCGTGGCGAAGCCCCTCGAAGAAAGCACAGGCCTCAAGATCGAATATATCCCTTCGAGCCCATCCGCCGACATCGCAAAGCTTCTTTCCAATAAAAGCAGCCCTCACATCGACCTCTTGATGGCTGACAGCCCGCTCATACCTCAGGCCATTGCGGGAGGCATATTGGAGACATTCGGCACGTCGGATGCCTCCAATCTTTCGCGCGTGCTTCCGGGTTTTCGTGAATTCGGCGATTACGGTGCGCCGTTCAGCGTGGCGTCGATCGTGCCGGTCTACAACGCGAACACGGTCAAGCCGCCTCTGACCGGCTTTTCGGACATCGCGCGGCCAGACTTGAAGGGGAAGGTTTCGACCATGCCCGCCAATAACTATACAGGCTGGATGGTCCTGCTTGCGCTTGCCGAGGGCAATGGCGGCTCTTTGGCAAACATGGATCCCGCTTTCAAACTGATCGCCGCGGCCAAGGACAACATCGTTGCGACACCTCCCAGCTCGGTCGCGCAACTGCAAGCCTTTACACAAGGTGAGGCGCAGGCCGGGACGTTGTGGGACGGCCGAGCCTATGAGGCGCGGAAATCGGGAACGCCGTTGCAAACGGTTGTCGCACGAGAGGGCATCTACGCCGTCACGTCGTACACGAACATCGTGCGCGGCTGCCGCAACAAGGAGGCCGCGCTGGCCTACATCAATCAGCTTCTTTCCGATCAAGGCATGCTTGCCGTACCGAAAGCGCTCCGCTACGGACCGACGACCGATGTAGCGCTCGGCGATCTGGCAGCGGACATCCTCATCAATTCTCGGGAGCGGGCGGCATTGAAGAGGCCGATCGACTGGAAGGCCTTCATGGCGCAAGGCGCAGCGCTCGGAGAGAGGATGACGAAGGAGCTGAGAAGCTGACAGCTCCGAGCCCAAGTGGATCGGTCCAGCGTCGACACTTGGATCCTCATGCGTATTCGACTTGGGGCGCCTTTTGGGCGCCCCTGGCGAGGAATCGATCGTTCCAGCACTGGCGCCCACCATGGAAGAAGATGTCTCCGCAAATGTGCGCGTCGGCAAGAAAAGTTGCAGCATTGCTGCGCCATACCCAGACGAGTCGGTGCTTTCCGCCGCTCTTTGCCTGCTACGCAGGAGCTGAGCTTCAACGCGACGCCTTGGGGAGGTGACAATGAAAACAATCGCGAACAACCTGCTTTCCGGTGTCGAGCAAGACGCAATCATCGAGATGCGTCACGCCATGCATCGCGAGCCGGAGCTTTCCAACAATGAATGGAAAACCCGGCAACGAATCCTCGAAACTCTGGAGAGATTCGGACTCTCGGGCGCGAAGACGTTTCACAACACCGGCCTCTACGTCGACATCGAAGGGTCTGCGCACGGACCGCGGCGTTCCGTCGCCGTGCGCGGCGACATCGATGCATTGCCGATCCAGGAAACGCGAGACGACCTGTCCTACCGCTCGCAAGTTCCCGGTTTGATGCACGCCTGCGGCCACGATATGCATGCATCGATCGCCATGGGTACCGCGCTCGCATTCCACCGGATGCGCGAGAATTTTTCCGGCAAGCTTCGCGTGTTTTTCCAACCTGCCGAGGAAGCTGAGCCGCTCGGTGGCCGTTCGGTGGCCGAAGAGGGCTTGCTCAGCGGGTTCGATGCTGCCATCGGCTTTCACGTCAAGACCGATCTGCCCGCCGGCGTGTACGGTGCACGCGCAGGCGCAGTGACCAAGTCAGCCGATCAATTCGCGCTCAAGCTCATCGGAACGATGGCACATGGCGCCAGGCCGCATGCCGGGGTGGATGCAATCGCGATGGCAGGCGCGTTCATCAACGAGGTCCAGAAAGTCGTATCGCGCGAAATGCCTTTCGACGATGGTGCGATCATCACGATCGGCACGATCGCCGGGGGCGAGGCCACGAACATCATTTGTCCTTCCGTCGCCATGACGGGCACGATCAGGACGAGCAGTGCGGAGCGGAGAACGCTCTTGGTTCAGCGCGTTCGTGAAATAGCGGAAGGCGTCGCCGCCATGCACCGGGGGAAAGCGGAATTTTCCCACAGATTGGGCGAGCCGCCTGTCGTAAATGATACTGACATGGTCGAACGCTTTCGACGACTTGTCGTCGAGACGGTTGGCGAAGACAAGTTTTCCGACAAGAAGTCGCCGATCGCCGGCGGCGGCAGTGATGACTTCGGCTTCTATTCCGCCTGCGTACCTTCGATCTATTTCTGGTTTGGTAGCGAAGAACGGGGCAATCAGTCCGGCGTGCATACGCCGACTTTCGGAGCGTCGGACAACCTGCTTGTTCCGACAACCGAACTGACGGTTCGGTACTGTCTGGAAATGCTGAATTCGTAGCGCCACGATGTTCGATCTCCCCCACAAGCCAAAGACTCTCGGACCGATGACGGTTGGTATTGCGCTAAAAAGGCCGCTCGCTTCTTCGGACGGTCGTCCGACCAGCTATGGAGTGATTTGGGGCTTCCGCCGGCGCGAGGGCCAACGTGCTCCGGCGTGCCGACACGGATCGATGACACAACAAAAGAACTCGGTAGTTCACCCAAGGAGCTGAAATCATGACAATGCCAAAAGCCTCGCAGGCGTTCCCCCGCTCTGAATATCTGCGACGATTGACTGCCGTCAAATCGGAGATGGAGCGACGCGAGGTCGAAGTCCTGGTGGTCACGGCGCCAGCCAACATCACATACCTTTCGGGATACACGTCGAAGTCCGGGTATGTGCCTCAAGGTCTGGTCGTCTCCTTGAAGGATGAGGAGCCGACCTTCCTTACGCGCCGTATGGACGGACCAGCGGCGCTCCATCAGATGTTCATCGATCGAAGCCGTGTGATCGGCTACCCGGAAGCGCTGATCGCCAATCCCGATCGTGACGGATACGACGCGATCATCGATTTCATCTTGGACAAGGGGATCGGCCACAAGGGGATCGGCCTTGAGGCGAAGCTTTTGCCGGCATCGACGGTAGAGAAGTTCAGGTCCCGGGCGGCCGAAGCAAAAATCGTCGATTGCACCAACGCCGTTACCTGGATTCGAGGCGTGAAATCGGATCTGGAAATCGCGATGATGCGCGAAGCCGCCGCCATTTCCGACGCCGGTATGCTCAAAGCCAAGGACGTCATCCGCCCGCGAGTGCGCGAAGCAGACGCATCCGCGGAGATCATAGCGACGCTGGTGCGTGGCGCGAACGGCAAGCCCGGAACGGATCTCGCGAGCTTCTTTCTATGCGCTACGCCGCGCACGTCTACGTGTCACATTCGCTGGACCGAGGACGTTCTCCAACAGGGTTCGCAGGTCAATCTCGAATTCAGCGGCGTGCGTCACGGCTATACGTCTCCACTGATGCGCACCATGTCGATTGGCAAGCCGTCAGACGTGATACGTCGGCTGCATGAAGGAGAGGTCGCCGGTCTTGAAGCTGCACTGGCGGCGGCCAAGACCGGAAGGACCTGTCACGATGTCGCAGCGGCTTTCAACACCACACTGAAAAAACATGGCTTCGAGAAGGAGTCGCGGTGTGGCTATGCCGTCGGGATCGATTGGACAGAACCGACGGCGAGCCTGAAGGAAGGTGACATGACCGTCCTGAAGCCAAACATGACGTTTCACCTCATGCTTGGAAACTGGATCGATGAAGATGTCGGCTATGTGATCAGCGAAACGTTTCGCGTGACCGACGCCGGTGGTGAACCATTTACGAAGCTGCCGCGTGAACTGTTCGAGATTTCGTCGTAACGCAACTTCAGGGGCAGTTGCGGCTGCCTGCAGGCGCGGCGATCCGAGCCTGCAGGCAAGTGCCGGGACGGCGGTTGGGGTATTCGAGCCCCGGATTGGCCGGTCTGAAAGTGGAGCGCATTCAGGTCGCCGATAAACTGTGACTAACGTCTGGTACTTGCAGTGAAACTGCGCTATTGTTCGGTCATACGCAGGAAATAGGCGAATGGCCGTCGAATACGATCGCTTGGATGCGCGCATCATGACGCTTGTCCAGAGCAACAATCGTCTGACATCCGATGAGATAGGCGAGCGGGTCGGCCTTTCCGCCACCGCCGTCCAACGCCGACTTAAAAAGCTTCGCGACAGCAGAATCATCGAGGCGGACGTATCTATCGTTTCGCCAAAGGCCGTCGGTCGCCCCGTTTCCATGTTGGTGCTGGTTTCGCTCGAACGAGAACGGGCAGACATCATTGACCGCTTCAAGCAAGCACTGCGCGCCAATGCTGAGGTCATGAGCGGCTATTATGTCACGGGAGAAGCGGATTTCGTGATCATTGTCACGGCAACCGACATGGAAGGCTACGAGCAATTCACGCGCCGCTTCTTCTACGAGAACCCGGACATCAAGGGATTCAAAACGTTGGTGATCATGGATCGGGTGAAAGTCGGATTCACCATTCCCATTGAAGCGCCCGAGGCTGCCGGCTAGGGCTCGTGTTGCCCAATCGGACTTGCAATTGGCCTCCATGCGTCAAGCCATCTGGCGCCGGCTAGAACAGCTCCGAACCTTTGTTGCTTTGCGAGCATGTGCAATGACGATTGCGATTTAGCGCTGCCATTCTGCGCAATCTTCCCCTGAGGTTTCGAGGCGTGAATTCTGGACGGTCGTCGGCTGTGCAACAGCTGCAATCGGAGTATCGGCGTCGGATCGCCGTGGTAGCCGCAATCCTGCGAAAACCGCCGATTATTCGCAGGATTAAGGAGCGAAGCGGGTCGCACTCGCTGCTTTCCTGTGAGCCGCTAGCTCTAAATTGCGGCTCACTGATGCTGAACTGGGAAGTCATCCATGAAGGGCCTCGCCCCCGCGGCACTAAAGAAGCTGAGACAGCCGGATTTGATCGAAACGAGGGCTTTTCTCGACGGTGCCTGGCGCGAAACCGGCCAGACCCTTCCGGTAACGGATCCTGCAACGGGAGAGCTCCTTTGTAACGTGACAGCTTGCAGCTCCAGCGAAGTCGATTTCGCGGTCGGGGCCGCCGCCCGAGCATTCCTGGATTGGCGTGACCGCCTGCCCAATGAGCGGGGCGCGATTTTGCGCGCTTGGGCTTCGACCATGAGACAGAATGCCGAGGATCTTGCGGTCATCATGACCTGCGAACAGGGCAAACCGCTTTCCGAGGCGCGCGGCGAAATCGCCTATGGCGCAAATTTCGTGGAGTGGTTCGCTGCCGAGGGCCTGCGCGCGTACGGCGATACGATTCCCAGTCACCTGCCGAGCAGCAAACTGTCCGTTCAGATGCAGCCGGTCGGGGTGACCCTCGCAATTACGCCTTGGAATTTTCCATCTGCGATGATTACGCGCAAGGCCGCGGCCGCACTTGCCGCAGGCTGCACGATGATCGTCAAGCCCGCTCCAGAGACGCCGCTTTCGGCTTTGGCGCTTGCAAAGCTGGCTGAAGAAGTGGGAATGCCTCCCGGCGTCTTTCAGGTCATCACTGGAGAGGCGGCACCTCTGGCCAAGAGGTTGCTCGAGCATGCCGAAATTCGTGCTTTCTCGTTCACCGGATCGACGGAAGTGGGACGCCTGTTGCTCGGTCAATCAGCTCAGACAGTGAAAAAGACATCCATGGAACTCGGAGGTCACGCGCCGTTCCTGCTGTTCGATGACGCCGTCCTCGAAGCTTCGGTCACCGGCTGCATTGGCGCCAAGTTTTCGACCTCGGGCCAGGATTGTCTGGCCGCGAACCGCATCTACGTTCAACGCGGCATCTACCAGCGCTTTGTGCAGGACTTCGCGAAGGCGGCGGCGAGATTGAAAGTCGGCCATGGCTTGGAGAGCGGCACCGAGATCGGTCCGATGACGCGCCCCTCGGTGGCAGAAAAATGCCGTCAGCACATCTCACAAGCCTTGTCTGCAGGCGCGCGCCTCGTGGCGGGCGGGCAGGACAGCCCCCTGGGAGGCAGCTTCGTCACACCCACCGTGCTTGCAGACGTCACGGACGATATGCTGATCGCAAGAGAGGAGACCTTTGGTCCCGTGGCAGCGATTCTCCCCTTCGACGATGAGAACGAGGTCATTGCGCGGGCGAACAACTCCGAAATGGGACTGGCCGCGTACGTCTACACACGAGATCTCGCGCGGGCGATGCGTGTCACCGATCGACTCGAGTACGGAATGGTTGCCGTGAACACGCCGAAATTCACCGGCGCGCCAATACCGTTTGGAGGTTGGAAGCAGTCGGGGCTCGGCCGGGAAGGTTCGAAGCTCGGATTAACCGAGTATCTGGAGCCGAAATACGTTTGCCTCGGCAGCCTTGCAGCTTGAAAGGACAACAACAGTGACGATCGATATCGCAAAGATCAGCGAATTGGACCGCCGTTCGGTCCTCCATCCTTTCACACAGCTGAAGGATTTTGCGACTGGCAAACTCGGTGATCCGACTATTGTTGAGACCGGCAAGGGCATTCGCATCCAGGATGCCGCGGGCAAGGAGTTCATCGATGGTTTTGCCGGTCTCTATTGCGTGAATGTCGGCTACGGGCGGACCGAAGTGGCCGAAGCAATTTCCAGACAGGCCTATCGCCTTGCCTACTATCACTCCTACGCCGCACATACGACGGATGAGCTTGCCATTCTCTCCGATCGCCTGGTGAAGATGGCGCCGGGCAAGATGAGCAAGGTGTTCTATGGAATGTCTGGCTCGGACGCCAACGAAACCCAGGCCAAGCTTGTTTGGTATTACAACAATCTTCGCGGCAAGCCGAAAAAGAAGAAGATCATATCGAGAGATCGTGGCTATCACGGATGCAGCATCATCTCCGGCTCGATGACCGGCATGAGCTTCTATCACGATCACATGGACCTGCCATTTTCACAGATCGTTCATACGGGCGTTCCACATCACTACTGGGGCGGACATCCCGGTGAAACCGAGGTCGAATTTTCGAAGCGCCGCGCCGCAGAGCTTGACGAACTAATTCAACGGGAGGGGCCCGAAACGGTCGGTGCCTTCATCGGCGAGCCCGTCCTTGGCACAGGGGGTATAACGCCGCCACCGGAAGGGTATTGGGAAGCCATTCAGGCTGTGCTGCGCAAACACGACGTTCTTCTCATTGCCGATGAAGTCATCACTGGGTTCGGTCGTACGGGTTCGATGTTCGGCTCTGACCGCTACGGGATAGAACCCGATCTGATCACCGTCGCCAAAGGTCTGACATCGGCCTATTTTCCACTGTCCGGCGCAATCGTCGGCGAGAAAGTCTATCAGGTCATGGAAGACGCTGCCGACCGGGTCGGCTCATTCTCCCACGGTTACACTTATTCTGGTCACCCGATCGGCGCGGCTGCGGCCAATGCTGTGCTCGACATCGTCGAGAACGAGGATCTTCCCGGCAAGGCCGACACGGTCGGAAGTTACTTCCAGGCTCAGCTGCAAGCCAAGTTCGCCCAGCTGCCGATCGTCGGAGAAGTACGCGGTGTCGGCCTCATGGGAGCAATCGAGTTTGTGGCAGATCGCGAGAAGAAGACCCGCTTCGATCCCGGGCTGAACGTCGGCGCACGGGTTTCAAAGGCGGCGCGGGATCGTGGACTGATTGCCCGGGCCATGCCGCATGGCGATATCCTCGGTTTTGCGCCTCCGCTCGTCATCACCAAGGCCGAGGTCGATGAGTTGGTGTCCATTGCGGAGTCCGCTGTTCGTTCGGTCATGGACCAACTGGTTCATGAGGGGCAAAAAATCTAGGCCTCCGGCGGGCCGCCATTCCTGGCGGCCAGCGCCACCACTTGAGCGCTATTGCGGTGGGAACGATATGGGACGAACGGCACTCATAACGGCTGGTACGGCAGGCATCGGCTTAGGGATTGCTGAGAAGCTAGTGTCCGACGGCTTTGATCTCGTGCTTACCGGCCGCGACCCGAAAAAGATGGCGGCATCGGTTCGACAGCTTGAGACCATCGCTGGCGGATCTCGTGTTTTCGGTGTCTGTTCGGATTTGCGCGACCCTCGAGATACGGAAGCTCTCTTTGACCAGGCTTTGGCACATCTGCCTCACATCGATTGCTTGGTGATCAATTCGGGCCATATGGCTTACGGAACTGTCGAGGATCTGTCTGACGATCTTTGGTGCCAGGCTTTCGAAATGCTCCTGATGAGCGCAGTGCGACTGGTGCGCAGGGCTCTTCCACATATGCGCGAGCGAGGGAACGGCGATATCGTTTTCATTACGGGCGCCGAGGCGCGTGAGCCGTCGGCACATCTCGTCCTTGCAAGCACGTTCCGGTCGGCGATCGCAAATATGGCGAAGATTCTCGCCAGGAGCGCCGCGAAGGATAATGTTCGCGTGAATGTCGTCGCCCCTGGCTATTTTGACACGGGCCGTGTTCGCGCACGCGTTGATGCACTCGCATCGGAACGCAACATTTCCCGGGCAGAGGCGATGAAAACAATCGCCGGCGACAATCCCCTCGGCCGCGCAGGTCGGGCCAACGAGATCGGCGAACTCGTCGGCTTCATATGTTCGCGCAAGGCGGAGTTCTTGAATGGTACAACGATCGTCATCGACGGGGGCAAAAGCGCCGGTTTCATCTAACCGTGACCCGCCCGCCTTCGTTGCTGCCCGTTCAATGCAGGCGCGCGTCGCTTGGACAGAGCGAACGCGCGCTGGCAATCGTGCGCGCCGTCATCGGTCTTGCGCATGGGTTGGGCGTGCCCGTGCTTGCAGAAAGGATCGAAACTGAGGCACAGATGTCGCTCCTCTCGCAGGAGGGCTGCGACGAAATGCAAGGCTATCTCATCGGACGTCCTGATCCAGTCGTTGTCGAACAAGTTGATCCGAAGCGATTGCTGGTGCGCGCCACCCCTTAAAGCCGTCTGAACAGTATAAGCTCACTACTTGCAGTTTCGGCCTCAAACGAGCTGTTCTTAGCCAACGACGATGCCCGCGCTCAGGGCTCGCGCACGTGCCGAGAAGCACTTTCTTCGGGTGTGAGGTTCGGCGGATGTGGCGGGGTCAACCTCGGGCGCCGATTTGGGGGGCGAGGGCCAAGCCGATCTACAGCGAACTCGCGTCACCGGGCGCTGAGCCGCATAAATCTTGCAACCGCCCGGGAGGAGGTAGTCCGAAGAACATTCGTCGTCGTTTCGCCGTGAATCTCGACCAGATGGCTGGCGAGCTCGGCGCATTGATTGCGGATGTCGGGGATCGCGACGATCTCCCAGTACGCCGAACGTGTCAGCGGCCCCACCGCGTACAGCCGGCGGGACGGTGCCCCTCGCGATCGATCAGGGCGCCATCGAATCCGACATCAATGCCGATGCGCAAGGAATCGATCCGCCCAAGGCCCTGAGCGAACAGGCTGCGGAGCGCCGGATTCGTCGTGACGCTGGGATCCCGTACGATCCCGCTGCAATCGACGATCGCTGCGACATCAAGGCTGTCCGCCTGGTTCCTGCCGCGTCTGCGATAGAGGACCCGCGCGCCATTGGTGAGCGGAATGATGTCGATGATTTTGGCCGCGATGAGGCTTAACCGGTCATCCGTAATCGCGGTGGTGATCCTTTCCTCGACCTCAGGCGCCATCCGGTGCCGGTGGACCTCCCACCAGGCGCGCGCGTGCTCGAGAAAGCGCTGCCTTGAGCGTGGCGGAAGCTCGCGCCAGAGACGCTGGGTGAAGGGCCGCATTCCGTCAATGACGCTGCGCCAGTCGCCACCTTCAGCGCGATGGGTCTCGACGCGATCACGTAGCCAACGCAGCAATCGGCTGGCGCTGGCCCCAAAAGGGATCTCCGCATCATCGATGTGCAGCGGCTCGACGCGGCGGTGCGCTCTCGACAGCAGCCCGCGGCGCGACATGGCGATGATCGGTCCGCTATGGCCTTCGCGCAATCGCGACAGCACGAAGTCGACCATGGTGAGGCCGGTGCCGAGAATCAGGAGCGGCGAGTCCCCGGCGATGCCGTCATTGGCGTGCGGCGCCCAAGGGTCAGCATAGCAGGCGAGTGGCGCGTGACGGGACTCGTGACCTGTCGCAAGAATGGCGATGTCGCCGGACAGCCGTGTGCCATTCGCAAGCCGGATCATGACGCCCGTCCGGCCTTCGCTGATCGCGACACATTCGTCGTTTACCAGGGTGAGGCCGCGCGATCCCGGCTCGCGTTCGATCAGCGGCTGGATCAAGCTCTCGATGTAATCGCCAAAGACCCGCCGCGGGACGAAGCAGTAGGGGTCAGCACCGCAAAGGTCGCGCGCGGCAAGCCAGCGCACGAAATGATCTGGATCCTCGGGCAGGGCGCTCATATTGCCTGCCCGCACATTGAGCAGGTGATCGGGATTGCCGGTGTGATAGGCGAGGCCGCGGCCGATCTCGGATCGCCGCTCGATCAGCGTGACGCGGAAGACCGTGCTGCCCTGGCGCAAGAGCTGATAGGCAAGCAGTACGCCGCTGGCGCCACCGCCGATGACAATCGCGTGCCGGCTGGCCATGCGCTGCCTCCCTGTTTTGGATCAGCATACTCAAATGGGCGACCGCGGGCCTTTTCGTTGTGCATTCGTGTCTTTGGAAATTCATGCCAGCGGAAAGCACTGAAGCAGGCGGAATGTTTCGCGACGAATCGAATGCTCCGTTTCTGTTCCAAGCGGTCAGGCGATCGCCTCAACGGATCTTGAGAACACGCTTTCCGGACGGTCCAAGCCGTAATGATCACGCAGCGTCCTGCCGATGTAGTCGTGGCGGAACAGGCCACGTTTGCGCAGAATCGGTACGACCTGTCCGGCGAAGAGATCGAAGCCGCCGGGCAGGAAGGGCGGCATGACGTTGAAGCCATCGGCGGCACCGTTCTCGAACCAAGTCTGGATGTTGTCGGCGATCTTCTCCGGGGGGCCGGCGATGACCCAATGGCCGCGCGCGCCGGCAAGGCGCTGCACGAGCTGGCGGATCGTCGGCTTCTCGCGGTCGACGATGTCGACCACGAGCTTGAGGCGGCTGGCGACGCCGCGCGCGCCGCTGGTGTCGATCAGATGACGCGGAAAGGGGCCATCGAGATCGAAGCCGGTGAGATCGAGCCCGGTCATCTGGCGGAGCTGGGTCAGCGAGAATTCCGGTTGGATCAACGCGTTGAACTCCTCCTGGAGCCTGTCGGCCTCGACCTGCGTGCTGGCGATGAACGGCGAGATACCGGGCAGGATCTTGATCTGGTCGGGACTACGGTCGAAACCGCGCGTCTGACGCTTGATGTCGGCATAAAACTCCTGCGCGCTCGCCAGCGTCTGGTGCGCAGTAAAGATAGCTTCGGCAAAGCGCGCGGCAAATGCGCGTCCGTCCTCGGACGAGCCCGCCTGGACATAGACCGGCCGGCCCTGCGGCGGCCGCGAGACATTGAGCGGACCGCGCACACGAAAATGCTTTCCGATGTGGTCGATCGCGTGGATCTTGCTCGTGTCCGCGAAAATGCCCGAGACGGGATCGTTGACCAGCGCGTCGTCTTCCCAACTGTCCCATAGCCTCGTGATAACATCGAGATATTCGCGCGCCCGTTCATAGCGTTCGTGATGCGGCGGATGCTCGGGCAGGCCGAAGTTCTGGGCGGCTTGCGGCGAGCTCGTCGTCACGATATTCCAACCCGCACGTCCCCTACTGATGTGATCGAGCGAGGCGAACAGCCGCGCGAGATTGTAGGGCTCGGTGTAGGTCGTCGATGCCGTCGCGATCAGCCCGATGCGTTTGGTGGCGGACGCGATTGCGGTGAGCAGGGTGATTGGCTCCAACCGGAACCGCTGGGCGTAGCGGACATTGTCCGCCAGCGCCGGACCGTCGGCGAAGAACACCGCGTCGAACTTGTGCGCTTCGGCGGGTTGAGCCAGCTCCTGATAGTAGGTGACGTCGAGGATGCGGTCCGTCGTCGAAGCCTTGTGACGCCAGGCCGCCTCGTGATGGCCGTCCGGATAGATGAAGAAATTCAGGGAAAGTTGCCGTTTGCTCATGGCCTGGCTCGCAAATGTCTAGCGTTGTCGGGTGTCGTCGCGCTCGTTGTTTCGCTCGACTCTATGTCGGCGATCGCAAAGCTGTCGATGAAATGAATTTGCGTTGTTGCGAGCAAAGCAAGCATGAAGCGTGTGAATGCGTCATTGATCGGAGACGAGTGCGTTCGTCTCGATGAGGAAGGCCGGCGAGTTGAGTTGTTTCGAGCGCCGATCGACGCGATTGCGCCCGCTGTCAGGCATACAAAGCGTTCGCGTAGACTGTCATCATCGCAAATATTCCGGTCTCTGCGTGACCAACGAAGCGATCATTGCGCCCCGCGCCAAACAAAGCTGGTTTCGTTTCATTGACTGGATCGCGATCGCTTTTACGATCTGCAAGGTACAAGCGAGGTCGTTCACCATGCGGCAATCAGATCCACTCGTCGTTCGCGAAGCAGCCCGGCAGAGTTCGGCTCTGTGCGCGCCGTGCTGCACTGAGGCGATGGCGGAGAGCTGTACCGCCGGCCGGTGCGCGGCGCACGATCTAGCCGCCACCGGACCCCCTAGCGGTCCACCAGGACCGAAAGCCAAGACATTACCCATCATGCACCGCCGCCGGCGTGGCCGGCGCATGGCGGAGCCTTGTCCAGACCACCACAGGGAAGACCACGAACATGAGCAATACGACCACCACCGACAATGTCATTCCGCGTGCCGACATCATTAAGCGCGCGGCGCGGCTTGGCGCCGAGGTCAGGAACGTCAAGCTGTCGGGCAACCTGTCTGATGAAGTCATTCGGGCCATCAACAAAGTTCTGCTCGAGCACAAGGTGATCTTCTTTCGCAATCAGGGACATCTCGACGATGCCGAGCAGGAGCGCTTCGCCGTCCGGCTCGGAAAACTGGTGCCGCATCCGACGGTCGGAGCGACCAAGGGCACCTCGTCGATCCTGGAGCTGGACTCGGACCGCGGCGGCGGCCGCGCCGACCAGTGGCACACGGACGTCACCTTCGTCGACGCCTATCCGAAAATATCGGTGCTGCGGGGCGTGGTGATCCCGCCTTTCGGCGGCGACACCGTGTGGTCGAACACGGCCGCGGCCTATCTCGATCTGCCGGCGCCGCTGCGCAAGCTCGCCGAGGAGCTCTGGGCGGTCCACAGCAACGCTTATGACTACGCTGTCAAGACGCGCGCGTCGGAGGCGGACCGCAAGCACTTCGACGAAGTGTTTACCGGCACGACCTACGAAACCGAGCATCCGGTGGTGCGGGTCCATCCCGAGACCGGCGAGCGCACGCTCGTGCTCGGCAATTTCGTGCAGCGCTTCGTGGGCCTGCCGAAATACGACGGCCAAAAGCTGTTCGACCTGTTCCAGTCCCACATCACCGCGCCGGAAAACACCGTGCGCTGGACCTGGCAGGCCGGTGACGTCGCGATCTGGGACAATCGCGCGACCCAGCACTACGCGGTCAACGATTACGGCGATCAACACCGCGTCGTCCGCCGCGCCACCATCGATGGCGAGGTGCCGCTCAGCGTCGACGGGCGCCGCAGCGTGACCCGCATCAAGGCGCCGAAACCGCAGTCGGCCAAGGCCGCTTGATCCCGCTTCACAGACAGGATTTACCAGAATGAACTCGATGGTTCGATTTGTTCGCGCGCGGCAGCATGCCGCTCGCAAGGCGGCGCGGCTGCTGCTTGCCGGCGTATTGGCGCTCGGCCTCGCGGCTCCCGCCTTCGCCGAGCCGCCGCTCGACAAGACCGAGATCCGCTATCAGGGCTGGGCCGGGCAGGTGACGTTTATCGAGCTCGCCGACGACCTCGGCTATCTCGCACCGCTGAAGCTGAAATGGGTCGGCAATACGATCAGCGGCCCGCAGGACATCCAGACCGTGGTGACCGGCGACATCGATATCGGTGGCGCCTTCTATGGCGCGATCCTGAAACTGATCGCGGCGCGCGCGCCGATAAAGGCCGTGGTCGGCTACTACGGCTCGGACGCCAACACCTATTACGGCTACTACGTAAAGGACGACAGCCCGATCAAGACGGCGCGCGACCTGATCGGAAAGAAGGTCGCCGTCAATACGCTGGGTGCGCATCTGGAGTTCGTGCTGCGCGAATATCTCGCCCGCAACGGTCTCTCCGCAAGCGAGGCCAAGCAGGTGACGCTTGTGGCGATCCCGCCGGTGAGCGGCGAACAGGCGCTGCGCCAGGGCCAGGTCGAGGTGAGCGCGCTCAGCGGCGTGCTGCGGGACAAGGCGCTCGATCGCGGCGGCATCCACTCGCTGTTCAACGACACCGACCTGTTTGGTCAGTTCACCGGCGGCTCCTATGTGCTGCGCGACAAGTTCATCAAGGACAATCCGGAAGCGTCGCGCAGGCTGATTGAAGGTATCTCGCGCGCGATTGCCTGGGCGCAGACGACACCGGCAGAAGAGGTGCGAGCGCGCTTCGATAGAATCATCACTGAGCGAAAGCGCAATGAGGATGCCTCCTCGATCAAGTACTGGAAGAGCACCGGCGTTGCGACCAAGGGCGGCGTGATCTCGAACGCCGAAATCCAGGTGTGGATCGACTGGCTGGAAAAGGATGGCCTGTTCAAGCCCGGCCAGATCAAGGCCTCCGATACCTATACCAACGCGTTCAATTATTTCCGCCCCGGCAAGACGGCGGAGGCGCAATGAGCCCGGTCAAGATCAGCTTTGAGCGCGTCCGCAAGGAATTCGTGACGCGCAGCGAGGGAAGCGGTCCCGCGGACCGCTTCACCGCCCTGGAGGATATAACGCTGGACGTCGGCGCCGGCGAGTTCCTGGCCCTGGTCGGCCCTAGCGGCTGCGGGAAATCGACGCTCCTTGACCTCCTGGGTGGACTCTCCACGCCGACCAGCGGCCGCATCCTGCTCGACGGACGGCCGATCACGGGGCCCGGCCGCGACCGCGGCATCGTGTTCCAGCAATACGCGCTGTTTCCCTGGCGCACCGCCGCGGAAAATGTCGAGTTCGGGCTCGACATCGCCGGGCTGAACGCAAAGCAACGGCGCGAGATCGCGCGGCATTTCCTCGATCTCGTCGGCCTGTCCGGTTTTGCCAACCGCTATCCGCACGAATTGTCCGGCGGCATGAAGCAGCGCGTCGCGATCGCGCGCAGCCTCGCTTACGACCCTGAGGTGCTGTTGATGGACGAGCCGTTTGCCGCGCTCGACGCACAAACCCGCGAGACGCTGCAAGGCGAGCTGTTGCGGATCTGGCGCGCCACCGGCAAAACCATCGTCTTCATCACCCACGGCATCGACGAGGCCGTCGTGCTCGGCCAGCGCGTCGCGGTGATGACCTCGCGCCCGGGCCGGATTAAGCAGGTGATCGAGATTCCAGCCGCACTGCGCAGCGAGGCTGACGATGTGCGCTCGCTGCCGGAGTTCGGCCATGTCAGGCACCAGCTCTGGAGCCTGCTCCGCGATGAGGTGCAGAAAGCGCAGCAGGGACAATTGAGCGGCGACCTGAGCGCGCGGCCTGTGAATCGGGACGTGAAGGAGGTGGCCCATGTCTAGTCTGGAGACACTGGCGCTGTTGGAACTGGCGCAGGGGCGTCCCAAGTCCATATCCGGCGCAGATCGCCGATCGTTACCGATCGTCGGCAGTGTTCGTGCGGCCGCGCACCGGCTTGCCGCGTTCGGGCTTCGCTCGCTGGTGCTCATCGCGTTGCTGGCGGTGTGGGAGGCCGCCCCGCGGCTCGGCTTGATCGATCCGGTGTTTCTGCCGCCGATCTCGGATGTGATTGCTGCGGGCTGGCAGCTTTCCCAAACCGGCGAGCTCTATGACGACGTCTCGGCGAGCCTGCTGCGCGCATTGAGCGGATTCCTGATCTCGGTTGCATTGAGTGTCCCGCTTGGCCTCGCCGTCGGCTGGTATGCCCGACTGGCCAATCTCCTGAACCAGATCATCGAGATCTGCCGCAACACCGCGCCGCTGGCACTGCTGCCGGTGTTCATCCTGTTGCTCGGCATCGGGGAGATGTCGAAGATCACCATGGTGATCTATAGCTGCGCCTGGCCGCTGTTGCTCAACACCATCGCCGCGGTGAAGCAAGTCGATCCGCTCCTGATCAAGTCGGCGCGGACAATGGGAGCGACGCCGCAGCAATTATTCCGGAAGGTGATCCTGCCGGCGGCACTCCCGACAATCTTCGTTGGCATTCGCCTCGCCAGCGCCTCGGCTATGCTGGTGCTTGTCGCTTCCGAAATGGTCGGGGCCAAGGCCGGGCTCGGCTATCTCATCATTAACAGCCAATACAGCTTCCTGATCCCGCAAATGTATTTCGGCATTCTGAGTATCACGGTGATCGGGCTGGCGCTCAACGCCGTGCTCGAAGCGCTGGAGCGGCGCTTCATGCGCTGGAAGGCACAGGTGGCGGCATGAGCGCAGACCGATTGTTCGAACGGGAGACGTGATCAATGACGAACCAAATCAACCGCGCCGAGCGCAGGGCCGCACCAAGCGGATCCGTCGAATATGACGCCGACGTGCTGGTGCTCGGCGGCGGGCCCGCGGGCACCTGGGCCGCGGTCAGCGCGGCCGAGCGTGGCGCGCGCGTCGTGCTCGCCGACAAAGGCTTTTGCGGCACTTCGGGCGCCACGGCGGCGGCGGGCACCGGCGTCTGGTACGTCGATCCGGTGCCGGCGGAGCGCGAGGCCGCCATGGCCGGTCGCGAGAAGCTCGGCGGCTTCTTGCAGGATCGCCGCTGGATGGCGCGTGTGCTCGATCTCACCTATCAGCAGAGCAATCGCCTCGCGGACTGGGGTTATCCCTATCCGGATGATGAGCACGGCATATCGCAGCGCAACTCGCTGCAAGGCCCCGAATATATGCGGTTGATGCGCAAGCGGACCAAGCAGGCGGGCGTCACCATCCTAGATCACAGCCCGGCGCTCGAATTGCTGGTGGATGAGGACGGCGCTGCTGCGGGGGCGAGCGGCGTGCGCCGCCAGAAGCAGGATCACTGGACGGTGCGCGCGAGAGCCGTCGTAATCGCGACCGGCGGCTGCGCGTTCCTGAGCAAGACCTTGGGATCGAACGTGCTCACCGGCGATGGCTATCTGATGGCCGCGGAAATAGGTGCCGAGTTCAGCAGCATGGAATTTTCCAATCCGTATGCTATCTCGCCGGCGTTCGGTTCGGTGACCAAAACGCTGTTCTACGGCTGGGCTACTTTCACTTATGACGATGGCAGCGTCGTGCCCGGTGCGGCGTCCAAGGGCGGGCGATCGGCGATCGCCCGCGCGCTGCTCGAGGGGCCGGTCTATGCGCGGCTCGACAAGGCCGATGAGGACGTGCAGCGGCACATGCGCACGGCGCAACCGAATTTCTTCCTGCCGTTCGACCGCACCGGCATCGATCCGTTCAGAGATCGCTTCCCAGTGACGTTGCGGCTCGAAGGCACCGTGCGCGGCACCGGCGGCCTTCGCATTGTCGACGACTGCTGCGCCACCAGTGTACCGGGTCTCTATGCCGCGGGCGACGCGGCGACGCGCGAACTGATCTGCGGCGGCTTCACCGGCGGCGGCAGCCACAACGCCGCCTGGGCGATGTCGTCGGGGACGCTCGCGGGGCAGGGCGCCGCTGCCTACGCGAGGCAGGCCGGTACGGCCGCCGGGCGAACGCTGTCGTCTATGGGAACCATTGGCTTTCGCAGTCGCTCGCGGCGCGCGTTTGATCCGGCCGCGCTGGCGAGGGCTGTCCAGGACGAGGTCTTCCCGTATGAGCTGAACTATTTCCGCGACGCTTCGCGGCTCGATGGCGCGCTGCGGCGGCTTGACGCCTCGTGGCGTGACGTGTCCGATGCCGATGCGGCCGACACGTCCGAGGTGTTGCGCGCCCGTGAAAGCGCGGCGATGCTGGCGACAGCGCGCTGGATGTACCGCAGCGCGCTGGCGCGTCAGGAAAGCCGCGGAATGCATCGGCGCGACGATTTCCCCGATCTGGATCACCGGCAGCGTCACTATGTGACGACGGGCGGACTTGACGAGGTCTGGACCTCGGTCCGGCCTCATCCTGAGGCAGCTTACGCGGAGGCGGCGGAATGATCGAGGTTATCGATACAGAGCGTTGCACGTCCTGCGACATCTGCGTCAACGTGTGCCCGACCAACGTGTTCGACAAGACCGACGGCATTCCGGTGATCGCCCGCCAGGGCGATTGCCAGACCTGCTTCCTCTGCGAACTCTATTGCCCGGAAGACGCGCTCTACGTCTCGCCTTTCGCGGATGAGACCCGTCCAGTCGACCTCGCAGCGCTCAAGCAAGCGGACACGATGGGCAGCTATCGCCGCGCCGTCGGCTGGACCGAGGAGACCCGCGATCTCCGCGGCGTCGACCAAAGCTACTTGCTTTTCGGTCGTTAGGTTGACGCTCGCCACCTAAAATATGAATAAAATAAGCAAGTTATATCGTCATCAAACCGGAATCGAATGTCGGTATCGGTGGTTGCGCCTCCGGGATTTGAACCTACAGGGACTCCGGGATCAAACTTGCCCATGATGGATTGGAGTGAGAGTTAAATATTTTCAATAGTTTAAGAGGCGGCGTGTGCACCGGGAGATCCAAAAGAATCTATTGACGGCAAATCTGAGCAGTCGGTCCGAGGCGTGAAGCGGACGTTCGGGCTCGACGCAGTCAAACTTGATAAGAGCAACGCATCCAGCTGCGACCGAGAATCTGATCTCGTGCGCTACTACAGAGAGCTGGCTTCGTGCTGGCGATGGTGCAGGGAAACTGCCGTTACCACGACCGCGAAATCGACGGTTCATGTGGGGGGAAGACCGACTTGGTCGTCCCTCGAACGCAGCTGCTACGGGGTTTTTGAGAAATAACCATTTGCTTCAAGGCCGAGACTGTTCGGGAACCCCCGCCAAGCACGATGCCATCACGCAGATACGACATGGCGACTCCGAGGGATTGGTGAGGCCCCCTTGGATCAATCCAGCCTCGATGGGAGGCCTCGGAGTGTCGCGGTGGCGCGCGCTAAGCGTTCAACCCCCTCTGTCAGAGCTTCCAGAGATGTCGCGATTGACAGCCTGAAGTAAGGTGAGAGTCCGTAGGCCGCGCCAGCGACCAGCGCCACGCCGAAGGTGTCGAGGAAGTAAAGCACCACATCGTTGTCAGTCTCGATCCGCTTGCCATCCTCCGTGGTCTTGCCGATCAGGCCGGCGCAATTCACGAACAGGTAGAATGCGCCGTCTGGCGCCTGGCAGCTCAGACCGGGGATTGCGTTCAGGAGCGGCAGGATGGCGTCGCGCCGCTGCTTGTAGATGGCGACGCTCTCCACGATGAAGGACTGATCACCGTTGAGCGCGGCGGTTGCCGCCGCCTGGCTCACCGCGCAGCAGGTTCCCGCGGACTGCGACAACAACGTATCAAGCGCGCCGATCAGAGTCCGCGGGCCGGCAACCCAGCCGATACGCCAGCCGGTCATGGCATAGGTCTTGGACACGCCGTTGATGGCGAGGGTACGGTCGCGCAGTTCGGGCGCGGCGTTCAGGAGATGCGGAGTCGGCTTGCCGTCGAAACGAATGTGCTCGTAGATGTCGTCAGTCATGACCATGACGTGCGGATGCTTGACGAGCACGTCCGCGAGCGCGCGGTACTCGGCAGCGGTATAGCTGGCGCCGGTCGGATTGCTCGGCGAGTTGATCAGCAGCCAGCGCGTTTTCGGCGTGATAGCTTCTTCCAGCTGCCCCGGCGACAGCTTGAAGCCATGGTTCTCGCCGCAGCTGATCGTCACCGGCGTGCCGTCGCAAGCCAGCACCATGTCCGGATAGGACACCCAGTAGGGCGCCGGAATGATGACCTCGTCACCGACATCGACGGTCGCTGCGAGCGCGCTGTAGATCGCGCTCTTGGCGCCGTTGGTCACGATGATCTCGTCGACGCCGTAGCTCAGCGCGTTCTCGCGCTTGAGCTTGGCTGCGATCGCCTCCCGCAATTCCTGCGTTCCCCGCATCGAGGTGTAGCGGGTCGCGCCATGGTCCATCGCGTATGCGGCCGCCTTGCGGATGTGGGCCGGCGTGTCGAAATCCGGCTCGCCGACCACTAGACTCACGATCTGCTTGCCCTGTCGCCGCAGCTCGTTGGCCCGATCGGCGGCAACAGTGCTGGGTGACGGCTTGATGCGTCTGATGCGCCCTGCGGGGTTGTAGGAGTTCACGGCAGGCATCCCTTGATGTCAGGCTGAAGTCGAAAGGTCTAATCCTCCGCGGAGGCCGTGGCCAAGATGACTTCGGTCTCCCTCGATAAGAACCTCTTATGGCTGGCGCAGAAATCGACTAGAGTTCGGGGTTCGGTGGATACGTTCGGCGGAACGGGAGAAGCGACGTGAACTTGAGGCGCCTGCAATACTTCGTGAAGATTGTCGACATCGGCAGTCTGACGCAGGCCGCCGACATTCTTCACGTGGCGCAGCCGGCGCTCAGCCAGCAATTGGCGACGTTGGAGGGCGAGGTACGTCAGCAGCTATTATTGCGCACCAAGCGCGGTGTGGTGCCAACCGAAGCCGGTAAGGTTCTCTACCGGCATGCCCAGCTCATCTTGCGGCAATGGGACCAGGCCAACGCCGACATGAAGGCGGCGGGGCAGGGCTTGTCCGGCGCCGTGTCAGTCGGGCTCGCGCCGGGAACGGCTGCCGCGCGCCTGGCGTTGCCGCTTCTGCGCACTGCGCGGGCGCGTCACCCCGGCATCCTGCTCTATCTGAACGAGACCTATGGCAGCACGCTGTCGGAGCTCGTGATGAATGGACGGATGGATATTGCAGTGCTCTATGGCGGCCAGACCACCGTGCATGGATTGACGTTCCTTCCGCTGTTCAAGGAACAACTGTATTTGGTGGGCCCCGACAGCATGGTCGCGTCCCCCAGCGATTTGCCGTTGCGTACGATCGCTGATCTGGATCTCTACCTCCCGCGGCCCTACAACGTCGTGCGAAAAATGGTGAACGAGGCATTCGCGGGACTCGGGATGACGCCTCGCGTGGTTGCGGAAATCGAATCGGCCGGAACGTTGTCGGCCGTCATTGCCAGCGGTCTTGGCGCAACGATCCTGCCGGAATCCATGGCGCGTGAGGTCGCCAGTTCCTCCAACGCCTGGCTGTCTCGCATCGTCGAACCGACTATTGAGGCCCCGTTGGCGCTCTGCCAGTCGGATCATTTGCCGCTGTCCGAGCCCGCTTCGGCGATCAAGGAAATCCTCCTGGAACTCGTCGCGAGCCTGTCGTAACACGATCCGCGCGTGTGGCGCGGATGCGAGCCCCGGGACATAAGCACCCCTTATCGGGTCAAATACATTCCGTCTTGGTGTGCGTTCGCTTCGCGCGCTAGCCTTTATTCATGTTTGATACTCATGACTGCGATCGGTAGGCGCCGATGGACCTGGCGCAGATCAAGGCGTTCATTGACGCAATGGCGTCGTCCGATCTCGCCGAACTCGAGGCGAGCAAGGACGGATGGACGCTCCGGCTGGTACGCAATGGCGTGCGGAGCCATTCCGTACCCCCGGTTGCGGCTCCCGATCGATCGCCGTCTCGTCCGAACACGTCGATAGAAACGCCCGTGGCAGCAGCGCCGGAGATCTGCGCGCCGCTTTCCGGCATCGTCTATCTGTGCCCCGGACCGGATCAGCCGCCCTATGTCGAGGTTGGTCAGGCGATCCAGGCCGGCATGGCGATCTGTGTCATCGAGGCGATGAAGACGTTCATCGAAGTCCGCGCCGAACGGGACGGGATCCTCGAAGCGATCCTTGTCGCTCCCGGAACCCTCGTCGAGGCAGGTCAGCCGCTGATGCGCACCGTCTGAGGTAACCATGTTCGAGTCCGTTCTGATCGCCAACCGCGGTGAGATTGCGCTTCGTATCCAGCGAGCGTGTCGGAGCCTCGGCCTGCGCACCATCGTGGTCTATTCCGAGGCCGATCGTGATGCGCCCTATGTCGAACGCGCGGATGTCGCGGTCTGCATCGGTCCACCCGCGGCAACGCATAGCTATCTCGATCAGGCCGCCATCTTGCTCGCGGCCAACGCGACGGGTGCTGAAGCTGTTCACCCCGGATATGGATTTCTGGCCGAGAACGCCCTGTTCGCCGAGCGCGTCGTCGAAGCCGGCCTGACGTTCATCGGCCCTTCCGCCGCCTGCATTCGAACCATGGGCGACAAGGTCGCCGCCAAGAAGGCGATGCGCGCGGCGGGCGTGCCCTGCGTTCCCGGCCCCGATGCAACCTTGCCGGATGATCCCGAGGCCGTTCGTCGCCTCGCTCATGAGATCGGCTATCCCGTCATCGTCAAAGCCGCAGGCGGAGGTGGCGGGCGAGGGATGCGGATCGTCACCGAGGAGGCCGCGCTGCTCGATGCGCTCGCCGTCACGCGTGAGGAAGCGCGACGCGCCTTCGACAACGGTGAAGTCTATATCGAAAAATTTCTAACCCATCCCCGGCACGTTGAAATCCAGGTGCTCGCCGATGGGCATGGTCAGGCGCTTTGGCTTGGCAGCCGGGATTGCTCGCTCCAGCGCCGTCACCAGAAGGTCATCGAGGAGGCGCCCGCGCCGGGAATCGCGGATGCGCTCGTCGCCGAGATCGGCGAGCGCTGCGCGCGGGCCTGCCAGCAGATCGAGTACCAGGGGCTCGGCACCTTCGAATTCCTGTTCGAAGACGGTGCATTCTATTTCATCGAAATGAACACGCGGCTGCAGGTCGAGCATCCCGTCACCGAGATGACGGCCGGGATCGACATCGTCCAGCAGCAGATCCGCGTCGCGCGCGGGGAGCGGCTTACCTTGACGCAAGCGGATATTCGCTGCCGTGGGCATGCCTTCGAGTGCCGGATCAATGCCGAGAACCCGAATACCTTCGCGCCGTCGCCGGGCCGCATCACCGGCTGGGAGCTGCCAGGCGGCTACGGCGTGCGCGTCGACAGCCACGCCGGGGCCGGCTACACGGTCTCGCCGCACTACGATTCCATGATCGCAAAGCTGATCGTCCATGGCGATAATCGTGCTGATGCGCTGGCGCGGCTGCGGCTCGCGCTCGATGAAATGAGCGTCTCGGGGATCTCGACCAATTTGCCGCTGCATCGCCGCATCGCCTTGGACCCGGCATTCAGCTCCGGGGCGGTTGACATCCACTATCTCGAACGCCGCCTGCGCGAGGGAGCACCTCACGCATGAGCGCCGATGAGCCCCGGATCAGTCTTCTTGGAACGAGCGCCTTGTTGTTCGATGCGCCCGGTCCGACGGAGCTCGACACGCAGCGGCGGATCTGGGCGCTGGCCGAGGAGGCCGGGCAATGGCCTGAAATTCGCGAGGCCGTGCCGGGCATGAACAACGTCATGCTCAGCTTCGTGCGTCCCCCCAGCTCGCTCACATCGATTGAAGCGAGGTTACGGTCGGCCTGGGCCAGCGCCTCGGCGCTCAAGCTGGAAGGCCGGCTGATCGAGCTGCCGGTGGTCTATGGCGGCGAGGGCGGGCCGCATGTCGCCGACGTCGTTGCGCATACGGGGTTGAGCCTCGACGACATCGCCGAAATCCACAGTGCGCCGATCTATCACGTCTACGCGCTCGGCAGTCATCCCGGCTATTGCTATCTCGGTGGCATGGACCAGCGGATCGCGACGCCGCGCCGCAAGATCCCCACGCTGAGGATTCCGGGAGGCGCGGTCTCAATCGGCGGCGGTCAGACCGGCGTGTCTGCATCGCCCGGGCCGAGCGGCTGGAATACGATCGGCAGCACCGAGATGCGTTTCTTTGACCCGGCCAGCGACCCGCCGGCGCTGCTGCGTCCCGGTGACAGCATCCGCTTTCGCATCGCGGCGGTGATCCGATGATTGAGGTCATCGCCACCGGCGGACTTGCGACGATTCAGGATCTTGGCCGCAGGGGCGCGCTCAAATGGGGCGTCGGTACCTCGGGCGCCATGGATGACCTTGCAGTCGCGGCCGGCAACATCCTGCTCGGCAATCCCGATGACGCGGCGGTGATCGAGATCCAGATTTTTCCGTTTCGGATCCGCTTCCAGGAGGACACGACGTTCGCCGTGACGGGAGCAGATTGCGACGCGAGGCTCGATGATCTGGCGATCCTGCCTTGGTGCGCGCATGATGCCCGCGCCGGACAGGTGCTTCAACCCGGACTTCCCAGACGCGACGGTTGGGCAGCGAGCCGCGCCTATCTTTGCCTTGCCGGCGGCGTCGATGTGCCGTCGGTGCTGGGGTCGCGCAGCACGCAGTTGCGTGGTGAATTTGGTGGTTTCGAAGGACGCGCCCTTCGCACAGGCGACAAGATTGCAACCGGACCGTTTCGAGCAGCGAGTGCACGCGTGGGCCTTAATCCGCCAGCGTTGGCGATGCCGCTGATGGTGGATGGCCTGCCGGCCGTACGGGTGCTTCGCGCTGCCGAGTACGAGGCCTATACGCCGCAGGCTCAGGCAAGTCTGTGGAGCGAGCCATGGCGGATTTCGCCGCAAAGCGATCGCTACGGGTTTCGGCTCGAGGGCACCCCATTGATGCCGAAGGCGCCGCTCGAATTGCGTTCGCACGGCATCGTGCCGGGGGTGATCCAGGTGCCGCATGGCGGTCAGCCCATCGTGCAGATGCGCGATGCCCAGCCGTCCGGGGGCTATCCCAAGATCGGAACCGTTATCGAGGCCGACTTGTGGCGCCTCGGGCAGACGCCGATTGGCGGCCGCGTTCGCTTTGTCGAGGTGACTTGGGATGACGCTGTCGCGGCCCAGGATGCGAACGAGCGCTGGCTTGCCGAAGCGCGTCGCCTCGTTGGTCTTTTCCGTGCACGGCGGGGAGGGCAATGATGCCGTTCCCGCATGTTGACCAACTCTCGTCATGGCTTGCCGAAGCGGGCATCGACTACCTTGAACTGAGCGGGCCTGACCGCCAGCTACGCCTTGGGTGCGCCATCCAGCAAGAGCTTCAGGTGAAGACGACGGACGGCGCGAGGGCAGTCGCTCACACCGTCGCCGTGCGGGCGCCGATGGTGGGGACCCTGCTGCATAGCCATCCGATGCGGCGCGTTCCGCTCGCGCCCTGTGGAAGTCTGGTTCGCGCCGGCCAGGCGGTCGCGCTATTGCAAGTTGGCGCGCTGCTGGTTCCGATCGATGCGCCCTGTGACGGGGTCGTCGTGGAGGTGGTAGCAGAGGAGGGCGCGCTCGTCGGGTTTGGCGCCGAGATCGCCCGACTTTCAGACATCGCGAGCGAGGCTTGACCATGAACATCGACCTCAATGCCGATCTTGCCGAGGGCTATGGGCCCTGGCGCATGGGCGACGACACCGCGCTCTTGGACGTGCTGTCGTCGGCCAACTTGGCTTGTGGATTTCATGCGGGCGATCCGCTGATCATGCAGCGCACAGTGGAGCTCGCCATGGCGCGCGGCGTCGACATCGGCGCCCATGTCGGCTTCCCCGATCGCCAGGGCTTTGGCCGCCGCGTCATGCAGATCGATATCACCGAGCTCGCCGCGATCGTGACCTACCAGCTTGGAGCGCTCGACGGCATCTGCCGCGCGCGCGGCGCGCGCATGACCCATATGAGCTTTCACGGTGCGCTCGGCAACATGGTTGCGGCAGATCATGCCCTGGCGGCCGCCCTGGTGCGCGCGGTTGCAACCTTCGATCCGAAACTGATCCTGCTCACCTCGGCAAGCCGCGCCATGGAAGCGGCCGCCCACGATTGCGGCTTGCGGGCCGCGACAACCTTCCTGGCGGATCGCGCCTATGACGACGACGGCCTCTTGGTCTCGCGCAAGCTTGCCGGATCGGTGATCCACGACCGCGCCCACGTGCTTGAGCGGGTCAAGCGCATCCTGCGCCAGGGCAACGTTGTGACCCACAGCGGCAACACGCTGGCAATGCGTCCCGCCAGCATTCTGTTGCACGGCGATACCGACGGCGCCGTCGACCTGGCGAGAGCCATCCGCGAGGAAGTCGTGGCCAGCGGTGCCTGCATTGTGCCCATTTCGCGACAAGGATGCCGCTGAGATGGGCATGCCCGGACATAAGGCAGCCTTATCGCGCCACAGTTATTCCGTCTTAGCCGGGGTGGCGGCGAGGAGATAACGTAAACCATCGAGCTCAAGGACAGCCCATGCCGTTTTCCGACTATCGAAAGGCACTCGTCACTGGCGCCTCTTCCGGTATCGGCGCCGCTGTCGTCGAACGATTGTGCCGCGAGGGCCTGGAAGTGCACGCGCTGGCGCGCAGCGCCAACGCCCTCGAGGAGCTGGCGCGACGGACCGGCTGCATCGCACACGCGCTCGATGTGACCGATCTCGCAGGTGTAACGCAGCTTGCCAAAGAGGTCGAGTTCGACATTCTCGTCAACAATGCCGGCGTCGATCGGCCGAAGTCGTTTCTCAAGGCCGACGCCGAGGACATCGATCTCATCGTCGACGTGAATCTGCGCGCGGCCTTGCATCTCTGCCGCCTGATCGTGCCCGGCATGGCCGCGCGCGACCGCGGCCACATCGTCAACATCAGCTCGATCGCCGGCGCCTACAATTTTGGGGGGAACTCCTCCTACCACGCGACCAAGGCCGGCATCAGCATGCTGTCGAGCCAGCTCCGCATCGACGTGTTCGGCCGCCGCGTTCGCGTCACCGAGATCTGCCCCGGCCGCGTCGCCACCGACATCTTTGCCCATGTCCACGGCGCCTCGAAGGAAACCTACGAGCGCTTCATCGAAGGCTACGAGCTGCCCGAAGCCAAGGACATCGCAGACGCTATCGCGTTTGCGATTGCCGCACCCATTGCGGTCAACGTCGGATACATGGAGATCACCCCGACGCTCCAGGTCCCCGGCGGATTGTCGACCGCGAAGGGCGCCGCATCCGCCGCCGAGCCGAGCCGCTGAGTCCGCGCGATGAGCAGCCTCGACCTCTCGGCGATCCTGCTCAAGCCCGAATACAGCCGGATGCTGCTCGACGGCTTCGAGATGACGCTTGTGGTGGCGATCGGCTCCTGGCTGCTCGCGATGAGCCTCGGCCTCCTGCTGCTCATCATTCGACTGGCGCCGAGCCGCATCGCAGACCGCGCGGTGGCCGTCTACATCTCCTATCACCAGAACGTGCCCACTCTTGTGCAGTTGATGCTGTGGTACTTCGGTATGTCGAGCCTACTTCCGCTTGCGCTTCAGGACTGGATCAGCGTTCACAACGGTGAAGCGATCTTCGCCGTGATCGGGCTTGGCCTGTGCCAGGCGGCCTATTTCAGCGAGGATTTTCGCTCCGGCCTGCGGTCGGTTGCAGCCGGACAGATGGAGGCGGCAAAGGCGCTCGGGCACGGCTATATCAGCGCGATGCGCTATGTGATGATGCCGCAAGCGGTGCGCAACGCGCTGCCCCCGCTCATCAACCATACGGTTTCGCTGTTCAAGAACAGCAGCCTTGCAGTCGCGATCGGCGTCACCGAACTAATGCATGCGGTGAAGGAGGTCGAAAACCAGAGTTTCCGCACGTTCGAAACCTATCTGATCGCGACGATCGTCTATCTCGCGTGTTCGCTGCTGCTGATGGCGGCTGGCGCCTGGCTGAGCCGCCGGTCGCTTCGGGTGGGAGCCACCTGACCCATGCTGATCAATATCTACCAGATCGTCACGGACAACTGGCTGCTCTTGCTGATCGGACAGTTTCCGAATGGTCCTCTCGGTGGCATTGCTGCGACGCTGATACTGTCCATTCTCGGCATCGGTCTGGCCTTTCCGCTGAGCATTCTAGTGGCGCTCGCCCGGATTTCTCCCTGGCCTGTCTTGAACTGGCCTGCCACGGCGCTCGTCTATGTCATGCGCGGCGTGCCGCTCTTGATGATTATCTTCTGGGTCTACTTTCTGCTGCCGCTGCTGATCGGACGTATCGTGCCCGGCTTTGTGGCGATGGTCTGCACACTGGTCGTCTACGAGGCGGCATTTCTGAGCGAGATCGTTCGTGCCGGCATTCAGGCTCTCCCCAGGGGACAGACGGATGCGGCGCGCGCGCTTGGCCATAGTCACATTTCGGCAATGCGCTACGTCATTCTGCCCCAGGCGCTCTACAACATGATCCCGAGCATTCTCAGCCAGTTCGTGGCCACCATCAAGGAAACGACGCTGGCCTACGTCATAAACGTTCCCGAGCTGACATTCGCGGCCAGCCAGATCAACAACCAGCTTCTGACCAAGCCGTTCGAGGTCTTCTTCGTTCTTGCCGTCATCTATTTCGCGGTCTGTTGGACGCTGACGCAGCTCGCGAACTGGCTGGAGCGCCGCATCGCCGCAAAGCGTGCGGGACACGGAGTCGCTGATCAGGCAACCGCCGTTGGCACTGCAGCGATTGGGCCCGAGAGCGTTCAGGAGATCATTCAATGATCAAATTCTGCAACGTCAACAAGTGGTACGGAAGCTACCAGGCGCTTGCCGACATCAACGCCGAGGTGAAGCGCGGCGAGGTCGTGGTCGTGTGCGGTCCGTCCGGCTCGGGCAAGTCGACCCTGATCCGAACCGTCAATCGGCTCGAGGAAATTCAGTCCGGTGAGCTCATGTTCGACGATCAGAACGTCCACGCCCGGATGAGCGGGACGCAGCTCAACCGCTTGCGTAGTCACATCGGCTTCGTGTTCCAGAGCTTCAACCTTTTTCCCCATTTGTCTGTGCTCGACAATATCATGCTGTCGCCGATGAGGATCAAAGGTGTCGATCGCAGCACGGCCCACGACAAGGCGATGTTGCTGCTGGATCGCGTCGGGCTTGCATCGAAGGCGTCAGCGCATCCGGCGCAACTGTCCGGCGGTCAGCAGCAGCGCGTCGCGATCGCACGCGCGCTGGCGATGGAGCCCCCGGCGATGCTGTTCGACGAGCCGACCAGTGCGCTCGATCCGGAAATGGTCGGCGAGGTTCTCGCGGTCATGCGCAGCCTCGCGAACGAAGGAATGACCATGATGTGCGTGACCCACGAGATGGGTTTCGCGCGCGAAGTGGCCGACCGCGTCTGGTTCATGGATGCCGGTCGCATCGTCGAGATTGCGTCGCCGGACAAGTTCTTTGGCAATCCGGAGCATCCCCGCGCCAAACGCTTCCTGTCGGACTTGCGCACGCGCCAGTAGTTTCATCGTCGATTTGTTGGAGGAGGCCCACATGCATTCGACCGCCCCATTATTGACAGCCGCTCTCGTTGCCGCGAGCCTCGCAGGGGCTAGCGCGGGGGCGCGAGCTGATCAATTCCAGGATATCATGCAGCGCAAGGAGTTGCGTTGCGGGACGTTTGCCGATGTGCCGCCGTTTGCGGCGCCGGATCCCAAGACGCGCGAGATGGTCGGGTTTGACGTCGATCTGTGCGGCGCCATCGCCAAGCGGCTCGGCGTGACCGCCAAGATCACGCCACTGTCGGTCGAGGCGCGGGTTCCCGAGGTCAAGCTTGGGCACATCGACATTGCGGTCGCCAACCTCGCCTATACGCTAAGCCGGGCCGAGCAAATCCAGTTCAGTGATCCCTACTATATCGCCAAGGAGATGCTGGCGGTGAGGGCGACCGATCCCGGCAAAACCAAGGACGATTTCAAGGGCAAGCGGCTGGCCTCAACCAAGGGTTCCACGTCGGAATTGTCGATCAAGCTCAACGGCTCCGATCCCCTCGTGTTTCAGGACACCGGATCCGTCTTCATGGCGGTCCAGCAGAACAAGGCGGCTGGGATGGTCGCCAACACGATGACCATCGTGAAGCTGGTCGCCGAATCGAAGAAGGGCGGCGTCGAGCTCAAGATGATCGAAGACCCGATGCTACTCGAACCGATCGGTGTCGGAATGAAGAAGGATGAGCCCGCGCTGCTCGCCAAGATCAATGAGACGCTTGTCGCGATGGACGGCGCCGGCGAGATCAATCAGCTCTGGAACAAGTGGCTCGGTCCGGAGACTGAATATCGCCTGACGCGGACGGAAAAGGTCGTCCCGCTCAGCCAATTGCAGTTCACGCCGATTCCGTGATGCGCGGACCGCAGCGGCGCGCTGCGGGCCACGGTGAGTTCATCTTGCGCAGCGCGGGTGGCGTTCTCCGCCACCCGGACCGAGCGCGCCTTAAACGATCAACAAGGGATATCAAGCAATGGTTCACGTCATCAGATCATTCGAACGGCCCGACGCGGCTCTCGTCAAGGAAATCTCGCAATATGCGCCCTCGACCTTGCACGAGGCGCAGGGCCGTACGGGCGCGCTGACATCTCGGATCAAGCCGATCTATTCGGGCATGCGCGCCTGCGGGCCGGCGTTGACGGCAAGCTGTCATCCGAGCGACAACCTGATGCTCATTACGGCGATCAGCCTCGCCCAGCCCGGCGACGTCTTGATCGTCAGCGCCGGCGATCATCCGGAGCAGGGGGGATTTGGCGAGGTGTTGACGACGGCCTGCATGGCGAAGGGCATCGTCGGCCTGGTCACGGACGCCGGCGTCCGCGACGGCTTGGCGATCCGCAAACGCGGATTCAACGTCTTCTGCTATGGCTTGTCCATGAAAGGCACGGTCAAGGAGACGCTCGGCACTATCAATCGGCCGATTGTGATCGGCGGTGTTGCCGTCAACCCCGGCGACATCATTAGCGCAGATGATGACGGTGTGGTCGTGGTTCCGAAAAGCAATGTTGCAGCGGTTGTCAAAGCTTCGGCAGAGCGCGAGACCAAGGAAGCGCGGATGATGGCCGCGCTGGAAGCGAAGGGGAGCATCCTAGAACTCTCGGGAATGGACAAAGTCCTTGCTCTGAAGAATTGCACCTACGGCTGATTTGAAGAGTAAACATCCAAAGGGCCGCTGCTTCTCTGGTGGTTCGACTTTTAGCGTTGCCGGATATCCGAGCTCCCCGGGCAACCAAGATCGAAGTGAATGCCTCCCATCGCGCAGGCCGTCTGCCGTCAGCGACAAAGCCCAGGAGCCGTCATCGCGGTAGATGCCGTGATGACGCAACGCACCACGAGCGGCCTAAATCAAGTACGAACACCGCAGACCGTCCACGGTGGGCCAACAAGCAACTTTGGGGGATGGCGGCTCTTGGCGCAAAGCGGACCACCCTTGATTGACCCCGTTCTTTTTGGCCGTAGTTAGTTCAAACTTGCCATGATGGATTGGAGCAAGAGTTTAAGGTTTTCAATCGCTTAGATGGCGTCGTGTGCACGACGTGTGCCCTGGGAGATCAAGAAAACTCTATCGACGGCAAATCTGGGCAGTCGGTCCGAGAGATGATGTGGAGTCGGGCTGGACTTGATCGAACTAACAAGAGCAGCACAGCACCTGCGACCGAGAAGCTGATCTCGTCCTTCACTTGGCGAACGGACCTGTCTTCGTTTCGCCGGTGGGGCAGGACTGCTGTTCGCTTGACGATCGGCGTTAAGGGCGCTCGCGGATGTCTCTCCCCAGGGGTCGCCAAGTTTCCACGATTGCGGGCTTCGCAATGCATCGAATGGATTCGCAATCGCTGGTCCGAAGGCCAACGCCAAACTGTCACAACGCTGTTGTTTGTTGTCGATTATAGGCTTGCCGAACATCGGGAAGATTTCCCAACGCACCGCGGGCAGGGCTCTTTGGACTGCGCTTGTCCGCTCTGATCCAATCCGGTCGAACAGCTTTCTCGCGGGCTGCGTGATGAGTTCGCTCCTCAGTTCGCGAAGGAGCATGCATCTCGTGAACGGCGCCCGAATCCACGAGCTCCGCTCCAGCGATGAGGGTTGCAGCGATGGGTAAGAGCTTGCGCACGAATGCGGCCAGAGCGGCAATCCTTGTGGCCGGATTTTTCGTCACGACCCCTTTGCTCGCAGGTGATCGTCAATATGGGCCAGGCGCAAGTGATACCGAGATCAAGATCGGCCAGACGATGCCCTATAGCGGTCCGCTGTCGGCATCCTCCGCGATCGGCAAGGTACAGGCAGCCTATTTCCGCATGATCAATGATCATGGCGGCGTCAATGGCCGCAAGATCACGTTGATTTCCTACGACGATGCGGCGACGCCGTCCAAGACCGTGGAGCAGGTCCGCAAGCTCATAGAGAGCGACGAGGTCTTGTTCACATTCGAGACGCTCGGCAATGCCTCGAACATCGCGATTCAGAAATATCTCAATGACCGCAAGATCCCTCAGCTCTTCGTGGCCGGGCGGTCGACGCGTTTCGAGGATCCGATCAAGTTCCCCTGGACGATGGGATTTGCTCCCAATCTGCGCACGGAGATTCGCGTCTACGCGCGGTTCATCCTGGACAACTATCCGAATGCCAGAATCGGTCTGCTCTATCAGAACGATGAGACCGGCAGGGATTATCTGACCGGGGTGAAGGACGCGCTCGGCGCAAGGGCAGGCGAACTCATCGTCAGTGACGCTTCATACGATGTGTCGGACCCGACCGTCGACTCGCAGGTCGTGCGTCTCAAGGCGGCCGGTGTCGACGTCCTCATCAACATGGCTGCCTCGAAATTCGCCGCCCAAGTCATCAGAAAGATGGCAGAGCTCGATTGGAAACCCGTTCACCTCCTTGGCGTAGGCTCGTCCTCGATCGACGCGGTCCTGAGCCCGGCGGGCATTGAGAACGCAAAGGGCATCATCTCGGCGAGCTCGTTCAAGGAGGCCGCTGACCCGACCTGGCGTGATGACGAAGGCATGAAGCGATGGAGCGCCTTCATGGATGGCTATTATCCGGGAGGCGACCGGAAGAGCATCTTCACGGTCTATGGCTATAGCGCCGCCGAGCTGCTGGTGCAGGTCTTGAAGCAATGCGGCGACAATCTCTCGCGCGAGAATGTCATGGCGCAAGCGACGAGCCTGAAAAACGTGAAACTCGATCTGCTGCTCCCGGGGCTCTCCGTCAACACCAGCCCGACCGACTATCGTGTGGTCAAGGAGTTCCGGATGATGCGTTTCACAGGCAAACGATGGGAGGCGTTCGGGCCGATGGTCAACGATTGATCCATGCGGCTGTTGGCGGCCGCCGTTCGCCATCGCTGGCTAATCTGAAGCTGCCGCCATTTTCGTATTGTGGTTACCGGTCTTTCCGCGAGAAGGTAGCGTCTTAGTCAACCGTAACAGGCGGCATCGGCAGAGCCGTGATCGACTTGATCTTCTCCATCGCGAAATGCGAGGTGACATTCTTGAGCGGGACGGCGTGGATCAGCTTCTTGTAGAACACGTCGTAGCTCTGCATGTCGGGAATGACCACGCGCAGCATGTAGTCGACGTCGCCGGCCATCCGGTAGAATTCCATCACCTCGGGCATGGCGCTGACCGCCGCGGCAAAGCGCTTCAGCCAGGCATCCGAATGATCGGCGCTTTCCACGGAGACGAACACCGAAAGGCCGAGGCCGATCTTGTTCTGGTCGACCAGCGCGACGCGCTTCAGGATTACGCCGGCAGCCTCCAGCCGCTGAATGCGCTTCCAGCAGGGCGTGGATGACAGGCCGACCCGGTCGCCGATCTCGGCCACTGAGAGCGAGGCGTAAACGCTCTCCTTACATCCCGCGATTGCTGATTCGCACCGAGCAAGTTGCATTGCCATGTACCGTCTTCTACCGATGTCTGGCAGTCTTCGAGCGGCATACGTCTCTTTTGCAAGCAGCTATCCAAGTGAAAGGGCCGTTGGGCTTGGTGTGATTAAGTGCGCTCGGATAAGCCCATTGAAATCGCGATAAGTGCGACCGCCCTCGTCAACGGTCTTTCCGAGATGGTCCACCGTACGCTCGGCGAGACGATCGCGGTCGAGACCGTGCTTGGCGCTGGCTTTTGGCGGGTCAAAGCCGATCCCAACGAGCTCGAGGCAGCGACCCTCAATCTGGCCGTCAACGCTCGCGGTGCGATCGATGACGACGTCTGCCGATTATTCCGGCATTTGAAAGAGTCTCTTGCGCCGGTGGCATTTGTCGGACAGGCAGTTTCGCCTACAGATGGGCCGAACGCGTCGTCTCCTGAAGCACAAGTGCCGGACCCGGTTCCATGATGATTGTTGCTTCTGAAGATACATCGGAAAATGCGATCACCGAAATCAGCGTCGAGAAGATTGCGTTCAAGGCTCCCGCTTTTCACGGAATGCTCATCTACGCGTTTTCAGAATACTTGAGAAGTCTGACGCGCCGCAACGCGAGGACGGCGGGATCGTGAGGTTTCGAAACTGGGCCGTGACGGATACGGAACAAGTCGTGTGCGGGGCCGAGCGCGCCGTTTTGCTGATGCGCCGGAGTCATTGGAGACAATTATGAGCGGTAGCGACAAAGGCGGTGCGCTCGAGGGTATACGAGTCATCGACCTAACGCAGATGCTCGCTGGCCCATACTGCACGCAGACGCTGGCGGACCACGGGGCGGATGTTATCAAGGTCGAACCGCCTGCTGGCGATCGGACTAGGTCTGTCGGTCCCTTTCGGCCAGACGACAGCTTGCGTGCGTTTGGCGGCTATTTTGCCAGCGTCAATCGCAACAAGCGAAGTATAGTTCTGGACCTCAAGCAGGTGAGCCATCGCGAAGCGTTCCTCGCATTGGTTCGTACGGCGGATGTCGTCGTAGAGAATTTCCGTCAGGGCGTGATGGATCGCTTCGGACTATCCTACGAGACTTTGCACAACGAGAATCCAAAGCTCGTTTATGCGGCCATTCGCGGGTTTGGGGACTCCCGAACGGGAGACAGCCCGTACAATGAGTGGCCTGCATACGACATCGTGGCGCAAGCCATGGGCGGAATCATCAGCATCACTGGTCCCAACAAAGAGGTGCCGACCAAGATCGGTCCGGGTATTGGAGATCTTGTGCCTGGCGTAATGATGGCTTTCGGAATTGTCGCGGCGCTCCACCATGCTAATCGAACAGGACAAGGCCAGTTCTTGGACGTGGCGATGGTCGATGGGGTCCTCTCGATTTGCGAGCGGATCATCCATCAATGGTCGTTTGCGGGCACCGTGGCTGTTCCGGAAGGTAACCGCCACCCGATTTTGTCTCCTTTCGGCTTGGTGCCGGCACGGGATGGCTGGATCGCGATTGGGATTGCCGAATCCGCCTCCTGGTGGAAGCAACTTTGCGAGATCATCTCGCGGCCTGATTTGATCGTCGATCCCCGCACGTCGACCCAAGACGCACGGATCAAGCATCAGGATCTGGTTTACGAAACGATCTCCGCGTTTACGAGGCAGCGGGATAAGGCCGAACTTATGCGCTTGTTCGGCGGCGTGTTTCCGTTTGGCCCGGTGTACAGTTCTGCCGAGATTGTCCGAGACCCGCACTTCGAGATCCGTAAAATGATCGTTGCAGTCGAGCAGCCCGGGTCCCAGACGCCGGTACATGTCGCCGGCATTCCTGTTCATTTTCTTGACACGCCCGGGTCGATTCGGCGCCGCGCGCCTCTTTTGGGCGAGGATACTGCTGCAATCCTCGCTGAAGTAGGCCTGTCGCTTGATACCTTATCAGTGAAGGAGAACTCAAAATGAGTAGCCGAACGAAACGAGCGCGCCGCGCTCAGCTGGCGGTGCCGGCTACCACGGACAAGCTTTTGGCGAAGGCCGCTCAGAACCCCGCGGATCATGTTTTTCTCGATCTGGAGGATGCTGTTGCACCAACCGCCAAAAAACAAGCGCGTGAACAAGTCATCCGAGCTTTGAACGAACTTGAATGGGACAATAAGGTTAGGTGTGTTCGGATCAACGATCTATCCAATCCGAATTGTTATCAGGACATCGTTGAGATTGTTAGCCGCGCCGGCGCAAACCTCGATACGATCATGGTTCCGAAAGTGAAGGTCGCGGCGGACATCCATTTTGTTGTGACGCTTTTGGAGCAGGTGGAAAAGCAGTCGCAACTTAATCGCAAAATCGGAATCGAAGTTATAATCGAAGATGTCGACGCGGTTCACAATGCATTCGAGATTGCTCGAAGTTCCGAACGCGTGGAGGCCCTGATTTTTGGGGCGGGTGACTTTGCTGCGTCCATGGGTATCGACATGAGGGCGGCCGAGCGGCCCGGGCAGGCGGACGAACTGTGGTATTTTGCCCGTTACCAGATGGTCATGGCAGCGCGATCGGTCGGAATAGATGCCATCGACTCGCCAATCTTAGATGTTCGCGATGTCGATGCTTATACTGCCGATGCGCGTCGCGGTCTCGCGATGGGATTCACCGGAAAATGGGCGATCCATCCGTTGCAGGTCGCGCCAGCCATGGAGGTGTTTACGCCAGCGCGAGAAAAGGTCGAGTTCGCGCGCAGAGTGGTGTCCGCATACGCGGAGGCGGAGGCGAAGGGGATCGGAAGCATTTTGTTTGAGGGCCAGATGCTTGACGCAGCGGTGGTGCGGAACCACCGACTGTTAGTAGAACATGCCCAGCGCATGGGCCTTTGATCTCCACCGGAAGACTGCCGAGGCAAATGACCCAAGCCAGTTGCACTCTTCGGGGTGGACGTAATGGGCCTACTCTTCTTCTTCTTCATGGAATGGGCATGACGGGGGAAGCATGGCTTCCGGTGATTGAATATGTGCAGTCTGAATGGCCGGGACGCTGGCTTGCTCCGGATCTTCCAGGACACGGTAGGTCGTGCTGGGGGATGCCTTATGGCATAGGGCGTTTCGCGGCCGCTGTCGCAGAGCTTCTCTGCCAGGCACAGCCCGTTTACGTGCTCGGTCATTCCATGGGGGCCGCCGTGGCTGTTGCGCTCGCAAGCGGTTGGTTCGGAGTCGATGTCAAACGGGCCTTCGCATTAGGCATAAAACTCGAATGGTCACGGGAAGATTTGGAAAGAAGCGCCCGCCGGGCGGTGCGGCCGATCAGGTGGTTCGACGATGAAATCGACGCCAAAAAACACTATGTCAAAGTCAGTGGTTTAGAGGGCATTGTGGGATCGAGAAGCCCGATGGTGAGCGCAGGCGTTGTGAAAGAACATGAGAAGTGGAGATTGGCAGCCGATCCGCGGGCCCATTTCGTAGCTGCCCAACCACCGAACCTGCTAAGTGTGTTGGACTCTCGAGTGTCGTTCGCTGCAGGCGAACTGGATACATTCATCTCGCCCCACGAACTACGTCAATTGCAGCCAGATGCGGCGATTTTCGTTGGAGCCCACCACAACTCTCATATCGAACAGCCACTCGCGGTGTGGGGTTGGATTTTCAATCAATTGCAAGACGTTCTGGGATGACATGTCGCGCTCCCTGTTGCGCAGCATGAAACCATGGTCACTTTGGTGTGGAGTGCAGGCACATGGACGCGAGCAACGGAGCGAACGCGACAAGCTCCATCGGAGAGATAGTCGATCGCATCGTCGAACTTCGCCGCAAACCAGCGCCGGAGAACGTTGTCCAACTTGCCAGGCATTGTTTACTTGACTGGATCGGGGTTGCACTAGCCGCTGCCAATGATCCCGTGATCGAAAAGCTGCGAGGCGCAGTGGCGTCATCCTCAAATGGCTTTACTCTCGTCGGGACTCGCGAAAGAACCAGCCTGGATGCTGCGTTGCTCATAAATGGAGCAGCCGGGCACATCCTGGATTTCGATGATGTACATGCTGCGGTTCCCGGCCACGTGACGGTTGCGATCGCACCGGTTGTTCTAACGCTCGCTGAGGTCGGGAAGGGGACATGGAATGACTTGATTACTGCCTTTGTAGCCGGATACGAGGGAATGTGTGCGCTATCACGGCTCATGGGACCTGCTCATCCCCGGAAGGGCTTCCATGCAACGGCAACGATGGGAACCTTCGGGGCGGCCATCGCCGCGAGCAGTTTTATGTCTGCCTCGCGCACTGAAACTCTGTCTGCTATCGCGATAGCCGCGACCCAGGCGGCCGGCCTCCGCGCGGCCTTTGGTACGCCCTTGAAGTCGATTCAGGTAGGTCGAGCATCCGTCAATGGCCACTTATCTGCGACCCTTGCAATGAGTGGCCTGTCAGCGCCCGAGACAGTCTTTTCAGGGATCGACGGATTCGCTCTGACGCACGAGGGTGGACCGGAACAGCCACATGCCGCCGAGCGCGGGTATTTTATCCCGGATACAGTATTCAAGTATGATGCTTCCTGTTTTGTTACGCATGCGCCAATTGAATGTGCACGCAAAGCAAGGGAGACTATGCCTATACCGTTTGAGTCTGTGAGCAAGATCGAGGTTCGGATCCATCCACATGCTGAAAGGATCTGTGCGATTCGATATCCAAAGACCTTTCTGCAAGCCAAATTCAGTTTGCACCATACGGTCGCGATGACCCTGTTAGGGATCAGCACTGGCAACCTTGCAAATTTCGAAGACTATATTTCTGATCCCGATATCGAGAGCTGGCGTCAAAAAGTGGAACTGCTGTATGATGGTAAAGTTGGAGAGACAGCCAGTTTCGTTCGGGTGATCCTAAACGATGGTGCCGCCAAGGAGTTCTCTTGCGACAGCAACAAGCCCGAGACAAATCTCGCTCTGCAGGAGGAGCGGCTTGCATCCAAGTTCATGACACTAGCGTCGCCGATACTCGGCGATGATCAGGCGTCGGAAATTTGCCGCACCGTATTAAGATGTGATCGTAAGGCGAGCGTCGGCACGCTATTCAGTCTGTTGCGTCCTCAGGGCTAGAGCGCCGTCGAGCTTTTGAAGCGCTATGCCGCAAAATAGAGGCGCCTTCGATATGGCCTTGCGCAAAACCGAAGCACAATGTCTACGCGCTAATTTGGTTCGCGTGGTGCAATGGTGTGAGCCAGGAGATGCTGGCGAACGAGAAGTGAGAAAGCTCGGCGCGAACTTGTCGTGGCGAGTGGCAATACGATGCGATCATTTGAGCGTTGGAATCGAGCCCGCCGACCCCCCCCATCGTAGCCGTGCTGGCATTTGCGATGCCATAGAAATCGAATCGAGATCATTGCTCCAAACGTCGCTCCGATGGTTGCGATGGTGATCGGGACAGCCGTCTTTGCAGGGGGCGCGGGCGCGCTTGCAAGCGAACAAAATCCCGGGTCGGTGATACTCAACACTGGAGCCGAAATTCTCCAGATGCCAAGCGGAACCGCGAAAGCGTGAGGCAATGAGCAGGTGCATCCACGGCTAGGGAGTCCGTTCAAGGCGGTCCGGACGGCGCCCGAAAGAGCTCTTCGACAGAATCGCATGATGCAGACCATGGCTGAGCCGTCATCGTATATAAGGGGCGCGAAGCGCTGCAGACTGTTTCATGCGAAATGTCGCTCCAACAAATCTAAGCTGTCCCAGCATGGCCGAAAAGGCGCTGACCTCTTTGAAGAGAGCCCGTCTCGTCGTGTTCGAGGGGTTCGCATCACTGGCCCGAACGGGTGGACCGCCAAATTCAAACAGCTCGCCCTCAAGTTCTTTGCAGCATGGCCCAAAGGGATGGGGGCTGCTTCCCGTTTTGATGCCAGGGTACGCTGGAAAGCGTTCGTCATGGTGCGGACTCTATCGTCTTCCGTCTTCGCTGCGGGACGTCAGCTTGATGCTGCGGTAATTGCTTCCACCGAAACAAGAATGATTTGCGTTCAAGGTATTTTTTCGGCGCCGTGCTTTGACTAACCCTTTCAATGACCACTCGCAGCGCGCTGCCGCGCCTCGTGATTCAGGGGCGTGACGTTGCCGGTGGCAGACAAACGACGAGCACGAACAGTAGGGATAACCATGGCTGTTGCGGACACGGTTGCAGTCGCAGGCGCGGGCCCGGTTGGGCTCACGTAACGCAACTTGTCCTTCGGATCGCTTGAGACCGGGACCGATGGGAAGCGGGTACAGCGCCCGCTTCAGAACGGCGGCAGCGTTGGTGGCGCTGCGCGAGTGCGCCGTTCGATCGTTGCGTGACCCGGGTGCAATTAACACCTCGAGACAAGGGGTGAGACGAATAGAGCTTGAACGGGGAGCAAGTATGACCAATCGGGAAAAGTCACGGTGGTGGTGGGAAGCCCGCACCATCATGGCGGCCTCTGCCGGCAACGCCTTCGAGTATTTCGATCTGACGCTCTACACATTCTTTGCCGTCGTGATCGGTCAAGTGATGTTCCCGGCCCAGGATCCAGGTGCGCAGATTCTCTTGTCCCTCGGCGTGTTTGGCGTTGGTTATTGCGCGCGTCCGATTGGTGCGGTCTTCTTCGGCAATTACGCCGATAGCCGCGGTCGCAAGGCAGCCGTCAACTTGTCCCTGCTGCTAATGGCAACCGGCACCGGCCTGATCGGGATCGCGCCAACCTACGCACAGGTCGGCCTCTTGGCGCCGATCATCGTCCTCGCGGGGCGGCTCCTCCAAGGTTTCTCGTCGGGCGGAGAGACGGGGGCGTTGACGACCTTGCTGGTCGAATCGGCCCCGAGCAATCGGCGTGGATTCTACGCAAGCTGGGCGCTTGCGACGCAGGGCATCGCGACGATGTTCGGTTCGGGCGCCGCCTGGATCGCGTCGGCATCCCTCACACCGGAGCAATTGAACGCTTGGGGATGGCGAATTCCGTTCTTTCTCGGCATCATGATTGTCCCCATCGCCAGATATCTCCGCCGCACGCTGGAGGAGACCCTCGACGAGGTCACCGCGGCCCAGTCGAAGCAGCGCGCGCCGATCACGGTGATGGCCGCGAACTACAAGAAGACCGCGATCCTGGCGCTGCTGGGGGCAGCTGGAGGTAACGTCACCTACGTGATCTTCAATCTTTACATGCCGACCTATGCCATCCACGAGCTCGGATTGCCGGTCAGCGTGTCGGTCGGCGCGGGGCTGTGCGCCGCGATCACGACCGCCGTCCTCGCCCCGCTCGGCGGATACCTTTCGGACATCTTCGGGCGGAAGCCTCCCCAGATCATCGCGCGTATCCTGATCATCGTGTTGGCCTATCCTGCCTTCATGTTGATCAGCGCCAAGCCGAGCACCCTCGTCCTACTCGCGACGGTCACGGGGATGAGCTTCCTCCTGGCGATGATCTCCGGATATTATGCTCACATGGCCGAGAGCTTCCCCAAGAGCGTCCGGGCAAGCGGCTTCGCGACGATGTACGCGCTTTCAACCGTCCTGATCGGCGGATTCTCTCAGATGATCATCACAGCCTTGATCCAATGGACGGGAAACAAGACGATCCCGGCCTCATACTTGGTGATCGTCGGCCTCTTGTCGCTGATCGGTGTGATCTTCCTTCGGCCGCACCAACCCGAACCGGGCGACGTTCTTGTTCACGCCGATGCGCCTGGCACCGCCGTTCTCCGACCCGCCTCCCTACCTGAGGCATGAAAGCGAAGAAAGGCCCTGAGATGCGACGCCTCGCCATTCTCGATGATGTCCTCAGGATCTCGCCACGGCTCGTCGATTGGTCGAAGGTCGCGGAGACGTATCAGATCCAAGTGTTCGACCGGAACCTGTCCGTTCCGGAAGAGGCCGCGGTGGAACTGGAGCCGTTCGAGGTCATTTGCTGCCTTCGCGAGCGGATGAGCCTGCCGCGGGCACTTCTCGAAGGTTTGCCCAACCTGAAGCTGATCTGTGTGACCGGTCCCTACCATCGGACACTGGATCTCGCCGCGGCGACGGAGCTTGGCATCGTCGTGTCCTACACGGAGATGCGGGGCCCGCTCGCCGTGACGTGCGAGCTCTCGTGGGCGCATCTCCTCGCACTCACCAAGAACGTCGCCCTGGAAGACAGGCGGATGCGCGCCGGTGGTTGGCAGAGCACGGTCGGCATGTCGCTCACCGGAAAGGTATTGGGTCTCTGCGGGCTGGGGCGAGTGGGCCGCCAGATGGTGCAGGTTGCCAAGGCCTTCGACATGACGGTCCATGCCTGGAGCTCGAACCTGACGGCAGAGAAAGCCGCCGAGGCTGGAACCGTCCTGGTGTCGAAGGAGGATCTCTTCCGGAAGAGCGACATCGTCAGCGTGCATCTGGTCCTGAGCGACCGCAGCCGTCACACGATTGGTGCCCGCGAGATCGCGATGATGAAGCCGAGCGCTTACCTGATCAACACGGCACGGGGACCGCTCGTCGATGAAGAAGCCTTGATCGCCGCGCTTCAGGAGAAACGTATCGCAGGGGCGGGTCTCGACGTATTCCACGTGGAGCCGCTTCCGCCGGACCATCCATTGCGCAAGATGGACAATGTCGTGGTGACGCCGCATCTCGGTTTTTCGACGGAGGAAATCTACAAGATTTTCTGGGGTGATACCGCCGAGAACGTCGAAGCCTTCATCGCCGCTCGTCCTATCCGGGTGCTCAATCCGGATGTACTCGGCTCCCGAGCTCTGCGGAGGACGGAACTGATTAGCTAGCGTCCACACGGCCGAACGGACGTTGCAATCGCCTGCGGCGTCCACGCTCGTTCCTAGGCATCGGGTGGACGAAACCAAGCAGCACATCTGCAGGCGAGTTAAGGAGACGACATGTCTGAGCGGCCGGACTTCATCGGGCGGGCAGTCACGAGGCCCAAAGGTTTCTCGTACGACCAGTTCGAGATCGGGAAAAGAATCGAGCACCATTGGGGCCGCACGCTCAACCTGAGCGAAAGCGTTCTGTTCTCGACGCTGACTCTGTCAGCCAATCCGACTTACTTCAATCTTGAATATGCAAAGAAGCTTGGCGAGGACCAGATCCCGATCAACCCGTATTTCGTCTACCTCGTTGTATTCGGCCTCAGCGTTGAGGATCTCACCGAAGGCGGCCGGGTCGGGGCGCTCGTCGCCGTCGAGAAACTTCGCTTCCTTCGCTCCTGTTACTCCGGCGACACCGTGACCTCCGTCAGCACCGTTCAGGACAAACGCGTGTCCGCGACGAAGCCGGATATGGGGCTGGTGACCTGGCACACGCAGGGTTTCAATCAGCGCGGCGATGTCGTCGTCGAGTATATCAGAACCAACATGATGAACGTGAGGAACTGACCGTGTCGTACATGAACGAACAAAGAAAGATGATCCAGGAGGTCGCGCGCAACTTCGCGATGTCTGAAGTTCTTCCCATCGCCAATCGCCTGGATCCAGAACGCGGCGAAATTCCGATGGCTCTCCGCGACAAGATGGCGGAGCTAGGCTTCTTCGGGATTCTGATCCCAGAAGAATACGGCGGGCTCGGGCTCGGCGCGTTCGAGTACTGCTTGGTCACAGAGGAACTCGCGCGCGCCTGGATGAGCGTCGGCAGCATTATCCGGCACTCTACCGCCGGCAGTCTCCTGCCCGTCGACATGATGACGCCCTACCAGCGGGAGAAGTACCTGCGGAAAATGGCTCTTGGCGACTACCTGATCGCCTTCGCAATGTCGGAGCCTTCGACGGGCTCGGACGTATCGAACATCTCCTGCCGGGCGGTGCGCGACGGCGATTCATGGCTCCTGACCGGGAATAAGTATTGGTGCACGTTCGCCGACGCTGCCGACGGCATTCTCGTCATCGCACGTTCGGACCAGAACATCGATCCCAAGCGGCGGTTCGCCGGGCTCACCGCATTCCTTGTCGAGAAGGAGCGCGGAAAGTTTCCGGAAGGCATGTCCGGGCAAGCGATCCCGAAAATCGGGTACTTCGGCTGGAAGACGTTCGAGCTCGCGCTCGATAACGTGCGCGTCCCCGCGGAGAACGTGATGGGCGAAGAAGGCAAGGCCTTCTACATGGTCAGCAAGGGCCTTGAGAAAGCACGTGCACAGACAGCGGCCCGCGCGATCGGGCTTGCGCGAGGCGCGCTCGAGGATGCGACGGCATATGCGGGCGAACGTCAGCAATTCGGTCGGCCCATCGGCGATTTCCAGGCGATCCGGTTCAAGCTGGCAAAGATGGCCGCGGAGGTAGAGGCAAGCCGGCAGTTGATGTACCATGTGTGCGACGAGATCGACGGTGGTCGACGCTGCGACAAGGAAGCGGCGATGGTCAAATATCTCGCGACCGAGATGGCGGAGCAGGTCGCCAGCGAGGGGCTCCAGATCCACGGCGGCGGCGGCTACACGACGTTGTTCGCCGCCGAACGCTACTGGCGTGACGCCCGCTTGACGAAGATCTTCGAAGGAACGTCGGAGATCCAGCTACGGATCATCTCGGATCACCTGCTCGGGAAGGCAAAATCATGAGCGCGTCCCGCACCACCCTCGATACGAACTACTACGAGGACTTCACCGTCGGAGAGGTGATCAAGCATGGCCGCGGAAAGACTCTCGATCCGCTGGAGAACGTCCTGATCACGAACCTCGTGATGAACACATCCTCCGCTCACTTCAACGAGCATCTCGCATCGCAGATGCCGTTTGGCAGGCGGGTGGTGTTCGGCGGCGTGACTTTCGCTCTCATGGTGGGGCTTGCATCGCAAGATACCTCGGAGAACGCTCTCGCCGAGATCTCCGTGGAGAAGATTGCTTTCAAGGCCCCCGTGCACCACGGGACGAATATCTACGCCTACTCGGAAGTGCTGGAGAAACAGGACACGCCCGATCGCGAGGACGGCGGCGTCGTCCGCTTCCGCCATTGGGCGGTCACGGACACGGACCAGATCGTGTGCGAGGCCGAGCGCACGGTGCTGGTCAAGCGGCGAAGCCACTGGTGCCCGGCATGAGCGCGGCCGAGCAGGGCCGTGCTGGCCGGCATCCAGGATCGAACTCACCCGAATGCCTGCGGGCCCGTATTGCACGTCGACGCTCGCGGATCATGCGGCGAAATAAGGCGCAAGGTCGTATGGTTATCAGGAAGCTGACGAAGACATTCGCGTTCGTTGCTTGTGTTGCCGCCCTATTCCAGGCGTCGACGATCTCAGGCGCCCGCGCCGAACCCGATCTCAGCGGCGTCTGGCTGCCCGACGTCAATGACCAGATGCGCCAGCAAACGGCCAACATGCCGCCTTGGAAACCGGAAGTTCTCAAGCAGGTCCAGCATCTCATCGCCGAGGAGAAGGCTGGGCGGCCGTTCCTCGTCCTAAGCCATTGCCTGCCGCATGGCGTGCCGAGCTGGATGCTGATGACGCATAACGCATTCGAGCTGCTTGCAACGCCCGGTCGCATCACCATGCTGGGCGAGGTCGACGGCAACCGGATGCGGCGCATCTACCTGGACGGCCGCCCGCATCCCGAGGATCCCGATCCTTCCCTGCACGGCCATTCGATCGGCCATTGGGAGGACGACACGCTGGTGGCCGACACAGTCGCGATCATGCCGCAGGCCTATATCGCGATCAGCGAGGCGGTCGGCATCCCCAACAACGGCGATATGCATGTCGTCGAGCACATCCATCTCACCGAGCCGAACGTCATGCACGACGATCTCGAGATCACCGCCCCGAACGTTCTCACCGCGACCTGGAAAACGACACGGATTTTCCGCCGCTACCCGAACCGGCATTACGAGGTCACCGAGGGCGAGTGCGAGCAGGAAGATCTGACGCCGGGCAAGGACGAGCACGGCAACGACATCTTCGTCTCCAACGCGCAAGGCGCGTATGGGACGGTTCATACCGCCAAATAGCCCGGCAAAGTCAGAGGACAGAGAAAAAGGGAATGAGCGCAATGTCGAACGCTACTCTGCTTGCCGCGTGTCTTGTGCTGGGTTCGGCCGGCGTGGCCGTGGCGCACCATTCGAACGCTGCCTATGACAGCGACCATCCGCAGACCGTGCAAGGCACCGTCAGGCAGGTCAACTGGACCAACCCGCACATCACCTTCGTGGTAGAGACCGACGCCAAGGAAGGGCCGCAGGCCGGCAGCTGGGTGTTCGAGGTGTCGAGCCCCGGCGTTCTCACCCGCTCCGGCTGGACCAAGCGCTCGCTGAGCCCAGGCGATCACGCCACGTTCAATTATCTGCCGCTGCGCGACGGCAGGCAGGGCGGCTTCCTGCGCAAGGTGACGCTGCCGGACGGCAAGGAGCTGACCTACAGCCTGCAGCCGGAAGAGCAGTGAGCTAGAGGGATGGAAGCGCTGCTGATCGGGCTTTCCAAGTGGCTGGCGGCGACCTCGCTCAGCCACACCATCCAGACCGTCACCTGGATCATCCCGACCCTTCAGACCATCCACATTCTCTGCGTGGCGATCGTGTTCTCCTCCGCGGTGCTGGTGGATTTGCGGATCTTCCGCCTGTTCGAGCGCGACGAGCAGCTGCGCGACGTGATGCGGCGCTTCCTGCCGCCGATCTGGCCCGTCCTCGTCATGCTGCTGATCACGGGCAGCCTGCTCATCATCGGCGAGCCGCGCCGCTCGCTGGTCAACACCACCTTTTATCTCAAGATGGCGCTGCTCCTGGTTGCCATCCTGCTGACAGCGACCTTGCAGCGGACGGCCCTGGGGTCACCGGGCTTCCTTGAGGACCGCAGCCGGCGGCTGACCGGGCAGGCGCTTGCCACGCTCTCGGTCCTCGTCTGGTGCGGCGTTCTGTTCGCCGGGCGCTGGATCGCTTACACGCAGGCTGGATGATGTCGCAGTTCTCCGATCTGGTTGCCTTCTTCGAGGACTCTGGCGTCGCGGAGGCGATCCGCGAAAGCGACACGCTGTTTCCCTCCGTCGAGTCGGTGCATGTGGTCGCGATCTGCCTCGTGGTCGGCACCATCCTGACCCTCGATCTGCGGCTGCTCGGCTTCGCCTCGGTCGGGCGGCCGGTGAGCCGGCTTTCGAGCGCGATCCTGCCGGTGACGTGGGGCGCGTTCGCGATTGCGGCGACCTCGGGCTTCCTCCTGTTTATCTCCAACGCGACCAAATATCTCGGCAACGGCTATTTTCTCGCCAAGCTGGTGCTCATCTGCGCGGCGTGGCTGAACATGGTCATCTTCCATGCCATCAGCGCCAAGGACATGCCGCAATGGGACAAGCAGGCGCGGCCGCCGATGTCGGCGCGGATCGCAGGCCTGCTGTCGATCCTGCTCTGGATCGCGGTCGTTGCCTGCGGACGCTGGATCGGCTTCACCATACAGGTGCTGTGACGATGAACAGGTCCCGATTTGCTGTAAGCGTGATCGCCACAGTCACCTTCGCCGGCCTTTCCGCGTCACCCTCGCGGTCCGACAGCCCCTCGCCGACGCCATTCCAAGCCCATGTCGACATGAAGACCTTCATGGAGCATGTGCTGACGCCGGCCGCGCGGGTGATCTGGAGCGTCAACGGCACTGTGATCGACGCCAAAGGTGAGCGCGACCTATCGCCCAGGACCGACGAGGATTGGGAAGACATCGTCAGCGGCGCGGCGACGCTGGCCGAAGCCACCAACGCGCTGATGATCCCCGGGCGGGCGCAGGACGCGGAGTGGAATCTCTATGTGAAGAAACTGGCCGCCGCCGCAGACAAGGCCTACCAGGCGGCGGAAGCCCATGACCTGAAATCGGTCACTGAAGTCAGCGACCGCCTCGACGGCGTCTGCGCATCGTGCCATCGCCATTACGGGGTGGAGTGATTGCAGCACTGGTAAAGCCCACTCGGTGCTATCATCCCCTGGAGGGTCCCTGGAGCGGGAGGATGGCTTGGCGGCTTCACGCTTCTTTGTCGCTTTTCGATGCGGCGTTTGAGTTTCCCGAAATTCCGCCGGTCGATCATTCAAGCGATCTCGGCGATGGACGAGCGGCTCTCCGAACAAGCCTGCGCGGAAATCGCTATAGGCTTGATTGATTCCGCCTCGGTGTTCATAACGAACGGCCCACGCGCCACGACAGGCTCGCGGATCGGATCGCCATGGCCGAAAAGGAGAGTGGCGTCAGAGGGCGCTTCGACCGCGATCGCATCGCCGTCGTCGGCGAAACCTATCAGATCGCCCCCAGGCGCCGACCGACGGCCGATCGTCACCTCGCTATGTTCCGCCTCGGCATGTCGCGTTACGCACTGCCAAGCGTCGACGCTTTCGACGTCGGCGACCCTAGTTGTTCCGACGATCGAGAGTGGGGCAGGACAGTGGCTGAAGTCGTGCTTGCTCCGAGCCGAAGAAGTTAGCCCTGCGGAGAACCGCAGGAGCCTTATGGAAATCACCGCCTTAACGCACTATTCGCTAGGGGTGTCTTTACCAAGGAGGTCGCCAAACAGCTCCCATCTATCGCCCTTGAATCGCTGCATACGAAGCTGACTGATCACAGAATAGGAAGTCGCGCTGGTGTTGATCTTTACACCAGGCAGCAGAGTGTCAGGTGCGACGTCTTTCAGGCTCGCCGCCTGCTTCATGACATTAGCGCGAGTAAGATCTTCGCCACACATTTCCAGAACCTTGACGAGTGTCTGAGCCGCGCCGTAGCCGTATATGATGTTGGCATCGGTCCTGTCGACGCCCGGCATGTACTTGTCAAGGAACTCGGACAACCTCTTCATGCCGGGATCATCTTTCCATTGGGGGTCCGAGATATCCTTGGCAAAGGCAGCAGATAGCGCGCCCTGCGCGTTCTCGAAGCCAGCCGGCTTCATCACGCTGCTGACATACGATGCTCCATTGTTGATGATCTTCAGGGGGTTCCAGCCGAGTTCGGCGGCTTTTCTGATGGCTTGCGCACCGAATTTGATGGTCGCAAAGATCATCAGCACGTCGGGACTGGCGGCCTTGAGCTTGATGATGTGAGAATCGATCGATGGCTCAGAAACCTCGTAGCTCTCTTCCATAATGATGCTGGAAGCTTTGGCGCCCAAGCCGGCCTTAACGCCCCTCAAATACTCTTTTCCAAAGTCGTCGTTCTGATAGAGAATTCCGATCTTCGCGTCCGGCTTCTCCTTTATCAACCATTTTGCATAGATTTCTGCCTCGGTCTGATAATTCAATAGAAACCCCATGGTCCACGGGAAGTTCTTCGGATCATCCCATTTGGAGGAGCCGCTCGCGACAAAGAGCTGCGGCACCTTCTTGGCGTTCAGATATTTCTGGATTGCCGTATTCGATGGAGTACCGACCGGACTGAATACGAGCAGCACCTCGTCGCCTTCAACAAGCTTGCGAGTCTGCTCGACCGCCTTCGGCGGTGAATACGCGTCGTCGTAGGATATGAAGTTTATCTTGCGACCGTTGATACCGCCGCGGTCGTTGGTCATCCGGAAATACGCTTCTTCGGCCTTCCCGACCACGCCGTAGGACGATGCTGGACCACTGTAGGGCATCAAGTTGCCAATTTTGATTTCAGTATCTGTAGCGCCAGCATCATATTTTTTCTGAGCGAGCGCCGCGCTCGCTGCAAAGGTGGCGATAGCCACCGAAAGCATTGCGGGTATCAGTTGTCTAGAAAGCATTTCATTCTCCTCCGATTTGGATTTCACTTCTTTTGGGCCTGTTCAGCCAACTGCTGACGTCGACGGCCGGACATAGCGAGATCGCGACCGTATTGAATGTGACTGTCCGGTGCTCACAAAGTGCATGGTCGTCTCCGAACACTAGGAACGGAACACGGTTGCCGACGCCCCGCCGTCTACCGCGAGTACCTGACCCGTGATGAAACTCGCTTCATCGCTGGCAAGGAAAAGGCATGCTGCGGCAACCTCATCCGCACGGCCGGCGCGGCCTAGCGGCGTCGATTGAACAGAAAATTTTCTGAAGGCTGGATCGCGCAGACGGGCTTCAGTCCGCGGCGGTTCAATGATCCCGGGTGCAACCACATTCACCCGAACATTGAACGCGGCGCAATCGTGGGCCATCTGCCTGCTCAAGCCTATGACACCAGCCTTGGTCGCTGCATAGGATGCGTTGTTTTGAAATCCAAGAATGCCCTGCACCGAGGATATGTTGATGATCGACCCTGGCGCCTCTTGGGAACGACACAGCAGCAAAAATGGGCGAGAAATACGCAGCACGCTCTTGAGATTGATGTCGAAGATGCGGTCGAACTCCTCGTCCGTCGTATCGTAGACTGCGGTCGTGCCGGCGATACCGACATTATTCACCAACACATTGGGACACCGGGAGACATTGTTGGCAGCGTCAAGTATGACCTCCCCCGAACCGCTCCGGCTGACATCGGCGACCACGGCCAGGGCAACGGCGCCTTTCGCTCTGCACAGATCGGCGGTCTCTTCGAGACCCTCAGAGAGACCCGAAGCGATTACAACTGCTCCTTCCTCAGCGAAACGAATAGCGGTCGCGCGGCCAATACCCGAACCCGCGCCAGTGACGATGGCTGTCTTGTCAGAAAGCCTACCTACCATGAGGCCCTCCGAGAAATGTATGGCTTGTCGTGCCTCGACGGCTGTCAGGCCGCGATTGATGGCAAACCGAGGCGCGAGAATCGTTTCGGAGCGACCCGTGGTACGTGATCGCGCACGGTGATGAGGTCCGACCACGGTCGAAAACGGTGATCAGAACGCCCAACTGGGCAATGCCGTTCGCAGTCAAGAGACCGTCCGGATTCTTCCCTGAAACTTCATATTGGCACGATCTGTATGCGAAACCACGCCTCGGACAAATGCCACCGGCGCAAGAGACTCTTTCAGAGGCCGGAATAATCTTCAGACGCTGTCAACAGCTGGTCGGATTTGCGCACCGGTCCTGAGTTCGACGGCCGTGTCCCCGAATAACGTGCCCCGCAATGCATGCGGCGAGCACAGCGAGACGCACCAACGACTAGGCCGCCAAACCGGCGATCTCGCTGCGCGCGCCATCGATGGCGGTCGCCCGGGCCTCCTCGCCCAGCGCTACACCTTCCGCCCGCACGATCGTAAGATCGGTCACGCCCATGAAGCCAAAGATCGCGCGCAGGTACGTCTCCTGGTGGTCGAACGCCTCGGCGGCTGTGCCCGGCCCGTAGAAGCCACCGCGGGAGGAGGCGACGCTGACCTTCTCGCGTCCGGCCAGGCCCACGGGGCCGTTTTCGGTGTCGCGGAAAGTGGCGCCTGAGCGCGACCCTATTTGAAACCGGGCCGCGATGAAGAGTCACAAGTCGCAAACTGTTGAGCGATCGACCCTCAGCGTCGAGTTTTTGTCAGGGTGCTGACTCTCGAATGCGCATGCGATCGAGCTTTTATCGTATCGCGCATATCGCCCTGAGAAATAAGAAGACTGGCGCGTTCGACACCATTCGAACATGTGACCTTTGCCTTCGGAGGGCAGTCGCCCGCTGCGGCTTGGCGGCTTCACGCTTCTTTGTCGCTATTCAAAGCGGCGTTTGAGTTTCTCGAAACCCGCCGTTCATCATTCAAGCGATCTCGGCGACGGACGGCGGCTCTCCGAACAAGCCTGCGCGGAAATCGCTATAGGCTTGATCGATTTCCGCCTCGGTGTTCATAACGAACGGCCCACGCGCCACGACAGGCTCGCGGATCGGATCGCCATGGCCGAAAAGGAGAATGGCGTCGGAGAGCGCTTCGACTGCGATCGCATCGCCATCGTCAGCGAAACCTATCAGGTCGCCCCCAGTCGCCGACCGACCGCCGACCGTCACTTCGCCGTGCACCACATAGAGGAGGACAGTGCGGCCGCGTGGCGCGGGTAGTTCAACCCGCCCGCCGGCAACAAGATCTGCCTGGGACATGAACATGCCGGTAATCGAGCGTATCGGGGCGACTGCGCCCGCATATTCGCCGGAGACCAGATGTAGCTTCCCACCCCCGCCTGCCAGGGGCACTGAAGGCAGACCCTCGGCCTGAACGCCGATATAGGCAGGCGGAGTCATTTTCAGCCGCGATGGCAAGTTGATCCAGAGCTGGATCACCTCCAGCAGCCCGCCTGTTCGAAAGAAGTCTGGCGGGACCTGCTCATTGTGGACCACGCCGGCGCCCGCCGTCATCCACTGCACGCCCCCCTTCTCGACGGTGCGCCGATGCCCGCCAGAGTCGGTGTGAACCAGCGCGCCTTCGAGGATGAAGGTCACGGTTTCGAAGCCGCTATGGGGATGGTCGCTGAACGGCATGCCCTGGTTGTTCGGACCGAAGAACTGCGGGCCATGATGGCTTAAAGTCAGGAAGGGGTCGTAGGCATGGTCGATCGGATCGCCGAGCGCGAAACGGGTCTCGAGAGAGCCAATATGCTCGCGACGGGGCGTACGGATGGAGAGAACGCTGCGATTCGTCATGGAAGGTCTCCTCGATCGAGTTTGGAGGCCGCCCAGCGTGCCCCCGCAATGCATGCGGCGAGCACAGCGTGACGGACCAACGACTAGGCCGCCAAACCGGCGATCTCGCTGCGCGCGCCATCGATGGCTTTCGCCCGGGCCTCCTCGCCCAGCGCAACACCTTCCGCCCGCACGATCGTAAGGTCGGTCACGCCCATGAAGCTAAAGATCGCGCGCAGGTACGTCTCCTGATGGTCGAGCGCCTCGGCGGCTGTGCCCGGCCCGTAGAAGCCACCGCGGGAGGAGGCGACGATGACCTTCTTGCGTCCGGCCAGGCCCACGGGGCCGTTTTCGGTGTAGCGGAAGGTGGCGCCCGGCACCGCGAGACGATCGATCCACGCCTTCAGTTGGCTTGGAATGGTGAAATTGTACATCGGCGCACCCACGACGACGGTGTCCGCCGCGAGAAATTCCTCCAACGCGCCGCGTCCTGCAGAAAGGTCGTTGCGAACAGCCTCCTGCTCGGGCACGGTTCCCTGCGCAGCCAGAAGATGCGCGCCGGAGAGATGGCCGATCGGCTCTGATGCAAGGTCCCGAACAGTCACCTCGGCGTCGGGGTGCAACAGCCGTTGGGCACGGACGACTTCGGCAGAGAGCGTGCGGCTGACCGAGGCGGGGCCGGTAATGCTTGTATCGACATGCAGTATTTTCATGATGTGCTCCATCCAGTGCGTTGCGTACTCGCCGCCGGACATAGCCTTATTGCTTCCGCTAAAAAACTGGGATAGAATGGAGATTGTCTATCGGAGAATTCGATGGAGTTCGGAATCAACCTTGATCAGTTGCACGTGTTCGCGGTCACGGTCGAGGAAGGGAGCTTTTCGGCGGCAGCCCGGCGGCTCAACCGCTCGCAGTCCTCCGTCACCTACGCAATCCAGAAGCTCGAAGGGACGGTCGGTGTCCCCCTGTTCGACCGCAGCGGATATCGGCCGGATCTAACCGAAGCCGGGCGTGGGCTCCTTCCACGTGCGCGCCGTGTCATCGAGACCAGCGCTGGCTTCGAGCGCCAGATACGCGCGCTGCGCGAGGGTATTGAGCCGGAAGTGACCATGGTCGTCGACGCGATGTTCCCGATGCCGTCCCTCTTCATCGTACTGTCGAAATTCGATCAGCGGTTCCCGACCGTGCAGACCCGGCTTTATGTCGAGTCCATGGGGGCGACCGTAAAGACCGTCCTGGAGGGTCACGCTGACTTTGGCATCGTCATCGACTTCGCCAACGTATCGGACGAGTTGGCGTCGGTAGCCATGGATGCGATCGAACTCGTTCCGGTCACTGCGCCCACGCATCCCTTGGCGCTGATGCAAAGGCAAAGCGGAGAGACACTGCAAGACGAAGACCTGCGCGACCACCTGCAGCTCGTGCTGACCGACCGCTCGGAACTGACGAAAGGCCGCGACAATGGTGTCGTGAGCGTACGCACCTGCCGCCTTGCGGACCTGGGCGCGAAGCATGCGATGCTCCTGGCCGGAATGGGCTGGGGTAATATGCCGGTGCACATGGTCACCAGCGACCTCGAGGCAGGTCGCCTTGTGGAACTGGTGATCGCGAGGTGGCCGAAACATGTGCGTCGTCCAACGATCGCGACCGCCGCTGTGCATCGACAGGACCGTCCTCCGGGACCAGCCGGCTCATGGCTGCTGGAGCAACTGGTTGGGACCGGAAGATGACCTTCCGAGCCGGTCGCGGGCGGCGAGCGGCGATACTTCGCGAGCTGAAGGCGGCGCGTACACTGCGCTAGAAGGAGGAGGTCCTCCGTGCAAAAGGGCAGGGGAGTGTCGCGCAACATTGTTGGTCCGCAACAGACGGACGCCGCTCTAAATCCGGGCGTCGACGCCGCGTTGAGGTAGATGTGCGGGGTGGACCGCCTCGATCACAGGCGCTCAATGTGGTCGGCCCTACCACCGTACGGCACATTTCGCCGGCCATAGCGCCGCACTCGAATATTTGCCTGCTCCGCGTGTCCCACGAAGCCTTCAAGCGCACACAGGCGGGAACAATACTCACCAATCATCGCCGATGCCTCGTCGGTCAGGACTTTCTGGTAGGTGCATGTCTTCAAGAATTTGCCCACCCAAAGGCCCCCCGTATACCGAGCTGCTTTGCGCGTGGGCAGGGTATGATTCGTACCAATCACCTTGTCACCAAAGCTGACGTTGGTGCGCGGGCCCAAGAACAAGGCGCCGTAGTTGGTCATATTGCGCAGAAAATAATCTGGATCCCTAGTCATGACCTGCACATGCTCCGATGAGATTTCATCGGCGATACGAACCATTTCTTCCTCGTTCTCGGCGACAATCACTTCGCCAAAGTGTGACCATGACTGCGACGCCACCGCCGCAGTCGGCAGGATTGTGAGAAGCCGCTCGATCTCTCGCATCGTCTCCCGCGCCAACCTCTCGCTCGTGGTGAGCAGGATAGCAGGGGAATCCGCTCCATGTTCAGCCTGCCCGAGCAGATCGGTTGCGCACATCTCGCCGTCGACTGATTCATCCGCAATGACGAGCGTCTCAGTCGGTCCGGCGAAGAGATCGATGCCGACGCGACCGAAAAGCTGTCGCTTAGCTTCGGCGACATAGGCGTTCCCCGGGCCCACAAGCATGTCGACGGAAGCGACCGACTCTGTCCCGATCGCCAGGGCTCCGACGGCCTGTATACCCCCGAGCACGTAAATCTCGTCGGCACCCGCCATGGCTTGCGCGGCAACAATAGCCGGTGCGGCCTTGCCCTCGAACGGAGGTGCGCAGGTCACGACGCGCTTGACGCCGGCGACCTTTGCAGTGATGACGGACATGTGTGCCGAAGCGAGCAGCGGGTATTTGCCGCCCGGAACGTAGCAGCCGGCGGCATTAACCGGCACGTTCTTATGCCCAAGCACTACACCCGGCAGGGTCTCAACTTCGACGTCCTTCAAGGCTTCACGCTGAACTTGAGCGAAGTTGCGGACCTGCTTCTGCGCAAACTCGATATCGCGCAGATCCCTTTCGTCAAGCTGATCGATGCAGCCCTGTATTTCTCCAGGGCTTAGACGATAGTTCTCTCGATCCCAATTGTCGAACTTGATCGAGAATTCGCGCACCGCGACATCGCCACGCTTTTCGATGTCGGCAAGGATGCCTTCGACGATCCCGCGCACCTTGCTGTCGGCCGCGTCGCGAGCCTCTGCTCGCTTCAACCAAATGGACATTCGGCTCCCCTAATAGTGCTTTGCAATCCACACGCGTGGGCCACGTATGAGATTCACAAGTATCTGTCTTTTGAATCGCCTCTCGCCGCGATGCACTCAAGCGGCGGGCGAGGGCTCGGTTCGCATGCCGGCTACTTGATCGCGTAGATATAATAGGTCGGCCCCTCCGCCGACCTTGTTCCGGTCGCCGCGAAGATCGTTCTGTTGATCCAGTCGAGCGCGGGAGAAGACGTCTCAAAGACCGGGGTCGCGCGGAAATAATACGTGTCGGGGTCGACGGCTTCGCCACGGCCCAGTCGATCAAGCACGTCCCTGGGACCGTGGCGGTATCCCGTGTAGCTCATGCCAAAGGCATGGCCCTCCTTTGTTTCTAGCGTAAGCCGGGCATCCATCTGGAGAACGCCGTCGGGCCGCATCAACAGCCAGTCGCTTCCGCCAATCACCCGTCCACTCAGCGTTGGTCCCTCGAATTTGCCCCCGACAATGGTGGACACCTTCCGACCTCCTGCTGGAATATTGCCCAGATCGACGGGCGTCGGCACTTCCAGGGTTAAGGCAAACGCAAATTCTTCGATCAGCTTTCTCATGATGGTTCTTACGTCCTCTGCTTTTCCTCTTGCAATCGTATGCACGATCATCGGCGTTTGTCCATCGCTTTTGGATTCTCCCTGCATGTGTCGGATTTCCCATTCGACTGTCAGTCTTATGAAGTCTCTGCCATTGCAGCGTCTTTCTAAAGAAATCCCAACCATAACCGCATGTTCGAGCGAGATTTGGTGCTTGTTTCCTACCGAGACCGCCCTGTAATCTCTAGCCAACGACAGGACCATCCCTGACTTCCTCGCGATTGAGCTCTGCATTCGTATGCAATATTTTCATGAAACGTGCGAAACCGTCGGGAAGAGCACTCTTGCCACCGCAACGTCAAGAAGCCTTGCCGGTGCAGTCGCAACCGGATCGATCGGAGCATCGATGCTCCCGATTGTCTCCACGGTGGACGTGCAGGGGCTGCCGACCCGTCCAAGCCGCCTATCTGGGAGATGACTGTACGAGCCGGCCAATTTCGGACCGATAGCCCCGAGGACTCGAGCTACCGGAATGCGCGGCGGGACGGGATTGCCCTCACAGCAACTGCTCTAACCGCGGTGCATGAACAGCATCGCTCGAGCATGTCAACTGGAGGGCAACATGGCCGGACGTGAGGATTACAGCGCCTGGAGCAAAACGTGAAAATTCGGCACTTTCGTTGCGGCGAAGCAAAGCTATGTCGTAAAGCAGACTTGGGATTTTCCGCCGCGAGCGACAGCATATGAGAAGGGGCCAAGACGCAGGCGACGAGCGGGTCTCTCGCGAGGTAAACGCCACTGACGTCGCGAAGCTCGCCGGTGTATCTCAATCCGCCGTTTCAAGAGCATTCACTCCTGGTGCCAGCGTCGCTGCAGCTACGCGTAAACGGATTCTGAAAGCGGCACGCACGCTGGGCTACAGGCCTAACTTGATCGCGCGGTCACTCATCACTCGCAAATCGCGTGTGATAGGTGTGGCGGTCGGCTATCTTGAAAATCAGTTCAATCCTCAGGCCCTTCAGGCACTCTCGCGCGAGCTTCAAGCTCTCGGCTACCAAGTCCTGCTCTTCACGCCCGATCAGGACGGCACGGTCGATCTTGGGATTGAGAAAGTACTCCAGTTTCAGGTGGACGGCCTGGTGCTATGTTCGACGACCATGTCCTCGAGCCTGGCTCGGGAATGCGACAACTCCGGCATTCCGGTGGTAATGTTCAATCGCGCGACGAACGATAGCAGCGTGTCGAGCGTCACCGGTGATAATGTTAACGGAGCCCGCGCGATCGCGGAGTTCCTTGCCGCTAGTGGCCACCGGCGCTTCTGCTTCATGGCCGGTCTAGAACACACTTCCACTAGTCGCGAGCGCGAGCATGGCTTCACGAGTTGGTTGGCCCAGAACGGCTATGGAGAGCCTCTGCGCATCGTGGGCAACTACGAGTTCGAAGCGGCCAGGGATGCGGTTCGCCTGATGTGCAAGCAAGGTCCCATTCCCGACGCGCTCTTTTGCGCAAACGATCACATGGCACTGGCTGCGTTGGAGGTGTGTCGCAGCGAATTCGGTCTTCGGATCCCCGACGACATCTCGATCGTAGGCTTCGATGATGCCGGCCCGGCGAGATGGCCATCATTCTCGCTAACGAGCTATTCGCAGCCGATCGAAATCATGACGAGCGAAACGACACGTCTTCTCATGGACTTGATCCAGCGAGGTACGTCCTCGCCGCGACAGGTGATAGTCAAGGGAGATTTGATCGTAAGGAATTCTGCACGACGACCAGAAGTAGGGGTTGAAAGGGTCGAAACTCAGTACGTGTGGCGGCCTGCCGTCGTCAGACCCGCTGGATAGGATCTGTGCGAGTCCGTTCAATTGGAACTGGCCGATGGAGCAGGCCGATTGGGCGCCTCGCTGCTTCGCATGTCGCAAGGCCGCTGACCATGTACGCAATCCTCTCGCACCATCGGACGGTCCAGCAGCATTAGGCGTCTGTGAAGTTTGCGGGCATGCAGCCACAGCCGCTCGCCGTGTGCCAATCCGTAATGGCGAGCTATGGCGACGGCTTCCTCCTACAGATCGATCGCGGCTACAGCAGGACAGGCCATTCATTCCGGGCGGGAAATAATGTTTTTCGCTCTTGTCCGCTAATCCGCGGCGATGATCCAGCCTAGAGTCATCCACGACATATCGGAGACTAGTAAGAGCTCCGACCATCACGTGGAAATGGCTATGAACGATCAGACGAATCCCATCTTCGGACAGAACCGCCTCAAGCTCGGCATCTTCGGCTTAAATGGCAGGGGCTCGGCCCAGACGCTCGTTCCCGAAGCCTACAGGCCAAGTTGGGCCAACGCCCTAGAAGCGTCGAAGATGGCGGACGGCGCCGGATACGAAGCCATCGTTGCGTACGCGCGCTATAAAGGCTTTGTGCCCGGCAATACAAAGCACCCGACGGGCGTCGTTTTCGATCCGTTCACCCTTTCAGCTGCGATCGGACAAGCGACGCGGTACTCAGCCATATTCCCGACTACTCACGCGCCGACGATGCATCCAATTGTTGCGGCAAAGCAGTGTGCCACGATCGACGCCATTACTGGCGGGCGGCTCGCGCTCAACATTGTAGCGGGCTGGAATAAGCCAGAACTGGAGATGTTCGGTGCACCCTTAAAGGAACATACCGAACGATACCAGCATTTGGCAGAATGGCTTGCGATCCTCAAACGACTCTGGACCGAAGAAGACGAGTTCGACTTCAAGGGGAAATTCTACAATATCGAGAAGGGCATGTCGATGCCCAAGCCCGTCCAAAAACCTTATCCTCCAATCATGAACGCGGGCGGCTCCGAAATCGGACGACGTTTTGCTTGCGAGCAGGCCGACATCTGCTTCGTTCTGTTCAACGCGGAACGTCCTGAGGCGTGGCAACAACAGATTTCCGATTACAAACGGTACGCGCTCGAAGAGTTCGGACGCAAGGTGCAAGTGTGGGCCTTCGCTCCCGTAGTTCAGCGCGACACCCAGGCAGAGGCCGAACGCTACGTCGAATATTACGCCGTCGAGAATGCGGACACTGAGAGCGTCGATCGCTTTGTGGCGCAACAAGAAGTGTCCAGCAAGGGAGCCTCACCGGAAGTGATGCACTCACTCCGCCGCAACTTTGCGGCTGGTGGTGGAGGAGCGCTGATTGTGGGTTCTGCCGATAGCATCGTTGACCGTCTTCATTCGCTGTCCGACGCAGGGCTGGATGGCCTGCTGATGACGTTTGTGAATTTCAAGGATGGCATCGCACGCTTCAATCGGGACGTGTTGCCCATCCTCGAAACTCGCGGTCTCAGGGCACAATTCAAACCACAGCATTCAAATGCGGCCGGTTGAGATGTCTCGGATATGGAGGCCCACATGCATGCTCCGTTCATAGTCGGGTTGGGCGGTACAACCCGGCCCGGGTCTACCTCGGAGACTGCGCTTCGGCATGCCATTGCGGCTGCCGGATCGCTTGGAGCCCGCACGCGTATCTTTGCGGGCTCCGATTTAGAGCTGCCGCTCTACTCGCCCGATCTACCCTACCGTGATGCTAGCGCGACCGCACTTATCACAGCATTGAGGGAAGCTGACGGTGTGATCATAGCCTCTCCGGGATACCACGGATCGATTTCCGGCCTAGTCAAGAATGCGCTAGATTACGTCGAAGACTTACGCACGGATGTCCGCCCCTATCTCCACGGGCGGGCGTTCGGAATCATTGTGTGCGCCTACGGCTGGCAAGCTACCGGTTCAACTCTCAGCGCGCTTCGATCCGTCGCACATGCTCTGCGTTCCTGGCCCACACCCTTCGGGGCCGCTATCAACTCGGCCCAGACACCCTTCAAGGATGGCGAGTGTGTCGACCCGACAGTCACCGCCCATCTCGAGCTTGTCGGACAACAGGTCTACGAACTGGCTAATGCCTGGAAGACTATGGGGCGCGCGGCCTAATCCAGAGTTATGAGACAGAGGATTAGTAGTGTCGAAACAAAATAGGCGCGCGGAAGTCCTCGTAGCCGGTGGAGGCCTGGCTGGCTTTTGCGCGGCCCTGTCGGCGGCCGAAGCTGGCGCGGAGGTCACACTGATAGAAAAGGCGAGCAGCTACGGGGGAAGCACAGTGCAGAGCGGGGGAGGCTTTGCCTTCGCGGGAACCGAGGCCCAGAAGGCGCTGGGCGTCGAAGACTCGGTCGATTTGCTGCGCGCCGACTTGATGAAGTGCGGTAACGGCAAGAACGATCCCGATCTTACCGACGTTTACGTCGAGAGGCAGCTGGACGCATACGAATGGCTGCAGAGGCACGGCGTCGAGTTCGGTCCGGTCACCTTGGCCTCAAGCATGTCGGTCCCCAGGGCTCATTCAGTCGATCCGCGCCAAATGATGGAAGCGCTCCGCAAAAGGATCTCGCAGGTCCAGCGGATCGCCTACCGCACTGAGTGCGCAGCTCAGCGTATCCGCCCGGGGCGCTCCCATGATGATCCCGTTACGGTTGCCGTTTGTGCCAAAGATGGCCCATTCGAGTTTTGCGTGACTTCCGGCGTAGTGATCGCTACGGGGGGATTCACGCAGAGCGAGGAGCTCATCGACCGCTACGCGCCTCATCTGCGAGCCGCGCTCCGAGGTGGCGGAGAGGCAAATACGGGCGACGGATTTCTGATGGGCCTGGCGTTGGGCGCCGACCATCGCGACGTCGGTTATCTTAAGGGGACTTTCGGCTTCTCGTTGAATTCCTATCTTGGTACTGCGCGTGATGATCGGCCGATCCTGATCGTGTCGATGTATGATGGCAGCATCATTGTGAACCGCGCAGCCAAGCGCTTTGTCAACGAGTCCATTTCATACAAGGAAATCGGCGAAGCCTGCCTCAAGCAACCTGAAGCGGTCGGCTTCCAGATACTCGACGGCCGAATAATGGCAATGTCCAAGCCGGTGCCCAATCCCTGCAACTACGACTTAGCAGAAAAGAACGGTCTTATGGTTCGGGCCGATACATTAGCGGAACTAGCCGAGCGGCTCCGCATCGACCCTCAGATCTTTGAGCAGACCGTGGTGCGCTACAACGACGACATCCGCGCGGGGATCGACACCGAGTTCGGCCGCGCGAGTCTGAGCGGCAATTTCGGAGTGCCACCGACAATCGAGAAACCGCCGTTTTACGGATATCCTTGTGCGACCGCGCTGATTGCAAGCTACTGCGGTCTGGCCGTAGACCGCGCGATGCGCTTGGTGAACCCATATGGTGAGCATATCCCGCGCGTCTTCGCTGCCGGGGAGGTTGTCGGCGGCTTCCACGGCCAGGACTATTCGAGCGGATCTGCCCTTGGAAAAGCAGCCATATTCGGGAGGCTAGCAGGTGGGAACGCAGCCGCCACAACCAGAGCAAAGTGATTCCCGAGAAGGCGCAGGGAGGCAATATGACGGCCAGGACCGACCAATTCACACTCGAACGGACCGCCGATCGGATCGAGATTCTAGACGTGCTCGCCCGCTATTCCCGTGCCATCGACCGGCTGGATTACAACTTGATCCGGGAGGTCTACCACGAGGATGCGGTCGACAATCACGGTAAAGACCTGACCGTTGAGGAATTCGTCTTCTGGGTAAGGGAGCGGCATAAGACGATCAGCGTCTCCTGGCACAGCTTTGGCAACGTCCTTATTGATTTCGCCGGACCAGACCTCGCACTTGTCGAAAGCTACGCGCAGGTGGTTCAGTGCTATCCGCCTGAAGCGAAAGATGCGCTCTCCCAGCTCGTAGGAGACGTCGAGGGCAATACGACTTCAGGCAAGGTGCTTCTGATTTCCGGGCGCAGCGTTGATCGATTCGAGCGGCGAAACAACCGTTGGAAGATTCAAAGACGTACGATCGTCTATGAATCGTCAATTGTCGTCGACATGCAGCCGGAGCCGAAAGGGGGCCCCAGTTGGGTGCGAGGCCGTCGGGACGGCGATGACTTCTCTTTTCAAGAGCTACGTGCATTGGGCATATGCCAGTAGTTCCGAATAGGCTTCAGGATGTCTTTGCCAGTTCCTCAACAGTCCTTCGGGGAAATATTTACCAGATCCGTTTTCGCCTGCTGCCAAACTGACCGATCGAGCCAAGCTGGAAACCCGGCGCCACCTGTCGATAGGCGGACAATCACTGATGAGGGGAGAAACTATGAGCACCTTTGAGAACTATGCTGACAGGTATCAATGCGCGAAATTGGAACGCCGGGACGGCATCTTGCAGATCACGCTGCATACGAACGGTGGTCCCCTGCAATGGAGTAAGCTTGCACATCTCGAACTGCCCGAGCTCTTTCGGAAAGTCGGCGATGATTATGGAAATCGCGTGATCATTTTGACGGGCGCCGGAAACGAATTCTGCGGCCCGCGGATCACTGCAAACGATGCGACCAAGTACTGGCCGGACCGTCCGCCGACCGACACTGAGTACACGAACACGGCACAGCGCGAAATGATAGCCATGATGGACGCACTTCTGGCTATCGAGGCACCGATGATCGCCGCAGTCAATGGGCCGGCGACACGCCATTGCGAGCTCGCGCTACTCTGCGACATCGTCCTTGCCGCAGACACGGCAACATTCGCCGATTCCGGTCATTTTCCTGCCGGGCTGGTTCCTGGGGACGGCGTTCACGTTCTCTTTCCAATGCTGCTCGGACCTAATCGCGGACGTTATTTCCTGCTCATGGACGAGGAACTGACGGCACGGCAAGCCCATGAGCTGGGCATGGTCGGAGAGGTGATGTCTGGGGATGCGCTGAACCCGCGCGCGTGGACGATCGCCGAAAAGCTTTCGACGCGCTCGACGACCGCGCTGCGCAATACGCGCAAGTGCATCGTGGAACGTATCCGTCGCGAGATGCACGAGCTGGTACCGTACGGTTTGGCGCTCGCTACCATGAATCTCTATTTGGAAAAGTATTGAGGGACTGCAGCTTGGCGGAGTCCGTGAAGGCCTCGCGAAGAAATGGCTTTAGTGAAATGGAAATGCACTTACCCACGACACCAAGTTTTCGACTTGATGGGCGTCGTGCCGTCGTGACCGGCGCCGGGCGAGGTATTGGGCTTGCCGCTGCCGCAGCGCTTGCGGAAGCAGGCGCCAAGGTGACGCTGATCGCGCGCTCATCGAGCGAGATCGAGGCCGCGGCGAACGCGATCTGCGGTCGAGGTCAGACCGCCGATTGGATGATACTTGACGTCACGGATATTGCTGCTGTCGCGGCTTTTTTTAAAAGCCGGCCAGCTTATCATGTTCTTATCAACAATGCGGGAACGAACCGACCGAAGTCTGCAATCGAAGTGAGCGAAGAGGACTACGATGTGGTTGTCGGTCTAAATCTAAAAGGCGCCTTCTTCGTCGGACAGGCCGCAGCGAAGCGTATGATTGCAGAAGAGGTTCGCGGCTCACTCATACATGTTGGCTCTCAAATGGGCCATGTCGGTGCTCGCAACCGATCGCTCTATTGCGCCTCTAAATGGGGGCTTGAAGGGATGAATAAAGCTTTTGCGCTCGATTTTGCGCCCCATGGAATCCGCAGCAACACAATCGCTCCCACGTTCATCGAGACCCCGATGACAAAGCCGTTTTTTGAGGATGCTGACTTCAAGGCTGAAGTACTGTCAAAAATAAAACTAGGTCGGCTCGGTCAAATCGAGGATCTACTTGGGGCGATTGTCTATTTGGCCTCCGATGCCTCCAGCTTGGTCACTGGTAGTAGCTTGCTTCTGGACGGTGGCTGGACGGCGGATTGAGGAAAAATGCGAAGTATGGGCCGTACTTCGTTGAACAATCAGCTGCAGCTGTTCTTTGAAACGACCTCGATAATTGATCCTGTAGCTGGAGGAATTGTGCGTCAAGGCGAGGTCCGCTCACGGATGCTCGCCGACATTTGGCTCGGAGCGAGCTTCGGGCGAACGTACCGCGAATCCGCCGCCGGCAGCGGGCCTATAAGATTGATTGGCGAATGCCGGCTTGGGCGCCCTAGGCGCTCCTCCCTCAACTGCCGGGGTCGTATCGTCGACCCCGGCCTTTTTCCTGGTTGCTACAAGAAGGATGAGGACCGTCTCGCAGCGCCGAACGCCGAGAAAAAAGTTATCGTCGTTGACGTGGGTGATCGGTGGATCACAGTAAGACAATCTGCAGCGGATGCGCCAATCCGGATAGCTTACCTGGGCTTATAGAGTCGTATCGAGGTCATTGCCCCGAACTTTACCGTGATGGCCAACGGTGAATCGGGACAGACCGCATCGCAACGATGCATCATCGACTCGCTGCGATCTTTGCAAGACGCTGTTTGGACGATCTGGATCCACACCACGGAAATCGCGAAATTCCGATGGACAATGGGTACGTGAGGATGCGCACCATCCCGGGGGCGGGTATGACGTTTGCCGGGAGGATGTCCACAAGCCCAACCAGCACTTCCGTGCCCTGATTGGCGACAAGCGGACGATGAGAACCAGATCATTCTCCAGGTCCACATCCTGCTGATGCGTCTTCACCGGAGCTAGGGCCTGACGATGCCGCAGGCACAGGGCCAGACCATCCTGCTCTGGCAGTTTGTTCGTTGCGACCGAGTATTTGCCGCTCGTCGCTCAAGCGTCGGCGATTGCCTCGGTGCTTCATAACCTGAACACGGCGCCGAACACGCTGCTCCACCCCTTCCAGGTCCGCCGCTTTCTCGGTCAGCGCACGAGCACGGTCACGTCCTCGCCGCGTGCGAGCGCTTGCGCGACGATCGCGCGCCCCGTGCCGCCAGTCGCCCCCGGAACCAGTATTTTCGATGGCGCCGCCTGAACGGCATTGTTCTGTGAGTTCATCATTGGACATGACGGGCGCGGTGGCCAAGAGGGTCGTAGTCGACAACCGCCTCTGTGCTAGAAGCAATCCGGGCGCGCAGGAAACGGCAGCTCGCAGCAGCCACTGCCGAGCCATGTAGGAAAATGGCGTACGCTGACGTTACGCGGGAGAGGCGCTTCGGCCAGTGATTTGATCGGACATATCCGGGCCGTGCTCGCTCCACTCGGTCTGTCTTGCATCCAAGCACGGCCGTGCAATCCAGTCGCTACGGAGGCGCATGCGACAGTGAATCACACACTTCCGAATCCTACGAAGAGAGAAGCCGCGAGTAACATCAGGGTCTTGCGGATCGTTGCGTTGTTGACATTCGCGTTGCTGTTTGGCTTGCAAGCGCCGCAATTGCCCGATGCGGGGCCCGCTCTGTTTCCATTGATTGTCTGCGGCACGACTTTTTTGTCGAGCAGATCAATTTGCCGATCGCTCCTCGTCTGCCTCTGAGCAGACGCTTTTCCGGAAGCCAGGAAGTCGATGAAAGTGCGAACCTTGGGCGGATAGAAATTTCCTACCCACGATGCCGCCACCCCCAAAACACAGCACGATCCACTTCTTGTCAAGCTGCCCAGCAGTATCTCGTTATTTCAGAACAGCGGGAATGGCATGGTTGGCAATTGTAGAAGACGATTTATCGGCAAGTTCGGGCCAAAAACCGCACCTTTGAACGACGTGGAGCGTGGAAAGAGCCGCTTGACATCGATCAAAACTCATTGACAACGAGCGCAATTAGTGAAAATCATTTTCACGCGTTGCTGGGAGGTCTGCCGAGAACTGAACCTTCACCTTCCGATGAACGCCAAAAAAGCGTCTAGCGAGGCGATCAGGCGAAGCAAAGATGAAGAGAGCCGGAAGTTGATTTGGCCGCGAGGGAGAAGGTAGCAAATGACCGGTGAAGGTCTTGCTGCATCAACCGGTGATGTCGCTTCCGACACCCAAGTTTCCAAACAAGCAAATACAAATAATGAGCATCCGAACATGATCGGTGCCGGATGGGAGGAAGATGGTGACAATTTTTAAGCGATTATCCGGCGCTGTGGCCATGGCTGTACTGTTGGGAAGCAGCGCGATCGCTCAAGATGCTTACAAGATCGGTGCGCTGTTTCCTATGAGCGGGCAGACCGCGTCCATTGGAGAGCAGCATCTGCGAGCGACGATGCTCGCAATCGAACAAATCAACGCCGACAAAGTGCTCAAGAAGCCGATCGAGCTGGTGCTCGAAGATAGTCAAGCCCAGGCACAGGTCGCTGTCATCGCCATGAACAAGCTGGTTAGCATAACGCGGGTTCCGGTTGTGCTGACCAGCATTTCGGGCGTGACGAAGGCGATCACGCCGCTCGGTGCGCGCGGAGAAGTACTGGTGTTGAATGTGGCGGCGTCGTCACCTGACTTGGCTGGCCTCTCGCCATATCTCTATAGTGTTATCCCGCTCGCTGATGGCCAGGTGAGCACCCTTCTTCCGTATCTGGCAGGGAAGAAGAATATCAAGAAGATCGCCTTGGTCTATGTAGACGATCCACTTGGTCAGGGTATTGCGAGAGTCCTGAGCAAGGATGCACCAAAGAACGGCCAAGAGATCGTTGCTTCTTTTGCACTTTCCAGCTCGACTTCGCAGTTTGCCAGCGTTGCCACAAAATTGCGGGAGAGCGGTGCCGAGGCGGTGTTCGTTGCCTATCAAGGTGGGGATTTGCTCGTTTCACTCGTGAAACAGTTGCGTGATAATGGTGTAAACGCGCCAGTCGTCGGCGTTGCTACCCTTGGCTATCAGAGCCTTATCGCCGACCCAGCAAGTGAGGGCATGATCTATGTCAGCCAAAAGGCGGATTGGTCGGCGAAAGATCCATTGACGCGGCGCTTCGTCGAAGGCTTTCGTCAGAAATTTGGCGTGGACCCAATCCCCTACGACGCCAATTTCTATAACGCCATCATGATCCTGGCCAAGGCACTCAGTGAACTCGAAAGGTCTGGCAAAGAGGTTACCGGCAGGGCCATTCGTGACAAATTTCTCGAGATCAGGTCCTTTGCGATAATTGGTGGTGAGCTTGAGTTACGCGACGACGGGACGGTGACGGTACCCGAACAGATCAATATCGTTGAGGGCAAAGCTGTACATGTCCTCCAATAGGGCGTCTGTCGCTCGCACCCGAATGGAATTCCGATGCTCCTGTTGCAGCTGCTCGTGGACGGCATCCAGGCCGGCGCCATCTATGCCCTGATGGCTGTCGGATTCGCGATCGTCTTCGGAATGACTCGAACTTTTCACTATGCGCACGGTGCAACCTATCTCATTGCAGGATATGGCTTCTACGCCTGCGTCAGCGTCTTTGATTTTCCATGGCACATCGCCGTCCTGGCGGCGATCGTTCTAGCCACTACGTTCGGCTTTTTGGTGCAGTTGCTTGTCTACCGCCCGGTGCAGCGTGATGCAGGGGCTTTTTTCACAATTTTCGTCGCGTCGTTCGGTGTGGCAATCGTCGTGGAGAATGTGCTCGCGATGATCTTCGGCAGTGGTTTTGTTTCTGTAACGTCAACTTTGTCGCGGGCTCATTCGTTCCGGGGGCTTTATGTTTCCCAGCTCGGAGTGATCATACTCGCGGTAACCCCGCTAATCTTCCTAGCTCTCAACTATGTCTTCGAGCGTACTCAGATGGGGCTCGCACTGCGTAGCCTTGCAGACAATCCCGAATTGATTACAGTCTTCGGCCTATCCCCAAAGCGGCTCTGCGTGATCGCCCTTATGATTGGGTCCTTGTTGGTGGTACCCGCCGCCGTCTTCCAGACCATTATTGCTGGACTGACACCGTCGGCTGGGCATCGGGTTATGCTAATCAGTTTGGCTGCGACGATCATCGGCGGCATTGGTAGCTTGCGCGGCGCGGGTCTCGGCGGCCTCCTGTTGGGCGTCGCGGAAAGCCTATCATTTTGGCGACTGCCGGCGGGCTGGAGTGATGCGGTTACCTTCGTGATCCTGCTGGCATTCATCCTCCTGCGCCCGTCCGGCCTCCTTGGCCAGAAATCCCGCGTATAGGTTGCCCCATGGCCAACTATGTCGCTAACTTATTGACGATAACCGGGATCAGCATGATTCTTGCCATCAGCCTTAACTTGCTGATCGGATATGCCGGCATTTTCTCAATGGCGCACGCCGCGTTTTACGGCGTCGGAGCTTATGTCGCCGCACTGCTTGCACTTCACTACACTGCGGAACTGGCGATCGCGATTCCGCTTGCCATGACGGCCTGCGCCGCCACGTCAGTGTGCGTATCACTGCCGGCGCTGCGAGTCCGCGGGGAGTATTTCGTAGCCGCCTCGCTTGGGCTGCAGGTCATCGCCTTCACCTTGTTCGAGCAGTGGCAGTCGGTGACAGGTGGCCTGAACGGTCTGATTGGCATTCCAGTCGCCGTGCTGTTCGGATACCGACTGAGCTCGCCGCTTGCGTTTATGACGGTAACGCTCGTTCTGGTCATGCTAGTGGCAATAGCCGTGATAATCCTCTTGCGGACATCGTTCGGGCGCGACCTCCGTGCGATTCGCGATGACGAGACTGCTGCCACCGCCGCAGGCAAAAACGTGGCGGTTATCAAATCAATCGCGGTGGCGGCGTCATCGGCGCTTTGCGCGGTCGCGGGTGTGCTCTATGCCTTTAACGTTGCTTTCGTGAATCCTGATGGCTTCACGCTGAATGTTTCCGTGCTGATCATGGCGATGGTCATTATCGGCGGGGCGGGCACTATCGCTGGACCGATCGTCGGCGCCGCGCTGATCCAGTTCCTGCCGGCGGCGCTGAGCTGGTTGCCGCTGCCACCGCAGAACATCGGTTATCTGCAGCAAAGTCTCTATGGTCTGGCGATGGTACTGTTGATGATCTATCAACCCGCTGGAATTGTGGGTAAAGCAAGGGCGAAGACATGAGCAAGCCTACCGGGATTGCTTTGCAACTAAAGGATGTTAGCAAGCATTTCGGCGGCATATCCGCCGCTAATCATGTCACTCTGTCGCTGCCTTTCGGAAAAGTAACAGGACTTGTCGGGCCGAACGGAGCCGGTAAGACCACTATGTTCAACATCATAACCGGTCACATTCGACCGGATCAGGGCTCAGTCACTCATAAGGGCATGACGATCCGGAGCCTGACACCTCGTGCTATCGCGCTAAGAGGCATTGCGCGTTCCTTCCAGGCGCTGCGCCTGTTTTCCCACATGACCGTGCTAGAGAACGTGCTGACAGTCATGGAGCGCAGCCCCTGGTCGTTCCTTGCGCCTGGATCTGATAAGCGTATCTGGCGTGAAGGGGCCGAGGAGATACTCAGGCAGGTCGGTCTGGCCGACCTGCGCGACGAACTAGCCGTCGATATCTCCTATGGAGAGCAGAAATTCCTCTCGCTCGGCCGCATCATCGCGATGAACGCCAATGTCTGGCTTCTTGACGAGCCTGGATCAGGCCTCGACCTCAGTTCTTACGACCGTTTCTTTTCCGTCTTGCGCGAGAGCGTCGATGCCGGCGTCGCCATCTGCCTCATCGAGCACAACCTCGACATTGTGCGGGGCATCTCCGACGAGATTGCATTCCTGGATCGCGGCACAGTCCTCGACCAAGGTTCGCCGGACCGCATCCTCAACGATGCGGAGTTGACCGCCATTTATTTCGGGGAGGTCGCCTGATGTCCGCGGTCGCAACGGAATGGCAACTCTCCGGTGTCAGCGCCGGTTATGCTGATCGGATCGTGTTGAACGACATCAGTTTTACTCTCGGCCAAGGGCAAACCATGGCTTTGATCGGTCACAACGGAGCCGGTAAGTCTACGCTGCTCAAGCTTCTCTACGGCATGTTGCCACCGCGCGAGGGAACCATCACCTGTCGCAGCAGGGATCTACAGGGAGTGCCGCCGGTAGAACGGATGCGCTACGGTATCTCTTATATGCCGGAAGGCAGGGGCGTCTTCCCCAACATCACCGTAGAGGACAATTTGAAACTCGGACTCGCGGCGTTCAAGCTCAGCCAGGTAGAGCGCAACGCACGCATCGAGCGCGTCGTCGAGCCTTTGCCTATCTTGCGCGAGTTTTTCTACCGCAGGGCCGGGCTCCTGTCCGGCGGTCAGCAGCAGATGCTTTCGCTGGCACGCACACTTGCTGCCAACCCGAAGAGCCTGTTGCTCGACGAGCCGTCGATCGGGCTTGCCCCCAAACTATTCCAAGATCTGCTCATCACCATTAAGGACGCTCAGAAGATCCTGCAATTCTCGATCATCCTTGTCGAACAGAACGTCCAGACCGCACTGCGGGTGGCCGACCTTGCCCTTGTGCTAAAGGCGGGAAGAATTCTTTACTTGGGGAAGCCAGCCTCGATCATGGATCGCACCAAGCTTATGGAATTGTACTGAGCGGGGCGCATAAGAGATGAGCGCGAAGAGATGCTTACTGAGCAAGTTGCACGGTCTGCGGCCGGACCCCGCGGAGACGCTCACTGCCGACGCGGTCTTTACGCTGGCGTCCGTCAGTAACTGACCGATAGCTGCATCCTTCATCCCTAATGCCCCAGTCGTGGCTGGATTCACAAGAATTAATCGCCGAACGTTAGTAAAACAAGGGCATTCACAGGAGTATTCGATGTCGGCCAGGTTGGACGGAAAAGTTGCGATCGTGACTGGCGCCGGTTCCGGCATAGGAAGGGCCATTGCCGTATCCTTTGCAAGCGAAGGAGCAACGGTGATCGCCGCAGGGCTCGCGGACGGACTCGGCCAGACGGTTGAACTTTGCGCACATGCAGGTGGTCGCGCAGTCGCGGCTGAAGTGAACGTTAGCAACCCTGACGCCGGCGAGGAGATCATCGAAAAGGCCAAAGCAGGTCTCGGCCTTCCCGATATCCTTGTCAACAACGCGGGAATAGGCGGGGCGCACTCGATCTACGATACAGAGGATGCTGAGCTGGATCTATTTCTGGATGTGAATCTACGTAGTGTGTTTCGCATTTCACGGACGTTCGTTCGATTGTGTCGGTCTGAAGGCCGAGGGGGCGCGATCGTCAACATCGCGTCCGCACAGGGGCTTCTCGGTTTTCCCAACAATTCTTCCTACGCCGTGACGAAGGCGGGCGTCATTGGCCTGAGCAGGCAGATGGCCAACGACTGCGCCGTGCACGGCGTTCGCGTTAATGCTATCGCACCCGGCATTATCGAAACCCCGCTTACGGAGGAGCGGCTCCGCTCGAGTACGCGATTTCGCGCCATATCGGTGGATATAACGCCGCTCGGCCGCGCAGGCCGCGCGGCGGAAGTTGCGGCAGCGTGTTTGTTTCTCGCCAGCGACGAAGCGAGTTTCATTACCGGCCAAGTGCTGGCCGTCGACGGTGGCGCATCATCTACCGTATTTCGCGCGCCGGCCAACGTATCGCAACTCACGTGAATCCACCCTGGATGTGTAATCGCAGGTGTTCGACGGCGAGGAATGAACGCGTGGCAAACGCGGTCATGTCGATTTCACGGGTGCCGCGCCATAGAAATCCTCCCCCGTGCCGCAAAAGTGGACCATCGTGCCAGCGTCGCCTCTTTTGCGGTTGCGAGCCCATGATGGATGGAAACAGCTGGATGCGGACAGGTGGGTGCGTGATTTACGTCAATCCTGGGTTAAGTCGATTGCGCTTGCTGTGTGTATTACCCGCTGCCTACCGCCTTTTTGACGTCGGCAACCAATGCCAGAAGGCGCGGACCAATTTCCTCGCGAAGCCGTTCTTTGGGGAGGGAGTAAGCTGGCGCCCCCGCTACCACTACGTAGACCCCCCGTGTGCTCGGATCACTAATGGGAGCGGCGACCGAGTTGATCTGCTTATGCCACTCACCGATACTGATGCAATATCCATGGTCTCTGTAATGCCGCAGACTACTTTTGATTCTTGCGCGCAAGTCGTTCCACTCCGCTTCTTCTCTCGGCCGCAGCTTTTCACAAATCTCATCGCAGGTTTCCGCTGAAACTCCCGCAAGATAAGCGCGGCCTATAGCAGTGTTAAGAACCGGCAGCTGCATTCCCACATCGAGCCGCAAACCGATTATCGACTCAGCCTCGAAGGCATCGAGATACCGCATTTGATTATCGACGAGCGTACCGATCCCAACGCTGCAATCTGTCTCTCGCGTCAGCTTTTCCATCAACGGCCGGGCCACAGTTCGCAAGTTAATACGCATCGAAATCAAGGCGGAGAGTAACGCAGAGCGCGGCCCGGGAACGTAAAGCCGCTCCCGCGAGATGTATTGAAGGTAACCAAGTTGATAGAGAGTGTAGGCCATACGGGAGACCGTCGGCAGAGAAAGCCCAGTTTCCTTGGTGATCTCACCTGTCCCAATTGGCGCGCCAGCCTTGACGCAGGTTTCAAGAACGGTCAACCCGCGGGCGAGGGCTGTGAGAAACTGACTATCGTCCGCCATGTCCTCCGATCCCGCAATCTGCAATTCGACTTGGCGTGGCTTGCGACGCGACTTCTCCCGCGCAGTCATTGCGCTCCTCCAATGATCCTCGACTTCAAGCATATTCAGCATCTATTGCGCGCCATTGCAAAGGTAGCGTTGATCATCCTGAAGTACGCAAGCGCGCTTTTAACAATGACACTGCCGATTCGCAGCTAGTCACGCTCAAGTCCACTGGCGTGGACACCTTGATTCTGGCGACAACCCCCAAATTCGGAGCTCAAGCCATCTGCCAAGCGCGTAGTATCGATTGGCATCCGCGAATCCTGGAGTCTTATGCTTCCTCGTCGATCAGCCAAGTCATGCAGCCGGCCGGCGCAGAAACCGGGATCATTACGTCGCTGGCGAGGGATCCCACCAATCCGTCTCAGCAGAATACTATCCGGACGGCAAGAAAGATGATGTTCTGGACGTGAGCGGTTACAATAGCTCCATGGCGCTAGCGCATGTGCTGCGGTAGTGCGGTGAATCTCTCACGGGAGAGAACGTCATGCATCATGCGTCCGATCTCGACTTGCAGCTTCCCATGATGATGAATGGAGTTCGGTTGAAGACGAGCCCGACCAACCATTCCATTGTACAGTCGTTACGCCTTTCGAAAGATGACGGTACCACCTTCTGCGCCGGGGGCCGCGACCGACGACAAAACCGCCGATAGAACGCAAGAAGGTTTAACAATCGCGGCGCCCCTTTTTCGCGTTCTTATTGCAGTCCGCCGATAATCGTTGAGTCTTGTTGACCGTCTTTTTGCAAAGGGGTGCGGCACCGCCGCGTGGTTGTCTCGCGCTTCGTGGAACTCAATCCGGCCAGAAGTCACCAGAACCAGTTTCCATTGATAACGATTCAAGATTCTAGCTTGATATGAAAATGATTTTCACGTATTACGGTTAGGCACAATATCGCTGGAAATTCAGCGCAAATACCAGGGAGAAGTCAGGTGAAACTGGTGAGGGTCGCCACTTGCTATGGGGAGGAGAAGTCCTGCATCTGGAAGGGCGAGGATCTTTTCGTGTTGAGGGATGCTCAGTCGATTGTCGATGTATTGGCGATGAGTGCGGAGGAGCGTGCTTCGCTCGAGACAAGATTATCCGCCGGTCCTTCGCTCAAGCTTGCTGACGTGAAGCTGCTGGCTCCAATTCAGCCGACGAGTCTGAAGGACTTTATGGGATTCGAAGTACATTTTCTTGGGGCGTTGAAGTGGATGTTCCCCGATGGCGGCGGGCCAGGCGGAGCGGGGACGGGGAAGCTTCCAGAGCGGCTCTACAGTCATCCAATGTTTTATGTGTGTGATAATAGCGCTTTGCTCGGCCCGAGCGATGACGTGATCATCCCTCCGAACAGCAGCTACTATGACTGTGAGGTCGAGCTTGCTGCCGTTATGGCTAGGGGCGGACGCGATATGACACCGGCGCAGGCGGGCGAAGCGATCGGCGGATACACGATTTTCCTCGACTGGTCTGCGCGAGACGTGCTCAGGCACGATACTCTTGCGCCTACCAAGGGCAAAGATAGCGGCAATACGCTTGGTCCGTGCATTGTAACAAAATCCGAAATCGAGAAATATCGGGTCGGCGATCGTCTAAAAGTGCCAATGAAGCTGGCGCGAAACGGCGAACTCATCGGCGAGGGTGATACCGAACATTCAATCTATTCGATCGAGGAGATGATTGCCTATGTGTCCCGGGGTGCCACGATAAAAGTTGGCGACGTCATTGCGATGGGCACGGCTCCGAATTTGTGCTGGGTCGAGCAGTGGGGGCACAATGGTGAGATCCGTCCATCTCCTATAAAAGGGGGCGACACCGTATCGATGGAAGTGGCCGGCATCGGTTCCATGTCCATCCAAGTGAGGGAAGGCTCTCCCTATGTCGAATTGCCTCCGGCGCGAAGATACATGCCGAGCGCCTGAATATGCGCGCAATCGTCATGGACAAAACCGGCGGGCCGGAAGTCTTGCAGTGGCGCGAGGTGGCCGAGCCTGAGCCCGCCGAGGACGAGGTAACGGTGAATGTGCGTGCTGTCGGCCTGAATTTCCGCGACATCTATTTCCGCCGGGGCATGTATCCTGCACCGCCCGGCTTCATACCCGGGCAGGAGGCAGCCGGCGTCATACGGGAGGTCGGAGCGAAGGTTTCCGGTTACAAGGTAGGTGACCGCGTCGTCGTCTTGCTCCCTCATGGAGCCTATGCCGAGCGGATCGTCGTTCCCGTCGGCTCGGTTGCGAAGGTCCCCGACTGGCTTTCCCTTGAACATGCGGCGGCGCTTGAGCTCCAAGGATTGACTGCACATGCCATCATGACCTCCTGCGTGCATCTCCGGCCTGGCGACTGGGTCGTGATACATGCGGCGGCCGGCGGACTCGGTCTGTTGCTGACGCGGCTGGCAAAATATCAGCAAGCCAATATTGTCGGCACGGTCTCTACGCCAGCGAAGGCAGATGCCGCGCGTGCGGCGGGCACCGATCGGATCGCCTCCTACGATAACTTCGGTGAAGTAGTTGCTGAAGTAACCGGCGGCGTGGGGGCTGCGGCGGTGCTCGATGGTATCGGCGCTGCGACTTTTGAAAGAAGTCTCGGTGTCTTGAGCGGGACAGGAACGTTGGTTCTTTTCGGGTGGGTTAGCGGCCCGGTCAAAGCTATTGACCTTGACCTCATGCAGTCCCGGTCATTTGTTCGGCCTCGCCTCGGCGATTTTCTGACTAGAGGCGAATTTGCGCGCCGGCTCGGCGAAGTGTTCCACTGGACGGAAGCGGGTGTGGTCAAGCCGACAGTCGGGGCGCGCTTTCGTCTGTCGCAAGCCGCGCAGGCACAGCGCGCGCTCGAGAGCCGTGAGGTGACCGGAAAGGTTCTGCTGATACCGGATAGTGTTTTTGACCGGAACGAGACGTCCCAAGACCGGAACGGGACATCCCAAGAGGGAAAATAACTATGCGATCCGTAGGATATGCGCGGACCGGCGAAATCGAGACACTCGAACTGTTCTCCGCCGTCGAGCCGCAGGAGCCGGGCGAGGGTGAGGTGAGGATCCGCATACACCGGTCGGGCGTTAATCCTACTGATTGGAAGTCTCGGCGCGGAGCCCTGCATATTCCTATCCCCCAAGGCGGCTATCAGGTGCCCCACCACGACGGCGCAGGCGTGGTCGACAAGCTCGGCAAGGGGGTGAAGAGTCTTGTGAAGGGACAGCGCGTCTGGGTCTGGCAGGCTGCTTATCGGCGCCTTGGAGGCACGTCGCAGGACTACGTGGTCATATCGGCCTCGCGAGTCGAGCCGCTTCCCGATGGTGTCTCCTTCGACACAGGGGCATGCCTCGGAATCCCCTTCATGACGGCTCATCGCGCCCTGACCGTATCTGAGGGCGGCCCCGCGCAACTGTCGCGCGGTGCTCTGGTGGGATACAAGGTTCTCGTTGCCGGAGGAGCTGGGGCGGTCGGCAACGCCGCGATCCAACTCGCCCGCTGGGCCGGAGCCACCGTGGTCGCCACCGTCAGCGGGCCGGAGAAGGAAAAGCTGGCGCGTGCGGCCGGCGCCGATCACGTGATCAATTACAAGACGCAGGACGTCGCGGCCGAAGTGCGGACCATCGCCTCCGACGGCGTTGACATCATTGTCGAAGTTTCCGCTGTGGTGAATGCCGGACTCGACGCCAAGGTGATCAAACCAAACGGGGTCATCGCAATCTACGCCAACGACGGCGGCAACGACTTGCATATTCCTGTGCGGGAAACCATGACGTCAAATGCGCGATACCAGTTCATCTTGATCTATACCGTAACCGAGGCGGCAAAGGTCCAGGCGGCGAAGGCGATTGGACACGCTCTCCAAGACGGGGCTGTCGCTGTCGGCGATGAGCGAGGCGTCCCGGTGCACCACTATCGCCTCAACCAAACGCGCCAAGCCCATGCAGCACTCGAGAAGGGCGGCATCGTTGGTCGCGTCGTCATTGATCTGACGCAGGACTAACGTGCGTTCTAACAGATGATTGGCCACTTGGTGGGCTGGAGCGGACCGACAGATAATCAAAGTAGAAGGCAGAAGCGCATGGCTAAGCAACGAGTGATCGTGACCGGCGGGGCGGCCAATATCGGCTTGGCCATTGCACGAGCGTTTGCGCAGAATGGTGCCAAAGTGCATCTCTGCGACATTGATCCAAAGGCACTGGCGGACGCGACACGTGACGGTCAACTCGTAGGCGCGGCTTGCGACATCACCGATGCCGAGCAGGTGGCGCGTTACATGGATGAGGCGATCGAAACGATGGGCGGGCTTGACGTGTTGGTGAGCAACATCGGCTTACCAGGCCCAACCTTGCCGCTGGAGCTCATAGAACTGGCCGACTGGCAGAAGGTTCTCAATGTCAATCTGACTGGTGGTTTTCTCATGAGCCGCGCCGCAATTCCTCACCTCAAGCGCTCCGGGTCAGGTACAATGATTTTCATGTCTTCTGTGTCGGGGCGCATGGGGCATCCCAACCGCAGCCCGTATGCAACCACCAAGTGGGGCCTGATCGGACTAGCCAAGACGCTGGCCCGCGAGTTGGGCCCATATAATATTCGGGTCAATGCGATCCTACCCGGAGCAGTTGACAATAAGCGCGCCCGCAAGGTCCTTCTTGAAATCACCGGCTCGAAGGCGGAAACCGAGCAGGAGATCGAACAGGTCGTTCGAGACAATCTCGCCGCCCACCAATCGATCGCTAGGCTCGTGCCCATGGAAGAGATTGGTGCCTTGGCAGTTTTTCTTGCGTCGGATGGAGGTCGCTCAATATCGGGGCAGATGATTCCAATCGACGCCGACATGCGAGCCTGACGGTCCCGAGGTGATTCGCAAGCCATCTGGCAAATCCCGCAGTGTTGGAATTGGAGATCGACATGGCGCCGTGCGAGACCACAAGGGTTGAAATCAGGCGCCTTTGAGGCTGCAAACGTGTTGCAGTCTGACGGATTCCATCGCCTGTTCCAGGCCCGTCCCAGCGAAGGCGCGTCGTCCGGGGGCGATGGCGGGTCCTCGATCGGCGGGTGGCATCAAGTTCGGCAGCATAGAAGTCGCCGAAGCGCGCTTCCCGTTGCACTTCCGTCATCACGAATACCTCGCGGATTCCGGCGGCGTCGGTCAGTTTCGTGGCGGCCTCGGCGTCGCGCTCGACCTGGTGGTCCAGACTGAAAAGCCGGCGCCCGCCAATACCGCAGGCGAGGGCGTGCGTCATGGCGCCTGCGGTTTGCTCGGCGGCAACGACGGAGCACCGCATCGCTACGGTCTGGTGTCGCCCGGGCCGACCGCAACGGGTGCTGCGACCAAGGAGGTCGGCGTCGAAGTCGTGCCGGGCGACTGCTTCGAAGTGCGCTCGTCAGGCAGCGGCGGTTGGGGTCCACCCGAGAGCGTTCGGAGCAGGCGCGGCGAAACGACCGCTTGCTCGGTTTTTACCGCGGTGACGGGCGAAACCGGTTCATATCAGCGGACTTTCTTTCAGCGCGGTTGCGGGAGCTCTATGCCGGACGAAACCCCGGGCGAGTGAAAAAGCTGATACTCAACGCCGGGGCTCCGCTCGAGTGCGACGAGGTCGGCGTGGCGGCGTGCCGCAGATGCCCAGCGAAACCCCGAAAGGGTGGTCCAGGGAGCAGCTACGCCAAAGGCTCGGGATTCTGTTCAAGGGCGGTGCGGACGCCGTTCCTGAAGAGCTCATCGATATACGGCACGCTATCTTCAAGCGGCCGGGGATGTCGGAATTCAATGATCGATTCGTAAGGCGGATGATGCGCACCGTGGCTGAACCGTCGCCGTTGACAAACCATGAAGGTCCTGAGGCACTGCGGAACATCGCATGAGAAAAGTTGCTGGTCTGGACGCCCACAAATCCGGGCCAGTACCCCAGCGTGGCGGAAAAGGCGCTCACCTTCTTGAAGGAGGGGCGACTTGTCGTGCTCAAAGATTCGCATCACTGGCCGCACGCAATGGGAGGAGGCGGAAAAGTTTAATCAGCTCGCCTTGGAATTTTTGACTGAATGACCCGAAAGTGGCGCGGGCTGGCACAGGTTCGCGCTCGAGGACGTTTCTCGGCTCAGACAAGTGCTGCAGAACGCCTTTGACAATATTTGGTTGGAGCAGGCCTTCACCCCCTTGCTAGGCCGGGCTGGCGCCGCGGGAGACGGGCTTGCGTCGTGACGAAGCAGTGCTTGTAGGGCTGCCAGCGGCTGTCGCCGGTGGCCACTCAGTCCATTTGCGCTCGTAATCGTTCTGGGCGAAATGCCCAAGCAGGTAGTCGATGAAGACGCGGATTTTGGCTGGCTGGTGTTTCCGTGAGTGGTAGGCCAAGTTGATCGTCAGAGCAGGCAGTTCCCAATCCTGAAGCACCGGTACAAGACGCCCGGCTCTAAGATCGTCATAGATCGTATACATCGGTTGGACTAAAATGCCGCCGCCCGCAAGAGCGGCAGCGCACAGCGTTCGGCCCTCCGAAGACATTAGTGCGGGCTTGAGCCGCACCGTCTCCGTTGTGTCTCCCCGCGAGAAGACCAGCGGCTGAATCTCTCGTGAGAACCCGTAGATCAGTGTGGGATGATGCTCCAACTCCTTGGGCGTCGACGGCGCGCCGCGCTCGGCCAGGTATTCGGGGGATGCAGCGGGAACGTAACGAGCTTGCGTCAGCTTTCGCACGGTAATGCTCGAGTCCCGTTCAAAGGGACGCGTTCGCACGGCAATGTCGACTCCCGGTTCGATAACGTCCGCGTAGTGATTGGCTGCGAGGATGTGTATCGACAGCTCAGGATACGACCGCTGGAACTCAGGAAGCGCCGGTGCAATGTGCATCATTGCAAACGAAGGCGAACTTGTCAGCGACAGCACACCGGATGGCCGGGCGCTATATTGGCCAACAGTCGCATCGGCCTCCGCGAGATCTGAAAGCAACTGCATGCACCGTTGATGGTATGCCCGTCCAGCTTCCGTCGGCCAGAGTCGACGCGTTGTCCGTTCCAGCAGTCGCGCCCCCAGCCTTTCCTCCAAGGAGCTGAGGCTACGGCTTGCGACCGAGTCCGACAAACCGAGCTTTTCCGCGGCACGTGTGATGCTGCACAACTCCACAGTCTGGACAAACAATTCCATTTGGGTGAGGCGATCCATGGCAGTTCTTTCTGAGCGTATTTGGATGAAAGTCCGATCGTCTTACCGCCGTGTCGGAATGAGAACAGATTCCTTCACAAGGAGAATGGTCTTAGACAGATCACGTATACTTCGACGATAACCAATTGATAAAGATAGATTTTAAGCCGATTTTATCGCCGCAGTGCGGCATGCCGGCCGAATCCCTCAACACGAAACGGTTGCAGGTTGGGTGGATGTTGAGCGCTCCAAAGCCGAATTCCGATGCGGCGTCGGGATGTGTTAGGTGCGGCGGAGTCCGGCGCGCTTGCGCATCTCACCTTTCAGACACATCGCGCTGCGCGTTAACGCAGTGATCCAGCGCCGTCGCCGCCCATCCCGCTGGAACTACTTGTCATCTTCCCTCGGATCACAAGCGCGGTCGTCAGGGTGTGTTGGACATCTCGATCGGGCGATGCGCGCTAAATCGGCCCTGTGTTAGAACTGTTTCGGTAAGCCATCGCTCAAGGGAATCGGGTGCGATTTCGCCATCGCCCAATGTTCTCAAACATGGAAACTCTTGCGGCTTCCGACGAGCAGCGCGCTACCTCGGTGCGGAGTGGGCTTCAGAAAGGGATTTGCCGTGCAGCCAGTCTTGGCCTCGTGCGTAAAGTGCTTCAGTTTCCTGACCTTTCAGCCCAGGCATGTCCTTCTTGACGGGATACCCGATTTGAGACTGCAGATAAGCCAGATGACGATAACCGACCGGAAACTGCGAAAGCAGGTTGCCATCGAGCTTCAAAGAGGCGCTGGGATCGACCGGATCAATCCGGTCCTTTTCGTAGATAGGCTGGCGCATCACCAAACCCCAACGGCCAAGACGCCTTTCCAGGAAATCATAAAACCGGCCCGTGCAAACGACGTCGCAAAGAATGCCATGAACATCAGCTCTCTGCGAAATCGTCATCTTCGTCTGTGCAATAGCGCGTTCGCCTGAAAGCTCAATCGAGCTGCCTCCAAGAAAATGAAGTATGCTGACGCCCCGATTCCATCCCTCGATGGAAGCCTTTATGAACTCGTCAGCCGTCCCTTGTTTCCAGGTCGCGTTCATCCGTCCGTCATCGTGCCAAACGGTGCGAAAGCGCTCCCAGTCGCCTGCATCGCGCCAGATCGCCCAATTCTCGATCAGGTCGCGAATTGAGCGACGATCCCTCTCGCTCTTTTGTTCATTGAAGGCGTCTTGATCTGTCGCTGTCATATCCTGCTTCCGGGTGATGGCACGTTCGTCTTCAGGCGATTTTTGTCATGTCCACGCGTCGGTTGTCCCTCTTGTAGGGAGCCGGTGCTACGGTGGCGCGAATTTCCCTCTGTGGTTCGCCGGGGTTGCCCCATACCAGCACGACTTCCGTGCCGATGTCGCTGTCGGCGACGTCAATTACGCACAATGACAGCATCTGGCGGAAGTAATAGCTATAACCGCGAGATGTCGAAATGCCGACTTCCCGGCCTCCGCGCAACACTTTATCCGCATAGACGAAGCCGCGCTGATCGCGGGGCATGTCCATGAAGTGGAAGGGCTGGTCCTTGCGGAACAGGGAAGCATAGACGTCGATCACATCGTCGGCGTTCCAGACCAGCGTCCGGATCACGCGGCGAGGGTTGGCCACTTCCTTCTCGAGTGCCGCGCGGCCGATGAACTCGTGGTCGAACTTGATGTTCTTGCCCCACCCCAGTTCGACAGGGCTGCGGTAATAGGAGCGAATGTCGTCCGACTGGAAGCTGCCGGCGATGTTGAATGTGACTGCATAGGACGGCATGGCGGCCTTGAACTCGGCGAGATATCCGCTGGTATCGTCGCCGAACATGGCTGGCAGGTAGTCCACCAGGATTGTCGGGAAGCAAGCCTCGAGGTGGTTGATGAACACCGCGCGACCACCGAGTTGGCGGATGCCGAAGTCGCGCCCGGCTTCCAGGATCGCATCGTAGATCTCCTTGGAGTGGGCGGTTGGCCCCTGCAGCTCGAAGCCGGGCTCGCCTGCCATGCCCTGCCGTAGCGCGAGGACCTTGTGTCCTTTGATCGTGATTTCCCCGTTGCGCATGAAACCGATATCGCGAACGTTCTGGCCGGACACTTTCTCCACGACAGCGGCCGCATTCGGTCCCGAGACCTGGAAGTTGAACCAGTCATCCGGTTGTGAGACAGCGTTGTAATTGCCGTGCCGGAGCTTGTAGTCGACCCAGAAGGTACCGCGCCCGAAGAGCATGAATTCATCTTCACCAAGCCGGGTCAGGATGCCTTCATGGATGACCTTGCCGTCATCGTTGCAGTGAATGACGTGCTTGGATTGATGCAGGTCGAACTTCGCAAAGCTGTTCACGGACGTGTCGGACAGCAGCTTTAGCGCGTCCGGCCCCTTAAAGCGTCGCTCCCAAAGGAAGGACCAGTCGCCGATGTAGCAGGTCTCTTTCCAGGACATGCTTTCGTCGATCCAGTCGGAATATTCAGGGAGGCCCCAACGGCTCGTGAAGTAACCTGGCGGTGTCGTACGCATATCGTTCGGTTTCATCTCTATCTCCCTCGTTACGCTAACTGCGTGATATCTTCTGGATGAACGGGTGCTGGGATTGGTCCGTGGGTCTGCTCGACGAAGCGGCGAGCCGCCGACAAGGTGTTGACCAGCAGCATGGTGACCGTCATGGGCCCGACGCCGCCCGGCACGGGCGTGATGAATGAGGCCTTGCGGCTCACGCCCTCGAAATCGACGTCGCCGACCAGGCGCCCGTCTGGTAACCGGTTGATCCCGACGTCGATGACGACGGCGCCGGTCCGTACCATTTGCGGCAGGATGAGATTGGGAACGCCCGCCGCGACCACGAGGATGTCTGCGAGGATCGTGTACTGCGCGAGATCGCGTGTCTTTGCATGGCAAACCGCCACGGTGGCGTCTCGACGCATCATCATCAGCGCCATCGGCTTGCCGACGATGTTGCTTGCGCCGACGATCGTGACGTTCCTGCCTTCGACGGGGATACGGGCGTGATCGAGGATCTTCATCACGCCAAAGGGCGTGCAAGGCGAGAAGATCGTGTCGCCGACGACCAGCCCGCCGACATTGTAAAGATGGAAACCGTCGACGTCCTTCTCGATGGAAATTGCGTGCAATACCGCCCTGACGTCATGGTGCGGCGGCAGCGGGAGCTGGACGAGAATGCCGTGTATTGTCGGATCATCGTTCAGCCGTTCAATGGACTGGATGAGAGCCTCGGCAGGCACATCCTTCGGGTACTCGATCAAAGTCGATCGAATCCCGACGTCGGCGCACGCCTTCATCTTGTTCGTCACGTAGACGCGCGATGCTGGATCGTCGCCGATCAGGATCACCGCTAGGCCGGGTGTCGCGCTGGCGAGCTCCGAAAGCTCGGCGACATCGGTCTTGATGCGGTTACGGATCGCTCGCCCGATCATCCGACCGTCGAGAATGCGCGCACTCATGGTGACCTATCTAAAGCGGGAAGCCTTGATTAGCGTGAGAGCGGCAATGCGGCGCGAGGGCTCGCCCGAAGCCAAGACCAGCCGCAGATAGCGAGTAGCGGCGAACGAATGTTCGATGGTGAGCGCCTGCGCTCTCGCGCCTTGTCGATTTCGGATCGCCTCGACAATGGTGCGATGCTGGTCCTGGGCATTGACGAGGATCTGCACGACGCCTTGCACATCGGCGCGCTGCGATTCTATGAATGCGTTCGGCGCAGCAAAGGGCAGGGACATAACCCTTTGAAGCGAATGCGCAATCATCTCGCTGCCGGATGCTTCGACGAGGAGGGCGTGAAACTCATCGTTGAACCGGACGAAATCGTCGAGGTCGAAATGTATCGACAGGGCAGCGACCGCGCGGTCCAGGTCCGAGACGCACCGATCCATTCGCGTCAGAAGTTCAGAGGGCGCTCCTCTTTCCGCCGCGAAGCGTGCTGCCATTCCTTCAAGCGTTCCCCTGATTTCGATGGCGTCTGCCAGATCCTGCTCCGTGAATCCCTTCACAGCAAATCCGCCGCTCGGAAGCTGCTCCAGCAATCCTTCCTCGTTCATGCGAACCAGGGCTGTCCGCGCTGGAGTCCGGGAGACCCCGAAACGCTCGACGAGAAGGGGCTCAGAGACGCGAGTGCCCGGCCTTAGCTCGCCTTCCAGAATGAGCCCACGCAGCCCGAGCACCGCCTTCAAGGTTTGGGAACTTGCATCGTCCGTCATTGCGATCTCAGGAATACCCAACGTATACGAAACATCAAGTTTATGAGTGATATTGACCAGAAGTCAGGCAGATGTCAGAGCTTACGTATACGTTGAGAATACCAGATCAGCAAGAGGCGAGTTGAGGAAGAGTTCCATGAGAGATTTGCCGTCCGTCCGACTCCGGCCTGGAAGTATCGCGGAAATGACCATCCAGTTCGTCGGTGACGGTGTGCGCTTGCTCACCGCTTGCGTCCGCTAAGACACGAGGGAGTCACAATGTCTTCACCTTGCTACATCCTGACGTTGTCCTGCCAGGACAAGCCCGGCATCGTCGCCGGGGTGTCAGCATTCCTGTTTCGCTCGGGGTACAACATCCTCGAGGCCAATCAATTCGACGATGTGGAGACCGGACGGTTCTTCATGCGCATCGTTTTCAATCCGATCGAAGAGGGATCACACTCGGATGCGAACACGTTCCGGGAGCAGTTCACGGAGATAGCGCAGCAATTCGGGATGTCCTGGTCGCTTCACGATCGCGCGCACAGACGCAAGGTCCTGATCTTGGTATCGCGCTCCGATCATTGCCTGGTGGACTTGCTTTACCGCTGGCGGACAGGTGAGTTGCCGATTGATGTCGTCGGAATCGTTTCCAATCATCCGCGCGAAACCTACGCTCACCAGGATCTGGAGGACGTGCCGTTTCACCATCTTCCTGTAACCAAGGTAACCAAGCTCGAGCAGGAGGCGGAGATCTGGCGCGTGGTTCAAGGTTCCGGCGCCGAACTCGTGGTTTTAGCTCGTTACATGCAGGTCCTCTCGGACGGGCTTGCTGCAAAGCTCGCCGGTCGTTGCATCAATATCCATCACTCCTTCCTGCCTGGTTTCAAGGGGGCCAAACCCTACCACCAGGCGCACGAACGGGGCGTCAAGCTTATCGGGGCGACATCGCACTTCGTCACCTCAGATCTCGACGAGGGACCGATCATCGACCAGGACGTCGAGCGTATCTCGCATCGGGACACGCCCGACGATCTGGTCCGTAAGGGGCGGGACATTGAGCGCCGTGTACTGGCGCGCGCAGTTCGCTATGTCGTGGAAAACCGGGTCATTCAGAACGGCCGCAAGACAGTGGCGTTCACGGACTAGCCCATGCGAATGGATAATCTAATGATCATGCCGGCCGATGCTCTCGCCGGGAGGCTCTGTTCATTATCGCGATCCGCCAATGGATGCCGCGACGGTGTCGTGTCGGTATCCAAACAGTGGGTACATGAGCAAGGCCGACCATAACGGATAGGACGAACGTTTCGCGTTTCCGATCAAAATTTCGAAGGTGGAAAGTTCCGCCTGAGGCGGTCGCGGAAAGTATCGGGAGGGACGCCATGAGCGTGACCGTCGAACAGCTTCGAATCGGAATTCCATCAATCGCCGGCTGGGGCAACCTCGAATATACGGATTGGATCGACGAGAGCGAGTCCTGGAAGAAGGGATGTTATCTCGACGAATGGTCTTTCCTAGATGAGCTTCGTGTCTCGGGTCCCGACGCCTTGACATTGTTTTCTAGCTTCGCCGTAAACAGCTTTGCGAAATTCGAAATAGGGCAGGCCAAGCGTATCATTTGCTGCAACCGCGATGGCAAAATCATCGGAGAAGGCATTTTAACGCGATTTGGTCTTGACGAGTTTGAGTTTCAGGCACTCGGACCGGTTACCACTTGGCTCGAATACCAGCTTCGGAAGGGCGGTTACAACGCGCAGTGGCAGTACCGCGTCAGCAAGTTCAAGTTCCAGGTCCAAGGAGTGTCTTCGCTCGAGGTACTGGAGAAGCTTGTTGGTCCTCGCGTTCGCGATGTCCGCTTCATGCATCAGCACTCGTTCCCGGTTGCGGGTCATGCCACGCTCTTTCTGCGGCAAGGGACAGCTGCAGAGATCGGATTTGAACTACAAGGACCTCTGGTCCATGCGGACGACGTGCGGGAGGCAATCCTATCCGCTGGAAGAGCTTCAGGCATCCGACGCCGCGGTTCTCGTACGGCGATGATCAATCACCTTGAAACGTGCTTTCCGATCGTCACGCACGATTATCTGCCTGCGGTCTGCCAACCGAGTGAGAGCGAATTCTACGAAGACTTGTCGAAACGCGAGCGGCTTGGGACCTTGAAGTTCAGGCGGTGGACGCTCGATAGTTGTCTGAAGGTGAACGGAAGTTTTCATGCCGACCACGTGTCCGCCTGGTACCGGAGTCCCGTTGATCTTGGATGGGCTAAGAACGTGAAGTTCGACCACGACTTCTATGGTCGAGAGGCCTTGGAACGCGAGATCGCAAATCCTCGGCGCAAAATCGTGACGTTGATTTGGAGCGCCGAGGACTGCCAGGATGTTCAGAACTCGCTCTTTAGAGCCGACGCTGAGCCTTACGAATTTATGGACATGCCGCGTCAGCAGCAATTCTGCATGGATGCGCATTCGGTACTTGCCAAGGACAGGGAGGTGGGGGTGGCTACCTCCCGCAGCTTCAGTTTCACATTCCGGCAGATGATGTCGCATTGCGTGATCGACCTCGATAAGAGCGAAGTTGGTACAGAGGTCGAAGTGATCTGGGGAAATCCGGGCAAGCGCCAGAAACGTATTCGCGCCACAGTCGCGCCGTCTCCCTACAAGTGGGACCATCGCAGGACAAATCTGAAGACGGCCAGAGCCGAAGCTCACCCGCTGTGAACTCCAGCCGGAGCTCAATTTCCGGCCCCCTCGGAAATCGTCAAGTGTTCGACCAGCGCAATTCTTTTGCGGCGTAGGCGCGCTGAGTTGACAAGCCTGCCTTTTAGAACGGCCTGCGCGGATATGTTAGGCTTGCGCGATTCGGGCCGTTTCGATTCGGAAGTAAGATCGCTTGAAAACCAACAAATCCGGGACTGCGTGGCGACACGCCAATGTCGGTCGTCTTCTCAACAACGCGGTACGGCGTTTCGAGGCTCGCGTCCTCGAATTGATGAGCGCAAGCGGTCATGCCGAGACACGCATTGCTCACGTGAGCCTGACCCGCAATCTTGACGTGGAGGGGACGCGGCTGACCGAGCTCGCGCGGCGAGCTTCCATGAGCAAACAAGCCATGGGCGAATTGATCGATCAATGTACGGAGTTAGGGCTGGTCGAGCGGGTTGCTGATCCCACTGACCGGCGCGCCCGCATTGTCAGGTTTACGCGTGCCGGTCTAGTTTGGTTGGATGTTTTTCGCGACGCCGTGGACGTCGCCGAGCGAGAGATGCGTGCCGAACTCGGGAAGGTAACGATGGCTGCGATTCTAAAAGGGCTCGCAGCTTACGGATCGAAATTCGACACCCTTGAAGATTTGGATTAGTCAGGTCGGTTGACGAAGTAGTCAGGCTACCTTACCATGCAGATAATGCCTGGTAGGGAGAAGCGTCTTGAATCCACGTCTGACGGTCTCAGTGCTGATCGCTGGCGGTGGCCCCTGCGGTCTTATGTTGGCCAACGAGCTCGGCCGGCGCGGCGCTTCCGCCATCCTGGTGGATGAGAAGCCCGGGACTGCGTTCAATCCGCAAGCCAATGCGACTCAAGCCCGCTCAATGGAGCACTATCGGCGTTTGGGTCTCGCAGACGAAATTAGGCAGGCCGGTTTACCCGCCGACTATCCAACGGACGTCGCTTACTTCACCCGCTACACCGGTTACGAGCTGGCGCGGTTTCGACTGCCGTCTTCGGCGCGCGCGACCGAACTGGTCAAAGGCATGTCCGGCTCCTGGAGCGCCGCCGAGCTGCCCCATCGCGTCTCGCAGAAATATGTCGAGGCGGTCCTGCGCCGGCATGCCGAGCGGCTCCCTGGAATACAGCTCCACTATGGCCACCGTCTCATCAGCTATGTCGAACGCGACGACGGTGTCATTGGTGAAATCGAGTGCCTTGACGATGGCCGCCGCGTTTCGGTTCGCGCCGACTTCCTGGTCGGCGCCGACGGACCACGCTCGATGGTCCGGCAGTCGCTTGGCATTTCCTACGGCGGCAGGACGGGCACCCAACGCGATTTCATGGGCGGCCGGATGCTGGCCGTCTATCTCCGTTCGCCGGATTTCTACGCGAGCATCCCGCACGCCAAGGCGTGGATGTACAACTGTTTCAATGGTGATCGTCGGGCGTTCATGGCTTCGGTCAACGGGCGCGACGAATTTGCGTTCCACACCCAGCTTCGGCCCGGAGAGGATGAGAGCGCGATCACCGCCGTCGAGGCGAAGGCGGCCTTCCAGCGCGCATGCGGCAGCCCGATTGAATGCGAAGTGCTGTCCTTCCTAACCTGGACCGCCGGACATGCATTGGTGGCCGAGGGGATGCAGCGCGGCAGGGTCTTTCTTGGCGGAGACGCGGCGCATCTGTTTACCCCGACCGGCGGGCTCGGCTACAACACCGCGATCGAAGATGCGGTCAATCTGGGCTGGAAGCTCGCGAGCGTCGTCAAGGGTATCAGCCCGGCTGCGCTCCTCGACAGCTACGCAGTCGAACGTCGTCCGGTGGCGCTTCGCAACACCGACTATGCGGGCAGGTTCGCCGACTCGCTTGGTCTCTTTGCGCCCGCGCCGGAGATCGAGGACTCCACAGAGGCGGGCGGCGAAGCAAGACGTGCGGCGGGCACCTATCTCGAACAGCATGCCCAGGCCGAATTCAACATACCCGGTGTCACGTTCGGCGGACGCTACGACGGCTCGCCAATCATCGTGTCCGACGGCGGCCTGCCGCCGCCGGACGCCGCTAATGTCTACGTTCCGACCGCCTGTCCCGGAGGCCGTGCACCACATGCGTGGCTCGAGGACGGCGTGTCCTTGTACGATCTGTTCGGCTTCGAATGGACACTGCTGCAATTCGATGACGTCGTATCCGCCAAAGGTCGGTTGAGCGAAGCTGCGCGGGCGCTCGGGGCCGATCTGAAGCTCGTCACTCTGCCAAGGCGGTTGCGCGATCTTTATGAGGCCGATCTCGCCCTGATCCGTCCCGATCAGATAGTGGCCTGGCGCGGCAGCGCGTCACAGGCGGGAATGCTCGAGCGCGTCCTTGCCCGTGCGCTCGGGCTCACGACGAGCGATCATGCACGCCTGGCGAGTTGATCGATATCTGCATTCGCCGCACGCGAGGTGCGGCCGTGCCGGTCACAAGTAACAAAAGCAATAATTGCACATGAGGAGGATACGTGACCACCAGGACACTCGAGGGCTACGAAGATCGTGCAGGCGCCGTCATCGGCTCTCAACAGACGGCGAGCAGCCGCCGGCGCATTCTGATTGCCGGTACCATCGGAACCGCCATCGAGTGGTACGATTTCTTCGTTTACGGTTTCATCGCCCCGCTGGTCTTCGATCAGCTCTTCTTCCCGAAATTCGATCAATTGGCCGCCACCATCGCGGTGTTCGCAACGCTTGCCGTCGGATTTCTGGCCCGGCCGCTCGGCGGCCTCGTATTTGGACACTTCGGCGATCGTTTGGGCCGCAAGTCCGTCCTGTTGTGCACACTGCTCATGATGGGACTGGCTACGATTTCGATCGGGCTGCTGCCGACCTATAGCAGCGCAGGAGCGATCGCCACCATCGCCCTCGTGGCACTGCGCTTCATTCAAGGCTTCGCGCTCGGCGGAGAATCGACAGCGGCTATCCTCATGGCGATCGAGACATCTCCGGGCAACCGGCGCGGTTTCTCCGCTGGCGTGGTTCAGGCTGCGGGATCAGTCGGCGTCGTCCTCGCTTCGTTTGCGGCGTTGACCATTTCGCGTCTGCCGGAAGCGGACCTGCTGTCATGGGGTTGGCGCGTTCCATTTCTGATCAGTGCTGTCCTCGTGGCCCTTGGAGTCTACATGCGGCTTCGTATCGAAGAGAGCACGACGTTTCGCGAGGCGCCCGAGGCTGCAACAGTGCCCGCCATTGAGGCGCTTAAGAGCCACTGGCGGTCCATTATCATCGTCCTCTTCGCAGAGGTGGCTCAGACGTCCTACTTCTATCTGACGGCGATCTTCACGATATCTTTCGCCACGCGCCAGTTCGGCGTTCAGAAGGACGTGATTACGCGGGCCGTACTTCTGGCCAACCTGGTCGCCCTCATTGCAATGCCTCTCATCGGCGTCTGGTCCGACCGGATCGGACGGAAGCGGATATTCCTGGCGGGCGTTGTGCTCGCCGCCGTCTCGATGCTTGCGTTCTACCACGCGGTGGCGACGCGCGAACCGCTGCTGGTGACGGCCGCGGTGGTGCTTGCCGCCGGGGTGATTCACCCACTTATGTTCAGCACCGAAGGAAGCTATTTCCCTGAGTTGTTTCCGACGCGGATCCGCTTCACCGGCGTTTCGATTGGAAAGCAGTTCGGAACGGTGTTCGGCGCAGGGATCGCGCCGCTTGTCGCCACCAGCCTGTTTGCGCAGACAGGGACCGTCTACGCGATTAGCGGATACTACGTGGCGCTCGCACTCGCCGCAGTGATCGCGCTCAGCTTTGCGCAAGAAACCAGCAAATCGCGGCTGCTCGGCTAAGTCCGTCCGCGATACAAGGGAGGTTCATCATGGACGTCAAGCTTCTGATCAAGGGGAACGATCTGGCAGCAAGCGGCGGTAAGGTCTTTGAACGCCGCAATCCGCTGTCCAAAGAGGTCGCGAGCAAGGCTGCGGCGGCGACGGTTTTGGATGCTGATGCGGCGGTGGCGGCGGCTTCGGCCGCGTTGCCGGGGTGGTCTGCGCTCGGCCCAAACGCGCGGCGCGGACTGTTGCTGAAAGCCGCCGATGTGCTCGAGGCCAAACGCGACGCGTTCGTCGCGATCATGATGGCCGAAACCGGCACCACCGAAGTGTGGTCCGCCTTCAACGTGAAGCTCGCGACCGGCATGTTGCGCGAAGCGGCATCGCTCACCACGCAGGTCGCCGGCGAAGTGATCCCGTCCGATAAGCCCGGATGTATCGCCATGGCTGTTCGCCAGCCGGCCGGCGTGTGCCTGGGGATTGCGCCCTGGAACGCCCCGATCATCCTGGGCGTCCGCGCGGTGGCGACGCCACTGGCTTGCGGGAATACCGTCGTGCTCAAGGCCTCTGAAATCTGTCCGGCAACGCATCGCCTGATCGGCGAGGTGTTCAGGGACGCCGGATTCCCGCCCGGGGTCGTGAACGTCGTGACCAATGCGCCGACTGATGCGCCCGCCATCGTCGAGCGTCTCATCGCACATCCCGCCGTGAGACGGATCAACTTCACGGGCTCGACCCGCGTCGGCCGCGTCATTGCCGAGCTCGCCGGACGGCAACTCAAGCCCGTGCTGCTCGAGCTCGGCGGCAAAGCACCTCTGCTTGTGCTCGATGATGCCGATCTCGACGCCGCAGTCGCCGCCGTGGCGTTTGGTGCCTTCATCAACCAGGGCCAGGTCTGCATGTCGACGGAGCGCGTGATCGTCGACGAGGTGGTCGCCGATCACTTCGTCGAGAAGCTCGCCAAAAAGGCAAAGTCGCTTCCGGCCGGCGACCCCCGATCGGGTCCGGTGGTCATCGGCTCCATGATTGATGAGCCTCCCGCACGAAATGTCGTCGATCTGATCGATGACGCCGTTGAAAAAGGCGCAGTCAAGCTTGCGGGCGGAGAGCGCGTCGGCACGGTCGTGCCGGCGACGGTTCTCGATCGTGTTGCGCCCGGCATGCGGATCTATACCGAAGAGAGCTTCGGGCCCGTGGTGTCGGTGATAAGGGCGCGCGGCGTGGATGATGCGGTCCGACTTGCCAACGATACGGAGTATGGGCTTTCGGCCGCCGTGTTCGGTCGGGACGTTGCGCGCGCGCTCACGGTGGCGCAACGCATCGAGAGCGGCATCTGTCACGTCAATGGACCGACGGTGCACGATGAGGCCCAGATGCCGTTCGGCGGCATGAAGGGATCGGGATACGGCCGCTTCGGCGGCCAGGCCGGGATCGCTGAATTCACGGATTTGCGCTGGATCACCATCGAGACGCAGCCTCAGCATTACCCGTTCTGATCGCGTCCGATGCGAAGCGAAGCCACGCCAGAAAACCGGCTCATGAGTCCAAAAATCCTAACGGTGCGGGAAGCGACCCTCGGCGTGCTTCGCTCATTCGGTGTCGATCGGGTCTTCGGCAATCCGGGATCGACGGAGCTTTCCTTTCTGCACGACTGGCCGGCCGATATCGACTATGTGCTCGGGCTGCAGGAAGCCTGCGTCGTCGGGATGGCGGATGGTTACGCGCAAGCAACCAGCCGCCCGGCCTTTGTCAATCTGCATTCGGCTGCCGGGCTCGGTCACGCGCTCGGCAACCTCTTCACCGCGTTCCGCAACAAGACCCCGCTCGTCATCACGGCGGGGCAGCAGGCGCGCAGCCTGCTTCGGATGCGCCCCTATCTCTTCGCCGAGGATGCCGAGCAGTTTCCAAAACCCTATGTGAAATGGAGCTCGGAACCGGCGCGGGCGGAGGACGTGCCCGCGGCGATTGCGCAGGCCTTCCTCACCGCTATGCAGCATCCGCGCGGTCCATCATTCGTGTCCGTGCCATCGGATGACTGGGCGCGCCCTGGCGCGCTTCCACCCGTCCGGAGCATTGCAACTGAATTTGCCCCGGATCCGGCCGCGGTCGTTCGGCTGGCGGCGGCGATCGGTGCGGCCAGCAAGCCGGCTTTCGTGATCGGACCCGAGGTCGATCGTAGCGGCTGCGTCGAACAGATGGTGGCCGTCGCGGAGCGGGCGAGGGCAGCTGTCTGGGCAAGCCCGATGTCGAGCCGATCGAGCTTTCCGGAACGGCACTCTCAATTCGCGGGCTTCCTTCCGGCGGTACCCGACGGACTCGCCCGTGCGTTGCGTGGTGCGGATCTGATCGTCGTCTTCGGGGCGCCCGTCTTCACGTTCCACGTCGAGGGGCAATGCGACGTGCTCAACGACGGTACGCCGGTCTGGCAGATCACGGATGATCCGACTGAGGCCGCGTCCGCGCCTGTCGGCGAGACCGTCATCGGAACGCTCCCCAAGGCGCTCGGTGCACTCCTGCCGGCGTTGCCGGACATCGTGGACCGCGAGCAGCGCGCCGCACGCCCGACGCCCGCCGTTCCCGCGGCCATGAATCCCATTCCTCCAGCCTACGCGCTTAGCCGTCTGTCGGCGCTGATGCCGGAAGATGCCATCATGGTGGAGGAGGCTCCGTCGCACCGACCTGCGATCCAGCAATACTTGCCGAGGTCTGGAGCGGACAGCTTCTACACGATGGCGAGCGGCGGGCTCGGGTACAGTCTGCCGGCCTCGGTCGGTATTGCCTTGGCGAGGCCGGGCCGCCGCATCGTGTGCCTGATCGGCGACGGGTCGGCGATGTATTGCATCCAGGCGATCTGGACCGCGGCACAACGCGGGCTTCCCATCACATTCGTCGTGATGAACAACTCCGGATATGGCGCGATGCGCGCCTTCAGCCAGATCATGCAGGCGCATCGTCCACCCGGCATCGACCTGCCCGGGCTCGACTTTGTCGCTCTCGCCAAAGGACTTGGCTGTCCGGGTCAGCGCGTGACGGAAGCCGAGCATCTGGACCGCATCCTTGGCGCCGCGCTGGCGGCGAATGGTCCCGCGCTGGTCGATATCGCGGTCGACGATGCGGTGACAGACATCTTCAGCCCGCCTCGGAGTTGATCGGAGGCGAACCCGCGAACGCCGACATTCATTCGGCGATTGGAGACGCAGCCATGGGCTTGCAGCAGAACACTGACCACATCCAGACGACCCATATCGGCAGCCTTCCACGACCACATGATCTCCTGGATCTGCTGAAGGCAAAATATTCGGGACGGCCCTATGAGCCGTCAGAGCTCGATACCGTTCTGACCCGTTCGGTGGCGGACTGCGTGAGAAGACAGGTCGCAAGTGGCATCGAGATCGTGACGGATGGGGAATTCTCCAAGCCCGGCTTCTTCACCTATATCCGAGAGCGTTTCGACGGATTCGAATCCCGGCCGGACCAGAAGCTGGCCCTGTTCCAGAAGGAGGTCGCAGCCTTCCCTGAATACTACGCCGAGTATTTCAAGGATGCGATGATGGGCGGCGCAATCCTGCCGATCGCCCCTGTCGTCTGCATCGGGCCTCTGAAATACAAGGGCGAGGACAAACTCACGACCGACATCGCGAATGTGAAAGCCGCAGCCAGGGCCGCAGGCGTGCCAGATCATCGGGTGTTCCTGCCGGCGACCGCTCCATCCGGCGTTGGCTTCAACGAATACTACAAGACAGAAGAGGAATATTTTCACGCGCTCGCGGCCGAACTGAACAAGGAGTATCGAGCCATCGTGGACGCCGGCCTGCTGGTGCAGGTGGATGATCCATTTCTCCCTGACATTTTCGTCGAGCCGGGACTAGACGACGGGCAGAAGAAACGGCGGGCGGAAATGTATGTCGAAGCGACGAACGCCGCGCTCAGCGGGATACCAGCTGAGCGCGTTCGCTTTCACACCTGCTACGGGATCAACGAAGGACCTCGCATCCATGAATCGTCGCTGGCCGAGGTCATCGGCTACGTATTCAAGGTCAATGCCGGATCCTTCAGCTTCGAGGCAGCCAATCCGCGGCACGAACACGAGTACCATTTGTTCGAACAGGTGAAGCTGCCGGAAGGAAAGGTATTGTGTCCAGGCGTGATCACGCACGCAAGCAATATCGTGGAGCACCCGGAGTTGATCGCCGAGCGGCTGATCCGGTTCGCAAATCTGGTTGGGCGGGAGAACGTGATGGCAGGCGCCGATTGCGGCTTCTCCTCTCAGGCGCTCTATCGCACCGAGGTTCACAGCACCGTCGTGTGGGAGAAGTTCAAGGCTATGCGCAAGGGCGCGGACATCGCGACGCAACGCCTTTGGCGCGAGGGGTAAGAGCCCGCAGCGACCAAATCAACGGGCGGGCTGGGTTTGCCTCGAGGCCCATTTTAACGAAATGGACAAGGGGTGCATGAAATGGAAACGGGGGCCAAGGCGACGCGCGCTGAAATGGCCGTCCGCATGGGCCGGCCGCCAAAGGATCTTGCGGCCGAAGTGGACGAGCGAATCCTAGCCGCCGCGCGCGAGCTGTTTCTCGCACGTGGGCTCGAGAGTGTCAGCGTGGAGGAGATCGCCCGCCACGCCCGAGCGAGCAAGGGCACGATCTATGCACGTTTTCCCACTAAGGAGGCGCTCTTTGGCGCGATCGCGACGCGCAATGCGGCGAAGGTGCGGGAGGGATACGGAAGCGAGTCGCCGTCCGGAGGCACGATTGAAGAGAGACTCTCCAATCTCGGGAGCGGGATACTCGAGCATCTGCTGGCGGACGATAACGTCAACTTCATGCGTCTCTCGGTCTCCGAGGCGCGACGCTTTCCCGATCTGGCTAAAGTAGGCCGGACGATGCGTGAACGCGGAGCTCAGAACGCCGCGGTCGTCCTCAAGGACGTCGCCCAGTCGAAGCAGGGCAAGGCCGATCTCGCCTTCTCCCCCGAACGCCTGATAACGGCGTCGCAGTTTTTCCTCGACCTCGTCGTTGGGCCGCTCTTGATGCGTGCGGTGTTCGGCGAAGATCCGAAGTTGCTGCGAGCGCATATCCGCGCCCATGTCGCGGAAAGCGTTCCGTTCTTCCTGGCCGCCTGCCGGAACGGCTAATCAGTCCTGGCGACTCCCGTCGGGCGGCCACGCGTCCCGACTGTTCTTTCGACCGGACCGATAGTTCGTATCGAAAGTTATTGGCTACCGCGATGGGTGTGAATCAGCATGGGGTCCGGAGGCCGATCGGCATTCTAAGCCTTTGTTGGAGCTCGCATCCCCGGTCAATGACCCGGCCGAAACACACCGCCGGCATGTGCAGCGCCGCTTCAAGACCAGCGCTGGCCTTGACACGCATGTTAGCAAATGCTAACTGATTAGCGTGATGCAAAAGACTCTTCCCTTCTTCGTGTCAGAAAGCGACCCCCCAGCGAAGAGGGCGATCCTAACTGCGGCACTTGAACTCTTTGCCACGCGCGGGGTCGATGGCGTGACGATCCGGGACATCGCATCCGAAACAGGCTTCACGAATCCCGCGATGTTCCGCCATTTCAGAAGTAAGGAAGACCTTGCTCAAAATCTGTTTGAGGTTTGCTACCGCCGCCTTGCGCACAACTTTCTCGAGCCCGGCATCACCCTTCACGCGCTCTTTGAGCGTGGGCTTGTCCTGATCGAAGAGTCGCCCGAAAGCGTGCACTTTTTGATAGAGAATCTTGGGCGCTACTGGCATGCACTTCCCGCTGACGTCCGGGCGCATTCCCTTCTTGGGTCAATGCGCCGGCTCATCCAAGCCGAGCAGCGCGCCGGAAGAGTGAGACCGGACGCCGATCCAAATCTTGCCGCCGCACTCGTTTTGGGCATGCTGGGTCAGATCGCGCGTATGGCTCATTTCAAGGAGCTGTCCAAGCCGCCAAGCGCGTTAGCTGCTTCCCTCTTCAATCTTATCAATCGTGGTCTTGGAGCGTAATGCCATGCCCTGTGAGTTAGCAAATGCTTACACAAGCTCTGAAGCGGGATTGCAATCGTCACGCCGGGCCTTTCTCAAAGGAACGGGCAGCGCAGTCCTAGCGGCTGCCCTTGGAAATACGGCGGCGGCCGCGCCCGTTGAGTCTGCAAGGGCGGGAGGTGCGCGCGTTCATGTGATTCAAACCGGCCATGTCAAAGTGAAGGAGACGCAGATCGAAGGCTGTGGCCATGGCCGGGTCCGCCGGCTTGGCCCAATTCTCGATACGCGTTGGAGCCAATGGCTGCCGACTTATGCCTGGGCTATTGAGCACAAGGAAGGCGTGATCGTCGTCGACACCGGGCAAGCCACGCATTTGAAATCTCTGCCTGCCTGGCATCCCTACTTTCAGCTTGCGGTGCAATTTAGGATCGAGCCTGAAGAGGAGGTGGGCCCTCAGCTTCGCGCGCTCGGTATCGGTAGAAAAGATGTTCGCAAGGTCGTGCTTACGCATGTCCATATCGACCATGATGCCGGGCTTTCCCATTTTCCTCATTCGCAGATCCTGGCGAGCGCGGGCGAGATCAAGAGGGCGTCGGGATTAGCAGGAGAAATCCGTGGCTACCTTCCGGAACGCTGGCCGTCCTGGTTCGATCCGTCCCCGATCGTCTTCGAAAAGACCGCATTCGGGCCGTTTGACAGGAGTCTGAAGCTGACAATGGCTGGCGATGTGATCGCTCTGCCCACGCCCGGCCACACTCCCGATCACCTGTCTGTCGCCGTCCTCGACGGCGAAACGATTCTGTTCCTCGCGGGCGATGCGTCCTATGCCGAACATCAAATGCTAGCCGGCATCGTCGATGGGGTGAGCCCTGAAGAGGCTCCGGCCCTTGCCACGCTTGGAAAAATCCGACACCTCGCGAAGACCAATCCGCTGGTCTATCTGCCCACACACGATCCAGGATCGGCGCACCGGCTGGAAACCCGTAAGCTGACCAATTTAGCCAAAGCAGCTTAAACCGCCCCATAATGCAAAGCGCAAAGCATTTGGTAACACCCCATGATTAGGTGCCACAACAGGAAGGTTTCAGGGATCGTGGTCTCTTCTCCGATAGCCCTTTATGGCGCAACGGGCGTCACCGGACAGCTGATCCTAAGCCGGCTGGCCAGCCTTGGTCTGAAGCCACGTCTGGTTGGCCGGGATCCCAAGCGTCTTTCGGATCTCGCGGATCAATATGCGCTCAGCCTCTACGAGGCGAAAATTGACGATCATAAGGCGCTGGCAGGCTGCCTGCCTCGGGGCGGACTTTTGGTCAATGCTGCGGGCCCCTTCGTGTCAACCGCCATGCCGCTCATCGATGCCGCAATGTCCCTAGGCTGCGATTACTTCGATGTCAGCGGTGAACTTGATAGCCTTCGGGCTTTGCTTGCGCTGGATGTAGCTGCAAAGAAGGCGCGGCGCGTGGTGATCGGTGGCGGGGGGTTCGGCATCGCTGCAACTGATATCCTTGTCTCCAAATTAGAGGCGGCCTTCGGTCCACTTGAGAGTGTTCGCGTTTCTGTTGCAGCGGACAGCGCTTTTTCAACCACGGGGGTCGCCGAGAGCACCCTCGCGGTCCTAGCTGGCGGCGGAGCCGAAATCGTCTCGGGGGAAATCACCCGCGTTCGGCTCGCCCGCAAGCGCTGGCGCGAGCGAACCACTACTGGGGCCTCGATCTCTTTTGCGAGCGCACCTCTCGCTGATCTTATCGCGGCGTCGCGGCTCACACATGCGCCGGATATCGTTGCCGGGGTGCCGATGCTGCCTATGCAGGCGCAAGCCACGAGCCTCTTTGCGCCGCTTCTTCCGCTGTTGCTTAAGGTCCCCCAAGTGCGGCGCGCCTTGGTCAAAAAGAGCGGTCATGCCGGCGTTGCCGGGCACGAACATGTGTCCCGAGCTTGGGTTCGCGGCACCCAGGGACGCCGGTCCCAGACGCTCATGATCGAAGGCGGCGAGGGTTTTGCGTTGGCCGCTGATATCGCCGCGCATGCTATCGCGCGTTACCTTCAATCGCCTCCCTTGCCTGGGGCATACACGCCAGCCTGCGCCCTTGGCCCAGAATGGCTCGACGGTCTAGCCGGCATCCGATTTTACTCCCAAGAAAGCGAGGGAATGCATGCGTGAGCCCACATCGTTCCGGAGCAGCGCCGGCTGGCTCTATTTGCCTCGTCATGAAGGCCCGGTTCCCCGCATCGCCATGGCACTGTTACCGTCACGGAGGTATTTCTTCATCGTACCGAGGCTCTCAAGTGCAGCCCTCTCTGGAAGGCTGACTATCGGCTGGATCACGCAAAACTGCTGAGTGTAACGATCGAGTAACTCATCCCGGCCGAGATCGAAAGGCGACTCAACTCATGAGGATCATGCGAATCGTGCCGAATATTGCGACGAAGGACGCCGGGCGGGCCAAGACATTCTATAGAGACATTCTCGGTCTGGATGTCGCCATGGACATGGGTTGGATCGCGACCTTCGAGGCTGATGCTGTGATGCGCCCGCAGCTCAGCGTGGCGGCACATGGCGGGTCTGGCACGGCCGTGCCGGATTTCACGATCGAGGTCGATGACCTCCAGCAGGCGCTGCGCCGCTTTCAGGAGGCGAAGATCGCGATCGAGTACGGACCCATTGCGGAGCCATGGGGCGTGAAACGCTTCTATGCCCGCGATCCCTTCGGACGGCTGCTCAACATAATGCAGCATTCGCGATAACGGCAACCCGTTTGGGGCTGGCGCGGACGCAAGAGGTTCCGAGCTTTCGCTCCGCAGTTGACGACCCCGTTTGGAACGCGGAGCTCAGAACGCCGCGGTCGTCCTCAGGGAGGTCGCCCAGTCGAAGCAGGGCAACGCCCATCTCGCCTTCTCCCCCGAACGCCTGATAAAGGCGTCGCAGTTTTTCCTCGACCTCGTCGTTGGACCGCTCTTGATGGGTGCGGTGTTCGGCGAAGATCCGAAGTTGCTGCGAGCGCAGATCCGCGCCCACGTCGCGGAAAGCGTTCCGTTCTTCCTGGCCGCCTGCCGGAACGGCTAATCAGGTCCTGGCGGCTCCCGTCGGGCTGGCCGCGCGTCCCGACTGTTCTATCGACCGGACCGATAGTTCGTATCGAAAGTTATGGGGCTACTGCGATGGGAGCGGGAGAGCCATCGACCAGGGCCGGTAGCCAAGGCGCGGAGTGTGCCGTCCTGCTTCAAACAGCCTCGTTTTTTGTTCGCTGGCGGTCGTAAGCCACGTCGGAGTGCGGGAGTTCGTCACCGAAACAGAACCCCGTGCAGTACGCTTAGTTGACAGGGAGCAAAGTATCGATACCGAACCGTACTATTACAATTGACGCGGAGGACCAGTACCGGAGCACATCTAAGTGAGGAACGCGCCGATTAAGCTCGACAACAACTCAATGCCGACGGTTTCGCAGTGGCGCGCCAAATTCTCACCACTCAAGAATAGCCGAATGTTCGCCGATGTTAATACGACTTTAGCCCGTCTTTGTTAGCCTGGTCGGATATCATTTGGGGGAAACGGAAGATGCGGATCGGTCGACTTTTTGCGATGTCGATGCTCTCTGTGACGGCCTTGGCAATCATCCTTGGCGCCGAGGTCTTGATTCCACAGACGCGTACCCTGGCGGGCAAGACCGAGGCAATCAAGGCCGTGGAGGCATTCGGTGCGGTCTTGGCGGTCGGCCAACAGATCGCCGGCCAGCGCGCGCCCTATGTCAGTCCGTTGTTCCAGGAAGGCGCCGCCACGCCGGCTCAACTCGACGCAGTTGCTAAGGCTGGCCAGTTGATGGATGCGGCGTTGGCAAAGGCCCGGATCGTAGTCGGCGCCCTCCATGATGGAGATGCAATCGTCGAAGGCCTGAATCAGGCAGCCGCCAAACTTGACGAAGTTCGCGCGGTGACCGACCGTGCGCTCCTCGTTCCGATGAATGCGCGGGACCCCAGCGCGGTCAAAGGATTTCTGCCTGGGGTTGCTAAGGTCGTCACGATCGTCGAGCCGCTCTTGAACCGCCTCGAAAATGATGTCGCGACGGCCGATGCCTCGCTGACGGCTTTGTTGAACGTCGCGCGCACGGCTCAGGATCTGCGAATTGCTGCCGGAAGCCGCGCCGCCGCAATGTCTCTTGCCCTCAACATGCGCCGGCCGCTCACGGCATCGGAAATATCTGCGATCGATCGTGGCCAGGGGCGGGTCGAAGTTGACCGCGAGCGGATCGAAGCCGCCGTCGATCAACTTGGTGGCCCGGCTCGGCTCGCGAAGGCGCTCAAGGATGCAACCGAAGGCTATTTCGGACGGGCCGCGCTAGTGGTCGATAAGGAGCTGCCGGCCGGACGTACCGACGGAAAATACGGAATTAGCTCCGACGAATTGGCTGCCGCGATCGTGCCGGCAATACAGAGTTTCCTTATTCTGCGCGATGCCGCCTTGGCTGAAGCAGCCGAACGCGCGGGTGCTGCGCGGGAGCAAGCGTTTATGATGCTCACACTGGCCGGCGTTGCCGTTGCCGCTCTGCTTGGCGTGCTCGCGGGCGTTACCGCAATGTTGCGACGTCGCGTGATCGCACCGCTGGCGACATTGACGGATGTGGTCGGTGAACTTGCCGCCGGCCGGCACGACGTGACTATTCCCGCAAGCAATCGCGTCGACGAAATCGGCTCCATGGCGGGCTCGCTGAATGTCTTCAGGGATGCGCTTATCGCCAAAAAGGCTGCTGACGAGGCTGCTGCAATTGAAGCTGACGCCAAGATCCGGCGCGGACAACGGGTGGACAGTATCACGCGTGAATTCGAGGCAATGATTGGCGAGATTGTCAATGTCGTCTCGTCGGCCTCTACCGAACTGGAAGCCTTCGCGGGTACATTGACGGCAACGGCGGAGCGTTCGGAGGAACTGACCACCATGGTTGCTGCGGCATCCGAGGAAGCATCGACTAACGTGCAGTCGGTGGCATCGGCCACCGAGGAGATGTCGTCATCGGTCGACGAGATCAGCCGACAAGTCCGAGATTCTGCGCGGATCGCAAGCGAGGCAGTGGAACAAGCGCAGAAGACCAATGACCGTGTCGGTGAGTTGACGAAAGCCGCGGCTCGGATTGGTGATGTTGTGGAACTCATCAATACCATTGCCGGGCAGACTAATCTGTTGGCACTCAATGCCACCATCGAGGCTGCTCGCGCTGGCGATGCGGGGCGTGGCTTCGCGGTGGTAGCCTCGGAGGTTAAAGCACTGGCTGAACAGACTGCCAAGGCGACCGGTGAGATCGGTCAACAAATCAACAGCATTCAAGGCGCGACCCGGGAATCTGTCAGCGCCATAAAGGAGATCGGCGATACCATCGTTCGTATGGCCGAAATCGCGTCCAGCATTGCCGCCGCGGTCGAAGAACAGGGAGCCGCGACTCGCGAGATATCCCGCAACGTGCAGCAAGCCGCAGATGGCACCCAGCAAGTATCTTCCAACATCGCCGACGTGCAGCGAGGCGCCAGCGAGACCGGATCGGCGTCCACTCAGGTCCTGGTGGCAGCGAAGTCGCTGTCAAACGAAAGCAGCAGGCTCAAGTCTGAGGTCGGCCAGTTTCTCACGGCGGTCCGAGCAGCCTGAGAGGTGACGCGACGGAAGGACGTTGCACAATCTTTTGCGAAGACCAGTCCGCCGCGGAAGGGCGCCGCGATTACCGAGATATACGGACGGAGATCTATATTCGCCGTCTGGCCCGATTTGGCGGCTCGGTAAAGAGTAACGCTACTGATTCGCGCAGCCACTTGAGTCCGGGATCTTTGTGAAATCTTGCGTGCCAGAACTGGTGGATCGCGTATGGCTTAATATTGATCGGTGGCTCGACGATTCTTAAATTCTCCAACCGCGCGTAGTAGTCAGCGATGGATCGGGGAACGGTAACGATAAGATCCGTCTCGGAAATGATCGCTGGCACCGACAGGAAATGCGACGAAAGCAGTTGGATTCTTCTTTGTAGCCCCTGCTTCTTAAGCAACATCTCGAACAGCTCGTTGCTGCGACCAACTGATCGCACGACGGCATGAGACAATTCCAAGAATGTGGCGAGCGGTACAGTTTTCGACTTCACGATCGGATGGTCGGCCCGCACGAGGCAGACGAGCGAGTGCATGAACAGCCGCTGCCTAAGCACGCCAGGTCCCTCGAGATTTGGGAAATAGCCCAAGGCCAGGTCTATGTCACCAGCGGCCAACGCCGCCTCCATTTGCTCGTTGGTGATCTGCTCGCACCGCAGATTGCAAGTCGGCGCATGCTGGGCAAGAAAGGCCGTCAATCTCGGTAGAAAGTGAATCTCGCCGACGTCGGGCATGGTGACGACGAAGTCTTGGCGTGCTGTGACAGGATCAAACGCAGATCGTCGCAGTACAGTCGAATCGATCGTCGCGAGCGCTTGATCTGCCGCAGCTACCAATTCGGCACAACGCGACGTCGGCATCATGCCACCCGAGGTCCGCACAAAGAGAACGTCCCCTACGGCTTTGCGAAGCCGTGCAAGCGCAAGGCTGGTTGCCGGCTGACTCAAGTTGAGTTGTTCCGCCGCTCTGGAAACACTCCGCGTGCGATATAGGGCGATTAACAATCGCAACAGGTTGAGATCTAGAGGCCGATCGATTGGCATATTACCTCGGGTATGAGTGAATTCCGGTGTGATCCGCCTGCGGCCAGACCGGCGTGCGGTTAGCCCCGATATTGGTATTTCAAATACTGATAATAAGCTGGAGTTTATTGCGCAAATATAGCCCATAAGCCACCGTGCGCAATCTTGAGGCTCGGTCTCCGAACGCATCTTGGCGAGGCGGCCTTGGCCAAAACACAAAAGGTGGGGAATTCCCGTGGATCCGGCACAACAAGGCGCGCGGCCGTCGCTTGATGACCGCTACGCAGTCGAAGATGGCCAATTGTTTTTGACCGGCAACCAAGCCCTCGTGCGGATGTTGGTCGAGCAGATGCGGGGCGACCACGCTGCAGGTCTGCGCAGTCGAGCATTCGTGACCGGATACCCCGGCTCTCCGCTGGGGAGCATCGACATGGCGCTACAACAGGCGAAGAAGCAACTCGATGCCCACGGTATCACGCATCTTCCCGCGCAGAACGAGGAGTCCGCCGCATCGTCGCTGATGGGAACGCAGATGTTGGATGAGCACCCGCACCCCGATGTCGATGGGGTTGTGGGCTACTGGTATGGCAAGGGTCCGGGATTGGATCGGGCTGGCGACGCGCTCAAGCATGGCAACTTTGCCGGCACCAGCCAGCATGGCGCAGTTGTCCTTCTCAGCGGCGAGGATCACGAGGCGAAGAGCTCAACCGTCCCCTATCAGCAGGAATTTGCCTTCGAACATCACGGCATTCCGGTGCTCTACCCGGCTGATATCCAGGAGTTCCTGGATATGGGACTTCATGCCGCCGCGATGTCGCGCTTCAGCGGCTGCTGGGTGGCCCTTAAGCTCGTCGGCGCCCTCTGTGACGGGGGCGAGGTGGTGAGAGTCCACGGGACCGGAGTTCCGATCGTGATACCGGACCTGCAAGTCTCCGGTAAGCCGTTCGCGAAGGTTGCAAATCATCGGTTCTTTCCCGTGGTAAATGTCGAAACGGAGCGGAAGCTTTACGAGGAACGGCACGTCGCAGTGCAGGCCTATGGGCGAGCTAACACGCTCAACAAGATCATGGCGCAAGCACCGACTGACCGTATCGGCATCCTCAGCGCGGGAAAAAGTTGGTCGGACACCCTGCAGGCCTTGGAGGATCTAGGCTTTGGAGGAGATTTATCGTCGTCCGGTATTCGGCTCGGCAAGATCGGTTTGCTGTGTCCGCTCGACCGTGACTTCATCCAGGAATTTGCACGAGGTCTGACAACGATCATTGTCGTGGAAGAGAAACGGGACTTTTTGGAGCGGCAAGTCGCTGCGGCCGCAATCGGCTCCGGGGTAACGCGGGTTCTCGGCAAGAGGGACGAGAGCGGAGACATCCTCTTTCCGGTGCAGGGTGGGCTCAACAGCGATATGATAGCCGACGGATTGGCAAGAGTTCTCTCGACTGCGCGGAAGGCGACGGCAGCTTCCGCAGCACCGGCTCCCACAGCGACCGCCGCCGCCTTGCAAATCAAGCGAACCCCCAACTACTGTTCTGGCTGCCCCCACAATGCTTCGACTCTTCTAGCCCCCGGCCAGGTCGCCTGGGGCGCGCCCGGCTGTCATCTCTTTGCGGCCCTGATGGACAAACCCCAAAAGCGTGTCGAGGCAACTACGCAGTTGGGCGGGGAAGGCCTCCCATGGATCGGATTGGCGCCGTACACCAGCCGCCACCACATCGTGCAAAATCTGGGCGACGGCGCGCTGTTTCATTCCAGCTATCAAAACATTCGGTATGCCGCCACGACGGGCGTCAACATCACCTTCAAGATCCTTCTCAATGGAGTGCTCGCCAACACCGGAGGCCAGGAGGCCGTGTCCGTGACGACGGTGAGCGACCTCCTCAGTCACCTCTCCCTGGAGAAGATCTCGAAGATCGTTCTCATCACCAAGGAGCCGGAGCGATACCGAGGCGTGACGTTTCCTTCGGGCGTGACGCGACGACCCCTGGACGACCTCGAGAGCACGATGGCGGAGTTGGCCGCCATTCCCGGCGTTACGATCGTCATCTACGACGGGATGTGCGCCAACGAGCGCAGACGGAGGCAGAAGCGTGGATTGCTGCCGCCGCCATCGCGATTTACGTTCGTGAACGAGGACGTCTGTGAGAATTGTGGTGACTGCGGTGTCAAGGCAAACTGCATGTCACTACAAAAGGTTGAAACCGAATTCGGCCTCAAGACCCAGATCCATCAATCGTCCTGCAATCAGGATCAAGCGTGTGTCGCCGGAGATTGTCCTTCGTTCGTCACGGTTGATGCGCCGTCCGGCGCAGCTCTCCGCAAACCGTCCTCGTCTGAGATCGACGCGTCCATGTTGGTCGATCTGCCGCCCGCTCAGCTCGAAAAGCCGTTCAATGTCTATATCCCAGGCCTGGGTGGTACCGGCGTCTTGACTGCCAGTGCGATACTCGCACAGGCAGCGGCGCTTGATGGCCTCAACGTCAAAACCTATGACCAGACGGGCGCCGCCCAGAAATGGGGGCCCGTGCTCTCGAGCCTCGTTCTCTCTCCTCGCGGAATTGCGCCGCCGACGAACACGGTCGGACGCGGAAAGGCGGATCTTTATCTGGCGCTCGATCTTCTCGCTGCTGTCGAGCCTGCGAATCTCGCGCGGTGCAATAGCAATCGCACCAGAGCCGTCATGAACACCAGCGTGCTCCCTAACGGCGAAATGATCCGCGATGTCCGGGTGCAGGTATCTGCCGAGCGGCTTTGCGAAACCATCGGCTCGGCGACGAATGGGACGGCGGCCGTCGCGATCGATGCGCGTCGAATTGCCGAGTCTCTGTTCGGCGATTACCTGATGACGAACATGGTCGCGATCGGTGCGGCTCATCAAGCAGGCTGGCTACCAATCTCCGCCGCCTCGATAGAGGCGGCAATCGCCCTGAACGGCACTCAGGCAAAGGCCAACATACACGCCTTCAGGGCAGGCCGGCTATCGCAGAGCAATCCCGATACACTCGTCCGGATGGTGCGTCCTCGGGCCCCGCTGCTTTCGAACCGGCTGGAACAACAAGAGCGTCGATCCGGACCCAAGGCCGTGAAGATGTGGAAAGACGTCCTTGCGGCAAATTCCTGGATGGATTCCACGACCAGAGACTTGATCGAGAAACGCTTCATGGACTTGGTCGACTATCAGGACCTCGACTACGCCAGAAAATATTTGCACGAGATTCTGCGCATTGCGGAAGCAGAACGAGCCGGAATGGGGGAAGCGTTCGATGCCACTATCGTTCGGATCGCAGCCCGCAGCCTGCACCGGCTCATGGCGTACAAGGATGAGTATGAGGTCGCGCGCCTGCTTACACAATCGAGCTTCGAAGACAGGTTGCGAGCAATGTTCACGGGACCTGTTCGCATAAGCTACAACCTTCAGCCCCCCCTCGCGCGCCAGATCGGCGTCCGGCGCAAGGTGAGGTTCGGCACCTGGTTCAAGCCAGCCATGACCGTTTTGGCGCGCCTGAAGTTTCTGCGCGGCACGCCCTTCGATCCTTTTGGTCGGCTTGCCGTCCGACGCGAGGAGCGGGAGTTGATCCGCTGGTACATGGATCTGATCGACCAGGCGGTTTCGCTCCTGCATGGCCAAGACTTGTCGACAGTCGCGGCGATTCTGGCTCTGCCGGAGGAAATTCGCGGATATGAACAGATCAAGTCGACGGCTGCCGCAAGGGCTGAAGTCCGGGCTCGCGAATTGCTGGGATCGGTGAGGCCTGACATTCCCAGCGAAGCCAAGACCGCAGCCTTGGTGGCTGCTCGGTAGTCGTCGTAGGTTGGCTCTCAGGGCGAAAAGGATACCCCGTCGGAAACGCGGCTTCGGCGGGGCGTGGGAGGTAGCATGACGTGGCCAGTCAAGGTTTCATGCTGCGGGCTGTGTTCGAACCTCTAAGCTGAACGATGCGCTCATACATTCGGCTGAGCGTCCGGCGCGTTGTTTCGACGTCCTTGGCTGGTAGTCCTTCCAGGATCGCAGCCTCATATTCGAGGGCTCTGGGCGTAAGCGATTCCACGAGATCCCTGCCGCGATTTGCCAGAGAGACCACGATTTCGCGTTTGCTCTGCTTTGAGCGAGTTTTAGTGATAAGACGCCGGCGGCCCATGGCCTCCGTGGTTCGCGAGAGCGTCGATGCGTCGATGCTCGTGTGAAGTGAAAGATCGATCAGCTTCTGCTCTCCGAAGTCGTGCAGGATCGTTAGCACTCTCCAGTTCGCAATTGTGAGATCATACTCGGCCAGATCGCGCGAGAAGAGCTCATTGATCGCCGACGCCAGCCGGTTCGTGAGATAAGGTATCCTCTCCTCAAGAGAGTAGTTGAGATTCATCATCTGCGGTCATTTCGAAAACCGCAGATTAGTCACAGGACCCGAGCGAGGCAAGTCGCAGGGGGCGCTTGTCGCGGAAGCGTCAGACATCGGTGGGGATAACGGGCCGATCCCGAATGCTCGGATCATGCCTTGTCTTCGCGGAACAGTCCCAACTTCTCGTGCACAGGGCGGTCTGAGAAGGAGAAAAGGACACAATCTCCCTTTGAAGCGCGAATGCTATAGCGGGACCATCCAGGCATCGCGAAGATGTCGTTCGGTCTCATCGTAACGGGCAGTTGTCCCTCGGCCGTAAACTCGGCTTCGCCCTCCATGAGTACGAAAACGGCGCTGTCAGTCGAGCGGTAGGATCGCGTTGAGAAGCCCTCCGGCAACAATCTCATGCTTGTCCCGAGTGTAGGCATGACCCAGTCTCCGTTCACCGGATTCACATACCGGAGACAGATTCCGAAATGAGGATCGGCTTCGTCGTTCTGGGACAGCTTGTGCAGCGCCTCTCGCGTCCTCGAATACGGATAGTTGAACACAGGCGAAGTTAGAGAGCCGGGGACATGTCCCACCGGCAGCAGCCCACTTCCGAACCTCGCCTCGGAATAACCCTCAGGCCTGGACGACGTCTGCGCCGTGTCGGCGTGCTCTTCTCTGAATCCGGTCTTCAGGAATCCCACCAGCGGAACGTCGAGCCCGTCCATCCAGATCACCGGACCGACGCCGTCGTGCCCGTGATCATGCCAGGTCCAGTAGGGGGTCAGGATGAGATCGCCCCGATGCATGGTCGTCCTTTCGCCGGAGACGGCAGTGAAGCCGCCTTCGCCTTCCAGAACGAAGCGCAGCGCCGATTGGGTATGGCGGTGTGCGGGCGCGATCTCACCGGGCAGGATGAGTTGCAATCCCGCATACAGCGTATCCGTAATCTGCGACTTGCCGCGTAATCCGGGATTCTCGAGAACGAGAACTCTGCGTTCAGCTTCTTCGGCGCTGATCGCGGCTCCGGCCGCCAGCAGGTGCGGCCGAACGGTCGTCCACGACCATTGGAATGGCACCGCGAACGGCCGCGGGTCAGTCGGTACGAGACCTTTAAGAACCTCCCACAGAGGCGCCAGATTGAGTGTGTCGAGCTCCTTGTAGAAGGCCGCCCGATCGATGCTGTTTTTGAGGTGGGGCTCGTTCATCGCAACTGTTCTTTCATTCGCCGGCGTGACCATTAGAGTTTCACCTTCTTATCTCCAAGCCGATCCGCGATGACTGTGCGCAGTGCGGCGCGATCGAGTTTGCCCACGCGTGTCGTTGGGAACGCGTCGATTGGCTCGATCCGCTCCGGCAGCTTGAATTTTGCAAGTCCGCGCTCGAGGAGAAATAGGCCGAGGCCTTCAACCGACGGCAGCGGTCGCCCTGGCTTCTGAATCAAGAAGGCGCACGCCTTCTCGCCGTAGACCTCGTCGGGCATCGCCACGACCTTGCCGTCGGCGATGTCGGGGTGAAGCGCGATCAAGCGTTCGATATCTTCGGTCCCGAACTTCTCGCCGCCGCGATTTATGTTGTCGCGAGTTCGACCTTCGAAAGCATAGGCGACGCGACCATCGAGCTCGACACGTCGCACCATGTCAGCCGACCTGAAGAATCCAAGGCTGGTGAGGCACTCGGCCGATAGTTCGGGCGCCGCGAAATAGCCCCTCAACGAAGATGGCCCCCTGAAGCAGAGTTCTCCGACTTCGCCGGGGCCAACCTCGTCCTCGGAATCAGGGCGCAACAGCCTGACTTCGTCGAAATCCGAGCAGGGCGCCCCCACGGTTCCGTGCCGCAGCGAGGGCGGGTCGTCGAGCGTGCTCGTAAGAACGAGGCCCTCGGTGATGCCGAACATGTTGGTGGCGCGGACGCCGGTAGCGCGCTCGATCGCAGACGCGCCCTGCAACGTGAAGAAGAAGCGCAGCGAGGATAGGTCGAACTTGCCGATATCCTGAAAGGCGGCGATCGCTGGGGCGTGTGGGCCGATTGTGAAAGCATGGTTCACGCGCCATCGCTCGATCAGAGCAAAAAAGCGGGCCGGATCCCAACGTGGCATGAGCACGGTCGTGCAGCCGTAAATCACCGTTCTGAGCAGCGCAAACATCATGCCGGCGTTGTGCATCAGCGGCAGCGCCCAAATCCCCACATCGCCCGTGCGCATGCGATACCTGTCGCACCACAAGCGCACGTGTCCCATATACTCAGCGTGAAACCGTGGGATAATCTTCGGTATCCCGGTCGATCCTCCGGAAAGCTGAAGCACCGCCACATCCTCGCTGCCGGTCGGTACGGCCCTCCGCATCCGGTCGCCGGAGTTCGACAGTTCCGACATGCCAATCGTGTCCGGTTCGCCTCGGCCGCCCGCGACGAACACGCGCGGTATCGATCTCCGTCGCGCCATGTGCTTTGCAAACCCAACCAGATCGAACGATCCGCCATCGCTCTGCACGAAGTAGGCGGACGGTCGTGTGAGGGTTGCCAACTGGTCTATCTCGAGCTCCCGGTATTGCGGGATGGTACAGACCGGTATCACGCCTGCCTTTAGACAGCCGAAAAAGGCGATGACCGTATCGAGCGTTGTTCCCATCTGAAACAGGGCACGATCGTTTACCTTTAGCCCGCTCTGAAGAAGTCCATTGGCCAAGGCATCGGCCCGGCGATCCAACTCACCGAATGTCAGGACGTCGTCGTCGCAGATGAAGGCGGGATCTTGCGGGTTGCCTTCGCCCCGGGCCCTCAACTGGTCATCGATCTTGCGATCGATCCAGGCACCCTGCGCGAAGTAGCGGGCGGCCATTGCTGCATCCGCGTAAACGACGCCTTCCAAGGGAAGCCGCGGACCTGTCATTCTCACTTCCTCCCTGAGCCTTGCCATTGGGTTTCCCGAAACGGAAGTCAGGCACCTTGACGTTCCCGTCACAGCAATATACTGCAAATGCATTAAATGCAAATGCAGCATTCGTCTGAATGCGGCTGGGGAGGGTGCCGGAATGAGAATTTGCAGATTCAACAACGACAGGATTGGCGTCATCGAAGGGTCCGGCCTGATCGATGTCAGCGACCTGTTGGATATGCGCCCGAAGTGGCCGTTGCCGCCCTGGGATTGGGTGGCACCGCAACTCGGCGCGCTGAGCAAGGACAAGTGGGCGGGCCGCACCTCGATCCCGCTTTCGGGTGTGCGCCTGGAAAGTCCGATCGCAAATCCCGGCAAGATCATCGGCGCGCCCATCAACTACAAGGCCCACATCGACGAGGCCAATGCGGACCGGGAGATCAACCAGGGAAAGACCTACACGTCCCTCGACGAGTTCGGTCTGTTTCTCAAGGCCGGAAGCTCTTTGATTGGGCCGTCGGACTCCATCCGGCCGCGGTTTCAGGACCGGAGAACGGATCACGAGGTCGAGCTGGCCGTGGTGATCGGAAAGAAGGCCAGCCGCGTACCCCGCGAAGAGGCCCTGAGTTTCGTGCTCGGCTACACGATCGGCCTCGACATTACTGTCCGAGGGAAGGAATTTCCGGGCTTCCGCAAGTCTCCTGACACCTTCGCCGTGCTCGGCCCATGGCTGGTGACGGCCGACGAGATTGCCGACCCGAACAAGCTCGACTTGTCGCTCAGCGTCAGCGGCGAGGTCAGGCAGAAATCAAACACGAGCCGGATGATCTTCGATGTTGCGCGCCTGATCGAGTACGCCTCGGCGTTCTACACGCTGTATCCGGGAGACGTCATCATGACCGGCACTCCGGAAGGTGTTGGACCGGTATCCCCCGGAGATCAGTTGGTCGCGGAGATCGATGGCATCGGGCAGCTCAACATCCAGGTCGGAGAGACGGCAAATTGACCGTGTATTCGTACGAGCGGCGATTGCAATGGAGTGAATGCGATCCTGGCGGGATCGTGTTCTTTCCGAACTATGCGAAGTGGGCGGTCGATGGCCTGAACGACATGTTGCAATCGTCTGGCTACGTCCCAAATCGCAAGCTCGCGCATGGGGAAATGGAAGGCATTCCGTGCGTCGAATTCAACATGCGGTTCTTTGGCGCGCCCGGCCTGCACGCGACGGTCCGGCACGAGATTGCCGTTATCCGCTCCGGAACGACCTCCTTCACCGTGCGTCACCGGTTCTGCTCCGAAAGCGGCACCTATGCTGAGATCCTCGACACCCGCGTGTGGTCGGTTCACGGCGAGGATGGACTTCGCAAAAGTCCTTTGCCGCCCGAGGTCGTCGCCATTCTGAATGATCATCTCGATCCGCCTAACCCGGAGTAGAAGTCATGCCAACCGGCGGTGCTCGCAACATCAAGATTCTCGGCGCCGGCCCGGCGGGGCTTTATGCCGCTTACAGGCTCAAGCGCCTGTTTCCCGAAGCGAACGTATCGGTGATCGAGCAAAACATGCCCGACGTGACGTTCGGCTTCGGCGTCGTCTTCTCCGCGCAGGGCCTCCAGTTCTTGGCCGACGATGACGCGGAGCTTGTCCGATCAATCTCGGCCGGATTGGAATCCTGGGAAGATATCGAGATCAGGGTCGGAGGCGAGCGGATCAGAATCGACGGGATCGGCTTCACGGCGATCAGCCGGGTAACGCTGCTGCGCATTCTGAACGAGAAAGTGCGGGAAGTGGGCATAATCCCGACCTTCGGAAAGTCGATCGCAGATCCCTCGGAGCTCGGCGAAGCGGATCTCATCGTGGCGGCCGACGGCGCGAATTCCGTGCTGCGAAGCCGGTATGAGGCGGAATTCGGCACGCGAGTCGATATGTTGACGAATTGGTTCGCGTGGTTCGGTGCCTCGCGGCCCTTTGATGCGTTGACCCAAACGTTCAAATTCACCGACCACGGGCCGTTCAACGCGCACCATTATCGGTTTTCGCCGACCCATAGCACTTTCCTGGTGGAAACCACGGCCGACAATTTCGAGCGCTGCGCTCTCGCAAGCCTCCCGCTCGAAGAGTCTCGTGTCCTCTGTGAACGGTTGTTCGCCGACGACCTCGACGGAGCCCAGTTGATTTCGAACCGGTCGATCTGGCGGCAGTTTCCGAAGATCACGAATGTCCGCTGGTTCCACAAGAATATTGTGCTGGTCGGCGACGCGCTTCGCACCGCGCACTACTCGATCGGCTCCGGTACGCGTCTCGCCCTCGAGGATGTCCAAGCCCTGGTCGGCGCGATTGCCTCGACCGATGGTGATATTGCAGCCGCCTTGCCTCTCTACGAGGAGCGGCGACGGCCCGTCGTGCAGAAGCTGCTCGATGCCGCGTCGAGAAGCGCGGATTGGTATGAGCACTTCGCTGAAAATATGAATCGTCCGGCCTGGGACTTCGCGATGGACTACATCAGTCGTTCCGGTCGCGTCGATCCGACTCGCCTCGCGTCGATCTGTCCCGCGTTCATCCGCGAATATGAGCGACGGAAGGCGCGCCGGCAGCCCGATGCCGGCACGGAAACGGGCGCGCATTCAAGCATCCCGTGACACCGTAGAGTATTCAATAAAAAATTAGGGGGAAACATGTCCACAAACGATCAAATAGCTGTCGCAGCGCCAAAGCTCATTACCGGGCAAGCTTCGAACGCTGACAAGGCGGCTCATCGCAAGCTCCTCATCGCTGGGGCAATCGGAACCACCATCGAGTGGTACGACTTCTTCATCTATGGGCTGATCGGGCCTCTGGCTTTCGAGCGGCTTTTCTTCCCGAAAGTCGACCCAACGGTGGGGACCATCGCCGTTTTTGCGACCTTCGCGGTTGGTTTCATCGCACGCCCGCTGGGCGGGCTGGTGTTCGGCCATTTCGGCGATCGCGTCGGTCGCAAATCGGTGTTGCTGACGACCATGCTGATCATGGGGTTGGCCACCATGCTGATCGGCTTTCTCCCCGCATATGAAGCCGTGGGTATCGCCACGACGGTAGCCCTCGTTTTCCTTCGCTTCCTGCAGGGATTTGCCCTCGGTGGCGAGTCCACCGCTGCCGGGCTCATGGCGATCGAGTCGGCGGAGAAGAAGTCGCGCGGATTGTCCGGATCCATCATTCAGGCGGCCGGGCCAATCGGGGTGGTGTTTGCATCGCTGTCGACACTGCTGATCACCAAACTGCCCGAAGCCGAACTGCTATCATGGGGCTGGCGCGTGCCGTTTGTGGCCAGCGGCATCCTGGTCGGTATCGGTCTCTACTTGCGCTACGGAATCGATGAATCGAGAACGTTCCGGGAATCCGCTGGCGTGTCGCAGTTGCCCGCACTCGAGGCGATGAAAAAACACACCAAACCGATCCTGATCGTATTCTTCATCGAACTTGCTCAAACGTCCTACTTCTATTTGACCGCGATCTTTACTCTTGCTTACGCGACCCGCGAGCTTGGGATTGCCCGCGACGTGCTTGCTCAAGCCGTTCTCATCGCCAACGTCTTTGGTCTCTTCCTGGTACCGTTGTTTGGGGCATGGTCGGACAAAATAGGACGAAAGCCGATCTACGCTGTCGGCCTGGCTGCAGCTGCGCTTTCCATGCTGGTGTTCTACCACGTTCTGGCCCTCCAGAGTCCGTTGCTGATAACCGTGGCTATCATCGTGGCGGCCGGCATCATCCACCCGATGATGTTTGGTCCCGAGGGAAGCTTCTTCCCCGAGCTGTTTCCGACGGCGGTCCGGTTTAGCGGCGTTTCGATCGGCAAACAGTTCGGCACAGTTCTTGGAGGCGGCATTGCACCGCTCGTAGCGGCGAGCCTGTACGCTCGTTACGGCACGACGACGGCGATCACCGCCTACTATTTCGTGCTTGCCGTCGGCGCGGGCATTGCGCTGACGGTTGCCGCCGAAACCAAGGATCGAACGCTCAACGACTGATCCGATGGCCAGGCCCGCGCATCCAGCCGGGCCGCGCCAAGTTGTTGCGCCGGCATATTGCTTTGCGTAGCGAACGGTCACGGCCGTTCACCAAAATGAGGGAGGTTGACATGGCTCGTCTGATGATCGTTGCGCTCGCGTGCCTAGCCTTTGGCCAGGCAAGGGCGGAGATATCGGGTAACGTGGTGCGCATAGGCGTGCTCAGCGATATCTCGGGGCTCTTCCAGGACACGACGGGCATGGGATCGGTAGAGGCGGCGCGCATGGCTGCCGAGGATTTCGCTGGCGGCGGGAAGAACATCAAGGTCGAGATCGTATACGCCGATCATCAGAACAAGGCTGATGTGGGCTCTACGATCGCGCGCAAATGGCTCGAGGTGGATGGCGTGGATGCGATCGTTGACGTGCCCAATTCGGCCGTTGGCCTCACCATCAATTCCCTGCTGCGCGACACACGCATGACGTTCCTGGCGTCTTCGACGGCGAGCTCCGACCTTACCGGCAAAGCCTGCTCACCGAATACGATTCAGTGGGTCAATGACGTGTGGGCTACCGGAAACGCGACCGCTGCGGCGATGATGGGACACGGCGGCGATAGCTGGTATTTCCTGACCGTGAACTTTGCGCTCGGTCAGGGCATAGAGGCGGAGGCGACGAGGTACATCGAGAACCACGGCGGCAAGGTTCTGGGCTCCAGCAAACATCCCCTAAATACGTCGGACTTTGCGTCGCTGTTGCTCCAGGCGCAGGGATCAGGAGCCAAGGTGATTGGGCTCGCCAACTCCGGCGGCGATACAGTGAACGCGGTGAAACAGGCGGCCGAATTTGGGATCCAGCAAAATGGCCAATCCCTCGTCGCGTTCCTGGTGTTCGTAAATGATGTGCACGGAATGGGATTGAAAGTGGCGCAGGGGTTGCAACTGCTCGAGGCCTTCTATTGGGACATGAATGACGATACGCGTGCGTTCGCCAAGCGGTTCGCCGCAAGACCGGGCATGAACGGCAAGATGCCGAGCGGAAACCAGGCCGGCGTCTATGCGTCAACGCTCGCCTATCTCAATGCGGTCGCCGCGATCGGAAGCGACGACGCCAAGGAAGCCGTGCCACAGATGAAGAAATTCGAAGGCAAGGACAAGCTGTTTGGCGACATCACCATCCGGCAGGACGGCCGCGTCATTCACCCGATGTATCTGTTCGAGGTGAAAAAACCTGCGGAATCCAAGTATCCCTACGATTACTACAAGCTCATTTCGACCATTCCAGCCGACCGGGCATTTCGGCCTATGGCGGAAGGAGGGTGCGCTCTGGTTCGGTAGAGAGGGCTCCTAGAGCTTCAGACGAGTCGGGCAGTCGAAACTGAGTAGACCGCCTGATGACAGGCTCAACGGAATCCCATGTCCGGCTTCCTGCCTTGATTCAGAGCCAATTCATGCGCGCCGCGGCTGCAATTCTTTCACTGTCGCCGCAAGCCAGAAGGTCGATAAGCAGACCGCGGATCGTTGCAAGGACGAGGGTGGCTCGTGCCTCGGCCTTGGTCTGGGTGACATGAACCTGAGCATCTACTAGCAAGTTCAGCCAGTCCTGGGCCGCTTCCGCGGCGAAGCCCGCCCAGGGACCGGGTTCATGGCTGAGAGAAAGCATAAAAGCTTCGTATGTGAGCCGGACCATGGGGCGCTGTTCGGGTGCGGACAGCCACGTCCATAGGCGTGCGGCCGTTCCCTCGAGGCCGTGGGCCTGGCCCTTAACTTGAAACGCGGAAGCCAATTGCGCGATCTGCTCGCTTCGTGCCCGAGCTAAGACTTCGCGCAGCAGGTTATCTTTGCTGCCGAATAAATAGAGAAGCACCCGGGGGCTGGAGCCGATCGCGGCAGCCAGAGGGCGCAAAGACAATCCGTTGAGGCCATGACCAAGAACATAGGCATAGCTGGCGTCGAGCAACTCTGCGCGGCGCGGCGACGGTTCGTCCGTCACTGCTTCAGTCGTGGCCACCTTGCGCTCCTGTCGTACTTGCTGTAGATAACTGAAACAGTCGTTTCAGTCGAGGTGTCGGATGGCCCGCTGCGTGAATTTCTCGCTCGCCGGCCGCACCGCCTTAGTGACGGGGTCGGTGCGGGGGCTCGGACTGGAGATGGCGCGCGGCCTCGCCGAGGCGGACGCCCGGGTGATTTTGAATGGACGCGAGCCCGCCGCGCTGGATGTGGTCGTCGCCAAATTGCGAGCGGAGGGTTTGGACGTTCACGGTGCTCCGTTCGACGTCACGCTGCGCGACACCCCGCAGCAGGTGATTCCCGGACTCGGAGACATCGACATCCTGGTGAACAATGTGGGCCAACGCGACCGTCGGGGGTTCGATGACATGTCGCCGGATGAATTCGGCCGCATGCTCGACGGTCACATGGTTTCCGCCTACGCGATGAGCCAGGCGATTGCCCGTGCATTGATCCATCGCGGCGCGTCGGGTCGGATCATCAACGTTTCCTCCGTGATCGGACGTCTCGGCCGTGCCGGAGACGTCGGCTATCCGGCGGCAAAGGCTGGGCTGGACGGCCTCACCCGCGCACTCTCCGTCGATCTCGGCCGCCACGGGATAACTGTCAACTCCGTCGCGCCTGGAACATTTGCCACCGAGGTCAATGCCGACCTCGCCAAGGATCCGGAGTGGACTGGCTGGCTGAAGACCCGTACCGCGCTCGGCCGTTGGGGGAAGCCCGAAGAAATTGCCGGGGTCGTGGTCTTCCTTGCCAGCGATGCCGCTTCTTTCGTCACCGGCCAGAGCATCGCCGTGGACGGCGGCATCACTACGACCTTCTGATCTGGAAATTTGCCGTTTCATTTTCGATCGCCTCCGCCTCAGTCCGGAAGGTGTCATTTCGGTCTATCACGTCCGCACCAGGCAAGTATCTTTTCTCTGCTCCACGCCGCGCCACTACGCTGCCTGAATACTTGCTGATCACCGCCATCTATCGGCGCTTCGGCCTCAACGACCGCCAGAGCGAGATCCTCGCGGCCATCCTGGCGACGGGAAGCTCTCCGCCTGCACGCGATCCGAGCGCCAGCCCGTCAAGGCGTCCGTCATGAACGCATTCGCCTCGCCTTCGGGCGTGGCGCCAACCAATTCGGAAAGGCAGCCCGTGACCCCGAGCCGACATCAACGCCGCTCGCATTCACATCGCTGTTGCCTCAGTGTTCTAGCCTGCTCCCATAGGGGTAGGAGGCCAGCATGGCCCGCATCGTCGTTCTATCGGACATTCACCTTTCTCCGACACATGGTTTCTTCTGGGAGAACTGGTGCGTGGCGCGCGAATTTGCCGACGGCGCGAATGGCGATGCGGTGATCGTCAATGGCGACCTCGCGATCAACGGACCTGACAGTGACGCCGAGATCGCCTTCGCGGCCACCGCGCTGGCGAAACTGCGCACTCGTGTCATGGCGCTGCCTGGCAACCACGACGTCGGCGACGAGCCACCCGGCCAGGATACTGAACAGATCATCGACGCAGATCGGCTCGCACGGTGGGACAGCTCTTTTGTTATCGATCGCTGGACCCTGGATGCCGGTGGTTGGCGCCTGCTCGGTGTCAACGCGCAGCTCTTCGGCTCGGGGCTGGTGCGGGAACACGCACAGGACCAGTGGCTCAGCGAGCAGTTGAGTGCCGCCGGACGTCCCACCGCGCTCTTCCTGCACAAACCTCTCTTCCTCGAACATCCAACCGACGATGACGTGAGTCCGTCGTGCATGGTGCCGTCGGTTCGGACGCGACTGCTCAACAAGCTCAATCAGTCCGACGTGCGTCTGATCGTCAGCGGTCACCTGCATCAGCATCGCGACCGCACAGTCGGCGATCAGAGGCATCTATGGGTACCTGCTGTCGCCTTTGCCGCCCCGCAGGCGCATGGCGGCGATGGCCGTTGCGGCGTCACGGTCCTCGATTTCTCGCAAGACGATGTCCAGGTCACAATCGAGCGGCCGAGCGGGCTGATCTCGCACGACTTAGCCGCGATCAAAGGGCACGGCCGCTATCGGTTCCTGCGCGATATGCCGCCTTCTCCTCCGCCCCACGCTGGTTGATGTGGGCTCGCGCCTGCTCCCCGCGTAAGGAAATTCCTGTGTGGTCACTTGGTCGCCAAAGATTCCGAGTCTCTAAGCGCAACGATCGATTAGTTCCGTCCCTTTGGTTGACTTGGCCAATAGTCCGGCAATTTCTGGACGAGCCATCTGACAAGAGCCGCATTGACCTCTGCGGGCTTCTCCTGGGCCATCCAGTGCCCAGACTTCACCACGACTTCGGTAAGATTGCTACAGTCGCGCCGCATCGGCTCGGCGAATCTCGATGTTATGGTCTCGCAGTCGTAGTCGTACGCGGCGTGCAAGAACAGCACCGGCATGGAAAGCTTGCCGTCGTTTACCGCTCGCGCCGCGTAGGCGGCATTATCGGCGTCGTAGTTCACGTACCAGGAGGTCGCGCCGAAGAAGCCGTTGCGGATGAGCGCCGACGTATAGGTCTCAAGGTCCTGCTCGCTGATGATGTCAGAATCGCGCGGCAGGTCGGGACACGGTGCGCCGCTGAACCAGCCGCTAACCTTGAGCACGGACGCAGAGGGTGCAGGCTTGCCGGCGCCATTGGGTTTTCCCTTGCGGAATACGACCTTGACGACGTCGCGCGTATTGGCATCGAACCATGCACACGCCCGGTCGAAGCTTTCTTGGTAGAACAAGATGTAGTCCCACTGGCCCACGGGATACTCGGCTTCGGGATAGGTCCTACGATCGACAAGAGGGACGAGATTGTCGAGCGTGAAGCCCTGCGCAATGTAAGGGATAGTGAGGTTTGCCACACCCACTGTCTTGTCGGGATGGTGCGCGGCCAAGTTCCACACGACTATGCTGCCCGAATCGTGGCCAATCCAGACAGCCCGGTCACGTCCCAGCGCCGCCAGGAGCTCTAGCATGTCCTGCACGATCTCTTCCTGGGCGAAGTCCTGGTGACGCGCATAGGTGCTTGAGCGGCCATAGCTGCGCATGTCGGGCGCAACGCAACGAAAGCCCAAGGACGCGAAGGTCGGTAGCTGATGTCGCCACGAGAGCGAGAGTTCGGGCCATCCGTGACAAAGGATCAGCAACGGTCCTGCTTCCGGTCCGCAGGCGAGATAGCACGTGGTGTGGCGAGCCGTCTTGACGGTGTGGTCTGTAACGGGGAATGCCATGGTGAGCGTCCTATGAATATCGATACCGGGCATAAGTGACCTTCGTGTGAACTGAACAACGACGTGTGCGCGGCATTGTCGATGCAACAATCTGCAAAGTGGCGTTAGAGCGTTCGCGAGTTTGATCGGTGCAGGATCGCAGCACTTGGGGCCGAGGCCGCCGCGGTCGAGCGTAGCGGCGGCAGCACTAGCTCGATCGTCAGGAGGAAGGGACGCGGTGCGCCACAATTCGCCAGTTGATGGTCGAGCAGGCGATCAGTGAAGCTGTCGCCAAGCTACACTGGCCCGCCAACCGCCGGTCTCGACGCGCCGACCGGCTAGTAAATGCGCCGGCGATTTCGGCGCCTGTCTTGGCGCGGATGGCCGGCGCGAGCTTTCTTCCCGAGGTCTTAGAGCAAATCCACATATGGCCTTAACAGGTCAGCCGCTTCCAGGAGTCCGATCGATTCCATTTTCAGCAACAACGCTTCGGCCGTAATCGCCGGTTTCTTAAATCGCTCGCGCATTTGCCGGATGGCTGCGACGGCACGGCCTTCATCTAGCGCAATCGTGTCCGCGATGAACTCGTCCGTCGACTTTGCTTCCATGTTGAGCGCCGCAAGCACTGGCTCGGGGAAGTGCTTCAGGTTTTCTGTCACGATCGTGGCCGCTTGAGTCTTGACTGCGGCAGCGATTACGTGCGCATCGTTGGGATCGGGCAAGGTGGCAGCAACGGACAGAAAATTATCGAAGTCCGTCACCATGGCGTCCTCGAATGCTGTCTCCATATTAGCGCGGGCCCGTTTTGCCTGCTCAGCTGCGTTATGCTCGCCCTTATCGTTGAGAAGTTTTTCGATCGCTGCTTCGGTCTCTTCAAGGATGCGCACCGACCAGCGGAGGCGGAAAAAACCAGCCTCCGCCAGCGACAGCAACAAATTCCTTTTCAGGGGGCTGACGAGCGTGCAGGCGTCGATGAGCGCAGTAAACCGGTTGGCAAACAAGGCTTATATGTGCTCCGCATCGAACTCGGCGAGGTCAGAGAGCGCTTTGCTGCGCTTCTCGTCACGGACACGCTTATAGGCAAACAAGTCTTCTGCCCTGATCCTGCGATGACGGCCTACCGTTGAGTAATGGATGTCGCCGCGCTCAAGCAGTGAGATCAGGAACGGACGCGAGACATTCAGGATGTCAGCCGCCTGTTGCGTGGTCAGCATCTCATGTACGGGCACCAGCGTCACCGCATCGCCGTGCGCGATATGTCGCAGCAATTCCATCAGCAGCCCCGACAGGGCTGGAGACAGGCTGATCTCGGTCGGCTTCTTCTGCTCGTCCTTGAGGACGCGCAGCTTGACGTCACCATCGACATGGGACGCGAGTATCTGGCGAAGCTGGTTGGCCGCCGCCTTCTCGCTCGCGGAAGGCAGCCTGTCCGCCCCCAGCTCCTGAGCGTACGCTGGCATGGTCATTGTGGTTCTCCCCTCTGTAGGCTCATACATAAGCAATATTCGAAATAAACGCAACTGTCGAAATAAACGAAATAGTCGAAATAAGCGCAACTTGAACCAAGCATAAGCGCTCTAAGTTCATGATGCGCCTGGGGGAACCCGACGGTGATCGCGCACGAAAGGGGCTTTTTGGGCGGATTGGTAAAGCATGTCGGCCACGGGTGCGTCGAAAGGCCCCACGTCAAGGGCAGCGGCGAGGGGCGAAGGTCGCCATTCCACATCCATCGGCGGATAGCGAATGCTCTCGCCTAAAGAGGGGGCATGCCGCACTCTTTTCAACTTCCCACTCCGGCACCCGCTTAAGGGGCAATCGTTCAATCATTGCCCGTGATCCTCACAATGCGGTTGACCAAGCCGGCGAGCGCCGCAAAGGCCTCACGCTTTTCATCCAGATATTCGTACCGGTCATAGGTCTCACGCACCCCGCCGATCACATGACCAAGGCAGCGCTCGGCATGATCCGCAGGAACCTTGGCCCGGCTCATCAGCGATCGGGCGGTGCGACGCAGGTCGTGCAGGGTCCAGTTCGGCATTGGCTCGCGTTCTTCGGCTTCGCGGCGCCGCGCGATCTCGGTGTTGAGTGCGCGCTTGGCTTTGGAGAAGCCCGAGAAAGCCTTCGCGCCGAACGTGGTCGAGAATACGAACCATGAATTGCCGTTGGCCCCATGCGGCTTGCCACCAATCAGCGCCTTCACGGCGTCGGTGAGCGGGATCACGTGATCCAGTTTGGTCTTGTAGCGCTCGCCGGGGATGGTCCGGAGGTCGCCCTCGAACTCAGTCGAGTGCATGCTGGCGCCTTCATTGCGCCGGGCAGCGCAGAGCAACAGCGATCGCACATAGCGCGGATAGCACTCCGGCAGATCGGGAGCAGTGTCGAGGCCGGCCCATACGTCGCGGATTTCATCGTCGGTTAGCGTGCGTTTCCGGGACTTTGGCGCTTCCGGTCGATGAGTGCCGCTCACGGGGTTGGCTTCAATCTCATAGCCTTCACGAATGGCCCAGTTGAACAGGGCAGACAATTTCGAGCGAGCCCGGGCCGCTGATACCGCGCCGCGTTCGGCTTCGATCTCGGCAAGTTGGGCAGTCATATCGCGTCGGCGGATCGCGAAGATGGAAACCGAATGGAGCGGCTTCCAGACGACCAGCAGATATCGTTCGGTCTCTGAATACGTCTTCGGCCGCTGGCGTTTCTTGGCGTGAGCCAGATATCCATCGACGACTTTGCCAAGTGTGTCGGCTGCTTGGTCGCGGGCCTCCTTCTTCCCGGCCTGCGGGTCCTTCCCATCCGCGACCAAACCGAGCAACCGTTTTGCTTCGCGCCGCGCCTTCTCCGGGGTCCATGGGGCGCCATGCGGGCCGATGGTGACAAACCGCTGACGGCCGAACACGCGGTACTTAAGGACGTAGGTGGCTTGCTCACGCTGGCGCCGAACGCCGAAGCCCCGCACCGCTTCGCGATGGTCTGCGTCCCAAATAGTCTCGCCCGGCTTGAGTGCTTGCACTGCGCGGATCGTTATACTCGAAACAGCCATCTATCGCCTCTGTAGCTACCGCGTAGCTACCACCATAGCGCCAATTACAGCGCAGGCAAGGCGGGACACGGCGGGCTTATTAGTTGATAATGCTGTGTATTTCGTACGAACGGCGGGAATGGCGTAGCCCCGGCGGAGCCCGTGCTGTGTCTGTGGAACAGGAGGTCGGTGGTTCGAGCCCACCCAACTGTACCAGCAAAATCAATGTCTTGTTCTGGCGTCAGCCCGAGCCGTTAGCTGTTGCCATGTCGTGCCCATTGTAGGGCAGACAAGACTGATGTGGCGAAGTTCGGCCTTGATAATATTGCCATTTTTGTACTTGATGCCGAAAGTCGGGAGCCCACGAGTACCATTTTGCTGTCTTTAAGACAGGAGGTTCATAAGCTTTATTTTGACTGATTATATAACAAAATAAACATATTAGCCAAGTGCTGATCGAAGAAATAGCTACCGAATAGCTACCACAGCTGCGGAAGACGAGGAGGAGGCAACGCGATGGTGCGCCAATGTCTGACAGCACACTTCAAAAAACCGCTGCGGATCATGGACTGCAATATTGGCACCGACGGCGACGGGCGCCTGCGCCTTGCGCGGGACCACGTCAATCCTGCTTAATGTAACGAGAAGCGGCGCGTTCGACGGCGATGTAGTGGAAGTCCAACTCCTCACGACAACTAGGAAAGATGGCCGGCGGCGATAAGCTGTACGGCGCCTAGTTCGGTAAGGGTGACAATGTGCGGCAACTATAGAAGGTGGCGCGTGCACAACAGGTGCACTGGAGATCAAGAAAAATCTCACCACAAGCGGCGTGAGGAGGCTTGTAGCGCATACGCTGGATCTAAATGTCGAGGACGGAGGCAGGCGGTGCTTACGTGCAGCTGTTCAAGATGGAATGATCGAGAATCGTGGGTTTGACTCCCACTCTCTCCGCGCCATTTGTCCGATTTTCCACGCGAGTCTTCGATCCTGTACTATCTGGTGCGCGGTAGCGCGCTGTTGGCTGCGCTTGCGCGGGCAAAACTCTAATCTTCAGTGGCTTTGCGGAGATCCTGTCGGTGATCGCCTCCACAAGGAGGACCATAGTTGGACGCACGCTCTGTGCCCTCGTGCGCGCCCAGGAGACCGAGCGCCAGCAAGTGCTTCGTCGTCTGGTTGTTGTTGGAGCAGTTGCTGGTCGAATTGCTTGAGCGGGAGAAAATCAACGCAAGCACGCGCCTCAAGAAGAGTGACACGCCGTTACACGTTCAGCCGCCGCCGCCCATCGGTTGCCATATTCCTGCTATCCTGTGGCGACCTGTGCATTTTTTGCGCGTTCGAGATCGCGGGTCTCGGAGCTTTCGGGGATCGGAGCGGAATGCTGTTCGCGTCGGAGGCAGCACCAATGGTGGCGCGGGACACCGCCCGACGTGCGACCGCCTGGGTCGCGCTTGCGGCGTTGATCCTCCAGATCCTGCTCTGTTTCGGCCACTCTCACGATCACGGCGTCGCTCCCGCGCGCAACGCCGTGCACGGCGTGACAGTGGTGGGAAGCGCCCTCACGCCTCCGACGACGTCGCTGGTTTCACAGGCTCATCCCGCCGGACTGGATGATGACGAGGAGCATTGCAGCATATGCTTCTCCGGCTTCCTGCTGTCGACGACGTCGTTGCCGGACGCCCGTGGACATTCTCCTTTGTTCGATCCTGCCGGCGCGGGCAACCTATTCACGTCGATCCCGCGCGCTGCATCCGAGCTTCGTCGCCCGGCGTTTTTCTCCCGCGGACCTCCTTCCCTCGTCTGACAATTGCGCTGGCGGCCGCTTGGTCGCTGCTGGCGCGCTCGACCGGAATTCGCGGACGCTCGTCCGTGCAAGTCTGCGCGCGCTCAACGAGTGCGCACGCTGGCCGGAGCGGTTTCGCATTCAATCTGATATCGCGCGACCCCGGCGTTGATGCCATTGCACGAATGGTGAGCGATCATGACGAGGCTGATCTATCGACACTGCTTGGCGGCGCTGCTGACCTGGCTCATCTCCGGCCGCGCGGAAGCCCATCCCCACGTCTGGGTGACGTTTCACAGCGAAGTCATCTACGCGGCGGACGGCAGCATGACGGGTGTGCGCCATGCATGGGCGTTCGACGACATGTTTTCCGCCTACGCTCTCCAAGGCATCCATCACGCCAGGAAAGGCGTGTACACGCGCGAAGAACTCGCTTCGCTTGCTCAGTTGAACGTAGAGTCGTTGAAGGAGTACGACTATTTCACCTTCGCACGAGCCGACGGCAAGAAGTTGAAGTTCTCAGGCCCGGCCGACTATTGGCTCGAATACAAGAATCCGGCCCTCGTCCTCCATTTCACATTGCCATTGAAGGCGCCGGTCGCTGGCAAAACCACTCAGATCGAGATCTACGACCCCTCGATCTTTGTCGACTTCGAGTTCGCCAAGGACAGCCCCGTTTCGATTAGTGGGGCTCCGCAGTGCGTTGCGACCTACGATCTGCCGCATGAGCCAACACCTGCCGAACAGTTGCGACTGAGCCAGCTCGACAACGCGCCCCTCGATCCCCTGAGCACCTACGGCGAGACTTTCGCCAATAAGATCCTGGTGAAATGCCCATGACCAAATCACGCACTGCCTTGCTGCTGGCGCTTGTCGTCGTCGCGGCGGTCAGCTCAGTCGACACCGCATGGGCGCAAGGTACCCCGTTCGGCGCCCCGCATCCAACCGCAAACATGTCTGCTTCTGGCCTTGCAGGGTGGATCTTCGCGAAACAGGCAGAATTCTATCGCTCGCTGTCGGGTTACATTCGGGCCTGCAAGGATGACGGCACAGCCACATGGAGCTTGTTCGTCATCTCGCTCCTCTACGGCGTTTTTCACGCCGTCGGTCCCGGTCACGGCAAGGCCGTGATCTCATCCTATCTCGTCGCTAACCGCGAAACCTGGCGACGGGGTGTGGTTCTTTCGTTTGCATCGGCCTCCCTTCAATCCGCCGTCGCCATCGTCATCGTGACGATTGCGGCACTTCTTCTCGACACGACGGCAGCGGCGATCGGAACGGCCGTCCACGTCGTCGAGATCATGAGCTATGGGCTCGTGGTCCTCATCGGTTTGCGACTGGTCTTCGTCAAGGGGCGCGCCTTTGCCGTCGCCTGCCGTGATGTGGCCTGGCAAGAGCCGCCGGCACTTGCCGTCGCCTCCGGTTTAAGCGGGGAGCATCTCCGGCCTCCCGTTCCGCCAGCGCGCGCCATGGCAATGCGTCCCGGTCGCTGTCAGGCCCCGGGATGCGGCCACGTCCACGATCTTAATTGTCAGGCTCACGACTACCACGAATCTGCCTGGGGACATGCGCACGGGCCTGAACCGGCTGAGCTTGCCGGCACGGGCGGCTGGCAGCGCGGTCTCTCCGCAGTCGTCGCGGTCGGGTTGCGGCCGTGCTCGGGCGCGATCATCCTGCTGGTCTTTGCACTGGCGCAAGACCTTTTCTGGACCGGCGTCGGCGCTACGCTGCTGATGGGCCTCGGCACGGCGGTGACCGTCGCGGCGATCGCAACGCTCGCGGTCAGCGCGCGCGAGATCGCCGGCCGTGTTGCCAAGGCTCAGGCCGGCTTTGGCATGCTCGCGATCCGGGCGCTCGAGGTCGGGGCGTCGGTGGCGATTGTCGCCTTTGGTGCCCTGCTCCTGGCCGGCTACATGGCAACGGAGCAGCTTTGGATGTTCGCGCGGTAACGTCCGAGACGAAGGGAGCGGAAAAGAAGTTACGGCTTGCAAGTCGGCACAGGACTCGCGGCAGGCTCAGGATCTTGATGGTATCGAGCGAGGATCGGCTCAAGAACCTCTCTTGACCAGAATTTCGGAGTGCCGATCCGCTTCAGGCAAAGGGCGTTCCAATAAGGTCCATTGGACGAAAACGATCGGCGCGCCGAAACGGCTTGCTCAACCGCCTTTATGTCCTGGGATTCCGGGTAAATGTAGACCGTTGCCGGTTCACCGAGCAGCGGAATGATCTGTTCTGCGTCGGATAGCGACCAGCTCGTGCATCCATTGCTGCGTCCGCTCGCGTAGTCCACGAGGGTTCCGACCGGAACGCAACCATTCACATTGGCATACGGACTACGCGCCATGCTTCGATAATGGATGCCCTTCAGGACAATGGCTGGATGCCCGCCGATCGCACGCTCTCTGGCATTGGCAGTCTCTCCCTCGCCATCGAACTGAACGAACGAGCGCATCAGGATGGCCTCCCGTTTCGCGGCGTTGCGGAAGTAGCCCTTGAAGGAGGTTTTCGTCTCGGCCGTCACATAGGCGCCGCCGGTCGTCAAATTCGAGTCCAGTGCATTGCCGAAATTTTTCGCGCACTCCTTTCCGTTCACGAAATTCAACGCGCCTTTGATATTGCGCCCGCTGCCGTGTCCCGCGGACATCGCGCGAAATGACCGGTCGGCTTCGCAGATCTCGTAAAAGCGCTTTCCCAACCCGCCATCGCTCGGCCGCGTCGCGTCCATGGCGAAATAGCAGGGATTTTTGACGACGCCCGCGGCCACCTTTCGCAGATAAAGCGCGCGCGCTCTCTGCAAGACCACTGAAGCGATCTGCCCCTCGCCGTCACCGACATGGCTCTTCAGCCAAGCCGGGATATCCGGCGGCTGGTCCACCGCAAAGGCTCCAGCCGCCGGCCACGCGGCGATGGTCACGCCGAGCACACCCCCGATGAGAAAGCGCAATCCAAACCGCAACGGATCGCCTCCAGAACTGCCGTTCAAGCCGCTTGATCGGCCCGTCGCCACGCCGGAAAGGGATCCGGCAGCTTGGCCCATCCGGCGACATCCATCGCAGGCCTGCCCGGGACGAGGCAGGCATCGAGCCGTGCGCGGATCGCCGCTTCGTCCATACCGACGCCGATAAATACGATTTCCTGGCGGCGGTGGCCATAGATCTCGTTCCATTGCTTGCGCAGATTTTTGCGCCAGACGGGATCGTCGGGCCAGCGTTCGGCGGGAACGGCGGCCCACCAGAACCCCAAGGCTTCGGTGCGCTCGATCGAGCCCACCTGGCTGATCTCGCCGAGCCATTGCGGCCGGGTCGCGAGCCAAAAAAGCCCCTTCGCGCGGATGACACCCCGTTAAGGCTGCTTGATGAACTGGTCGAACTTAACCGGATCGAACGGCCGAACAGCGCGGTAGACGAAGTTCGTCACGCCGTATTCTTCGCTTTCCGGGACGTGTTCTGCGAAGCCATAGAGTTCCTTGTACCAGAGTGGGTGCTGACGTCGATCTCCGAAGATCGTGAACCGTCCAATGGGGCAGGGCTTCGCCCAGGGCGTCCGCGATGCGCGCATCAAGCGCCGTTTTCGACTTTGACCAGCCGGAGAACCCGCGATGCGGGTCACCGCTGCGTCGGGGTCCGTCACCAAAGAGAAAGTCTCGGCCGTTTCGGCGGGGCGGGAGTAGCGCCAAGGCGGCGGGAACCAATGGCAGCACGTGCTCGCGATGGTTCTTGGTCCGGGCGCCGGGCAGCGTCCAGAACCCCGAACTAGTATCAAGTTCGGCCCATTGCATGCTGCCTACTTCATCACGGCGTTGGGCGGTGAGCAGCAACAAACGCACAATGCGACCGTAATCGTCATCGCCACAGGCCCGCCAGATGGCAGATAGCTCCCTCTCCGTGAGGACCCGTTCGCGGCTTCCCGGCTGGGCGGGCCGATTGGTGCCGAGAACGGGGTTCGCGGCAATATCGAGGCCCTCGCGTATTGCCCAGTTGAACATTGAGGACAGGGCTGTACGGGCGCGGGCTGCCAAGACCGCTCCATGAGCTGATGCGATGTCAGCGATACGAGCCGAGATATGACGGCGTGCAATCTGGAAAACCGAGACCGGATGCAGGGGTTTCCAAGCGACCAACAAGTAGCGTTCAATTTCCGAATAGGTCCCGGGCTTCAGCCTCTGTTTGGCGTTCTGGAGATACTGATCCGCGATTACCGAAAGTGTGTCGGCCGCCTGCAAGCGCGCCTTGGCTTTCTCGTCCGCCGGGTCTTTGCCATTGGCAACCAGGCCCAAAAGCCGCTTGGCCTCCTTACGTGCCAGTTCGGGTGTCCAAGGGGCGCCGTGAGGACCGATGGTGACGAAGCGTTGCCGACCGAACACTCGGTACTTAAGAATGTAGCTCACTTGGTTACGCTGACGCCGAACGCCAAAACCCTGCACTGCTTCGCGGTGATCTGCGTCCCAAATGGTCTCGCCAGGCTTGAGCGCTTGCACTGCACGGATCGTTACATTCGAAACAGCCGACAGGGGGTCCGGAGTTGAGATCTAGCTAGAACGTTCAACAAAACCAGTAGATTGTCTCAGTTCCCTCGAACATCTAGCTACCGAATAGCTACTACTGCGGGTGGGACATTAAGCGGCCGTCGATCAGGTTCGTGACCGGGGAGTTCGATCCGGTCGAGACGTGAGCAGTCCCTGGCATTGGCGCGACGGGCCAGTATCCCGACGTTGATGGTCTACGGCGATCAGACACCCCGCGATCGCGGACCGAGATGGAGGCAATAGCGAAAGTTGACGCCGTCCAAAGGGCCTGTCTTCCGGAAGGAAAACTCTCTCTGCACGAGGAGTTCGTCGCGGAAGTCGTCGCGCCATTTCCAGCCGGAGGCCCATAGCGCCTACGTCGGTCAGATCGGAGCCCGCCGCGGTCGATTGGGTGCTGATGAAAATGCTCTTCCGAACTATTTGAGCGCCTAGCTCTTCGCCGCATCGACGGCTTCCTTTAGTACAAGAGGCCACAGATTCCTAGGACCTCAGTGCTGACCATGTTCGTCTCGTTTTTCCCCCGACCCAAGCTGTTCTTTCTCTCGGCCATCGTTTGGACTGCATTGGCGATGCTGGTCTGGTATGGCTTCGCGAGCAATCTGTTCGAAGCAACTCAAAGGCCGATCGGAGTGGCGACGTTCTGGTCGGCCCCGGCTCTTTGGTTCGACCTCTATTTTGCTGTGTGCGCCGTGGTCTTCGCGGCTGCCTGGATGCTGTTCGCGCCACATCCCTGGGCGAACTGGTCCATTCTCGGCTCCGCGCTGATCTTGTTCACGTCCTACTTTCAGGTTCAGGTCAGCGTGGCCATCAACAGCTGGTACGGACCGTTTTACGACCTCATCCAGGCCGCGCTTTCGAAATCGGCGCCGGTCACGGTCGAGCGGTTCTACGCTGAATTATCGACCTTTGCCGGCATCGCCTTTGTCGCAGTCGTGGTCGGCGTGCTCACGCGATTCTTTGTCAGCCACTACATCTTCCGCTGGCGGACGGCGATGAACGACTTCTACGTCGCTAACTGGTCGCGGCTGCGCACCATCGAAGGCGCCTCGCAGCGGGTGCAGGAAGATACCATGCGCTTTGCGAGCACCATGGAAGGTCTCGGCGTCAATCTCATCAGTGCCGTGCTTACGCTCCTGGCCTTCCTCCCCGTTCTCGTGAAGCTGTCCGGCAGCGTCACGGAGCTACCCGTGATCGGCTCGATCCCCTATCCGCTGGTGTTTGCTGCGGTGATCTGGTCGGTGTTTGGCACCGGTGTTCTGGCGCTGATCGGTATACGCCTGCCTGCAATCGAGTTTTTCAACCAGCGGGTCGAGGCTTCCTATCGCAAGGAACTGGTGCTCGGCGAGGATGATCCGGCCCGCGCCGATCCACCAACACTGGGCGTGCTGTTTGGCGACATTCGCAGGAACTATTTTCGCCTCTATCTGAACTTCATGTATTTCAACATCGGTCGCATTGTCTATCTGCAGACCGACGTCATCTTTCCATACATCCTGCTCGCACCAACGATCATTGCCGGCAAGATCACGTTGGGAACGATGAACCAGATTTTGAACGCGTTCACGCAGGTCCGAACCTCGTTTCAGTATCTCGTCAACGCCTGGAGCACGATCGTCGAGCTGATTTCGATCTACCAACGGCTGCGGAGTTTTGAGGCCAAGCTCCATGGCGAGCCGCTGCCCTCGATCGAGACGGAAACCGAGCTGCTGGGATGATGTCTGCCAGTTGCGGGACGGCATTGGTATGAGAGGCGGCGATCTGCGCTGTGCTAAGGGCAATGCCAAGTTCATCGTCCGGTGCTCTCTGCATCGCTCAGGGTCTTGAGAAACGCGACGATGTCATCGATCTCGCTCGCCGACAACGCCGGCTGGTCCGCGGTGCGCGCGCCAAAGGGCGGTTCGCTGTTGATGTTGAGTTGGTATTGTGTGGGCACGTCGTCGTACTTGCGGACCTTGCCGTTGGCGTTGCGTGCATACCATTTGTCCGGATCGGTGTCGCGCTCGACGTAGAACGCCACAGCCTCGCGCAGGCTATGCACCGATCCATTGTGGAAGAATGTCTTGCGTAATGCGACGTTGCGCAGCGACGGCGTCCGGAACAGGCCGCAGAATTCTCCGCGACCGGCAAGATCGGAACGCAACGGCCCGCACGCGCCGAGATCATAAAAATTCGGGTCGGCATTGGCCGGGATGTGGCGATTGCGGGGAACGCCGATGGCGATCAGCCCGTAATCGGTGAATTGCGGCGGTGTTCCGTCATTGCCGGGTGCACTGCGATGGCAGTTTGCGCAATTGCCTTTGGCCGGATCGTTGAACAGAGCAAGCCCGCGCGTTTCCTGCGGCGATAGTTGCACGCGGCCGGCTAGATAGCCGTCGTACCGGCTGCTGTATGGATAGAATTCCGCGGCGTTCTGCTGGTAGACTTCGAGTGCCTCGACCACGCCGGCGAAGGCCCGCTCGGAATCATCGAAGATCGTATCGCTGAAAATCCTGCGCATTTCGTCCGCGTAACCGGCCTTGCGCACCTTCGCTGCGACATCGGCCGCTCCGTCATTTGCCATTTCGAATGGCGATAGCAGCGGCAGGCGAGCCTGATCTCGGCGGCGGTCGACGCGACCGTCCCAGGTCAGCCCGCCGGTCGGGCCATTGTCGACGCTCGGGTCGCCCTCATCGTCGGACTCATAGTAGTGCTCGGCGAATTGCGGCACGGCCTGCAGATATTTCAGCGACGGCACGGCGCGCAGACCGGGCTCGCGCATGGTCTTGCCACCCAATTGGACATCACGAGTGTTGGGCGGGCCGTAGCCAAACCGTGGATCGTGACATGTGGTGCAAGCCAAACGTCCGGACGCGGACAGGGACGGGTCGGCGAACAGCTTGCGGCCGAGCGCGTCAAGCGCGGCTGCCCGGGCATAGGCTTGCGCGCGGCTCAAGCCGGCGCTTCCGCTCTGCGCGGGGGCGCGGGCGACGCTGACGGTGAGGGCACCTAACAGGACAAGCAGCAGTGCTCGTCCAACGGCAAACGCACTCATGCATGATTCTCTAAAGCTGTCGCGAGTGTCTGAAGGACGGGACTCTCGCTGGCGACCGCTGCTTGAGCGGGCTCCAGCGGCGGTATTCTGACAGCTTCGTTACCTCAGCGCCTCGCGTTCATCCAGCCGCCACATAACCCCGGTTTAATGTTGTCGTTGCTGGTTGTCTTGTGACCTGAGATAAAGATCGCACACCGGGCCAATTTGTCCAACGAGGGGGGTACCATGAGGCTCGCTATTCATTTCGCATTGCTCGCAGGCGCTTTCGTCCTGGCTGACGGGGCGCGCGCGCAGGCACAAGCGCAAGGCTCGGGGATCGCCAACATCGAAACTGTGGTGGTGATCTATGCGGAGAACCGCAGCTTCGACAATCTGTACGGATCATTCCCGGGCGCCGACGGGTTGCAGAACGTCACGCCTGCCAATTCGACCCAGGTCGACCGTGATGGGTCCGTATTGAAGGAATTGCCGCCAGTCTGGGACGGGTTGACAGCCAAGGGTGTCACGCCGGTCGTCACACAGGCGCAGACCGAGCACTTGCCGAACAAGCCATTCGCGATCGACGATCCAAATGGCTTCAACACGCCGCTCGGCGTCACCACGCACGACCTCTGGCATCTCTTCTATCAGAACCAGATGCAGATCCATGGCGGCAAGAACGACCGTTTCGTGGCCTATGCGGACTCCGGCGCGTTAGTGATGGGTCACTACGACGGCTCGAAGCTGCCGCTTTGGAATGTCGCGCAACGATACGTGCTCTCCGACAATTTCTTCCAGGGCGCGTTCGGCGGCTCGTTCCTCAATCATTTCCAATTGGTGTGCGCCTGCACGCCGGTCTATCCGAGTGCCGACAAGAGCCCGGCCCAAAAGCTGATCGCGGCGGTCGACCCCGATGGCGTGTCGCTGACGCTCGCGTCCAACTCGCCGGCATCGGCGATCGACGGTATTCCAAAGTTCGTCAACAACGGCGCCATTACGCCGGATTTCTACGCCGTGAATACGATGCAGCCACCCTATCAGCCGAGCAACAACAAGCCGGCACAGAACGGCGACCCGCGCTTTGCCGATCCGGATGCGCCCAACACGTTGCCGCCCCAGCATGACATCACCATCGGCGATCTGCTGAGCCTCAGGGGCGTGAGCTGGGCCTGGTATGCGGGCGCCTGGCAGGATGCGCTTGACGGCGGTCGCGGCAAGCCGGTGCCGAACTTCCAGTTCCATCATCAGACGTTCAACTACTTCGCCCAGTTTGCACCCGGCACGCCAGCGCGCGCCGACCACCTCAAGGACGGCGGCATGAACGGGGTCGAATTGATCAAGGTGATCGACGCCGGCACGCTGCCGCAGGTCACCTTCTACAAGCCGCAGGGCAATCTCAACGAGCACCCCGGTTATACCGATGTCATGTCGGGAGATCAGCATATCGCCGACGTGATCGCCCATCTGGAAAAAAGTCCGCAATGGCCGCACATGCTCGTGCTCGTCACCTATGACGAGAACGGCGGGTTCTGGGATCATGTCGCCCCGCCGAAGGCCGATCGCTGGGGTCCTGGATCGCGCGTCCCGGCGCTGATCGTCTCGCCGTTCGCCAAGAAAGGTTACGTCGATCACACCCAGTACGACACGACGTCCGCTTTGCGCTTCATCACCCGGCGATTCAACCTGCCCGTCCTGCCAGGGCTGGTGGCGCGCGATGCCGCGCTCAGCGCGAATGGACAGCCGGCCATGGGCGATCTGACCGCAGCATTGACGTTCTAGCGGTGCTTGGGGGCAACCTGGTTCTTCGGGGCGCTTATTTGGCGGCCAGAGCCAGCTCGCTCATTTTGCCGGCTTCCGTGCCCACGCGCAGAACACCAATTCCCACAGACAGGTGGCATTGTTTCGCTTGCGTTCAGCCAGAAGGCGCTCGTCGAGCGTATCGACTTGGGCCTCCGTCTCGGTCACGATGCCGTGCTTGAGCAGACGCGGGAGCACTGCGCGGATGATCGCAGCCACCGGGTATTCTGCGGTCGGCGTCAGGACGTTCGCCTCGGCCCGCACGCATTCGACCGTGAGACCCGCGGCTGAAAAGGCGCCATGAAGATCGAAACCCATATGCAGATTGACCTCTTCCTTTCGCAACATGTCCCTTAGCCAGCCGCGGACCTGGTCGTGAAGCGGCAGGAGCGTGCGGTCGTCGTTCACGGAACTCGTATCGTGTTCATGAAAGGCGATCAGGCCGCCCGGTCGTACCGCGCGGGCGAGCTGGGTTATGGCTTGCGCTGCGTCTGGCTGATACATCAGGACACGGCGTCCAACTGCGCCATCGAGCGTGCCGTGTCCTGGAACGACAACATCGAATCCGCCTTCGACGAACGTGATATTGAGGAAACCAGCATCGCGCGCCCGCGCACGGGCGGCTTGAAGTACTTGAGGATCGCGGTCCACCGCGAAGACGTGGCCGTGATCTCCAACGCGCCTGGAGAGCATGAGCGACACCGTGCCGGGTCCACAGCCGATATCGAGCACACGCATGCCCGCGCTGATAGGCGCGTCGTCGAACATCCGCTCAGTCATCTCATTGACGGCGTTGGTCATCGTAATGCGTTTCAATTGCTTGGAGGTACCATCGCCTTCGCGAGGAGGTCGATATTGTGCCGAAACATCCGGGCATAGGTCGGGGCCGGTCCATCAGGGCGTGAGAGCGCCTCCGCATAGAGTTTGCCACCGGGCTGCGCGCCGGTCGCATTCGCGATCTGCTGCACCAGTCGCGGATCATTGGAGGTCTCGATGAAGTAGAACTTCACGTGTTCGGCTCTGACCTGATCAATCAGCCTTGCAACACCGCTTGCGGATGCTTCGGTCTCGGTAGAAAGGCCGAGCGGCGACAGGAAGGTGATGCCGTAGTCGCGACCGAGATATCCGAAGGCGTCGTGGCTAGTCAGAATCTTGCGCTGTTGCGGCGGAATCGGGTCGATGCGCGCGTGAGCGTAGCCATCGAGATCTCGCAATTCTCGTGAGTAGCGAGCAGCATTGTCCTTGAAGTCGTCGGCAGCTTCCGGATCGGCGGCGCTGAGCGCCTTCTCGATATTGGCCACCCACACCAGGACGTTGAGCGGGCTGTTCCAGATGTGCGGATCATCCGAAGTCCGGCTGTTGCGCTGCCGCTCGCGCAGTTTGATGCCGGTCGAGACAATGACCGGTGTGCCTTGATAGCCTGATGCCGTGACGAGCTTCTCGAACCAGCGTTCCAGGCCCTCGCCGCTGAAAAAGGCAAGATCGGCGTCTTTCAGATTCCTTGCATCGTCGGGCGACGGCTCGAATTGATGTGGATCGCCATCGGGCCCGACCAGGCTCTTCACCCGCACATGACTGCCGCCGATCTGCTGCACCACATCTGCCAGCACACTGAAACTAGCGACGACGTTCAGCGTTTTGGCCGAAGCCGATGATGTGGCCATCGCTCCCCAGATCATCAGAGCCGAAAATGCAATGCGGAAGGATGCGTCTTTCATGTTTTCTTTCTCAGCCAGTTAGATGCGGTCGCGGGAGAAGCCTGCGCATTGCCGCGGATGGTCCGATCAGCAGCGAGCAGCCATAGATCAGGCTTGCTGTCAGGATGATCGTCGGACCCGAGGCGAAGCCGAGGTGATAGGACACGATCAGTCCGATGTAGCCCGATACGGCCGCTGTAGCTGCCGCAGTCAACATCATGCCGGGCAGGGATCGAGCCCATAGCTGGGCGACCGTCGCGGGGAGCATCATCAGTCCTACCGCCATCAGCGTCCCGAGGGCTTGAAAGCCGGCAACGAGATTGAGAACGATCAGAAAGAGAAACAGGAAATGGTAAAGCGATCCGCGACCAGCAACGGCGCGGAGAAAGCCGGGATCGAAGCATTCCACCACGAGCGGTCGATAGATGATGGCGAGCGTAACGACGGTTACCGAGGTAGTGGCTCCGATGAAGTACAGTGCCTTTGCGTCGATCGCGAGGATCGTCCCGAACAAGACGTGCAGAAGATCGATGTTGGAGCCGCGTAACGAAACAATGAGAACACCGAGCGCCAGTGATGTCAGATAGAAGCTGGCAAAGCTGGCGTCCTCGCGAAGCGGCGTGGATCGGCTGACTAGTCCGGAGAGTAGCGCCACGCTCAGGCCCGCGACCAGTCCGCCCAACCCCATCGCGGGCAATGAAAGACCGCCGGCAATCAGGAATCCGATCGCAGCTCCCGGCAGCACCGCGTGACTCATGGCGTCGCCGACCAGGCTCATGCGGCGGAGCGTCAGGAGCACGCCGACGGGTCCCGAGCCCAGCCCGAGTGCAACGCATGCGATGAGCGCACGGCGCAGGAAGCCGTACTCGACGAACGGCAGGATGAATAGCTGGTAGAGCGTCATGCAGCGCTCTGGTCCAGCATGTCACAGATGGCAGCGGTCTCGTCCCATCGCTCGGCCATCAGCCGAGCCCGCAGCAGATTGTCGGCCGTCATGGTTGTCACGGTCGGGCCCCATGCGATGGGCTCGCGCGCGAGCAGAAGCGTTTGAGGAAAATGCGCGCGCACTTGTTCGACATCGTGCAGCACCGCAATCACCGTGCGTCCGTCCTGGTGCCAGCACCTCACGACGTGGAGAAGGTCGTGCGTGGTGCGAGCATCGATGGCGGTGAAGGGTTCGTCGAGCAGGATGAGCTTGGCATTCTGCAGCAGCAATCGCGCGAACAGGACGCGCTGGAACTGTCCAGCCGACAGCGTGCCGATAAGTCGCTGTTCAGATCCGGTGAGCCCCACGGATGAAAGGGCGCGTCGCGCCTCCGACACGCTCCCCTCGGAGACTGCGTGGAAAGCCCCGGTCTGGCGCCACGCACCGAGCAGGACCACGTCGCCGACTGTTATCGGGAAGCGACGGTCGATGTCCGCCGCCTGCGGCAGATATCCGATGTCGGTCGGCACCACGTGGCCGCGATCGATCCTACCTGACGCAAGCGGGAGTTCGTGCATCAGAGCTCTGAGAAGGGTCGATTTGCCTGCTCCGTTCGGCCCGACGATTGCTGTCAGGCTTCCGGATGCAAACGAGCCATTGAGATGATGAACCGCGGGATGTCGATCGAACGCGATCGTGACATCTTGCAGATGAATGCCGCCGGTGGTCATGGCCTCGCCACCGCCCAGAGAATGGCCAGCCACAGGCCTGCCAGAGTGCCGCTCACCGCGCCCAGGCGTAGAAGCGCCGAGCGGCCCATGGTTGAGACAGCGAGGGCATCGGGTTTGCTCATGAAGGGCCTGTGGGGAGGAGATTACCGGGTGATGTAATGTTATTACGTCACACGACGCCTGCCAAGGCTTGACAAGCGGCGCATTGTCTAACATTCTAACGTTCGATGGAATGATGGAATCAATGGACAAGCGGATTGATCGATCTCACCTTGAGCAGACCGCAGCCATGTTCAAGGCTCTGTCTGATCCCGGGCGACTACACACCCTCATCATTCTGGCTGCAGGCGAGCGGAATGTCGGCGAACTCGCCCTAGCTGAACACGACCGAGTCGGCACCGTTTCGGCGCGCCTGAAGGTGTTGCTGCAAGCGCGGCTGGTCAAACGTCGGCGCGAGGGCAAGAACGCGATCTATTCGATCGCCGACGACCATGTATTCCAACTCGTCAAGAATGCCGTCGCGCATGCTGGCGAACACCACTGACTCAAGGAAAGGACGTGAAATGACGACTCGCAATCTTCCACACCACTCCAACCACGATCACGCGCACGGACCACAATGCGGCCACGTCGCGATTCGGCATGGCGACCACGTAGACTACCTCCACGACGGTCATCTTCACCACCCGCACGCCGGTCATGTGGACGAGCATCGCATTGAGGTGAGCGACAAGAACCCGGACCGTTGCACACCCGACCATCACTGCACCGGACACGATGCTGCCCACGTCCATGGCCCCGGCTGCGGCCACGAAGCGGTCCCGCACGGCGATCATGTCGATTATCTCGTCGACGGCCATTTGCACCATCCTCACGGCGCTCACTGTGATGATCATGGTCCGGTCGAGATCGTTCGAAACTAGGATCTGACTTCTATTGGTGTCGAAACGGCGAGCGCACCAGAGTTGCGCTCGCCGTTTCAGCTTGCAGATCATAATGGCTCTTCCAGAAAACGCCGCGACATTTGCTGTCGTCTTCAATCGGGCGATTCTTTAGGGTCGTTGAAGGCCGGCTGGGGGAATGCGAGCGCCGAGCCTGTCCTGTGGTTGGAGCTCGGGAGAGAGGCGATCCGGCTCTGGGAACGGAAAGGTGTTCGGCGTTGATTCAGTGGGCGGTAGAATTGCAGGCTTTTGCTTCGGCATCAGCGCCACGCCGCCATAGAGCAGGCCGATGGCAATCAGCCAGCTCCCGAGAATACGCGCTGGAATCGGAAACCAGATGCGCCAGAACGCCCGTACGGTCAGCGAGATGGCCACGACGATCCAAGACCCGACGATCACTCCCGCCAGAGGAATCGTAACATCGTGGAGGCTCGGGTCACTCACCTCGATCGCGATCGCCAGCATGCTCCCGGCGACGGCAGCGGCGATGAGCAAAAACCATGAACGCAGTCGCGCAGCGGGTAGCACAAGTGCCACGCCGACGATTACAGTCGAGATTGGCCCGGTCAGGAAGTGGTGGCTTGTTGCGCGCGGAATTGCCTCCAATACCGACAGCAACCAGTCTTTACGGAAAAAGCCGACGGCCAAGCCGCCGCCGAACAGCGCAAGTGCTCCGAGGCTGTAACGACGGTCCACTAGGGCGAGGGCAACGCCGAGGCCGACCAGCGGCAGTATCCGCTCAGGTGCGAGCGCACTCGATAATATCCACCACATGAGCGTGCTGCGTCCCGCAGCGGGGGTCAGTACGATTGCTGCCGCCGCGAGCAATCCGAGCGCCGTCAGAGCGGGGCCGCTCCATTTTATTGCGAGGCCGGCGAAGGCAGATTCAGGCGGCGGAGAATGCTGTGACAAGGAAGTAGACTCCGCCGAGGCTGATCAGCGCTCCGAGCCCGCGAGCGAGGCGACCTCCAAGTGGTTTGTTGAGTGCTAATCCAACGCCGATACCAAAGACGTGGATCAGGCCCGTCGCGAGGACGAAGCCAATGATGTAGTCCGCCGGATCGGCCGCAAAGGGCAACTCAGCTCCGTGCGCGTATCCATGACTGATTGCAAAAACCGCGATCAAACAAAGCGCAATCCATTCGGCGGGATGCCAGGCAAAAGTGATTGCCAAGCCGAGCGCGAGAATCGAGAGCGCGATGCCAATCTCCACGCTAGGAAGCGGCAGGCCGAACATTCCGGCAGCACCGCCGGCAACCATGATCAGCGGAAAAGTCACCGGCAAGGTCCAAACCGGCCGACCGCCCATCTGGGCGCCCCACAGCCCGACGGCGAACATCGCAAGAAAATGGTCTGGCCCTGTGAGCGGATGGGCAAACCCACTTCCGAAGCCGCCGGAGCCCGTCGAGGTGATGTGAGCTGCCGCGGAATATGGGAGCACGCACCAACAAATTGCCGCGACGGCTGCGCGTCGATTCAAATGCTCGCAATGCAACGATCGCCTCCGTTCGCCGAAGGACATCGGGGGTGACGGCCAGTAGTGTCCGACCGTCGGCATCTCTTAGCACATGACGTCGGCATTCGGCGCGTCGCGTTCACGCCGCCTGCTTTTCCCAACGCGGAAACGGGTCGGGGAGGTGACGCCAGGCGTCGGGCGTGAAGGCATCGACCATGCCGGTCAGCCCGGCGTCGAGCTCGGCGCGGATCGCTTTCTCGTCCATCTGATCGGCAAGGCCGATGAACACGATCTCCTGGCGCCGGTCCCCCCATGTGGGATCCAAATAGGGTTTCATGCTGTCGTGCCACTCGGGATTATTCGGCCAGCGCTCGCGCGGCACCGCGGACCACCACAGTCCCCGCTTGGAGGTCCGGACCATCGCGCCGGCCTGGGCGAGTTCGCCGACAAAGTTGGGCCGGGTCGCCAGCCAGAAAAAGCCCTTGGCCCGAACGACGCCCGGCCAGGACTTGTTGACGAAGGCGTTGAAGGCCATTGGCGCGAACGGACGACGGGCGCGATAGACAAAAGAACGAATGCCGTATTCCTCGGTCTCCGGCACATGGTCCTTGAAGCCGTTCAGCTCCTTGAACCAGAGCGCATGGGTTTGCGCGCGCTCGAAATCGAACAGACCGGTATTGAGAACGGTGCCGAGCGGGACACGCCCATAATTGGCGTCGATGATCCGGGCCTCTGCGTTGAGCGAGGCGATGATCTTGCGCGCCAGCTCACGTTGTTCGAGAGAGGCGGATCCGGCCTTGTTCAGCACGATGACGTCTGCGAATTCGATCTGCTCGACGAGGAGGTCGACGAGGGCACGGTCGTCACCTTCGCCAGCGACCTCGCCGCGGTCGCGGAGGAAATCCTGGCTGGAGTAGTCCTTGAGTAGGTTCACCGCATCGACGACGGTGACCATGGTGTCGAGCCGCGCGACATCCGCAAGCGAGCGATCATCCTCATCCCGAAAGTCGAAGGTGGTCGCGACGGGCAGCGGTTCGCCGATGCCGGTCGACTCGATGACGAGGTAATCGAAGCGTCCATCTTCGGCGAGGCGCCGCACCTCTTTTAGGAGATCGTCGCGCAGCGTGCAGCAGATGCAGCCGTTCGACATTTCAACAAGCTTCTCGTCGGTGCGTGAAAGACCGCCATCTTGCTTCACCAACTCGGCATCGATATTCACTTCACTCATGTCGTTGACGATGACCGCGACCTTCATCCCATCCCGGTTATTGAGGATGTTGTTGAGCAGCGAGGTCTTCCCGGCGCCGAGAAAGCCGGACAGCACGGTGACGGGGAGACGACGGTCTCCCCCGATTTGGGGGCTGGTCATGAACGCTCCGGGATATTGCGACAGTCGAGGGGCTTTGCGCGGCTATGGGATTGATTCCGAAAGGCGCTAGATTTCGGTGTAGTCCAGGCTCGTGTGCTCCCCGGACCAGACCTTGTCCGCGTCGTAAACCCGCTCACGCCGCTTGGACCTGAAGTCTATTCCGAGAACGACCACACCCATCGGCAAGGCCTCGCAAGCGATGGGCTCGCAGTTGACGGGTACGCTGGGGACTTCCGCGACTTCGGGCTTGGTCATGATCGCTCCGAGGTGTAATATTGTGACATTGCCACTGTTATAATGTTACACTCTCTGTCGTCAAGGCGAGATTTAAATGGCTCATGATCCGGATCAGAGTTCCAAGGGTGTGCACGCAGATGCACATCGTCATGCCATCGACGCCGATGCGGTGCAGAGCCGCGCCCGCGCCTACGCGACATCGAAGGGAATTCCGTTCACCCCGATGCGTCAGCGCGTGCTGGCCTTGCTTGCGGCATCCGGCAAACCCATGGCCGCCTACGAGATCGCCGAGAAGTTGAGCGACGCGCGCAGGGTGCAGGCGGTTCAGGTCTACCGCGCGCTTGAATTCCTTCAGGAGGCAGGCTGTGTTCACCGGCTGGCCTCTCAGTCGGCGTATTTCGCCTGCGATCACCTTCATGGGAGCGGTGAGATGGTGGTCTTCATGGTCTGCAGCCAATGTGGCGCGGTTCAGGAAGCAGCCTCGGACCTGGTCGCGCGCGGCTTGCGCGGTGTGGCGAAGACGACCGGCTTCAAGCCCTTACACCCGATCATTGAATTGGAAGGAGAGTGTGCGGATTGTGCGATCGAATCCGTGCGTTAGATCGTTTAGCTTGCCTGCTCTACGGTGCAACCAGTATCTGCCGGCAAGCAGCTGGGAGTTCAGCAAGCGTTGGTCCCCGTCGAGGCTTCACCGGGGCTGTCGATGGCTTTGGATGCAGTACCGGCTCGCTGAACCAGTAGGCGAGATCGCCCGCGCTGCAGCCCTCATTGTCCGATGGCGGCGGTTGCGGCTGACATTCGCTGCTCCCCGCCGGGCATTTTATCCGGACATGGAAATGATAGTCGTGCCCGTACATCGGGCGCACCTTGGAGAGCCAGCTTCGGTCGCCTTTGGCCTCGCGGCATAACGCCTTCTTGATCGCAGCATTGACAAAGATGCGCTCCACGGCGGGCTCCTGTGCGGCGGCGCGGATGACAAGCAGATGGCTCGGGGTCCAGGCTTTCGGATCGATGTCGAGACGATCCGGGCGCACCATCATAACCGCCGACATCTCCTCACGCTCCTCTGGCGCCAGTTCCCGGTCCGGCATCGGTGTCAGCCAGATATCGGCATCCAGCCCGACTTGATGACTGGCGTGGCCGGTGAGCATCGGACCGCCGCGGGGCTGCGAGAGATCGCCAACCAGCAGTCCCGGCCACCCCGCGACCTGGTGCACCTTGTCGGACAGGCGCTCCAACAACGCGATCATGTCCGGATGGGCCCAGTTGCGGTTGCGCGACAACCGCATCACCTGCCATGTCTTGCCATTGATCGGGAGCGCCTGCGCGCCGGCAAGGCAGCCCTTGGCATAGAAGCCGATGGAGCGAACGGCCAACGGCGCCGGGAGTGTCTTTCGCCCAAAAAGTTCTTTGGCGCCGATATGCGGATCGTTGGGATTGGTCAGCGGCGGCAGCGGTTTGGATCCAGCGTGCCCTTGTCCTGGGCCAGCGCGGGATGCGCCCACAGGACGGCTGCGGAACACAAGGTCATTAAGAGTACTCGGCGGTTCATCGGAAGACGCATTGCGATCCACCTGACTGTCGGCTCCGATCAAAATCCCGCCGAACCGCGCGATGAGCGCGCAAGCGCGACGCCACCAACCATGAACGCGAGCGCCAGCATCAATGCGGTCCGCCACCAGATGCTCCATCTGGTTTCGCTCGCAGGTATTTCAATCCAGTGCCACTGAGGCAGGGATGAAAGGTCTTGCACGGTCATGGCGCGGCTTTCCAGGATTCGGGGAGAGAAATAACGTCTCCATCCCTCGTGAAAAGCCTCTGTCTGATCCTTGAAGGCGACGAAGCGACGTGAGTCGGTGCCGGCGATGGAGTTCAGCGCTTCGTTGACGAGGATCGCGGGCGACAGCAAGCTCAGGCGGTCAACAAGCCTCTGTTGTTGCAGCAACTGCTGATCAAAGCGTTCCAGAAGGGGCTCGATTTTCTCGTCGACTCTTTGCTTGGCGAGAAAAAATGCACGCATCCGCGAAGGTACTTCGATGCGCTTGTCTTTGACCAGCAGCGCTTCCGGATCCGACGCGTAGCGATAATCCGCACTATAGAGGCTCTCATATTCGCGCAATGATTCCGCCGTTGCGACGCGCGTGCGGCTGGCCAGTTCAGTGCGCGAGGGAGCCGGGCTGACCAGGCCCACGACGAGGTTCATCGTCACCGGCAAGATGAGCACAAGAAGGGTCCAGAGTGCCACCATGATTAGCGCATTGGTCGAAGAGGGGAGGCCGGTGGCGTTGACCAGGGCCGCGACTGCGAACCAGAACAGGGCATAGGACGCGACCAGCGCTGACCACGACAGCATCAAGCCCAGTTGCTCCGCGCCACGGGTTTCGGGGCGGACCAAGAGCAGGACCACGATCGGCAAGGGAATGACGATCGTCAGCAGCGCAAGCATGCGCACGACGATCTTTCCCGTCAGCAACGTGGCGACGGAAAGCGGTTGCGAGCACAGCATGCGCAAGGTGCCATGTTCGCGCTCCGCCGACAGCAGGTTATACCCGAGCGTAGTGACCAGCAGAGGCAATACGAATACAATGACGAAAGCGAGATCGAAGTGCCCGCTGAGCAGATTCCAGGGATTTTCGATCTCCGTGTCGTACATGAACTGGACTTTGCTCAAATAGCTGATGCGGTAGTAGTTGGGCATCATGTCCGACTGACCGATCGCCAGCGTCGCGAGCGGTGCATTGGGGATCGTGGCAAAGCGCCCGGACAAGGTGCCGGCCATGGCAGCGGGATTCGCCGGATTCGAGAAGGGAACCAGAGCGCTCTTGCCGGCGAGAACGGATTGGAGCGTTCCGGCGTTCGCCCTTTGGGTCGCTTGTTCGTGTTTTTCGACTTGAGCGACCATGCGGTCGCGGAGCGTTGCTTGCGCCAGTCCCACAAACAGTCCGTAACCCACCATGAGAGCCAGGACGCAGCACACCAGCGGCAGCGTGCGATCGCGAACAAGGATGCGGGCCTCGTGCCGGATGATCAGCGACAAGTTGGCGAGCGTGCGAGACTTCATTGGCGTCACTCGAATGTCTAGCGCATGAGCGGACGGGAGAGGGCGTATTGCGCGAGCGCGACGGAGAGGCAGAACATGACAGCGAGCAACGCAAGGCTCGTCCAATGGTGCGCCAAGGCAAACGACACGGAGGGAAGTTGATATTTGAAGGGCGGCACGCTTGCCCACAGCTCGGGGCCGGCCTTGTAGGTGAAATGCGCGTTGCCCAGGGGATCGGCGTGTTCGATCAGGTCCTCGCTGACAATGTCCTGAATCTTTCGTCGTTGCGTTTCGGCCGCGATTGAAAAGTCGCGATGTTGCGAAAAGTCCGTTCCCGCCAAGCCCATGGAGAAGCCGCGAAGTGCAACGATCGGGGCAACGAGGCCGACCCACTCTTGCGCGCGCTGTTGGCGTTCGAATGTGTCCCAAAGCCCGCCGAAGTTTTCATCGAGTGCGCTGTAACCCGCCGCGTCGTCGACCTTCAGCGCCGCGCCCCATTTGCTGAGCGGAAGCGAGGGATCCCACTGCGATCGCACGCCGAAATGAGCGGCCCAGGCCTTGCCGGCGGCTTCGGCAATGTCATGCGACAGATGATCGTCGAACGCGAGCCGCGACGGGGTCGGGTAGAACAGATTGGCCGTCTCGGATGCCGTGCGCGGAGCAATCAGCGTTGCTGCGACCCAGAAGCCAAGGAGCAAGACCAGAGCCGCCCGCGATGAACGTACGAGGGCCGACACCGCCAGGGTCAGAAACACGAAAAAGCCGAGATAGAGGCCGTATCCCGCTGCAAGCCAGGCGATCCGATAGACCGCGTCGAGGCGCTCTCCTGCGGAAAGACGCGCAACGAGGAACACCGCAAACCCGATGCCGACCGGAGCAATCAGAACGCCGGCGCAGCTCGCAAGTGCTGCCGCCTTGCCGAAGAGAAGGCTCCGCGCGGGGACGCCCAGGCTGAGAAGCTGGCGCAACGTTCCGCGTTCGCGCTCGCCGCTCAACGAATTGAAGCCGACGACGATAATGAGCAGGGGAACCAGAACCTGAAGAAGCCAGGCCGGCGATAATTCGCCGAACCGCTGCAATCCGGTTGCATCCTGGGCCGGCCGGAACTTGACCTCGCTCTGGCGATGCGCCTGTAGCCAGACGGTCGAGCCAACGAACGGCCCGATGCCCGGATCGAAGACGCCGAGCGGCGGTTCGGGCTTGAAGACGTGCATGCCCTGTTCCGCCGCATCGTGCGGGTGCCGATAGCCCTGGTGAAGCCAGGCATCATAGTCGAGGGCTTGGCCTGCCGACCGTTCGCTGTTCAGCTGAAGCTGCCGATTCCATCCGGCAGCGAGCGCCACCAGCATGAGGACGACGACCAGCCCTCCCGCCCAGAGCAGGCGCCCGTCGCGAGTCAGCTCTCGTATATCCTTGGCGGCGATGATCGCGAACACGTCAGCTCTTCATGTGCTTGAGGTAGAGCGCCTCGAGATCGGCGTGGCTGACGTCCTCGCTCTTGAGTTCTTCCACCAGCCGTCCGTGCTTCATGATGCCGAGGCGGGTTCCGGTCTGCTTGGCGTGGAACAGATCATGCGTCGTCGTCAACACCGCCACGCCGTCGTTGCTGGCCTTGACGAGAAGCTCCGAGAACTCGTTGGCGGCGGACGGGTCAAGTCCGGAGGTGGGCTCATCGAGCAGAAGGGCTTTGGCATTCTTGGCCAGCGCGATCGCAATTCCCACCTTCTGACGCATGCCTTTCGAATAGGTCGCGACCCGGTCATCGGCGGCTTGACGAGGCAGGCCCGCCGCCTCAAGCAGTTCGAGCAAGCGCGGCCGCGGCAGGCGCTCACCGATTGCGAGCGAAGAGAAGAACGCGAGATTTTCCAGGCCGGAAAGCACGCCATAGAGCGTGACCTGTTCGGGGATGTACGCAAGAAGCCGCTTCGTCTCCAGGGGATGGCGCGCGACGTCGATCATGCCGATCTGCAGGCTCCCGGATGTCGGCTGGAGGAAATTCAAGAACAGATTGACCAGCGTCGTCTTACCCGCGCCGTTGGCCCCGAGCAGGCAATAGATTTCGCCGGGCAGGACGTTGAGCGACACATTGTCCAGAGCACGTTTGGCGCCAAACTGCTTGGTCACCGCAATCGCATCGAGCATGGTTCTCGTACACTCCAATTGGCCGTCGCGGCGCCTGGGGGGGTCTTGACGAGTGTAATGTTATTACACTAGGTCATGGTTGTGAAGCCGTGACGCGGGGTGCTAGGCGGTCGGTGGGTTGGGGGCAAGTATGCGTTATCTGTTTTGTTCAGTGTCTCTATCGGGTCTCTTGATCGGGGCGTCAGGTGTCCTCCCTTTCGTCGCTGAAGCGCAAGCTCAAACGTCTTCGTCAGCAGCCAACCAAGGGGCATCGCTGCCACCCGTAACCGTGGACGCGCCGCAACGACGAGCAGCTGCAAGGACCGCTCGCCCTTCGAATTCTCAGCGAGGCCGCCGCGTCTCCCAGACCAACAGAACATCGCGTCCCCCGATCACCGCCGGGGCATCACCGCAGTCGCAAGGCCCACAACAGGGGCCGGCGACGCCGCTCAACACCAATGTGGTGACGCCGAGCGCGAGCCGGCTGGGACTGACGCCGCGAGAGATTCCCGCAACCGTCGAGGTGGTTGGTGCGGAGACGATCCGTGAGCAGGGCTACCACACCACGATCGACGCGGTAAAAGGTGCAACCGGCGTAACCGCTGGCGACGCGCCGAACGACGTGTCGTTCTCCATGCGCGGTTTCCAGGGTAACCAGGTCAACGTGACCTACAACGGCATCAACATCGGCCCAACGGGCTTCACGGCGCTGACCATGGAGACGTTCAACCTCGATCGGGTGGAGTTCCTGAAAGGCCCGTCGTCGCTCATGTCGGGCCAGGGTGCGGTCGGCGGCGCCATCAACTATGTCACCAAGGCGCCGCACACGGGCCCAATCCAGAACGAAGCGTTTGTCGGCTTCGACTCCTTTGGCAGCTATCGCACCGGCTACGGGTCCGGCGGCAGCACCAACATCAAAGGCCTGGATTATCGCTTCGACATCAGCCGGTCGGACGTCAATGGCTTCATCGATGACACCGACACCAAAAATCTGCACGTCTCGGGTCAGCTCGACTACCGCTTGTCGGAATCGTTCAAGGTCTTCGGCGCCGTCGAATACAAGGACTATCAAGCCCGTGTCTACGAGGGGACACCGCTGGTCCCGGTCGCCTTCAGTGGTCCTTACGCGACGAGCGGGATCGTGTCCGGCACGAAAGTGTCTGACTACAACGGCACAAATCTCGGAGCGGTGACGATCGACAGCCGCACGCTGACGACGAACTACAACGTGCTCGACAACCACAAGACCATCAAGGAGACCTGGGCGCGCGGCGGTTTTGAGTGGAATCTGACGAACAATGTCACGCTGAGAAGCCAGACCTACGAGTACAACGCCAGCCGCGACTGGTACAACAGCGAGGTGAGCGCCTTCAATACCAGCAACAATCTGGTCGATCGCGAGCGCTTCTTCGTGCATCACAACCAGAATACGGTCGGCAATAACACCGATGTGACCTGGGATTCGGGCTTCTTCGGAATGGAAAACAGGCTTGTGACGGGTGTCGAGGCGTATCACCTCGACTTCACCCGGCCAGCGGCGGCGAACTTCCCCCATGACTTCGTCTCGCTGGTCGATCCCGACCGGGGATATTATGGCACGCTGACCACGCAAAATCAGACCGCCGCGATTGACAGCGTAGCCTTCAATCTCGAAGACCGGTTGAAGATCACGCCGACGTTCGCCCTGATCGGCGGCTTGCGTTACAATCCATTCTCACTCGATCGCACCTCGACCGACAAGTTCGGTGCGAACAAGGCCGGCTTTCCCTATTCGACAAACTGGGACCCTGTCACGGGACGCATCGGCTACACTTGGGAAGCGCTTCCGGGGCTGACGTTCTACAGCCAGTACGCGACGGCGAGCGACCTGTCGGGCGGCAGCATCTTTTTGCTCAGCCCGGCGCAGCCGCTGACTCTCACCACGGCTCGCAGCTACGAGACCGGCGTCAAGAATCTGCTGTGGAACGGCCGCGCAGAGTGGACTTTCTCGGCCTTCGACATCGAGCGCAACAACGTCTATTCCGCGCAGGCTGGTCAAACCCTCAATCTCGCGGGAAAAGTGAAGTCGCAGGGTGTGGAATTCGCAGCAGCGGTCCGTCCGGTCCCTGAGCTCAAGCTCTGGGGCAACGTCGCCTACGTCCACGCGCGCTATGCCGACTACGACTTCACCGGCGGCTCGTTTTCGGGCAATGCGCCGCCGAACATTCCGGCACTTGTCGTGAACGGTGGCGCCTCCTATCGCTTCCCCAACCCCGGCTGGTTGCCGGTCGAGGTCGGGGTGTCGGCCCGGCATGTCGGCGACCGCTACACCACCGATGCCAATACCGTGACGATGCTCGCCTATACCACGGCGGATGCCTTCGCGTTTGTCGACATTCCGAAGTCGAAGGCCTTCCCGACCTTCGACAATACCCGGGTGACGTTCCGGGTCCGAAACCTCACCGACAAGAAATACGCGGCATGGAGCGATCCGTTCTATCCCGATCAGATCTTCCTCGGCGCGGCGCGCACCTACGAAATCGAAACGTCCTTCAAGTTCTGATGGTCGGTCGACGGCCATTGCGGATTCTGGTTCTCATCCATCGCTGGTTGAGCATTCCGCTCTGTCTGCTGTTCGCGATGTGGTTTGCATCCGGCATCGTGATGCACTTCGTGCCGTTTCCGGAATTGACCGAAGCGGAGCGCTTCGCGGGTTTGTCCGCCATCGACGTGTCCATGGTGAAGCGCAGTCCCGGCGAAGCTGTCGCGGCGAGCACGCTCAAAAACGTCAGGCGCGTGCGTCTCTGGCAGCGCAGCGACGGTCCGGTGTACCTGGTGTCAGCCGCCTCCGGGATGAAAGCTCTGCATGCGGACGATCTGCGCGCTGCTGATGTCGACTCTGAGCAAGTGGCACTCGCAATCGCGTCCGAGTATGCACGCCTGCGCGGAGTGAACGCCTCTGCCGCCATGTTGGCGGAATTAGCGGACTACGACCAATGGACGGTCCCGAACGGCCTCGACGGGCATCGACCTCTCTATCGCATTGCTCTCAATGATTCTGCGGGGATGGAGCTCTACGTCTCGTCACGCACCGGTGAGATCGTCAGGGATACGACCCGCAATGAACGTGTCTGGAACTATGTTGGAAGCGTCGCGCACTGGATTTATCCCACGGCACTGCGCAAAAACTGGATGGCCTGGAACGTCACGGTCTGGTGGCTGTCGCTTGCTGCTGTCATCGCCGCACTGTCGGGCTTGATCGTAGGCCTTCTTCGCCTCAGGCGGGTGCGCGACCGTATCGTGTCTCCCTACCGAAAGTGGCATGCCTGGCACCACTGGCTTGGACTGGCGTCTGCGGTGTTCGTGATGACCTGGATCGTCAGCGGCTGGCTATCGATGGACCATGGCCGTCTCTTCACCACCGGCGCGCTCACCAGATCGGAAGCAGATCGGATCGCGGGGATGCCGGCGTGGGGCGAACTGACCTCGACAGTCCCCGGATCCATTTCGCCGGCCGCCCGCGAGATCGAGTGGTTCGCTTTCGGCGATCGCATCTACCAACGCATTCGAACGGGCGTCGATGCGCAGCAGCTCTCGGTCGTCGTTCCAGCGTCTGATGCTCCATCTTCCTCGTTCTTGCAGGCCGATGAGGTCAACGCCGTCATCTCCCGCGCCGTCGGCGGCTGCTCGAGCACCAAGGCTGTCGAGCGAGACGACGATTACTTCGTTGCATCTGAAGTTGCGCCGGCTCCGGTGTATCGATCCGTCTGCGGGGACGTATGGTACCAGATCGACGGCGCGAGCGGCGCCAACCTGGAAAAGCTTGACGCGCAGCGTCGAACCTATCGCTGGCTGTACCGCGCGCTGCACACATTCGATCTCCCCACCTTGATGGCACGCCCAAGCTTACGCACGGCGATGGTTGTCGTCCTGTGCACGTTTGGAGTCGCGTTCAGCATCACCGGAGTCGTGATCGCGTGGCGGCGGCTGAGGCTGGAATTTCGTTGACCCGATTTGGATTTGGCCCTCTTTCCCGCGCGCTGTGAGGCGGCGACCACAATCCATTGTGATGAGCTTCCGGGGGCTGTTGCGCACGTGTATGTAACGTTATAACATTACCTACTCGGGGCGATTTGATTGCGTGTCAATGAAGCTAGACCAACCGATTCCGGTGACGATCCTCACGGGCTTCCTGGGCGCGGGAAAATCCACGCTGCTCAACGAGCTCCTGGAAAGCGAGGCCTTTGCGGACACCGCCGTCATCATCAACGAGTTTGGCGATATATCGATCGACCATGACCTTGTTCGGGTCAACAAGCGCGAAATGATGGTGACGACCACGGGCTGCCTCTGCTGCACGGCCGCGAGCGACATCAGGACTTCCCTGTTCGAACTTTACGATGCTGTGGAGAGCAAGGCTGTCCCGCCGTTCAAGCGCGTGATCGTCGAGACGACCGGTCTTGCCGACCCCGCTCCGATCATCAATCAGATCACGCCCGGCGGGCTTCCGGCCGCGGGTTTTCGGGATCATGTCGTGGCAAGATGCTTCCGGCTGTCCGGCGTCGTCTGCGCAATCGACGTGACCACGATCGAAGAGTCGATGGAGCGGCACTTCGAATGCATGAAGCAGGTGGCGTTCGCGGACCTCATCGTGCTCACCAAGACCGATGTAGACGCAGAGCCCGCAGAACGTCGCCCCAATTCTGAACTGTCGCAGGAAATCCGCCAGATCAATGCGGCGGCGCCCATCGTGGATCGCCATGGAGCTGGCTTCGACCTCGCCACAGTGTTTGCGCCGCGCGGCTACGTTCCCTCCGAGCAGGGGTCCGATGTTGAAGGATGGTTGGCTCTTGAGCAGGCGTTGGCCGAGCAAGGGCAAGCTCACGACAGTGTCGCGGGCGCAAGCCGCCATGCGGCGGCGGGCATCCAAACTCTGGCGTTGCTGGAAAGCCGCCCCGTATCGGCACGAAACCTCGCCACGTTCGTTGAGCTGCTCAATGCCGTGGCCGGCCCGCAACTGCTCCGTCTCAAGGGCCTTGTTGGACTCGAGGACGATCCGGATCGGCCCCTCGTCGTGCACGGCGTTCAGCATGCGATCCATCAATATCGACTGCCGGCCTGGCCGTCGGACGATCGTCGCACGCGAATGGTCGTCATCACCCACGGTATCGATGAAGCGACCGTCAAGAACCTGTTCACCACGATAACAGGCCTTTCAACGCGCGCGAAAGCGGAGCTGGTGCTGACTGCCGCTGGCTTGAGCCTTCTCGGCGTGGCGCTTGTCGCGGGGCTCTTGCTCATTTTCCACGAGCGCGCCACCGCCCAGTTCGAACCCTCTGCCGTGATCCACGATCTACCGAACCCGAAAAGCTGAAAAGGACCAAGCATGAACGACGCGATTTCACAAACACCGGTCACCGTCCTCACCGGGTACCTGGGCGCGGGGAAGACGACTTTGCTCAACCGGATCCTGACCGAAACCCACGGCAAGCGCTATGCAGTGATCGTGAATGAGTTCGGCGAGGTCGGAATTGATAACGATCTGATCGTCAACGCGGACGAAGAGATATTCGAAATGAACAATGGGTGCATCTGCTGCACGGTGAGAGGCGATCTCATCAGGATTCTCGAAGGGCTGATGAAGCGGCGTGGCAAGTTCGACGGAATCATCGTGGAGACCACCGGGCTTGCCGATCCGGCGCCGGTGGCACAAACCTTCCTTGTCGACGATGACGTTCGCCGCAACACGAAGCTCGACGCGATCGTCACGGTCATCGACGCAAAACATCTCCTCGGAGAGATCGACCAGGCGCACGAAGCGCAGGAGCAGATCGCATTCGCCGACGTCGTCTTGCTCAACAAGACCGATCTGGTCTCGGAGGAGGATCTCAAGCTTGTCGAGTCGAGAATTCGTTCAATCAATCCTTATACCGTAATCCATCGCACGGAGCGCTGCGCGCTCGACCTCGAGAAAGTCCTGGATCGCAACGCGTTCGATCTCAACAGGGTTCTTGAGTTCGAGCCCGGCTTTCTCACTGAAGCTCACGGCCATGAGCACGACAGCCACGTCAAGAGCCTGTCCTTGACGTCGCAGACACCTCTCATTCCCGAGAAGTTTTTCCCCTGGATGCAGGAGACCGTTCGTCAGTTCGGGACCGATATTTTGCGGCTGAAGGGGATCATCCAGTTCCAGGACGATCCCGATCGCTTCGTCATTCAGGGGGTGCACATGTTGCTCGAAGGAGACCATCAACGCCCCTGGAAACCCGATGAGCCCAGGACAAGCCGTCTGGTCTTCATCGGGCGCGACTTGCCGGAGGACATTCTCAAGGACGGCTTTAGCCGTTGCCAGAGTTCAAGTCATTGATGCAAGTGCTCACAGCATGGCAGGAGACGAGGTTTCCTGCCATGCTGTGCTGACCCGCAACGCAAACTCCCAGAGGCTGATCGTGTCAAAGACTGCTTTTGCCTTGGGCCGACGCATCCGAAGAACCGGCTATCCTGAGGCAGTTCAGCAACTCAAGCTGCAGGCGCAGAAGCTGCTTGGCTTGCCGGATGATGTGACGATCTCAGTGTCGGAACTTTCCTGTCGAGAGCCGGGATGTCCCGATGTTGAAACTGTCGTCGCGATTTTGAGGGAGGGCGAAAAGCCAACCATCGCCCGCGTGCACAAGCCGATTCCGGATGTTACTTCCCAAGAGCTGAAGGCAGCATTCGAGCTGGCGCTTGGACCTAAACGACCGGGTGAGCCATGAGGTGTCTCAGCGCAGGCCGAGCAATCACGAAGAAGACAAACATCAGCATCGTGGCGGCGCTGATCATACTTGGCGCTCTCACGAACACATACGCCGCCGACGGCAAGATCGCAATCGTAGCGGCTGAAAACTTCTACGGTGACGTCGCGCAGCAGATCGGGGGTAACTCCGTTTCGGTCACCAGTATTCTGAAGAACCCGGATCAGGACCCACATCTGTTCGAGACCTCCCCTTCCATCGTTCGCGATGTCGCCGCCGCGCAGGTCGTCATCCAGAATGGCGCCAACTACGACTCGTGGATGGAAGGGCTGCTCAAGGTCACGCCGAAATCCGGGCGCGTCCTGATCATGGTCGCCGACCTTTTGCACAAGAACGCCGGGGAAAATCCGCATCTGTGGTACGACCCGGCTACAATGCCAGCGGTCGCAAAAGCGGTCGCCGCCGCATTGAAGGCTGCTGATCCCGCCCACGCGGACAATTACGACGCGCGGCTAAAATCCTTTCTCGCCTCGCTCCAGCCGCTGGACGACAAGATCGCTTCCATTCGCAACCAGTATGCCGGGCTCCCGGTCACGGCAACAGAGCCGGTTTTCGGCTACATGGCCGCCTCGCTAGGTCTGACGATGCTCGACCATCAATTTCAGCTCGCGGTCATGAATGATACCGAGCCGAGCGCCAGCGATATCGCCGCGTTCGAACAGGATCTGAAGACGCACAAGGCACGCGTCCTGTTCTATAACAGGCAGGTGTCGGATAATATGGTGCAGCGTCTGGTCGGGCTTGCGCATCAATCCAATGTTCCAGTCGTGGGGGTGACGGAAACCGCGCCGACCGGGCTTTCGTACCAGGATTGGATGCTGACACAGCTTGAAGCGACCGAGAAGGCGCTGGCCGGAAATCACTGATGAACGTCATCGAGTTCGATCGCGTAACAATTGAAATTGGCGGCCAGGTCGTCCTGGAGAACGCCAACTTCGCGATCGAACCTGGCGAATTCATCGGCGTCCTCGGTCCCAACGGGGCCGGCAAAACCACGCTGATGCGCGCCATCCTTGGCCTGTTGCGGCCAAGCACAGGAACTATCCGGGTGTTCGGCCGTACCCCGCAGCGCGGCGATGCGGATATCGGGTACGTTCCACAGGTGCGCACGGTAATGCCGGGATTGCGCGTGCGTGGCTTCGATTTCGTCGCGAGCTCGATCCGCGGCGATCGGTGGGGTCTGCCGACGCTTGGGCGCGCCGACCGCAGGACGATTGACGAGACGCTCACGGCGGTGGGCGCACGCGACCTCGCCGATCGTGCGCTGTCGGACATGTCGGGCGGTGAGCGGCAGCGTCTGCTGCTGGCTCAAGCGCTGCTCGGCGAACCGAGACTGCTGCTGCTCGATGAACCTTTGATCAGCCTTGATCAACGCCATCAGGAGTCGATCATCGAGCTTGTTGGACGCTTCGCCCACGACCGCAACATTACGGTCTTATTCAGCGCGCACGAGCTCAATCAGCTGATTGGCGCGCTCGACCGCGTGCTCTATCTCGGCAACGGCCACGCTGCGCTAGGGACCGTGGCGGAGGTGGTGACGGCGCCGGTGTTATCGAAGCTCTACGGGGCGGATATCGACGTCGTCCACGCCGACGGACACATCTTCGTGCTGTCGCGAGGCCGCAACATCGAGCGCTCCGGCCATCTGCATGACCATCCTGCTCACCATCGTGAACGCCATGCTTGAATACGATTTCATGAGAAACGCTTTCGCCGCCGCCGGAGTTGCAGCTTTGGTATCGGGCTTGGTGGGCTATTTCCTCGTGCTGCGTGGACAGACCTTTGCCGGGCACGCACTCGGGCATATCGGGTTCGCGGGCGCCACCGGCGCAGTCCTGATCGGCGTGCCATCGGTCTGGGGCCTTGTCGGCCTCACTGTCGCCGCCGGTATCGGTATGGGAATGATGGGCGAGCGCGTTAGCGACCGCGACGTAGCCATTGGCGTAGTGTTGGCGCTGTCGCTCGGCTTTGGACTTTTGTTCCTGCACTACTACACGTCATTCGCAGCCCAAGCCACTTCGCTGCTGTTTGGCAATGTGCTCGCAGTCGACCGTCCGACGATCGCGGTCCTCGCCGGGCTGGGCCTGGTCACGGTGGCCGCTCTTGCCGCGATCATGCGGCCGCTCATTTTTGCCAGCCTGCAGCCGGAGCTCGCCGAAGCCAAGGGTGTGCCGCTGCGCTTTGTTTCCACCGCCTTCCTGGCAGTCGTCGCACTGGCGGTGTCGGAGAGTGTCCAGATCGTCGGCATTCTCCTGGTATTCAGTCTTATGGTGGGTCCGCCGGCGACCGCACAGCGGCTGGTCGGCGGGCTTTGGAGCGGAATCGCACTCTCAGTCGGGCTCGCTTTGGCCGAGGCCTGGGTCGGGATCGCCATCGCCTATTATACCGATTGGCCGGTCAGCTTCTGCATCGCATTGCTAAGCGCGCTCGCCTATTTCGTCAGCCGCGGCTGGGCGCCCCACCGCTCTCCCAATGCTCTGGTCCAGGTTCCGAGAGAGCCGGTATGAGGGGAGCGCGATCATGAGCCTTGTCTCTCCCATCCATGTGTTCCGACATGCAGCGAAGAAGAATCCCGTTCAACCCGTTGGGCGCAGGTTTCTTGTCGGTCTGGTCCTCGCGAGCTTTGGCGTAAACACATCGAGTTTGGCCATGCAGTGCAACGGCAAGTCCGATGCGCTTGGCACCAGCCGCGTCATCGCTGTCGACCCGAAGGACCATCCGCGGATCGGCACCATGCAATATCCGGAAACACTGCCTCTCGCCGACCACGAAGTCGTCATCACCTTTGATGACGGGCCGTCGCCGCGATACACGGACCGTGTCCTTGAGATACTGGCTTCTGAATGCGTCAAAGCGACGTTCTTCATGGTCGGCCGGATGGCAGCGACCTTTCCGGACGAAGCAAGAAAGGTTGAGGCTGACGGCCATACAGTTGGGACGCATAGCTTGAGTCACCCGTTCACTTTCGGAAGAATGACGGAAAGCCAGGCAGGCCAGGAGATCGACGGAGGAATCGTCGCAGTCGGGACTGCGCTCGGAAACCCGGAGGAGCTCGCTCCCTTTTTCCGGGTGCCGGGCTTGTTGACCTCTGAGCGCACGGAGGCCGCGATCGCCTCCCGCGGCCTCATGACGTGGAGCGCGGACGTTCCGGCCGACGACTGGTTGAGAATAAGCAGCGCTGAAATCGTTAAACGGGCGATTTCGAGACTGGAGGCGAAAAGTCGGGGCATTCTCCTTCTTCACGATATTCATGAACGCACTGTCGAGGCACTTCCCGACCTTTTGAGCGAGTTGAAGACAAGGGGATACAGGGTGGTGCAGGTCGTCTCGGCCAATGCGACGATCGCAAAAACCGCAACAACTCCCGAACAATGGCGCCTGCCTCCTGCTCGAGCTGTGGGAGCCGAGGAGAACCCGGCGGTCGCCGACGCGCCGCCGTCAACTACGGCACCGGCGAAAAAGGCCGCGGCTTTACGACGTATCGAAGGAAGCTCAAGCCGCTTGGGAGGCGCAAAGGGCTTCTGAAGAAACTCGCAGCGCGGCGCCGACTGGGGATCTGAATTTATGTTTGAGAATTAGCGCTTGCGCGACCGCGTCAAACCAAATTGCAGCCTCGTCAAGGCGGGAATTTGCGCCGCACTGTCGCTCAGTTTTGCGAAGGCGGTGTTTGCCACGGAATGCAGGCCGCACCACTTCCGCGCACCTTATCTTATCAAGAGTATGGGCGTCTGCGATTTCGACCCGCAGACTTTGAGCTATGCCGGCACGCCGCTGCAGCAAGCCAGGTGTCTCATGCGCGGCATGGATGCGAGCAGGAATCTCGGCCCGCCCGTCGAAAGTCTACCGCCCGGACTCGCGCGACGGATCGGCAAGATCGCGGACTTGCCTTCGCGCGAAGTGCTGGCCGCGTATCTCTCTAGGCAAGACCTGGAGGCGGATTTTGGCGCCCATCTGTGGGAGCCGTTATCGCGGGCCCGCAATAACGATCCCAATGCACCCATGGCGCGCTACTTCGTGATCCACGATACCAGCGGGCCGAACTACGGCCGCCGCGCATTTCCCGACAACATCGATACCGGTCGAATATACGAAAATCTCGCCTATTATGCTTGCTCGGATGGCTGGGGGCGCGCCCATGTCTTCATCAATCGCACCGGCGAAATGCTGCTGGCGCACGATTATTCGATCCCATGGCGCGAGACTAAGTTCGAGCAAGCGGCCGCGTTTGGCGGCACCCTGCAGGGGCTGTTCCTGCATACCGAGATGGTGCAGCCGCGACGTACATCCGCGGGACATGGCGTGCGCAATGATGCGCGTACGCCCGATCCGGCTTTCACCACGGCACAATACGACCGGCTGGCTTTGCTCTACACCATCGCCAGCGTCCGCAGAGGGGACTGGCTCGTGCCTGCGTTCCACGCCGCCATCGACGCCGACATTCCCAATGGCCACGACGACCCCTTGAATTTCGACATCAACAGCTTCGCCAATAGTCTCGACCAGCTCCTCTCCAGGCTGGAGTAGTGCGGGACAATTCAGGCGACGTCTACGCCACCGGCTCCTGAAACTTCAACAGCCGGCCGGCATTGGCCATCACCACCAAAGTGCTGAAGTTGTGAAGCAGCGCCGCAATGATCGCACCGCTGGCGCCCATGACGCCTGTCGCCGCAGCGGCCACGATCACGACCGTCCAGCCAAGCCCGACGGCGACATTGACATAGATGGTACGGCGACAGCGTCGGCTCAAACGGATGCAGGTCCCGAGCCGTCGTAGATCATTGGTCATCAGCACCAGGTCGGCGGAGGCCAATGCAACGTCGCTGCCACGCGCGCCCATAGCGACGCCGACTGCGCCGACCTTGAGTGCGAGCGAATCATTGATGCCGTCGCCAACCACCATTGGGCGATAGCCGGCGCCAATCTCGTCGAGCACGCAAGCCATCTTCTCGGCCGGAAGGGCCTCGGCGCGGACGTTCGGCAGGCCCAGAACATCCGCAATGCGGCGGGCGACCGACATGCGATCTCCCGTCAGCAGCACCTGCCGCCGAAGACCGAGCTCGCGGAGGTCTGCGATGGCCTCTGGCGCCTCCGGGCGAGGCTCATCCGCCAGCAGCATCCAACCGAGAAATTTGTTGCCGCGCGCGACACCTGCGATCGGACCGTCGTGGTTCGGCTCAGACGAAATGGCGATGCCGAGTTCATCGAACAACTCGGCGCGACCAAGTGCGACCGTGTCCACGCCCAGCCGTCCGACCACGCCGAGACCATGCGTTTCTTTGACGTCATCGAGTTCGAGCTTTGCGTTCGTTGCAAACCGAACGAGCGCCCGACTGACCGGGTGATTGCTGGCGCCCGCCAGACTGCCGGCCAATGTAGCGAGCTCGTCCCGGCTGACGCCGGACTCCGGTCTCGCATCGACGACCTGCAATTGCCCCAGCGTGACGGTCCCGGTCTTGTCGAACACGACCGCATCGACGGTCGCGACATTCTCCAAGAACCCCGCGCCCTTGACCAGGATTCCGTGACGGCTTGCAACAGCGATCGCGGCGATTGACGTCGCCGGCGCGGCGAGCACCAGGGCGCACGGGCAGGCTGCGACCAGCACCGCCAGCATTGCTACTGTGTTGCTGGTCAGAAACCAGGTGCCCGCGGCGGTCAGCAGCACCAGCACCATGTAACGTCCGGCATAGCGTTCGAGTAGCCGGGTAATCGGAGGCTTCGCGTTCTCGGCTTCCTGCAGCAGAGTTATCACACGACCGAGGGTCGAATCCTGGCCGACCCGCGTGAGTTTCACCAGCAGATGGCCGTCGACATTGATCGAACCACTGAACACCTCGCTGCCGGGCTGCACTTCGACGGGAACTGATTCTCCCGTGATGGATGCCGTATCCATGCTTGACTTGCCGGTTTGAACGACGCCATCGGCGGGGACGAGATCGCCGGCGCGCAAATCGATCAGATCGCCGGGGTGCAAGGACTGCGTGGGGACTTCTTCCAGCTCCCCACCCGGCAGCACGCGGCGCGTCTTGACCTGGGTTAACCGGCTCAGGGCCCGGATCGCCTCTTGCGAGCCCAGGAGCGATCGCTCCTCCAAGATGTGTCCGAGAGTCATGACCAGCGGCAGCAATGCCGCCGTCATCAGATCTCCCGCCGCCCAGGCCGCGACCAACGCCAGCGCAATGAGCTGGTCGGTTATTCCGTGCAGATCCGGATGGCGCAGGCTCTCCCAGGCTGCCGAGAGCGCGGGGATGGCGACCAGCAATGCCGCAATACCGGCAACCAGCTCGGCGACCTCGGCCTGGCTCGGCGCCAGGAACAGCAGTCCGGCCGAAAGGATCAGGCATCCGCCGGCAATCAGCGAGAGCACGAGCCGCACGCCAAGGGAAATCTGTTCAGATCGGCTGAGCAGGCCCTCGCCCCGCGTGTTTGCGTCGTTGGCGGTCATGGTTTCTGCGGTCATTGCGGCGTCGTCCCGGGCAGTATCAGATGAAGTCCGCCGCCATGGTCGACCGTATCGACGCGTGCGGCTTTCGCCAATATGGCGCCGATGCGGTCGATATAGATCCGCTTGGCGAGCGTCATGCCGGAGAAACCAGGCGATCCCCGCGCAAGGGCGTTGATGGCGGCCGTGCGCACCTTTGCCTGGGTCGTTTTCTCCGCCGCTTTGGCATCGGCATCCGTGAGAATCCGATCGTGCTCTTGATTGGCGCTGAGCGCCGTGGCTGCAGCATCTGTACGAGCCTCGGCAATGTCACGCTCGGCTTCCTGCGAGGCGACCAGCACCCTGTCGAAGGCATCCTTGGCGCCGTCCGGAATCGATGCCGCGAGATCGACCCGGCTCACCGTGATGCCGAGACCGGCGCCCACGCCGTTGAGATCTCCGAGCCGGCGATTGATCGCGTTCATCAGATCTGCGCGTAGCCGCTCGCGGCCAGCGCGCGCGGTGGCATTCGAACCGGTAGCCAATTCGGGGCGCGCGACCAGTATCGTATCGAGGTCGCGCGCCGCGCAGACGGAGACGGCGCTGGCGACGAACAAACGCTGCAGGGCGGGCCCAAGGTGCTCGCCCTGCAGGATATAGGCGGCCGGATCCACGATCTGATAGAACAGCGTTGCTTCCAGATGCACCACGCTGGCATCGCCGGTCAACAGGAAGGCGCCATTCATTCGGGCGTTGTAGTAGAAGACGTGTTTTGGGTTTGAGCCCGGTTCGAAGCCGTCGATCCGGAATTCGAGTTGCCGGTCGGCCGATGGCAGGATGACGACCTGCTCGATCGGCCGCGGCCATGCGAACAACAGTCCGGCCCGTTGCTGACGCTCGACCTTTCCGAATTGGTAGACGATCGCCCGGCTTTCGGGCGGCACCTGCCGAATACCCGACAGTGACCAAACGATCGCCGCAAAGCAGACGGCTAGGAACAGGAATCGGAATGCAATCTTGGCGGATTGAGCCCATGCTCCTTCGGGTTCGGCACCATCGCGTATATCGGATGCCGTCATTGGCGGCTTCCTTGCGCGGGTTGCGGCGCGGGCGTGGCCGCATTCGGTGGCCCGTCGACCAGAACGCGGAACGGCGCGGCATCGGTGCGCAGAATGAGCCGTGTATTGTCGCCCACCACCGTGTCCAGGGTGTCGAGGGATCGAAGCAAGTTGTAGAGTTCCGGTGCGCTGCTGTAGGCCTGACCATAGATGTCGGCAGCTTCGAGACGTGATTTGGCTTCGACTTCGGATGCATCCTGCTTGGCCTTGGCGCGCAGAACGCGTGCATCGCGATCGGCGTTCGATGCGATCTCCGCGGCCGCGCGCCTGCCCTCGGCTTGCCGTTCGGCCGCGACGGTTTCGCGCTCGGCTCGCATGCGCGCGATGGTGGCATTCAGGGTTTCAGCCGGCAGGGTCAGACGTTCGATGCCGACTTGCCGAACGGTCACGCCGTAGACCTTGAGCGCCTGCTCATCGAGACGCTCACGCAGGCGGCTCTCCAGTGTAGCCAGTTGAACCTGGGCGGGATTGGTATTTATCAGATCGGCAAGATCGAAGCTCGCGGTCGTGATTTCTAGCGACGAGCCGACGAAGCTTCGCAATTGCTGCGCGGCTACATCGGGCTGGTTGCGAACGGCGCGCAGGAATTGCCGGATGTGGTCGGCTTCAGCGGGGACCTGCCACGCCACATACGCCTGCACCAGGATACGCAAGCCGTCGCGCGTTCCGACGTCCTGCAGGCCGCTCGACGTGGTCCGCAGCCGTAGATCGACATCGATCGTGCTTTCAAACGGCGCAGGCATCTTCCATGCGACTCCGGGCGCGGTGAGCACGTGGATAGGATCGCCGAAGCGGGTCACCACGACGGCATCGCCCGGACTGACCAGAACGATGCAGGCGCTGGCGACGGCAGCTGCGACGATCACGAAAGCGACCGCGAATCGTCCGTAGCGCGCGAGCAGTCCCTGCCGCCGACGATCCTGCCCATGCCCCGATCCATGGCCCGAATCGTCGTCGTGGTCATGATGGTCATGACCATGACCATGGTGATGACCGTGGTGATGATGCCCGAATATCATGGCTTTGGTCCTGGTCTGGGTGTGGACTTCGGTGTCGTGAATTCGTTGTCCTCGACTTCCGGCTCGTTGTTTTTGTCGGACGGCGGCGCGACGTCATTTTCCGCCGACGGCGGGAGGACGCCGCGGCTTCCGGCATCAAAGCTGCGCAGATCGAGAGTTGGCGCGTTCTGGCCGCTGAGGCGGTGATCGACGACGATGATGTCCGAGCCGGTAAGGGCAACGACCAGGCGTTCGAGCCACCGCTCGAGAAGAAACGCCTCGCTGTTGCGCTGCTCTGCCTTGCGATCGGCATCGAACAGCACGCTCTCGCTATTGGCCCCGTCAACAAGCTGGACGGCCGCCGCGACCGCACTATTGTGAACTGCCGTCGCGTTCGTCTCGGCCGATTTGAGGGCTTGGATCGCTTTTGCCTTTTCTTTCGAAACCTGCGAAGTGGCGAGAATTTCGGCGGCCTGCACGTTGTGATATGCGTTGGCGGCCCCCGGAGGCGGGTGGATCGCCTCGACCACCACCGCGATGGCCTCGATACCGCTCGACATTCGGTCCAATTGCTCCTGCAATGCGGTGCGAAATTCATTGGCAAAAGTTTCGCGGCTTTGCCCGAGCACGTCGAGGAGTGTGTATCGCGCGAAATATTGCACCAGGAGCTGGCCGGCTACGGCGCGGATGAAAGTTGTCGGCTCCGCGGCTCGATAGGCAGAGTCGATCGCAGCGGCGTCTGAGGGGCCAATCCGGTAGACTATTCGCAAATCCGCATCGGCGATCTGGAAGCTCTGCTGGCCGCTTGCTTCGCTCGCGATCAGGTAGCTCTGTTCGGACGGATGCGATGCATTCCACAGACGGTCGGCGCTGGGCGGCGCCGGGGCCTCGGCGCCCACCAAATTCTGCTGTTGACCGACGCCGGCACTGGGCTGCTGGAGATCGATCGAAGCGTCGCCAGGCGATATCGCGATCGGAATGTCGTGGATGATGCCAAGCTCAACCTCACGCATCACGCCCATCGGCCATGGGAGATGAAAATGCAGTCCGGGCCCAAACACGGCGACCGGGACACCCAACCGTTCGTAAACCGCGCGCTGAGTGAGGCTGAGCGCCGTAACTCCGGTAAGCCCCCAGGCCATGAGGGCCATCCCGGCCGCCACTGGCAGCATCGCCCTTTGGATGAAGGCGAGCGCCCAGCTGCGCGACAGATCGATGCCGAACTGCTGACGCACGGCGGTGTTGAAGGCGTGGAAGTTGGGTATGGAAAAGCGGAGCAGTCCGGCCACACTGCTGTCTGCCACCGTTCGCAATCGGTCGATGGGCGCGAACGGGATGAAAAGCATCGCCATGCTGCGCAGTGTCAATTCGAGTGCGACGACGACAATCAACAGACCCAGTCCAGCGTAGATCCAGATCGCCCATGTGAATCCGAGCGAGAGCAGGACCATCGATATGCCAATTCCAAGGCATGTGGTGAGCGGGACCCTTAACAACCGATTGAGCTGTCGCGCCTCCGGTAGCATCTCGGCCGGGATCGCCGCGTAGGAGCGCTCCAATACCAAGAGCGGGAACGCCGCGACGAGCAGCACGCCACTCAACACTTGTCGAGGCAGCGGGTCGGCAATGCGCATTGGCGGCGCAAGCCAGCCGACGATGACACCGCCGGCCGCCAGGCCGCCGAACAGCAGGACGACAAGCGTCGCCGGCCAGTTCGCCAGGGAGGCTGCGCTTGGCATCAATAATGCGCGCACAATGGCAAGACGACGCCTCAACCGCTCGCTTCTGGCCCAGTCCGGTACGGCGAAGACGGAATTTTCCGCTTGCGCGACCCCTTGGCGGTCGGACGCCAGCAAGTGGGCGCGGATGGAGGCGACGATACCGGCTGAGAGAAATCCCGCAGCTGCGATCAAAAGCGCCGCTCCCACATAGGCGAATGCCGACGGAATGATGAGATAGAAAGATCGATAGAGATGTGGCGGCGCGTAGACCGGTGGCGCGTAGACCATCCCAATCAAGCCCAACCCGATTGAGGCAAAGATCGCACCGATGATCAGGAGCGCGCCAACATACCGCCCGGCATTGTTGAAATGTGGCAGCTCGGCCAGCATCCCGGGCGCCTTTCCGAAGTTGCCCGCCGATCGCTGCGCGCGGTGCGCTTTGGCAGAGGATTTCATGGGATTGCATCAAGCTCTTTGTTGGCGAAGAATGGCGGGTGAGTGCTGTTCAATCGTCGGGCCGGCTGGTGCCCGAAGTCGGGATTGCGCACGAAGCGTCAATCATCCTCGGCGATTGATCGAGCGAACCCCGGGTGAACCGGGGCGTACTCGATGCCGGCGAGGAGCCGAGCTGGCAATGAGCTAAGCGATAGGTGGAGCACGGGCTTGAAATGAACGCCAGACTTGTGTCGATGGCGGCTGGACCGGTGTTTCCAGCAGACGAGCACGGCGGATTGGTATCGGCTCGACAAGCACCGGGGGTAGTGACGGAAGCGCCGTCGCGACGAGCGCCACGCTGGCGCAGATCGGACAACAATCATTCGAGGCGGGATGATGGTCCTGATCGGCCGGATCCCCCAGCGCGTGCGCTATACCCGATATAAGTTGCGTTGCATCGGATGCGGGTGGTGGCGGCAGCCCCAAATCGTCGCGATGGATATGGCCAAACGAAAGGACCATCTGCACCGCCAGCGCAAACAGCGCCAATTGCGTACAAGATCGAAGTCTCGATCGGAGCCAATTCATTATTTCAAGCCGCCGTGCCCGAACCTTCCCGACCGATTCCCGTTCGACGAAGGCCACACATAGAACTGCAGACGAAGGTATCTAGTCTAGCCTGATTGCGTCGCTTGTTCGACAGCCAAATCAGCGTGGGGCTATCTTGGGCAGGTTAGCTCTAGTCCCTTTCTGAAGAAAGAGCATTTCTGACCTGTCCAAAATGACAGGCTTCCCATCGCCACCACCGATCAATGCCTGATTCCACAAGGCCTTCTGCGTGGCGTTGCTGTTTTCGGCGCTCGGCTGAGCATTCGGGCGCTCAGGTTGCGAACCGACGGGAGTGCCATACAGCGCAGTCAGGCTACTCATGCGGGACGCCAGGATGAGAGGCCGGCACACTAACGCCAAGTCACCCTGTCCCGCTGAATCAAGCTCTCGCCGGGTAGTCGCGATTCTAGCTTCCATCGGCAAGTCCGGTACGGTTGGCCCCGATGCGAAGACGAATGGCCTCGGGCTTTTGGGCTGACAGGCCCGTGACGTGCTCTGCCCAGCGTTCAAGCGCCTCGCGCATTTCGACCGCGTACCGGGCGCGGTTATATACACCGGCAACGCCAGCCCGGTGACCGCTGACGTGGTTTAGGATCGCCTCCACGATGTGTGGCAACACGCCAAGCCGGTCGGCCATCACCGTGGACGCCGATCTCCGAAGATCGTGAACTGTCCAATGGGGCAGGGCTTCGCCCAGGGCGTCCGCGATGCGCGCATCAAGCGCCGTTTTCGACTTTGACCAGCCGGAGAACCCACGATGAGGGTCACCGCTGCGTCGGGGTCCGTCACCAAAGAGAAAGTCTCGGCCGTTTCGGCGGGGCGGGAGTAGCGCCAAGGCGGCGGGAACCAACGGTAGCATGTGCTCGCGATGGTTCTTGGTCCGGGCGCCCGGCAGCGTCCAGAGCCCCGAACTGGTATCAAGCTCGGCCCATTGCATACTGCCTACTTCATCACGGCGTTGGGCTGTGAGCAGCAACAAACGCACAATGCGTCCGTAATCGTCATCGCCGCTGGCCCGCCAGATTGCCAATAGCTCCGTCTCCGTCAGGACCCGTTCGCGGCTTCCCGGCTGCACGGGTCGATTAGTGCCGAGAACCGGGTTCGCGGCAATGTCGAGGCCCTCGCGTATTGCCCAGTTGAACATTGAAGACAGCGCTGTACGGGCGCGGGCTGCTGAGACCGTTCCATGAGCGGAAGCGATGTCGGCGATACGAGACGAGATATGGCGACGGGTGATCTGGAAAACCGAGACCGGATGCAGCGGTTTCCAGCTGACCAACAAGTAGCGTTCTATTTCAGAATAGGTCCGTGGCTTCAGCCTTTGGTTGGCGTTCCGGAGATACTGATCCGCGATCACCCGGAGGGTGTCGGCCGCCTGCAAGCGCGCCTTGGCTTTCTCGTCCGCCGGGTCTTTGCCATCGGCAACCAGGCCCAAAAGCCGTTTGGCCTCCCTGCGTGCTAGCTCGGGTGTCCAGGGGGCGCCATGAGGCCCGATGGTGACGAAGCGCTGCCGACCGAAGACCCGGTACTTAAGGACGTAGGTCGCCTGCTCGCGTTGACGCCGAACGCCAAAGCCCCGCACCGCTTCGCGGTGGTCTGCGTCCCAAATAGTCTCGCCCGGCTTGAGCGCCTGCACTGCGCGGATCGTTACACTCGAAACAGCCATCGATCGCCTCTGTAGCTACCACATAGCTACCAACATAGCGCCAATTGCAGCGCAGGTAAGGCGGGGCACGACGAGCTTATTTATTGATAATATTGCCATTTTCGCAGCGACGGCGGAAATAGCGTAGCCCCGGCGGGACCCATGCTGTGTCTGTGGAACAGGAGGTCGGTGGTTCGAGCCCACCCAACTGTACCAGCGCCGGTATGATCTAATCAGACATCACAGGTTGGAAGTTGCGGTAACCGTGCTGGACTGCACCCCAGCGCGCCGGTATCCGCGACGCCGGTCAACGATAATTTTGTGCACTGTCACCGTAATTCGGAAGACGCGGTCGTCGCCGAGCGGACGGCTGACGCTAGCTGCGGCGAGGCGCCTGCGACACCCGACTACATCAATTGGTGCACGCACTGTCACCGCAATCGCAAGAAGTCGAGAAACGCAATCCGCACAATGTCAAATGACTATGGGTTGACGCTGCGCCGTGCAGCCTTGTGCTAATACAAGACCCGCAACAAGAGCTGATCGGTCGAGAGAGGGTAGTTGAGCATTTTCAACGCCTGAGTGGTGGAAGCCCAGCACCCACCCAATTGCACCGGTGTGCTCCCTAAGTGCTTCTGCTGCAGCAACCCGGCGTCCAGCAAACCGGCGGCAGTCCATGCAATTTAAGCAGTTTTGCTGAGGTGGTCGAATGTCCGACAGGCATGGAAGGCTTCAACACATGTCCAGCGATGATCAAATCGGCGCGACCCGGTTCGTGCTGAAGGCAAACGAGCTGGTTAGGCAGAGCCATGAGGTGGTTGTCGCCGGCTTGCAGTTCACGGTCTTGCCAGATGTCCCTTCGCCGCAGTTTTTCGCTGCGACCGAGTTTCTCAGCAATGCCATCCCATATCGCGTTGAGAACGCATTTCTCGAGATTGGGCCCGGCATGGGCGCCATATCTGTCATTGCGGCGCTTCGAGGGGCGAGAAAGGTCGTCGCGATTGACATCAATTCTGACGCCGTAGCCAACACGCACATCAACGCCACAAGGCATGGAGTTTCGGACATTGTTCGTTGTCTGGAAGGGGACGTCTTCGACCCGCTCTTATGCGGCGAAAAGTTCGATACGATCTTTTGGAATATTCCGTTCGTCTATGTCGAAGACGATTATCAATATCGTTCCGTGTTGGAGAAGGCCGCTTTTGATCCCGGGTATCGTCTTACCGAACGCTTCTTACGTCAGGTTACAAACTGGCTGGCTCCTGACGGACGAGTCTTTGTGGGATTTGGTGAATTCGGGGACGCTGAAAAGCTGCGTCTGCTTGCGCAGACCAATAAATTGTCAGTCAGCGAATACGCCTCGGTCAAAGCGATGCAAGGAGAATTTACGCTGCTTCAACTGACGCCGCAGTAGGAGGCGCAGCGCGGTCGTCGCCGAACGGTCGGCCGACGCTCGCTAGCTGCGGCAAGGCACCTGCGGACACCCGGCAAGATCAATGAGTGCCGTCACCGCAATCGCGGACTGTCACCGTAATCGAAGAAGCCTAGAGCCGGCTGAGCAACTCGGCCTTCTTCGCTTCGTATTCGCTATCCGTCAGGATGCACTTCTTGTGCAGTTCGGCGAGCTTCTCGATCAGCGAAACGATCTCGTCGTGCTGAGCGGGCGGCGGGCCGAATGGGTTCGGGGGCGAACTCGCCATTGAATTCGCCATGGGCGGTGGCGGTGGCGGTGGCGGCGCTGGCATCGGCGCCGGCGCGCTCTGCGCGGGCGGCACCCAGGGGTCGGGTTGGCTGGCATAGGGCTGCTGCGGGGCGGCGCCCGGATTCACTGGGTTGATCCGCGGCAGGTCGGCGACGCGCACCAGCCCGAACTGGCTGGTGAATGTAATCGACTGATCGCCACTCTGCTGCTGCGAGAAGCCGCCGATCTGGTGCTGGCCCGTATCATAAACCGACACCTGACCGTTGATGTCGACGGCCAGCCGCCGCGCCGCGGGAAAGTAGGCATAGCGCAGATTGTTTTGACCACCCGTCGAACCGGCCATGCCCAGATCGGCCGGCCACCAATTGCTCGATGCACTGGGCACGAAAAGGCTCGAGCCGGTGCCGCCGTAGCCGTTGCTTTGCTGCTGGTGGCTGCCTCCGGTCTGGCCCTGCCAGCCGCCGCCCTGGGATTGGCTCTGGCTTTGGGCGGGCACCTGGAACAGCGGTTGTCCCTGGATATGGCTCGCCAACTCCTGGCACAGCGAATCGACGCGGCCCTTCAGGTAGTTGTTGAACATGTCGCCGATCATGGTCATCCCGCCCATGGACCATTGGCCCATGCCGCCGAATTCGGGATGATTGAATTGGGCCTGGTTGCCGTATCCGGCCGAAACCGCCAGAAGCATGCACAGCACAGCATCACTCGAAAATCCGTGCCGCCGCGCCACATCGTCGACGACCCGCCGACCTTCGTCCGTCAACTGTTGCATGACCTACCCTTACCTGGACGCGCGTTCGTCGCCGAGCTGGAGACCAGCAGGGCGTATCACACCCTCGACACCTCCGATAGGAGCATCGGGTCAAACGCGGACGTCGCCGTTCGCGCAAAAAAACGACGTCGTCAATTCGACACCCAAGCACGCGGCCCGCATCCGTGTGTCGCGCTATCCCCTTGACCCTGGGCTGTTCGGATTGGCGCGCGCACCACGATGAACGAGGTCAGCGTCCATGCCTGATCCTGTGGGGATTGGTTCGCGCTTCCCGCAGGCGCCAGCCGACATTTTGCCTGCCGGCCGTGTTCGGCTGGACCATATTCGTCACTTGGAGTAACCTTTACGAACACAGCAACATGTCAGCGGAGGTCCTCCGTGGAACATCGCGGCGTCAGATTCTCGATCGTTGAAATGAGCTACCCTTCCGGCTGGAAGTGGACTGTCGGACAGGGGCGAACCGTGTCGGTCGGTGTCTGTGCGACCAGGCGCGATGCGATCCGCCAGGCTCAGACCTTTATCGACGCGATCATGGATTGGGCTGCTTAGGCCCGCTCATCGCCTCGTGGCGCATCTATTCCACCACCTTCGCCGCCGTCGCCAGCAGTGTTGCCGGCACCGTCAGCCCGAGTGCCTTGGCTGCTTTGAGGTTGATGGACAGATCGAATTTCGAGACCTGGTAGAACGGGATCTCGGCGGGGTTGGCGCCGCGCAGGATCGCGTCGATCTCGCCGGCCATATGCCTGGTCAATTCCTTCAGGTCGAAGGCGTAAGCCATCAGGCCGCCACCCTCGACGGCCTCGGTGAAGCACTGGATCGACGGGATGCGCGCCTCCGCGATGGCTTCATTGATCGCGACGCGGTTGGCGATTGCATCCGGACTATCCACCATCATGATCGCGTCCGATCCGTCGCGGGCGGCCTGCATGATGGCGTTGCGATAGGTCGTTGCGCTGCCGGGAAGATCGACCGGAAAATTGGCGACGGAAATCCCCGCCGCGCCCGTGGCGGCGCGCACAGGCTCGCCCACCGTGTTTTCCCATGCGCCTGCCGGGGAGACGCAACCCAGTTTCGACATCGCCGGAAACATTTCGCGCAGCAATGCGATGCGTTTGCCGTGAATGGACGGGCCGGGGTTGACGCTGACACCGGTAAAGTTGCCTCCGGGGTGGGCCATGCTCTGAGCGAGACCAATCGCGACGGGATCGTACGATATCGTGACGATCGGGATCGTCGTTGTCTTTGGTTTGAAAACAATGGCGGGTGGATCGAGGATGTTGATGACATCCGGATTGCTGCGGACGACCTCTTCGGCCAATGCGTCTCGGTCCTGGTGGTACTGCTCCTTTCCGTAGCGCTCGACGGTCAGGTTTTGTCCTTCAATGCGGCCGAGGCGCCGAAGCTCGCCAAAAAGCACACGGTAATAGCTATTGCTGTCCTCGCGCATGTTTGCCGTCGGCGTCGATATGTTGACGATGGCCAAGCGCGGGCTGCTAGCGGCAGGCGCTGCCGCGACACGCGCTGTCGCGGCCAACGACGCAGCCCCGATCATGAAATCTCGTCGCCTCATGCCCGCCCCCAAGCGTCAGCCCAAGACATATTCAACAAGACATATTCAACAAGACACAATCAAAAAGTCACACCAGAAAAGGCACATTATCGTTTCCGGGTTGGCAAAGAAAGGCCCCGAGCAGCGCTCGAAACTCAGGGAGAGCGTTGTACTCATTTCGCGAACTGAGTATAACTCCTCGGATCGGGCTACGAGGTACGGTCGCCGCCCGAATTGCGCTTGGAGAAGACAATCTCATCGCGCTTCAGAGATCATCTCGCGATCCAACGAACGCGATCAGAGGACCAAAATCATCCCGGTCCGCGGCCTTGAGGGCCGAGATGTAAGCGATACGCCGCTCGTTCATCCTTTGAAGATCATGTCCGCCGGCCCAATCGATCGGCTTTGCATGGTAGACGCGATCCAGGACCGCATCCGCCATGATGCGCGCGTGCCTGCCGTTACCATTGGGAAACGGATGAATTTTTGTGAGGCGGTGATGCAATCGAATTGCAGCCTCAGAGGACGGGTAGGTCTTGTTGTCAGCCTAATATTTGGCGTCATCCATGAGGGTGCGAAGTTCTACAGGGATGTGGACGGGATCGAGGCCGATGTTTTTTCCAGTCTTTCGAAACGTTCCTGCCCAGTCCCACACGGCGCCGAACAATCGCTTGTGCAGCGTGACGGCAAAGCCGTCGGTCAGAACGTATGACCGCTGTCGACCAAGCCAACGTAAGCCGGACTCGATGTTGGCCTGCTCCAGTTGATCGAGTTCGCCTTGCGTCGTGATGTGCTTGTGCTTCAGCCCACCAAGCTCGTTCGGGTCGAGCGGCGTCGCTCCCTCCGGATATTGGAGATCCCCGATCATCGATCGCTCCAGAAATTCGGAGGCATTTCCAGCGCGATCTCGCGGGTGAGACGTTCGACTTCCTGAGCAATTTTGTCGTCCGGCAGTTTTTGGTTTTCGAGGGCCATGTGCTGGCTGGCTGTGCCGACGATCGCCGTGGCCTTTTTTCGAGCCTGGGCCGCAATGATATCCTCGACATGCCCTGATGCGGGAATGATCGCATAGACGAAGCGACACCCCATCGCTTCAGCTGTGGTTTGCATCGATTTCAGGGTGACGCCGCCCGTGAGTTCGGCGCGTTCTGCCGTGGTGACGCGTGCGCGGGTGACGCCCAGTTTCTTTGCGACGTCGGCCCCCGACATGCCGAGCGCGGTGCGGGCCGTGCGCAGCCAGCCTTCCGGCGGCGCTTTCAGGCCGCCCAGCTTTGCGGCAGCGCTGTCGACGATGTTGCGATACTGCTGCTGAACGATGGTTTTCACGCTCATTTGTCGGCTCATCTATCGAGATGCGGGTCGAATTTGGATATGAATATATATCCATATATCGTTATCATGGATATCTATATATATTCAATATATTTTAATGTAGATATATTTAAGTATCTAATCCGAATATATGCCCCGAAAGCCGCTAGAGAAAGGTCCTTTTCGGGAGTTCCGGCATGAGGTCGCGAGCAGACACGAGCCCTACCTCATCCCCGCCACCAGCATCACCACCACCGGCAGCGTCGCCGCCGCCAGCAGCGTCCCCAGCGCCACCGCGCCCGACACCGGGTTCGCCAGCCGCTGATATTGAACCGCGAAGATGTACGCGTTCGCGCCCGTCGGCATCGCCGCGAACAGCACGACGACGCCGGTCACGATCGGCGGCAGGTTCAACAGTCTTGCCATCACAAAGCCGGCCGCCGGCATCGCCAAGAGCTTGAGCGCGCTCATCACGACGACGCTCAGCATCTCGCCCTTCACCTCGAAGCGGAACAGGTTGATGCCGAGCGCGATCAGCGCGGCCGGCGTTCCCGCCTGCGCGAGCAGCTCGATGGTGCGGTCGACGACGGGATGCAGGCCAAGGCCGGTGAAGCGCCAGACCACACCGAAACCGATCCCCAGCATCAGCGGATTGCGCGCGAGATCGGCGAGCACGGGGCGGATCACTGACAGCGCCGAGCCGGTCCGCTTGCGGCTGACGAGCTCCATTTGCAAAATGCCGCAGAGCCAGAGCAGCGGCGTGTTCACCGACAGGATCAGCGCCATCGGCCCCGCGGCCTCGTTGCCCAGCGCCGAGAGCGTCATCGGAATCCCGAGCATGACGATGTTGCCATAGACCGAGCCGATCGCGAACACGACGCCGTCCTCGCGGTCCTCGCGCCGTTCGCGCAGCAGCGCCGAGATCAGAAGCGCCGCCATCCAGGTGACGGCGAGCGCGCCGTAATAGGCGCCCCACATCCGCCACGGGCTGACATCGGGGAATTCCGAGACGACGATGGTGCGAAACAACAGCGCGGGGATCGCGATGCTGAAGGCGAATTCGGAGATGCCCTTGTGCGCGGTCTCGGAGACGAAGCGAAACAGCACGGAAGCATAGCCGGCCGCGATCAGCGCAAATACCGGCGCGACGATCAACACAGTGGCCATGCGCCCCTCAGCCCTCAAGGGGATCTTTAGCCGACCGCCCCACGCACCCTCGATTGTTGCATCATGCTCCTGTTTTGCCCGACGAGTCAAAGTGGCTTCGTAAAATCCGTAGGGGCGCGAAATCCGCAAGGCGCGCCTGGGCCTGGCTACTGTGCATGGGGTTGTTTTCGCGGTTTTTGTCCGGGCGGGGCAGGTGGCCAGACGTGCCCCCTGTTGCCGAGACCGCACAGGTCCCGGCTTTCGTAGTCCCGCTTGGTTGCCAATGAACGGCTGTTCACCCACTATTCCCTGTGACTCGACATTTGGGGGTATCGATGCCGGCGTATCGCTTTGGGAAGACCTTTGTTGCTGCCGTCGCCGGGCTTGCCCTGGCCATGCTGATCCAGCCGGGCACCGGCTTTGCCTACACGCCCGAGCAGCAGCAGGCCTGCACGCCGGATGCGATGCGGCTGTGCAGCGAGTTCGTTCCGAACGTCGATGCCATCACCACCTGCATGATCCAGAAGAAGACCCAGCTCTCGCCGCAATGCGCGGCGTTCTTCCGCCAGGGGCCGGAGCCGGGCGAGGCCCGCGCCGGCAAGCCGACCAACATCAAGCCGGCCGTTGCGAAGAAGACCACCAAGCCGAAGACGGCCAAGAAGAAAAAGCCCGAAGACACCTGAGCGCGTCGCTGGCGCGTTCCTGTTTCGAAACTCCATGCCTCGCGTCAAACTGACTCAGGCATCAGCCAGGAGACAGCCACTGGACTCCTTTTGTTCACTCGGGCGCGCGTCTGCTTGCAGCAATTGCGGACGCGCGCGACGGACATGAACGGCGCGAGGTGGCACCCGGCGAGGTTGCATTCCGGTTTTTCCCGCAGTCCTGCTCAAAAAACGCACGAATGCCCTTGGGACGGGCGCTTCATGGCGGTTTGTGTCTGCCGGCGCGACGCAGTGTGACTCAAAAGCCAACACGCCTTGTTATTTCGTGACTGAGAGTCAACTCCCGATAAATTTTTCTTTCACGAATCAGCGCGGTGATTCATTTTCGCCACCTGGGGTCAATCTGGAGGCCAGAGGTATGAACGTTATTGTTTTTGCATCGCGTAAAGGCGGCTCGGGCAAGTCAACCCTGGCCGCACATCTCGCCGCGCAGATCAAGGCGACAAAGCCTATTCTGCTCGTCGATGCCGATCCGCAAGGGTCGCTCACGCTGTGGCACAAGCTGCGTGGCACCAACGAACCGCCGATCAAGGCTGCGGTGAACTCGGTCAGCGGCATCGTCTCCGCTGCCAAGCGCGACGGATATGAATGGGTGTTGATCGACACGCCGCCGAATCTCTCGGCCGTGGTCGACGACGCGATCAAGAACGCGACGATGGTGGTCATCCCGGCACGACCTGGCGTGTTCGACGTCAACGCGGTGCAGGAAACCATCCAGATGTGCCGCGCCGCACGCAAGCCCTATGCGGTCGTGCTCAACGGCGCACCGGCGCGTCGCGACGAATCCGAAAGCCCGATCGTCACCATCGCCCGCGAGGCGCTGGCGAAGTTTCGTGCTCCGGTGTGGGGCGGTCAGATCACCAATCGTTCGGATTTGTTGATGGCACTCAGCCACGGCGAAGGCGCGCGTGAGTATCAGGCCGAGAGCCGTGCGGCTCAGGAAATTGCAAGGCTGTGGGCGGCGATCGAGCGTTCAGTGAAAGCCATTCGTGGCACGGCGTCGGCATCCGGCGCAATGCACAAGCAGGCGGCTTAATTTCATCAATCATTTCCCCGGACGACGAACGCGCGGTCTCCGCGCGTTTTGCGTTTTGGGGCGAGCGCGCTACGCCACCATCAGCATGTAGAACACGATCACCGGCGACAGCGTCAGGATCACCGACCAGATGCCGACGGCCCAGAGAATGTCCCCGGTGGAAAAGCCCTGCTGTCCGGCGTCGTCAAAGCTCTGCTGCCCGGCGCCGTAATGCGACGCCGCATCATTCTGATTATTCAAATTCGCCCCCGCGATTTCTTCGCTTATGGGGATGAACGATACGCAAGATGTTTTAAGATTCCGGGTCGCCGCTCCGCTCGCATTTGGAGCGCATTTGTGACCTCGGCTTAACCATCCCGTCAGGGCGCGAGCCAGACGCGAAACAGCAGCACCGGCATCAGCCCGAGCATCACGGCCCAGAAGCCGAACGACGACACCACCAGAATTCCCTTCAAGAGATCAGCGGGCGCGAAGATTTCCGCCGCCGTCGGGCGGTTGCGTTGCCCCATGGTCATTCCCCCTTTTTGAAGTCGTTGGAGCAGAACGATAGGCGCGATTGCGTAAACGAGGCGTGGATGCGCCATGCGGCAGCTGCGAAGGCCGTTGGTGCGCGGTTAACCACGGGCACGCTGTCTCGCTCCCTCGCCCCGTTCTGACGGGGAGAGGGAGTGGAAGCGCTACGCCGCGACCTTCACCCGCCGCTCGATCTCGCGATCGATCGTCGCAGCGAGCTCGCTGCTCACTTCCACCATCGGCAGGCGCACTTCCGGGCTATCGATCAGGCCGCTCCGCCACAGCCAGTATTTTGCGGGCGCCGGGCTCGGTTCGGCGAACAGCAGCCGCGTCAGCTCGGCGACCTCCTGCCAGCGCGCCTGCGCCGCATCATGGTTGCCGCGCTTCAGCTCGGCGTGGACGGCTGCGAATGTCGCGGTCTCGATGTGGGCGGAGAGCAGGATGCCGCCATCGGCGCCGTCAGAGAGCGCTTCGTAGTAATTCGCGTCCTCGCCGGTGAGCACGCGAAAGCCCTGCGGCCGGTCGCGCAGCAGCGCGATCGATTGCTCGCGGCTCGCACCGCAATCCTTCAGGCCCACCACGTTCGGATGCTCCGCCAAGCGCAGCATGGTCTGGTTGGTGATGTTGACCGCGCAGCGATAGGGAATGTTGTAGAGCGCGAGCGGCCAGGCGGCGTGATCGGCCAGCGCCTCGAAATGCGCCAAAAGGCCGCGCTGCGACGGCCGCACGTAATAGGGGCTTGCGATCAGATAACCGTCGATCGGCCAGTCCGCAGTTTCATCAAGGCGGTGCTTCAGCCGCGACGTGTCCGCGCCGGAGAGGCCGAGGCAGATCGGAATGGTGCGGCGGCCCGCCGCCATCTCGTCGCGCACGATGGCGACGAGACGTTCGAGCTCGGCGTCGCGCAGCGTCATGCCTTCACCGGAGGTCGCCCCCAGGATGAAGCCGTCGATCGCCTGTGTGCAGTAGTGCCGCGTCAGCCGCCGCAGCGACGTCTCGTCGAGCCGTCCGTCGCGAAACGGCGTCACCAGCGGCAGCCACAGCCCATGCATGTGAGTTCGTAGGTCGGTCATGTCTGGTCTCCTTCTCGGCCAAAACCTGAGACGGAGGGCGCATGAAAAAACCCCGTCCAGGCGGCGGGGTTTTCGGGATTAGCTCGCGATGACGAAGTCAGCCTAGCGCGCGCAACATTCCGAGGTCCCCGGATGGGGGCCTTTTTTCGAAACGGGTGCGCACGACTTCGTGATCATTGGCGAATGATGCGGGGCAAGCCCAAAACTGTCAATACACGCGGAGGGCGAATGCCGGATGGGACGAAAAAAAGCCGGGCTCAAGCGAGCCCGGCTTAAGGTATTGGCCACGTGAGGCCGACACAATCACCTTCCAAGAGGGATTACTGAACTCCCGCGCCACTGGAGGAGGGGGACAAATGCGCAACGCGAAGGCTCAGCGTGCAAACATTATGAGCTTGCCGAGCGCCATGCAGCAACCGTCCAAGCCGCATGTCAGTCATGCGGAAATCAGGACGGCCAGCGCTGCGCTTTGCTCACCACGAAGTCGCGGAACACCTGCACGCGTGCGACCGTCTTCAACTCTTCCGGATAGACGAAATACGTATCCAGTTGAATCGAATCCGATTCGCCGAACAGTTGCACGAGGCGGCTCTGTTCCTCGATCAGGTAATCCGGCAACGCGGCGATGCCGAGGCCCTGCTGACAGGCGCGCACCAGGCCGAGGATGTTGTTGACCTTGAAATAGGCTTCGCGCGGACCCGAGCCGTTGCGGCCGGCTTCGATCAGCCAGTTGCGATTCTGAAGATGCGGCGCGAAGTTGCCGTCGGAGAGCGTGATGATGCGGTGGGAGTCGAGTTCCTCCAGCGTCCGCGGCGTGCCGAAGCGCTTGATGTAATCCGGCGAGCAATAAGCGTGGAAGCCCATTGCGAAAAGCTTGCGCTGGATGAGATCCGGCTGCGTCGGCTTGCGGGTGCGGATCGCGACGTCGGCCTCGCGCATCGACAGATCGAGCTCCTCGTCGGTGACGATCAGCGAGATCCGGATCTCCGGATAGAGCGCCGTGAATTCGCCGAGCCGCGGGATCAGCCAGTTGATGCCGACGCCGGGCGTGGTGGTGATCTTGAGATCGCCGCTCGGCCGTTCGCGACTATCGGTCAGTTTCGCGCGCGCCGCCTGGAGTTGCATGAACACGTCATGCGCGGTGCGGAACAAAAGGTCGCCCTGCTCGGTGAGGATCAGGCCGCGGGCGTGGCGATGGAACAGCGAGACCGAGAGCTCCTGCTCCAGCGCCGAGACCTGGCGTGACACTGCCGATTGCGACAGGCCGAGCTGCTCTCCCGCATGCGTGAAGCTGCCCGCTTCCGCCGCCGCGTGAAACACCTTCAGCTTGTCCCAGTCCATATCCGTAAATCCGTCGCGTGTTCGAGGCATGATCGTTATTCCGCTGCCGCGCGCTCGCTGGCGCGCAGGGCCAAGAATCGTTCAGCCTCGAGCGCTGCCATGCAGCCGAGGCCGGCGGCCGTCACGGCCTGGCGATAGGTTTCGTCGGCGACGTCGCCGGCGGCGAACAGGCCGGGCACCGAGGTCGCGGTCGAGTTCGGGGCGACCTCGACATAGCCGGATGGTTTCAGCTTGATCTGGTCTTTCACGAGCTCGGTCGCCGGCGCGTGGCCGATGGCGATGAAGATGCCGTCGGTCTTCAAATCCGTGAGTGCGCCGGTCCTGACGTTCTTCAGGCGCACATGGGTGACCTTGTTCGGGTTCTCGGTTCCGCAGATCTCGTCAACGGCGGAGTCCCAGATCACCTTGATCTTCGGGTGCTTGAACAGGCGCTCCTGGAGGATGCGCTCGGCACGGAAGTGGTCGCGACGATGCACGATCGTCACCTGCGAGGCATGGTTGGTCAGGTACAGGGCTTCCTCGACTGCGGTATTGCCGCCGCCGACCACCACGACCTCCTTGTTGCGGTAGAAGAAGCCGTCGCAGGTGGCGCAGGCCGACACGCCGCCGCCCTGAAATTTCGCCTCAGAGGGCAGCCCGAGCCAGCGCGCCTGCGCGCCGGTGGCCAGAATCACGGTTTCGGCGAGATAGACGTCGCCGGAGTCGCAGGTGAGGCGGAACGGCCGCTGGGATGTCTCCAGCTTGGTGACCAGGTCGGAGACGATTTTGGTGCCGACATGGACCGCCTGCTTCTCCATCTGTTCCATCAACCAGGGGCCCTGGATCACGTCAGCGAAGCCCGGATAGTTCTCGACGTCGGTGGTGATGGTGAGCTGGCCGCCCGCCTGGATGCCCTGGATCAGGATCGGCTCGAGCATCGCGCGCGCGGCATAGATCGCCGCGGTGTAGCCGGCGGGGCCGGAGCCAATGATGACGACCTTTGCATGAACAGGAGCGGACATTTCGATGGACGCCTTTCACGGGGGATTTGCAGCGCGGGCGCGGAAGGAGCCAGGAGGCCTCGCGGAGGCGCTGAAATATCAGAGCTAATCTAAGCCTTCTGGTGAGCTATGCAAGAATTGCATTCCATGTCGGCGGATTTTTCCAACAGGGAACAAAAGTCCATTGCGCTGCACGCGCAATAAAATTGCTCATTTGGCGCAGACTGGGTTATGAGGATTGCGACAGACCCACCCGATACCGCCGCAAGGCGAGGAGTTCCAATCACGTGTCGCGGAACCTAGACGAGATCGACCTGAAAATTCTGGGTGAGATCCAGGCCGACGGTCGAATCACCAATGTCGAGCTGGCCAAGCGGGTCGGCATTTCGCCCCCGCCCTGCCTGCGCCGCGTCCGCGCGCTGGAGGAGGAGGGGTACATTCACGGCTATCGCGGACTGCTGGACGCGCGAAAACTGGGTTTCGACGTCACGGTCTTTGCCGCCGTGCACCTCTCCAGCCAGGCGGAAGCGGATTTGCGCGCCTTCGAGCAGTTCGTCCGCGCCGAGCCGCTGGTGCGGGAATGCTGGATGCTGTCGGGAGAGGTCGATTTCATCCTCAAATGCGTCGCCCCCGACATGGCGACCTTTCAGGATTTCGTCACCCACCTGACCGCCGCGCCCCATGTGCGCAACGTACGCACGTCACTGGTGCTGCATAATTCGAAATACGAGGCGGCCGTGCCGCTGGATGTGAAGGGACGGAGGTAGCTCGCTTAATCATCGCCGCATCGCATCCACACTGACCGGCCCGCCGCCGGTGACGGCGAGATAAAGGCAGGCGAAGCATAGGACGATCGCCAGCGCACCGTCGTTGATGACGGGAAAGAAGCTGTGCGGCAGGTGTTCGATGAAATAGGCAAAGGCCATCTCACCGGCGAGGATGAACGCGGCCAGACGCGTGAAGAGCCCAAGCATCAACAGGCCGCCGAGCACGAGCTCGATCATGCCCGCCACACCCCAGAGCGACAGCGGCGTGACGCTTTCGAACATCTCGACCGGTGGAAATTTGAACAGCTTGGCCACGCCGTAGTGAAACAGCAGAAGTCCGGTGACGAAGCGGAACAGACTGAGCACATAAGGCTGGCTCTGCGCGGCGATACGATCGATGTCCATCGCATCCTCCCTTGATGTAGGGTGCAGAGCATGACGGAGGACGTCGTCGTTCACAATCGCCGTCGTTCGCAATCGCGCAATGGCCCGAAACAAAAAAGCCGCGCTTGCTGCGCGGCTTTTCCATGCGCCGCGGCACCGATTACCGCCACTCCACCTTGGTGATCTCATACGCCTTGGCACCGCCAGGTGCGTTGACCTCGACGGTCGAGCCCTTCTTCTTGCCGATCAGCGCCCGCGCCAGCGGCGAGGTGATGGAGATGCGGCCCTTCTTGGCGTCGGCTTCGACTTCGCCGACGATCTGCCACACCGTCTTCTTCTCTGTATCCTCGTCGACCAGCGTCACGGTGGCGCCGAACTTGATGGTGTCGCCGGAGAGCTTGGAAATGTCGATGATATCGGCGCGCGCGAGCTTGTCCTCGAGCTCGGCGATGCGGCCCTCATTGTGCGACTGCTCTTCCTTCGCGGCATGATATTCCGCGTTTTCCGACAGGTCGCCGTGTGAGCGGGCCTCCGCAATGTGCTCGATGATACGCGGACGGTCCTCGGACTGGCGCTTCTTCAATTCTTCCCCGAGCGCGGCAAAGCCGCTCGCGGTCATCGGAACCTTTTCCATCGCTTCTCTCGTTCTCCAGTCGTGCGCCCCAAAACAAGCGGCGCCGCAACCTTGATTCGTCAGTATGCCCGGCGCTGAACCCGCGGCCGCCGGAGCGTTATGTGGGTCTGGCGCCGGAACAGAACAACCATATGGCCGGACGGTTCCTCCGGCCATTGTGGCTTCATCGCCAATCACTTAGCGGCAGCAGAGCTGCCGCTAGCGATCAGGTTTCCGAAAAGTAGCTCTGCAGGGTCCGAACCTCAAGGTCCCCGCCCAGATAGGCGCGGATGCCCTGCGCGGCCGCCACGGCCCCGGAAAGAGTGGTGTAATACGGCACTTTATGCAAGAGGGCCGCGCGCCGCAGCGAGCGGCTGTCGGCGAGCGCCTGCGGACCTTCGGTGGTGTTGAAGACGAGCTGGACGTCGCCATTGGTGATGGCGTCGACGATGTGCGGCCGTCCCTCCAGCACCTTGTTCACCTTCTCCGCCGGAATGCCCTCGTCGCTCAGGAAGCGCGCCGTGCCCGACGTCGCCAGCACCTTGAAGCCGAGCGAATGCAATTCGCGTACGGCTTCGGCGATGCGAATCTTGTCGCTCTCGCGCACCGAGACAAACACCGTGCCCTTGCGCGGCACCCGCGTGCCGCCGCCGAGCTGGCTCTTGGCAAAAGCCACTGCAAAGGAGCGGTCGATGCCCATGACCTCGCCGGTCGAGCGCATCTCGGGCCCGAGCACGGTATCGACGCCGGGAAAGCGCGCGAACGGAAACACCGATTCCTTGACGCCGACATGCTTGAAGTCGGCCTTCTTCAATTTGAAGTCGGCGAGCCTCTCGCCGGCCATGATGCGCGCGGCGATTTTTGCGACCGGCGTGCCGACCACCTTGGCGACGAACGGCACCGTGCGCGAAGCGCGCGGATTGACTTCGAGCACGTAGATTTCGCCGTCCTTGATCGCGTATTGCACGTTCATCAGGCCGACGACGTCGAGGCCGATGGCGAGCTCGCGCGTCTGCCGCTCCAGCTCTTCGATCATCTTTGTATCGAGCGAGTGCGGCGGCAGCGAGCAGGCGCTATCGCCGGAATGGATGCCGGCTTCCTCGATGTGCTCCATGATGCCGACGATGAAAGTGTCCTTGCCGTCGCAGAGGCAGTCGACGTCGATCTCGGTGGCGTCGGAGAGATAGCGATCGAACAGCAGCGGGTTCTTGCCGAGCACAGTGTTGATCTGCCCGGTCTTGTCGTTCGGGTAGCGCGCCTTGACGTCGGCGGGCACCAGCTCCGGCAGCGTGCCGAGCAAATAGTCGTTGAGCTGGTTCTCCTCGCGGATGATCTGCATCGCGCGGCCGCCGAGCACATAGGACGGACGCACCACCAGCGGCAGGCCCAGATCGGCGGAGACGAGGCGGGCCTGCTCGACCGAATAGGCGATGCCGTTCTTCGGCTGCTTCAGCCGCAGCTTGTCGAGCACGCGCTTGAAGCGGTCGCGGTCCTCCGCAAGGTCGATCGCGTCGGGCGAGGTGCCGAGGATCGGCACTTCGGCGGCTTCCAGCGCACGCGCGAGCTTCAGCGGGGTCTGGCCGCCGAACTGCACGATCACGCCATGCAGCGAGCCGTTCGTGCGCTCCTTCGCGATGATCTCCAGCACGTCCTCGGCGGTGAGCGGCTCGAAATAGAGCCGGTCGGCGGTGTCGTAGTCGGTCGACACCGTTTCCGGGTTGCAGTTGACCATGATGGATTCGTAGCCGGCGTCATGCAGCGCGAAGCAGGCGTGACAGCAGCAATAGTCGAACTCGATGCCCTGGCCGATGCGGTTCGGTCCGCCGCCGAGGATGATGACCTTCTTCTTGTCCGACGGCGTGCTCTCGTCGGCAAGCGAGCCTGCAAACGGCGATTCATAGGTTGAGTACATGTAGGCGGTCGGCGAGGCGAATTCGGCCGCGCAAGTGTCGATGCGCTTGTAGACCGGGCGAACGCCGAGCGCGTGGCGCTTGGCGGTGACCTCGGCATCGTTGGTCTGTGCCAGCACCGCGAGCCGCGCGTCCGAGAAACCCATGGCTTTCAGGGTGCGCATGCCGAAGGCGTTGGAGGGGAGACCGCTCTTCTTGATCTTCTCTTCCATGTCGACGATGCCGCGCATCTCGCCGAGGAACCACGGATCGATCTTGCAGGAGTTGAAGATCTCCTCGTTCGACCAGCCGAGCCGCATCGCCTGGGCGACCTGGAGCAGCCGGTTCGGCGTCGGCGTGCCGAGCGCAGCGCGGATCGCGTTCTTGTCGTCGTCGCGGCCGAGACCTTCGATCTCGATCTCGTCGAGGCCGGTGAGTCCGGTCTCGAGCCCGCGCAGTGCCTTCTGAAGGCTCTCCTGGAAGGTGCGGCCGATCGCCATCACTTCGCCGACCGACTTCATCGACGTCGTCAGCGTGGTGGAAGCACCCGGAAATTTCTCGAACGCGAAACGCGGCACCTTGGTGACGACGTAGTCGATGGTCGGCTCGAACGAGGCCGGCGTCGCACCGCCGGTGATGTCGTTGGCGATCTCGTCGAGCGTGTAGCCGACCGCGAGCTTGGCCGCGACCTTGGCGATCGGGAAGCCGGTGGCTTTCGACGCCAGCGCGGAGGAGCGCGACACGCGCGGATTCATCTCGATGACGACCATGCGGCCGTCTTCGGGATTGACGCCGAACTGCACGTTGGAGCCGCCGGTCTCGACGCCGATCTCGCGCAGCACCGCCAGCGAGGCGTCGCGCATGATCTGGTATTCCTTGTCGGTCAGCGTCAGCGCCGGCGCCACCGTGATGGAATCGCCGGTGTGCACGCCCATCGGATCGAGGTTCTCGATCGAGCAGACGATGATGCAATTGTCCTTCTTGTCGCGCACCACCTCCATCTCGAACTCTTTCCAGCCGAGCACGGATTCTTCGATCAGCACTTCGTTGGTCGGAGACGCGTCGAGACCGCGCTCGATGATGTCGAGGAACTCTTCCTTGTTGTAGGCGATGCCTCCGCCGGTGCCGCCCATGGTGAAGGAGGGACGGATGATCGCGGGCAGGCCGATCTCGGACAGCGCCATCAGCGCCTGACCGAGTGCATATTCCTGGTAGCGCTTGCGGCGGTCGCCTTCGCCGAGCGTCCACTGCCGGTCTAGCTCATCGAGCGCTGCACCGGACGCCTTCGCGCGTTCGGCCTGGTGCTTGTCGCGGAAGGACTTCTTCAGCTCGGATGCATTGGCGAGCCGCGACTTCGGCGTCTCGAGCCCGATCTTGGTCATGGCCTCGCGGAACAGCTGGCGGTCTTCCGCCTTGTCGATCGCATCCGCGGTGGCGCCGATCATCTCGACGGCGAATTTTTCCAGCGTACCCTGGCGGCGCAGCGACAGCGCGCAGTTCAGCGCGGTCTGGCCGCCCATGGTCGGTAGCAGCGCGAAGCCGCCGGGAATGACGTGACGTTCCTTCTCGATGATTTTTGCGACGATCTCGGGTGTGATCGGCTCGATATAGGTTGCATCCGCCAATTCCGGATCGGTCATGATGGTGGCTGGATTGGAATTGACGAGGACGATGCGATAGCCCTCTTCCTTCAGCGTCTTCACCGCCTGGGTGCCCGAATAGTCGAACTCGCAGGCCTGGCCGATCACGATGGGACCGGCGCCGATGATCAGGATGGTGGTGATGTCTGTACGTTTGGGCATCAACTCTCGCCGAAGTCGAAGTGGAATCTGGGCACAAAAAAAGGGCGCGCTTGCCGCGCGTCCCCTTAAGCCGAGAGCGCGGGGGTCTCCCTCGCGCGCGGGTGGGTCTTAGACCAGTTTTCGGGGCGGCGAAACCCCGAAAAACGCCCATCAACCAGCAATTTTGACGGGTTTCGGCCGCGCCTGCCAGCCACGGGCGAGATGCACCAGAAGCGAGGCCGCAACGCTCGATCCGCCGATCCAGCCGAGATCATCTGGCGAGAGGGTCGCGAGCACCGCACCGCCCAGCGCGCCGCCAATGGCGAAGCCCAAATACATCGCGGAAGCATTGAGCGAGAGTGCGATCATCGAGGCCTGCGGCTCGATCCGGATGATGCTGGCGACCTGGGCCGGATAGAACGCCCAGCCCGAGATGCCCCAGAGGAAGATCGTCCCCAGCACCGCGTAATGCGCCTGCCCGGGCAAGAGCTTCAGGACCAGCGAATGCAGGATCAGCGCGCTCGCCATGCCGGCAAGCCCGAGCGCTGCGGTGGCGAGCATGCCGAGGCGGTCGGCAAGGATCCCGCCGAGCATGTTCCCGATCGCAGCCGCACCGCCGAACACAAGAAGCGCCAGGCTGATTTGCGAGGCATCGAAGCCGAGACCGTGCAACGGAACGGCGAAATAAGTGAAAACGGTGAAGCCGCCGAGCGCCCAGAGCACCGTGATGACAAGCGCGGTCAAGACATTGCTGTGACGCGCCACGGCCAGCCTGTCGCCGAGCGAGGCGGTGTTGCGCGGCAGGCCACGGGGCAGGCCGAGCAGGAGGCCGGCCAGCGCCACCGCGCTGATGACGGCGACCATGGCAAAAGTCGCGCGCCAGCCGAACAGGCTGCCGACGAGATTGCCGAGGGGAACGCCGATGACGGTCGCGATCGTGAGGCCCGAGGTGACCAGCGCCACCGCGCGGCCGCGCCGTTCCGGCGTGGCGACGGCGACCGAGACGGCCAGCGCCGTCGGCATGCAAAGTCCGGAGCCCAGCGCCATGAGCATGCGGGAGGCCAGCAGCAGGGTGTAGTTGGATGCCACCATCGCAGCGAGGTTTCCGGCGATGAAGGTCGAGAGCGCCAGCGCCAGCACGGTGCGGCGGTCGACATTGTTCAGCGCCACCGCCAGGATGGGCGAGCCCACGGCATAGGTGAGGGCGTAGGCGGTCACCAATTGGCCGGCGGCCGAGACCGAAATCGACAGGTCAGAGGCGATCGCCGGCAAAAGCCCTGCAATCACAAAGCCTTCTGTGCCGATCGCGAAGGCCGCCAGGGCCAGCCAGAACACGCTCATTGGAAATATCCCTATGTTCAACGTTTGTTGAACTATCGGACGCGACGCTTTCGGTGTCAATTGGTTCAAGAACTATTGAACATTGCGGTTGCTTCGCTATGATTCAGGGATCATGAGCCGCACGCCCCTTCATCCCACCCGCGAGCAGATCGAGCTGCCGATGGTTCTGGATTGCCTGAGCGATCCGATCCGCCTGGCGATCGTGTACCAGCTCGCCCAGCAGGAACGTGTCAGCAGCGAGCTCTGCTGCGGCGACTTCAATGGCCTCAGTGGCAAGTCGAACCTCGCTTACCACTTCGCCAAGCTGCGCGAATGCGGCCTGATGCTGACGCGTGTGGCCGGCACCAACCGGTTCATGCGGCTGCGCCGCGAGGATCTGGAGGCGCGCTTTCCCGGCCTGCTCGACGCCGTGCTCAACTCCGCCGCCAAGGACGCGGACAGGCTTCAGCTTGTCGCCGAGTGCGAAGTGGTCGAGGCGGGGTGATTGTTGGCTGATCGCTGCGCCACGCCCGACCTCGCCCTGCGGGCTTCGTCGAGGCAGCCTTCGCTACGAAATGGCTTGCCTAGCCGAAGCAGGCGAAGCCAGCGAAGGCTGGAGACCCGGCCTGGATTTGAACCAGGATAAAGAGCAATGCACTGCTCTCGCGTGGACGCTTCCGCCACCGGGCCGCAGCGATCATTGCCGATCGAGGTGCGACAAGCCACCTCAGCCAATTGTTAAGCTTAACGGGCGAGCGGTGGCCGTGCGATGAAGGTCATGCGCCACCGATTGTGGCCGATATTGACGTTGGCACGTTGCGCGGCGAAGCCGGCTGCCTTCAGCTTGGCCGTGATCTCGTCCTCGCTATAGCGCTGCAGCCCGATGCGCGAGCGAAGATGACGGTAGTCTGACAGCGCGGTGCTGATCAGGCCGATCAGTGCGTCCTTCAGGAAGCCGTGACGCAGGCCGAAGGAGAGCAGCGCCGTCACATCCCGGCCCATTCCGACATGCGGCTGGAGGATGTCGCCGAGCACCAGCTTGCCCGACGGTTTCAGGATGCGCCGGATGTTGAGCAGCGCGGCGTCAAGCTCCTCCGCGGTCATGTACTGCACAACCGAGTTCATCACCACGAGATCGATCGATTGGTCCTGCATCTTGCGGACGTCGTCGAGCGAGCGGACGCGGATTTTTGTGTTGGGCGCAAACCGTGCGATCAGTCGGCCACGCACACCCGGCGCCGGCTCGGCCAGGATCAGCTTGCCGCAGGCAGCGGCCACCTGGCTCGCCGACAGCGCCTCGCCGCAGGCATAGTCCAGCACGGTCGCCTCGGGCGAGGTGATGTAGCCGATGATGTCCCGCGCGATGATCTGGAAGTGCAAATCCCGATGCAGCTTGCTGACATAGATCGTGTGCGTCGAGTCGTAATAGTCGATCCAATCGTCCATGGTATCCCGCCCAGCGGTTCCTATCGAGGAACCGCGTTGCCCGCCTTGCGTTAGGGGTGCGACGGCGCGCCGTCAATGTCCGCGTCCTAACAGGAAGGTTTCCCGTGAGCAAAGCCCCCAGCAAGGTCTCGCCCGACCTCGACACCCCCACCGATCTGTCGCCCCCGGCGGCCAAAAAGGTCTCGGAGGCGCTCAACGTGCTTCTGGCCGATGCGTTCGCACTTTATCTGAAGACCAAGAATTTTCACTGGCACATCAGCGGTCGGCATTTTCGCGACTATCATCTGCTCCTCGACGAGCAGTCGGACCAGATCTTTGCCACTACCGACCAGCTCGCCGAGCGCGTCCGCAAGATCGGCGGCGCCACGCTGAAGTCGATCGGCCAGGTCGCCAAGCTCCAGACCATCAAGGACAATGACGACGACTATGTCCCGCCGCGCGAGATGCTGCGCGAGCTGATGCAGGACAACAAGCACGTCGCATCTGCGATGCGCAAAGCGCACGAGGTCTGCGACGACGCCGGCGACGTCGCCAGCGCCAGCATCCTCGAAGTTTTCATTGACGAGACCGAGCGGCGAACCTGGTTCCTGTTCGAGGCCACCCGCCAGGAAGGTGCGAACGAGGCGTAGGGCGATTGGCGCAAATGCCTCCGCAATGTCGTCCCGGCGAAGGCCGGGACGCATACCCCCAGGGAGAAGTTGTGGCGCGAGATGCGCGATAGCATCTACGCCAAACTAGCTCTCGTGATTGTGGGTCCCGGCCTTCGCCGGGACGACGACGGAGTTTGGAGCTAGCGTTCGCGACTCACGTTCGCCACAGCCGCATCAACGGCCCGTGGTTGCCCGTCACCGGATCGGCCGGTGGCAGCGGGACTCTCGGAATCGTCTTCAGCGCCCTCGCATGGTTCTCCGGCGTGGCGCGTGTGATCTCCATCCGCGATCCCGGCGGATAGGCGCCGATCACGCAGAAATCATGGCTCGCACTGATGCACTGATGTCCCGTGCCGGCGGGCAGGACCGCGACATCGCCTGCCTTGATCTCTAGCTCCTGGCCATGATCGCCGCCGAAGCGAACGCGGGCACTGCCGCGCGCGACGCCGAGCACCTCATGCACGGTCGCATGATAATGCAGATAATCGTAGACGCCGTTGCGCCACGTGCCGCCCCAATTGTTCGTTTCGAACAGGTTTTCGATGGTTTCTTCCGGCTGCTTGGGATCGAGTTTCACTGCGCCCTGGTAGACCAGAAAGGGGAGGAGATTGTTCGGCACGAGGCCGTCGTCCTCGAACACAATGGCGAGCGGCTCGGCATAGTCGCGGACGACGGACATGGCAGAACTCCTGCTCAAGCGTAGCAGGGATCAACGAGCGGCGTGAGGCGACGTTCCTTTCGTCGTTCCGGCGCGACGCGCGGCGTCGAGCCCGGAATCCATCGTGCGGTAGAGTTCGCTGCTCAATGGATTCTGGGCTCGCGCTACGCGCGCCCCGGAATGACGATTTACGCGCTCTTCTTCTGCCGCATCAGATCCGCAAAACGCTGGAACAAATAGTGCGAGTCGCGCGGACCCGGCGAGGCCTCGGGGTGGTACTGCACCGAGAACACCGGCCTGCCGTCGAGCTGGATGCCGCAATTGGAGCCGTCGAACAGCGAGATGTGGGTCTGCGTCGCGCCCTTCGGCAAGGTCTTCTCGTCCACGGCAAAGCCGTGGTTCATCGAGGTGATCTCGACCTTGCCGGTGGTCTCGTCCTTGACGGGATGATTGGCGCCGTGATGGCCCTGATGCATCTTCCTGGTCTTGGCGCCGACGGCAAGGCCGAGCATCTGGTGGCCGAGACAGATTCCGAATGTCGGCGTGCCCGACTTGATCACGTCCTGGATGACAGGCACGGCATATTTGCCGGTCGCGGCCGGATCGCCCGGGCCGTTCGAGAGGAACACGCCGTCGGGCTTCATCGCCAGAATGTCTTCGGATGAGGTCGTTGCCGGCACCACCGTCACCTTGCAGCCGACGCCGGCGAGCAGGCGCAGAATGTTGCGCTTGATGCCGTAGTCGATGGCGACGACGTTGAATTCGGGCTTGTCCTGCCGGCCAAAGCCCTGCTCCCACAGCCAGGGAGTCTCGTCCCAGGTGAAGCGCTGGCCGGAGGTGACCATCGGCACGAGGTCCATGCCCTCGAGGCCCGGCCATTCGCGCGCTTCTTCCTTCAGGCCATGCAGGTCGAACTCGCCGTGCTTCGCATGCGCGATCACGGCGTTGGGCATGCCCTTCGAGCGGATCAGCGCGGTCAGCGCGCGGGTATCGATGCCGGAGAGGCCGATGATGCCGCGCGCCTTCAGCCAGGCGTCGAGATGCTTGGTGGCGCGGTAGTTCGAGGGATTGGTGATTGCGGTGCGCAGGATCACGCCGCGCGCGCCGGGCGTCGCGGCCATGTTCACCGTCTCGATGTCGTCCTCGTTGGTGCCGACATTGCCGATATGCGGAAAGGTGAAGGTGATGAGCTGTCCGGCATAGGAGGGATCGGTGAGGATTTCCTCGTAGCCGGTCATCGCGGTGTTGAAGCAGACCTCGCCGACGGCATGGCCTTCGGCGCCGAGACCAAAGCCTTCCAGCACCGTGCCATCGGCAAGCACGAGGAGCGCGGTCGGTTTGTGGTCCGGCCAGGCGGGATCGTTGTCATGTTGTGTCATGAGCCCGCTTCATAGTCGCAGCCGACGCTGCCGTCAAAGCGGGAAAGGATGGATTCACATGCGTTTTTGCATATTTGACAGGCCTCCTCAGGGACTTAGGCTGTGTTTGGCAATTTTGCGCCGTTTTGTCCGCTGGCCGGGAAACAATGAACCATGACAGGTCCGGTATGGCCTCTTTCCCGCGAACGGCTTAGATCATGGCGATAGATTGAAGGGATCACGATCATGCTGCGCGACGACATCAACAATGCGGTCAAGGAGGCCATGAAGGCCAAGGACGAGCGCAAGCTCTCCACGCTGCGCATGGTCAACTCGACCATCAAGAATGCCGACATCGAGGCCCGCGGCAACGGCAAGCCGCCGCTGTCGGATGCCGACCTGCTCGGCGTCTTCCAGAAGATGATCAAGCAGCGCCAGGAATCCGTCGAGCTCTACGACAAGGGCGGCCGCGCCGAGCTCGCCGCCCAGGAGCGTGAGGAGATCGCGGTGATCTCGGCCTATTTGCCGAAGCAGATGTCGGATGACGACGTGAAGAAGGCGATCTCGGCGATCATCGCGGAGACCGGCGCGAGCGGCATGAAGGACATGGGCAAGGTGATCGCGGCCTTGAAGGCGAAGTACGCCGGGCAGATGGATTTCGGCAAGGCGAGCGGCCTGGTGAAGGCAGCGCTGTCGGGCTGAGCTGTCATGCCAGGGCGTGCGGAGCACGAACTCTGATGCGCAATTGCGCATCAGAGACTCCATCGTGCCGGCCGGCTCTGTTGCGGAATGACAACGAGAAAATCGGGGAGGCAACGATGACTGCCATCAAACCGTTTCGGATCGCCATTGGCGACGACACCCTCACTGATCTCAAATCCCGTCTCGCCCGCACGCGCTGGCCTGAAGCGGAGCTGGTCGACGACTGGAGCCAGGGCGCGCCGCTGAAATGGATCAAGGAGGTCTGCACCTACTGGGCCAACGGCTATGACTGGCGGGCGCGCGAAGCAAAACTCAATCGCTTCGAGCAGTTCACTACCGAGATCGACGGGCTCGACATCCACTTCCTGCATGCGCGCTCGAATGAGCCATCCGCGCTGCCGCTGATCATCACCCACGGCTGGCCCGGCTCGATCGTCGAATTCCAGAAGGTGATCGCGCCGCTGGTCGATCCTGCCGCGCATGGCGGCAATCCCGCGGATGCCTTTCACGTCGTCTGTCCGTCGCTGCCGGGCTTCGGCTTCTCCGCCAAGCCTGCGACCACCGGCTGGGGCGTCGATCGTATCGCCGCGACCTGGGCCAAGCTGATGGATCGGCTCGGCTATATCAGCTACGGCGCGCAGGGCGGCGATTGGGGCTCGGCGGTAACGACCTCGCTTGGCGCGCAGGATGCGGAGCACTGCGCCGGCATTCACATCACGCTCGCCTTCGGCGCGGCGCCGAAGGTCGAGGGCGAGCCGACGCCGGAAGAAAAGCGTGCGCTCGCCGGGCTCAAGCACTATGTCGATCTCGACTCCGGCTATTCAAAGCAGCAATCGACGCGGCCGCAGACGCTCGGCTACGCGCTGACGGATTCGCCGAGCGGGCAGGCGGCCTGGATTCTGGAAAAATTCTGGGCCTGGACCGATTGCAACGGCCATCCCGAAAACATCTTCACCCGGGACGAGCTGCTCGACAACGTCATGCTTTATTGGGTGACGGAGACCGCCACGTCGTCGGCGCGGCTCTATTGGGAAAGCTTTGGCAAGCGTCGCACCACGCCGGCGGTGAAGGTGCCGACGGGCGTTGCGGTCTTCCCCAAGGAGATCATCACCCCGGTCAGGCGCTGGATGGAGCCGAATTTCGCCAACATCACCCATTGGAGCGAGATGGAGAAGGGCGGGCATTTCGCCGCCTTCGAGCAGCCGGAGCTGTTCGTCGGCGAGGTCAGGAAATTCTTCCGCACGGTGCGCTAAGCCATGCTCACCGAAGCCAAAACTTACGACGAGCTCACCCGCAACTTCCGCTGGGATATCCCGGCGCGCTTCAACATGGCGGAGGCGTGCTGCGACCGTCATGCCGACGGCACCGGCCGGCTCGCGCTGATCTATGTCGACGAGAACGGCGCGACCACACGCACCTCGTTCGACGAGATCGCCGAGATGTCGCGCCGCTTCGCCAATGTGCTGAAGGCGGATGGGCTTGGCCGCGGCGATCGTGTCGCGGTGTTCCTGTCGCAATCGCTGGAATTGCCGATCGCGCACGTAGCGGCGTTCCGCTCCGGGATGATCTCGATTCCCTTGTTCGCGCTGTTCGGCGAGGACGCGCTCGAATTCCGCCTGTCGAACTCGGAAGCCAAGGCGATCGTCACCGACGAAGGCGGATGGGAGAAGCTCGCAAAAATCCGCGATCGTCTGCCGGACCTGAAGAACGTCTATGTCGTCGGCGAACGCGCGCCCGCAGGCGCGAAATCCTTCTGGGACGCAGTGAGGGCCGCTTCGCCCGACTTCGCGCGGGTCGATACGTCGGCGGATGACCCCGCGGTGATCATCTACACCTCAGGCACCACAGGCAATCCGAAGGGCGCGCTGCACGCGCATCGCGTCGTGCTCGGTCATTTGCCCAATGTGGAGATGTGTCACAACTTCCTGCCCAGGCCAGGCGATCTCATGTGGACGCCGGCGGACTGGGCGTGGATCGGCGGCCTCGTCAACGCGCTGTTCGCATTCTGGTATCACGGCATTCCGCTGGTCGGCCATCGCGCGCGAAAATTCGAGCCGCAGGCGGCGATGCAGATGATGGCGGACCTCGGCGTGCGCAACGTCTTCCTGCCCCCGACCGCGCTGAAGTTGATGCGGCAGGCTGGCGTGAAGCATCCGGGCGTCAAGCTGCGCAGCATTTTTACCGGCGGCGAATCGCTCGGCGGTGAGCTGCTCGGCTGGGTGCACGAAACCTTTGGCATCGACGCGCATGAAGTGTTCGGCCAGACCGAGTGCAATCTCGTGATCGGCAGCAATTCCAACCTGTTTCCGATCCGGCCGGGCTCGATGGGGCGCGCGACGCCGGGCTTCGACGTCCGTATCGTCAACGACAAGGGCGAAGAACAACCGCGCGGTCAGCGCGGCATCATCGGCGTGCGCCAGCCGTGCCCGGTCACCATGATCGAATATTGGCGCAATCCGGAGGCGACGGCAAAGAAATATGCCGGCGAATTCCTGCTCACCGGCGATCTCGGCGTGCAGGATGAGGACGGCTATTTCTGGTACGTCAGCCGCGAGGACGACGTCATCACCACCGCCGGCTATCGCGTCGGCCCGTCCGAGATCGAGCACACGCTGATGAAGCATCCGTCGGTGGCGATGGCGGCGGTGGTCGGCATCCCCGATCCGATCCGCACGGAGTCGATCAAGGCCTGGATCGTGCTGCGCCCGGGCTTCACAGCGGGCGACAAGCTCGCGCGCGAGATCCAGGAGTTCGTCAAGGTGCAGCTCGCCGCCCACGAATATCCGCGCTTCGTCGAGTTCGCCGAGACGCTGCCGATGACAGCGACCGGCAAGGTGCTGCGCCGTGAGCTGCGGGCGAAGGGATAAGTTGGCGCCTCGCGGTATCCTTAGACCGCTCTGCATTCCGCCCTCAACGCACACGTGCAAGCTCCGCCTTCTCGCGCTATCATCAGCGCAAGCAACATGCGACAAGGATCGCGCGAGGGAGGAAGCCGATGTCCATTTCGGGCAAGGTCGATCCGGTGGTGCGTCCCGTGGCGGTCGTCGACATCGCCGAGGCGCTGGTCGAGGGCCTGCGCGATTTCCAGGCACTGCCGCTGTATGGTCTCTGCTTCGGCGCGCTCTACGCTGCCGGCGGCATCACCATCATGCTCTGCCTCACCGCCTTCGGCCTCATCTATCTCGTCTATCCCCTAGCTGCGGGCTTCGCGCTGATCGGGCCGTTCGTGGCGATCGGCCTTTACGAGGTCAGCCGCCGCTGCGAGCGTGGCGAGCCGGTCTCATTCGCTGCGATCTGGTCGACCATTCGCTCGCGCAGCGAGATCGGCTGGATGGCGTTCGTCACGCTGTTCGTGTTCGTGATCTGGATGTACCAGGTGCGGCTCTTGATCGCGCTGCTGCTCGGGCTGCATGCGACGTTCTCGAGCCTGCAGGAATTCATGACGGTGGTGCTCACCACCAATGAGGGTCTGCTGTTCCTCGCGATCGGCAACGCGGTCGGCGCAGCGTTGGCGATGATCCTGTTCTCGCTGACTGTGGTGTCGTTTCCGCTGCTGCTCGACCGCGAGGTGGATTTCGTCACCGCGATGGTGACGAGCGTGCGCGCGGTGGTGACGAGCCCCGCACCGATGATCGGCTGGGCTGTGGTGATCGTGATGCTGCTGATGGTCTCGGCGCTGCCGTATTTCCTCGGGCTGGTGGTGACGCTGCCGGTGCTTGGGCATGCGACCTGGCATCTCTATCGGCGGCTGGTGGTGCCGGTGGCGTAAGAGAGAAGCCGAACGCAACGGCGGCGAGTTATTCGCCCATTGCCAGGCGGCGAACGCCTGATGAGGTCAGTTCGAGCTCGCCGAGCCGCCTGATCGCATAACCCAGCTTGGCCAGGCGTTCGCCGTGCGCTTGCGGAATCTCGCCTTGCGCCTTGCCCTTGCCGACCTCGGCCAACGACGTAAATTCGTCGGCGCTGAGCGCAGTGGTGCTATCTGTCATCAGGCAACCTCGTCGGTCCATACCTTGAAATTGAGCAGGGTATTGGGACCAAAGGTCTGGGTGATCGGGACGTCCGCGGCATCACGTCCGTACGCGATCAGCACGCGGCCGATCCGCGGCGTGTTGTTGCGCGGATCGAACATGTGCCAGCGTCCACCGATGAAAGCCTCGAACCAGCCCGCGAAATCTCCTGCGGCCCACGGACGCGGCGTGCCGATATCGCTGAGGTAGCCGGTGCAGTAACGCGCCGGGATGTTCATGCAGCGGCAGAATGCAATCGCGAGATGGGCGTAGTCGCGGCACACGCCCTTGCCTTCGTCGTAGGCTTCCCGCGCCGTCTTGGTCGCACGCGCGTGTTCATAGCCGAACGTGATGTGGCGATGAACGAAATCGCAGATGGCCTGGACCCGCGCCCAGCCGGGTGGCGTCTGTTCGAATAATTTCCATGCGATATCCGACAGGCGATCGGTCTCGCAGTAGCGGCTGCCGAGCAAATAGGCCAGCGTGTCGGCCGGTAGCGCTTCGACGGCGTGCTGTATCGCGTTCGGAAACACTGGGTCAGGCAAGCCGCTGTCGCGAACGATGCCATCGCCGGCGAGGCGGAAGGCTCCGGCCGGCGCCACGGTGCGGCTGCACCAATTGCCGAAGAGGTCGCGAAAAGGATTGATCGCCACCGAGGGGCTGGTGGTCAACAGGTCGGGCACGATGACATCGGAGGCGCGCGTAAAGTGCGTGCCCAACACCATGATCATAGGCGTCGGCTGCGGGAATTCGTACAGCATCTCGAACCCGACGCGGAGCTTCATACGAGAGACTTTCCCTTGGCTGAGCTCCCAACATGGCTACGAAGCGGTCGAACACAAGGCTCAAACGCCCTTATTCGATCGAGATCGGCATTTGGCGATCCAAAAGCACCGCGTCTGCGAGAAAACGATAGCTAATTGCTGCGATTGCGCGCACGGTGCGCGAATGTCGGACAGATCGGTCGTCTCGGCGCACACGCGGCGCCACGATTATGCGCGCGACGTGAAACGGCTCATTCCTCGCACCGGCGGAGCCGACTCATCGCAACGGCAATCGTTGTGGATCTTGCCCGTTCCCGCGGGTGGGTCGGACGCGGCAGGCTCGTGCCGCAGATGCCTGACAGATTCCGTCGCGTTTCGGCATTGGGTCGAACGCCCACCGAAAGCACCTGATGCAAACTCTCTCTCCACGGCACGTCAAGACAGACGAAGCGCTCCGCCTCGGCGTGGAGTCGGGCTGGTACGCGATCAAGGTCAGTGGGACCTTTGTCTCGGGCCCGCACGCCTCGGAAGGCGACTGTCGTCGCAGGATCGACGAGATTGATCCGCCGCCAGTGAAAAAGAAGCGATGAGGGCGCAGGGGCCGGCCGCTACGGCGTCTTGATCCCCATCGCCTTCAACGCTTCGAGCATCTTCACCGGCGGCGCAATCTTGATCTGCGGCGCCCTGCCGGTTTCCAGCAGGCTCTTCAGCCCCGACAGGATCGCGGGCCAGCCGGTGCGGCCGCCCGATAGGATGTCGTCGCTGAGCTCGCGGTCATGGCGTTCGCTCATGGTGAGGCGGACGGCTTCACCGGCTTGCTCGATCTCGTAGGTGACGAGCGTGGTGCCGAGCTTTGCGACGAGGTCGGGCCAGTTGACGTTCCAGGTCACGGTCAGCTTGTTCGGCGGATCGTATTCGAACACCTCGCCGGAGATGTGCTCGGAGCCATCAGGGGCACGCACGATGAAGGTGCCGCCCAGTGTCGGCTGCATCTCCACCGCAAAGCCGGAAAAGTATTTGTGGCTGAACTCCGCCGAGGTCAGCGCCTCCCACACCTTCTCCGGCGTGGACGCGATGTAGATGGTGTAGACCGTCAGCGGCTTGAACTGGTCGAGGTTCATTTTGCATCAAACCCCTTGTTGAGCGCAGCGCGCGGAATGTCGAGCAGCTTGCCGGTCTCGAGCAGGCTCTTGAGCTGCGATAGGATCGCCGGCCAGCCGTTGGAAACGGCGCCGAGATATTTGCCGCCCTCGACAAAGCCGTCATGTAACACGGTCAAACGCACGACCGGGCCGAAGGGTTCGATCGTGAAAAGCACCCGCGAGATCGGCTCACCGCGCAGCTCCTCGTATTTGTGGTGCTTGAAGCTGTAGGATAGGCGCCGCGGCGGATCGGCCTCGAGGATCTCGCCTGAGTCGGTGATCTCGCCCTCGAGCAGGAGCGCAAAGGGCGAACCGACCTTCCAGTCCGATCTCACTTCGGCGCCGAACCAGTACTGCCTTATGAACTCGCTGGACGTCAGCGCCTGCCACAGCTTTTCCGGCGTGGTTTCGATGTAGGTCACATAGACGAATTGCGGCTTACTCATCGCGCTTCTCCAACTGGCGTTTCAACTCGCTGAGCGCGGCGAGCTTGCCGCGCTCGAATTTTTTGATCCAGCGTTCGCCGATCTGATGGATCGGCACCGGGTTGAGATAATGCAGCTTCTCGCGGCCATGCCTGATCGTCGTCACCAGGTTGGCCTCTTCCAGAATGACAAGGTGCTTTGTGACGGCCTGGCGCGTCATTGCGAGGCCCTCGCAGAGTTCGTTCAGCGTCTGGCCGTTGTTGGCGTGAAGCCTGTCCAAAAGCGACCGTCGTGATGCGTCGGCGAGCGCTTTGAAGACCTCATCCATGGTGGCGATAATAGGCAACCAAATGGTTGCATGTCAAGTCGTGACTTCCGTTCCCGCCCTCGCCATGCATTAATGAGCGCACTGCCCCGAGCCGAGTCCTCACCATGATGTCCATGCAAGCCTATCTCGCCTTCGTCGCTGCCTGCATTGCGCTCGCGCTGCTGCCGGGACCGATCGTCACCCTCGTGATCGCCAACGGTCTGCGCCACGGCACGCGCGCGGCGCTGACCAATATTCTCGGCGTGCAGCTGGGGCTGCTGATCGTGATTGGCATCCTTGCGGTGGGCCTCACTTCGCTGATGGCGACGATGGGCTATTGGTTCAACTGGGTGCGCTTTGCGGGCGCAGCCTATCTGGCCTGGCTCGGGATCAAGCTGATCCGCTCTCCGGTTGAGGGCGTCGACACCGACGCGCCACCGCCTCCCCCTCGCGGCGGCTTCCTTTTGCAGGGCTTTGTCGTGGCGTTGTCGAACCCGAAGCTGCTGGTGTTCTTCGGCGCGTTCATTCCGCAATTCATGGACATGAGCAAGGATCACCTGTCGCAGGTCTTGGTGCTCGGAATAACCTTCATGGTGCTCGCCGGCTTGACGGACGGGATCTACGCGCTGCTCGCCGGTCAGGCCCGCAGCTTTTTCTCGGCCCGCCGCACCCGCATGATGTCGCGTGTCTCCGGCGGCTTCATGATCGGCGGCGGCATCTGGCTGGCGCTGACAAGGGCGAAGTGAGGCCTACGCCAGCCGCTCCGCCCGCAGCTCCACCTCGATCTCCTTGAAAATCCGCGCCAGCCGTTCGGCCCATTGCCGCTCGCCGGATTGATCCGCGATCAGATCCTGGCGGATCTCGATGCCGGTGTTGACGAGGCCGCGGGCCTCGCCGTGCACGGGGATGGTGTAGTCGGTGAGGTCGTTCACCGCGTAAGGCTCGTTGTCGCCGACGACGAGGTCGCTTTCGGCGCGCAGGTGTTTCAACAGCAGTTTTGGCAGCACCGTGTCGCGATGGTAGAGCGCGCCGATGTGCCAGGGCCGCGCAACGCCGGCATAGACCGGCGTGAAGCTGTGCAGCGACACCAGCACGGTCGGCCGCTGCGCTTGCACGCGGCCATCGATCACGGCGTCGATACGGCGATGATAGGGCTCGAAAATCTCGCGCCGCCGCGCCGCGCGCTCCTGGTCCGAAATGCCCTCGTTGCGCGGGATCGCGGTTGCCTCGGAAATCACGGGGATCGAGCTCACCGCGGCCGGCGGGCGATTGCAGTCGATCACGAGCCGCGAATAGCGCTGCGCGATCAGATGCGCATCGAGCATCTCCGCCAGCCGCTCGGCAACGCCGGCAATGCCGATGTCCCAGGCGATGTGCCGCGTCAGCTCACTCTCGGAGACGCCGAGATCGCCGAGCGCGCGCGGCAAAATCCGTCCGTAGTGATCCGAAGTGAGCAGGAACGGCGATGTGCCTGCCGCATCCACCTCATGCACTGGCGGAATGTCACCTTCGCCGAGCAGTTGATCGGTCACGTCCGCTGTGTCTAAAGCCATCAAGATTGCCTATGGAAAAAGCAGTCACACCAACAATTGGGCAGGAATCGCTATAGAATGACCCGCCCAAAATCACCATGATTGACTGACGATGCCGCTGCTCACGATTCATCACAAGACCAATTATCGCTACAACCGCCCCGTGGCGTTCGGCGAACACCGAATCATGCTGCGTCCGCGCGACGGGCACGATCTGCGCGTGCTCGACTCCCGGCTTCGTATCTCGCCAGAGCCGATGTCGTTGCGCTGGATCCACGACGTGTTCGGCAATTCGGTCGCGATCGCCACTTTCGATGAGCGGGCGGACACGCTGACCTTCGACTGGCACGTCACCGTCGAGCACAACCCGGTCGAGGAGTTCGCGCTGACGCCGGACGATCCGGCTTTCTTCTATCCCTTCGTCTATGACGACGAGGAATTCCCGGATCTCGTCCAGTACATCACGCCGCAATATGCCGATCCCGACGATGAGATCGCGGAATGGGCGCGTGGCTTCCTCGACGAGGAGGCGCCGTCGCCGACCTTCAAGATCCTGAGCGGCATGACGCATGCGATCCGCAAGCAGTTCAAATATCGCAAGCGCCACGAGCCCGGCACGCAGCATCCGCTCGACACTTTGCAGTCGGGTACGGGAACTTGTCGGGACTATGCGCTGTTTATGATCGAAGCGCTGCGTCATCTCGGCTTCGCCGCGCGCTTCGTCTCCGGCTACATTTTCGTGCCGGAGGACATCGAGGAACATCATGTCGGCGGTGGCTCGACGCATGCCTGGGTGCAGGTCTATCTGCCGAGCGCGGGCTGGATCGAGTTCGATCCGACCAACGGTATCATCGGCACGCGCGACCTGATCCGGGTCGCGGTCGCCCGCGATCCGCGCCAGGCGGTCCCGCTGCATGGCATCTATATCGGCTCGGAGGAAGCCTTCGAAGCCATGGACGTGAACATCAAGGTGGTCTCGGACGACCAAAGCAGTGACGAAGAGTTGGAGGAAGAGGTTTCCTAGATGCAGATCAAGGTCGGCTTCGAGATCACCTACGCGGCAGTGCAGCCGACACCGATGGTGATCATGCTCAACATCCACCCCTCGCGGTCTGCCGACATCGTCGGCAAGGAGACGGTGGTCGCGAAGCCCGACGTTCCCATCCGCTTCTATCGCGACGGTTTTGGCAATGTGTGCGGCCGCCTGGTGGCACCGGCCGGCGGCGTGACGCTGAAAGGCAATGCGCGGGTGCGCGACACCGGCCGGCCCGACGAGGTGATGCCGAGCGCGCAGCAGATTCCGATCGAGCAATTGCCGAACGAATTGCTGCTCTATCTGATGCCGAGCCGCTATTGCGAGACCGACAAGCTCACCGACATCGCCTGGTCGCTGTTTGCGAAAACCAAACCTGGTTGGGATCGCGTCGCCGCCATCACCGAGTTCGTGCACAAGCACGTCACCTTCGGCTATGAGCACGCCCATTACATGAAATCGGCGCACGACGTCTACGAGCAGAAGAAAGGCGTCTGCCGCGACTTCGCGCATCTCGCGCTCACCTTCTGCCGCTGCATGGGCATTCCCGCGCGCTACTGCACCGGTTACATGGGCGACATCGGCATTCCTCCGGAGCCGTGCCCGATGGATTTTTCAGGATGGTTTCAGGTCTGGCTATCCGGCAAATGGTTCACCTTCGACGCCCGCCACAACACGCCCCGCATGGGCCGCATCCTGATGGCCACTGGCCGTGACGCCGCCGACGTCGCGCTCTCGACGAGCTTCGGCCGGATGGAGTTGAAGAAGTTCGTGGTGGTGAGCGACGAGGTGGTGAGTGAGGGCGCGGTGAAGGCGGGGTGAGGGGGCGCGCGCGTCATTGCGAGCTTGCGATAGCGATGTCAGGCGCAATGTTTCCACAACGTCGTCCCGGCGAAGGCCGGGACCCATACCGCGTGATCTTTCGGTGAAGCGCGGTGTTAATACCGCGAGGATAACCTCTTCAACGCCAGTCTTCGTCAAACTGCTCCCTGGGGTTATGGGTCCCGGCCTTCGCCGCGACGACACCGAATATGTAGCGCTGTCGCTCCGCAAAATTCGCGGCTATAGACACCCCCATGACCTCCGATCGTCTCTTTGTCTACGGCACCTTGATGCGCGGCTTCGACCATCCGATGGCGCGGCTGCTCTCGCAGCATGCGGATTTCGCAGGCGAAGCGACCTGCCGCGGCCGGCTGTTCCTCATCAAGCATTATCCGGGCTTGCTGCTGTCTGACGCGCCGTCCGATCTCGTCCACGGCGAGCTCTTCCATTTGCGGACACCCGACGAGCTGCTGCGCGAGCTCGACATGTACGAGGCCTGCGGCGAAGGCTTTCCGGAGCCGACCGAATATCTGCGCCAGCTGATCGAGGTGACGCGCGCGAATGGTGTGAGCGAGAAGGCCTGGACCTACATCTACAATTGGCCCGTCACCGATCTGCCGCGCATCGAGTCGGGGCGGTTCTTGGACCACTAGGCTGACAGCACTTCCTTCACGACGCGAACATCCACCTCGCGCTCGACATAGGTCCATTCTTCCGTTCGTCGCAGCATCGCGACCAGCTCCTCGAACAGCGAGGCATGCGCGGGGGCGAATTCGAACCAGGTGAGGAAATCGAAGGGCTCGCCGAGGTCGCGGCAGTGATAGAGCTGCCGGGCGATGGCAGGCAGGAAGCGCAGGCTGCTCGCAATGTGATGCGATCTGTCCTCGAATATTTTGCGCCGCTCGTCCTGCGTCAGCTCCCACCAGGCCTGCGACTTGCGGATCGGGATCAGCGCCGCGCAAGTGGCCTCCATCCGGCCGAGCCCGGCCTGCACCGCGGTGAGCTTCTGCTTCTCGGCGCGCTCGGTGTAGCGCAGCGTGCTCGCCACGCCGACCAGCCGCCAGGCGTTGCGCGAAGGCACCAGCGGCAACGACACGGCATCGCTGTCATTGACCGACAGCGCCGGCATGAAGGGCAGGGGCTCACCCGTCACGGGCGAAACCGAGGTCACGCGCCAGCCCCCGCTCTGGCCGCCCCGAAACGTCCTGAACATGGCTTATGGAAGCGTGGAACCGGGCGGGGTTCAAGGATTCTCTCCCGTCATTCTGGCGCGAACTCGGAATCCTGGGAGAAAATAGCTTCGTGGCTCGATGCGTCGCATCGCCCCGGAATGACAAGATCGCGGCTCAAGCCCGCTTCTTCGGCTTGGACTTCTGCTGCATATAGGAGCGCAGCACCGCATTCATGCGCCGTTGATAGCCCTCGCCTTCGCGCTTGAAGAAGTCCAGCACGTCCTCGTCGAGGCGGATGGAGATGGCCTTTTTCCTGGGTGGGACAACCAAGACAGCATCCGACCAGTCGATATCGATCGGTACCGCATCGGGATCGTTGGCGACAGCCTTGGCGATGTCTTCATCAGTCAGCGCGTCGACGCGCGCCCAATCAGTCTTTCCCCTCCGGGGGGAGTCCCTTGAAACGATTGTAGTATTTCTTCCGCTCGTCGCGTCGTGCCCGCCGGACCGAGATGAGCCAGCAGACCGCCCCGCGGAGCGCGCAGGCGACCGCGATTTCTCGCCCGTCGATGTAACCGAAGATTTGGTACCTGACTTCGTCATTGCGATCCGACCGGCGGATGAAGGTATAGCCGTCGAGAATTCCGCGCGCGTCCTCGAAGTCGATTCCGTGAGTTCGCAAGTTGGTCGCTCGCTTCTTCGGATCCCATCCGAATTCGCGAACGCCCGCAAACAGCCGTTGCACGTCTTCCGCCATAGCGATGCCCCCGACAATAGGAGGTTGCGATACCTGCGTACCGCCAAGAGTTCGCTATAACGGATTCGAAGCTGCTTTCCCGGCAAAGACCAATTCAGGTTGGCCCCTGTTTCGACCGTATCTCGGCTAAGATGTGTATATACACACGTATGGCAAAATTGTCAAAAGCTGTTGCGGATGCGTAGGGTACGCTGCCTGTGCATAGGTCGAATAACCCGGATAAGCCGGACAAACCTGGCCTTTAGCCGGCCCGCACCTATATCCCTGATCCTTCGCCCGACTCAGACGGTTTCGCGCTACACACACGCCATGGCCATGCGCTTCACGCCCCAATTTCTCGACGAGCTGCGTGCCCGGCTTTCGGTCTCCGAAGTCGTGGGCAAGCGCGTCAAGCTGAAGAAGGCGGGGCGGGAGTGGAAGGGGCTGTCGCCGTTCCAGCAGGAAAAGACGCCGTCCTTCTACGTCAACGATCAGAAGGGTTTTTACCACGACTTCTCCTCCGGCAAGCACGGCGACATCATCAATTTCGTGATGGAGACCGACGGCTTGCCGTTCGCGGAGGCCGTCGAGCGGCTCGCCAGCATGGCGGGGCTGCCACTGCCGGCGGTGACACCGGATGCGGCGCGGCACGAGCAGCGCCGCCGCACGCTGCATGACGTCATGGAGCTTGCAGCCAAGTTTTTCTCTGAGACATTGGCTTCGCGCGTCGGCGCCAAGGCGCGCGGCTATCTTGCCGATCGCGCGATCTCGCCGGCGACACAATTGCAGTTTCGTCTCGGCTATGCCCCGCCCGATCGCTTCGCGCTGAAGGAGCATCTCGGCAAGCTCGGTGTTTCCGTCGAGGACATGGTCGAGACCGGGCTCCTCGTGGCCGGCGACGACATTCCCGTGCCCTATGACCGCTTCCGCGATCGCGTGATGTTTCCGATCGCGGATCTGCGCGGCCGCGTCATCGCCTTCGGCGGACGCGCGCTGGAGAAGGACGTTCCGGCCAAATACCTGAACTCGCCGGAGACGCCGCTCTTTCACAAGGGCGACAATCTCTACAATCACCAGACCGCGCGCAAAGCCACGCATGACGGTGCGCCGCTGATCGTGGTCGAAGGCTATGTCGACGTCATCGCCATGGTGACGGCGGGTTTTTCTGGTGCCGTCGCGCCGCTCGGCACCGCGCTCACCGAAAGCCAGCTCGCGCTGCTCTGGAAGATGGCGGACGAGCCGATCCTCTGCTTCGACGGCGACCGCGCCGGACAAAAGGCGGCCTATCGCGCCGCCGATCTCGCGCTGCCGTTCCTCAGCCCCGGAAAAAGCCTGCGCTTTGCGCTGCTGCCGGAAGGGCAGGACCCCGACGATCTCGTGCGCTCCGGCGGGCGTGGTGCGATGGAAGAGGTGATCGCGGCGGCGCGTCCGCTCGCCGACATGATCTGGTTGCGCGAGCTCGAAGGCGGCAACTTTGCCACCCCCGAGCGCCGCGCCGCGCTGGAAGCGCGCATCAAGGAATTGTCCAACGGCATCCGCGACGAAGTCGTGCGGCGCTATTATCGCGAAGATCTCGCACAGCGGCTTCAGCGCACCTTTTCGCCGGACGGCAACCGCGGCGGCTTTGCCGGCCGCGGCAATTTCCGCGGCAACGCCAATCGCCCGTTCCAGCCCCGCGCCGGGGGAGGTGCGAATCGATTCGGTGGCCAGGGATTCAGCGGCCAAGGGTTTGGCGGAGGCCGCCGCGGCGCGCCGGGTCCGACCCTGCTCCCCTCCGGCCCCTACCAGGCGGCCAGTCCGCAGCTGGCGGCGAGCCCGATCATGCGGGGCCAGCGCAGCGCCATTTCCCGCCGCGAGGCCCTGATCCTGCAAAGCCTGATCAACCACCCCTGGCTGCTGCATGATCACCTCGAGGAGGTCGCCGCCCTGGAGTTCGTCCACCCCGAGGCCCACAAGCTCAGGGCCGGCATCATCGCCGCTTTCGCCAACGATCATCACCACTCGCCGGACCCCGGCGAGCAGGCCGAGAAGATGCGGGGCGACATCGAGAAGGGCGAATTTTACAAGATTCTTCAGAGGGTTGAGGGTGGCATCACCACCGCCGCGGTGTGGGGCGCGCGCGAGGGCGCGGCCCGGGACGACGTTCTTGCCACCTGGCATCAGCTCGTCGCCTTGCATCGGCAATACCATTCACTACTTAGAGAGCTGAAGGACGCCGAGCTGGCCTTGGGGGAGGACCCCAGCGAGGCCAGTTTGGCATGGCTGCGTGACGTCAAGGCCCGGCTGGCCGAGGTCGACGGCACTGAGGCCCTGATCGAGGGTTTTGGCGAGCTGTCGGGTCGGTTCCAGAAGAGCGTGTGATGAAAGAATCATGCGGACGGCCGGGCTAGGCGCCGCTAAAAGACTCGCCAAATCCGTGGTTTGGCGGCAAAACAGGGTTAATCGAGGCTTAACGGTCTTGTAGCACTTTGGCCCCGCGGCCGCAGGCAGAACAGACGCGTCAGGAATGAATCCGCGCAATAGCTGTTGGCACTTCACCTGCATCCGCCGCGACAAAGAGGCTCACGAAGCGTTAGGCAAATCCGGCGAGAGAAAGGTCGGGGTGGCGATATCTGTGCGCGCCGCCCTTTCCGTGTCGAGATCTGACGAAGCGAGAGCGTCGAGCAACAGGTTCAAGTGATTTCACGCGGGCGCGCGCACGTCTGCATGAAACGCGTTTAGGAGCAATGGATGGCCACCAAGGCAAAGACGCTGCAGGCGAAAGACAAGGAAAAAGACGACAAGGCAGCGGACGCTCCGGAGAAGGATTCCCAGGACGCGCCGTCGCCGTTGCTCGATCTGTCTGACGCGGCAGTGAAGAAGATGATCAAGCAGGCCAAGAAGCGCGGCTTCGTGACCTTCGATCAGCTCAACGAAGTTTTGCCGTCCGACCAGACCTCGCCCGAGCAGATCGAGGACATCATGTCCATGCTCTCGGACATGGGCATCAACGTCACCGAAGCCGACGATTCCGAGGCCGAGGACGACAAGGACGAGGGCGGCGAGGACGAGACCGATAACGAGCTCGTCGAAGTCACCCAGAAGGCCGTCACCGAGGTCAAGAAGAGCGAGCCGGGCGAGCGCACCGACGATCCCGTGCGCATGTATCTGCGCGAGATGGGCACGGTCGAGCTGCTCTCCCGCGAAGGCGAAATCGCGATCGCCAAGCGCATCGAGGCCGGCCGCGAGGCGATGATCGCGGGCCTGTGCGAGAGCCCGCTGACCTTCCAGGCCATCATCATCTGGCGCGACGAACTGAACGAAGGAAAGATCTTCCTTCGCGACATCATCGATCTCGAAGCGACCTATGCCGGCCCCGACGCCAAGGCCGGCATGAACACCGCGATGATCGGCGCTCCCAATGGCGAGAACGGCGAAGCCCCGGCCGAAGGCGGCCAGGCCGCAGCCGCCGTCGGCGCGCCCGCGCATGTCGCGCCGCCCGCAGCTCCCCCGGCGCCGACCCCGTTCCGCGCGGCACCTGGCGCCGGTGAGGCCGAAGGCGGCGAGGAGAAGGATCCGGGCGAGGCCGCGGCCGAGTCCGACATGGACGACGACGAGTTCGAGAACCAGATGTCGCTCGCGGCGATCGAGGCCGAGCTCAAGCCGAAGGTGGTCGAGATCTTCGACAAGATCGCCGACAGCTACAAGAAGCTGCGCAAGCTTCAGGAGCAGGACATCCAGAACCAGCTCCAGAACGAGTCGCTCTCGCCGCACCAGGAGCGCAAGTACAAGAAGCTCAAGGACGAGATCATCGTCGAGGTGAAGTCGCTGCGCCTGAACCAGGCCCGCATCGATTCACTGGTCGAGCAGCTCTACGACATCAACAAGCGCCTCGTCTCGCATGAGGGCCGCCTGATGCGGCTTGCCGACAGCCACGGCGTCGCCCGCGAGGATTTCCTGCGCAACTACACCGGCTCGGAGCTCGATCCGCGCTGGCTCAACCGTGTCTCGAAACTCTCGGCAAAAGGCTGGAAGAACTTCGTCCATCACGAGAAGGACCGCATCAAGGACCTTCGCCACGAGGTGCATCAGCTCGCGGCGCTCACCGGCCTCGAGATCGTCGAGTTCCGCAAGATCGTGCACTCCGTGCAGAAGGGCGAGCGCGAAGCCCGCCAGGCCAAGAAGGAGATGGTGGAAGCCAACCTCCGTCTCGTGATCTCGATCGCCAAGAAGTACACCAACCGCGGCCTGCAGTTCCTCGACCTGATCCAGGAAGGCAATATCGGCCTGATGAAGGCGGTCGACAAGTTCGAGTACCGCCGCGGCTACAAGTTCTCGACCTACGCCACGTGGTGGATCCGGCAGGCGATCACCCGCAGCATTGCCGACCAGGCGCGCACCATCCGCATCCCCGTGCACATGATCGAGACGATCAACAAGATCGTGCGCACCAGCCGCCAGATGCTCAACGAGATCGGCCGCGAGCCGACCCCGGAAGAGCTTGCCGAAAAGCTCGGCATGCCCCTGGAGAAGGTGCGAAAAGTCCTCAAGATCGCGAAAGAGCCGCTGTCGCTCGAGACGCCGGTCGGTGACGAGGAGGATTCACACCTCGGCGATTTCATCGAGGACAAGAACGCGATCCTACCGATCGACGCCGCGATCCAGTCGAACCTGCGCGAGACCACCACGCGCGTGCTCGCCTCGCTCACCCCGCGCGAAGAGCGCGTGCTGCGTATGCGCTTCGGCATCGGCATGAACACCGACCACACGCTGGAAGAAGTCGGCCAGCAGTTCAGCGTGACGCGCGAGCGTATCCGCCAGATCGAGGCGAAGGCGCTGCGGAAGCTGAAGCATCCGAGCAGGTCGAGGAAGCTGCGGAGCTTCTTGGATAATTGATCTGAAGGCCATTATTGGCTTCCAAAACGGCGGGCGTGAGCCCGCCGTTTCTTGTTTGGGTCATCGCTGTGGGCGTAGCCGGATAACGTCTTCTTCGCGGGGCTTTCGATTGCCACTACCCCATACATTTTCAATCTTGCCGACCTTGGCGAGGTCGACACAAATGTCCTTAACGTTTGTTTCTCGCAACATGAACGGTTGCAGTAGGGCGGGGACGACTTGCGAAAACTTGAGCGCCCCTTGTTGGACAAGCAACTCCAACATGTGGTCGGCGGCTAATCGCCTTTGTTCGGCAACGATTTCCTCCACCGTTGCTTCGCTTAATTCGGCGCGATGACCTGCAAACATATCTGCAACGTTTAGCCGCTCTTCTCTTTTTGCTTCAATTGCGTTCGCCCGACTTTTCGCGTGCCTTCGCAGTGCCTCATATTCAATCCGACGGAATGTCTTTAATCCTTCAGCGCTCTTCGTTCCGTATGCGATGAAGAAATGCGGGCGCTCGGCCGTCGCCTTGTCGATCTTTGTGGACACCACAAATTCGAAATTTCCAGCTTTTTGGAGTGTGTCGCGGAATAGCTTTTCGACGGCAAGGCCGCGAGGAATATCTCGATCAAGACGATTGGGCCAATCAGGTCCGCCCAGAATGGGAGCCAGCGACTCAATGGTTTCCGGGTCCGGGCTATGTGCAAATCGATTGATAAAGTCGTACATGAAGTTGATCAGCACCTCGCACTTGGCTCGCGCAAATAAAGGTCTGATCTTGTCGAATGGATAACCTTTCCATCCGGTGGGGTCGATGAATATCAGAGGGAAGGATGTGCCAACGAAAGATCGAATTGCGCCGACCGCATCCTCGAAGTTGCCTTCGTAAGTTTTGATTTCGAAGCCGTCCTCAGGTCTATGGAATTCGGCGACCGCGCTCGCCAGCAGGGAATACGCCTTTGCGTTCTTCTCGGAAAAGAAGCATTTGATCTGTCGTCGGTTTCCCGTTCGCGCTAGCACTTGGCTTTGAGCGTCCTTCAGGACGTGGATTGCGATCATGAAAGATGAGTCGCTAAAGTCTTCGGTCTTGGATTCCCATGGACCTGAAAAGCCATCGACATAAGTCACGTCAGAAAAATTCAATACCTTAAACGCGAGCGCCTGAAGGTAGCTTTTCAAAATAAAATGCTTGGCCTTGGTCTGCTCGCGACCGAAGTAAGGGTCGGCCACAACTAAACCTCTCTATTCGGCTGCCTCTAACAGCCTGGTCCGAGAAATTCGCGGGTATTGATTCCATTCGCGGCCCTTCAGGAGCCGCCCGCCAGACTTCGGTCGGGTGCCGCCCCATTGTTTGAAGAAGAAAGCAACCTTCGCGGTTCGACATTGATCGCGAATTTCGATTGCCCACTCCTCCGCCATTGGCCGTGCGCGTGGGCCGCTTTCCCCACCGACAATCGCCCAATCGATTCCTTCGAGGTCAAGCTTGCCGACAGGACCAAGCAGGGGCTCGAACGAAACGAACTTCGTCGACGCGCGCGCGGCGTGGAGATGCTTTAGTCGAACTGCATTCTGGGCGTCCTCGATAGATACGCCTAACCAAATGTGAGGAGGAGCCCTTTCCGCGCGATATCGATTTAGGAGATATCGCGTCATGAGCGAACTGCGTTTCGTCAGTACCTGAAATGTATGCCAATTGGCGGTCTCCATCGTCTTGAAGATGGAGTCGATGAATGACTTCGGTATCTCCTTGTGAAAGAGGTCGCTCATGGAGTTAACGAAGATGCGTCGCGGCTGGCGCCAAGTGAGCGGTTGCTCTAGCCGTTCTGGACGCAGCTTAAGATCAAAGCCGGATTCGAATGGATGACCAAGCACGCCTCTAAACCGCTCCGAAAAGCGCTCCGCGTAGCAGAGGTCGCAGCCACGTGTAATCTTCGTGCATCCGGTGACCGGATTCCACGTGGCGTCAGTCCACTCAATTTGGGTCGAGGCAGCCATATACCCACCATAGAACAAAAAGAGAACATAGTCTAGGCCTATAAAGACGTATCAAAAATCAGCACTACCTGGAGTTAATATAGCCTCCGCGCAACGCTCGCTCGATTCAAGATTCTTGAGGTCTGCTTCGCCGCACCCGGTCATGTCGAGTCCTAGCCTCACCATCTACTACAACACCCGATGCCCGGTCTGCGACGCCGGCATCGACTGGCAGCGCAATAAGCTGCTGGCGCTGGTGCGCAGCGGCACTGTCGAATTCAGGGACATCAACGAGCAGCCCGATGCGCTGGCGCGGTTTGGCGCCTCGCTCGACGACATCAGGCGGCGCCTGCATGCGACCGATGAGGCCGGTCGGCTCATCGTCGGTGCGGATGTCGCGATCGCGCTGTGGCGGTTGACACCCGGCGAGGGGTGGCTCGCGGCGCTGTTCGGCAATCGCGTGGCGCTGCCGGTCACGCGGTTTGTCTACGACCGGTTTGCCGATCTGCTGTTTGCCTGGAATAAATGGTGCGGGCGCTGGTGAGCGTGTGCCGCTGCCGTCCTACTTCTTCTTCGCCCCGACCCGGTCGAGGCTCTTGATCTCCAGCGGCGGGCGGCCGCTCTTTTCCGCGATCTCGCGGTCCTGCTCCATGATGAAGCTGCGCGCGGGTTCGTCGCCGTCGAGGCCGCCGAGTAATTCTGTGGGCACGCGCCGGTTGGAGCGTTGGGTGCCGTCCTCATAGAGGACGTTGAAAAAGGCGAATTCGCCCTTCGGGTTGGTTCCGGGTTTTTTGGCCATGGCGGCTTGTCGTCGATCAGGGCGCCGCAGTCAAATGACTTCGCGCTGTTGTCGACATCCTTCGCGACCGGGAATACCGGCGGAGCTGCTGGGTTGTGCTGGCTGCGGCCGGTAGGGGCCTGGTGCCGGCGAGCGGCCTCTCATCTCCGAGCGGCCTGTCACCTCGATAAACGGCGGGCCGATAAGCCCGCCGTTTATTGTTGGTCGTCAGCGTCGCCCGGGGCTGGCAGGGCAACAACTTGAGATAGAAGGCTATCGCTTGTGCTCTGTGATGGCAAGGTAAATCGTCGTGGTGTTGATGTCGCAGCAAGCGCACCAGATATGCAGTTGACGTCATCGCGGGTTCCCACAATTTCGTGAAGCAGGTGCTCGGATCCTCGAAATAGCTTGTTCATCTTGCCGCGCTTTCGCAACGCAGCGAGAACGCGCGCAGTGGCCGGGATTGAGCTGTGGCCTGCGGCCATGCGCAGCGGGACGCAGGAGCGGAATTTACGTGTCGTCGGGCATGATGATGGATCGCACGACGCTCGAAGGATGCGGCTCGGGCAGGCCGCCAACGCCCGGAGTCTGCGATGTCAGCACTATACCCCTGTTTTGCCCGACGGATCAACTCCGATTCGGAAAAATCGCAGATGCCGCCGCCGTACTCCTACTGTGCATGGGGTTGTTTTGCGGTTTTTGTTTCGGCGCAGTCGGTCGCGGGCACCGATCGGGCAAGCGTCGTGCTGCATGCACAAGCTCTCATCCCGCGCATGCGGATCAAAGTCGTTCGTGCGTTGCACACATCACATTGGCCGGGCGCGCCGCGGCATGACGGGGCGTTACGGCGCCACCAGCTCCACGCGCCTGTTGAGCGCGCGGCCCGCGTCCGTTGCATTTGACCCCACAGGGGCCAGCAATCCGACGCCGGCGGTGCGCAGCCGGGCTTGCGCAATCCGAAAGCTCTTCACGAGTTCCGCGGCGACCGCTTCGGCGCGGCGCTTCGACAGGTCGAGATTGTACTCATAGGCGCCCTGGCTGTCGGTGTGGCCGACGATGAAGACGTTGAGCTGCGGCTGGCCGGTCAAGAGCTTTGCGATCTGCTCCAGCGTCGGTCGGCTCTCGGGCTTGAGCACGGCCTTGTCGGTGTCGAAATAGATGCCGTAGAGCGCGATGTGGCCGGCCTCGCCAAGGCCCTTGGCCATCGCGGCGGCGTCGACCATCTTGTTGGCGATGGCGCCGAGCTCGGCGACGGTGACTTGTGCGGTGATCTCCTGGTTGTTCTGGCTGACGAGGACGCTGGCATAGGTCTCGCGCCCGCCTTCGCTCTTGCGGCCGGCAAAATAGCGGTAGTTGAAGCCGTCGACCCACATCTGCGGCACCGGCAGCGTGTCGATGCTTTCGATGAAGGGAATCGCGCCACAGGCGTCGGTATCGCAGGCGAGCAAGGTCTCGAAGCCGGCCTTCGCCAGCGGCGTCTCGAAATTGCGCGACACTTCCAGGATCGAGGGGCCCGGGTTGGTGCGGTAGGCGATGCGGAAGATGCGGCCTTCGAGCCGACGTGCATCGGTCGGCTGGCCGTCCTTGAAGGCAGCCGCCTGCATCCGCGTCGCGTCAAAATCCTTCATGACATAGCCGGTGATGACGCTGCCCGCGAACCGGCCGATGCCGGGATAGTCGCGGCTGCCCGCGACGTCGCGCATCTGTGCGGAGGCTGGAGCGATGACGCAAGCCGAAAGCAGGATGGCGAGAAGGAGGTTTCGCGAGGGCATCGGCATCTCTGTCGGTTGGGGGAAAGAGGAGGGCGTCGCCTTTGGTCGTTGGCTGCCCGCCGCCGGTTCGCCTAAAGAGAGCGCCGGAGTGTCCTGAAGGCTGCAATCGCTTCTTGCGTCGGCGGCCAGTCAGCCGGGAACTTCATTTCGAAGGCGCTGGTGCATTGCGCGATGATGGCTTGCTGCGGCGAGGGCGCCCCGGTCCCGGATTGTGGCTGCACGGACCAGTCCGGAATGTCGTCACATAGCGCCACGATGCCGCCGAGCGCAACGAGTGTCGGCTCGCTGATGTCGGCGCCGCTGGCGCCAGCAGGCTTGACGCCAAACCATCGATCCAGAACGTCGGGGGCCTCGTGGGCCGGCCGCAGTCGCATCGCCTGGAGGCGCAGCCGGTTCTGGTGACGTTTGACACCGCGCGGCGTTGGATCGGCTTCGAACACGACGGGATGCCAGATCGCTAGGGCCGTGCGGAAATTCTTGGAGTCCTCCACCTTGTCCTCGCGCACCAGGGTGATGCGCCGCGCCCCCAGCATTGCGATGAGCAGCAGCGCGACGCCGAGACCGAGATAGGGCGGCACGCCCCGTGACAGGATGAGCTGCTCGGCGGTGGCTGTCGGGACTTTCCTTGGCGCGAGATCGCTGCGGTCAGGCGCCACGTTCGGCGCCGCCGGGGCGGCGCTCTCGGCGGCGGCGGTGCTGGACGTTGCCGCGGTCTGCGGCGCCTTCGCCGTGGGCGGCGAAACGACACTCTGCAAATTGTTCGCCCATGATGCAAGCAGCCAGATCATCAGGAGCAGTGCCATCGCCGGTATCCCGACATCGGGCACGTAGCGAAGCGTGCTTCGAATGCGGTCCGGCCATGGCGACGCGGCTCGTCGTGGCCGGACGACAGTCCTATGCTGTTGCGGACATCCACATCGGGAACGGGAATGGTCAGGTTGAGCAGCTTCTTCAGATATTGCCGAGCGCGCTGCTGATCGTCCCCATATTGCTTGGCGATGATCTCGACCACCTTCGGCTCGTCCATGCCGAGGAAAATGAAGCACGGACCCGCCGTGGTCAGGAAGTTGATGGACTCCAGCACTTCCATGAGGTTGGCCGGCGTGCAGCGGTCGAGATCGTCAATGAAGATGACAAGCCCGGGATTGGTTGAGGTGCGCAAGGCCCGGCCGGCGGCCTCGAATTCCTTGGCAAACTTGTAGCGGAAGCCGAGCTGGGCGCTGAAATCCGCGAGCTTGGAGTTGCCGCGTAACGTCGCCATCAATTCGGATGGCTTCAGGTTCATCGTCGCGTAGATCTTGACGATGACGAGCAATATCGTGCCGGCGCCGACGAAGGCGACATGATCGAGCCATTTGCTCGCGGACTCCGCCCATTCCCCGAGCTTCGGCCACCCGGCGTCGGGATTGATCCAGGCGGCAAGTGAATTGCCGATCGCCGCCCACTTGAACGCCCAGGCTGCGCTGAAGATCAACGCAGCAATGAGCAGCAGCGGGACGATGTCCCGTCCCGCGCGCACATAGAGAAGCCGCGCCCTGAACCAGAGGCCCGACAGCCGCCAGGCCGACGGAATGGCCTGCCCGCGAATATTCTCGAGCAGCGCAGCAAGGATGTTCTCTTCCTTCTGGTGATGCCAGGCGTTGAACCAGACCGGGCTCGCACCGCGCTGGCGCAAATCTTCCGCCACCAGGTTCATCAGCGAGCTCTTGCCCGTGCCCCATGCGCCGGTGACGGCGATCGTCAATGGCGGCGAGGTGCTGGTGTTACGAACGAACCGCGACAGCGCAAGCGCCAGCGGCTTCATCCCGAGCACGTCGAAATCGTTCCATCCAATCGGCGTATCGGACGTGCCAATCGCCGAAATGCCTTCGTCAACCTTGCTGCTGGGAAGGTCGTTCCACGCCAGTCCGGTGAAGAAGAACGCGAGTGCGAAGCCCGGAAGCGCGGCGAACAGCACCCAAGGCGCAAATTGCGATCGATACGACAGGCGGTCCCAGGTCTTGCCACCGTCCGACGTCTGGAAGACGGCCGGCAGTGGGCCCTCCTCGTTGCCGTCCTCCCAGCCCGACGAGATCCAGCCGAAGCGCTGGTCGGGTTGGAAGTGAAGCGAGCGGAGGTTGGCCTTGGTCGGAAGGGTGACGAATTGGGTCTCGTGCTGGACCTGGTCGACCGGAGTGAACAGCTTGAAGGTCGTGGTGGCGAGATGGCCTTCCGCGAACAGCGTGAACATCTTGGTCGTGCGATTGGGCAGATCTATCTGTATGTCCGGCGCCAGGAGACCGAAGAAATTCATCTTCGAGGACGTTGCCCGCACAAACTGCCTGACACCCGCTTGCAGCTTGGCATTCGAATCCGACGCGCGGTATCCGCGAATGTCGTCATCGACGACATATCCCGACAGCGCGAACGGCACTTGCGCGTTGATGCCGGTCAGCAGCGCTGGATCGACGGCCCCTCCGCGATCGAAGGCGCTGCGGGCCGGGATCAGGATTGGCTTCTCTCCGCCGTCCACGACGAATGGCGCGGGATTGAGGTCAGTCGGGAATCCTTTCCAGTTTTGTCCGCCATCTGGGCTCGCGGTGCCGTCGACCGGACCTAGTCGCAGACACCATTTGCCGTCCATGTCGCAGCCGGCCCAATAGGCCGCCTCCGATAGCGGCTGGCGGGCGGGAAGGTTGGCGAAATTCGGATCGGTGCTCGGATCGGGCACCAGTCGGATCGTCGCCGTTTGAGGTGGGGGCGGGGTGGGCTGTTTCGAATCCTTGGAATCGATTGGCTGCTGTTGCTGGATCGGCGGCTGCGGCGGCGGCTGCTGGACTTGGTTGGGTACCTTCGACGGCTCCACTTGATTGAGGGGGACCGATGTCGGCTTTGGCCCAATCTTCAGACCTGGGACGTCGCCGGCATAAGCGGCCTCGAATCCCAGCCAGTGAAATGCGGCCCGTTGCGGTGCCGGGTCCGGCAGGCCGACCGGACGCTGGGTGAGCCAAGCCGTCGACCGCGGCCGCCACGACAATACACCGGCCGCGCCCATCGGCACGACTGGCATGCTGGCCAGACGTGGGTCGGGTTGCCGCTTGAAAAGAAATTCAATCCAGCCCGGATCGGACGTGAACGGATCGGTACGGATCGAACGATCGTTGAAGCCGACGATGCAGAGACTGAAGAAGACGAAAGTGATGATCGCCTTCAGATACAACCGCCGCAGCATGATACGCCGGTCGATCCGGGATGCGCCGCCCTCGGACAGGCCGCCGGTGGGTGTCGGCGCTGAAGCATCCATGGCGCGCCCTTCGCAATGAAATGGCAACTCAACCCATGCGCGCATCCCTGCCGTGCACTTCCTGGGCTCGATGATTGGTCGGGATGAGGCGCTTCAGGTTCATTCGTCCCGTAACCTGCGTCAGGATGGCGCGGCCAAGGGACGTGATGCCTTGCCATCGGAGCGCTTTGACCGGCCCGATGTTCCCGGGCATGATCGCGCACTGCTTCGGTCAAAGGGACAAGAGGAAATTTTCGACATGCTGAAACGAGCCCTGGCCACTGCCGTCATCGTTTGTCTGGCCGGCGGCTCGGCGCAGGCCGCGCGCTGCGGCGGCGACTTCAACAGCTTCGTCGCCAGCATGGCCTCGGAGGCGCAGGCCGCCGGCGTCTCGGCGGGCACGACCAGTGCGGCCTTCAGCGGGATCACCGAGGATGGTGCCGTGCTCGCCTTCGATCGCCGCCAGCGCTACACCTTCAACAAGAGCTTTGAGCAGTATGTCTCGACCCGTGTCGGGCCGGGCCGCATCAATGGCGGCCGCGCGTTGTTGCAGCGTCATGCCGCGCTGCTGTCGCGCATCGAGCAGCAGTTCGGCGTGCCCCGTTATATCCTGGTCGCGATCTGGGGGCTGGAGAGCGATTTCGGCAAGGGCGACATGGGCAAGCTGCCGGTGATCCGGACGCTGGCAACGCTCGCGCATGATTGCCGCCGCACCGAGCTGTTCCAGGGCGAGCTGCTCGCGGCGCTGAAGATCGTGCAGCGTGGCGACCTCCCCTTGCGCGATCTCATCGGCGCCTATGCCGGCGAGATCGGCCAGACCCAGTTCCTGCCGTCGTCCTACATCAAGTACGGCGTCGATTTCGACGGCGACGGCCATGTCGACCTCCGCCACAGCGTCCCCGACGTGCTCGCCTCGACCGCGAACCTGCTGCACACCAACGGCTTCAAGATGGGCCAGCCTTACGGCGAAGGCAGCGCCAATTTCGAGGCGATGCGGGAGTGGAACAGGGCGGTGATCTATCGCAAGACCATCGGCTATTTTGCCGATCGGTTGGCGGGGCAGTGAGGGGGCGTGATTCTCTAGCGTCGTCCCGGCGAAGGCCGGGACCCATACCGCGGAATCTATCGGCTGCGGACGGTGTGGGTACCGAACCGCGAATCTTCGTCAAACTGAATTCGGTGGTTATGGATCCCGGCCTTCGCCGGGACGACGACGGAGAGTAAGGCGACATTGACGCGTCAAACTCACTTCGCCGTCCCCTTCGCCATCTTCTCCAGCCTCCGCTGCAACGGCGCCCAATACGTCCCCGGGCGGAAGCGTTGCAGCAGATCCATGAACCTCGCGTCGTTGCCGATCAGGATGCGCGGCTCGTTCCTCTCGATGCCCCTGATGATGCGCAGCGCCGCGTCCTTTGGCGACGTCTTCGCCGCATTCTCGAACCGGTCGATCATCTGCGCGCGGCGCGCGTTGTCGGTGACGCCGACGCCGGTGCGGGAAGAGCGCGCGATCGCGGTGGCGACGCCGCCGGGATGCACGACCGACAGTTTGACGGGGCTTCCCGCCACGGCAAGCTCATGGCGCACACTCTCGGAAAATCCCCGCACGGCAAACTTCGCCGCCGCATAGGTCGCTTGTCCCGGCGGCGCGATGATGCCGAAGATCGAGGAGAGGTTGACGATGTGTGCCTCGCTCCTCGTCTTCAGATGCGGCAGGAAGGCGCGGGTGCCGTGCACCACGCCCCAGAAATTGATGTCGAACAGCCATTCCATCTGCGCCTGGTCGATCTCCTCGAACTGGCCGAGCAGGGCCACGCCGGCATTGTTGACGAGGATGTTGAGCGCGGGATGCGCCGCGACTGCTTCCTGCGCGAACTGCGCGATGTCGCTCGCCTCGCCGACGTCGACGCGATGCACGCTGACCTTGCGCGCCTTATCGAGTCCTTGGCCGATCTCGGCGGCAAGCGTCTTCAGCCCGGCCTCGTCGCGATCGGCGAGCGCGAGGTCGCAGCCGCGGCTTGCCAGCTCGATCGCCAGCGCGCGGCCGATGCCGCTGGCGGCTCCGGTGATGGCGGCGGCGCCGCGGATCGCTGTCATGTCGGATTCCCGAAAAGGAACTCTTCTGGACATATTTTCAGTATGGAACCGAACCATATCGCCGGTGGTGGCCTTAACATACGTCAGCTAAGCGGAGCTACCATTTTTGGAGCAGCCAATGGGACAGGCCAAGCGATATCAATCGACCGCTCTGATCGTTGAAGACGACGCCATGCAGCGGGAGATGCTCAGCCTTCTCCTTGAAGAGAGCGGCTATCGCGTCATCCAGTGCGAGAGCGCCGAAGCCGCCGAGCGCGTGCTGGAGAAGAATGCCGGAGCGCTGTGCCTGATGTTGACCGACGTGCAGCTCGCCGGCCGCATGACCGGCGTCGAGCTGGCTTACGTCGCCAAGGACCGCAATCCGAAGCTCGACGTCGTCGTCACCTCGGGCCGCCCCCTGGCGCAGGCGCTGCCTGACGGCGCAAAATTCTGGGCCAAGCCCTGGGCGCCACTCGATGTGCTGCGCGAGGCCGAGCTCGCGCAACGGCCCTGACGAGCAGGCGCTCGAGGGACTGCTGACCGCGTCGTGACTTTTCGTCAGCCGGCCGGGATGGTAGGGACCAGACATGTCCTGGTCCTTCCTGCTCACCTCGCTGATCGTCGTCGCCTCTCCGGGCACCGGCGTGCTCTACACCCTGGCCGCGGCGCTCGCCCGCGGCTCGCGCGCCAGCGTCGCGGCCGCGTTCGGCTGCACGCTCGGGATCGTGCCGCACATGATCGCCGCCATGCTGGGCCTCGCCGCCGTGCTCCACACCAGCGCGCTCGCTTTTGCCGCGCTGAAATGGGGCGGCGTGCTCTATCTGCTCTATATGTCCTGGCAGGCGCTGCGCGAGACCGGGGCGCTGTCGGTCGATGGCGAGATCAAGGAGCGGTCGAGCGGGCGCGTCATCGTCACCGGCGTCCTGATCAACATCCTCAACCCAAAGCTCTCGATCTTCTTCCTCGCCTTCCTGCCGCAATTCATCGCGGTGGACGAGGCCCATGTGCTGGTGCGGATGCTGGAGTTGAGCGGCGCCTTCATGGCCATGACCTTTGCGGTGTTTGTGGTCTACGGCCTCTGCGCCGCTTCCGTACGCGAGCGCGTCATCTCCCGCCCGCGCGTCATGGGCTGGTTGCGGCGCAGCTTCGCCGCGGGCTTCGCCCTGCTCGGTGCCAAGCTGGCGTTCGCAGAACGTTAGCCAATAAAAAAGCGGGCCTGTTGCCCGCCACCTTCGTCTCTCTCGACCCTTGCCCGAAGCCCGGGCGGAGCGAGGCTCCACCCGGGCAAAACCAAAAGAAGCTGCGTTACTTCTTCTTCGCCTTCTTGGCCTTTTTCGCCTTCTTCTTCGTCGCCTTCTTCGCTTTCTTAGCCATAGTAGCCTCTTCAAGGGTTAATGGTGAAACGCGACACGAGGAAAGCTCGGCGGAGGGCCAGCCTTGCAACATCCTCGATGACGAACTCAGCAGATTCGCAGGGTTCTGCCCCGCGCTGTCACATCTGTGTCATTACGTTATCCACAGCTCAGATGCATTTTCGGGTGATTTTCACCCGCGAATCCGCATCGCAGCGCGCCTGCGTGCAGATCGCCATCTCCGCCCGGCCATCCTTAACGAGGTCGGAATCGCCGCGCGGGATTCATCAATCCAAAACCAAAGACGCGCTTTCGATGATCGCAGTGAGGTTCCGTTAAGCGCACCCGCGCATTGTGGTCCGCAAGAACACGGGGACGGGTCATGGACGAACTTCTGCCAGAGACAGGGGGCGGGACGCTGCGCGTGCTGCTTGCGCCATGCTGAACGTGCCGACGCTTTGGACGGTCTTCGTCGTCAACTTCATGGCGCTCGGCCTGATCTGGGCCTACGTCACGCACTCCTATCCGAAATTCGAAGCCGCGCGGTTCTGGATGGCGTCGGCCTTCGTCGGCGCCACAGGCGCGATAACGGCGCTGATCCGCCTGTTCGTCGAGTCTCCTGTGCCGCTTCTGTTCGGGGCTGTCGGCATCATCATGGCGAGCTGTTTCGCCGCTGTCGGCATTCAGCGCTTCTACGGCCGGCCGGTGCCCTGGCGTGCGATGGCCGCGGTGGGGATCGTGAGCCTCGCTGGCGTCGTGTTCTTCAGGATCGTCTACGATCACATGCAACTGCGCATGCTCAGCTACACGCTGGGACAGGGTTTCCCGCTGCTGCTGGCGTTGCGCCTGCTGCTGTCGCCGCAGGACGGCCGCGTCAGCCCCGGCGCCTGGCTCTCCAGCATCGTCATCATCACCATCATCGCGATCTTTGTCGCCCGCGCGGTGGGCAATGCGCTCGGCGGCGATTTCTCGGCGGTCGCCGGCAGCCAGGGCCACGCCGTCATGGTGTTGGCGCTGCTGTTCCTGTCGATGACGCTGAATTTCGGCTTCCTCCTGATGGCGATGGACCGGCTGCGCAACGAGGTCGCCGATCTCGCGCTGCTCGACGACCTCACGGGCGTCGCCAACCGCCGCCATCTGTTGCAGCGCCTGTCCGAGGAATGCGCCCGTTCGGAGCGTAGCGGCGAGCCGTTCTCGCTGCTGGTGATCGACCTCGACGGCTTCAAGACCATCAACGACACCCATGGCCATGCCGCGGGCGATGCCTGCCTGCAGCATTTCACCCTGATGGCGCAGACGCGGTTGCGGCCCGGCGACATGCTCGCCCGCACCGGCGGCGACGAGTTCTGCGTCGTGCTGCCGTCGTCCTCCTTGCGCGAGGGCGCTGCGATCGCCCGCCGCGTGCTGGAGGTCTGCCGCCAGGATGCCGCAGTCTGTACGGGGAAGGACATTCCGATCGCGATCTCGATCGGCGTTGCCGAATGGGACCGCAGCATCGGCCAATTCCCGGACCGGTTGATCGCGCATGCCGACCACGCGCTCTATGCCGCCAAGAAGAACGGCAAGAACGACTTTGCGGTCTACGATCCGGCGCCGCCTCTCTCGCCCGAGCCGCCCGGGTCGGTCGAGGCCGCGCGCAAATTCGCTTGACGTGCTAGGACGAGGGTCCGCACTGGACCCACATGATGATATCTCGCCTGCACGCGGCCATTCTCGCTGCTCTCCTCCTCACTCCCGCCCTCGCAACGGACGCCGAACTCGCCAAGCTCGCGCGCGCCTCCGGCACGCCTGACATTCCCGGCCTCAAGATCGTCTGGCTCGCGCCATGGGGTGACGTTGCCAACGCCCATCCCTGGCGCAACATCATCGTGCACCAGACCGAAGGGCCGGCGGGCTCGGCCCGCGGCGGCGCGCAACAGCAGTTCAAGAACCCGACCCGCCGCGGCGTCATGGTCTGGGTCGAGACCGACGGCACGGTCTATTGGTCGGTCGCCGACAATCTGGTGCCGACCCATACCGACGGCGCCAACCGCAACGACAACAAATACATCGACAACAGCTCGACCTACCATCAGGTGGTGCGTGACAATTCGATCGGCGTCGAGTTCGCCGGCAACTATCCCGATGTGGCGGCAGGCCCCACCGAGGCGCAGGTCGCGGCATGGAAGGTCCTCGTAAAAGTCCTGCGCGCGCGCTACGACATCCCGCTCGACCACGTCTATGCGCACAACTGGATCGACTACAAGGACGCGCGCTATTGCGAAGGCTGCTGGCTCGCGACGCTGGCGCGGACGTGGGGGAGTGATTAAACCGGCTGCGCCATCCAGCCGAACAGCCGCTGGATCAATCCCGGCCGCCGCGGCAATTCCGGCGGCCCGTCGGCGGCGAGCACGCGTTGGAAGAAGTAATCCAGGAACACCATGTCGTTCGGCTCGGTGACGGTGAACTTCTCGTCGCCGAAGAACACGCTGTAATCGTAGAAGAAGGGACCGACGAACGGCACCGTTGCGGTCGACGCATAGTCCTTGGAGATCACGAATTCGGCGGGATCGAGCCCGTGGTCGCGCATCGCCTGCTCGACCAGCGGCAGCTTGCGCATGAACTGGGCGGAGAAGCCGCCGACGGTGGATTGCAGGATGATCGACACGGTGCCCGTCCGTCCGCTTGATGTGATCGCTCTCAATTTGGGTCGGTTGACCGGTGGCCGGGGTTCAAGGCGAGTTCGATCCTGCGTCAGGCAAGGGGAGGGAAAAGAACGCCACCCAACAAAAAGCCGGCGTTGCCGCCGGCTTTCTGTCTCTTTTCTCGATCCGCCAATCTCTGGCGCGGCGGCCTCGCTTAGAGCGCGGCTTCCAGCGCGGCCTGTTCCTGCCTTGCGATCGTGCCCTTGACCGCGGACTGCACCTTCTCGAAGGCGCGGACCTCGATCTGGCGGACGCGCTCGCGCGACACGCCGAACTCGGCGGCAAGGTCTTCCAGCGTCATCGGCTCATCGGCGAGGCGGCGGGCCTCGAAGATGCGGCGTTCGCGCGGGTTGAGCACGCCCATGGCGCCGTTCAGCGCGTCACGGCGGTGGTCATACTCCTCGTGCTCCGCCATCATGGCTTCCTGGTTGGGCGTATTGTCGACCAGCCAGTCCTGCCATTCGCCGGCTTCGCCATCGTCGCGGATCGGAGCGTTGAGCGACGCGTCGCCACCGAGGCGGCGGTTCATGTCGATCACGTCCTGATCGGTGACGCCGAGGCGCTTGGCAATGATCTTGACCTGGTCGGGGCGGAGATCGCCTTCGTCCAGCGCGTTGATCTTGCTCTTCGCCTTGCGCAGGTTGAAGAACAGCTTCTTCTGGTTCGCGGTGGTGCCCATCTTCACGAGCGACCAGGAACGCAGGATGTACTCTTGAATCGACGCCTTGATCCACCACATGGCGTAGGTGGCGAGACGGAAGCCCTTTTCGGGCTCGAAACGCTTCACCGCCTGCATCAGGCCGACGTTACCTTCCGAGACGACCTCGGAGATCGGCAGGCCGTAGCCGCGATAGCCCATGGCGATCTTGGCCACGAGCCGGAGATGGCTGGTGACGAGTTGGTGCGCCGCGTCGCGATCGTCATGCTCACGCCAACGCTTGGCGAGCATGTATTCCTGCTGGGGTTCCAGCATCGGGAATTTGCGGATCTCGGCGAGGTAGCGAGAAAGGCCGGATTCTCCATTGAGGACCGGCAAAGCAGCGGTACGGGCCATTGTTAAGCCCCTCCAAAGGTTCAGGCCCCCGATAGCGGCGGGCCAGGCAGACGACCGCTTTGTTAAAGCCAGCCGTAGCTGCGATGTTCCGTTGGTCATTTCCAACGCAAGCGCAATATACCCCATGGGGGGTCGAAAAGGGAAGGATTGCTGACGTCACGTCCCCGTGTGGCAGCTATAACTTTTTGTAAGGTAACGGTTTTCTCAAACGGCCTGCGTCATAGCGCCGCTTTCAAAGCGCTCTCAAGGAGAAGCAAATCCTCCGGCAGAGGCGCCTCCCAGTGAAGAAGTTCTCCGGTTCTCGGGTGCTCCAATACCAGAAGGTAGGCATGCAAAGCCTGCCGTCCCAGCGCCGCTAACGCGGCCTGCGACTCAGGCCCCAGCTGGTTCGCCTTGGTCTTGAAATGGGGGCCATAGACGGCGTCGCCCATCAGGGGGTGCCCGATATGGGCGAGGTGGACGCGGATCTGGTGGGTGCGCCCGGTCTCGAGCTCGCAGGCGAGCAGGGCGGCGATCGGCTTGCCGTCGCGCCCGGCAAAGCTCTCCAGCAGCTCCCAATGTGTCACCGCCTCGCGGCCGCCCTGGCGCACCGCCATCTTCTCCCGCGCATGCGGGTGACGGTCGATCGGCGCATCGACCGTGCCGCGATGCCGGCCCGGCAGCCCCCAGGCAAAGGCCATATAGCCGCGCCGCATCGGGCCGGTGCGGCCGTGATCGGCGAATTGCGCGGTCAGCGAAGCATGGGCGAGGTCGTTCTTGGCGACCACCATCAGCCCGGTCGTGTCCTTGTCCAGCCGGTGCACGATGCCGGGACGACGCACCCCACCGATCCCCGACAGCGAGCCGCCGCAATGGGCGATCAGCGCGTTCACCAGCGTGCCGGTCTCGTGCCCGGCCGCGGGATGCACCACCAGTCCCTTCGGCTTGTTGATCACGATGATGTCGTCGTCCTCGAACACGATGTCGAGGGCAATATCCTCGCCTTTGGGCTCCGGCGGGGCCGCCTCCGGCACGTCGATTATGATCGTATCGCCGGATGTGACGTGATAAGCGGGGTCGCGGACCGCGGAGGCCTTCAGGCTCACCGCGCCCGCCAGAATCAGGGTTTTGAGCCTTGATCGCGACAGGTCCGGCAAGCGCGCCGCCAGCACGCGGTCGAGCCGGGCCGAGCCCTCGTCGCCTTCGACCACGACCTCCAACCTTTGCGCTGAACCTGAGCTTTCCATGACGACGTCTGATACCGCTGTTCCCGAACCGACCCCCGAGCAGGCCGCGCTGTTCGCGCGGGTGCGGCGGATGATGCTGATCGCGGGGTTGACGACGGCGCTTGCGATCTGCGCCGTCCTGATCGCGGTGGGCTACCGCCTTTTCAAGTCGGAGGGAAGGGCACCGGAAGCGGTCGGCGACGTCACCGCCACCCTGCCGAAGGGCGCCAAGATCGTGTCGACCGGCGTGGCCGGTGACCGGTTGGTGATCACGCTCGATCTGGGCGGGGTCATCGAGATCCGCACTTTCGATGCCCATACGCTGAAACCGGCCGGAAAGCTGAAATTTGCCAACGAGCCGTAGCGCCCGGCTGACGTGTCGTACGACTGGCCTGTTGATCATTCCCGGGTCGCGCGTTGTCTTGCCGCGCAACTTCTGATTTAGCTCCGGTCTGGGGAAGTTGGGTTGGGACTGGGAATGGGACTTATCAAGTCACGTGCCGTTGCAATTGCTCTCGTCATTGGATTGGTCGCAGGCGCGGAATCTACGGCGCGCGCAGAGCCGGCCAAGCAGCCCGCGGCGCCTGCCAAACCAGCCGGACCTCCAGCTCAGTCCAAACAATCTGCTGCGCAGGCCAAGCCGACGGGTTCACGAAATGCGCGGCTCTATTTCCTGCGCGAGCGGGGCATTTTCGGCGCGATGGGCGGGCTCGCCGCCACAGCGGAGATCCTGATCGACGGCAAGTCCGTCGGAAAGGTCGATATGGGGAAGTTCTTCGCGGTCGATCGGCCGCCGGGTGTCGCCAAGATCGCCACCCACATGAAGCTGTCCATGACGGATTACGAGATCGAGGTTCCGATCGAGGCCGGCAAGACCTATTATTTCGGGGTCGGGACCCAGCGGACGGGCCCGCCCGTTCAGGACCTGCTCAACCAGGCCATCGCAGGCAGCAGTGGCCAGCAGATCCGGTCGTCATCGCCGTTCAAGTCCGCCTTCGCGGGCGCGGGCCTGTTCCGGCTCGAACCGGCCGCCGGCGCCGCCGCGATCGAGAAGCTGAAGCAGCCCTGATTCGGTCCGGCGGTGTCGGGCCCTCGCGCCGTCAAGCCTGGGTCGCGTTCACGTGCATATCCGGGACTTCCGCCCCCGATCGAGGCTTGCCGCCGGCGGAATTCGCGGCTATGTCGTGTCCCTCACGCTCCCTTCGTCTAGCGGTTAGGACGCGGCCCTCTCAAGGCTGAAACAGGGGTTCGATTCCCCTAGGGAGCGCCAGCGGCTCTGCCCGAGTGTGTCCGACAAGCCGTCGCGGGCGTCATCGATTCCGATAAGCCCAGACGGGTCTTCCCCAAGAAATCGCTCGGTGCCAAACTCCCGAGGCAAGCGAACGTCTCGGCGACGATTTGCGAAGGGGCAGGCCCATGAGCCTTGATAGCCTTGATCCAAAGCGTGTTGACGTAGCCCTGGCCTCAGAGCGGGCTGTCAACCTCTTGGTCGCTGCATGGCGATACTGATCCCGAGCCTCGGCTTCGCGCGCTTCGACACTGGCGGCGAGCTTCGACTGGCGGAACGCCTCAAGGACTTTCTCGAAGAGAACGCTGTCGTTTGGCACAACCTCCCGGTTGGCCCTCAAAGCCGCCATCCGGACTTCATCATCGTTCACCCAGCGAACGGCTTGCTCGTGCTTGAGGTGAAGGACTGGCGGCTGGAATCGATCGTCTCGGCCGACAAAACAAAAGTCGAATTGCTGACGAGTCGTGGCACCGTGCGCGAGATCAGTCCCCTGGAGCAAGCTCGCAGCTATACGTTCGAGGTCATGCGGCGGGTTACGAGTGGCCGCAGATGGCTTGCCTTTATCCGGAGCACTGGATTGGAGAGCGGGTCGCTCAGATACTCACCAAGCATGAAGTGCCGATCGATCTGGCGAAGAACAACAGGAACAGAATTTCGTCGAAGCGGGTAGCCGTGCGGTTGTTGAGCATGCACACCGCGAAAGGGCTCGAGTTTCCGTGTGTTGCCATTTCAGGGCTGGGTTTGCTCGGCCGCCACGGCGAGACGATCGAGGAATGTGTTCGACTGACGTATGTTGGGGTTACGCGGGCGACTCACGAGGCGCTTTTGACCTACTCAAGTAAGTCGGAGCTGGTGCAACGGTTGATCGCGTAGATCGGCGCGCTTCGGGCGGGCCCGCCGAACGAGCGGACCCGCCACTGAAAGATATATTGATCGCCGTCGTCATTGCCGGATCAGCCGAACTTGGCGCGGTCGCCTCACGCGACCGCGGGGAAGTCGATCTCGGTGTCGTTGATGCGGTTGAACACGTTGGTGAAGACGATGGTCGCGAACGCCAGGCTGATCTCCACCAATTGGGTGTCGCTGTAGCCCGCTGCCTTGATGGCGGCGAAATCCTCGTCGCTGACCGTACCGCTCGACTGTGCGAGCTTGCGGACGAAGCCGACCAACGCATCGCGCTTGGCCTCACCCGTGGGCTTGCCATCGCGGATGTTCTTCAACTCCTCCGGCTTCATCCCGGCGAGCTTGGCAAGATGATGATGGGCGGCAACGCAGTAGTCGCAACCCGCGACATCGCTGATGACGAGCTTGATCACCTCGCGATCGCGCTTGGTCAGGGTGCCGGCGGCAAGCACCGCATCGGCGGCGAGCATCGACTTGAGCGCGGCAGGGCCGTGGGTGGCGACGGCCGCATAGGCGTTCGGCACACTGCCCGCCGCCTTCTTGATCTGGGCATAGATCTGGCCTGACGGGCCGGTATCGGATTCGAGATTCTGGACTGAAAGACGAGACATGGTGGCACTCCTTGTTGGGGCTGGTGAATGATTACGGAGTGACAATAGGATCTCTGATCGATACTTTTAATGTTATGAAGTATCGATAATATGCCCAATCGTCTCAAATCGTGCCATTCTGGAGGTCGCGGTGGATTGGCTGAGCCGGCTGTTCGAGATGATGCCCGTGCGCGGGCGGCTCGACCTTCGCTGCGCCTACGGCGCGCCATGGCGCATCGACCAGGGGCCGGGCGAGCCCAACGAAATCCCGTATCACGCTGTGCTTGCCGGCTCGGCGATGCTGGACGATCCGGCGGGAGGCCGGCCGGTCAAGCTCAAGCCCGGCGATATCCTGCTGCTGCCCGGCAATCCCCGGCACGTGATGCACGACGGCAGCGGGACTGCGCCGCTGCCGGCGCGCAACCGTGAGGCCCTCAATTTCACGATCAGCGAAAATCCCGGCTCGGGCGAGCGGCTCGACCTCTTGTGCGGGTGCTTCGCCATCGCGCCGCCGCACGACCGCCTGCTGCGCAGCTATCTGCCGCCGCGCCTCGTCGTGCATGCCGGCGCTGACGCCGGCGATGGCGATACGGCAGGTCAACTCGCCAGTCTCGTCGCCCTGATGCGCCGTGAGTCCGCAGACGATCGTCTCGGCGGCCGTGCCATGCTGAACGCGCTGTCGAGCGCGATGTTCGCACTGGTGCTTCGGCTCGCCAGCCTCACGGACGATGCGCCACGCGGTCTGCTTGCCCTGGCCGGTCATCCGCGCCTCGCGCCGGCGGTGGCCGCTCTGTTCAACGAACCGGCGCGTGCATGGTCGCTGCCCGAGCTGGCGAATCTGTGCGGCATGTCGCGCGCCACGCTCGCACGGCAATTCCAGGAGAAGCTCGGGCGTTCAGCCGCCGATCTTCTGACCGATATCCGGATGGCGCTCGCGGCGAACGAGCTGAGGAAATCTTCGCTGTCGACCGGCGCCGTGGCAGAGGCTGTCGGGTATCAATCCGAAGCGGCCTTCCAGCGCGCCTTCAAGAGCCACATGGGCCTCACGCCGGCGCAGTGGCGCAAGACCGAGGCGCTGTCCGGCCGCGATGTTTTCGCGTGGTCTGCTGCGTAATCCGGCCCGGCCGTTCCAGATTTGCGGCAACGACCTCTCGGGTTCCGAATTTGCCTCGCGCATTTTCAAGACGTACGATTCTCGCGATCGCATCGCTCTCAGACCGCCTCGTAAGACGCGATCTTCTTGATCTGTGGTGCGAGCACGTCCTCTGCCGTTTCGAGGTCGTAGCGCGTCTGAATGTTCATCCAGAATGCAGCGCCGGTCTTGAAAAATTTGCCGAGCCGTAGCGCGGTGTCCGCCGTGACGGGCTTCTCTTCGCGCGCAATGCGCTCGATCCGGGTGCGCGGCACATTCAAAGCGGCCGCGACCGCGTAGGGCGTCAGCTTGAGCGGAACGAGAAATTCTTCACGCAGGATTTCGCCGGGATGAATCGGCGGCAGCTTTTTTGCCATCTGCGAACTCCTTTTGGTTGGCCACAGGCGGCCGGTCCGACTAGTGATAGTCCACGATCTCGACGTCTTCGGGACCCGTTTCAGTCCATCTGAACACGATCCTCCATTGATCGTTGATGCGGATCGAGTGCTTGGCCGCCAAATCGCCCTTCAGAGCTTCGAGGCGGTTGCCGGGAGGCGATCTCAGGGCATCAAGAAAGTCGGCTGCGTCCACCATGATGAGCTTTCGGCGCGCGACCTTTGCGAGATCCGCTGGAAAGCCCTTCGGGACCGTCCGGTCCTGAAGGATCGGCTCGGCGAACTTCCCCCTGAAGCTCCTGATCATGACTATACGTATCCTGTCGGGATACGTATTTCAAGACCTTCGTATCCCGATGAGATACCATCGGCGAGCCCGGACGTGCCGGAGCGGGCGAAACAGATCGAATTCAGTGTCAATCCCTCCTCGCAAAAATATTCCACTTTACCGAAATTCGGATTTGTCGTATGTGTCGCCCATCCCGGCTCCCAAAAGGGGCGGTCGTACGTCGTCACGGACGCGGGCTGGGTTGCGGTGGACGCGGGCGGCGTTAAAGACGGGCCGTAGCATGCAGGGCGAGATGAACCTCGTGAGCATGTTACGAACCGCGATCGACGGACGGCGCCCAAACCTTGCGAAGCCTCTTGGCGAAGCAGGGTCGCCCGCGTACGGCGAAACCGTGTGGTCCTGGCCGTCGTTGCTACGGTCAAGCCTTCGCGAAGGCGTCATCGCGTCAACCGGCGCGCTGGGCGTGAATTTCGTGGAGGTGACGGAGACAAGAAGGAACTCGTCTCCGGGGAGAGCGCGGCATAGGCCGTCAGACCATCGCGCAGGGAAGGCCTGGTCTCGGCTGCCCTGTGTCTCCCCTGTGCATTGCGTGTGCATCATTTTCGCATGGGGGTTTTGTGGGTGCCAGCCGGCGCCCGGTCTTCCCTGCGCCCTTTCTTGCGGGAGGGTGAAGCGAAACGCACAGCTCGGGCAAAACCTGCCGCGAGGATGCGAGCGCACGCCGATCGGACTGCGATGGACTTCGGTGGACACCATTTCAACTCACAGCGCTTCGAGCGCCTCGCGCGACGGTGCTATCGGCAGCCAGTCCGGAATACTGCGCTTGGCAAGCCAGTAGGGTCGCCACAACGACAGCCAGCTTGTGCGATCCAGCGGCGCGGTAGCCCAATCATATTGCCTCATGTCGATCTGCGACAGATCGTGCCGGTGCAGCCATTGGCGTGCCGCCCACCACACTTCGCGCGAAACCTCGACATTGCCGGCCCCTTTGAGCTCGACAATGTTTGGCAGCGGATCGCGAGCACGGCAGGCAATCTTCAGCGTCGCGACCCGCTCGCCGTCCCTCTGCATGCTCCAGAGCCGCGACCGATTGTGTGCCAGATTGTAGCCATAGGATCTGAGACAATTTCGCATCGCTTTTGCCTCTGCGGCGATCGCGGCGATCGAATCCAGCGGCATGAATTCGTAGCCCGCCATCCGGCCGGGCCGCAGCCACATGTCGACGATCGGCAGGCGGCCGAGATTCGCATGCAGGGCAACGACCGTTCGCCAATCATTTGTGGCCGAACGCGCGGCATCGATGCGCAGGTCCGGCGTCCACGGCCTATCGATCAGATCGTGCCCCAATGTTGCGGGCTGAGAGGAGAACCACGCCCACAGACAGATCAGCCGCAACCGTGCAGTCGCCACAGGTCGCGGCTCGCGGAGGAACTCGCGCGCGACCCATGCCGCCATCGGTTCATGCGCGAGCTCGGCGGCGTCAGCCACGAGCTGAAGCCAGGTTGGCGCCAGCTCGGGAGAGCGCGGCAGGTGGTTCGCGATTTGTCGGCGAAACAGTTCACCGTCCGGCAATCGCGGGATCGGGCGCACAAACGCTTCGGGCGGCAGCTTGCGCAGCCACACAGGCAGGTCGGCAAGTGCGGCGACTTCGGCGAGGGCGGCGCCATCGATCACGCACGCGATGGCGCGTGCGGGATCGAGCCGTGCCCGTGGAACAGCCAGCGCAAAGAGAAGCGCGGGAAAGCTCGCGGCGAGGTCGGCCAAGCGCGGGTGCCGCGCGGCCAGGGCGCGCACGGCGCGCTGGAAACGCGGATGATATCGCCGAAGCCTGCGTTCGAGCAGGCCGAAACGTCCGGCCACTTGGCAAGGGGCCGTTGGGAGATTGGATGTCATGACAATAGATTCGCGATCGCGCGCCAACAGGCCGCGGCAGACTCGATTTGATATCGGGATTGGTGATGTCACCCGGGATTCGATCCCGGGACGCGCGTCAAATATCGCGCGTCGAACCCGGGAAGCGTGCAGTCGTAGACATGGTCGCCTCCAAAAATGAAATCGCGCGCATCCAATAGCTTGGCATTTGCCGGGATGCAACCCGAGACTGCATCCCGCATCCGCTCCCACAATCGCTGCCCAGCAATATGCATGCTGCGTCGGCTTCAGCGGTGGTGGTCGTTGATGCAAAAATCTGTCTCTATGCGCCCCGATTTGCCTCCGGAGCTGCTGCCGGGCCTTCGGAGGTTTTGGATCAGCTTTCGGAGTGACGATATGAGCGGTTTGGTGATCTCTGGCGGGCGTGTGGTGGACCCCGCAAGCGGGATGGACGCCATCGGCGACGTGGCGGTGGTGGACGGCAAGATCGCCGCCGTCGGCTCCTCGCTCGGCGGCGCCGAGCGGGTGATCGATGCGGCCGGGCTCGTGGTCGCGCCCGGCTTCATCGACCTGCACGCGCACGGCCAGTCGATCCCCGCCGACCGCATGCAGGCGTTCGACGGCGTCACGACGACGCTCGATCTCGAGGCCGGCGTGCTGCCGGTCGCCTCCTGGTATGAGCGCCAGGCGCGGAAAGGCCGCGTGCTGAACTACGGTGCGGCCACCAACTGGGCCTTTGCGCGCATCGGCGCGATGACGGGCTCGAATGCGGAGAGCTCGCTGGAAGCGTTCGGCAACGCCATGCGCGACCGCCGCTGGATTGACAACGTCGCGAGCGATGCGGAGGTCGCCGGCATCCTCGAGCGCCTCGCGCGCGGCCTGAACGAAGGCGGCATCGGCATCGGCATCCTGAACGCCTATGCGCCGGGCGCCGGCGTGCAGGAGCTGACCGCGGTCTGCCAGCTCGCCGCGAAGCAGAACGTGCCGACCTTCACCCACGTTGCCTACATGTCGCGCATCGATCCCGAGAGCGCGGCGGAGGCCTATATCCGCCTGATCGGTTATGCCGGTGCGACAGGCGCGCACATGCACATCTGTCACTTCAATTCGTCGAGCAAGACCGACATCGAACGCTGCCGCGTGCTGGTCGAGAAGGCGCAGGCGCAGGGCCTGCCGATCACGGTCGAGGCTTACCCTTACGGCACCGGCTCGACCGTGCTGGCCGCCGCCTTCTTCAGCGATCCCCAATTCGTCGAACGCAACGGCACCGGCTACGATTCCGTGCAGCGGGTGACCGACGGCTATCGCTTCCACGACCGCGAGGAGCTGCTGAAGGCTCAGGCCGAGGAGCCGTCCTCGCTGGTGCTGTGGCACATCCTCGACACCGAGCACAACGCGCATCATCGCGACCTCCTCGATCTGTCCGTGCTCTATCCCGGCGGCGCGATCGCCTCCGACGCGATGCCGTGGACGACGTCGGACGGCAAGACCTACACCGGCGACGCCTGGCCGTTGCCGGACGACGCCACATCGCATCCGCGCTCGGCCGGGTGCTTCACAAAGTTCATCCGCGAATGGGTGCGCGAGCGCAAAGCCGTGTCGCTGCTCGAAGGCGTGCGCAAATGCGCGCTGATCCCGGCCGAGATTCTGTCGCAGAGCACGCCCGCGATGCGCGCCAAGGGCAGGCTTGCGAAGGACGCCGATGCCGACATCGTCGTGTTCGACTACGAGAAGCTCAGCGACTGCGCGACGTTCACCGCGATGAACCGTCCGTCGGAAGGCGTGCGGCATCTCGTGGTCAGCGGCCAGATGCTGATTACCGACGGCGTGCTCGACGTCGCAGCGCGGCCCGGCTGTCCCGTCCGCCGTCCGGTCGTCGGGAGCTGACCCATGCCGGTCCCCATTCTCCTGGTGACGGGCTTTTTGGGGGCGGGCAAGACCACGGTCGTCAACCATCTGCTGGCCAACGCCGACGGGCGGCGCATTGCCGCCGTCGTCAACGATTTCGGCGCGATCAACATCGATGCGGAGTTGATCGCGGGCGCGAGCGACGGCGTGGTCAGTCTCGCCAATGGCTGCATATGCTGCTCGCTCGAAGGCGACCTGCTGCGCACGCTCTCGAGCTTGCTGCGGCGCGATCCGAAGCCGGAATACATCGTCATCGAAACCAGCGGCGTCGCCGATCCCGCCGACATCGTGCGCAATCTGATGGATCCGGTGATCCTGCGCGAGGCACTGCTGGAAACCGTGCTTTGCGTGATGGATGCCGCGACGCCGCCGGCCGCCCTGGACGACGCGCTCCAGCGCTCGCAGCTGCGTGTCGCCGATATCGTCGCGCTGAGCAAGCTGGATCTGGCCGACGAAGGCGCGGGGGTGCGGATGCGCGAGGCCATCCGCGCGCAGCGCGTTCCTGCATTGGTGGTCGATGCGCAACACGGCGCAATTCCGTCCGCGCTGCTGTTCCCCGCGAATGTTGATCGCGCGCCCGCGCCGCGCGAGCCAGGACCGAAACGTCCGGCCGAAGAGCGCTTCGAGACCCTGAGCTGGACCTCCGACCAGCCGCTCTCGCTGCCGCGCTTGCAGCAGGCCATCGGCAGGCTGGCGCCGAAGCTGGCGCGCGCGAAAGGCCTGTTCGAGACCATCGAGCAGCCCGGCCGCCAGATGGTATTTCAGTTCGCCGGCGGCCGCGCGACGCTGGCGCCGGGCGAACCACCGACTGAAGGCGTGCCGCGTGCCCGGATCGTCTTCATTGCCGAGCTCGGCGTGCTCTCGAAGGCCGAGCTCGACGGGATCATGGAGGCGTGCGTTGCGGATGGGAAAGGCTGCTAGCCCCGATGCAGCTTCCCCGGAACGCGACCAGATCACTCGGCCTCCGGTTCGGCCGGCTTTTCGGCCGCCTCATCGGCGTGGGCCGGTGGAGTGCCGTTCGCACCGCGCAGCCGGATCATCGTGTCGATCACGTCCACGTCGATCTTCAGCATGTCGAGATCGCGCGTCATCTCGCGCACCTCCAAAGAAAGCTGCGAACCCGAATGCTTAAGGCTTTGCTAAGGCGTTCGGGATAAACTCGCATATCTGTATTGCTTATTCATGCGAGCACCGATGATTTTTTCCCGCATCAGTTTCAAGCTGGTCCTGATCGTTGGCATCGGCCTCCTCGGCATGATCGCCCTGGCCCCGATCGCGCTCTCGACCCTGCGTGCCCAGATGATCTCCGACCGCCAGGCCAAGACGCAGCAGATGGTCGACGTCGTCTACGGCATTTTGACGCACCAACAACAGATGGAGAGCGACGGAAAGCTCACGCGCGAGCAGGCGCAGGCCGGTGCGATCGCGGAGATCAAGAGCCTGCGCTACGACAAGGTCGAGTATTTCTGGCTCAACGACATGGCCGCGAAGATGATCATGCATCCGATCAAGCCCGAGCTTGACGGCAAGGATCTCTCCGAGATGAAGGACCCGACCGGCAACCGCCTGTTCTCGGGCTTCGTCGACGTCGTCAAGAAACAGGGCGCCGGCTTCTACAGCTACCTCTGGCCGAAGCCCGGCTTCGAGCAGCCGGTGGCCAAGATCTCCTATGTGAAGGGCTTTGCGCCCTGGGGTTGGATTGTCGGCACCGGCATCTATCTCGACGACGTCGATGCCGTGTTCCGCCAGGATGCGATGACCTTCGCGCTGGTGTGCCTCGCGGTGTTTGTGCTCGTGCTCGGCTGCTCCTTCATGATCGGCCGCAGCGTCACCAGGCCGCTTGCCAAGATCACGGCACTCACCGAGCGCCTCGCCGCCGGCGACAGCGCGTTCGAGGTGCCCTACACGAACCGGCACGACGAGGTCGGCGGGCTCGCCAAGGCGCTCGCCGTGTTCAAGGACAATGCGTCGGCGGTGCGCCAGATGCATGCCGAGCAGCAGGAAGCCAAGCAGCGGGCCGACGACGAGAAGCGCAAGACCATGACCGATCTCGCCGGCAAGTTCGAGGCGAGCGTCCAGGCCGTGGTCCGCGACGTCTTCAACGAGGCGCGCGAGATGCAGCACGCGGCCCAGGGCATGTCGGAGACCGCGAACAAGGCGACCGACCGCGCGAGCTTCGTCGCGACCGCCTGCCAGCAGGCTTCCAGCAACGTGCAGACGGTGGCCTCCGCCGCCGGCCAGCTCTCGTCGTCCATCACCGAGATCAGCCAGCGCGTCGCGCAGGCCGCAATGGTGGCCGACAAGGCCGCTGCCGACGGCCAGCGCACCAATGATACCGTGCAGGGATTGGCCGCAGCCGCCCACAAGATCGGCGAGGTCATCGACCTCATCAACCAGATCGCCTCGCAGACCAACCTGCTCGCGCTCAACGCCACCATCGAGGCGGCGCGCGCGGGCGAAGCCGGCAAGGGCTTTGCGGTGGTCGCGAGCGAAGTGAAGTCGCTGGCGAGCCAGACCGCGAAGGCGACCGACGAGATCGGTGCGCAGATCACCGCGATCCAGGCCGAGACCAACCAGGTCGTCGGCAACATCGAGAGCATCCGCGCCACCATCATGGAGGTCAACGAGATCTCCTCCTCGATCGCCGCCGCGGTTGAGGAGCAGGGCGCCGCGACGCAGGCGATCGCCCACAGCGTGCAGGAAGCGGCCTCCGGCACCGACCAGGTCTCGCAAAACATCTCCGGCGTCACCGATGCGACCGCCGAGACCGGCCAGGCCGCTGGCCTCGTGCTGCAGTCGAGCGGCCGGCTGACCCAGAAACTGCAATCGCTGGAGAACGAGGTCAGCGCCTTCGTTGCCGGCGTGCGGGCGGCCTAGCGCGCGACCGCGCGAAAATGCGCCGCGATGTCGGCGCGCGTCGCGACCCAGACACGGCCTTCGAGCCGCGCTAGCTCGGCGAGAATGGCCCGCACGGCGCGGAACCGCGCGGGTCGGCCGCAAATGCGCAGGTGAAAGCCGATCGACAGCATCGATGAACGGCCGCGCTCGGCCTCCTCGACCAGCGTCGCGAGCGCCGCGCTGACATAGCCCGAAAAATCCTCCGGCTGCACAAAGCCGTTCGGATGGAAAAACTTCATGTCGTTGGTGTCGAAGCCATAAGGCAGGATCAGCATCGATCCCTGCGGCGATCGGCTCCAATAGGGCAGGTCGTCATCGAGCGCGTTGCTATCGTAGCCGAAGCCGAGCTCGGTCAGGAGGTCGCGCGTCCAGGCGCTCTGGCTGCCGCGTGACATGAAGCCGACCGGTGTGACGCCGGTCGCACGGGCAATGATTTCGCGGGTCTTCTCAATGTCGCGGCGCTCGGTTTGACGATCGTCATAGAGCGCGTGCGATAGCCAACGCCAGCCATGCACCGCGGGCTCATGCCCGGCTTCGACTACGGTGCGAGCAAGGTCCGGTACGCGCTCGACCGCGCGGCCGCACATCATGAAGGTCGAGCGAACCCTGGCGTCAGTGAAAGCGTCGAGGAAACGCCACAGGCCCGCGCGTAAGCCGTAGTCGAACACCTGCTCCTGCGCGAGATCGCGCACACCCGGCGCAAGCGTCGCGGCGACTTCGCCATAGCGCTCCGTCTCCGCGTCGCCCTGCTCGACGGCGAGCTCGGCACCCTCCTCGAAATTCACCACCAGCGACACCGCGACGCGCGCCCCGTTGGGCCAGATGATGTCCGGGCGTGCCCTTCCATATCCGCGAAGGTCGCGTTCGATCGGCATGGTCAGCGGCTTCCGATCTGGCGGCTGACGCCGCCGAAGATTTCCGCGCAGACGAGGCCGGCCAGCGTCACCAGCACGATCACGCCGGAGACGGCGGCAACGCGGACGTCGAGGCTGCCTTCGAGGATCGCCCAGAGCTTGATCGGCAAGACTTCAGTGCGCGCGTCGGCCAGGAACAGCGACACCGGAACGTTGTCGAACGAGGTCAGGAACGCAACAAAGCAGCTGGCGACGATGCCGCGACGGATCAGCGGCAGGGTGACCCGGCGGAACGTGTACCAGCGGCTGGCGCCCAGGCTGAGCGAACAGGTGACCAGCACCGGATTGAGCTGCTGCACCGACGCGCCGACCATCCGGATCACGAAGGGCACGCAGATGATGGTGTGGCCAAGCACCAGCGTCGCCGCCGACAGGCGGATGCCGAGCAGGTTGAAGACCAGCAGCAGCGACAGGCCGAACGCCATCGCCGGCAGCACCATCGGCGACATGAACAGCGCGTCCAATGCGCGTGCGATCTTGAGCTTGCTTCGTGCCAGCCCGAGTGCCGCCGCGCCGCCCAGCACGGCGGAAAGAAGCGTCGCGGCAGCGGCGACCTTCAGGCTCGTCAACGCCGGTTCGATGATCTCCTGCGATTGCAAGAGCTCGACATACCAGCGCAGCGACCAGCTCGGCGGTGGGAATTTCAGCGTGATGCCGCCGGTGAAGGAAATGACGAGCACGACCAGCGTTGGGGCCAACAACAACAGCATGCCGAAGCCGGTGATGGTGCCGACGACGCCGGAATAGAGGCGATCCACAAAACTACGCTGCATCGACGCCTCGCACGAAGCGGCGGGACAGCGCGCCAATGGCAAAGACGATGCCGGTGACGGCGAGCGTGAAGATCAGCGACAGCGCGGCCGAGAACGGCCAGTCCTGCACGCCGACCGCCTGCTGGTAGATATAGGACGGCATCAGGATGATGCGGCCGCCGCCGACCAGCGTCTGGGTGATGAAGGCGGTCGCGGCCGCAGCGAAGACGAGCAACCAGCCGGCGATGGCGCCGGGCAGCGTCAAAGGCAGGATAATAGTGAAGAAGATGCGGGCGCGGCTTGCACCCAGCCCCTCCGCGGCCCGTGTCAGATTGCCGTCGAGCCGCAGCAGGCTGTTGATGACCGGCAGCGCCATCAGCGGAAGCTGGATCTGGGTCAGCGCCAGCATCGTGCCCTCCCAGGTGTAAAGCAGCCGGGCCGGCGCCTGCCACAACCCGAGCGACAGCATGGCGGAGTTGATGATGCCATCGCGGCCAAGGATGACGATCCAGGCAAAGGTGCGCACCACCGTGCTGGTCAGCAGCGGCAGCATGATCAGGAAGGTGATCAGCGTGCGCATGAGCTGACCGCTCGCGACATAGACCAGCGCGAGCGGATAGGCGAGGATCAGCGTCGCCAGCGCAACTTCGGCGCCGAGCCACAGTGTATCCGTCAGCACCTTGATGCTGAACGGATCCGCGAAGAAGCGCAGATATTGCGCCAGCGACAGCTCCGCGAATTGGGGGGTGCGGAACAGGCTGATTGCGACGAGCGCGGCCAGCGGCAGCACGAAGGCTGCGAAGAACAGTGCCGCCAGCGGAACCACTGGCAGCAGCTGTCTCGATGCGGTCGTGCTCGCCGGCGTCATCCTAGATCTTCACTTCCTTGCTGAAGCGGGTGATCCATTCGCCGCGCATCGCCTGGAATTTGGTCCAGTCCAGCAACACATTGTTGGCGACGAGGTCGTCGACGCTTTTGGCGACGGTGAGGTTGGCGCCGGTCAGCGCCACCTTGCCGTTGGTCGGCATCATCACCCAGGGCGAGGCCTCGATGCCCTTCTGCGTGTCGGCCGACATCACAGTGTCGAGATAGTCGAGCACAGCTTTCGGATCCTGATTGTTCTTCACGATCTGCGCGCTGGTGCGGATCACGACGGCGCCGGACTTCGGCTTGGCGAAGGCGATATCGACGCCCTTGGCGGCGAGCAGCGCCACGTTGTTCCAGAAGTTGAAGGCAATATCGATCTCACCCTGCTGGAACAGCGCCGCCAGTGCGCCGGGCGAAGCCGCGATCGCGCCGACATTCGGCAGCAGCTTCTTGATGGCTTCGAAGGCCGGCTCGATGTTGGTCTCGGAGCCGCCGTTGAGTTTCGCGATCTCGACCATGAAGGCGGTGCCGAGGCTCGAGCCGAGCCCGGTGATGCCGACGCGGCCCTTGTATTCCGGCTTCCACAGATCCTCCCACGAAGTCGGCGGGGTCGTGATCTTCTTCGGGTTGTAGGCGATGCCGATCAACTGACAGGTGATCACCGGCGCGTACCCGTCGGGATGGCGAAACGCGCTCGGAATGTCGGCATAGGATTTCGATTGCTCGGCCGGGAATTTTTCCAGCACACCGCTCGCGATCGCCGGGATCAGCGGCCCCTCGTCGAACAGCACCACGTCGAAGGGCGGCGCGTTGCGCGAGGCCTGGATCTTGCCGATCTGGTCGACGCCGAGCAGCGGCGTGAAGGTGACGCTGGCATCGCTCGCCTTCTTGAAGGCGGGTCCGACCACCGAACGGAAGGCCTCGTCAAAGCTGCCGGGATAGGTCGTCGCCACGATCGAGGACGCCGCGCGCGATGATGTCGGCCACCCCAGGCCTGCCGCAGCAATTGCGGCTGAACCGGTGGTGAGCAGCGATCTCCGGGATAGGCTCATGTCAGATACTCCTGTGCTGATGATTTGAAAGATCGTCGACCGGCGTGCTGAAAACGCTGACGCGCGAGGTGTCGGTGATTGCGAGCCAGGCCGTGTCTCCTGCCTGCGCCTTCGCGATGCCGGCGGCGCGGGCCTGGCTGATCTTCACGGCCTCACCGCTGGCGGTGACGCCTTCGGTGACGCTGACGGCGCCGAGCGGCACGGTGGCGCGGATGGTGACGGGGATTGCGCCCGGCTGCCCTGCGGCGCCGAACGCGATGTTCTCCGGCCGCACCGAGATCGTCACCGGCGTGCCGCGCCACCGCTGCACGGAGCGTCCAAGGTCGATCTCGGGTCCAGCGTCCAGCACCACGCGGTCCGCTTCGGTCACGGTCCCGCGCAGCAGATTGGTGTGGCCGATGAAGCTCGAGATGAAGAGGCTTGCGGGGCGATCGTAGAGCGCGTCCGGGCTGTCGATCTGCTCGATGCGGCCCTTGTTGAGCACGACGATGCGGTCGGCCATCGACAGCGCCTCCTCCTGGTCGTGCGTGACGATGATGGAGGTGACGCCAAAGGTCTTCAGCAGGCTCTTGATCTCGATCTGCATGTCGAGACGCAGATTCTTGTCGAGCGCGGAAAACGGCTCGTCGAGCAGCACGAGGCCCGGATCGATCGCGAGTGCGCGCGCCAGCGCCACGCGCTGCTGCTGTCCGCCGGACAGTTCTCCCGGAAGTCGTCGCGCATACGCTGCCATCTGGGCGAGGCCAAGCATCTGCTCGACCTTTGCCGCGACCTCGGCCTTTGGCGTCTTGCGCGCCCTCAAGCCATAGGCGACGTTCTCGAATACGGTGAGATGCGGAAACAGCGCATAGTTCTGGAACACCATGCCGATGCGGCGGCGGTTCGCGGGGATGTGCTCGACCCGGGCGCCGTCGAAGCGGACCTCGCCTTTGGACGGACGCAGGAAGCCCGCGATGATCTGGAGCATCGTGGTCTTGCCGCAGCCGGACGGACCAAGCAGCGCGATGAGCTCGCCGCCGGCAACAGCGAGATTGATCTCGTCCAGCGCCACCGTTGCGCCAAAGGCGTGGCCGATGCCCTTCAGATCGAGCGAATATCCGCGCACGTCACTCAACGCCAGCTCCATCGGTCGCGTTGTCCTGAGCCAGGGAGAGTTAGCAATCGCCGTGCCAGCGCGGCCGGTTGGCTAAGACTCTGCGGTCGCTGTGTTATTTTTTAGGCGCCCAGAATTGGCGCCAATTTATCGTCTATATTGTAAACAGTATGGTGGTTGGTTTGTGCAAAAAATGAGCTCCGGCAACATCTTGGAATCCTGTAAAAGCAGGACATGAAGCGAAGCCGTCCCCTCAAACGCAAGACGAAGCGCCCTGAGCCGAAACGCAGCGAGCCCGAGGCTGTCGATCCGCGCAGCATCGACGACGATGCGGTGGTCCAGGGCATCTTGACCGCGATCAGCCAGAAGCGGCTCAAGCCCGGTGCCAAGCTCGGCGAGGACAAACTCGCGGCCGCGTTCGGCACCACGCGGATTCACATCCGCCAGGCGCTGTCCCATCTCGCCTCGCGCAAGGTGGTGATGCAGATCCCGAACCGGGGTGCGTTCGTCTACCGTCCGACTTGGGAGGAAGCCCAGGATATCTTTGCCGCGCGCCGCATCATCGAGACGGCCACGGTGGCGGCGGCGATCGATCGGCTGGACAAATCCGGCAAGGCCGAGCTGAAGGCGCATATGGAGCTCGAGGCGCGCCACGACCGCAACGATCGCTGGGCCTCGCTGTCGCTCACGGCCGAATTCCATATCCTGGTCGCCAAGCTCGCCGGCAATCAGGTGCTGCTCGACATGTCGCGCGAGCTGATGCTGCGGACGTCGCTGGCGATCGCGACCTTCGAGCAGCCGGGCGAGCCGGATTGCTCGCCCGACGCACATCCCGATATCGGCGCGCTGATCCTCGCCCGTGACAAGGCCGGCGCCATTCATGCCATGCGCCATCACATCGAGGAGATGGAGCAGCGGATCAGGCCGCGGGAAGGCGAGGACGAAGTCGACGAGCTCACCGCGATCTTCCAGGAGATCGGCGCGCGGGCGCGGGCCGGCGGATAGCATGGCCCGCATTCTCCTGATCAATCCAAACAGCAGCGAGGCGACCACCGCGATGATGGTCGCCATCGCGAAGTCTGCGGCCAGCAATGGCATCGACATCGAGGGCGCCACGGCAACGCGAGCGCCGTCGATGATCGTCTCGGCAGATGCGCTGGAGGCGGCTGCGTCCGAGGTCGAGGAGATCGCGCGGGCGCGTCAGGCTTGCTGCGACGGCATCGTCGTGTCAGCGTTCGGCGATCCCGGGCTTGCCGGGATCAAGGCGGCCATGATGCTGCCAGCCGTCGGCATCGGCGAGTCGTCGATGCTCGAAGCCGTAGAGAACGGTCGGCGCTTTGGTGTTGCGACCACGACGCCGTTGCTGGGCGCGAAGATCGACGCCCTGCCTGAAGCGCTGGGATTGCGTTCCCGCTACACCGGCACGCGCTTTGCTGCAGGCGATCCGCAAGACCTGATGCGCGACCCGGCGCAGTTGCGCTCCGCCCTCGCCGGCGCAGTCGAAGCCTGCATCGCACGGGACGGGGCGCAGGCCGTCATCATCGGCGGCGGGCCACTGGGCGAGGCCGCGCGCGAGCTTCAGCCGCTGTTCACCGTACCGATCGTCGCGCCGATCCCGTCTGCCGTAAGGCGGATTATTCGCCTCATCGAAGCGCGATCGGCCGACTGAGATATTCCGGCCCGCGGGACCGGTCGTTGCAACCGCTTCCTCTCCCTTGACGAGTACGGCTAAAGTGAAGATGCAGGATCATCCAACCTGCCGCCTGCGTGAAGCCTCGCGGGCATGGAGATCGCCGCATGTCGTTCAAAAAGCTCCTGATCGCCAATCGCGGCGAGATCGCCATCCGCATCGCACGCGCGGCGGCTGACGCCGGCATCGCGACGGTCGCGATCCATCCTGCGGACGACGCGCTGTCGCTGCATGTGCGCGTTGCCGACGAGGCGGTCGAAATCCCCGGCCGCGGCGCGCGGGCCTATCTCGACATAGACGCCGTGGTAAAGGCGGCCAAGGGCGCCGGCTGCGATGCCGTGCACGCCGGCTACGGCTTTCTGAGCGAGAACGCAGCGTTCGCCAAAGCCTGCGCGGATCAGGGCATCATCTTCGTCGGGCCAAAGGTGACCGCGCTTGAACTGTTCGGCGACAAGGTCGCGGCACGGCAACTGGCCAAACGCTGCGGTGTGCCGATCATCGCGGGCACGAGCGGGCCGTCAAGCCTGAACGAGATCAGTGCGTTCTTCACCTCGCTCGGAGCCAGTGCGGCGATCGTGATCAAGGCCATGGCCGGCGGCGGCGGTCGCGGCATGCGCGTGGTCGAGAACGCAAGCGATCTCGCGGAAGCCTATGCGCGCTGCCAGTCCGAGGCCAAGGCGGCGTTCGGCTTCGACGGCGTCTATGCCGAGCGGCTGATCCGGCAGGCGCGCCACATCGAGGTGCAGATTATCGGCGACCGCCATGGCGCGATCTCGCATCTCTGGGAGCGCGAATGCACCATCCAGCGCCGGCACCAGAAGCTGGTCGAGGTGGCGCCGAGCCCCTCGCTCAGTGACACTCTGCGCGGCCGCATCATCGAAGCGGCGAAGCAGCTTGCGACGGCCGCGTCATACGACAATCTCGGCACCTTCGAGTTTCTGGTCGACGGCGGCGCCGACGACACCTTCGCCTTCATCGAGGCCAATCCGCGGCTCCAGGTCGAGCACACCGTGACGGAGGAGGTGCTCGGCCTCGATCTCGTCCGCGCCCAGCTTGCGGTCGCGGCAGGCAGCTCGCTCGCTTCTCTCAGTCTTGCACAAGGATCGATCGCCAAGCCGCGCGGCTATGCCATACAGCTCCGCGTCAACATGGAGACGCTGGACGAGACGGGTGCCACGCATCCGACCGGCGGCGTGCTCGCCGTGTTCGAGCCGCCGTCGGGGCCCGGTGTGCGCGTCGATAGCTTTGGCTATGCCGGCTACAAGACCAGCGCTGCCTTCGACTCGCTGCTTGCAAAAGTCATCGTGCATACGCCGGGCGAGGCCTGGCATGACGTGGTCGCAAAGGCGTCGCGCGCCTTGCGCGAATTCCGGATCGACGGTGTCGTCACCAACATCGCTTTCCTTCAGGCGGTGCTCTCGCACCCCGACTTCAGGACCAACCGGATCGCGACCGATTTCATCGATCGCAACATCGCAAAGCTCGTCGAGGCGGCCGACGGTGCGGCCAAGCCGCTGTATTTTGCGGCAGCCGAGCGAAGCGGCGCTCACGCCGCCGAAGCCCACGTCGCGCAAGCGGTGCCCGAGGGCGCAGTGATGGTCGCCGCGCCCTTGCAGGGAACCATCGTCACCATCCAGGTGAAGGAAGGCGAGATCGTGCGCCCGGGCCAGCAGCTCGCCGTGATCGAGTCCATGAAGATGGAGCACCTCGTGATGGCCGAGCAGGGCGGGCGGGTCATGAAGCTTGCCGCCGGCGACGGCGTGACGCTGCTACACGGCGAGCCGATCATGTATCTGGAGCCACTTGACGTTGCCGCTGATAGCACGGCCGCGGAAGCCGACATCGATCTCGACCATATCCGCCCCGATCTGGCTGAGCTGATCGCGCGCCAGGCCAACACGCTCGATGCGAACCGCCCGGCCTCGGTCGAGCGCCGCCGCAACACCAATCAGCGCACCGCGCGCGAGAACGTCACGCAGCTGGTCGATGACGGCTCGTTCATGGAATATGGCAGCCTCGCGATCGCGGCGCAGCGGCGCCGCCGCAAGCTCGACGATCTCATCAAGAATACGCCGGCCGACGGCCTCGTGATGGGTGTCGCGACCGTCAACGCCGAAAAATTCAGCCCCGATACCGCGCGCTGCATCGTCGTGGCCTATGACTACACCGTGCTCGCGGGCACGCAGGGCCACATGAATCACAAGAAGATCGACCGCATGCTGACCTTGGCGGAAGATTGGCGCGTGCCGCTGGTGTTTTATGCCGAGGGCGGCGGCGGCCGGCCCGGCGACACCGACCGGCTCGGCATGACCGGCCTCGACGGTCCGTCCTTCGTGCAGTTCGCAAGACTCTCCGGGCTCGTGCCGGTGATCGGCGTCGTCTCCGGCTATTGCTTCGCCGGCAACGCCGCGATGCTTGGCTGCTGCGACGTGATCATCGCCACCAGGAATGCCTCGATCGGCATGGGCGGCCCGGCGATGATCGAGGGCGGTGGGCTCGGCGTCTATCATCCGGCCGAGGTCGGCCCGGTCTCGTTCCAGTCGCCCAACGGCGTCATCGACATCCTGGTCGAGGACGAGGAGGAGGCGACATCCGTCGCGCAAAAATACCTGTCCTATTTCCAGGGCGCGGTGACGGATTGGGAAGCCGCCGACCAGCGCCTGCTCCGCCGCGCCATTCCCGAGAACCGCCTGCGCGTCTACGACATCCGCAGCGTTATCGACCTCGTCGCGGACAAGGACAGCGTGCTGGAGCTGCGTCGCGACTACGGCGTCGGCATGATCACGGCGCTGATCCGCATCGAGGGCAAACCGTTCGGCCTGATCGCCAACAATCCGCGCCATCTCGGCGGCGCGATCGATGCCGATGCCGGCGACAAGGCCGCGCGCTTCCTCCAGCTCTGCGATGCCTTCGATCTGCCGATCGTCTCACTCTGCGACACGCCCGGCTTCATGGTCGGCCCGGAGGCAGAGAAGACCGCGATCGTGCGCCATGTCTCGCGCATGTTCGTGACAGGCGCGAGCCTGACCGTGCCGCTGTTTGGCATCGTGCTGCGCAAGGGCTACGGGCTTGGCGCGCAGTCGATGATCGGCGGCGGCTTCCACGCCTCCTTCTTCACCGCGGCGTGGCCGACCGGCGAGTTCGGCGGCATGGGCCTCGAAGGCTATGTCCGCCTCGGCTTCCGCAAGGAGATGGAGGCGATCGCCGATCCGGAGGAACGCGAGACCTATTATCGCAACAAGGTCGCCGAGCTCTATGCCAACGGCAAGGCGGTCTCGATCGCCTCGGTGTTCGAGATCGACAACGTCATCGATCCCGCCGAGACGCGGCGCTGGATCATGGCCGGCTTGCGCTCCGTGCCGAGCCCACCCGCGCGGACGGGGAAGAAGCGGCCGTGCATCGATACATGGTGAGGGCAGTGCAGCAATAGCCTGCGTCCCGGTTCCTGATTGACTTCCCTGCCTGTGGTGCCAGACTTTGCACAATAGTACAGGGTGGAGACGTCCGCGATGGCCAGCCTTTCGGCCTCGAACCATGTCGCCCGTGTCTTGTCCGTCGCCAATCATGTGGCCGACGTCGATGCGTCTTCGCGGATTGCCAATTCCTGGCGGCGCTGCCTGATCAGCCACAAGCTCGATCCTGCCCGACAGGGCCCGCCGCAGACGCTCACCGAAGCCGAGATCCGGCACGTCGCGGAGCCGATGGAGGAGACAATCCGGCTGCTCACGCCCGAGCTCGACGATCTCGCCCGTGTGCTGCGTGACGCCGGCTATTGCGTCAATCTCGCTGACGCGAACGCGACCATGCTGTTCAGCCGGCTGCCGGGTGAAGCCGACGCGCGGATGTTCATGGACTGGAAGATCTACACCGGCTCGAATTTCGCCGAGACCTTCGAGGGCACCAACGGGCTGGGGACCTGCCTCGCCGAGCAGAAGCCGATCCTGGTGCATCGCGACGAGCATTTTCGCGCGCAGTGGCACATGTTCTCCTGCGCGGTCGCGCCGCTGTTCGATCATTCCGGGCGGCTCGCGGGCGCCATCAACATCACCTCCTGCCGCGAGGATCTCGAGCGCGCCGCGCATCAGCTTGCGCTCGCGGTGACGATGGAGGCGACGCGACGGATGGAGGGCGCGATTTTTCGCGATCACTTCCGCGAGGCCTGGATCGCCACGGTGCCGGGCGATGGCGGCAGTGGGCTGCTCGCCTATGACGATGACCGCCGCATCGTCGGTGCCTGCCGCTCTGCGCGCGCGCTGCTCGGCCTCACCGATGGCCTCATCGCATCCGGCATCGACCTGTCGCGCTACATCAAGCTCGACCAGCCGCGCAACGCCGACGAGATTGTCGAGCTGCGCCGCGCCGATGGCGGTGCGCTGGGGCACGGCCATGTCGCGCCGCCGCTGCGCGCGAGATCGCCGGCGATACGCCGCGATGCACCCGCCGATCGCTTCGACGCGTTGCAGCGACTGGCCGGCCGCGATCCCGGCTTGGTCAAAAGCGTGAAGCGTCTGAGGAGCATCGGTGATCACAACCTGCCGGTGCTGCTGCATGGCGAGACCGGGGTCGGCAAGGATGTGTTTGCTCGTGCCATTCACGCTGCCAGTAACCGCGCGCGCAGCAATTATGTCGCGCTCAATTGCGCGGCGCTGCCAGAGAGTCTGATCGACGCCGAGCTGTTCGGCTACGAGGCCGGCGCCTTCACCGGCGCGCGGCGCGATGGCTCGAAAGGCCTGATCGTGCAGGCCGATGGCGGCACGCTGTTCCTCGACGAGATCGGCGACATGCCGATCGCGCTCCAGACGCGACTGCTGCGCGTGCTGGAGAACCGCGAGGTCTGGCCGCTCGGCGCGCTGAAGCCCGTGCCTGTCGATATCCGCCTGATCAGCGCCACCCACCGAGATCTCGGCCATATGGCCGAGAAGGGCGCCTTCCGCGCCGATCTGTATTTCCGCCTGCGCGGCATGGAGGTGCGGCTGCCGGCCCTGCGTGAGCGAGCCGATCGGGACGACATCATTCGCCAGATCGCGCGCGAGGAGGCGCCGAATTGCCGTCTCTCGCAGGAAGCCTGGGCGCTGCTCTCGGCCTATCCCTATCCCGGCAACATGCGCCAGCTCCGCCATGTGCTGCGGCTCGCCGGCTGCACGGCGGAGAACGGCGTCATCACTGATGCCGACCTCGATCTGCCGCCGTTTGGTGGGCGGGCGGAGCCGGACCTTGCCGCAGCCGAACGCGCGACGATCATCGAGGCCTTGCGCAAGCACGGCGGCCGCGTCACCGAGGCGGCGCGTACGCTGAAGCTCAGTCGCGCCACGCTGTATCGGAAGATCAAGCTGCTGAAGATCGAGACGGCGCAGTAGGGCTCCTTACGAAAAATCCGTCCAGCTCAGATGCCGCGAATCGAGATCGCCGACTGAAACGGTCTCGCGGATTTCGTGAGGGACATGGAAGCTGCTGCGCAGATACACGAGCGGCGCAGCTCCTTCGGAATGCGTCGCGCCGCGCACCTCGCCGACGAAGATCGAATGCGTCCTGGTCTCGAACTCTTGCATCAGCACACAATCGAATGCGGCGACCGCATCGGTGAGCACCGGCGCGCCTGTCGCTCCGCGCGTCCATTGGCCGAACGCAAAGCGGTCGTCGCCATTGACGCCCTTCTGGCCGCTAAAGGTGAGTGCCAGCAGCGCGTGATCCTCCTGCAGAAAGTTGATCGCGAAGGCGCCTTCCTCGCGGATGCGGGCGTGCGCGCTGGCGTTGCGGTTGACGCAGACGATCAGCGACGGCGGATTGTCCGAGAGCGAGCAGGCTGACGTCACCGTCAGCCCGGTGCGCTTGCCGTGCTCGGCGCCGACCGTGACCAGGGCGACCGCGCCGGCGCACTGGCGCATCGCCTGCTTGAAATCCTTTGCATCCACGCTCACGCCGAAGTCTCCGAGATGAAGGCGGGTGCGGCACGATTGCGCCGCACCCGCTGAGCGTCAAGCCGCCTTCTTTGCGGAACCGAGATGCTTCAGGCGCGGCATCACCTCGTTGCTGAGCAGCGAGAGCGAGTGGTGCCAGGCCTCCGGCATGTGCTTGTAGTCGAAGCCGAACACGAGCAGCACGCCGAAGCCGCCGACCTCGTCGTAGATCCTCTCGATCTTCTCGGCGACGGTCGACGGCGAACCGACGATCCAGTTCCGTTTGGCGCAATATTCGACGGTGACGTCACTGTCGGGCACGTCGGGGGCGTGCTTCAGATAGTCCTTGAAGCCGAAATGGCCGAGCAGCGGCAGGAAGTACTCGTGCATCATCCGGCCCATCATGTCGCCGGTCGAGAGCTTCCAGGCTTCCTCGTCGGTGTCGGCGATGAAGACCTCGCGCACCAGCCGCCAGTCCTGCCGGTTCGGCTTGCGGCCGGTCTTGGCGGCGCCGATCTCGACTGAGTCCCAATGGCTGCCGACATAGGCCGGGTTGAGATTGAGGCTCATCGGAATGAAGCCGCGCTCGCCAGCAAGCTTCAGCGTATCCGAGTTCTTCGAGAGACCGGCGACGCCGATCGGCGGATGCGGCGCCTGCAACGGCTTGATGTGCGGCTTGAGGAAGTCGAACATCGTGTCCGGCTTGGTCACCGTCCAGAACTTGCCTTTGTATGTGAAGGGCGCGGGATCGGACCACAGCTTCAGGATGATCTCCAGCGCCTCGCGGGTCATGTCGCGGTTCTGTCCGCTCATGCCGTCGACGTTGAACATCGCCCAGTCGCTCGGCAGGCCGCTCGCCGCGACGCCGAAATTGAGCCGGCCCTCGGACATGTGGTCGAGCATCGCGACGCGATTGGCGAGCTCGGCCGGGTGATGGTAGGGCAGCAGGAAGCCGCCCGGCCCGATGCGCAGGCGCTTGGTCTGCATCAAAGCCTGCGCGATCAGGAGGTCCGGCGTCGGATTGGGTTCCCAGGGCGCCGTGTGATGCTCGCCGACCCAGGCCTCCTGATAGCCGAGCTCGTCGAGCCAGCGCATGACTTGCAGGTCCCAGTCGTTCCCTTCCTTCAGGCCGCACTCCGGCGGATGCGAAGGCATCGTGAAATAGCCGATCTCCATGGGTTTCCTCTCCATAATTGACGCGTCTTGTTGCGCGGTTCACGGATGTGAGTGGAGAAGCTTCAGCAAGCGGTGTGCCAGCGCCACGCGTGCCCGGACCTGCGAGAAAAGGCTGGTTTGCGGCGGCAATAGCCGATATCCCGGAGCGGAATTGCAGGGCCGCCGTCTCAATGTCGCGAGACGATGTCTTGCCGGTGAGACCAGGGATCCGAATTGAGATGACCGAGCCTGCTTATGTTGCGGTGGACTGGGGCACCAGCAGCTTTCGCCTGTGGCTGGTCGACCGTGGCGGTCAGGTGCTGGCGGAGCGCCGCAGCGACGAGGGCATGATGGCCGCGGCCAAGGCCGGCTTTGCCGGCGTGCTGCATTCGCACCTTGCGGCGGTCGCGGTGCCGGATCATCTGCCGGTTCTCGTCTGCGGCATGGCCGGCGCCAAGACCGGCTGGGTCGAGGCCGGCTATGTCGACACGCCGGCGCCGCTCGCGGCCATCCTGAAGCAGGCCGCGCGCGTGCCGGGCGAGGCGCGCGACATCCGCATCCTGCCGGGCATCGCGCAACGCGACGCCAAGTCGCCGGACGTGATGCGCGGCGAGGAGACGCAATTGCTCGGCGCGCTCGGCCTCGACGCCGCAGGCGAGGCGCTGGTCTGCATGCCCGGCACGCATTCGAAATGGGTGCGCGTGCAGGACGGCACCGTCGCGCATTTTTCCACCTTCATGACCGGCGAGCTCTTCAGCGTGGTCTCGCGCGAGACGATTTTGTCGCTGGCAGTCGCCGGCGCCGCTGACGCTGAGGACGTCGCAAGCTTCGGGGCGGCGGTGAAAGCCGCGTATGAGGCGCCGGCTTTCGCCGCAAACCTCTTGTTCACCGCGCGGTCGCGCCAGCTGCTGTTCGGCGGCACGCCGGCCGCGGCGCGCGAGACGCTGTCGGGCACGTTGATCGGCGCGGAGCTGGCGGCAGGACTCTCCGGCGTCGTGCCGAAAGACGGCATTACATTGATTGCCGCGGGGCAGCTTGCGGCGCTGTACCGGCAGGCGTTCGACGCGCTGTCGATTGCGGTGAAGCCGATCGACGCCGACGACGCCGTCCGCCGCGGCCTGTCGATGGCAGCCGCTGCGATCTGGACGACATGAAAAGGATTCTTGAGATGAGCGTTCCATTTCCGCCGATGAAGCGTCCGCTGGTCGCGATCCTGCGCGGCGTCAAGCCCGAGGAGACCGAGGCCATCGTCGGCGTGCTGATCGAGGCTGGCATGACCGCGATCGAGATTCCCCTGAACTCGCCCGATCCGTTCCGCTCCATCGGGATTGCCGCGAAGCTCGCGCCGGCCGGCGTGCTGATCGGCGCCGGCACGGTGCTGACCACGGCGGATGTCGATCGTCTCAACGACGTGGGCGGCACGCTGATGGTCTCGCCGAATGTGGATACCCAGGTGCTCGCGCGTGCGCATCAGTATGCCATGCTCACGCTGCCCGGCGTGTTCTCGCCGACCGAGGCGCTGCTGGCCGCGCGCTCCGGCGCATCGGGCCTGAAATTCTTTCCGGCGAGCGTGCTTGGCGCATCCGGCATCGCCGCGATCCGCGCCGTGCTGCCCGCCGGGGTGATGATCGCCGCGGTCGGCGGCGTCTCCGATCAGAGTTTTGCCGAGTACATCAAGGGCGGCGTCACCGCCTTCGGGCTCGGTTCCAGCCTCTACAAGCCCGGTATGTCGGCCGCCGATGTCGCGGGGCGTGCGAAGGCGACGATCACGGCCTATGATCGGGCGATTGTGAAAGACTGACGCGGCAATAAACAAGCCGTGATGCCGTCACGGTCGCCTTCTATCCTATCTTGCCGCACTCGCGAGATCAGGAGACCGACATGGCGATCAACAACGTGGCCGATCTGTTCGTGGCAACGCTCGAACAGGCCGGCGTCAAGCGGATCTACGGCATCGTCGGCGACAGCCTGAACGGTCTCACCGAAGCGCTGCGCCGCCGCGGCACCATCGACTGGATTCACGTCCGCCACGAGGAGGTCGCGGCGTTCGCGGCCGCCGGCGAAGCCGAGATGACGGGGAGCCTCGCGGTCTGCGCGGGCTCCTGCGGCCCGGGCAATCTGCATCTGATCAACGGCCTGTTCGACGCGCATCGCAGCCGCGTTCCGGTGCTGGCGATCGCGGCGCAGATCCCCTCGGCCGAGATCGGCGGCGGCTATTTCCAGGAGACCCATCCGCAAAACCTGTTCCGCGAATGCAGCCATTATTGCGAGCTGGTCTCGGATCCGAGCCAGCTGCCCTACGTGCTGGAGAACGCGATCCGCGCCGCCGTGGGCCTGCGCGGCGTCGCCGTCGTCGCCATGCCCGGCGATGTTGCCTTCCGCGCACCGCCGAAGCGTGCGCTGTCGACCACGCGCGGGCTTTCGCTCGCAGCGCCAAAAGTCGTGCCGCCGGCCGATGAGCTCAAGGCGCTCGCCGATCTCCTCAACGGCGCCGAGCGCATCACCCTGTTCTGCGGCCGCGGCTGTGCCGGCGCGCATGCGCCGCTGATGCAGCTCGCAGAAAGCCTGAAGAGCCCGATCGTGCATGCGCTCGGCGGCAAGGAGCATGTCGAGTACGACAACCCCTACGATGTCGGCATGACCGGCTTCATCGGTTTCTCCTCGGGCTATGCCGCCATGCACGCCTGCGACGCGCTGGTGATGCTCGGGACTGACTTCCCCTACAAGCAGTTCTTCCCGACCGACTGCCAGATCGCGCAGATCGACATCCGCCCCGAAAATCTGGGACGGCGGTGCAGGATCGATCTCGGCCTCGTCGGCGACGTCAAGCTCACCATCGAGGCGCTGCTGCCGCTCTTGAAGACCAAGACGCAGCGCAAGCATCTCGATGATGCCATCGCGCATTACAAGAAGGCGCGCGAGGGTCTGGACTCGCTCGCCAAGGGCACGCCTGGAGCAAAGCCGATCCATCCGCAATATCTCGCAAAAGTCATCAGCGATCACGCGTCGGAAGATGCCGCCTTCACCGCCGATGTCGGCACGCCCACGATCTGGGCCGCGCGCTATCTCGGCATGAACGGCCGCCGCCGGCTGATCGGCTCGCTCGTGCACGGCTCGATGGCCAACGCCATGCCGCAGGCGATCGGCGTGCAGGCCGCCCAGCCTGGCCGGCAGGTGATCTCGCTCTCCGGCGACGGCGGCTTCACCATGCTGATGGGCGATCTGATCACGCTGACGCAGATGAAGCTGCCGGTGAAGGTCGTGGTCTTCAACAACGGCGTGCTCGGCTTCGTCGCGCTGGAGATGAAGGCGGCCGGCTTCGTCGACACCAATGTCGATCTGGAGAATCCCGACTTCGCGGCGATGGCGCGCGCGATGGGTATCTTCGCCAAGCGCGTCGAGGACCCCGGCGAGCTGCCGGGCGCGATGAAGGACATGCTGGCCCACAACGGCCCGGCGCTGCTCGACGTCGTCACCGCCAAGCAGGAGCTGTCGATGCCGCCGACCATTACGGCCGAGCAAGTCAAGGGCTTTAGCCTGTGGGTGTTGCGCGCGGTGATGAGCGGTCGTGGCGACGAGGTGCTCGATCTCGCGAAAACGAACTTGCTGTCACGCTGATTTCGGCGCGGCGGCGTTTGCTTCACCTCTCCCGACGGGGAGAGGTGTACCATCGCGCTAGCCGCGCTTCGCCGAGGGCAGCGGCAACCGCTCATGGCGGCGCTGGAAGCGCTGCCAGTGCAGCACGATGCCGATGATCGTCGCCGGCACGAAGCCGAGCACGAGCAGCCAGTGCGGCAGCTCCTTCGGCGAGATGAAGGCGATCGCGATGTCCGAGATCAGCCAGAGTGCGGCGAACATCACCGCGAAATCAGTACGCGGGCAGCGCAGATAATAGAACACGGCGGTGATGACGATGGCGGGCCCGATCGCGATGGCGATCAGGACGGCGGTCAGCTCCTTCGGCGTCACCGCGTCGAGCACCATCGAGGCCAACAGCCAGATGGCGGCAAACATGGCGACGATGTCGATCGGATGCCGCAACCCAATACCTCGACCCAATTCTTCTTCCGGGAACGCGCTATCGTTGTGGCCGGAACCCCGGCCGTCAAGTGAAATACGCCTATTCCTCGTCGTTTCCGGGCGCAGGCCGCAGCATGAAATGACCGAAGGCGGAGGCGATCGGCTTGTCCGGATCGTCCTGCCAGGCCCGCGCCTCGAAGGCGACGATACGCCGGCCCTGTTTCACGATCGAGACATTGGCAAGACTGTCGAGCGCGCGGCCGGAGCGCAGATAATTGACCGTCAGCCCGATCGGCTTCGGCAGCGCCGCCGTTCCCAGCTCGCGCCTGACGCCGAGGATCGCGGTGGTCTCGAGGAAGGCGCCGGTCATGCCGCCATGAATCGCGGGCAAAATCGGGTTGCCGATGATCATCGGCGAGAACGGCATCGTCAGCGTGCCGTCGTCGTTGACGCGGATGCCGAGACAGCGCGCGAACGGGCTGTTGGCGAACGGGCCATTCGGATCCTCCGGCGCCTCCAGCGTCGAGACGTTGCCGTCGTCCATCCTGCGATCGGCGAGCATGTTGGTGCGGTTGGCGCCGATCATGAAGCAGGCGGTGGCGGTTGCGACCGGATCGTCCTCCGACTCCTGATAGGCCGTGGAACGCACGAAGGCGATCGAGCGGGTCGTGCGGTAGCAGACCGAATGCGCCTTGATGTCGAGGCCGGGCGTCGCCGGCTTCTGATAGTCGATCCGCAAATCGAGCGTTGCGATCGCGCGCGTGCCGTCGAGCGCGAGCTGCACCGCCATGCCGCAGCTCTCGTCCAGCATCGCGGTGACGACGCCGCCATGGAGCACGCCGGTCTCGGTGTCGCCGACGAAGACGGGGCGGTAGGGCAGGCTCGACCAGGCCTCGGCCGGCGCGTAGCGGTCGAGCTGGAGCCCGCTGATATGGCCGTAATCGGAGCGGCGGCCCTTGATGGCCTCGGCGAGTTCCTCGAAAGAAAGCGTGGTCGGTGTATCGGACGTCGATGAGCTGGACATGGTGATGTTCTAGACCAGTGACGCGTGCTGCGCAAAACCTCGCATGCATCGCCGCACGGCAGGCTTGCAGGGCTGTTTGGCCTCGACAGGGCCGGCCGAAGCAACGATGGTGGACGTTGGTTCCCTGCCCCTCGAGGAGTATCCCATGGCCGACCCCGAAACACCCGCCGCCAACCTGGGGCCCGTCACCATTTCGAGCTCCAGCTCCGAGCGGGCACCGATCATCTATTTCGACGGCGCCTCCTGCTTCGGCCACCACAACGGCGCGATCCAGATCGAGCTCGCGGCCAACCTGCTGCTGCCGGTCGGCGCCGCCGTGCGGGTCGATGTGGTTCAGACCGCGCATCTGCGTTGCAGCCCGGCCGCCGCACTTGCCCTGCGCGAAGCGCTCGACAAGGCGCTGGCGATGTTCAAGCTGGGGCAGCAGCAGCCGACGGAGGAGATTCCGGCGGTGAAGAACTGAGCGGCAATTGACACGACGCTGTCTTTGCGCCAATTTTCACGCAGGTTGATACGACCTGCCGGTTGCCCCTTCGTGGATGGTGAACGTATCGAGCCCTTGATCGGCCCCCTTTGCCCGAGCGACCGGGTCAGCAACGCAACCACCTGACACACCTGGATCGCTCATGCAGAGGACGAACCGATGCGCGATTTTCGCGATGCCAAGGCTATGGCGCAGACCCTGCGCGAATCCCTGACCACCAAGGCCGTCACCATCAGCCACAGCGAGAGCCTGGAGCTGGTGTCGAGAATGCTCGGCGTTGCCGACTGGAACACGTTGTCGGCGCTGCTCCACGCCGAGCGGCGTGATGCGATTGTGCCGGCGGCACTATTGAAAACGACGACAACGGCGGTCTATCCGGCCATTCCGTTGCGCGATCTCGTTCCGTTTCCGAATGCGACTTACCCGCTGTTCGTGGGCCGCGAGAGGACCGTCCGGGCCCTGAACCAGGCGTTCGAAGGTGGGCGGGAGATCGTGGTGGCGATCCAGCGAGAGTCGGCCGTCGATGATCCCCGGTTTTCCGATGTCTACGAGATCGGCATCCTGGCCCAACTGCTCGAACTCGATCCGCTTGCCGATGGCACGTTCAGGGTGCTGACGCGCGGCCTTCGGCGCGTTGCGCTACGCAGCTTTGACGCCGAAACGGTCGCCTATCGGGCGGAGGTCGCTGATGTCAGCGAAGGCGCGAGCCGCGATGCAAGGGATCTGATCCGACGGATCTATCAGCGCTTCCAGGACTATACGGCGGCGCATGGAATTCTCGTGCCGGACATCTGGCTGTTCTTTGATCAGACCCGCGATCCCGGGCAGATCGCGGATACCGTCGCGGCGCGGATGAAGTTATCCGTCAGGGACAAATACGAGCTGTTGGCGACGCTCGATCCCATGACGCGGCTCGAACGGATCGAGGCGCTCCTTAATGCGTCGCAGCGCCCAGTGTCGGCAAATTACGCGGCGACGAAACGGCAGGCGCTCGATCATGCCGATCGGCGCCGCCATCAATACGCGACGCTGGAGCATTTGCTGCTCGCGCTGATCGATGATGCGGAAGCCTCCGCGGTGATGCGCGCCTGCGATGCCGATCTTGGCCGGTTGAGCCAGGGCCTCGTGCAATATCTCGACAACGAGCTCAAGCACACCGTGATCGAGACCGGGAGCGCCGAGCCTACTGCGGCGTTCAAGCGTGTCGATCAGAGCGCCGCGTTCCTTGCCCAGGAGGTGGGTTTTGCCGCGGTGACCGGTGCCAATGCGCTTGTCGCGATCTTTGCCGAAACGCGAAGCCCGGCGGCGCGTCTGCTCGAGGATCATGGCATCTCGCGCGGACGCTCTGACAGGGCGATCGCGCGAGGCGTGGGCAAGGGCGAGCAGTAGGTCGCTCGTCCTCAGCTCACATGCACCTTCGGCCTTTTGCCGCCGTTCCACTTGCCGTCGAGCGCGCGCTCGATCTGGGCTGCGAGTTGCAGCAGCAGGCCGTCATTGGCCTGCTTCCCGATCGCCTGGATGCCGAGCGGCAGGTCGTGCCCTTGCGCGGCCATCGGCATCGAGATCGCCGGCATGCCGCAGAGATTGGCGAGCGGCGTAAAGGCGAAGAAGCGCCAGAGATTGCCGAACCAGTCGAGCACATCGGGGTTGTCGGAGATGGTGAGATATTCCTTCGTGCCGACCTTCGGCGTCGGCAGCGCCGTGATCGGCGTCAGGATCACGTCCCACTGCTCGAAGAAGCTGCCGAAGCCGCGCGACGTCGTGTTGAACACGGCTTGCATCTTGGCCCGGTCGGCAAAGCTGGTGTTGAGCCCGGCCTCCCAGATCCGGATGTTCATCGGCTCGATCAAATCCTCCGGCGGCCGCTCCAGTCCGCGTGCGGTCAGCATGTTGGAGATCACGACCGAAAAATTCGAGATGTAGCAGGTGGTTTGCGCCGCGAAGGCGGCGCGGAAGTCGAGCTCGGGCAACGCATAGTCGACGTGATGGCCGAGGCCTTCGAGGAACTTGCCGGTCTTCTCCAGCTCGGCGGCGATCTCGGGCGTCGCGGTGTAGTCGCCCCAGGTGTGGGACAGCGCGATGCGAAGCTTGCCCGGATCGCGCTTGATCATCTCGGAATAAGGCTGCGCCGTGGTCCAGAACGGCATGAACTCGCCGGGCGCGGGCCCGCGGGCGTGATCGACGAAGGCGGCGGTGTCGCGCACCGAGCGCGACTGGCAGCCCTGGATCGAGACCAGGCCGGTGAGGTCGGACATGTACGGCGCCAGCGAGAACACGCCGCGCGAGACTTTCAAACCAATATTGCCGTTGACGCCGGCGGGAATGCGGATCGAGCCACCGCCATCGGTCGCGTGCGCGATCGGCACCACGCCGGCCGCGACCATCGCGGCGCTGCCCGCCGACGAGCCGCAGGTGGTGTAGTCGGTGTTCCAGGGATTGCGGGTGACATAGACCGCCGGATTGTCGGCCGAAGAGCACACGCCGAATTCCGGCGTCGTCGTGCGTCCGATCAGATTGAGGCCGGCCTGACGGAATTTTCCGGTGAGGAACGTGTCGGCGGCGGTGCGATTGCCGCGCATCAGGAGCGAGCCCATCTCCTGGAGCCGGCCCTTCATGGTCGGGCCGAGATCCTTCATCAGGAAGGGCAGGCCGGCGAATGGGCCGGCGAGATTGGCGCCGTCCTTGGCGGGATCGGCGATCACGTCCTCGAACAGCTCGACCACGCCGGACAGGGTGGGATTGACCTTGGCGACGGCAGCAGTGGCCTGACGTGCCAATTCCTTCGGCGTCAGTTCACCCTTGCGGACGCGTCCCGCCAGCCCGACGCCATCGTGCTGCGCCCATTCGTTCCAGCTCATCGGCAAAGTCATGAAGTCAAAATCCCCTAAAGTGCGGAGTCACCTTTTTCGCATGGGCCCGCGTGAATCAACTGAGCCGGCGCGAAGGGCAGGGTTGCGCCGGGCGGAGGGGTCGCCGCGCTAATGCTTCAGCCGCGCGATCACCGCGACCGGGCCGCCGCCGGCGGGGCCCTGGTGCTCGGCACCTCCGGAGACGTAGACCGCGCCGGTGCCGGCAAGGCCCGCGATCAATCCACCGACGGCTGCGCGGGCGTGGCGCGTCGAGCTGATGTCGGTGTCCTCCAGCATGGTGTGGCGGAAGCCGCGCACGGCGCCGTTCGGCGAGGCCTCGGCCTTGGCGAAGATGTTGACGAGCTCGCGGCCCGGCTGCGGATCTGCACCAAACCCGACGCTCTTCAATGCCGCCATCACCGCCGGCGCATCGATGGCATCGTCCATCACGGCGTGCCCGATCTCGAACTCGCTCGCTGAAGCTGCGGAGTTGCCGAGCACGATGACGACGTTGTGCATCAGCTCGATACCGGAAGAGGTGGAGGCGACCTTCGAGAACAGATCGTAGCGCCGCAGCACGTCCTCGTCGCGGATGTCGGAGCCGATCTCACCAAGCGCGACCGCAACGCCGAGTGCGGAGGCGCCGCGCGAATAGGCCATCGAGGTGTAAGCGCTCGTCGTCGCCGTCTTTTTGCCGCGCCCGGCTGCTGCCTCGACGCGGTCGCTGGTGAGCAGCGGGCACTTGATCTGGACGAAATGGACGTCGGCAACGTCAGCGATGCCGGCATCCGCCATCGCGGCGCTCACGGCCTTGGCCGTCTCCGCGATCTGTGCCGTGCGGCCGAGCTCCTCAGGCAGAAAATCTCGCGTGTGTGCCATGCCGATGCTCATCCGCTTGCCGGAGATACCAGCCGGCCGCTGAGCGACCTCCTGCCGCGTGAACACTGTGATGTGCGGGCTCAGCACGCCCTCGGTGCCGCCGGACATCACGAAGGCGATCCGCTGCTCGACCTCGTGCGGCGTCAGGCCGAGCTTTGGCGCCAACGCCGTGCACAGCGCCGCCACGGCATATTCGCGGGTAAAGTCGTTGACGCCGCCATTGCCCTCGGTCTTGCCGAGGATGGCCAAAATCGCTGCCGGATCGATTGCGCCGGAGCCGATCATGGCCATGAGGCCGGAGACGTCGCCAGGGCCCGTGGTGGCGATCCTGATGACGCCGACCGTTGTCGTCCGCATGTCTGGTCCTTACATGGAGTTCGGTGGTCCGGCGTGTCAACCAGCCGTGGAACGGGGGCATATGTCAAGATGCAGCGGGTTGGTGCAGTAGCCCGGATTGCGTTGCGCTCCATCCGGGCTACGGGCCCGACGGGCAAAACATCTGCAAAACCTGTCAACCCGCCTGCATAAAAATATTCGACTTTACAGAAATTCGGAATTGGCGTATGTGTCGCGGTATCCCGGCTCATCCTTGAGGGGCGATCTCGTGTCGTCTTGATTGCGAGCCGGGCTTGCGGTGGACGCGGGCAGCGTCGGGTGCGAGAGGTGCGGGCAGGGCGGGTAGTCCCTGTGAGCCCGAAACCGCGTGCGGACGAACGGCGCTGCAAGGCTCGTCTCGCCTGTAAGTTTCCGGCTCCGTCGACAGGGCCGGGAAAACTGCGGCGAAAACGGCGGGCCGTGCGTACGGCAAAACCGTGTGGTCCTGGCCGTCGTTGCTACGGTCAAGCCTTTCGCGGAGATGTGCGCGAGCCCAACCGGGCAGACGGCATCGTCAATTCGCGGGGTGAGGGAGGCCAGAAGGAAAGTTCGGCTCCCGGGAGAGCACGGCATAAGCCGTCCGACCATCGCGCAGGGAAGGCCGAGTGATTGGCACCACCTGTATGCTGCTGTGCGGTCTCTTTGCGCTACCTTTCGCGCAGCAGACCGCGGGTGCGAGGTCAGCACCCGGTCTTCCCTGCGCCCTCTTGGATCAGAGGGTAACGCGACGAAGCAAAGCTCGGGCGAATTGAGCCGCGAGAAGGCGAAGGTGTGTCTGCGATTTGAATGCGAACTGGAGGACGACGATGTGGAGGAAGTATGCGCCTCATTCTCCTCTCGTGCCCCGGACGCAGCGCAGCGCCACTTGGGCGGTGCGCTGCAGAGCCGGGGCCCATCTCGCCGCGTGCCGTATCGCCTTCTGGGTCCCGGCTCTGCGCCGCGTCGCTTCGCGCTGCAGCGCGTCCGGGACACGAGCAATAATGACCGCGGCCCGCGCCACCCCCACGAATGTGGCGAGATCGCATCGCGTCAACAAAAAAATCCCTTGTCGACGGTTGCGCGCCGCATCTTGATGAATCAACCTCGGTTGGTCCATAAGCGGCGTCCCCCCGGCCGGGTTTCGGTACGGGGTGCGTGCTTGGAATAGAGGGATTCTCGCGTGGCGAATATCAACCAGAAAATTGCGCAGGAGCTTGGGGTTCGCTCGGAGCAGGTCGAGGCGGCGGTGACGTTGCTCGACGGCGGCGCCACGGTTCCCTTCATCGCCCGCTACCGCAAGGAAGCGACCGGTGCGCTCGACGACGCGCAATTGCGCACTCTGGAGGAGCGCCTGGTGTATCTGCGCGAGCTCGAAGACCGCCGCAAGGCGATCCTCGAATCGGTTCGCGAGCAGGGCAAGCTCGATGCCGCGTTAGAGGCCTCCATTCTCGCCGCCGACAGCAAGGCACGCCTCGAAGACATCTACCTGCCGTTCAAGCCGAAGCGCCGCACCAAGGCCGAGATCGCCAAGGAGGCCGGCCTCGAGCCGCTCGCCAATCGGCTGATGGCCGAGCCCGCCAACGATCCGAAGGTCGTGGCGGAGAACTTCATCAACGCCGAGAAGGGCGTTGCGGACGCTGCCGCTGCGCTGGACGGTGCCCGCGCCATCCTGGTCGAACGCTTCGACGAGGACGCCGATTTGATCGGCGCGTTGCGCGAGGAGATGTGGACCAATGCGCGCATGGCGTCGAAAGTGCGCGACGGCAAGAAGACCGAGGGCGAAAAGTTCGCCGACTATTTTGAATTCTCCGAGCCGCTGACAAAGCTGCCGTCGCACCGCATCCTCGCGATGTTCCGCGGCGAGAAGGAAGAGATCCTCGATCTCCAGATTCAGGCCGAGGCCGAAGCGCCGCCGGCGGGCGTGCCGGGCGCCTATGAGCTGAAGATCATGAAGCGGTTCGGCATCGCCGACCTCAAGCGCGCCGGCGACCGCTGGCTGATCGACACCGTGCGCTGGGCCTGGCGCACCAAGATCCAGGTGCATCTCAACATCGATCTGCGCATGCGGCTGTGGAACGCGGCCGAGACCGAGGCCGTGCGCGTATTCGCTTCGAATTTACGCGACCTGCTGCTGGCGGCGCCCGCCGGCACCCGCGCCACCATGGGTCTTGATCCCGGCTATCGCACCGGCGTCAAGGTTGCCGTCACCGACGCGACCGGCAAGGTGGTCGATACCGCCGTGATCTATCCGCACGAGCCGCAGCGGCAGTGGAACGAGGCGCTCGCGATCCTCGGCAAGCTCGCGCTGAAGCATCGCGTCGAGCTGATCGCGATCGGCAACGGCACGGCCTCGCGCGAAACCGACAAGCTCGCGGGCGATCTCGTCAAGGGGCTCGCCGAGCTGAAGATGTCCAAGATCGTGGTGTCGGAAGCGGGCGCGTCGGTCTATTCGGCGTCTGCCTTCGCCTCGGAGGAATTGCCTGATCTCGACGTCACCCTGCGCGGCGCGGTCTCGATCGCCCGCCGGCTCCAGGATCCGCTCGCCGAGCTCGTCAAGATCGAGCCCAAGGCGATCGGCGTCGGCCAGTATCAGCACGATCTCGGCCAGGCCAAGCTGGCGAAATCGCTCGATGCCGTGGTCGAAGATTGCGTGAACGCGGTCGGCGTCGACGTCAATACCGCCTCCGCGCCGCTGCTGGCGCGTGTGTCGGGCGTCGGCTCCGGCCTGGCCTCGAGCATCGTGGCGCATCGCGACGCCAACGGCCCGTTCAAGTCGCGCAAGGCGCTCAAGGAGGTGCCGCGGCTCGGCCCGAAGGCGTTCGAGCAGTGCGCCGGCTTCCTGCGCATCCTCGGCGGCGAGGACCCGCTCGACGCCTCCGGCGTGCATCCGGAAGCCTATCCGGTGGTGCGCCGCATCCTCAGCGCCACCAAGAGCGACATCAAGGCGCTGATCGGTAGCAGCGACATCGTGCGCACGCTGAAGCCGAAGGATTTCGTCGATGAGACCTTTGGTCTGCCGACCGTGACGGACATTTTGCGCGAGCTCGAAAAGCCCGGCCGCGATCCGCGCCCGGCGTTCAAGGCCGCGGTGTTCATGGACGGGGTCGAGGAGATCAAGCACCTCAAGAAGGGCATGATCCTCGAGGGCACCGTCACCAACGTCGCCGCCTTCGGCGCCTTCGTCGACATCGGCGTGCACCAGGACGGTCTCGTGCACATCTCGGCGATGTCGAAGACCTTCATCAAGGATCCGCGCGAGGTGGTGAAGCCCGGCGACATCGTCAAGGTCAAGGTGCTGGACTTCGAGGTCGCCCGCAAGCGCATCTCGCTGACCCTGCGGCTCGATGACGAGGTCGGCGCCAAGAAGGACGCCCCCGGCATGCAGCGCGACAACAGCTCGCGCAACAGCAGCCGCATGACGTCGTCGGCCCCGCGCAAGCAGGAATCCTCCGACGGCGGCGCGCTCGCCGAGGCAATGCGCCGCGCGGCGGAGAAGAACGGCGGCAAGCGCGCCTAGGATCTCTAACACCCGCGTCAGAATCTGGCGCATTTGTAAGTTGAAGGAGGGGGCTCCTTCTCCTCATCTGATCGTCCTCGTGCGGCGCGGTCACCGCCGCACTGCAAGGAGGATGGTTCGATGAACAACAGGCTTCTCAAAGGTCTCACCGCGGCGACGATCGTCGCAGTGATGGCGCTAGCTTCACCCGTGCTGGCCCGAGGTGGCGGCGGTGGTGGTGGAGGTCACGGCGGCGGCGGCTTCGGCGGCGGTGGTGGAGGCCACGGCGGCGGCTTCGGCGGTGGCGGGCACTTCGCTGGCGGCGGCATGGGCGGCATGGGCGGCATGCACGGCGGTGGCATGGGCGGCATGCACGCAGGTGGCTTCGGCGGCATGCATGCCGTTGGCATGGGTGGCGCGCACTTCGCTCATGTCGGCGGACCTGGCTTCAGCGGACCTGCCTTCGGCAGCGCCCGCTTCGCGCATGCGGCGATCGGGCCGCGCTTCGCCGGCGCCGGCTGGCATGGCAGGCCCTTCATCGGCCGCCATGCCTTCTTCTTCCGTCACCACCGCCGTTTCGCCGTGTTCGGCGCGCCCTATTACTACGCCAATTATTACGACGACGGTTGCTGGCGCAGGAACTGGACGCCTTATGGGTGGCAGTGGGTCAATGTGTGCGGAGACGGCTGGTACTAGCATTGCCGGACCGCACCATTGTCGCGATCGCCACCAGCTGGTTCCGCTCAGCCCCGGAACGGGATAGTCTGGTGGCGATCGTCGCGCGGAGTTTGTCATGACCGGAGGTCACCGCCGCATCCTGGTCGTCGAAGACGATCCGGAAACCGCAGGCCAGCTCGTCGAGGAATTGACGACCTCCGGCTACGAGGTCGATCTCGCCGCCACGGGCCGCGAGGCGCTGAGCCACAGCGCCGCCCGCGACTATGCCGTGATCACCATCGACCGCATGCTGCCCGACATCGACGGCATCGCCGTGATGCGGCAATTGCGCGATGACGGCATCGCCGCGCCGTTCCTGATCATCTCCGCACTCGGCGAGGTCGATGATCGTGTTCGCGGTTTGCGCGCCGGCGGCGACGACTACCTCGTCAAGCCGTTCTCCTTCGTCGAGCTGCTGGCGCGCCTCGAGGCGCTCGGCCGCCGCAGCGAGACCATCGCCAAGGAAACCGTCCTGAGGGTCGGCGATCTCGCCGTCGACCTGATCGCGCGCAACGCCAGCCGCCGCGGCCGCAAGATCCCGCTGCTGCCGCGCGAGTTCCAGCTGCTCGAATACCTCGTCCGCAACGAGGGCCGCGTGGTCTCCCGCGCGATGCTGCTTCAGCATGTCTGGGACCTGCATTTCGATCCCTCCACCAACATCATCGACGTCTATGTCGGGCGCGTCCGCCGCAAGGTCGACGATGCCCAGGCCTATCCGCTGATCCACACCATCCGCGGCATCGGATATTGCCTCCGTGCTCCTGGCTAAGACGCTTCGCTCCTCGACCTTCCGCCTGGCGCTGATCGCGATCGCGATCTTCGGCCTGATCGTCGCCGCGGTCATGGCCTATGTCTATTTCGGCACGCTCGCCTATGTGCGCAGCCGGGTCGGCGATATCGGCGATCACAGCGGCTTCATCGCCATGATCGAGCTTGCGATGATCGCGGTCGCCGCGCTGCTCGTGGTGCTGGCGGGCCTCGCGGCCGTGCTGGTGACGCGGCGCACGGTCGGGCGGATCGAGGAGATCAATGCCACCAGCCGCGCCATCATGCTGGCCGGCCTCGACCAGCGTATCCCCCTGCGCGGCAGCCACGACGAATGGGACCGCGTCGCCGAAAACCTCAACCAGATGCTCGATCGCATCGAGACGCTGATGGGCGAGGTCAAGCAGGTCAGCGACAATGTCGCCCACGATCTGCGCACGCCGCTGACGCGCATGCGCGGCCGGTTGGAAAAGGCCTATCACACCCCGCGCAACGGCGAGACGGATGCCGCCCTGATCGGCGACACCATCGCCGATCTCGATTCCGTGCTCGGCATGTTCGCCTCGATCACGCGGATCTCGGAGATCGAGACCCGCGCCCGCCGGAGCGCCTTTCGCGCGCTCAACCTCGCCGAGATCGCCGGCGAGGTCGCCGAGCTCTACGATGCCGCCGCCGAGCAGGTTGCGACCCGGCTCAGCCTCGACGGTGACCGCGAGGTGGCGGTGACCGGCGACCGCGACCTGCTGTTCGATGCCATCGCCAATCTCGTCGACAATGCGATCAAGCATGGCCGGGCGGGCGGGCGGGTGACCGTGACCTGCCGGAACGCGAGCGAGGGCGCGATGATTGTGATCGCCGATGACGGCCCGGGTGTTCCCACCGAGCAGCGCGATCACGTCTTCAAGCGCTTCTACCGGCTCGAGCAGAGCCGCTACACCCCGGGTAACGGCCTGGGCTTGAGCCTGGTCGCGGCCGTGGCCCGCCTCCATGGCGCCGAGATTGTGTTGCATGACAATGCGCCGGGCCTGACGGTCCAGCTCATCTTCCCGCCGCACCGGCCCGGCACCCAACTTGCATGATGGTACGGGTATTGAGTGAAAGTCCTGCAATGTCCCGCCTGCCTGACATCGTCATCACAAATGCCCGGATGCGCAGCCGCGAGATCGTCGATATTGCGATCACCGACGGTGTGATCACGGCGATCGGCAGCCGGCTCGATCCCGGCGCGCAATCCGTCATCGATGCCAAAGGCGGCCTGGTGACGCCGGCCTTCGTCAATCCGCATTTGCATCTCTGCAAGGTCTGGACTTTGCCGATGATGTCGGAGGCTGCGCTCGAGGCCTATCAGGGCGGTGACATGACCGAGGCGGCGAAGGCGATCGAGCTCGCCGCGGTGGTGAAGAGCAATTACGACGCCTCCTGGATCATTCCGAACGCGCGGCGCGCAGTGGCGCTGGCGGCGCTCCACGGCAATCTCCACATCCGCGCCTTCGCCGATGTCGACACCAAGGCGCGGCTCGAAGGCGTCAAGGCGCTGCTTGCGATCCGCGAGGAGTTTCGCGGCATCGTCGAGATCCAGGTCGTCGCCTTTCCGCAGGACGGCCTGTTGCGCGAACCCGGCGCCGACGACCTGATGCGCAAGGCGATGGCGTTAGGCGCCGATGTCGTGGGCGGCATTCCCTGGATCGAGGCCGACGAGCAGGGCATGCGTCGCCATATCGACTTCTGCTTCGACCTCGCGGCCGAGCACGGCGCCGACATTTCGATGCTGCTGGACGATGTCGGCGATGCCAATATGCGCACGCTCGACATGATGGCCCGCGCGGTGATCGCGCGCGGCGTCGAGGGCCGGGCGCTGGCCCATCATTGCCGGGCGATGGCGCTCTATCCCAAGAATTACCTTCGCGAGCTGATGGCCCTGCTCGGGAAGGCCCGCATCAGCGTCGTCAGCGATCCCCACACCGGCCCGCTGCATGCGCGGGTCGAGGAACTGCTCGATGCCGACATCAACGTTGCGCTCGGCCAGGACGACATTTCCGACGCCTATTATCCGCTCGGCCGCAACAACATGCTGGAGGTGGCCTTCCTCGCATCGCACTTGCTGTGGATGACCAAGAAGAGCGAGCTTGAGACCCTCTACGACATGATCACCACGCGCGCTGCGGCTGCGATGAACCTGGAACGCTATGGTCTTGGTCTCGGCTGTGACGCCAATCTGGTCGTCCTCGATCAGGGCGACGTCACCGAGGCGTTGCGCTTCCACACGCCGCCCCGCATCGTCATCAGCCATGGCCGCGTCGTCGATATGAATCGCATGCGCGCGCTGGCACAGACCACCGTCGATGCCTGACGTGTGCAGTTCAGAGCTCGATCACGCCGCGCCGCGCTGCGTGTGCGACCGCATCGGTGCGGCCGGTGGCATCCAGCTTGTCGAGCAGCGAGCCGACATGGAATTTCACGGTGTGGACGGAGATGTTGAGCTGGCGCGCGATCATCTTGTTGGAGGCGCCTTCCGCCATCAGCGCCAGCACGTCGAGCTCGCGCTGGGTCAGCGCAATGTCCTCGGGCATGCTGCGCGGATCGCGGGCGACCACGGTCACCGTGGCCTGCTCGCCGGGCGCAGCAAGGCGAAGCCCCGCGACGCTGCCGAGCAGTGTCGCGAGGCGACCGGCCAGCGCAGGATCGTCGATCTCCAGCGACAGGATGATCTCGGGCGTCTTGTCGTCGCTCACGCCTCCGGCCTCTCGCCGACGGTGACCTTGAAGCTGACGGGCTCACCGCCGCGGCGCACCGCGACATCGACCACCGTGCCGACGGTCGCCGGTCCCAGCGTTCGCACCAGCGCGCGCACGCCGGAGAGTTTTTGGTCGTTGACCGCCACGATCACGTCGCCCTGGCGGATGCCGGCTGCGGCCGCGGGGCCGGCCTTGTCGACATTCATCACCATGGCGGCGACGCCGTCGTCCAGCCGCACCGGCTGGAGCCCGAGCCCGAGATATCCGCGGGCGATGCGGCCCCGCGTCTCGAGCTGGGCCGCGACGCGCTCGATCGTCGCCGTTGGAATCACCAGCACCCGCCGCGGCCCGAGCACGGCCATGCCGAAGGCCTCGCCTCCCGCGTCGAGCGCCAAGCCGCCTTCCTGGCTTGAACGCAGGCGGACGTCGAGCTCGATCCGCGCATCGATGTCGCCGCCGCGCAGGGAGCGCCAGCTCTTGCCCGACGTCGACACCATCCCCAGCGTCGCGCTCGGCGCATCGCGGTTGGTGGCAACGACGACCGACAGCGTGCCGAGAGCCGGGACGGTGGCCGAAAGCTTGACCGCGGCAATGCCGGTATCGGCACGGAGCAGCGCGATATCGGTGGTATGGTCGCGGCCGGCGATGGTGGCGGTCACGCTGCGGCCATCGGCCAGGCCGATCTCGACCTCACCCTCATCGGCCAGCGCCTCGTCGGCGGTGACGATCAGCCCTTGCTTCCAGACGAAGCCGGTTGAGCGGGAGCGGTGCGAGTGCACGGAGACGATGGACGGCGCGGCGCGCGCCACCACATCCGCGAGCGCGGATGAAAGTGAGGACAGGGTGGGGTCGGTCATGGAATGCTCCTGTAAGCTGCCCTCAATCTGGGATGTCACGGCCGATTGCGAAACTGGCCGGGTGGTCAGGACCGGTCCCCGTAGGCCACGGCCGACGAACATGTGATTGGGAGCGCCTCACGGGAACGTGTAGCAATCGCGGAATTGCGCCGTACGGCCTTAACTGTTTCAGCGAGCCCCGACCGATGACCATCGATCTCACCCGCCGCACCTTGCTTCATCTCGCCGGCGCGACCTCGCTCGCTGCGGCCGCCGCAGCCGCGGCACGCGCCGAGGGGAATCCGCAAGGCGGCGGTCCGACCTACGCCAGCCGCACCCCGATGCGGGTCGGCATGGTCACGCTCCGGGTGAAAAATCTCGATACGGTGGCCGATTACTACCGCGACGTGATCGGGCTCACCGTGATGGAGCGCTCGGCGACCGCCGCGAAGCTCGGCACTGCCGGCATCACGCTGCTCGTGCTGGAGGCGCGTCCCGATGCCGCGATCGAGCCGCGCAACGCCGCCGGCCTCTACCACACCGCGTTCCTGACGCCGACGCGCAAGGACCTCGCGCGCTGGCTGGTGCATGCGGCCTCGCATCGCGTGCCGCTCACGGGCTTTGCCGATCATCTCGTCAGCGAATCCGTCTATCTCGACGATCCCGAAGGCAACGGCATCGAGGTCTACGCCGACCGCGATCCCTCGCAATGGCAATGGAGCGAGGGCAGCGTGAAGATGGCGACCGACGAGCTCAATATTCCTGACCTGTTGTCGCTGACCAATCCCCGCATTCCCGACTATGCCAAGGCGCCGGACGGAATGCGCGTCGGCCACATGCATCTGCGTGTCGGCGATCTCGCCGAGGCCGAGCGCTTTTATCACGGCACCGTCGGCCTCGACCCGACCCGCAAGCGCAACGGCGCCGCGTTCCTGTCGTCGGGCCGTTATCATCACCACCTCGGCATGAATGTCTGGCAGAGCCAGGGCGCCGGCCAACGCGACGAGCAGACGACGGGGCTCGCCTGGTTCTCGCTGGTGACGGCGAAGCAGGACATCCTCGCCGCGCAGGAAGAGCGCCTGCGCAAGGGCGGCACGACAGTCACGACGCTTGCGGATGGCGTCGAGGCGATCGATCCCTGGGGAACGCGGGTGCGGCTGCTGAAGGTCTGAGCGAGCGGCTCAGAGCTCGCGATAATCCCGCTCGCCGGTCTCGGGTCGCATGAACACGGCGACGCGCTTGTTGGTTTCGGGGTCGATGAAGCGTTCACCGGTGTCGACCCAGCCGGGCCCGAGCGGCTGCTTCGAGGCCGGCTTGTAGCGCCTGTCGTAGATCAGGCTTGCGATCAGGCCGATCCCGATGAAGGTCAGCGGCACGCCGAACGGAAAGAAATGACCGGCGACGAGCAGCACGATTGCGATCAGGAGCGCGGCAATGCCGATCGGCAAGGACATGCTCCCGATCCTAGCGTGACACCGGCTCGATGACGACGGCCGTCCCGTAGGCGACGATCTCGCTCATGGTCTGGCCGATCTCGGCGGAATCGAACCGCATCATCACGATCGCGTTGGCGCCCATCGCGGTGGCGTTCTCGACCAGGCGATCGATGGCGTGGCGGCGCGCGTCCTCCAGAAGCCGCGTATATTCCGGAATCTCGCCGCCGACGATGGAGCGCAGGCCGGCAACGATATTGCCGCCAAGCCCGCGGCTGCGGACGACGATGCCAAAGCACTGGCCCAGCGTCCGGACCACGCGGTGGTTCGCGACGTTCTCGGTGGTGACGATCAACATGTGGCTTCCCTGCCTGGTTGCACGCCACGATTAGTCCGCGCCGCCACTGGTCCGGTTCATTCCCACTAATGCCGAAGTACCGGCCTTGCGGCCGTGCCCAGGACATTGTCCCAGCGGTAGGAATAGCCGACACCGATAATGTAATCCGGCGAATTGCGGTTGAGGCCGAACGCCAGATGGAAGTCGACTTGCCCGGTCCGGTTCAGGAGATAGCCGCCGCCGACATTAAGCAGCGACGTGTTCGCGCCGCGCGAGGGAGTGTCACCGACATATTCGACGAACAGGGCCAGTCTTTCGGTGACCTTCCGCTCGATCACGAAGGTCGCTTCGCTGGTCTGGCGGCTGGCGAGATCCGATGGGCGAAAGAAGCTCGTGATCATGCCGCTGATGCCCCAGCCGCCGCCGAGCTCATAGGACCAGGGGACTTGCACATAAGGCTGCAAACCCGCGCCGGTGATCGCTTGCGTGCCGGTCGGCAGGCCGACGCCGAACACCAGTGAGAGGTTGGCTGGCTCGGGCAGTCCGCTGACCTGCCATTTCGCGGCGGGGGTTACATTGGTGAAACCGGTGTCGACCGCGCCCGTCAGCCGGCCGACATAGCTCGGGATGTCGACAAGTACTTCGAGGCATGGCGCGACACCGAACCGGAGGCGGCTGTTGCTGCCATCAAATCCCTTGCCGGCGCTTTGGCCGGAGGTGTTGAACCCGTTCTCGCTCTGGACGCTGCCTGTGGGCACGACGAGGCTGGAATTGGTCACGTCGGGACGATCGGTCGCGATCTCCGATTGCGGCGATGGGCATTCGCCGGCCTGCGCCATGCCGGGACACAGGGCAATTGCCAAAGCCGCAAATGCGCTCTTCGAAGGCTGTTTGCTTGCTGGCAATATTGCCCCGTGATAGCAGGCGCTGGATCGCGCGCTGTCCGACCAGATTGGCTCTCACCGGAGTTTATTCCCGACATGGCTGAATTTCGCGGCGTCTTTCCCTATCTGGTCTCGCCCGTCGATGCCGATGGCGCAGTGCTCACGAAGGTGCTCGGGCAACTCTGCGAGGATCTGATCGGGGCCGGCGTGCACGGGCTGACGCCGCTCGGCTCGACCGGCGAGTTCGCCTATCTCAGCGCCGCGCAGCGCATGGCGATCGTACAGACCGCGATCGAGACTGCGAAGAGCCGCGTGCCGGTCGTGGCCGGCGTCGCCTCGACCTCGACGGCGGACGCGGTGGCGCAGGCAAAGGCCTATCAGCAGCTCGGCGCCGACGGCATTCTGGCGATCCTGGAAGCCTATTTCCCGCTCGCCGACGCCCAGGTCGAATCCTACTTCCGCAGCATTGCCGACGCCGTGGACATTCCCGTCGTCATCTACACCAATCCGCAATTCCAGCGTTCGGACCTGACCCTCGATGTCATCACGCGCCTCGCCGAGCATCCGCGCATCGGCTACATCAAGGATGCCTCGACCAACACCGGCCGGCTGCTCTCGATCATGAATCGCTGCGGCGATGCCTTGCGCGTGTTCTCGGCCTCCGCCCATATCCCGGCCGCGGTGATGCTGATTGGTGGGCTCGGCTGGATGGCAGGACCGGCCTGCATCATTCCGCGCCAGAGCGTCGCCCTCTATGACCTCTGCAAGGCCGGCCGCTGGGACGAGGCCATGGGCCTCCAGCGCAGGCTGTGGCGGATCAACGAGGCCTTCGCCCGCTTCAACCTCGCGGCCTGTATCAAGGCCGGTTTGACCATCCAGGGCTATGACGTCGGCGAACCCGTGCCGCCACAGGCCGCGCTGACGGCTGATGCGCGCAAGGTGGTCGAGGCGGCCCTGCGGGAGCTCGCCTAGCGCCATCTCCGGCATGACGAATCCATGGTCCCGCCGCCCAAAAGCGCGGCTGGTCTCACCTGCCTCGATCCGCTAAAAGGCAGCCCGCATTTCAAGAGACCTTAAGGACCCAGCGGAATGAACATTCTTCCCGGCAATCTGCGTTTCGGAGCGGGCCAGCCCGTCAAGCGTTTGGAAGACCAGCGGCTGCTTACCGGGAAGGGGCAGTTCATCGACGACAAGCCGGAGGACGGCGCGCTGTGGTTGCACGTGCTGCGCTCGCCGCATGCCCACGCCAAGATCGTCTCGATCGACACCGGCGCGGCAGCCGAGATGCCCGGCGTCACCGCGATCTACACCGGCGCTGACTTGATCAAGGACGACGTCGGCACCATTCCGACCTTGAGCATCTTCAAGCGTCCGGATGGCAAGCCGATGACGGTGCCGCCGCGTCGGCTGCTCGCCCATGAGATCGTGCGCTACACCGGTGAGGCTGTGGCCGCGGTCGTCGCTTCCTCGCGTGCTGAGGCGCAGAGCGCGGCCGAAGCGATCGTTATTGAGTACGACGTGCAGCCGGCGGTGGTCGATCCGGTTGAGGCCGTGATGCCCGGCGCGCCGGTGGTGTGGCCGGATGCACCCGACAACATCGTCGGAGCGATGAGCTATGGCGATGCCGCCAAGGTAGACGAGGCGTTTGCCCGCGCCGCGCATACCGTCGAGCTCGACCTCGTCAGCCAGCGCCTTGTTCCATCTGCGATGGAGCCACGCTCGACCATTGCCGAGATCGACAAGACAACTGGCCGCTTGTTGCTGCATGTGCAGTCACAGACCCCGGCCTCGACCCGCGACGTGCTGGCTGAGGCCGTGCTGAAGCGTCCGAAGGACAGCGTGCGTGTGATGGTCGGCGACATCGGCGGCGGCTTTGGCCAGAAGACCAACCTTTATCCCGAGGACGGCATCGTCGCCTATGTCGCGACCAAGCTGAACAAGAAGATCCGCTGGCGCGGCGATCGCACCGACGAGTTTGTCGGCGGCACTCACGGCCGCGATCTCACCTCGACCGCGTCCTTCGCACTGGACGAGAAGGGCAAGGTGCTGGCCTATCGGGTCAGGTCGATAGGTTGCACCGGCGCGTATTCCTCGGGTGCGGGCAACATCATTCCGCTGGTACTTGGGCCGTTCGTGCAGACCGGCGTCTATGATCTCCCGCTGGTGCATTTCGAGATCAAGTCGGTGATGACCCACACCGCGCCGGTCGGCGCCTATCGCGGCGCGGGCCGCCCTGAAGCGGTGTTCATCGTTGAGCGCCTGTTCGACGCAGCCGCGCGAAAAATTGGCATGGATCCGCGCGCGATCCGCAAGGCAAACTACATCAAGCCGGCGCAGCTCCCCTACACCAACGCGGCGGGCCAGGTTTACGATTCCGGGGCCTTCAGCCACATGCTCGACCGCGCCGTCAAGCTTGCCGATTGGGACGGCTTTGACGCGCGCAAGAAGGCGGCGAAGAAGAAGGGCCTGCTCTATGGCCGTGGGCTTACCTCCTATATCGAATGGACCGGCGGCCGCGCCCACACCGAGAAGGTCAGCCTGCACGCGACCTCGCAGGGTCGTGTCATCCTGCACTCTGGCACCATGGCGATGGGGCAGGGGCTGCAGACCACCTACACCCAGATGATCTCGGACACGCTTGGCATTCCCCTCGACAAGATCGACGTCGTGCAGGGCGACACCGATCTCGCCACGGGTTTTGGCAGCGTCGGCTCGCGCTCGCTATTCGTTGGCGGCACGGCCGTGGCCGTCTCCTCCAACGACATGATCCAGAAGGCGCGCGAGAAGGCGGCGAACGTGCTCGAGACCTCGGTCGAGGACATCGAATATCAGGGCGGCATGCTGACGGTGGTCGGCACCGACCGCCGCATCAGCCTTTTCGATCTCGCCGAGAAGGAGAGCGGGGCAAAGCTCAGCGTCGATTCCGAAGGCGAGGTCGACGGACCGAGCTGGCCGAACGGCACGCATATCTGCGAGGTCGAGATCGATCCTGAGACCGGCGTCTCCCGCGTCGTGCGCTACACGACCGTTGACGACGTCGGCGTCGCCGTAAATCCGATGCTGGTCACCGGCCAGATCCATGGCGGCGTCGCGCAGGGCATCGGCCAGGCGCTGTACGAGGGCGTCTCCTATGACGCCGACGGCCAGCTCCTCACCGCAAGCTATCAGGACTACTGCATCCCGCGCGCCGATGACGTTCCGCCGATCGTGGTGACGCTGGATGATTCCGCGCCCTGCCGCACCAATCCGCTCGGCGCCAAGGGCTGCGGCGAATCCGGCGCCATCGGCGGTCCGCCCTGCGTCACCAACGGCGTGATGGACGCGCTCGCCGAGCTCGGCATCACCCAGCTCAACACGCCGCTGACGCCGCAGAAGATCTGGAAGGCGATCATGGAGGCGAAGGCTGTATAGGCTCAGCCTGCGCTGCCGAGGCAAACTCAACGCGTCGTCCCGGCGAAGGCCGGGACCCATAACCACCGAGTCCAATTTGGTGAAGACCGGCGGCGACCAGCTTCGCGCCACAACTCCTCCCCGGAGTATGGGTCCCGGCCTTCGCCGGGACGACACCGTGTGGTGCCAGCGCGGCCTAAATCCCCAGCATCATCTTCGCAATGATATCCCGCTGGATCTCCGATGTGCCGCCGAAGATCGTATAGGCCCGGCCGTTGAGATATTCCGGCACCACCGTCAGCATCTCCTCCGGCACCGCCGGCTCGTGGTTGAGCTTGTAGAGCGGCCGCATCGGCTCGACCGCGAGTGCGTCGTGGCCGATCACGTCGGCCCCCAGCCGCGTCACCGCCTGGCGGATCTCGCTGTTGCGCAGCTTCAGGATCGACGACACCGCGCCGGGATTTTGTCCGGTCTGGAGCGCGGAGAGTACGCGCAGCTCGGTCATCTCCAGCGCGTCGATATCGACCTCGACCTCGGAAATACGGATGGCGATATCGGGGCTGTCGATGGCGCGTCCGGTCAAATCGGATTCAGCCAGCTCCGCAATCGCCTTCAGCCCCTCGCGCAGCTTGGCTGACGCGATGCCGGAGCCGCGCTCGAACTCGAGCAGGTATTTGCCGTAGGTCCAGCCCTTGCCCTCCTCGCCGACGCGGTTGGCGACCGGCACCCGCACGTCGTCGAAGAACACCTGGTTGACCTCGTGATCACCGCCGATGGTCAGGATCGGCCGCGTCGTGATCCCCGGCGTCTTCATGTCGATCAGGACAAAACTGATGCCATCCTGCTGCCGCGGCCCCTCGCCGGTGCGCACCAGCGCGAACATGCGGTTGGCGTGATGCGCATGCGTCGTCCAGATTTTTGTGCCGTTGATGATGTAGTCGTCGCCGTCGCGCACCGCGCGCGTCTTCAGCGAGGAGAGATCGGAGCCGGAGCCCGGCTCGGAATAACCCTGGCACCAATAGTCCTCGCCGGAAAGGATGCGCGGCAGGTAGAAGTTCTTCTGCTCCGGCGAGCCGAAGCCGATGATGACGGGCCCCACCATCTTCACGCCCATCACATTGACATTCGGCACGCCGGCACGCGCGGATTCGGTCTCGAAGATCCAACGTTGCGCCGGCGTCCAGTCCGGTCCGCCATGGTCGACCGGCCAGCCCGGTGCGCCCCAACCCTGCTTGTGCAGCGCGCGCTGCCAGGCCATGCCGATATCGGGATCGGAAAACACCGACGGCGTCAGCGCGGTCGCGCGCTTCATCTCCTCGGTAAGATTTCTGGCGATGAAGCCGCGCACCTCGTCCTGGAAGGCGCGCTCCTCGGCATTGAAGGACAGATCCATGATGCGCTCCTCTTGTCAGGCCAGCACAGGCGTGCGGCCAAGCTCGGCATGACGGCGGTAGTGATGCGCGCTGCCGCCGAACAGCGTGTCGAAGGCGACCAAGCGCTTGAAATAGGCGCCGACCTCGAGCTCCTCGGTGACGCCCATGCCGCCGTGAAGCTGGATCGACTGCTCGCCGACGAAGCGCGCGCATTTGCCGATCTTCGCTTTCGCGCCTGACGCGGCGCGGGCACGCTCGACCGGCGGGCTATCTGCCTTCAGCGCGGCGCGCAGCGCCATCGAGCGCGCCTCGTCGACCTGCATCGCCATGTCGGCGAGGCGGTGGCGGATCACCTGGTTGGCCGACAGCGGCCTGCCGAATTGCTTCCGGATCTTGGTGTATTCCAGCGTCGTATCGACCAGCGTCTGCATGATGCCGACGGCCTCCGCGCCGAGCGCGGCCATGGCGCGATCGATCGCCCATTCGATCGCCGGCAGCGCATCGTGGTCATCGCCGAGCAGGGAATCTTCAGCCAGTTGCACGTCCGACAGCTCGATGTTGCAGGCCCGGCCGCCGCCAAGCCGCGCATAGTCGGAGATCGCAAGGCTTGGCGTCTGCGCCGGCACCAGGAACAGTCCGATTCGTCCCGACGGCCCATGATGATCGTGAATTTGCGCGGACACGATGATCTCATCGGCGGCATGACCGTCGAGCACCGCGATCTTGCTGCCGGAAAGCCGCCAGCCCTGCGCGGTCCTGTTGGCGGTGCTGGTAACCTTCGCGAGATCGAACCGCGCGGCGCGTTCGGAATGCGCGAGCGCGAGCTTCAGCGATCCATCTGCGATCTTCGGCAGCAGCGCCTGCTTCTGCGCCGTGCTGCCGCATCTGTCGATCAGTGCTGCACCCAGCACCACGGTCGCGATATACGGCTCGGAGACCAACCCGCGGCCGAACGCTTCCATTAGAATGCCGATCTCGACCGCGCCGCCACTGAGCCCGCCAAACTCTTCCGCGATCGGCAGCGCCAGCCAGCCGAGCTCGGCGAACTGCTTCCACACCGACGGGCTGAAGCCGAGCGGGTCGTTCGCCATTTTGCGGCGATGATCGGCGTCGTAGCTCTCGGCCACGAAGCGTTCGGCGCTCTCGCGCAGCAGCCGCTGCTCGTCACTGGGATTGAGGTCCATTGCTCTTACTCCGCGGCCGCCGGCGGCTTGCGCACGGAGGGATGCAGTCCGGATGGATCGACCACCATGCCGAACTCCTGAAGATTATGGGCGTGACAGAGCTGATGCAGCGCAAAGGCCTGGTCGATCGCGGCGGGCTGGCCCATCACGTCGACCGAACGGTTGACGGCTTCCTTGGTCAGTTTCAGCGCGAAGGACGGTTTTGATGCGATCTTGCGCGCCAACCCCAGCACGCGCGAGGACAGCTCGGCGCGCGGCACGACCTGATTGACCATGCCGAGTTGATGCGCCTCTTGCGCACTCCAGCTGTCGGCGGTGAACAGAAACTCCTTGGCCTTGCGCGGACCCAACTCCCAGGGGTGCACGAACCACTCGACACCGCAGACGCCCATCGTCACGACGGGGTCGCAAAATTGCGCGTCGTCGCTGGCAATAATGAGGTCGCAGGCCCAGGCCAGCATCAGGCCTCCCGCAATGCACTTGCCGTGCACCTCGGCAATCGTCGGCTTGGCGAGATTGCGCCAGCGCCGCGTGATCTGGAGATAGATTTCCTGCTCGCGCGCGAAGCGGCCATGAGCATTGGCCTCCGCAAAGCCGCCCCAATTTCCGATCGGCAGAAAATCGACGCCGGCGGCGTTCTTGCCGACCGGGCGCAGGTCATGACCGGACGAGAAGTGCGGCCCGTTGCCGGCGAGGATGATCACCTTGACCGAATCGTCCTGCACCGCCGCATCGAAGGCGGCGTTGAGGTCGTAGGTCATTTGCAAATTCTGGGCGTTGCGCGCATCGGGCCGGTTCATCACGATCCGGGTAATCGCCGGCTCCGGCCGCTCCACGAGGATGGTCTCGAACGAGGACATCGCGTTCCCCTCAGCGTTTCCATATCGTCTTGTTATTTCCTTGAGTTGACTATGTCGGCCGATGATAGGCAAGAGGCTTGCGTAAATCGGCTGCTTTTCGTCGCCAATCTGATAGGTTGCGCCCGATTCCACCGGGAGAAATTTGATGCGCAAGATCCTCACCGTGCTGGCGGCGCTGGCCTCGCTCAGCCTGACCAATTGCGGCTACAACGCGATCCAGAGCGAGGACGAGCAGATCAAGGCCAACTGGTCGGAGGTCGTGAATCAGTATCAGCGCCGCGCCGATCTCGTGCCCAACCTCGTCAACTCGGTGAAGGGCTTTGCGCAGCAGGAGAAGGACGTGTTGCTGGGCGTCACCAATGCCCGCGCCAAGGTCGGCAGCATTCAGGCGACGCCGGAGGTGTTGAACGATCCCGCCGCGCTCCAGAAATTCCAGGCCGCCCAGGGCGAGCTCTCCAGCGCGCTGTCGCGGCTCCTGGTCGTCACCGAAAACTATCCTCAGCTCAAATCGGACGCCCTGTTCAAGGATCTGATGTCGCAGCTCGAAGGCACAGAGAACCGCATCACGGTGGCGCGCAACCGCTACATCAAGTCGGTGCAGGACTATAACGTCACGATTCGCTCGTTCCCGAGCAACCTCACGGCGATGATGTTCGGCTACAAGGAGAAGCCGAATTTCACGGTCGAGAACGAGAAGGAGATCTCGACCGCACCGAAGGTCGATTTCAACCCCGCGCCTGCGCCGTCGAAGTAAGCGCGTTCCGCCCCGATGCGCGCCGTCAAGGCCTTCCTGTTCGCGTTAACGCTCATTTGGGCGTTCGCCGCCGCAGCCGACGTCGCCGTGCCGCAACTCACCGGCCGCGTGGTCGACCGGACCGGCACGCTGTCGGGCAGCGACGTCGCTGCGCTGTCGCAAAAGCTCAGCGACTTCGAGACCAGGAAGGGCAGCCAGATCGCCGTGCTGATCGTGCCGACGACGGACCCGGAGACGATCGAGCAGTTCTCGATCCGCGTCGCGGAGGCCTGGAAGGTCGGCCGCAAGAAGATCGATGACGGCGCGATCCTCGTCGTCGCCAAGAACGACCGGCATCTGCGCATCGAGGTCGGCTACGGCCTCGAGGGCGCGCTCACCGACGTGACCTCGCGGCGGATCATCGACGAGGTCATCACGCCGAAATTCAGGGAGGGCGATTTTGCCGGCGGCATCTCCGCCGGTGTCGACCGGATGATGCGCGTCATCGACGGCGAACCACTGCCGGTCCCTTCGCGCAGCGTGAATTTTGGCAATCTGGGAGACATCGGCCCGATCCTCCCCGTCACGCTGTTCGCCTCGCTCATCATCGGGGGATTTTTGCGTGCGCTGCTGGGGCGATTGCTGGGCTCGGTTGCGACCGGCAGCCTGATCGGCATCCTAGCGCTGATGTTCCTCGGATCCGCCGCGGTTGCCCTCATCGCCGGGGTCATCGGCTTCCTCCTGGCGTTCATCGCCGATCTTTTTCCGCAGTCGACGGGATCGTCGCGCGGCGGCTCCTGGTCGAGCGGCTCTTCGGGCGGCAGCTGGAGCAGCGGTTCATCGTCGAGCGACAGCGGCAGCTTCAGCGGCGGTGGCGGCAGTTTTGGCGGCGGCGGCGCCTCGGGGAGTTGGTAGGTCATGAGCATTGGGCGCATTACCCGGCATCTCCTCCAGCACCATTGGCGTGCGAAGCAGGTGTTTCCGCAAGAGGTGCTCGACCGCATCGAGCAGGCGATCAGGCAAGGCGAGACGACGCATTCCGGCCAGGTGCGCTTTGTCGTCGAAGGTGCGCTCGATGGCCGTCCGCTGTTTCGCAACCAGCACGCCCGCGAGCGCGCGCTCGATGTGTTTTCGCATTTGCGGATCTGGGACACCGCGCACAACAACGGCGTGCTGATCTATCTCCTGCTCGCCGATCGCGACGTCGAGATCATCGCCGACCGCGGCATCGACGCCAAGGTGGGGGCGGCAGGCTGGGAGACCATCTGCCGCGCCATGGAGGCCAAGTTCAGGTCCGGGCAATTCGAGCGCGGCGTGATCGACGGGATCGCTGCGGTGTCGCGCGAACTGGCGAAGCATTTCCCGCCGGCTGGACCGCATCCCAACGAGCTGCCAGACAAGCCGGTGGTGATGTGACCTCGACGTCGTCCCGGCGAAGGCCGGGACCCATACCGCGAGGTCCATCGATTGCGTGCGGTGCGAGCTCCGGGCGACCCGTCTTCGCCAAACTGCTCCCTGTGGTTATGGGTCCCGGCCTTCGCCGGGACGACGATGTGAACGTGGCTGCTCGACTCCCCCACCGCCGAGTCAATCATCCAGCTTGTTCAGATCCCGCACCGATTGCATGATCGGCTCGAAATTCGAGCGCGCGTCCAGCGCATCGAACAGCTGCGCAGTGTCCTCCAGCAAGGCGTGCGACCGTGCAATCGCGATCCGCACGTCGTCCTGTGGCGTGTCCGACAGCCGACCGTGGCCTGACAGCAGGATCTTGGAATTCAGCCCCTTCAGCCGTTCCAGCGACTGGATGTAGTCGGAGATGCTGCCGGAGCCGAACACGCCGCCCATCACGCCGCCGGGCATCAGCGTGTCGGCGGCGAACAACAGGCCCTTGTCCTGGTCGAACAGCGTGATGCAGGCCGAGGTGTGGCCCGGCGTGTACATCACGTTGAGGCGGAAATTGCCGAGATCGATCAGATTTCCTTCCTCGAGCCAGATGTCGATGTTGATCGGCACGTTCGGCTCGTTGAACATCTTGCGCAGCATCGAGAAGTCGTCGCGCAGCATGATTTTGTTGGCGGCGAGCCGGTGCGCGGCGATGAAGGTGCGGCGTTCATTGAAGTGCCAGGCCGCACCGATATGGTCGAGATGCTCGTGGCTCAGCACCACCATGTCGATCTTCTCGGGCGGGCAGCCCGCGAAGTTGAGGCACTCGACCATCGCCGGATAGTTCGAGGACAGGCCGACATCGATCATGATGGTGCGCGCCGAGCCGCGCACCAGATAGGCGTTGGCGGCGCGGTTGGAGAAGCGGATCTGATAGACGTCCTCCGCCGCCTGGATCAGCGAGCAGGTGTCGTTCTTCATCAGGATCGGGAAGGCGGTGGGCTTCCGTTCGCTCATGGTTGCGCCGCACGGTAGGTAACGGCGTTGGAGGCCCGCAACCGTTTCGAGAGTGCGTCCATCACCATCAGCGCGAAAGCCGGTTGCTGGCTGACGAGATAGACGAAGCGGGCGTGGTTGATCTTCATCACCTTCGTGTTCGGCGCCGCCGCGATCGCCGTCGCCGAACGTGCGGAGCCGTCGATCACGGCCATCTCGCCGAAGAACTCGCCCTTGCCGAGCCTGATGATGCTGGTCTTGCTGGCGCCGTTGACCTTGGCGATCTCGACTTCGCCGTCGAGCACGACGAACAGCTCGCGGCCGGTCGAGCCTTCCTCGAAGATGATGTCATCGACACCAAACTCGTTGATGCATTTCTCGATCGTCATGGCACTCCCAAAGCCTTTCTGGCGGACGGGACGGGCATGTTAGCCGGGGAACCGTGACGGGCAAACAACCCCTTCGGCTAAGCCGGGTCGCCTGCCGCAGGGCAGCATGGGTTGACAATTTGTTGCACACCGCCACGCCGGTTCCACTTTCCCGACCCAATTCGGCCTCGGACGAGTTCCTAAAATTTCGGTAAGCGGGTCCCGAGGTAAGGAATTCGCAAGCAATGAAAGTTACCAAAAGGTCAACCCAGACTGGAGTATTTGAGCCGTGAGCGAACCCATGCCCGAACTGGCCGGCCAAGAGACTGGCGACCCGACTGGTGACCGGACTGGCGCCGCCGCCCCCGGCATTGATGCCCCCTCGATCGCCCCTGACCACGAGGCGCCGCCCAAGCCTGATCCGGTGATGCCGGATGCGCCGAAGGTCGAGCCGCCCCGGATCGAGCTGCCCAAAATCAGCGCCGCGCCGGAAGCTGAAACCAAGCCCGAACCCAAGTCCGGCAAGCTCATCGTGATGGCCCCCTCGGACCGTTCGTGGGACCGCGAGGAGTTCGCCCCGCACGTGAAGGCCGACGAGACGCGCGAGACCGGCGGCAAGCGCCTGTCGGCAATGGCCGCGGTCGTGGCGATCGCGGCCTGCGTCGGCGCCATCAGCGGCGCGCTCGCGACCGCCGGCATGATGCATTTCGCAGGCCCTGCGCCGGCCCAGGTTGCCGACACCGGCGCGCTGGACGCCTCCGTCGCCCGGATCGATGCCGATCTCGTCGCGCTCAAGGCCAATGTCGAGCACACCTCCAAGAACGGTCTCAGCCAGTTCAACCGGGCCAACGACCGCCTCGACAAGCTCGAGAAGGCGCAGGCCGAGCCGATGGCCAAGCTCGCAAAGCTCTCCGAGACCGTCGACAAGCTCCGCGCCACGCCGCCGGCTGCGCCCGCGCCGCAGGCCGCCGCCGCGGTGCCCGCGAAGGAAACCACCGGTTCGATTGCGCCGACCCAGGTCGCGATCGCCGCTGCCGCGCCGGCGCCTGTGCCCGCCGCGCCCAAGAGTGAGGTCGGCCGTCTGCCGACCGTCGAGGGCTGGGTGCTCCGCGACGTCTCCAATGGCGGGGCGCTGATCGAAGGCCGTGGAGGCCTCTATGAGGTCTATGCCGGCGATCCCGTGCCGGGCCTCGGCCGCATCGATGCGATCCGGCGCCAGGACGGCCGCTGGGTGGTCGTCACCAGCAAGGGCCTCATCACCGCGCGCTAAGCGCTGGTTATCCGACTGTCGAAGAGGCGCTTCACCACCATGTGAAGCGCCTTTTTGCTTGAATAGGCGGCGAAGTGCGGTGTTAGTGGAGGCATGAGCCGCGCGTTGCGAATTCTGGTTGCTGTCGTCGTGTTGTTCGGCGGCGCCATGTCGCTATCGGCAACAGAGAACGCGTCGCTGACGCGTGGCACGGCAATCACCGATCCCGATCTCCTGCGAAAGCTCGATGAGGACGACGTCCTCACGATCTCGCGCCTGCTGTGGCTCGAGCGGAACGCGAATTTTCCGCTGATGACCGATCAGCTGTTCTCGTCGCTGCCGCAGCTCGCACCAATTCTCCCCGCGATCGACGCGGAATTCGATCGCTATATTGCCCAGCACAAGGCGGCGTCGCCGAACGAGACGATCGGTGTCGGCGAAGGCTTTGACGTTCAGCTGTTCGATCGCGCCAATCTGAAATCGCCCGATACGCACTTTGTGCTGGCCGGCATCGTCAACCGCATGGATCGCGCTTATGTATCGGAAGAATCCTGCGGCGAGATCCGGCTGATCTATCGTCTGGCGCGGTTCGAGACCAGGGTCGACGGCAGCAAGTCGGCGACGCGCCTGCCCATGACCTTCAATCTGATCATGAAGGCGCGAGATGCGCGTCAGACCGAAGCCAACGGCAAGCCGGTCACCTGTGCCGAGGTCGCGCGGCGCTGGCTCGACCATGGCGACTGGCAGGGGCTGATCGGCGGTCATGTCTTCCCCTATGACGCGATGGTCGATCGCATCGAGACCAACATCCAGATCTCGATCGCGCCGAAATCGGCGCTGCACGATTTTCGCTCCGACTATCTCTTGAAGGTGTTCAAGTATGACGCCGCCACGAAACAGTTCGTGGAATCGACGCTGGAGAACCAGATCGACCGCGACCGCATTCTTGCCGACGACGCGCTGCGGCGTGACTTCAAGACCTGGCTGCTCGCGCCCGAGAATTTTCGCGACTTCGATCGCGGCACGGTGCTGATCCCGGAGAAGTTCCTGGCCAAGAGTGCGATCGCGCTGACGCCGGCCGGATTCGATGCGTCGGACTTGCAGCCGGAGTTCGGCATGGTGCAAGGGGAAGGAAAAGGGGAAGGCAAAGACGACCCCGTCTTCACCGACAGCGACGTGGTCGGCGCGCTGAAGCAGGCGGCTACGCGCGGCATCACCATGGAGAACATCCGCTCGGTCGCGGGCTTTCAGCGTCGACTCAACGATGTCACCTGCTCCGGCTGCCACCAGACCCGCGGCATCGGCGGCTTCCATTTCCCCGGCGTCGATTGGCTCGCGGACAAGCCGTCCAACGCCACCATCGTGCCGGCCTCGCCGCATTTCGTCGGCGACCAGCTCCGCCGCCGCGACATCCTGACCGCGTTCGCCGAAGGCAAACATCCTGATTTTTCACGCGGATTTGCCAGCCGGCCGCAGGCCCGCGGCAGCCGGGAGCTCGCTGGCACCGAATACCAGGACGGCTGGGGTGCGCATTGTTATTTGCAAAACCCGGGATCGGGACCGGCTGACAAGAGTTTTACGTCATGGACCTGTGCTAAGGGTCTCACCTGTCAGGCTGCTTCGGCATCGAGCCGCATCGGCATGTGCTTCATCAAGACGCGTTAGCGCGTGATCCCAAAAGGTCACGCACAAGACAAACGATTTGGATGACCCATGACGGACACCAGCGACGCCAACAAGGAGCGCAATCGCGAGATCGCGCGCAATGAGGAAGCCAAACAGGTCACCGGCAGCATCCGCGTCAGCACCTGGGCGGTCGCGGTGGTGGTGATTATCGGCGGGATCCTGTTCACGCTCGGCTGGCTGGCGCTGCGGTAGAGAGCGCCTCACTTCGCGTAGTTCGTCATCCGCTTGCCGGGCAGGAGTTCATACGCAGGCTTCCAGCCGGGCAGCGCGGCCATGCGGCCAAGCCAGGCGTGGACGGCGGGATGGCTTTCCGCGAAATTGAAGCCGTGCTCGTCGCTCGGATAATGCAGATAGGCCATCATCGAGATATCGGCGACCGTCGGTTTCGCGCCGATCGCGAAGGCGTTGTGCTGGAGATGGCCGTCGAGAATACCGAGGAAATCGTCGAGCCGCCGGCGGAAGTGCTTCAGCACCTGCGGATCGTTTGTCTCGGTGAAGGCCCGCATGAAGCGATAGGTCGCCATGTAGCCGGTGAGCTTGTGGTTGTCCCAGAACAACCAGCGCAATAGCTCGAACTTTTTCGCCTCCGTCTCGGCGCCGAAACGCCCGTACTGCTCGGCTAGCTTCAGCAGGAGCGGCGCGGTCTGGGTCATCTTCACGCCGTCGACCTCGAGCACGGGAATCTCGCCCATCTCGTTGACGGCCTTGCGCCACTCCGCCGTGCGCGTGACGCCGCCGCCGAAATCGGTCCAGACCGGCTCGAATGTCTCGCCGCACAGCGTCAGCATCAGCGCCAGCTTGTAGCTGTTGCCGGATTCGGGGAAGTAGTGCAGGCGGTAGCTAGGCATGGGACCTCGCGGGACACTATATTGGCGGTGAAGCTACATCGTCCCACGCCGTCATTGCGAGCGCGGCGAAGCAATCCAGCAATGCATCTGTAGCCGAGCCGCAACTACACACTTAGTGTCGTCCCGGCGAAGGCCGGGACCCATAACCACAAATCTTGGTTTGGCGAAGATTGGCAATGACCGGCTCGTGCCGCAACTACTGCTGCGGCGTATGGGTCCCGGCCTTCGCCGGGACGACACGGGAGTGTGAGGCGCTGCCTTACCCCACAGCCCCCTTCGACCGCAGCTGCTTGATCGCGGCCTCGTCGTATCCCGCGCCACGCAAAATCTCGTCACTGTGCTCGCCGACGCCCGGCGGCTTGCGCGGCTGAACCTTCCTGGTGCCGTCGATCCAGATCGGGCTGGAGATGGTGAGCATGGTGTCGTTCTCGAACGGCACCAGCACCTCGTTGTCGAGCATCTGCTTGTCGTTCGGAATGTCGTCCAGAATGCCGACGATGCCGAACACCAGCCCGTTGCCGTCGAGGATTTTTCGCCATTCGGCGAGGTCCCTGGTCGCGAAGGTCTCGTCAAAGATCTTGATCAGCTCGATCGAGCGGGCGTGGCGGTCCGGCTTGGTGGCGAAGCGCGGATCGGTGATCAGGTCTTCGCGGCCGAGGCATTTGGCCAGCGTCGGAAACTGCTTTTCCTCGCTGAGCAGCGACAGGATCAGCCAGCGCCCGTCCTTGCACTGATAGTGGTTGGCGACCGCATTGAGCGCGCGCTCGCGCGGGCGACGCTCGCCGAACTTGGCGCCGCAGAGCTTTGCCTGCGCCAGCACGCTCGCCGCCCATACGCCGTTCGCCATCAGGTTGGAGGCGACATGCGAACCCTTACCCGTCTTCTCGCGCTGATAGAGCGCGGTGACGATCGCGCTGTACAGCGCCATGGCGCAGGGATGGTCGCCCATGCCGGCGACCGAGCGGGCCGGCGTGGTGTCGGTGTCGGCGCGAACCAGATCCATCAGGCCGGAGCGCGCCCAATAGGCGTTGCTGTCGAAGCCGGGCTTGTTGGCCTCCTCGCCCTTCTCGCCATAGCCGGTGAAGGAGGCGTAGATCAGCCGGTCATTGAGATGGGCGAGGTGGTCATAGGTGATGCCGAGCTTGGTCCGCACCGGCGGCGGCATGTTGGTGATGAAGACGTCGGCCTCCTCCACAAGCTTGTAGAGCACGGCCTGCGCCTCGGGCTTGGAGAGGTCGAGCGCGAGACTCTTCTTGTTGCGGGCCTCCAAGAGCCAGGCGAAATTGTGCTCGCCGGTCGGATAGCCCGGCAGGTTCGGCAGATTGCGGTAGGGATCGCCGGCGCCGGGCGGCTCGATCTTGATGACATCGGCGCCGAAATCCGACAGCACGGTCGCCGCCGCAGGCGCTGCGATGAAGCTCGCGCAGTCCAGAACCTTCAGCCCCGCAAAAATGCCTTTTTCCATCGCGGCGTTGCTCCCTCGCTCTTGTTGTTTCCCGCTGGCTGGAATTCACAAATTCTGACAGCACAATCATTTGACCGATGTTCCGGCCGGATGCAACGCCGTCCGGCCATCGCTTTCTCGGGGCCGGCATGCCAGACGGTTATGGCAATCCGCTCGCCTCGGTTGTACAGCTTGGCCGACCTGCTGCGCCGCTTCGCGCAGGTTGATGTTCGTCCAAGGATTCGCCGGTTATGTCGATCTCCGTCGTTCGCCTGGTGTCCGTCGCGTTCCTGATATTGTGCGTCGTGTCCGGTTCGGCCCAAGCGGGCGACATCGAAGACTGCAACGGCCCGCCGTCCGAGAAGGTCGAGGCCGCCTGTGGCGCCGTCATCAATGACCAGGCTCGCACCGCCGACGAGCGTGTTCGCGCTTATGTGAACAGATCGCGTGTGTTCATGGGCCGCGCCAATCTCGATGCGGGGCTGGCGGACGCCGATGCCGCGGTCCAGCTCAACCCGAAATCGGTGCCTGCCTTGCTGTCGCGCGGCTATGCGCGGCAGCGCAAGCAGAATTTCGACGGCGCGCTCGCCGACATCACCCAGGCCATCGAGCTCGATCCCAAGAGTCCGAATGCCTATGCGGCGCGGGGCGGCCTGAAGACCGATCAGAAGCAGTGGACGGACGCGGCTGCGGATTTCACCCAGGCGCTCAGCCTGCGCCAGGACTTCGCGCAGGCCTATGTCGGGCGCGCACGGGTCTATGTCGAGCTGGCCCAGCTCGATCAGGCGATGACCGATCTCAACACCGCGATCTCGATGAGTGCGAGCCTGCCGGCTGCCTTCTTCTGGCGTGGCCAGGTCTATCGCCGCAAGGGCGACATCGATCACGCCATCGAGGATTTTTCGCGGGCGATCGCGCAGACGCCGCAGGTCGATCGCGGCTCCTATTTCGCCCGGGGGCAGCTGTTCAGCTCCAAGGGCGACTACACGCGCGCGATCGCGGATTTCGACAAGGTGCTGTCAGTGGCTCCAAACGATCCGGCCGCGCTTCAGCAGAAACAGTCGGCCATGGCGATGCAGGCGGAGCTCGCGAAAGTGCAGGGTGGGCCGCCCGCTGCCGCTGCTCCCAAGGCAGCCGCCGTCGCTCCGCCGCCTGCCGCACCGCAGCCAATGGTCCCGCTGGCAACGATCCCGCAGGGGACGATCCCGGCGCTCGCGCCGGGCCTGAGCGAGGCGGCGCAACTGATCACGCAGAAGAAATTCGCCGATGCCCTGCCGCGCCTCAACACGGTGCTTGCGGCCGATCCCCGCAACCAGGCTGCGCTCAAATTACGTGTGGCCGCCAACCTGTCATTGTCTCGCTTCGCCGAGGCACGGACCGATCTCGACGTACTCCTCAGGATGAAGCCGAACGATTCGCAATTGCTGACCTCGCGGTCGGTGGCCTTGATCGGCATGAGGCAGTTCGATCAGGCCACGGCGGATGTCAATCAGGCGCTCAGTTTCAATCCGAACAATGCCGCAGCCTTGGTCTGCCGCGGCATGGTCAGCCGGCTCACTGGCAAATTCCAGGATGCCATCGCCGACTACGATCGCTCGATCGCGCTCAATGACAAGGATTACATGGCGTATTCCGAGCGCGGTCAGGCCTATATGGGACTGAACCAGAACGACAAGGCCGTGGTCGATTTCGACCGTTCGCTGGTGCTCAATCCCCTCAACGACACCGCGCGTGCGTCGCGCGGGCTGGTGCTGCTGCTGAAGGGGAACACCGCCGAGGGCCTCGTTGACGTCAAGAACGCGCTCGATCGCAATCCCAATAATCAGACGGCCGAGCTTGGCCAGGGGCTGGCGATGCTGGTCTCCGGACAATACGACCGCGCCATCGTGGCGCTCGATCAGCTCGCCGGCAAGTCGCCCGCCGACGCATTCGTGCGCACCCTCCGCGCACGCGCGTATCTCGCCAAGAAGGATGCACCTCACGCCATGACCGATCTCGATGCGGTGCTGGGGATACGGCCGAACGATCCGGATGCGCTCGCTCTGCGCGGGATCGCCTTCACGTCGATGAAGCAATACGACAAGGCGCTGGACGACCTCGGCAAGGCGATCGTGCAGAAACCGACCATCGAGCGTTATTTCGCACGCGCGGGCGCCTATGAGGCCAAGGGCGATCTGGACAAGGCGACCGACGACTATCGCAGCGCCACCCAGCTGGCGCCGGCAAGCGTGTTCGACATCGCGGCGCAGGCGCAGTCCAAGCTCAAGATCCAGCAGCTCTCCAAACGCATTCCGTGCGGCAATTCCGGAAAGTCCGGCACCAACGATACCTGCCTTTGAGTTCTACTCCTCGCCCGCGAGCAGCGCGGCGTTGCCGCCTGCGGCCGCCGTGTTGATGGTCACCGTCTGCTCGGTGGCAAAGCGCGCGAGATAATGCGGGCCGCCGGCCTTGGGGCCGGTTCCGGACAGGCCGTTGCCGCCGAACGGCTGCACGCCGACGACGGCGCCGATCATGTTGCGGTTGACGTAGAGGTTGCCGACCTGGACGCGGTCGATGATCGCCTCGACCGTGTCGTCGATGCGCGAGTGGACGCCGAGCGTCAGCCCATAGCCGGTGCGCTCAATCGCTTGCAGCACGCGTTCGAGGCTTTCGGCACGGTAGCGCACCACATGCAGGATCGGGCCAAATACCTCTTCGGTGAGCTGGCTGGCCTCCTTGAGCTCGAAGATGTGCGGTGCGACGAAGCGGCCCTCTGCGGCAACGCCTGCAAAATGCAGGCGCGCCTCGCTCTTCATCCGCGCGATATGCGCGTCCAGCCGCTGCTTGGCCTCGACGTCGATCACCGGGCCGACATGGGTCGCGACCTCGCCGGGATCGCCGATCCTAAGCTCGCGCGCCGCGCCCGCGATCATCTCGATCATGCGGTCGGCAACGTCCTCCTGCACGAACAGGAGCCGCAGCGCTGAGCAGCGCTGGCCGGCAGAGCGGAAGGCCGAGGTCACGACGTCGTCGGCGACCTGCTCGGGCAGCGCGGTGGCATCCGCGATCATGGCGTTGATGCCGCCGGTCTCCGCGATCAGCGGCACGATCGGGCCGTCCTTGGCGGCGAGCGTGCGATTGATGGCGCGTGCGACCTCGGTCGAGCCCGTGAAGACGACGCCGGCGATATCGGGGTGCGCGGTCAGCACCGCGCCGATGCGGCCGTCGCCGATGACGAGATGCAGTGCGCTTGCGGGAATGCCGACCTCGTGCAGCAGCCGCACCGCTTCAAGGGCGATACGCGGCGTCTGCTCGGCGGGCTTTGCCACCACGCTGTTGCCGGCCATCAGCGCCGCCGTGACCTGGCCGAGAAAGATCGCCAGCGGAAAATTCCAGGGCGAGATCGCGACGAACACGCCGCGGCCGCGCATGGCGAGCGCGTTGCTTTCGCCGGTCGGGCCCGGCATCACCGACTCGTGGCCGAACAGCTTGCGGCCCTGTGCGGCATAGTAGCGGCAGAAGTCGGCGGCTTCGCGCAGCTCAGACAACGCATCGTCGAGCGTCTTGCCGCCCTCGCGCTGGAGCAACGCGATGAAATGGGCGGATCGGCTCTCCAGGAGATGCGCGGCCTGCTCCAGCGCTGCGGCGCGCGTGGCGGCGGGCGTCCGGCTCCAACGTGCGAAGCCCGCGCGTGCCGCAGCGATCGCGGCGCCCGCCTGTTCCGGCGTTGCGTCGGTGACCGGCTTGAGGTCGATCGTCTCGGCCCTGACGTCGGTGAGCAGCCGGCCGAGCGCAGCGCGCTCACCAAACTCGATACCGCCCGAATTATGCCGCTCCGGCGCGAACAGATCTCCCGGCAGCGGGATCTTGGCGTGGTGCGCGTGATCCGGCCGGATGATGAGATCGGCCGGGCGCTTCAACAGCGCCGGGACCGGCACGCGATAATCGGCCGCTTGCGCCACGAAGGACGAGTTGGCGCCGTTCTCGAGCAACCGCCGCACCAGATAGGCGAGCAGATCGCGATGGCTGCCGACCGGCGCATAGGTGCGGTAGGCGATGTCGGGGTGATCCTTGGCGAGCTGCTCGTAGAGCGCCTCGCCCATGCCGTGCAGGCGCTGGAATTCGAAGCCGCCAGCATCACCAGCGAGCTCCAGCACGGTCGCGACGGTGAGCGCGTTGTGGGTCGCAAATTGCGGGAAGATGCGCGGCCGTAAGGCGAGCAGCTTCGATGCGCAGGCGACGTAGTTCAGATCCGTCATCGCCTTGCGCGTGAACACGGGATAGCCGTCGAGCCCGCGCTCCTGCGCGCGCTTGATCTCGGTGTCCCAATAGGCGCCCTTGACCAGCCGCACCATCAGCTTGCGGTCGTGCGGCCGCGCCAGCTCGTGGACGTAGTCGATCACCGCGCTGGCACGCTTCTGATAGGCCTGGATCGCGAGCCCAAAGCCGTCCCAGCCGGTGAGCGAGAGATCGGCCAGCGTCGCCGCGATCACGTCGAGCGACAGCTCCAGCCGGTCGGCTTCCTCGGCATCGACGGTGAAATTGAGGTCATAGGCCTTGGCGCGCCGGGCGAGGTCGAGCAGTTGCGGCACCAACTCGGCCATCACACGCGCGCGGCTGATCGCCTCGAAGCGCGGATGCAGCGCCGAGAGTTTGACGGAGATGCCGGGACGGTCGGGCAGGGGATGGTTGCCCGCGGCTTTGCCGATGGTTTCGATCGCGCTGGCATAGGCGTCGAAATAGCGCCTGGCGTCCGCGGCCGTGCGCGCGCCTTCGCCGAGCATGTCGAAGGAATAGCGCGGCTTTTGGCCGGAGCGGGGCTTGCCCCGTTCCAGCGCCTGCTCGATGGTCTCGCCGAGCACGAAATGATTGCCCATCAGCCGCATCGCCTGGCGCGTCGCGGTGCGTACCGCCGGCGCGCCGAGCCGCTTCACCAGCCGGCCGATGGTGCCATCGGGCGTCTCGCCGGGCTGGATCACCCGCGCCGACAGGCCAAGCGCCCAGGCCGAGGCGTTGACCAGGAAGGCGGTGGACTTGGTTTCGTGATGGATGAAGTCGCCCTCGCCGAGCTTGTCCTCGATGAACTGGTCGGCGGTGCGGGCGTCCGGCACGCGCAGCAACGCTTCCGCCAGCACCATCAGCGCGAGGCCTTCCTTGGTCGAGAGTGCGAATTCCCGCAGCATGTCCTCGACGCCGCCGAGCCGGTCGTCGCGCTTGCGGATCGCCTCGATCAGGCGCGTCGCGCTGCGGTCGATCCGCGCCTCCTGCGGCGGGCTGAGATGCGCGGCCGGCAAGAGGCGTGCGGCGATCTCGGCATCATCGGGCGCGTAGGGCGCGGTGAAGGGAGGCGGGATGTTCGGCATGGCGTGTCCTGTGGCTTCCACCCACGATAAGGTCCGCATGACCGTAGTTCGATAGACAAATTAGCGAGTTTGCCTTAGAAACCGAAGCTAGATAGCCAATATAACGTAGAAATTATGGAACTCGATCGAATCGACCGCAAAATTCTCTCCATTTTGCAGGAGGATGGGCGAATCGCCAATGTCGAACTCGCCGAGCGCATCGGGCTGTCGCCGACCTCGATCGGCGAGCGGCTGAAGCGGCTCCAGCGAGAAGGATTTGTCGAAGGCTATGGCGCCAGGCTCAATCCGCACCGGCTCGGTCTTGGCCTATTGGTGTTCGTCGAGGTGCTGCTCGACAAGACCACGCCGGATAATTTCGAGCGTTTTGCGCGCGCGGTGAAACTCGCGCCCGAGGTGCTGGAGTGTCACATGGTTGCCGGAGGCTTCGACTATCTCGTGAAGGCGCGGCTTGCCGACATGACCGCGTATCGACGCTTCCTCGGCGAGACCTTGCTGTCGATGCCGGGCGTGCGCGAGACGCGCACCTATGCGGTGATGGAGGAGATCAAGCGCGACGCACCGTTGCCGGTGGGCTGACGACATGCGGTCGCGATTGTCATTGCTGTGGCGCTGAACCGCGATCTCTACGGGCAAATAGCCTACCGTGCGCAATCGCAACGCCTGTCGTCGAATGCACTGATCGTCTTCTAAAATTTTCTTGGCCCCACTCCCGGATCAATCCGGGAGGCAGCAAACGCCAGCGGGCTTATACTTTGAGGTTCTCTGCGGACGTCTTGCCCCGGTTTGCGATCTCTTCATACTCGACCGTCTGGCCCTCGTTGAGGGAGGACAGACCGGCCTTCTGCACTGCCGAGATATGCACGAACACATCCTTGCCGCCCGACGCAGGCTGGATAAATCCATAACCCTTCGTCGGATTGAACCACTTGACCGTACCTTTAGCCATCACGTCTTCTCCGCGGGTCTTCCTCCGAGATCGCGAACCGCCAGTCCCCGCCAACCGGCCGGTTCGGTCCTAACAGGATACGCGGAATGTGGCGGGCTTGGTAGATCAAACCACATCGGCAATCTGCGGAAAATCGCTCAACTTCGCGGCGTTTTTACCGGTTTTGCCCGTTTCGCGGTCAATTGGCCCGCGCACGTCCCGCCCTCCGTCAATAAGTCGCGGCCAGATAGTCGACGATCTTGCCGACGTCGGCATCGTCGATCGGCGCGCCGTAGACCTTGATCATCTTGGTCACTTCAGCCTGCCAGAAGCCTTTCTTGTCCTTCATCTGCGGCTGCGTGTTGATGTAGTCGGCCGAGTGGCAGGCGGTGCAATTGCCCTGCACGATTTCGAGATTGGGGCCGGGCTTGAACGCGGCGACCTCGTCCGGGATCTGGTAGTTGACGGGCGACGCGGTCACGGCGGGGCCGGTCGCAAGCGATGCAAAACCGACGGCCAGGGCGACGATAAGGAGAACGATGCGCTGCATGATAATTCTCCTCAGGCGACGCTGACGCGGGTGGTTTCGACGACGTTGCGCAAATAACCCGCCGGGTTCCAGCGCGGCGTATCCGGCTGCGTCTCGCCGGAATTGCCGGTGGCGCGCACCTTGAGCTCGTAGGAGCCCGCGGCGAGCTTCACCGGCAGCTTCCATTCGCGGAAGGAGTAGTTGCCCAAATCCTTGCCGAGCTTGGCAGACGTCCAGGTCTTGCCACCATCGGTGGAGACCGAAACATCCTTGATGCCCTTGCCGCCGTCGAAGGCGATGCCGCGCAGCGTGGTGCGGCCTGGCTTCAGCTTGGTGCCGTCGGGGACGCTGGTGATGAAGGAGCGGATAGTGAAGCGGTTGATCGGGATCGTCGCCTTGGGAGTGGTGCCGGGCTCGATCGAATTGTTCGGCGTATCGGGAATGCGATAGGCCCCCTTCATCCAGAAGCCATCATAGACATTGTCGATGACGGTGATCTCGTTGAGATGCTTGACCCAGTAGGTGCCGTAATAGCCGGGCACGATCAGGCGCAGTGGAAAGCCGTTGAGGAACGGCAGGTCCTCGCCGTTCATGCCGTAGGCCAGCATCACCTCGCCGTCGGCGGCATGATCGAGGTCGAGCGCCTTGACGAAATCCGGCGTCTTGTCACTGACCGGGCCGTCCATGCCGCCGAAGGTAACCTGCTTGGCGCCGGCCTGCACGCCTGCCATGTCGAGCAGGGTCTTCAGCGGCACGCCGCGCCAGCGCGCATTGCCCATCGCGCCGTTGGCGAGCTGGCCGCCGGCGACGCGCGGCTCTACGAGGCCGCGGCTGTTGCCGGAGCACTGATTCACGGCGACGATCTCGGTCGCCTTCATCTTCCTGATGTCTTTGAGCGAGAGCTTGAGCGGCTTGTCGACCTTGCCCTTGATCTCGAGCGTGAACTTGTCGGGGTCGAGATTGTAGGGCAGATCGGCGAGGTGATAGCGCACGAAGAACGCGTTGTTCGGCGTGATCGGACCGTCGTTGAACACCGCGAAGGGAGTTTCGAGCTGGGGCGGCCGGCTGGTGAGCCCGATCATCGGCCGCTTCTGCGGATATTTCACCAGCGGCCGCTCGCCATTGGCGAAGGGCAGGGTGACGGTGTCGAGAGCCAGCGCTTTGGTGGAGTTCAGTGCAGTCGCAAGTGTGGCAAGTCCCGCTCCTTTGAGCAGGTCGCGTCGATCGAACATGTAGTCTCCTCCCGGAGCTTTCCGTTGGTTCGCGGTCATCACCGCGAGACTCGTGCCCATCTGTCGCAACGACTCGGATGAAGTCAATTCGTGCTTTCGCAGCACGCCATGCCGCTGCGACGCAGCAAGGCGGTGTCACGTTTGCAATGAGATTGAGCAGAGCTGTAGCCGCGACGACGGTGCACCTCTCCCGCTTGCAGGAGAGATTGCGCCCGGGGCGATGCGATGCATCGTCCCGCACGCGGGTGAGGGTTCTGTCCTCTTGGGGACTGTCCCATTGTGGAGACACCCTCTCCCGCAAGCGGGAGAGGGGGCGCACCGCCTCCCTTGTGGCTCGCCTTACGCCGCGACGCGCTCGCCGCGTGCGATCACGGCCGACAATTTCCTCGTGTCCGCCACGACGCGCACCACCATCGGCTCGTCGCGGCCGCGGATCGCGACCTCCTGGTGCGGCAGCGCGTCGTCGCGCAGGCCGGCGGTGCGGTGGACCTCCTCCGAGACGATCGCCTCGCAGGCCAGCGTTTTGGTCATGTCCTGGAGGCGGGCTGCGACATTGACGGCATCGCCGAGCGCGGTAAAGACGATGTGGTCGCGATAGCCGATGTCGCCGATGATCACCTCGCCGCCATGGACGCCGATGCCGAAGCGGATCGGCTGGCGCAGATCGTGGCTCAGGAGCTCGTTGAGCTCGTCGACATGGGTGCCGATGCCGGCGACGGCCTTCAGCGCCTGGCGGCAGGCTTCTTGCGGATCGCTGGTCAGGCCGAACAGCGCCAGCATGCCGTCGCCGACGAACTGGTTCGGCTGGCCGCCATTCTCGATCACGGCTTGCGACACCGCTGCGAGGAAGCGGTTGACGATGAAGACGGTGTCGAACGGCAGCCGCTTCTCGGCGAGCTGCGTCGAGCCGCGCATGTCGACGAACAGGCTGACGAGATAGCGCTCCTGACCGATTCGAGCAGGCGACGTTGCATTCGCGTTCGCCGACAGCGTATGTGGCATGAAGAGCTGGAAGAAGGAGAGGTCGCAGTCCGGCCGCAGCTGGCAGGCGAGCCTGATCGAGGGATCGGCCGTGCCGACGCGGGCGAGCACGAAAGCCTCGCGCTGCGACGGCTCCGGCAGAGCGCCATGGTCGCCGATGATACGGATGCGGCAGGTCGAGCAGCGGGCGCGGCCGCCGCAGACGCTGGCATGCGGCACGTTATGGCGCAGGCTTGCCTCCAGCACCGAGAGCCCTTTCGGCACGCGCACCGTTTTTCCATTGCCGTAAGACAGCGCGATCATGCCGCCGCGTCGCTCGCGCCAGCCGCGCACGCCGCGCGCCAGCAACACCAGCCCGAGCAGGCCGACATAGCCGATGACGAGGCCGCCGGTGATGCGGTCGAGCGTGTCGGCCTCTGCGACCGTTCCGACCTGGCGCTGCGTGAAATTATGCGTGCGCCATTCTCCGTCTTCGCTGTCGGCGGTGACGCTACGGCCGCCCTGGTAGATGCCGAGCAGCGCCAGCGTCGGAATCAGCACCGCGGCCGCCAGCAGGAACGGCGCGGCGCGGATGAAGAACGGCTTGAGGCGGAGCCAGAAATAAATTCCGATGCAGCCGTGCACCCAGGCGATGATGAGCAGGGTCGTCATCGTCCAGAGCCGGCCGGGCGAGGCGACGAAGAACAGATAGAGCTCCTGCGGATAGAGCTTTTCGTGGCCGTACAGCGTCTGGCCGAGCCGCACGCCGATCACATGCGCCATGATCAGTGCGGGGATGCTCAGGCCCAGCACGAGCTGGATCGGTTCGATCGCCTTCCAGCGGAACTCCCGGCGCTGGTACAGCGCATAGACGCCGAGCCCCATATGGGTGAGGGCCGCGCCATAGAACACGATCGTCACGGGGAGGAACCGCCAGAAAATCGTGTGGTAGTAGACCCCCACCTGCATGGCGTCGACCGAGATGTTGCCGAGCGCATGGTTCAGGAAGTGGCTGACCACATAGGCGAACAGGATAACGCCGCAGACCAGCCGCACCTGCCGCGCGCTGGTCGAGCGCACGAGTTCGGACAATCGTGAAGATGCGGTGGCGGCCATGATTCGGTTGTACCAGTTCATCAAGGAGAACAGCCAGCGGAGAGTTAAATTCCGCCTGTGAACGGGAGCCCCGATCACATGCGCGGCAAGCCGTATCCACCGCTGTCGTCCCGGATCGGCGCGCCCGAAGCGCGCGCCGATCCGGGACCCATAACCACAGGGAGTAGTTTGGCGAAGACTCGTGGTTATCAACTCGTGCCACAACCCCTCCCTGTGGTTATGGGTCCCGGGCTCGCGACTGCGTCGCGCCCCGGGACGAACATGGAAATATGACGCAACGCCCCCAACATTGACTCCCCCTCCCAAGTCGGGGAAAAGCGCGGCCGTGACGATCGCTCCCGACATCATCGTGAAGCCCGGCGGCGCCGCGCGCCGTTCTATCCTCGTGGCGGTGGCCGTCATCGCCGCGATGACGCTGCTGCGCATCGTCTATGCCTCCGCGATCGAGCTGCGCACCGACGAGGCCTATTACTGGACCTGGTCGAAAGAGGCGGCGCTGAGCTTCCTCGATCATCCGCCGATGATCTCATGGTTCATCCGCCTCGGTACCGCGATCTTCGGCGACACCACGCTCGGCGTCCGCTTTGGCGGCATCGTCGCGATGCTGGTGACGCAACTCCTGCTCGCCGACATCGTCCGCCGCCTCACCCACGATGCGCGCGCGGTCGTGCTCGCGGTGTTGATGCCGGAGGCGGCACTCTATTACGGGTTGCTGATGGCCAAGGTCGCCCCCGACGTTGCCATGATCCCGTTCGCGGTGGCGATGATGTGGTCGCTGGTGCGGTTGGCGCAGAGCGGCGACGGACGCTGGTGGCTCGCCGCCGGCCTGTTCGCCGGCCTGTCGCTGCTGTCGAAATTCACCGCGATCATGTTCGCGCCGGCGGTGGCTGTCTTTCTTCTGGTGCTGGATTGGCGCTGGCTGCGCAGCCCTTATCCCTGGCTCGCCGCGCTGATCGCGATCGTCGTGTTCTCGCCGGTCCTGATCTGGAATGCGCAGCACGACTGGGCCTCGTTCCGCTTCCAGGGTGTGCGCGCCACCACCAATTACGGCATCTCGCTGCGCACCCTCGGTGACTATATCGGCCTGCAATTCGGCCTGGTCGGTTTCGTCATGCTGCCGGTGGTGCTGTCGGGCCTCGTGATGACGGCATGGCGCGGCTTTCGCACGCGTGAGCCGGTTGCGATTCTGCTGTCGACCGCGGTGCTGGTGCCGTTTCTCTATTTCCTCGTGAAGTCGATGACGCTGCGGGTGGGCGATACCTGGCCGATGTTCATGTGGCCGGCAGGCTTCGCCGCCGCGGCGATCAATCTCGCAATGATGCCGAAGGTCGGCTGGTCGACGCGGATGATCCGGACGAGCATCTTCTGGGCCAACACGGCGGTGATCTCGGGCATCGCCTTCGTCGTCATCGTGTTCCTCTATTACGTCGCAGCGCCCTGGAACTTCCTTGGCAGGATCGACCCGGTCGGCGGCGAGGCCGGCTTCGAGCAGGTCGCGGCACGCGTGCAGACCGCGCTGGATGAGACCGGCGCGACCTGGATCGCGACGACGGATTACCGTACCTACGCGATGATGCGCTGGCTGTTCCGGGGCCGTGTCCCCGTGACTGAGCTCAACGAGCGCGGCCGCTTCCAGGATTTCCGCGATCCGGGCATGGATCGGATCAAGGGGCACGCCGGCATCTATGTCGGGCGTGAGCCGGACAATCATGCGCCGTTGTGGGATTCGATCCCCGCCAAGCGCGAGCAGCTTGGCCAGGTCGAACGCCGCTGGCGCGGCGTTCTCAGTGATACCTACGTGCTGGAAAAATTAACGGGCTGGACGCCGGAGCTCTCGCCGCCGAAGGACTCACCGCTCTTTCAGTGGCGCGTGCTGGCCTTGGGAGCTACTCCTCGTCCTCTTTCCTCCGCAACAGATCCGTCGCGAGGTCCGACAGCTTTGGCTGTGGCAGCGCTGCGAACGGCAGCGGCCTTGTGACGTCGATTGCGGCCAATCCCAACCGCGCCGTCAGCAACCCGTTGAGCATGCCTTCGCCCAAGCGCTGCGACAGCTTTGCCGCAATGCCGTGACCAAGCATCTGCTGCACCAGGCTGTCGCTTGCCGCCATGCCGCCGGTGATGGCGAGATGCGCGATGACGTGGCGGAGCAGGCGGATCATGCCGAGCGCGCCGGGCCGGCCGCCATAGAGGCGGGCGAGCTGGCGGATCAGGCGAAGCGAGGCGACGAACACGAACATCACGTCGATCAGCGCGCGCGGCGAAACGGCGGTGACGATCGAGACCCGCTGCGCGGCAACCGATACCAGCCGCCGCGCTTCGGCGTCCAGCGGTGCCATCAACTCGCGCTCGGCGAGCCGGATCATGTCGGCGCCGTCGATGATCTCGCCCGCATGGCTCTCCAGCGCGGCGCGGGCGCGCGCGAGCTGCGGGTTCTGGTGCGCGATCTTGATGAGATCCTGCACGATGGCGCGGCTCTCCCTGCGGTCGTCGCTGGCAAGGACCGTGGCCGCACGCTGGTGCAGCTTCTCGATCGTCGCCAGGCGCGCAAGACCAAAAGCTTCGCGCCCGATCACCACCGCGAGCGCAAGCGTGGTGACGAACGCAAGAGCAAGTCCGACGAAGCCAAGGCTCTCGCTGCGCGCAAACAGATCTTCGATCAGATGGACCACGCCGAGTCCGACGCCGAGCAGCGTCAGTCCGGCGAGGCCGGACCAGAACAGCGCGCCCCAGGGAAATCCGCGCCGCGCCGGCAACGTCGTTTCAATCGGGACCGGCAGCATCGCCGGATCGGGCTCGGGCGTGATCTGGATGGTGCCGCGGCCGAGCCGCGCCGTCTCGTCGGCTTCGGTGACGACGACGCCGGGATCGTCGAGCCGGAACGTCGCCGGCCGCCGTGGCTTGGATCGGTCGTTCATGCGAGCTTGTCTCCGATCAGGAACTGCAAGGCACGGTCGAGGCGGATGTGAGGCAGCACCGGCTCTTCGGAGCCTTCGCGTTCGAGCTTTGGCGGGCGGAAGCGCAGGAAGCGGAAATCGCTCTTTTCGGCGGCCTCGGTCGAGAGGCCGCGGAACGCATCGGAGCCGTTGAACAATGGCTCCGGGTCCGCCGGCAAATCGCCCGGAAAGGTCGCAACCTCCGTGTTGCCGTCAAAAAACTCGCCGCTGGCGCTTTCGCCTGCCGCCGGCGTTCCCAGGATCGACGGCAGTTTGTCGCGGCCATGCGCGACCTGTGCCTCGCGCGTGGCGCGCACGGCGGCAAGCGCGACCACGTCGATCTCGGCGCCGGTGTCTTCCGCGCGCGCCACGGCGCGGGTGACGGCGCGGCGCAGCACGGCCTCGAGCCGGTCGTGGCTGGAATGATGCAGATGGTCCGCCTTGGTCGCCGCGAACAGGATGCGGTCGATGCGCGGCCGGAACAGGCTGGAGAGGATCGTGCTGCGGCCGATACGGAAGCAATCGAGGATTCCCGCAAGTGCCGCTTCGAGATCGTGCAGCGCTTCGGGGCCGGAGTTGAATGCGGCCAGCGCATCCGCCAGCACGATCTGGCGATCGAGCCTGGCAAAATGATCGCGGAAGAACGGCCGCACCACGACGTCCTTGTAGGCCTCGTAACGCCGCACCATCATGGCCCATAGCGAGCCATCCGGTGCCAGTCGGCCTGCGGGCACGTCGAGCGGCGCAAAGGTCAGCGCCGGCGTGTCGGCGAGATTGCCCGGCATCAGGAAGCGGCCGGGCGGCAGCAGGCTCATCGCAAAGCGCTCGTCGCGGCAGGCGCGCAAATAATCGGTGAAGAGCTTTGCGGCTGTGAGTGTGGCCTGCTCATCCTCGCGCGCCTCGGACTTGAGGGTTGCAAGATGGGCGTGCCATTCGCCGGCGAGATGCGCACGTGGTGCCTCGCGCGACAGTGCCAGGCTCTCCGCCGACCATTGCTCAAAGCTCTTTTGCAGCAGCGGCAGATCGAGCAGCCATTCGCCGGGATAGTCGACGATGTCGAGCGTCAGCGTGCGATCGGCGCCATTCTGGCGTTGATAGTCGATGACGAGGCGCAGCTCGCTGATGTCGACGGTCGAGTTCGGCCAGCGCCGTTCCTCGATCAGCGCGCGCAGATGACTTTCATAGGCAAAGCGCGGCACGGCATCGTCGGGCTGCGGCGCAAGATGTGCCCGCGCGATCCGGCCCGAGGCATAGGCCTCGAACACCGGAAACCGGCCGCCGCGCGTCAGCCCGTGGATCAGCGCGGTGATGAACACGGTCTTGCCGGCCCGCGACAGGCCGGTGACGCCAAGCCGCACCGTCGGGTTGAAGAAGTGCTCGCCATAATCGATCAGCGCCCGGGCTGACAGGCGCGCTTCCTCGACCATATCCTGGAAACTGAATGGCATATGAATGTTAGAGGATCTCGGCAGGCGGAAATGTGTGACTGGTCACAAAAGTGGCAACTGCGTGAGGAAAATCAAGCTTCATACTTCCACCGCGTTTTTCCGCAAATCCGTCCTTGAACGTCACGTTAACTGTGACAGACCAATATTGGACACCTATCGCGTTGAGCAGACATGACCGTCTTCAGGTTGAAACAGCTGGCATCCACATCCGTCCACGCTGCGGCGGATGCGATCCGCTGGAACTACGACCGCGCCGAGCTGATCGCCGACGGCATCATCCATGGCATCGGCGTGCTCTCGGGCATCATCGCCGCGACCGTGTTGGTGGTGCTGACGGCGATCTATGCCGACGCGATCGACATCGTCGGCGTCTCGATCTATGTCGCCGGCCTGCTGTCGATGCTGGTGCTGTCGGCGAGCTATAATCTCTGGCCGGTGTCGCCGGTGAAATGGCTGCTGCGGCGGTTCGACCATTCCGCGATCTATCTCTTGATCGCAGCGACCTACACGCCGTTCATCCTGGAGCTGAAGGACAGCACCTTCGCGCTGACGTTGCTCATCTGCGTCTGGTGCGTCGCGATCGTCGGCATCGTGCTGAAGCTTCGCTATCCCGGCCGGTTCGACCGCGTCGCCGTCGGCATCTATCTCGCGATGGGCTGGAGCGGCATGATGCTCTACGATTCCGTGGTCAAGGCGCTGCCGGCGCTGGCGCTGGGCTTGGTGCTTGCCGGCGGCATTCTCTACAGCCTTGGCGTGATCTTCCACGCCTGGCGGCGGCTGCGCTTCCAGAATGCAATCTGGCACGGCTTTGTCTTGGCCGGCGCGGCGTGCCATTATACCGCGGTGCTCGACCTCGTGTTGAGCTGACCGCGTCCCGCGCAGCGGGATAAGCAAGCAAAGCATTACAAGACAAGAGGAGACGTCGCATGCAGGTGACCGGCAAGGTCGTGGTCGTCACGGGCGGCGCCAATGGCATCGGCAAGGCGCTGTGCGAAGCTTTCCATAAGGCAGGCGCGGCCAAGGTCGTCGTCGCGGATATGGACGCCGCCAACGCAAGGGCGGTCGCCGCCACGGTCGACGGGGCGGCGTTCAAATGCGACGTCGCCCAGGAAAAGGACATCACCCATGTGATCGAGGAGACCGAACGGCAGTTCGGGCCCATCGAGCTGTTCTGCTCCAATGCCGGCATCGGCGGCGGCTTCGATCCGATGTCGGTGAATGCCGGCGGCGCCTCGGACGAGCCGTGGCAGCGCAGCTGGGCGATTCATGTGATGGCCCATGTCTATGCCGCGCGGCATCTCATCCCTCGCATGAAGACGCGCGGCGGCGGCTATTTCCTCAACACGATCTCGGCCGCGGGCCTCTTGTCGCAGGTCGGCAGCCCGGCCTATTCCACCACCAAGCACGCCGCGGTCGGCTTCGCCGAAAACCTCGCGATCTCGCACAAGGCCCACAACATCAAGGTCTCGATCCTCTGCCCGCAGGGCGTCGACACCAACATGCTGCGCTCGATCCCTAAAGGCCCGCAATCCGGCGATGGCGACCTCACGCCGGAACAGGTGGCAAAGGATGTGCTCGCCGGCCTGGAGCAGGAGACGTTCCTGATCCTGCCGCATCCGCAGGTGCTCGGCTATATGCGCAAGAAGACCGAGAACTACGACCGCTGGATCGGCGGCATGGCCAAGATCCAGGCGAAGATGCGGGAGGAGTTCGGGAAGTAGGGAAGCTATGCCGCGGCTTCCGCCTCGTCCTCCTCCCGGCTCTGCCTCAACGCCCGCGCATAGAGCATCATCCCCTCGCGCACCGTGCGCTGCTCCGCATCTGTCAGCGTCGCCAGCGCACCGCGCACCTGCCGGCGGCCGAACGCATGCAGCGCCTCCAGCGAGCGTCGGCCTTTTGCCGTCAGCGACAAAAGCTTGCTGCGCGCGTCCTCCTCATCCTGCGTCTCTCGCAGCTCGCCGCAATCGATCAGCTTGCGCACGAGGCGGCTGACGCTGGATTTTTCCAGCCGCAGGAAATCGCCGAGCTCGCCTGACGTCATCGGGCCACGGATGCCGATCTCCAGAATGGTGTGTACAGCCGATGGTGGATAATCCGTCGCCGCGACGGTGGCGTCCATGAAGCCGAGTTCCCGCACCATCAGCCGCGAGGCGGCGCGAATGTCGTCGATCAGCGCGAGTTCGGCCATCTTGACTCCCGGCATATAGTTGTATCATACAACTATATGCACGCAACGGGGCGCGCAAGCGTTTTGGAGGCAGCCATGAGCGGAATTGTGCCAGCCGGCGAGCGGATGAGAGACAAGGTCTGTCTCGTCACGGGCGGCGGCAGCGGCATCGGGCGCGCGACGGCGTTCCGGATGGCGGCTGAGGGCGCGGAGGCGGTTATCGTGGCGGGGCGGCGCGAAGCCGAGGTTGAAGCCGCAGCGGCGGCATGCCGCGAGTTGGGAACCGATGCGATCGCGCTCAAGACCGACATCACGCGCGAAGACGACGTCGAGCGAATGATCCGCACCACGCTCGATCGTTGCGGCCGCCTCGACGTCGCCTTCAACAATGCCGGCTTCCAGGAGCGGCGTGCGCCGCTGGAGGAGCAGGGCGCAGAGGCCTACGACAACGTGTTCGACACCAATGTCCGCGCCCTGTTCCTGTGCCTGCGCCATCAATTGCCGCCGATGCTGGCGAAAGGTACCGGAAACATCGTGGTCAACGCCTCCGTCAGCGGCGTGCGCAATCCCAATGTTGGCTTGGCTCTCTACTCGGCCTCGAAGGCCGCCGTGATTTCGCTGACGCGCTCGGCCGCCATGGAAAACGCCCCGCGCGGCATCCGTATCAACGCAATCGCGCCCGGCCGTGTCGTTACTGACATGATGTTGCGTTCGGGCGTCGGCGATGTCGCGACCATCGGCGCAGGCCTGCCGCTGCGCCGGACGGGAACGCCGGAAGAGGTGGCGGAGGCCGTGGTGTGGCTGTCGTCGGACGCGTCGTCGTATGTGGTCGGTCACGTGCTCGCGGCGGACGGGGGATTTTTAGCCTCGTAGCTGGCGGCGCTCGCGCAACAAATTCAGTGTCGTCCCGGCGAAGGCCGGGACCCATAACCCCAGGGAGGAGTTGCGGCACGAAGCTGCCAACCGCGAGTCTTCGCCAATCCTCGGCTTGTGGGTATGGGTCCCGGCCTTCGCCGGGACGACAATGTGGATATTGCGCAACGCCTAATGCTTCTGCCCGTACAACACCGGCACCGCTGAATCCACGACGACCTCGACAAGGCTCGCGCCCTCATGCGCCATCCCGTGCTTCAGCGCCTCGCCGAGCTCTGCCGCCTTGCTGACCCGCACCGCATGGCAGCCCATGGCTTCGGCGAGCTTGACGAAATCGATCCCCGGCAGCTCCAGCCCGGGCACGTTCCGCACCTGCATCACCTGGCTGAACGAGCGCATCGCGCCGTAGCCGGCATTGTTGATGACGACGACGGTCAGCGGCAGCTTGCGCTGCGCGGCGGTCCACAGCGCCTGGATCGAATACATCGCCGAGCCGTCGCCGATCAGGCACACTGTGCGCTGCTTCGGCTTGCCCAGCGCCATGCCGACCGCGGCCGGCAGGGAGTAGCCGAGGCCGCCGCTCGCCATGGTGTAAAAGCTGTCCTGGCCGCGCATCGGCATGAACTTTTGCATCGCCGGCCGGTGCGAAGGCACTTCCTCGACCAGCGATGCGCCATCGGGCATCGCCTGCGACAGCGAATGCAGCAGGAATTCGACCGGCAGGGGGTCCGCGGCTTGCGGCGCCGGCGGCAGGGTGCGGCCCTTTGGCGTCGCACGTTTGCTCTCCGGCAGCAGGTCGAGCAACGCTGCGAGCGCCGGCTTCATCGTCGCGATGATGCTGGTGCCGACGGGCGTCACTGCCGCCGCATCCGGATCGTCGGTGATCTGGAAAATCGTCGCGCCGCCGTCGAAGATCGCGGCATGGCCCTCGACATGGAAGGTGAACACCGGCGCGCCGATCACGACGACAAGATCGTGCTCGCGTAGCGCGTCAGAGAGCTGCGCGGGCGACGCGTGCAAAAAGCCCGCGAATTGCGGATGGCGCTCGGGGAACGAGCAGCGCGCGGAGAACGGGCTGACCCAGACGCTCGCCTTGGCCTTCTCTGCTACGCGCACCATCAGATCGACCGCGCCGGCGCGATCGACGCCGGGGCCGACCACGAGGGCAGGGTGCTTCGCCGAGCCGAGCGCGGCGACCAGTGCTTTCATCGCCTCAGGCTCAGGCCCGATCTCGCGGCTGACCTTGCGCGCCTCGACTGGAGCTGTCGCATGCGCCCAGTCGTCGATCGGGATCGAAACGAAGGTCGGCCCGCAAGGCGGCTGCATCGCGGTGTAATAGGCGCGCGCAATCGCGGCGGGCACGTCCTCGGGTCGCGCCGGCTCGATGCTGTACTTTACATAGGGTCGCGGGAATTCCGAGGCGCGCTCGGCGTAGAGGAACGCCTGCAACGGCAGGATCGAACGCGCCTGCTGGCCCGCGGTGATCACCAGCGGCGTCTGGTTGCGATGCGCGGTGTAGATGTTGCCGAGCGCGTTGCCGACGCCGGCCGCCGAATGCAGATTGACGAAGCCGGCATTGCGCGTCGCCTGGGCGTAGCCATCGGCCATGCCGACGGCGGAGGCTTCCTGCAACGCCAGCACGTAGTCGATGTCGTCGGGCCAGTCGCTCAGGAACGGCAGCTCGGTCGAGCCGGGATTGCCGAACACGCGTCTGATTCCGAACGAGCGCAGCAGGTCGAGCGTCGCCTGCTTGACGGTGACGGACTTGCTGCCGGTCTTGCCGTTCTTGGCCATGGTTTCCGTCCCTCTCTATTCCTCATCCTGAGGAGCGCGTCTTCGCGCGTCTCGAAGGATGAAGGCCCGGCTGGTGGCCTCGCCCTTCGAGACGCGCGCGAAGGGGCGCGCTCCTCAGGGTGAGGGTCTAGCAGGAGTATATCACCACACCGCCGTCCCCTTCATCGTCGGCTGCCCTTCCGCGTTCGCGGTCCACAGCTCCATGCTCTCGCCGGAGTCATTGGCGTTGATGGAAAACTCCGTGCCCTCGAACAGCGGCTGCAAACCGCGGTATGTAAACTTCTTCGGCGGCTTGCCGCCGCGCAGTTTTGCTGCCATCTCGATGATGAGCGCCGCCTGCAACGGCCCGTGGAAGATCAGGCCGGGATAGCCCTCGACCTTGGTGACGTAATCCCGGTCATAGTGAATGCGGTGGCCGTTGAAGGTCAAAGCGGAATAGCGGAACAGCAGCACGGGATCGGAGACGTGCGTCTCGCGGTGCTGCGCCTCGGGTGGCGGGGGCGGGGCCTTCGCGTTCGTCGGCGCGCTGCCCGTCATCTCGCGATAGACGATGTCCTGCCGCTCGCGGATGGCGACGCCGCGCGGGCACGAGATGCTGTGCTCGACCGAGACGAAGCACAGCGTGCCGGTCGAGCCTGATTTCACCTGCACGTCGGCGATGCGCGAGGTTCGCGTCGATTCGTCGCCGACGCGCAAGGGCTGCAAGAACTCGATCTCGCCACCGGCCCACATCCGGCGCGGCAGCGGCACCGGCGGCAGGAAGCCGCCGCGGGTCGGATGGCCGTCGGGGCCGAGCATCGACATCGGAAACACCGGCTGCGCCAGGCACCAATGCACGGTGAAGGGTGCGGCATCGCCCGCTTTGGGCTCGCCGACCTCCTGGAACAGCGTCGCGCGCAGGCCCTTGACGAGCTGCGCGGTGACGATGTCGGTGGCCTCCGTGCTGCGGCCGATCCATTGCCGCAAATGATCGATGTCGAGCTTCCCGGTCATGACGCCTCGCTCTTGTTATGACTTCCTGGCAGGTTTCTCGCCGATGGCGGGCACCGCGCCATAGGCGCGCGTCTCGCCGACGATGATTGGTGCCGGCGCCGGATAGCTGACGCGGCCGTTCGGCGTTTCCACCTCGATGCGCCGCAGATGCGGATGGTGGCTGAGGTCGGCCATGGCGTTGACCTCGGCAAAGGCGATGTCGGCCTCCGACAGCCGCTTCAACAGCTCGTCGCGCGTCATGCTGCCGAAGGCCTCTGCCACCGTCCTGTCGGTGAAATCGCGGTTGCGCACGCGCTCGACGCCGTTGGCGACGCGGGGATCCTTGGGGAGGTCAGGCTGGTCCAGCACCTCGGCGCAAAGCGTTTTCCACTCGCGCTCGCTCTGGATCGAGATCAGGATGTCCTTGCCATCCTTCGAGGTGAACACGCCATAGGGCGCGATCGAGGGGTGGCGCAGCCCCATGCGCTTCGGCGGATTGCCGGCCTCCGCGTTGAGCAGCGGCACGGTGCACCAGTCCGCCATCACGTCGAACATGGAGATGCGGATATCGGCACCCTTGCCGGTGCGGCCGCGCGCGATCAGCGCCTCCAGAATCGCCGCATGCGCGGTCGCGCCGGTCGCGACGTCGACGATGGACATGCCGACACGCGAGGCGCCGTCGGGATTGCCGGTGATCGAGGCAAGGCCGCTCTCGGCCTGGATCAGGAGATCATAGGCCTTGCGGTGGGCGTAGGGGCCCTCGTCGCCATAGCCGGTGATCGTGCACGAGATCAGCCTTGGATAGTCCTTCAACAGCCGCTCGCGCGAGAAGCCGAGCTTGTCCATCGAGCCCGGCTTCAAGTTCTGAACCAGCACATCGGCGCTCGCGATCAGCTTTTCCAGCTCGGCGCGGCCTTCCTTGGTGGCGAGATCGACCACCGCCGATTGCTTGCCACGGTTGAGCCAGACGAAATAACTGCTCTGGCCCTTGGCGGCTGCGTCATAGCCGCGGGCGAAGTCGCCTTCGGGCCGTTCGATCTTGATCACTTCCGCGCCGGCATCCGCCAGCCGCGACGAGCAGAACGGCGCCGCCACCGCCTGCTCGACCGCAATCACCCTGATCCCGTCCAACGCTCCCATGATTGCTGCCTCAGTACGAGCGGGGCAGGCCGAGCACATGCTCGGCGACAAAGGACAGCACCAGATTGGTCGAGATCGGCGCCACCTGGTAGAGCCGCGTCTCGCGGAATTTGCGCTCGACGTCATATTCCTCGGCGAAGCCGAAGCCGCCATGGGTCTGGATGCAGGCGTTCGCCGCTTCCCAGGACGCATCAGCCGCCAGCATCTTCGCCATGTTGGCCTCCGCGCCGCAGTCGAGCCCGGCCTCGTATTTGCGGGTCGCTTCCTTCACCATCAGCTCGGCCGCGCGCATCGCGGCATAGGCCTTGGCGATCGGGAACTGGATGCCTTGATTTTGCCCGATCGGCCGGCCGAACACCGCGCGCTCCTTGGCATAGTTGGTCGCCTTGGCGATGAACCATTTGGCGTCGCCGATGCACTCGGCCGCGATCAGAATGCGCTCGGCATTCATGCCGGAGAGGATGTAGCGAAAGCCCTTGCCTTCCTCGCCGATCAGATTCTCCGCCGGCACCTTCATGTCGGTAAAGAACACTTCGGTGGTGGCATGATTCATCATGGTGCGGATCGGGCGGATCTCGAGGCCCTTGTCCTTGACCTCGCGCATGTCGACGATGAACACGGAGAGGCCATCGGTGCGCTTCTTCACCTCATCCTTCGGCGTGGTGCGTGCCAGCAGGATCATCAGGTCGGAATGCTCGGCGCGGCTGGTCCAGATCTTCTGGCCGTTGACGATGTAGCCGGCATTGCCGTCCTTGCGCGCGAAGGTCTTCAGCGAGGAGGTGTCGGTGCCGCTGGTCGGCTCGGTGACGCCGAAGGCCTGAAGCCGCAATTCGCCGCTCGCGACCTTCGGCAAATACTTTGCCTTCTGCTCGTCGTTGCCGTGCCGCAGCACGGTGCCCATCGTGTACATCTGGGCATGGCAGCCGCCGCCATTGCAGCCGGCGCGCTGGATCTCTTCAAGGATCGCTGCCGCGGCCGAGAGCTTCAAGCCCGCGCCGCCATATTCCTCGGGGATCAGCACCGAGAGATAGCCGGCCTCCGTCAGCGCGTCGACGAACGCCTTGGGATAGGCCATTTCGCGATCGAGCTTGCGCCAATATTCGCCGGGAAACTGCGCACAGAGCTTGGCGACGGCGTCGCGGATGTCGGCGTGATCCTCGTGGTCTTCACTCATGGCGTTTCCCGTCTGGTACGGCAGTTAAGATAACGCCGGCCGATCCTCCGGCGTTGTGAAAACAACGCCAGCCCCCTATGCTCATTTGCTATAGCGTATGGAGTAGCCTTCCAGGATTGGCAAGCATGGATTTCCGGCAGCTCAGGACCTTCAGTTGCGTGGCGGAGCTCGGCAGCCTGTCGAAGGCGTCCGATACGCTGCGCGTGGCGCAGCCGGCGCTCTCCAGGCAGATCAAGCTTCTGGAGCACGAGCTGCGCGTCGAGCTGTTCACGCGCAATGGCCGCGGCATGGTGCTGACCGAGGCCGGTCGGCTTCTGCTCGCACGCACCTCCGGCATCGTGCGGCAGATCGACCAGATCCGCGACGACATCCAGTCGGCCAAGGGGCCGCCGTCGGGCCAGGTCGTGCTCGGCCTGGTTCCGACCGTGAGCTGCGTGCTGTCGGCGCGCTTTGCGCGGCGCTGCGTCGAAATGTTTCCCGGCATCTCGCTGCGCATCGTCGAGAGCTACAGCGGTCATCTGGTCGAATGGCTGCATCGCGGCGAGATGGACCTCGCCATTCTCTACGGCCGCTCGGCCGATCTGCATCTCAACGTCGAGAGCCTCGGCCGCGACAACATCGTCGCGGTCGGCCCGCGCGGCTGCGGCCTTGCACGCAAGAAGAGCGTCGATGTCGGCTGGCTGCTGCGGCAGCGGCTGGTGTTGCCCAGTCATTCGCACGGCCTGCGTGCGTTGATCGAGCACGCCGCCGCCCAGCGCAAGATCAAGCTCAACGTCCAGCTGGAGGCAGATTCGTTCCGCGTGCTGACGAGCCTGGTCGAGGAGGGCCTCGGCTTTGCGCTATTGCCACCTTCGTCGGTCCACGGCGAGGTCGCGGACGGGCGGCTGGAAACCGCTGTCGTTTCCAAGCCGATGACACGCGAGCTCATTTTCGCCTCTCCGATCGACCGCCCGGCCTCGACGGCCTCGCTCGCCATCACCGCGCTGTTGCGCGACGAGGTCGCCGCCTGCCGCAAGGAAGGCGTGTGGGACATCAGGCTGAGTTAAGTGCGTTCAGCGCGGTTTAGGACAGAAGGCCGCAGTCGGCCCTTCGCATGTTGTGCGAGCTGTCATGCCGGAATTTTATAGCTGCTCGTCGTAGCCCGGATGGAGCGAAGCGCAATCCGGGAGTCTTTGCTGCGGCCCCGGATTACGCTTCGCTCCATCCGGGCTACCGTCGCCGAGCCTACCCCGGAATCCGCACCGGCAGCGTCTCATATCCCTTGATGAAGCTCGAATAGATCCGCTTCGGCTCGCCGACCACCTCGATGCGGTCGAACCGCTTCAGCATCTCCTCCCAGACGATCCGCAGTTGCAGCTCGGCCAGCCGCATGCCGACGCAGCGGTGGATGCCGAAGCCGAAGGACAGATGCGTGCGCGGCCGCGGGCGATCGATGATGAACTCATCGGGGCGGTCGATCATCTCCTCGTCGCGGTTGCCGGAGACGTACCACATCACGACGCGGTCGCCCTTCTTGATCGCTTTGCCGCCGATCTCGGTGTCCTGGAGCGCGGTACGGCGCATATGCGCGAGCGGGGTCTGCCAGCGGATCACCTCCGGCACCATGGTGTCGATCAGATCAGGGTTGGCGCGCAGCTTGTCGTACTGCTCGGGGTTCTCGTTCAGCGCCAGCACCGAGCCGGTCATGGTGTTGCGTGTGGTGTCGTTGCCACCGACGATGAGCAGGATGATGTTGCCCATCAGATTGTCGGGATCCATGAAGCGCGTGGCGTCGCTATGGGCCATCAGCGACAGCAGATCGTTGCGCGGCGCCGAGTTGACGCGCTCGTTCCACAGCTTGGACATGTAGGCGTAGCACTCGTCCATCTCGCGGCGGCGTTGCTCGGCGGATTCGACGATGCCGCTCTTGGGCAGCGCGGTTGAAACGTCGGACCAGCGCGTCAGCTTGCGCCGCTCCTCCCAGGGAAAGTCGAAAAGCGTGGCGAGCATCTGCGTCGTCAGCTCGATCGAGACGCGCTCGACGAAGTTGAAGGTCTCGTTGCGCGGCAGATTGTCGAGCACGGTCTGGGAGCGCTCGCGGATCAGCTTGGCGAGCTCGTCCAGATGCGTCGGCGTGAACATCGGCGAGACGGTCTTGCGCTGCGCCGAATGCTGCGGTTGGTCCATGGCGATGAAGCTCGGCCAGTCGTAACCGGGCGGCACGTCGCGGATCGAGATGCCGCCGAGCGTCGAGTCCGAGGAGAACAGGCCGTGATTGGTGTCGACATGCATGATGTCGTTGTATTTCACCACCGACCAATACGGTTCGATCGGCGCGTTGGTGCAGTAATGCACCGGCTCTTCCTTGCGCAGCCGCTCGAACCACGGCCACAGCGTATCGTCCTGGAACAGCCTGGGCGCGCCGGGGTGGAATTGCGCGAGCGGGGTCGCATAGGCTTCCTCGCGCGCCCGGCGCATGCGTTCGACCTTGTCCACTTTAACCGGCGCTTGGATGTTCATGGTCGTGGCTCCAGTTGTGTCTTCCTTTCGCCTCTCCCCGCGTGCGGGGAGAGGGAGTTCTCACGCGTCACGCCGCAATCTTCACGGGCAAGGTTTCAAGACCCTTTACGAAACTCGAATACACCCGCTTCGGTTCGCCGACCACGTCGATATGATCGAACCGCTTGAGGATCTCTTCCCAGATAATCTTCAGCTGGAGTTCGGCAAGCCGCAGGCCGACGCAGCGGTGAATGCCGAAGCCGAAGGAGAGATGGGTGCGCGGGCGGGCGCGGTCGATGATGAAATCGTAGGGCTTCTCGATCGCCTGCTCGTCGCGGTTGCCCGAGACGTACCACATCACGACCTTGTCACCCTTCTTGATCTGCTTGCCGCGGAACTCGAAATCGGCGAGTGCGGTGCGGCGCATATGCGCCAGCGGCGTCTGCCAGCGGATCACCTCCGGCACGAAGCTGTCGAGCAGCGCGGGGTTGTCGCGCAGCTTGCGATATTGTTCGGGGTGCTGGCTCAGCGCGTAGATCGAGCCCGACATGGTGTTGCGGGTGGTATCGTTGCCGCCGACGATCAAAAGGATGAGATTGCCGAGAAAGTTCCTGGCGTCCATGTCGCGCGTGGCGGCGCCATGCACCATCATCGAGAGCAGGTCGCTCTTCGGCGGCTGCTCGGCGCGCTCCTTCCAGAGCCGCGAGAAGTAGGCCGCGCATTCCGCGAGCTCCGCCATCCGTTCGTCGTCGGTGGCGACAAGGCCGTCGGGGCCGGGAATGGTGGTGGCGATATCCGACCAGCGCGTCAGCTTGCGGCGATCCTCCCAGGGGAAGTCGAACAGCACCGCGAGCATTTGCGTGGTGAGCTCGATCGACACCTCGTCGACCCAGTCGAACACCTCCCCGCGCGGCAGGTTGTCCAGGCACTCGGCCGAGCGCTTGCGGATGTTGAGCGCGAGATTGTCCAGATGCGTCGGCGTGAACATCGGCGCCACGGTCTTGCGCTGTGCGGCATGCCGCGGCGGGTCCATCGAGATGAAGCTTTCGCGGCGCAAATCCGGATCGACGTCGCGGATGGTGATGCCGCCGAGCGAGGAGGCCGAGGAGAATACCGAATGATTGGTCTCGATCTCCATGATGTCGTTGTAGCGCGTCACCGACCAATACGGCCCGAACATCGAGTCCTTGCAGTAGTGCACCGGATCTTCCCGGCGCAGGCGATCGAAATAGGGCCAGAACGTATCGGTTCTGAACAATTCGGGGTCGCCCGGATCGAACTGCTCAAGCGGCAATGACGACGCGCGCTCGCGCAATGCTTCGCACTTCGCCGTGCTCTCGATGGTCCCATGCATGACCGCTCTCCCTGGCGTGAACCGCGCGATTTTCTTGAATTCTGCTCTGCGGTATTTGATTTGCAATTACAGCCCGTTGTCTGCGTCGGGGCAAGGGAGAGTTTTGCCACATCCAACCTTTGCGAGAGGGTTGATTGACCGTCACGCTGCGGCATGATCCGGAAAAGTGCGCAGCGGTTTTCCGAAAAGATCATGCCTAAACAACAACCTAAAGCGCGATGACGATCCATCTCATCGCGCTTTAGTGTCAACGTGACCCCGCGCACGCTCCTGGCTGCGGAATCATGCGAGAAATCGATCGAAACCAGGGTAAAATCGAACCCGCCGATCTTGGGGATCGACAAAACTCTGATCTATAGTTTGAGCGGACCAGGTCCGCATCCCGAGGTTGACGCCGTGAACGATATGCAATGGGCCCCGCTCGGCTCCGAACCCGTCCCGCCGCCACTGCCGCCCTCGCGGGTCGACTTCTCCGGCGATCGCTCCGAGTTCCGCAGGATGGTCACCAAGGGCGCCGCGCTCGAGCTCGTCACCTTCGGCTTCTACCGGTTCTGGCTCGTCACCGACATCCGCCGGCATTTGTGGTCGAACACATCGATCGACGGCGACGCCGCCGAATATACCGGTCGGGCTAAGGAGCTCCTGATCGGCTTCCTGGTCGCGCTCGCGATCCTGGTGCCGATCTATCTCGCTTATTTCCTGGTCGGCATCGAGTTCGAACGCTGGCAGGGCTTTGCCTCGACGCCGCTGTTCATCTCTTTCTACGCCTTCGGCCAGTTCGCGATTTTTCGCGCGCGACGCTATCGCCTGACCCGCACGGTCTGGCGTGGCGTGCGGTTCTGGATGGACGGCTCCGGCTGGATCTATTCGCTCCGTGCCATGCTGTGGGGCCTGCTCACCTTCCTGACGCTCGGCCTGGCGCTGCCCTGGCGCGAGGCCTCGCTCGAACGCTACAAGATGCGGCACACGCACTTCGGCGATCTGCAAGGCGATTTCGAAGGCGATGGCTGGGAGTTCTTCAAGCGCGGCTGGTGGCTGTGGCTGCTGAGCCCGATCGCGGTGGTGATCTTTCCGCTCGCGCCGTTCCTCTACGCCGAATTCAAGGCGCGCGAATGGCGCTGGTGGCTCAATGGCATCCGCGTCGGCGGCGTCAGCCTGTCGTCGACCTTGCCGCACAACGCGTTCTACGGCCTGTACTGGAAGGTGGTTGGCTGGTGGTTGCTGCTGAGCACGATCTTCGGTTTCTACATTGCCGGGGCCATGGCGCTCGCGGTCAAGCTGAGCGGCCTTCCGGTCGAGCAGATCATGGGCCCTGGCGGTCACGCCAAGAGCATCCCGATGCTGGTGATGATGGTGATCGGCTATTTCGCGGTTGCGCTTGCGGTCAACATCATCATGCGGGTCTATCTCCAGCGCGATCTCTGGGTGAAGGTGCTGGAAACCGTCGAGGTGCATGACATCGGCGCCGCAGCCGACGTCCGCGGCAGCGGCGAGCTCGCCAGCGCGCTCGGCGAGGGCTTTGCCGACGGGCTCGATGTTGCGGGATTCTAGGCCGTGAGCGAGTTGTCCACCGAGTCTGCAGTGCAGTCGGTCAAGCCGACGATATTCTTCGACGGCGTGTCGAGCCGCAGGCGGCAAGTCACGCTGACACTCGGTGACGTGCTCGAGATCTGCGAAGAGGGCGGCGCGCCGGTTCGCTGGGCCTACCCGGACATCCGCCGCGCCGACAGTCCGGCCGGCATCTTGCGTCTGACCTCGACCGCCGCGCCGTCGCTGGCGCGGCTCGAGATTCGTGATGCGGCGCTTGCGTCGGAGATTATCGCGCGCTGCTTGCGGCTCGACGAGCACCTGACCACGCGTCGCGGGGTCGCAAAAATCGTCGGCTGGTCGGTTGCGGCCGCCGTCTCGATCGTCTGCGTCGTGCTGTTCGGGTTGCCGCTCGCTGCCGACCGCCTCGCGCCGCTGGTGCCGAAGCCGATCGAGCGGCGGATCGGCGATGCGTCGGAAGTTCAGGTGAAAACCATCTTCGGCCGCGGATCTTGCAGCGATCCGGCCGGGCAGGTGGCCTTTTCCAAGCTGGTCAACCGTCTGCGCGACGCCGCCGGCCTCGACGACGACAGCATGACATCAGGCGTGCTGCCGTCCTCGATACCGAACGCCTTCGCACTGCCGGGCGGCAAGGTCTATGTCTTGAATGGCCTGATCGACAAGGCCGAAAATCCCGACGAGCTCGCCGGCATCCTCGCCCACGAGCTCGGCCATCTCAAGCATCACGACAACATGCGCGGCCTGATCTACAACGGCGGCACCTCGTTCCTGATCGGGCTGTTGTTCGGCGACGTCACCGGCTCGTCCGCCGTGATCTTCGCCTCGCGCAGCGTGGTCGAAGCCTCCTATTCGCGCGAGGCCGAGACCAATGCCGACACCTTTGCGATCGAGACGATGCACGCGCTCGGCCGCTCGCCGAAGCCCGCGGCCGAACTGATGTTTCGCATCACCGGCAAGGAAGGCGGCAGCGGTTTTGCCAATATCCTGTCAAGCCACCCGCTCACCGAGGATCGCCTCGCCCGGATGACCAGGGAGGACCGTCCCGCAAGCGGTCCGCCGCTCCTGACGGATGCGGAGTGGAAAGCGCTGAAGGGAATTTGCGGCAGCGGGAAGATTTGATCTATCTCGTCCCATAGGCGCGATCGCCGGCGTCGCCGAGGCCCGGCAGGATAAAGCCGTTCTCGTCGAGACCTTCGTCGACCGCCGCTGTCCAGATCGGAACGTCCGGGTGCAATCCGCGCAGGCGTTCCAATCCCTGAGGCGCCGCAATCAGGCAGGCAAGGCGGATGTCCTTGGCGCCGCGCTCCTTCAGCCGGTCGACGGCGGCCACGGCCGTGTTGGCGGTCGCGACCACCGGCGTCACCACGATGGCGAGACGCTCGCCGAGATCGGACGGCGATTTGAAGAAATATTCGACCGCCGCAAAGCTGTGCGGCTCGCGATAGAGCCCGATATGGGCGACGCGTGCGGTCGGCACCAGATCCATCATGCCGTCGACAAAGGTGGTGCCGGCGCGCAGCATCGGCACAAACACCAGCTTCTTGCCGGCGATCTTGGCCGAATGCATCGTCGCCAGCGGCGTCTCGATCACGGTGTCGGCGAGCGGCAGGTCGCGCGTCACCTCGTAGCACAAGAGCATGCCGATCTCCTTGATCAGCTCGCGGAACGACTTTGTCGAGATGGATTTGTCCCGCACCAGCGTCAGCTTGTGCTGGACCAGCGGATGATCGACGATCGTGACGCCTTCCATGATCGGATGCTCTTGCTTCTTCCCTTCTCCCCCTGTGGGAGAAGGTGGCGCGAAGCGCCGGATGAGGGGTCTGTTTCAGCAAACTCCAGTGAGAGATGTGCCCGCGGAGACATACCCCTCACCCGGCTTCGCTTTCGCGAAGCCACCCTCTCCCACAGGGGGAGAGGGTTTAGAAAACCGTGCCGTCGCTGATCACCTTGAGCGGCGGCGAACCGTCGGGACGGCGCGCAAACGCAATGGCGCGGCCGGCGGCCCAGGTGCCGCCTTCCAGGATGCTGGCGAGCGGCAACGTTTCGGGCGTGCGGCCGAGCTTGGCGCGAACCAGCTCTGCCAGGCGGTCCAGCAACGCGACGGTGAGCGCGCGCCACTCGACGACGAGCAGCGAGTCCACCGCATGCGCGCGATCTGTATCGGCGGCATCGCGCAGGCGCAGCACCTCGTGATCGACGAACAGGCCGCCATTGCGGTATTCGGCGAGCCCGGTGAGGCCGTCGATGTCGGTCACCTTGAGGCCCGCGCGCTGGAGCGGCTCGATCAGCGAATAGCTCAGCCATTGCGACAGTTTGTGCAGGGGCACGAGGCCCGACGTTCCGTCGTCTGCCTTGATCGCGGAATGACGCCAGCAATCGCCGAGCGGGACGCCGGCGAGTTCAAGCCGCGACGGCCAGATCGGCCCGAGCTGGTTCAGCACCGCGGCCAGGATGGCGGGGGCGGGAATGGTGCCGCCCGCCGCCTGTGCCGCGATGTGATCGAACAGCCCGCCCGGACGCGGCGTGTCGCGTGTGCCGAAAACCTCCGGACGCTCGGCGACTTGCTTGCCGAGACGGCGCAGCAGATCGGTACGGCCCTCGAGGCCGAGCAGCGGATTGGCGTCGCTCACTTGAAACGCCGACGTCAGCGCGGCAAGCGGCAGCTTTGCGAGCACGTCCGCATCGGCCCTGAACGGCGCGCGGGCATCGCCGGAAAACAGCCCGCGCGCGAACATATCGAGGCTCGCAATCGCAAGCCCCTCGGACCGACCGATGCTCTCGCCCGTCACCGCGTCACGATAGCGCCATGTCGCCCCGGCCCCGGCGTCCAGCAGCACGCTGACGATGGCAAGGTCGAACTCCGCGCGTGCGCGTGCCGCACGATCCGGCCATGATGCGGCGTCCGCGAGCCGCGCCCAGCGGTCGACGCCGCCGAGCACAAAATGCCGCCACCGCGCGTGGAAGGGAATGTCGAGCGTCGGATAGGCTTTTCGCGTGACAGCCAGCACGGCGTCGGCAACGCCATGCATGCGATCGAGATCGATGGTGAAATGCGTCAGCCCGCCGCTCAGTCCGATTGCGAGCATCTCGCCGGCCCGCGCGCGAACCGCCTTTGCGGTGAGCAGCGCGCGTGCTTGCAGTTCCAGAGCGTCGGCCATTGCGTGTCAGTATTTTTCCAGCGAACGCCCGACCACGCCGTTGACGTCCTTCTCCGGCGCGATGTCGGTGGTGTAGTAGCCGGCGGCCTTCTTGGCGGCGATCTCGACATGGGCGTCGGCGGGGATGAGCTCGAGCGGGATCGGCACGCGCTCGACGATGTCGATGCCCTGCGAGGTCAGCGCGTCGTATTTCATGTCGCTCATCGACAGGAAGCGGTCGATGCGCTTCAGGCCGAGCCAGTGGATGGTGTCCGGCATCAATTGCTGGAAGCGCGCGTCCTGGACACCGGCGACGCACTCGGTCCGCTCGAAATAGGCGGCGGCCGCATCGCCATCCTCCTGGCGCTTCCGCGCGTTGTAGACCAGGAACTTTGTCACTTCGCCGAGCGCGCGGCCTTCCTTGCGGTTGTAGATGACGAGCCCGAGCCCGCCCTCCTGGGCGCCGCGCGCGGATTCCTCGATGCCGTGGATCAGGTAGGGCCGGCAGGTGCAGATGTCGGAGCCGAACACGTCGGAGCCGTTGCATTCGTCATGCACGCGGCAGGTGATCTTGGTGCGATGGTCCGGCAGTTTTGTCACATCGCCGAACATATAGACCGTGGTGCCGCCGATCGGCGGCAGGAACACCTTCATGTCCGGCCGGGTCACGAGCTCGGGGAACATGCCGGCGGTCTGCTCGAACAGCGTCCGGCGCAGCTCGGTCTCGTTGGTCTCGAAGCGCTCGGCGAGGCCCGGCAGATACCAGACCGGATCGATCGCGATCTTCACCACCGAGACGCTGCCATTGGCGTGCACGACCTCGCCGTCGGCACGAAGTCGCTTGGCCGCGAGCGCCTCGCGGATCTCCGGCAAATCGAGCCGCGCCCGCGTCACCGCGATGCTCGGACGGATGTCGACGCCCTCGGCGATGTCCTTGCCGAAATTCTCCGCAACGAGATGCCCCCAGGGATCGAGCGCGACGATTTTTGCGGGATCGCGCCATTGCTCGAACGGCCCGATGGTCGCCGCCGGAAAGGTGTTGGTGAGATCGGGCCTACGAATCGGATCGAGCGCGCCGGCGGAGACGGCGAGCGCGCGGTACATCGCATAGGAGCCGCCATGGCTGCCGATCACGTTGCGATCCCCCGCGCGTGACACCGTGCCGATGATCGGCCCGCGGGCGCGCGCATCCGCAGCGCCCCAGTGGATCGGAAAGGCGGCCTTCCGGCCCGGCTCCGGATGGGAGGTCAGGCGGATGTGGTCGGTACGGTTCGCGCGGCTCATGTCCAGGCTCCCAAAAAGCCAACGGCCCGCCGCTCGGACGGGCCTGGCTCGCTTGTGTTGCCGATGCGGACCACCGGCGACGCAAGCTCAATCCATCATATTGTAGCGGCCAGCCACGACAGACAAGTTAATCGTGTTGCACGGGCAGGACCGTTCGTCTCCTAGGAGTTGAATATAGGTACTCTTGCGGCTCTCTTGAATGCGGCGCCGCAGCCGCGCAAAAGACGTTGATGTCCGGCTCTTAATTTTGCATAAGATATTGAAATATATAGATATTTTAATCTGATTCGGGCGGCGTGGACAACGTGCCTGAATTCAGACATGTCGTAGGCCGGCTTTCAGGAGACCGCCATGCCCGCCGCCAATTATATTGATCCCCGCAACGGACGGCTCTATCCGCTCGATCAGCCGCGCTGGTGCTCGGACGAGCGCACGCCGCTGCTGGTGACGCCGGGGGCGGGGATCTCGCGTGCGGATATCGACGGCCGTACCCGCTCGCTCTGGCGCTATCGGGCGGCGCTGCCGGTCGCAATCGAAAGGCCGATCACGCTCGGCGAGGGCTGCACGCCACTCGTGCAGCAGGACTGGGGTGATCTGCGGCCGTTGTTCAAGCTCGAATGGTTCAACCCGACCGGCAGCTTCAAGGACCGCGGCTCGGCCGTGATGCTGTCGTTCCTGCGCCAGATCGGCGTCGACGCCATTCTGGAGGATAGTTCCGGCAATGGCGGCTCGTCGATGGCGGGCCTCGGAGCCGCCGGCGGCATGCGCGTGAAGATTCTTGCGCCCGCATCGACATCGCCGGCCAAGATCGCACAGGTGCGTGCTTACGGCGCCACCGTTCAGCTCGTCGAGGGCCCGCGCGAGGAGTCGGAGGCCGAGGCCATCCGTCAATCGAGCCAGACCTTCTACGCCAGTCACAACTGGCAGCCGTTCTTTCTCGAAGGCACCAAATCGCTCGCTTATGAGATCTGGGAAGATCTCGGCTTTCGCGCGCCCGACAACGTCATCGTTCCCGTCGGTGCCGGCAGCAGCCTCTTGGGCTGTGCCTTCGGCTTCCGCGAGTTGTTGAAGGCCGGCCAGATCGCAAAGCTGCCGCGCCTGTTCGCGGCGCAGCCACAAAACTGTTCGCCGATCGACGCGAGCTTCAAGGCCGGTGTCGATACGCCCGTCGCCCGCGAGGTGACCAAGACGATTGCCGAGGGCACCGCGATCAAGAATCCGCTGCGCCTGCGCGAGATCATCGCTGCGCTCCGCGAAAGCGGCGGCGGCACAATTGCGCTCACCGAGGACGAGATCGTCGCGGCCCTGCGCCGCCTGGCGCGGCAGGGCCTGTTCGCCGAGCCCACCAGCGCGAGCGCTGCGGCCGCGCTGGAAAAGCTCGCCGCCAGCGGCGCCATCAAGGCCAGCGAGACCACGGTCGCGGTCCTGACCGGCACCGGGCTGAAGGCCGCCACCACCGTCGCCGACCTCGTGCAGTAGGGCGATCCGCCGAGATCATCCGGGCCGGCCTCGGGAAGAGCCGCCCCGTGTCGCGTGGCAGCCGGCTCTAGCGCGGCTGCGGCACGATGCGAATGTAGGGCTTTGGCGACTTCCAGCCTTCCGGATACTGCTTCCTGGCGTCGTCGTCGGAGACGGAGCCGGCGATGATGACGTCCTCGCCGTTCTTCCAGTTCACCGGCGTCGCCACCTTGTGCCTGGCGGTCATCTGGAGCGAGTCGATCACGCGCAGCACCTCGTCGAAATTGCGGCCCGTGGTCATCGGATAGATCAGGATCAGCTTCACCTTCTTGTCCGGCCCGATCACGAACACGTTGCGGACGGTCTGGTTGTCGGCCGCGGTGCGCTTCAGCGGATCGCCGGAGATCGCGGCCGGCAGCATGCCGTACAGCTTCGAGACGTTGAAATCGGTGTCGCCGATCATCGGGAAGTTCGGCGCGGTGCCTTGCGTCTCGGCGATGTCGGCGGCCCAGCCGGCGTGGCGGTCGATCGGATCGACCGACAGGCCGATGATCTTGACGTTGCGCTTGTCGAACTCGGGCTTGATCTTCGCCATGTAGCCGAGCTCGGTGGTGCAGACCGGCGTGAAATCCTTCGGATGCGAGAACAGCACCGTCCAGGAATCGCCGATCCAGTCGTGGAAACGGATCTTGCCTTCAGTCGTCTCCGCCTCGAAATCCGGTGCGATATCGTTGAGTGCGAGTGTCATCACACGTGTCCTTGTCTGTGTCGGATTGTCACTGATGTCACGACCGTGTGGACCGCGGGTCGGAGCCGCACCTTCGCAGTCGGATCGCGGCGGAGCCTGCGCCCGAACCGGATGGAAGTCATGGCGGGCTTCTGAAAAAATTCTTAAGCGTAAGGGGGGAGAGGCGCCTCACTCTCTCAGATCATTCACCCGCTTCACCCAGGTGCGCACGTCGCTGAGCACGTCTGGCAGCACCGATCTCACCTCCAGCACGGTCATGCCGGCCTTGACGCGGGGATCGTAGAGCAGGTTGAGGATGTACTGGTCGTAGACGTCGAAATAGCCCATCGAGACGTTGTCGTTGAACATGGTCCACGGCACGCTCGCGGTGTCGTTGATGGGCCCAAGCGATTGCAGCAGCTCCTCATAGGCGCAGTCGAGGAAGGTGAAGTCGCTGACGTCGACGGTGAGGATGACGTCGGAATGCTCGATCTCGAAATTGTCGTTCTTGCGGAAGCCGGACAGGCATTGCGGATCGAGCGAGGTGCGGATGTCGCGCGCCTTCTCGGCGCCGTAGAAGCTCGTGATGGTGCGGTAGAGGTCGCGGTCGCGCACGAGCTTGACCCGCACGTTCGCCGCCTCGCTCGAATCGGTCATGGCGATGTCGAGATGCTGCACGCGGGTGCCGATATCGGCGACGACTTTTGCGAGCTGCGCCTTGCGGTCGGCGCGGTCGGTTTCGGCGAACACGCGCACGGGCCCGTCGAATTTGCGGATGCGGTCGACGCGGCCGGCGAGGTGGTATTCGGCGCCGAAGGCGGTCTTCAGGAAGCCGTCGACGATTTCGGCATCGGTAAAGCTCTTCTTCTCGACGCGCTGGCGCGCGGCGATCGCCGGCAGCTCGCCGGCGGTCGCCTTGGTAGCGGTGTTAGGCACACATGTGAGCGCTGCAAACGCCAGCAGGGCGAAGCGAAGGGCAGCCGAGGGCGGGACCAATGCGCTCATCGTCACGCAACGCTGCCGTATTCGCGTCGCGCACACAAGTCCGCAAATTCGCGCGCCACGCGGGTTCCCGCCGCGACCGATCGATCAGTTGTTGAGCACCACCACGGTGGTGCCGACCGAGACACGGCCGTAGAGGTCAGTGACGTCGTCATTGGTCATGCGGAAGCAGCCCGAGGAGACCGCCTGGCCGATCGTCTCCGGCTCGTTTGAGCCGTGGATGCGGTAGAGCGTCGAACCCAGATACATCGCGCGCGCGCCGAGCGGGTTCTCGATGCCGCCCTTCATGTGGCGCGGCAGGTCCGGCCGGCGCGCGATCATCTGCGACGGCGGCGTCCACTCCGGCCATTCCTTCTTGGCGGTGATCCTGTGCACGCCGCCCCAGCGGAAGCCGTCGCGGCCGACGCCGATGCCGTAGCGCAGCGCCTGGCCGTTCTGGAGCACCAGATAGAGCCGGCGCTCGGCGGTGTTCACCACGATCGTGCCGGGGGCGTAATTGCCGTTATACATGACAGTGGTGCGGGGGATCGGGCTCGCGCCGCCGCGGAAGAAGTTCGGGCCGCCGCCCATGATGTCGCGGGAGTCGAACTCCTCGGCGAAGGCGCCGCCGGCCATGGCCGTCAGCAGTGCGATGACGGCAATCGGTGCGGCAAAAAACCGGATCATTGAATCCCCCAGCGAAAAATCTTCTCAACGACCGCCAGAGGCCATATTCGCGGGCATTTCGCAAGCCACGGCCCCGTGAGGCAGGTCCTTTACGAATAAGCCACGCTTAACGATTGGCGTTACCAAATCGGCAACCGCGCCAATTTGCCGGAAAGAATTAGCCAAACCCACCGGTGGCCGCACGGGGCAGGGCCGCCATGCCCGCTCTTGCTTTGACGGGGGCCGCGAACAATGATTGATCAGATGGAACATCGGAAATGGCCGGTTGCGGGAGCAGACGAATGAACGGTGCGGAAAGCCTGGTGCGGACGATGGTCAAGGGTGGGGTCGACGTCTGCTTCACCAACCCCGGCACCTCCGAGATGCATTTTGTCGCAGCGCTCGACCGCGTGCCCGGCATGCGCTGCGTGCTCGGCCTGTTCGAAGGCGTGGTGACGGGTGCCGCCGACGGCTATTTTCGCATGAAGGGCCTGCCTGCCTCGACGCTGCTGCATCTCGGCCCTGGGCTGGCCAACGGCCTGGCCAATCTGCACAACGCCAAGAAGGCCAATTCCGGCATCGTCAACATCGTCGGCCAGCACGCCGTCTACCACATCGGCTACAACGCGCCGCTGACCTCCGACATCGAGGGCCTGGCCCGGCCGATGTCGTCCTGGGTCCGGACCTCGCCGGATTCCAAATCGGTCGCCGCCGACGGCGCTGCGGCGATTGCGGCTGCCAAGAGCGCCCCGCCGCAGATCGCGACCCTCATTCTGCCCGCCGACACCGCCTGGAACGAGGCCGACGGCATCGCCGAGGTGCCGGCCGAGCAGCAGCGCGCCAGCTACTCGCCGCAGGGGGTCGAGCAGGCCGCGAAGATCCTTCACGGCGACGGCGAAGGCACGCTGCTGCTGATGACCGGCAGTGCGCTGAGCGAGAAGGGCCTGGCGCTGGCCGAGCGCATCGCCGCCAAGACCGGCTGCACGGTGATGGGTCCGACCTTCCGTCCGAAGATGGCGCGCGGCCGCGGCCGCTTCTCGATCGACCGCATCCATTACGTGATCGAGAACGCGCTGCCGATGCTGGCAAAGTTCCGTCACATCGTGCTGGTCGAGTCCGACGATCCCGTGGCGTTCTTCGCCTATCCGAACAAGCCGAGCATGCTCAAGCCCGAGGGCTGCGACGTGCATCGCATGACCTCCTGGGGCGAGAACTCGGTCGCCGCGCTCGAAGCGCTCGCCGGTGCCGTCAAGGCCAGCGCCAGGGACGTCAAGCCGCAGGCGTTGGCTGAGCTGGTCAAGCCGACCGGCGCGCTCACCTTCGCCTCGATCGCGCAGGCGATTGCGTGCGCGATCCCCGAGAACGCCATCATGGTCGACGAATCCCTCACCACCGGCCGCGGCTTCTTCCCGCCAACCGCGGCGGCCGCCCCGCACGACTGGCTCCAGAACATGGGCGGCTCGATCGGCTTCTCGACGCCGCTGTCGATCGGTGCTGCGATCGCCTGCCCTGACCGCAAGGTGATCACCATGGTCGGCGACGGCAGCGCGATGTACACGATCCAGTCGCTGTGGACGCAGGCGCGCGAAAACCTCAACATCGTCACCATCGTGTTCGCCAACCGCATCTACCAGATCCTGCGCGGCGAGTTCGACAATGTCGGCGCCGGCGAGCCCGGCCAGCGCGCCAACGACATGCTGCGGCTCGATCGTCCCACGCTCGATTTCGTCGCGCTGGCCAAGGGCATGGGCGTGCCCGGCCGCGCCGTCACCAACGCCGACGAGTTCAACAAGGCGCTGACTGAGGCCGTCGCCGAGCCCGGTCCGCGGCTGATCGAAGTGCAGATGTAGGGTATCTGTTTGGCTAAGCTCTCTCCCCACGTCGTCCCGGCGAAGGCCGGGACCCATAACCACAAGGAGAAGTTTGGCGAAGACCCGGAGTCCGGTACGTGCACCGCGCGAAACCCGATAGACCTCGCGGTATGGGTCCCGGCCTTCGCCGGGACGACACCTAAGGTGTGGACGCCAGGATGCAGACCGAGCTGAACAAGGTGATTGCGGCGCTCCGGGAGTTCTACGCCCACGAGGGATTTTTGTTCGAGAAAGACCTCGGCGAGCGCGCGATCACGCATCGCTTCGCCGTCTATCTCGAGCGGCAGTTTTCCGGCTGGACGGTCGACTGCAATTACGACCGGCTCGGCGAGCGGACGCTGCATCTGCCGCACGGCACCATCATCTCGACCGACGATCATCTCGGCAAGTCGATCTATCCCGACGTCGTCGTGCATCAGCGCGAGATCCCGAACAATCTGCTCACGGTCGAGATCCGCAAGGCGAGCAACCACACGCCGGTCGAGCACGACCAGCACAAGCTGATGGCGCTGACCGATCCGCATATCTGGTTCGCCTATTGGATCGGCGTGCTGCTGGTGCTGGCCAAGCACAATGTGACGATGTCCGAGGTCTATGTCGGCGGCATCGTCGACCGCCCGCTCTCGCTCTGGTTCGCGACGCGGTTGAAGGAGATCGGTCTAGGAACCGCGCACTAAAGCGCGATGAGATTGGGATGAATCGTCATCGCGCTTTAGGTTGTTGTTTGAGCATGATCTTTTCGGAAAACCGCTACGCACTTTTCCGGATCATGCTTTAACGCGTGGTCTTCATTCATTCGACCGGCGGGCCGTGGGGCCCGCTACCTGCGCCGCCCGCTTCACCGCCGCTACTGCCCCCATCTCCGCCCTCGCCGCCGTCGCCTCCGTCTCCTCCATCACCTCCGCCTGCATCACCTCCGCCTGCGTCGCCTCCGCCTGCGTCACCTCCGCCTGCGTCACCTCCGCCTGCGTCACCTCCACCTGCGGCACCTCCACCTGCGACACCTCCATCTGCGCCACCGTCGTCACCTCCGCCTTCGCCTCCGGATGAACCGCCGCCGCCTCCGCTGCTCCCGGAGTCACCATTTCCGCCGCCGGAGGCGCCACTGCCTGCGGATCCGCCGCCGCTACTGCCGCTGTCACCGCTTCCGCTATCGCCACTGCTCGACGAGCCGCTTCCAGAGCTGCTGCTGCCGGAGTCACCGGTTTCGCCGCCACCTGTGCCGCTGCCGGCGCCGCCTCCGCCTGGGCCATCGCCGTCACCGTTACCATCGTCTCCCCCCGTGGTCGTCGAGGTGATTGGCTCGAGGTCGTTCGGATTTTCGATGAGCTGTTGCACCAAGTGTCTTGTAACGCTGTTTTCCGAAACGGTCGGTGCGAAGAATGCGGATACGAGACCAGGACGGCCATCCACAGTGGCACTGAAGGTCCATTCGACCAATTCGATGTCCAGTCCGGTATCCGGATCGATTTGCGTTGTAACGGCGCCTTTGTTCCCTGGCCGGTGGATGACGACGCGTGTCATGCAGAATTCTTCCTCCTCGTGTTGTAACCCTAATGCTTGTTTCGCACGGGACGTGCGCCCGTACCGATGATTGCCCGCCTTGCGCGTGAGCGCCCGCGCCTCTTTTTTAGCAATGAGACCGGGGAAAGCGAGGCGTCAGTCGACAGAGCCGCCCGCGTGATGCGGGCGGCTTCCGTGTCATCATCCGTCGCGGCTCAATGCAGCGGATCGCCCTGGCCCAGCGCATAGGCCACGAGATCCCTGAGCTGGAAATCCGAGCCCGTCACCGGCGCCCATTGCGGATCGAGCGACAGCACGGAGGAGGTGTCGCCGAACATCATGCCGAGGAAGACCTCGGCCACGATGCGGCCGCCGACCGGGCCGAGCTGCGGCGTGTTGATCGCAATCGCCGCGCCTGACACCGGGATCGGCACCGCGGTCTGGAATTGACGCGCCTCGGCGAGGATGTAGGTCCAGAGCGGGCAATTGCCCTTGAACGCGCCGTTCGCGATCGACGCGATCGGGACTTGCGGATCGCCCGTTTCGGGATTGTCGACGGCCCGGCCGACGATGATCTGCTCGTCGGTCAGCGGCGTCAGGTGCATCGCCTTGGCGACCGCCTGGCCCGACGGCAGGCCAAGCCGCCAGCTGCGTTCGAGGTTGCGAAGCGCGAGCGATGACGGATTGGAGGCGACCTCCGGCGGCAGCTTGCGCAGCGGATCGACCAGCGACGTGTCGATGCGATAGGCGAACTGGAGCCGCCGCTTGTTGTCCGGATTGGTGGAGTCGTCCTCGACGCCATAGGCGCGGGTGTCGATGTCGATGAAGCGGCCCCAGTCGATGGCGCGGCCCGGACCCATGGAACGGAAGCCGGTCAGCGCATTGTTGTCGGGGTTGTTGGGATCGGGGAAGATCTGCAACAGCATGTTGTCGGCATCGTTCAGCCGGTAGCCGGGGCGGATCATCGAGTGCCCGAGCCGGTAGGCCGCAACCGAAAACTCGACCGGCATGTAGGGGAACGTCTTCCAGTGATAATAGGCGAGCTTGCTGTGGTCGTAGCGGCCGGCGGTCCTGAGATCGTTCAGCACGCTGGCGTGGACGATCCGCGGCAGGAAGTCGTTCAGCACGACATACTGATAGTGGAAGCGGACCCGCTGTTGCACGTCCTGGAAGGAGAGGCCTTCATTGTCGTCGACCATGCGGTTGTGGAAGCGCAGCATCAGCCCCTGAAACTGCGAGACGATGCTGTTCTCGTCGTTGCGGGGGTCGCCGATCAGCGCGCGGCCCTTGAAGCGCGGCAGGTCGCTGGCGTTGGACACGCCGCTGCCGGTCAAGGTTTCGCCGAGCAGGAACTTGCCGGTGTTGTCGTACATGTAAGGCTGGTCGCCCGGACCGCGCCCATAGAGGTTGTCCAGATCGAGCGCCGGCGTGCGGAAATCGACGAGCCCGTCGGGGTCCTGCTGTTTCGTCAGCAGGCTGACGGGGTCGAAGGTGATGTCGTGATCGATGAACTGGCCGAAATAGGTGTAGAGCGCCGGAATCCCGCTCTCCTCGGCATCAGGGCCGTCCTTGGGCGGGTCGAAATCGCCGACCATCTTGTCGGCCAGTGCCGAGAGACTGGCGATGTTGTCGGCGTCGTTGGGACCGAATTTCGCCGGCGTCAGATTGCGGAACATGCGGCCGAAGCGGCCTTGCGAAAGCGGCGAACGCGTCGCGTTGAGACCGCGCGGAGTAACGGCGTGACGACTGCTCATAAATGACCTCCTTGAAAAGTTACGATGGGAAACGACTAAAGCTAAAGTTGTTCGTCATAAAATATGCAGGCGAGGCTAGATCGCGCATTCCGGCGCCACAAGGCGCCAGATCACACGTCGCGCGGCGTTGATGCTGTTCCGGAAGCAGGAGGCGCAAACAAGCTACGGATGCGCTTTGCAAATTTTTCCCCCAGCCGCGTCGAATAACATTCTCGTCATCGATGTCGGCTGCTTTGCGTGAATGTCAGCTTCGCCGACCTAATCGGCGAAGCGCTTGTCGTCACGAATATCGTGTTCGCGTAAAAATTGTGGCGGCGTGAAGCCGGGCAGTGCGAAATCTTGCCCAATGCGGCAATCGTGTGCGATCGTTGGTTGCTGAGTGATCGATCGCCACCCAAAAGGTTGGTCGCGTTATCAGCTCATGTCCCGCCGTTGCCTTTGGCGTGTCGGCTGTGCAGGAAATCGGCGAGCTCAATCAGCCCGTGCTTCCTCAAACCTTCTTCAGCCGTCAGACCGTCCATCGAGTCCCGGATATTCGGGTCCGCGCCGTGATCGAGCAGGAAGGTAGCCATCTCCATCGCGTCCTCGTCGTTGGCCGGTAACACGAAGAGCGGCGTGCATCCCATTCGGTCATGGCGGACGTTGACGAGGCTGGGATCGGTTGCGAACAGCTCGGCGAGCCGACCTTTGAAGCCGAGATAGGTCAGGTTGTGCACATCGCGGCTCAGTGGCGCCAGAAAGGTCGCGATTTCGCGCCGATCGAAATGGGCTGCATATCCCATCGCGCCGCCGCCAATACTCGTCGTGGGACGGTCGATATCGGCACCATGGGCGACCAGCAGCTTGACCACCTCCAGCGACCCGCCCGCGACGGCGACTTGCAGCCCGCGTTGCTGGATTTCGTCGGCAACGTCGACGTCCACGCCCAGTTCCAGCAGCAGAGCCACGACGTCGGCCCGACCCGCGCGGGCCGACGTCAGCATCGGCTCCGGCTCATGGAGACACGCAGGTCGACTCGTCGCGAGCGCGCGCGCCGCCTCGCGGTCGAGGCGCATGCATGCGGCGCGAAAGGCGGATGGTCCCTCCAGCGTCGTCGTTTCGGCGCCAAAGTGTTCGAGCAGCTTCGCCATCTCGGCGTGGCCGTGGATCAACGCCTCCTCACGCTGGGGGCGTCTGGAATAGGAATTCAGGCTGTTTGGGTCGGCGCCATTCGCCAGCAGCCATTCCGCCCGCCTGATGTGGTTGAAGGCCGTTGCGTTGCCGAGCAGGTAGTCGAGCGCGTTCAGCGGGACGCTGCCTCCGATGACGGCCTCAGGAACCACGCGCCATGCGTCAAGCCGCCCATGCCACTCCGACTGGGCCCAGAGAAAATCCAGCCAGTCGGTGTCGTCGCGGGTGATGGAGGTGTTGTAGAGCGCCTGCGGGTCAAAGGGGTCGGCGCCGCGCTCGATCAGCAGGGCGACGAGATCCTTCGCCTGCGGATGCGGCGGCTGGTCGCCTTCGCCCTGGCCGATCGGGCCTGTCACAGCGGTGAAGGCTGGCTCGCCCCAGGGTCCAATCCAGCGGGCGTTGGGATCAGCACCGTGGTCCAACAGCCGCCGCGCGATCTCTAAGCTGGACGCCTCGCCGGGCAGATTCGAATAGGCCAGATAGAGCAAGGGTTCGCGACACAGCGGACCACCCTTGCGGTTGGCGGCGGCGGGATCGGCAGCCAACCGCCGCTCGACCTCCGCCAGGTTGCCGGTGGCCGCTGCGGCGTAGAGGCTGTCCTGGCCAATCTCCGGCCAACGGGCCAGGAGGCGCGCGGCGCTGGCACGGTCGCCCGCCCAGTCGGCCGAACGCAAGACGAGTTCAACTCTTTCGGCATGAGTGCGCCGGTTGTCCTCCAGCGCCTGACAGAGCGCCGCCCACCCGGGCAGGCCGTGCTCGTGTGCCAGGGCGAGCTGGACGTCGCGCAGGCCCGGCTCGGCGGGGGCCGCTGGCGTGGCCGCGAGCAGTCGGCGATGCGCCCCCGCATCGCCAGCCCGTAGCGCCTTCAGCCAGCGCTTGGCTTCTTTCTTGAGGATCTCGAGAGTCGAACGTGCAGTAAGCTTGCGGCTCATGACGACCTTCCTTCCGTATCGCCTGGCGTCCGCTGAAACAGGCCGGAAGAAGGGGCGTGAAACGATCAGATCATTTCAATATGGGCGGGAGCCAGCTCCCTTGCCGCGGACCGGTGGCGCCCCATAGCGCTCTGGATCGGATCATCTATCGCCCAGGTTATCATTGTCAACAAGCCGCGCCGCAAGACACATCAGGATTGACGACCTCGCGTCGACGTTCGGAACGCTCTCAGGTCCAGCATCAAACGCTGTCTGCACTCCTCGGTCGCACCCACAAGTGTCTTCTGTTTGTCGCGAGATTGCGGGGAATGCCCCCTTAAACCTCGCTGTACGACCGCGCGATGGATCATGCGCGATCTGGGCGGGTGACCGGCGCCGCGCTGAACGAGGCGCCGGCGTTTCCGCACAGCCTGGCGGCACGCCGCCACGGCATCAATAGTCGCGCGGCTGCGAGAACGCGTAGCGCGGATTGACGCCGCAATAGGCCGACGTGCCGGAGGCCGTCGCCAGACATTGCTGATAGCTCGCGAACTGGCAATTGCCGGGATAACCCCAGATGCGGCCTTGCAGGCAGTATCTGTCGTTGCCGGCGTGAGCCTGGGCCGCCGGAAATGCCGCGACGGTCAGCGCGGCAAGCGATGCGAGAGTGAGGATGGTGCGACGCATGTCAGTCTCCTTCGAGAACAATGAATGTGGAACCCCGGCCGGGCCCGCCTGTTCCGGGCCGCGGCCGACACGTTGTCGTGCCCGTCTTGGTGTTCGCAGTCAGCGGTGCGTCCGACATGCGTGTATGATGAAGCAAGCCGCCGCGGGCTATGTGATCTCGGCCACAATTCGACGGCGGGTTTCAGCCTATCGTCAACGGACTTGCACGCGCCGATCCCGCGGGACTACGCTTGTCTCATTGAAGATCAGGCATTTTGGAGATTTAAGATGCAAAAAACATATTGGCTGGCTGCAACCGCAGCACTGGCGCTGATCATGCAAACATCGCTCGTGCAGGCGCAGAGCGCGCCGGCCGCGGACAGCACGCCGCCCGCTGCGACGTCCACGCCGGCCGCGACGACACCGCCGGCTGCAACCTCCACGCCGACGGCCACGACCACGCCGGGCGCAACCACCGACACGACCAACCCGTCGACCGGCGCGAAGAAGAAGAGCGCCGAGAAGAAGCCGGCGAAGAAGATGCCGAAGGCGATGTCGCAGCAGGAGCTGCAACATTCGATGGATACCAACACCGTTCCTGAACGCTATCGCAGCTCCGTGCCGAAGGAGTATCAGCAATACGTTCCGTTCGAGAAGAAGTGACGGATCCGACTGACGCGCCTTGTGGCGGCCTGGGGCGCGGACTCATGAGTACGCAAGCGGAGATATGATCGCCGCGTCTATCTGATTGCTCCTACCAATGGCTTGGCAACCTCGCGGGCGTGCTCAATGAAAAGGTGAGCAGTCGGGTTCAACAGACGATGCTTGAGGGTCACTATATTGACAGGCACGGCCGCGAGCGGCAGTTCGATTGGAAGCGCCCGGAGCTCGTGTCTCTGAACCGGAAATCGCAAGGCCGAGACCGGCATCATCGTGATGAAGCGGCCGGTTGCCACCAGCCCAAACCTAGTCTCGGGCGCGAGCGTGACAAGAGTCGTGCGGGGCCGCTCGAGGCCGCTAGCGCGAAAAACCTCCGCAAGATGTGATCCGATCATGCTGTCCAGCGGAGGCAGCGTCCATGCCTCGTCGACGAGATCGGCGAGCGCGACCTTGCGTCGGCGGATCCAGGGGCTTCGCGAGCCGACGACGACGGCGTAGTGGTCGTCGAACAGATGTTCGTGATTGAGCCGCGCATCCCGGACACGGCCGAACGCTCGCGCGATCCAGAGGTCGATCTTCCGCTCGCGCAACTCGCCCTGGAGCGCCTCGTTGTAGCCGGTAATCAATTCGATGACGATGCGCGGCTTTCGGCGAGAGATCCGATCGACGACGGTCGGTACATAGGTTGCTGCGAGGAGCGGGCTGCATCCGATCCGGACCTCTCCGGCGTCGGGGTCGGCCAGCGATTCGATGTCGCGCACCCCGCGACGAAGATCATCGAATGCAGCCATGCTGCAATCGAGCAGGGCGCGGCCGTATTCCGTGGGCGTGACACCCTGGCGATGACGGTCGAGCAGGCGCACGCCAAATGCGCGCTCCAGCTCCGCAACGGACCGCGAGACCGCAGGCTGAACGGTGTTGAGCCGCTTCGCTGCGCCGCTCATGCTGCCCGTCTCGACCACGGTCATGAACACGTGCAGGTTCTGCAGCTTGAGCTCGCGTCCGATGCGGTCGTTGGGATGCATTTTCGCTCCATAGCAAAGCCGCTATATCGATATCAAATCATATTATTATCCCGCTATGCCCTTCCCGGCTACCCTTCTCGAACAGAAGCGAGTGAGAGGAGAGTTCTGTGCATCTCTTGCATCAACGATTTCTGGGTATCGCTGCCCGCGCCGCACTCATGACGGCCGTCGCGTTGCCTGTTGCTTTTGCGGGACCGACCGCCCGCGCGCAGACGGTCAGGATTGTCGTTCCTTTTCCGCCGGGCGGCGGCGCGGACACGCTCGCACGCTTGGTGGCGGAGCAGATCGGCCGCGCAAATGGGCTCACGACAGTCGTCGAAAACCACGCGGGGGCGGGTACGGCCATTGCAACGGACGCCGTCTCGCGGGCGGTGCCGGACGGAAAAACACTGCTCCTCGTGGCAAATTCCTTTGTGATCAATCCGGCCCTGAAAGCGCTGAACTATGACCCGCTGACGAGTTTCGAGCCGGTGTGCCTGCTCACCCAGTCTCCGAACGTCATCGCGGTGAACAGCACGTCGCCCTATCGCTCATTGCCTGATCTCGTCAGTGCGGCGCGCGCCCGGCCTGCTGAGCTGACGATGGCCTTCCAGGGTCCCGGCACGAGCCAGCATGTCGGCTTTGAGAAGCTCAAGCGTGCGGCGAACATCGAGATGATCGAGGTCCCTTTCACCGGTGCTGCTCCCGCCGTCACTGCGTTGCTGGGCGGCCATGTCACCTCCGTGTTTGCAAACTACCCGTCCGCGATGGAGCAGATCCGATCGGGGCAGCTGAGGGCCCTGGCCATCGCGTCGCGAATGCGGGCCAGCTCTGCGCCGGACATTCCGACAATCGCCGAGTTGGGCTTTGCGGACTACGAGGAAGAAAACGTCTGGTTCGGCATCGTGGTGCCGGCCCGGACCGCTCAGGACAGGATCGCGCAGCTCGAAACCTGGCTGAGGGCAGTGATGCAGGCGCCCGACATGGAGGCGCGGCTTGCCGCACTGGAGCTCCATCCGGCTGTGCTGTGTGGTGCGGATTTCGCGACATTTCTCCATCGCCAGCGTGACGAGTACCAGCGCATCGTGCGTGATTCCAGGATGAGGGCTGAATAGCTGGCTTTTGAGGCCTGGCTGTCGGGTGGTCGTGCGGATTGCCCGGTCGCATGGGTGCGCCGACAAGATCGGAGCGGCAGTGGAGATCAAATGATGCATGTCGAGGATATCACCATGACGATGTTTGCGGCGTGTAACGCAATCCGGGTCGTCGCCTACGTTCCGCAGATCTATAAAGCCTTCACCCACCGACACGGAGCCTCGGCGATCTCCGGAACGACGTGGGGGCTGTTCTTCGTTGCCAACGTCTCGACTGTCGCATACGCGATCGTCAATCGCTCCGATTACTGGTTGGCAGCCTGCTTCGCCTTGAACGCCCTATGCTGCGCGGCGATTCTGCTCGCGGCTTATTGGCACGGCCTCACCTTGCGCGCGCCTTGGGCGGCTGCTCGCAGCGCGTTCGAATAGGTTTCTGCGCTTGGCTGCAAACCCCCATTGTGATCGGACCGCAAGCCGCCCGTGCGCGGAGATCATGCTCGAACAATAACCTTAAGCGCGATGACGATTTGCCCCGATCTCATCGCGCGTTAGACTAGGCCAAAGCCCGGGGGGTGAGTCATGAGTGACGACGCAAAGGATGCCGGCCTGGTCGCGATGATCGGCAGCATCCTGGGAGGCGGCAAGCGCGCAGATGCCGTTGAGCCACCTCTGCTCGCCGAATTCGTACAGGCAGCGCCGACAAGCAAGCCGGAACCGGCGGCGGCGTCGCCGAAGCCTCAGGATGCGTCCAATGCCGCGCCGGCTGCCGCGAAGCCGGTCGAGCCGGTCACGCAATCGCTGACGCCGGATGGCAAACGGCGGCTGCCGGCGGAAGCGATCGCCGATCTCGTGCTCGGCGAGTTGCGCAAGATCGAGGACTTTCCGGCATCCGGCGCCTCGGTGACGGTCTATGGCTATCGGCACTGGAACGCGATGATCACCTTCGCGCCGTTCTCGACCACGTTCCGGAACGCCACGCGGTTCCGCCAAGCCATGCCCGATCTCGTCTTCAAGCTGCGCCGCTTTGTCGAGCTTGATATATAGGTGTGGTGCGTCGTCACGCGAAACAGTTCGACAGGATCTTGCATTGAGCGTCGCCTTCACCAAGGAAGAGAGTGCCGAAACCGCGTCCGAGACGTTGTTGCCGGATCGTCCGATCTCGCCGCATCCGAACCTCGTGACGGAAGCCGGCCTCCAGTCGTTGCAGTCGCAGCTGCAACAGGCGCGCGAGGCCCATGAGGCCGCGCAGGCCATCGAGGACGTCAACGAAAAGCGCCGGCAGTCGGCAGTCCCCTTGCGCGACGTCCGCTATCTCACCGAACGGCTGCGCACGGCTCAGCTCGTCCCCAATCCGGCGTCCACGGATGTTGTCGCCTTCGGCTCTACGGTGACGTTCAGCCGCGCCGATGGCCGCGTGCAGACCTATCGCATCGTCGGCGAGGACGAAGCCGATCCAAAGGCCGGCTCGATTTCATTCGTCTCGCCGGTGGCGCGGTCGCTGATGGGGAAGGCGGTGGGTGACGTCGTGGGCGCGGGCACGCAGGAGATCGAGATACTGTCGATCGGGTAGGAATGGGCGCGTTCGAATTTGGAGGCCATCTGTGAGCAAGGTCAAAACTCCCGAAGAAAAGAAGCGGCTGAGCTACGAACACGACCGACGCAACACCTATGGAGAGAATCAGAAAAGCAGCCGAAAGAACATTCCGCGTAGCAAACAACTCTCGCATCAGGACGAGCGCCGTTCCGTGCGGCAGGCTTTGATCGGCGCAAAGGGGCGCGTTGTGGACGAGGCTGCCGACGAAGCGCAGTCGCAAGCGCTGCGCAAGGGTCGGATGAAGAAGCTTACGGCATTTCGAAAATCGCCCGATCGCCCGCTGGGGGAAGTCATCGAGCGACGGTTGCGCCGGCGGACAAGCGACCAGAGTGACGATTAGCCGGGGGTCGACTTCAGCGTCCCGAATGATGGCATTATGCTCCTGTTTTGCCCGACGAGTCAAATTCGCTTCGGAAAAAGCGCATCCTATTGATCCGGCTCGCGCCGGCTACTGTGCATGGGGTTGTTTTCGACTTTTTGATCAGGCGGCCCCGAAGGCCGCCAAGGTGTCGCAACCGCTGTGGTTCAGGAAGACGGATGGTGGGCGCACAAGGGATCGAACCTTGGACCTCTCCCGTGTGAAGGGAACGCTCTCCCGCTGAGCTATGCGCCCGGGACCATCGTGCAGGCGGCCGGACTTGGCAGTCGGCCGGCACATTGGAGCCCGCGATTTAGAAGTGCGGGCCAAAGCTGTCAAGTTTTCAGGCGCCCCAAGAGCCTGAACCGGCCCGAAAACATTCCGTCGATCCCGCAATTCTCCAGGGAACGGCGTTTTGCCCGCTTACGCGCCCTGCTGGCGGGCACGGGAGGCATGGGCCTGGAGCGCGCGGATGCGCTCGGCGAGCGTTCCGCCGCCCTCGGGGAGGGTCGCGGCGCCATTGGTCGCGGTGTCATTGGCCGGGCGCGGCGCCGGCTTCGGGGCCTGGCCGGCTTCGGCCGCGAGCAGCGCCTCGATCGGCGAGTTCGGGCCTTCGAGCTGCATCGCGAGCTTTGCGACCTCGGCGGCGATGTCGTTGATGCGCTCGCGCAACAGCGCATTCTCCATGCGCTCGGTCGCCCAGGAGCTCTCCGCCTGCTGCTGGATCGCGTTGATGTCGCGCTGGAGTTTCGCGCGCTCGTCGCGCGCGGTGCGCAGCTGCTCTTCCAGCGCGGTCTTCTCGCTGCGCAGCGCCTCGAAGGCGGCCGAGGATTTGCCGCCGCTCAACGCGGCGATCTCGCCGCGCAGCTCCTTGATGGTGCGGTCCGAGGCCTCACTGGTCTGGCGCAGCTGGTTGTTCTCGTAGTCGCGCTCGGCGAGCAGCTTGCCCTGCGTGGCGAGACGGCCTTCGAGATCGGCGACGCGGCCGGACAGCATCTCGGCTTCTTTCACCTGCACGATCAGCTGGCGGTCGAGCTCGGTGACGCGCTGGCTCAGATTCTCGACGCGGCCGCGGGCGTCGCCGAGCTCGCGCGTGGCGGTCTCGGAGTCCGAACGCTCCTGCGTCAGCCGCGCCTGCGTCGCGGCAAACTCCTTCTCGGCGTCGCCGACGCGATTCTTCAATTCCTCGATCTGGGCGCGCACCGCGACCAGCTCGACCTGGCGGCTCTCCGCCATCAGCGAGCGGTCGGACAGCTCGGAATTGATTTTTGCCAGCTCGCCCTGCTTGTTGCTCAGCGCAATCTCGGCCTCGCGCAAGGATGCGGTCTTGGTGTTGAATTCCTCCTCGGTGGCGCGCAGCTGCTCCTTCACCGCCTTCTCGCGCGCCTCGAGCGCGAAGATCGTGGCGTTCTTCTCGCCGAGCTCGATCTTCATGCGGTTGATGGCGTCGCTCTTCTTGCCGAGCTCGGCGAGCTGGCTCGTGGTCTTGTTCTTGAGCTGGTCGACGCTCATCTCGAGCCTTCGCGCCGACATGGCGAATTCGGCGCGGAGCTGGTCCTTGTCGGCCTGGATCTCGGCCATCGACAGCGGCGTGGCGGCCTCGAGCCGGCGGGTGGTCAGGCGCACCGCGCGACTATGCACCAGCGGCACGATGGCCAGCCCGCACAGCATCGAAAGCAGGAAACCGATCGCCAGGTACATGATCGGTTCGACCATGGGCCAAAACTCCGAGAGCTAAGGAAAAATTTACCAACGACAATGCATGGCGGGCCGGCAAAAAGCCAGCCCTGCCCTGTCGTTAACGTGAATCCGGAACCGGATCGGGGAAGCCCGTCCTAGAACGGGTTCCAGGTCGCCCGCGGGGTGTATTTGAGGTAGCCGATATTGGCGCCCAGCCGCAAGCCGAGGCCGGAGCGGATCGGCACCAGCACGATGTTGTTGGCGGTGAGCGCGGTCATGCCGAAGCCGCCGATGATGTAGGCCGAGCCGTCGAGGCCGGCGAAGCGCTGGTAGATCGCGTTGGTGGCGGGCAGGTTATAGACCAGCGTCATGGTGCGGGCGCCGTCGCCGCCCCAGTCGAAGCCGAGCGAGGGACCCTGCCAGTAGACGCGCAGGTCGCCGGCGTTCTTGGTGTAGAGCGTGCCTTCGCCGTAGCGCAGGCCGGCGACGAAGGCGCCGGAGCCTTCCTCGCCGAGGATGTAGCCGTTCGGCAGGCCCCATTGGCTGACCGCCTTCTCGATGATCGAGGCGAGCCCGCGCGAGACGTTGCCGAAGAAGCGGTGGCCGGCGGTGACGAGCTCGTCCGGCCCATAGGTATTGGGCGTCGGGGTCCGCTGTGGCGGCGGCAGGTCAGGCGGCGGTGCCGCCGTCTGGGCGGAGGCCGGCACGATCCAGCCGACCAGCGCGGCAAGCGCGATCGCGGCAAGGCGTGATGCGAAAGTCATAAAAAACCCCTGGTATCGAATCCGGTCCGCTTCCTTAACCTGACGCCAACAGGCACGGCTCTAGGTTGCGCCGGATGTCCCCTCGACTCGGATGTTATCCGCAGCAACTATGACGGCACAACGGCAGGAAGATAGCCCTTTGCGCCCCGGAATTGCCTTGATCGGCCGTCTGGTCTGCCTGCTGGCGGGCATTTGCCTCGCATGCCCGGGGTTGCCGGCGCAGGCGGCCACCACCGAGCGGATCGTGGTCAATCGCTTCTCCGGCGTCGCCATCGAAGGCTTCGACCCCGTGGCCTATTTCGTCGATGGCGCTCCCATGCAGGGGACGGCCGAGTTCGAGGCCAACCTCTGGGGCGCGGTCTGGCGCTTCCGCAACGAGGGCAACCGGGCCTCGTTCCTGGCCCATCCCGAGGTCTACGGGCCGCAGTTCGGCGGCTATGATCCGGCCGATATCGCCCGCGGCGTCGTCATCGCCGGCAATCCCCGCTTCTTCGTGATCGCAGCCCAGCGGCTCTATCTGTTCAGCCGGGAAGACAACCGCGACGCCTTCGCCGCCGATCCCGAGCGCTTCCTGTACGAAGTGGGCAAGCGCTGGCCGGCGCTCCAGGACAAGCTCAGTCAGTAAGGCTTGCCTCAGAGTTTTGCCGCCTGCGGGTCGCCCCAGGCGATGAACGCCGGAACGATGAAGCCGGTGTCGCTGCGCTCGCCGAATCGAAGCTCGCCGCCGTGGCCGTCGGTGACCCTGCCGCCGGCCGCGGTCACGACCGCGCAGCCGGCCCCGACATCCCATTCGCAGGTCGGCCCGAAGCGGGGATAGATGTCGGCGCTACCCTCGGCGATCCGGCCGAATTTGACCGCCGAGCCGCACATCTTTCGTACCGCATTGGGCCGGTCCTCGATGAATGCCTCGCTCGTCTCGTCGCCGTGCGAGCGGCTCACCGCAGCGATCCAGGGCTCGCCGGGCCCGGGCAGCCTGCGGGTGTGGATTGGCTCGACGATGCCGCTGGCAGGGCCGACAAGCGTCAGGCGCTCGGCGCCGCGGCCGACAATGCCGCGCCAGAGCAGCCCGAGCGCGGGTGCGGCGACGATGCCGAGCAGCGGCACGCCGCGGGTGACGAGGGCAAGGTTGACGGTGAACTCGTCGCGGCCGGCGACGAACTCCTTGGTGCCGTCGAGCGGATCGATCAGGAAGAAGCTGCCCTGAAACGGCGGCGAGGCGAGGTGGGTCCGCTCTTCCGAGAGTGACGGCACGTCGCCGGCAAGCCGGGCCAGGCCGTCTGCGATGATTCGGTCGGCGGCGAGGTCGGCCTCGGTGACCGGCGAGCCATCGTGCTTGCCGTCGACCCGCATCGCCGCGCGGTTGACCGCGAGGATCGCCTCGCCCGCCTGCACCACCAGCGCGGTCAGCGGCTCCATCAGCCGGGATGCGGCCTCGCCGTCGATGATCCTCACCTGCATGCCTCATTCATCGGCAAGTTCCTGTCATAAGAAAGTCTCGCCTCTCCCAGTTGATTCGCGCCGATTGATTCGACGGGGGCTTTATGGCCGCTTCGAACCCATCGCAAGCTAGCTGCCACAGGCTGGCGAATGATAGAACACGCAGCATCGGTCAAGCATCCATGATTCGTCGCGTCCGCCGCGCAATTCCAGGAACCCTTTATGTCTGACGCTCCGTCACCCGGTACCGCTTCCGCTCCCGATATGCTCGAACTCGCCGCACTCCTGTGCTCGCGGGTCTGCCATGATCTCATCAGCCCGGTCGGCGCGATCGTCAATGGTCTCGAGGTGCTCGACGACGATCCCAAGCCCGAGGACCGCGAGTTCGCGCTCGATCTGATCCGCAAGAGCGCCAAGACGGCATCCGCGCGGCTGCAATTCTGTCGCCTCGCTTTCGGCGCGGCCGGCTCCTCCGGCGCACAGATCGACCTCGGCGATGCGCAGACCATGGCGCGCGGCCATATCGAGGACGGCAAGTGCTCGATCACCTGGAATTTGCCGCGGCTGCTGCTGCCGAAGAATCGCGTCAAGCTGCTGCTCAACATGCTGGTCGTTGCCCAGCACACGATCCCGCGCGGCGGCATGCTGACGATCGATCCGATCGGCGAGGGCGAGACCATGAGCTTCCGCATCACCGCGACCGGACACAATGCGCGCCTGCCGCAGAACATCTCCGAGCTCCTGAGCGGCGCGCGTGGACCGGCTGCGGACGCGCATGCAATCCAGCCCTATTATACCCGGCTCCTGGCGCAGGCCTGCGGACTCACGGTGACGCTCAAGCCTGAAGGCGAAGCCATCATCGTTACCGCTTCGTAAACGCGCCGCCGTTCTCAAGACAGTTAATCTATTCTTTACGAGGCGCTTCGGCTTGTCCGGAGCGCCTTATCTCTTTGTTGGTTCCGTTCTTTTGCACATACTCAACCAATATTAAACGGTTTGCGGTGAAGCTGGCCCCATTCTGAATGGCGCATCACACATCGTGCGCGCCCTCCCTGTATGAAGGCCTGTTTTCATGGATGATCTGTTGCGGGAGTTTTTGACGGAGACCAGCGAGAGCCTGGACACCGTCGACAATCAGCTGGTGAAGTTCGAGCAGGAGCCGAACAACGCCAAGATCCTGGATAACATCTTCCGCCTGGTCCACACCATCAAGGGTACGTGCGGCTTCCTCGGGTTGCCGCGGCTTGAAGCGCTGGCGCATGCCGGCGAGACGCTGATGGGCAAATTCCGCGACGGCATGCCGGTGACCGGACAGGCCGTGACGGTGATCCTGTCCTCGATCGACCGCATCAAGGAGATTTTGGCAGGGCTGGAGGCGACCGAGGCCGAGCCCGAGGGCACCGACCGCGATCTCATCGACAAATTAGAGGCAATGGTCGAGCAGGGCATGGCCGCAATGGCGGCAGGCGCTGCTCCTGTTGCCGCTCCCGTCGTTGAGGCGCCGCCGCTGGTGCCGGAAGCGCCGGTCGCCGCAGCGCCCGCTCCCGCCAAAGACATGACCACGGGCTCGCTGATCGACCAGACCCTGGAGCGCCCCTTGCGTCCGGGCGAAGTCTCGCTCGACGAGCTCGAGCGCGCCTTCCGCGAGACCGCGATCGAAGCCCCCGCACCGGCTCCTGTTGCCAAGGCCGAGGTCAAGGCCGAGGTCAAGGCCGAGCCCGCGCCGGCTGCTGAAGCCCCGGCCCCTGCTGCCAAGGAGAAGGCGCCCAAGGAGAAGCCCGCGCCGAAGAAGTCGATGGCCGATGAGAGCGTCGTTGAAGGCGACCGCATCGCCAACCAGTCGATCCGCGTCAACGTGGATACGCTGGAGCACCTGATGACCATGGTCTCCGAGCTGGTCTTGACCCGCAACCAGCTGCTGGAGATCTCCCGCCGCAACGAGGACACCGAGTTCAAGGTGCCGTTGCAGCGCCTCTCCAACGTCACCGCCGAGCTGCAGGAAGGCGTCATGAAGACGCGCATGCAGCCGATCGGCAACGCCTGGCAGAAGCTGCCCCGCATCGTCCGGGATCTGTCGAGCGAACTCGGCAAGCAGATCGAGCTGGAGATGCACGGCGCCGACACCGAGCTCGACCGCCAGGTGCTCGATCTGATCAAGGACCCGCTCACCCACATGGTGCGCAACTCCGCCGATCATGGCCTGGAGACCCCCGCCGAGCGTCTCGCCGGCGGCAAGGGCGAGCAGGGCACCATTCGCCTGTCCGCCTATCACGAAGGCGGCCACATCATCATCTGCATCGCCGACAACGGAAGAGGCCTCAACACCGAGAAGATCAAGGCCAAGGCAGTCTCCTCAGGTCTCGTCAGCGAGGCCGAGCTCGAGAAGATGTCGGAAGCGCAGATCCACAAGTTCATCTTCGCGCCCGGCTTCTCGACCGCGGCCGCCATCACCTCGGTCTCCGGCCGCGGCGTCGGCATGGACGTGGTGCGCACCAATATCGACCAGATCGGCGGCACCATCGACATCAAGTCGGTGGCCGGTGAAGGTTCTTCCGTCACCATCAAGATCCCGCTGACCTTGGCAATCGTCTCCGCGCTGATCGTGGAAGCCGCCGGCGACCGCTTTGCCATCCCGCAGCTCTCGGTGGTCGAGCTGGTGCGGGCCCGTGCCAACTCGGAGCACCGCATCGAGCGCATCAAGGACACGGCTGTCCTGCGGTTGCGCAACAAGCTCTTGCCGCTGATCCACCTCAAGAAGCTCCTGAAGATCGACGACGGCGCGGCCTCCGATCCCGAGAACGGCTTCATCGTGGTGACGCAAGTCGGCAGCCAGACCTTTGGCATCGTCGTCGATGGCGTGTTCCACACCGAAGAAATCGTGGTCAAGCCGATGTCGACCAAGCTGCGTCACATCGACATGTTCTCCGGCAACACCATTCTGGGCGATGGCGCGGTCATCATGATCATCGACCCCAACGGCATTGCCAAGGCGCTCGGCGCCGCCGGCTCTTCCGCCCATGACATGGCCGACGAGAACGGCGCGCACCACATCGGCTCGGGCGAGCAGACCACCTCGCTCCTGGTGTTCCGCGCCGGCTCGTCCCAGCCCAAGGCGGTCCCGCTCGGGCTCGTCACCCGCCTGGAAGAGCTCCCGGCCGACAAGATCGAGTTCAGTAACGGCCGCTACATGGTGCAGTACCGCGAGCAGCTGATGCCGCTGGTGGCCATGGAAGGCGTCACCATCGCAAGCCAGGGGGCGCAACCGATCCTGGTGTTCGCCGATGACGGCCGCTCCATGGGCCTCGTCGTCGACGAGATCATCGACATCGTCGAGGAACGGCTCAACATCGAGGTCGGCGGCTCCAGCCAGGGCATTCTGGGCTCGGCCGTGATCAAGGGCCAGGCCACCGAGGTGATCGACGTCGGTCACTTCCTGCCGATGGCGTTCGCCGACTGGTTCACCCGCAAGGAGATGAAGCCGTCGATGCACTCGCAGTCGGTGCTCTTGGTCGACGACAGCGCGTTCTTCCGCAACATGCTGGCCCCGGTGCTCAAGGCCGCCGGCTACCGGGTCCGCACCGCGCCGACCGCGCAGGAAGGCCTGGCTGCCTTGCGTGCCCAGACCTTCGACGTGGTCCTGACCGACATCGAGATGCCCGACATGAACGGGTTCGAGTTCGCGGAAGTTATCCGCTCCGACAGCAATCTCGGCGCGATGCCGATCATCGGCCTCTCCGCGCTGGTGTCGCCGGCGGCGATCGAGCGCGGCCGGCAGGCCGGCTTCCACGATTATGTCGCCAAGTTCGACCGGCCCGGCCTGATCGCGGCGCTGAAGGAGCAGACCGCGGGCGCGGCCGGCGCCTCCGAGCTGAGCCGGGCGGCGGCGTAAACGGCGGGATCAGGAGACACGAGATGAGCAAGAAGACGCAAATTGGCGAAGGCGCCATGGTCGAATACGTCACCGCGATGATCGGCGGTCAGCTGTTCGGCCTGCCGATCTCCCGCGTCCAGGACGTGTTCATGCCGGAGCGCGTCACCCGCGTTCCCCTGTCCTCGCGCGAGATCGCCGGCGTGTTGAACCTGCGCGGCCGCATCGTCACCGTGGTCGACATGCGCGCCCGCCTCGGCCTGCCCAAGCCCGAGGATGGCAAGACGGCGATGGCGGTCGGCGTCGACCTGCGCGGTGAATCCTATGGCCTCCTGATCGACCAGATCGGCGAGGTGCTCCGGCTTGCCGAGGACGGCAAGGAAGAAAACCCCGTCAACCTCGATCCCCGCATGGCCAAGCTTGCCGGCGGCGTCCACCGCCTCGACGGACAGCTCATGGTCGTCCTCGACGTCGATCGCGTCCTCGAACTCGCGCCCGAGATGATGGCGGCCTGATACGGCGGCATCGCCGCCGACGTACCTGCAATTGGAAGTGTCCCCGGACAGGGGATAGGAGGTTCACATGCGCACTTGTCTCGTCGTTGATGATTCCAGCGTCATCCGCAAGGTTGCGCGCCGGATCCTGGAAGGCCTCGACTTCCAGATTCTCGAAGCCGAGGACGGTGAGAAGGCGTTGGAGGCCTGCAAGCGCGGACTTCCGGACGCGGTGCTGCTCGACTGGAACATGCCGATCATGGACGGCTACGAGTTCCTCGGCCATCTGCGCCGCATGCCCGGCGGTGACCAGCCCAAGGTGGTGTTCTGCACCACCGAGAACGACGTCGCGCATATCGCGCGTGCGCTGCATGCCGGCGCCAACGAGTACATCATGAAGCCGTTCGACAAGGACATCGTGACGGCGAAGTTCCAGGAAGTCGGACTTATCTGAGCGAACACCCGGAGGCGGAACGGATCCTTCGGCGATTGTTTCAACTGAACCGTTTCAGCCTGAGTTGGTGAGTAATGAGTGTTGCGTTCGCAGGCAATTCGACCACGAGCCCGTCGCGTGAGGCCGGGCCGCTGCGGGTGATGATCGTCGACGACTCCGTCGTCATTCGCGGTCTGATCTCGCGCTGGATCGGTGCCGAGCACGACATGGAGGTCGCTGCCTCCTTGCGCACCGGGCTCGAGGCGGTCAACCAGCTCGAACGCATCAACCCCGACGTCGCCGTGCTCGACATCGAAATGCCCGAGCTCGACGGCCTCTCGGCGCTGCCACAACTGCTGGCGAAGAAGCGCGACCTCGTCATCATCATGGCTTCGACGCTGACCCGCCGCAACGCGGAGATCAGCTTCAAGGCGCTCTCGCTCGGTGCCGCCGACTACATTCCGAAGCCGGAATCGACGCGCGAAGCATCCGCCGCTGACATCTTCCACCACGACTTGATCCAGAAGATTCGTCACCTCGGCGCACGGCTGCGCCGCAAGCCTGCGATCGCGAGCCCGCCGCTGGCGCCCGCGAGCCCCGCGCCGGCCGCACGTGCACCGGCTGTCGCGCGGCCCACCGCGGCTGCAACGGCCCCGCTCGTGCATGCGCCGTCGGCGGGGGCGCTGTCCACGCGCCCGTTCTCGACCCAGGCTCCGAAGGTGCTCTTGATCGGCTCCTCGACCGGCGGCCCGCAGGCGCTGATGGCGCTCGTCACCGAGCTTGGCCCGGTGATCGACCGTTTCCCGGTGCTGATCACCCAGCACATGCCGCCGACCTTCACCACCATTCTCGCCGAACATCTCGCACGTTCCAGCCGCAAGCCGGCAGCCGAGGCGGTCGACGGCGAACTCGTCAAGCCGGGACGCATCTACCTCGCGCCAGGCGGCAAGCACATGCGCGTCGTGCGCAACGGCGCTGACGTTGCGATTGCGCTCGACGACGGCCCCGCCGTCAATTTCTGCAAGCCCGCGGTCGATCCCCTCTTCACCTCCGCCATCGACATCTGGCACGGCAACGTCCTCTCCGTGATCCTGACCGGCATGGGCTCCGACGGCATGCGCGGCGGCAAGGACATCGTCGCCGCCGGCGGTAGTGTGATCGCGCAGGACGAAGCGACGAGCGTGGTGTGGGGCATGCCCGGCGCCGCTGCCAATGCCGGCATCTGCTCCGCGATCCTGCCGCTCAACCAGATCGGTGCCAAGGTCAATCGCCTGTTCGCGGGAGACCGCTCGTGACGCCTGTGGACTATGAGTATCTGCGCAAGTTCCTGAAAGAGCGCTCCGGTCTCGATCTCTCTGCCGACAAGCAATATCTGGTCGAGAGCCGGTTGCTGCCGCTCGCCCGCAAGGCGAGCCTGCCGGGCATCCCCGATCTCGTCCTGAAGATCAGAAATGGCGATGGAAGGCTTGCGACCGATGTGGTCGAGGCCATGACCACCAACGAGACCTTCTTCTTTCGCGACAAGATCCCGTTCGATCATCTGCGCGGCACCATCATGCCCGGCCTGATCCAGGCGCGCGCCGCGCGCAAGTCGCTGCGGATCTGGTCGGCGGCCTCCTCGACCGGGCAGGAGCCCTATTCGATCGCGATGTGCTTGAAGGAGTTGGGCGCCTCGCTCGCCGGCTGGCGCATCGAGATCGTCGCCACCGACCTGTCGCAGGAAGTCCTGGAGAAATCCAAGGCCGGCCTCTACAGCCAGTTCGAGGTGCAGCGCGGCCTGCCGATCCAGCTCTTGATGAAATACTTCTCGCAATCCGGCGAGACATGGCAGCTCAATGCCGATGTCCGCGCGATGGTGCAGTTCCGCCAGCTCAATCTGTTGCAGGACTTCTCCCATCTCGGCACGTTCGACGTGATCTTCTGCCGCAACGTGCTGATCTATTTCGACCAGGACACCAAAGCCGTGATCTTCGAGCGCATGGCGAAGGGCCTGGAAGCCGATGGCACGCTGCTGCTGGGTGCGGCCGAATCCGTCGTCGGCATCACCGATGCATTCCGTCCGATCGCCGACCGTCGCGGGCTCTACCAGCTCAACCCGGCGCGCTCCGGCCGTCCGATGGGTGGACTGATGCCGCAATCGCTGAAGGTCGCAGCAGCGCGGTAAACCTCTCACAAAATCGCATGCGGCAGAAACCGCGAGCTGTTGCCGGTGATCGGGCTCTCGTCCTCGCGGATGGACAATCCGCACGGTTCGTGATTCACCAGCCAGCTGCCCACCACCGGATAGAAGCCTGAAAAATTCGGCAGCGGCGAGAGCGCCTGGCGAATAAAGCCTTCGGCGCCGTAGGGGCCGGTGTGCTCGTCGAGCGAAATGCCGGCCGAAACCAGCGTGACATTGGCGCCTTCGCGTGACAGCAGCGGCTTGCGCACATAGGACGTGCCGAGCCCGGCTGCGCGCGGATCGTCCTCGAAGAACGCCGGCAGCAGGTTGGGATGATTCGGAAACATCTCCCAGAGCAGCGGCAGGATGCCCTTGTTGGAGAGCACCGCCTTCCATGGCGGCTCGATCCAGCGCGTCGGCGCCTCCTTGAGCTTCGCGCCGAAGGCGTCGTGGAACATCCATTCCCAGGGGTAGAGCTTGAAGACGAGCTTCATGTCGCGGTCGTCGAGATCGACGAAACCGCCCGCATCGCGCCAGCCGATCTCCTCGATGTCGAGCAGCGTGGTCGATAGTCCCGCCTGGCGCGCGGTGTCCTCGAGGTAGGCGAGCGTGCCGGCATCCTCGTCATTGCCGGTGGTGCCGGTGAGGTGCAGGTGGTGGCCGGTGGCAATCCTCTTCCACGCTTCGATCAGCCGCTCATGGATGGAGTTGAACTGGTCGGCGCGAGCCGGGATGATGTGTCGTTCGATCGCCTGTTCGAGCCAGGTCCATTGAAACACCGCGGCCTCGAAGATCGAGGTCGGCGTGTCGGCGTTGTACTCGAGCAGCTTTGCGGGCGCCGCGCCGTCGAATCTGAGGTCGAGCCGGCCATAGAGGCTGCGGTCATCGTGCTCCCAGCTCTCGGCGATCAGATCCCAGAACGCTTCCGGGATCTTCAAGCGCCGCAAATGCTGCTCGTCGCCGATCACGCGGCCGGCGAGCTCGATGCACATCGCGTCGATCTCGCCGGTCGGCGTCTCGATGCCGCGCTCGATCTCGTCGAGCGTGAAGGCGTAATAGGCGCGCTCGTCCCAATAGCGCTCGCCGTCGATGGTATGAAAGGCAAAGCCGCATTGCTCGGCGGTCTGTTGCCAGTCATCGCGCTCGGGACAGATGATGCGTTGCATGGATCAGCCGCCGCCGTGGCCGCCATGGCCACCGTGCCCATGACCGTGCATGTTATGCAGCGTGCCGCCGAAACCACCGATGGTGGGCCGGCAATAGCGCTTGCCGTCGATGCCAGGGACGGCTTCGAGGCCGGACCCGCACGGTCGTGCGGCCTTCGCAAGTCCCGTCGACACCGCGCTGACCGCGGCAGTGCCCATCAGGGTGAGCATGACCCTTCGCGAACGTTTCATGTCGCTTCCTCCCGCGACGTCACTTAGAGCAGACCGACATGCGGCATTGAATTCACAAACCCGCGCCTCATTCGCCGCCCGAGAAGCCGTGGCCGAAGGAGCCGAAGCCGCCGCGAGTGACGCCGCCTGAATCGGATGTCCCCGACGAGGAATGGCTCGAGGAATCGCTGCTGAAGAAGCTCGATCGCGACGACCAATGCGAGCCGCTGCTGCTCGATGAGCCGCTGCTGCCGCAATTGGTGCCTGGCTGCTGCGCCGTCGCGGCCGCCCCGGGAGGCGGGGGATCGCAATTCCGTCGGGGCATCAGCATGTAGGCGGTGGTACCGACCGCGATCGTGCCCATCACCAGCAGCGCGACATGGCCGGAGCGCTTCACCGGCTCCCGCGGCGTCGACGGCGGCGGCGCCGGCCTGCGCTTGCCGAAATCCTTGGTGGGAGGCTTGTTGGCCATATCACTTCGCTGCCATGTCAGTAGATCATGCAGGCGGCGTTCAGGAGGCCTGCGGCGAGCGAGGACAGGCCGAGCCAGATTGCGGGTGCAAGCTCGCCTGCGGCGATCCGACCCGACAGGTTCGGCACCGGGATCTTGACGATGTAGAATACGGCGACCTGCACGATCAGGGCGATGAAGGCCCAGATCAGGCAATCCAGCACATTGACCGAATGCGCGATCGCGCTGAACAGCGGCGCCACGAAGCCGAGCAGGCTGAGGCCGAGCGCAATCGCGGCCGCCGGGTCGTTATCGCGGATCAGCTGGAACTCGTTGTGCGGCGTGATCCGCGTGTAGACGAAGAGGTACGCTACTATCGCGATCAGTCCGGTGCAGAAATAGACCAGAAAGGCGGGAAGGCCGGCGAGCGATTGCAGGATCATGGTGACGTCCGACGTTGGCGGCCGCGAATTCTGGCACGATCGCTTAGTCGCCGCATCGGGCTGGCAGGTTCGATCCCCAGAAAGGAAACCGGCGCACGATGGTGCCCGGGCACTGCACAAATTTTCGGGTCGCGTGAGACATGCTTCACAAATGCGCCCCGAGGTTGCATGTGATAGTCTGGTGCATTGATGTTGCCGTCGTCCTGGAGGAGCACGCACATGAGATGCGCGCTCGATGAGATCAGCTCTCCGGCGCATGCACGATCAGGTGGGGACGATCTGACCGGGGGCGATGCGTCTCGTCCGGTCGCGCGCCATGCGGCCGCAGGCCTCGCCAATTTGAAGGATTGTTCGTTCAGGTAGAGATGTTGTTGAGTGAGGCTCAAAATGCCCCTTGCCGAATACGAAGATTTCGAGCTCGAGATCGGCTCCTATCTGCCGGCGGGCGGCGGGCCTCAGCAATATTACGGCCGGGTGGTCAAGTCGCCGGGCGGCGAGGCGCCGAGGAGCCAGGTGAAGTTCTGGTTCAGCGCGCCGGGCGAATTGGCCAAGCTGCGAGGCGAGCTGGAAAGTGCCGTTCTGGAGATCGACGAGAAGAATTTCCAGGGTCCGAAGACGCGCGGCGAGCAGGTGTTGCGGGATTTCGGGCGAGGGGTGTTCCGAAGCGTCTTCACCGAGGTTCCATTGATTCAGCAGGTCTACGACCGCAGCAAGGGCGCGGCACAGGATCTGAGGATCAAGCTGCGGATCGAGGCGGCGGAGCTCGCCGGGCTGCCGTGGGAATATCTCTTCGACGAGAGCGACGTGCAGGGTTTCGTCAGCCTGACGCGTCCTGTCGTGCGGCACCTCGACACCGCGGGCGGCGTCGGCCGCATGGGGGTCAAGGGACCGTTGCGCATTCTCGGCATGATCGCCGATCCGGCCACCAGCGACTGGCCGAAGCTCGACGTCGTCAGGGAGCGCGACCGCATCAACAAGGGCATCGACACGCTCCAGCATGACGGTCGCGTCGACTTCCAATGGGTCCCCGGCGGAACCGGGAAAGACCTGATGAAGAAGCTGCTCGAAGGCGAGTGGCACATTTTCCATTTCATCGGCCACGGCGGCGTCGACGAAGCCTTGCCGGGATTCGCAGCCGACAGCTTCGACGAACGTGGTTTCGTCGTCATGGTCGACGAGGATGGCAAGCCGGTGAAGAAGTTCGCCTCCGACCTCGCGACCATGCTGACGGAGGCGCGCAGGAGCCTGCGCCTGATCGTCCTCAATTGCTGCGAGAGCGCGAGGATCAATGTCGGCGATCGCTTCGGGAATCCGGCGATCGGCCTGATGAAGACGGGATGGCTGCCTGCCGTGGTGGCGATGCAGTTTCCCATTACCGACAGCGCCGCGATCTCGATGTCGGAAGGATTTTACGCCGCGCTGGCCGGCAACCGTCCGATCGATGACGCGGTGACGCTCGCGCGCAAATTCATCCAGCAGAAATCCCGGGTGGAATGGGGAATTCCCGTTCTCTACATGCGTTCGTCCGACGGCAAGATCTTCGATGTCGTCCAGGCGTCGCCACCGATCGCAGGTCGCGCCGCCGGCGGCAATCCGTCGAGGGAGGCGCTGCTGCGTGCGCGTGACGAATTCATGGACGCGCTCACCGTCGCGCCGGCAACGATCGAAACGCTGGAGGATCTGACCCGGCGGGGACAGGAACTGCACAGCCTGCTCGCCGACGACAACGAGCTCTCGGTCCGGCTTGCCAAGGTCTATTACGATCTCGGCACGCTTCAGCACAAGCAGAAGCTGTTCGCGAGGGCCGCCGCCAGCTTCGCCTACATGCTCAAGCTTGATCCGACGAAGCCGGAATATTTCGTGCGCAGGGCCAATTTGAACGTGACCATGGGCCTCTACGAGAACGCGCTCAACGACATCACGGAAGCGATCAAGCTCAAGCCTGACAACGCCGAGTTCTATTGGAACAAGGGCATCGTCAGCATGACGGCGGCTGGCACCGACGACAAGCGCGGCTATGTGGAGGAGGCGATCAAGTCGTTCGGCACCGCCATCACGCTGAACGAGAACGAGCCGAAATATTTCGTGTCGCGGGCCAACGCCCAGGCGCAGGTCAAGGACCTGGCAAAAGCCCAGAGCGACATGGACAGCGCGATTGCGCTGGCGCCCGACAACCTCGACCTCCTGGTCCACAAAGCCAAGATCGTCGCCCAGATCGTGTGACTTTCGACAGCGAACCCTAGTGATAGGAATTCATCGTGACGCTCGAAAATGTCGTCGGATTCTTGAACACGGTCTTTGGCTCCTTCGGCGGGCCGCTTCTCGTCGCCCTGTTCTACTGGTTCAGGTTTCACACGTTGAAGGGGACGCGCTCGTTCACGACGAGGCCTTTGTTCCTGTTCGGCATCGCCACCTTCGCCTCGCCCTTTCTGTTCACCTATTGGCTGCTCTCGCACAAGCTGTCGCCGCTCGCCGCGATCTGGCTCGTGGTCCTGGCCTGGAAAATTCCCTTCTTTCCGAGGTGGTGGCGAGGCCTGTGCCAGGCACTGGCCGGCATTCCCGTCAGCGCGCTTTCGCTGCGCGACGCGCTGGCCGCATCGCCGTTTCAGGTTCGTCCCGACGACATGCCGATCCTGCAGCGCAAGCTGTCCAGGATCGGTTACCAGATCGACGACTTCCGCGCCGTGCAGTCGACCGCGATCCAGGCGCGATTTCTCAAGATCTCGGCGCTGATGCTGCATCTCGATCGCTGCGCCGAACGGCGCGAGAGCTTCATGGAACGCAACGCCGATGTCCACGCCGAACTGCAATCCGTCTACGATGCGCTGTGCTTCCGCACGGTCCGGGTGCTCAAGAGCAGCGGCGAGATCTACGGCGCGATCATGGAGGACAGCGAGGTCGAGCCGAACGACTGGCAGGCCCTCGATTCCCTCTCAACCCGCCACAGCACCGTCAGCCAGCTTCAGCTCGCCGCCCAGACGGCAGCCGGCAGCATGCTGGAGGATCTGCGCAAGGACATGGATTCGCTGCTCAACAACCTTCTGCTGTTTGCTGCGCGCGCGGCCCTCGCCGGCGAGTGGACGCTTGCCCGCAGCAAGCGCAGATTGGGAGAGATCGGGTTCGCGCTGGATCCGGCCTCGCCCGGCATCCTGAAGTTCGTGCTGGTCGTCGCCGCCTTCGCCTCCGGCTGGTGCCTGCTGTGGCTGCTCGCATCCTGGACAGTCGTTCGTATGCCCGGAGATCAATCCGCCGCAGCGCTGCGGACGCTGGTCACGACCCCGCTTCAGATCATCGTCAACTTCCTGCTGATCTACTATTTCAAGCGCCATTACGCGTTCGCGAACGAGAACATCTTCGGCCGGCTCCCGGTCGGATTCATCCTGTCGGTGGGGCTCGTCAGTGCGCTGATCTTTTTTCCGGTGCAGGCGGTGTTCGATCTCGGCCAGTTTCCGGACCGTCCCTTCGCCGACGTGGTGCTGCGCGAGCTGCCGTTGTTGATCTTTCCCTGGGGCATAGGGACGATGACGGCTCTGCTGGTGCAGGATTCGACCTGGGACAAGCGGTCGAGGCTGACAAGGCGGTTGAGGGACGGCCTTGTCTTTGGCGGCGGAATGACCGTGATGCTGTGGGTGGTGATGGCGATCCACCAAATCATCCATATGCCGGTGATGGAGATTGTCGAGGGCGTCTCGCCGTGGATGTTCGAGCTCACTTTCGTGCTGCCGACCTTCGGGTTCGGATTCGTGATCGGCTACGCGGTGATCGGCCATTTGCGGGAGGCGGCCGCGCGGTGCCCGGTCAGGCGGCCGGTTCTGGCCACGCCGGTGCTCGCCGGCGCCTGAGCGATCCGGACATCACGGTCGGCGATGCCCCAAAAAACAAAACCCCGCCATTTGCGGCGGGGTCCAGGCTGGGAGGAGCGAGCCCTTGGGCTCGCGACTTGACCCATGATCAGGCGGGGATGCGCTCTTCGGCGTCGTGCGGCTCGCGCAGCACGTAGCCGCGGCCCCAGACGGTCTCGATGAAGTTGCGGCCCTCGGAGGCATTCGCGAGCTTCTTGCGGAGCTTGCAGATGAAGACGTCGATGATCTTCAGCTCGGGCTCGTCCATGCCGCCATAGAGGTGGTTCAGGAACATTTCCTTGGTGAGGGTGGTACCCTTGCGGAGCGAGAGCAGCTCCAGCATCTGGTATTCCTTGCCGGTCAGATGCACGCGCTGGCCGCCGACTTCGACCGTCTTGGTGTCGAGGTTGACGACGAGGTCGCCGGTCTGGATGACCGACTGGGCGTGACCCTTGGAGCGGCGCACGATCGCGTGGATGCGGGCAACCAGCTCGTCCTTGTGGAAGGGTTTCGTCATGTAGTCGTCGGCGCCGACGCCGAGACCCTTGACCTTGTCCTCGATGCCGGCGAGGCCGGAGAGGATCAGGATCGGTGTCTTGATTTTGGAGACCCGAAGCTGCTTGAGCACGTCGTAGCCGGACATGTCGGGCAGGTTGAGGTCGAGAAGGATAATGTCGTAATCGTATAATTTACCGAGATCGACGCCTTCTTCCCCCAAATCGGTCGTGTAGACGTTGAAGCTCTCAGACTTCAGCATCAGCTCGATCGACTGCGCGACGGCGCTGTCATCTTCAATCAGCAAAACGCGCATGCCAGTTCCCCATAGTCGCCGCTCCTGGGCGTCAGGTCGGCCGCATTCGCGGCACTCAACAAAACGCCTTTGAACAACTGATTCGGATCCTGACGACAGATGGTTAACAAACTCTGATTCTGGAACGCAAGTCCCCCCGGTGCAATTTTTGACGAATCGCCCTAAGGTCTTGCGCGCGAAGCAGCTTTCGTTACCCGTTTCCGTTCAAGTTCCACTTTAAGAGACGGGCCTAACCGACTCCCGCGACTCAGCCTTCTTCTGAAGGGGGGTCACGCTCAGTCACAAAGACAGTGACGCAATGATTAATGATGCGGGTAAACACGAGGTTAAGCTCCGTTCAGAAATATGGCGAAACTTAAGAGTTTCCCCGTGAAGGCCCGGATCAGCGCGGTGCGACCCCTTATGAAGGCCCCTTTATGAAGGCGCTGGTATGAAAGCTCTTGTATGAAAGCTCTTGCCGAACAGATCGGCGATATCGACGGCGTCAACATTTATGGCCGCGTGGTCGGCGTGCGCGGCCTGATGGTCGAGGTGGCCGGTCCGATCCACGCGATGTCGGTCGGCGCGCGGCTCGTGATCGAGACCGGTGCCAACCGTTCCATCCCCTGCGAGGTGATCGGCTTCTCCGGCAGCAATGCCGTCGTGATGCCGTTCGCCGGGCTCGATGGCGTGCGCCGCGGCTGCAAGGCGGTCATCGCCAACGCCGCCAATCAAGTGCGGCCGTCGGCGGCGTGGCTCGGCCGTGTCGTCAATGCGCTGGGCGAGCCGATCGACGGCAAGGGGCCGTTGCCGCAAGGCGCGTCCCCGATGCCGTTCCGCAATTCGCCGCCGCCGGCGCATTCGCGCAAGCGCGTCGGGGCGCCGCTCGATCTCGGCGTGCGCGCGATGAACACCTTCCTCACCTGCTGCCGCGGCCAGCGCATGGGCATCTTTGCAGGCTCCGGCGTCGGCAAATCGGTGCTGCTCTCGATGCTGGCGCGCAACGTCGATGCCGATATCAGCGTCATCGGCCTGATCGGCGAACGCGGCCGCGAGGTGCAGGAGTTCTTGCAGGACGATCTCGGCGAGGAGGGGCTGGCACGCTCCGTCGTGGTGGTCGCAACCTCCGACGAGCCGGCGCTGATGCGGCGGCAGGCCGCCTATCTGACGCTCGCGGTCGCCGAATATTTTCGCGACGAGGACCAGGACGTGCTCTGCCTGATGGACTCGGTGACGCGCTTTGCCATGGCCCAGCGCGAGATCGGGCTGTCCGCCGGCGAGCCGCCGACAGCCAAGGGCTACACGCCGACCGTCTTCACCGAGCTGCCCAAGCTTCTGGAGCGCGCCGGTCCCGGCCTCGGCGAGGGCGCGATCACCGCGATCTTCACCGTGCTGGTCGATGGCGACGACCACAACGAACCGATCGCGGACGCCGTCCGCGGCATCCTCGACGGCCATATCGTGATGCAGCGTCAGATCGCCGAGCGCGGCCGCTACCCCGCCATCAACATCCTCAAATCGGTTTCCCGCACCATGCCGAAATCGGCCGATCCGCAGTTCTGGCCGACCATCCAGAAGGCGCGGGCGGTGATGGCGACCTATGCCGACATGGAGGAATTGATCCGGCTCGGGGCCTACCGGGCCGGCTCCAGCCCCGAGGTCGACGAGGCGATCCGCCTGCATGAGCCGCTGGAGGCGTTCCTGCGCCAGCGCAAGGAGGAAAGTGCGTCGCTGGCCGACGGCTATCGCCAGTTGGCGCAAATCCTCGGCAATTTGGAAACGGAACGCTAACTTTGTCCCGTCATCATCCGATCTCACAGAGTAGCAGAGCCGGTCTTGGCCCCGTTGGGCCTGTGGGGAGACCGGTGTCGTCCCAATGTGTGTATATCTTGCAGCTAGGGGACTTCTGGGGAGTACGAGTCGATGAAGTCACGTGATACCCTCATTCGCCTGAAGAAGTTTCAGGTCGACGAGAAGCGCCGCAGGGTCGCCCAGATCGAGTCCATGATTGCCGACTTCCAGCGGATGTCGACCGATCTTGAGCGCGAGATCCAGACCGAGCAGGACCGCGCCGGGATCAACGATCCCTCGCATTTCGCCTATCCGACCTATGCCAAGGCCGCCATCCAGCGCCGCGAGAACCTGACCCGCTCGGCCGACGAGCTCAAGGGCCAGCTCGAGGAGGCCAAGGCTGCCCTCGGGGAGGCCTTCGAGGAATTGAAGAAGGTCGAGCTCCTGGACGAGCGCGACCAGGCCCGCGAGCGCGCCGAGGAAAACGCCCGCGAGCAGGCCGACCTCGACAGCATCGGCCTGATGCGCTCCCGCATCGGCGCCGTCGCCTGACGACGCGGCCAGCGGGTCAAACCGCCTGAGAATTTGCGAGCCCGGACCCGCAAGGTCCGGGTTTTTGCGTTTCCTGTCCACAGTGTGGCGTGCCGCCCCCTTGGTGGCGGGCTTTACCGCGCGCTATGGTAGCGCAGTGCCGGGGTCCGCGCGGGATGCGACGGGAGCCTGCGTGTTGGGGGGCTGAATGCTGACGCCAGCGGAGCTGGTCGGGCTGATTGAGGCGGTGGCGAAGCGCGACCAGGCCGCGTTCGAGCGCCTCTATGGTGCCACGCGCGCGAAACTCTATGGCGTCGTGCTCCGTATCTTGCGCCGACAGGATCTCGCAGAGGAGGTCATTCAGGAGACCTACGTCAAGATCTGGAACAGCGCGGGCCAGTTCAATCCGACGCTGTCGTCGCCGATCACGTGGATGGCGTCGATCGCGCGCAATCGCGCGATCGACATCGTGCGAAAGAAAACGGAGGCTTCCATCGAGGAGGAGCCCCAGGCGATGGAAGTCGCCGCAGACAGTCCCGATCCCCTGGCGCGCAGGGAGATGTCCGAGGAGTTGAAGCGGCTCCTGGAATGTATCGGTCGGCTCGAGCCGGACCGTCAAAGGCTCGTGCTTCTCGCCTATTACAACGGCTGGAGCCGCGAGCAATTGGCGGAAAAATTCGCCGCGCCCGTCAACACGGTGAAGACGTGGCTGCGACGCAGCATGTTGGATATCCGGGAGTGTCTTGGACTATGAGGGCTTCGACGATGAGGATGGTTTTGGACTGCAATTGATGGCCTACACGGAGGACCATATCGCGCTCGCCGCGGAATATGCGCTCGGTACACTCGATGCCGACGAGCGTGCGCAGGTCGTGACCATGATGGCGGTGGACCAGGAGTTCGCGGCGGTCGTGCAGGCCTGGGAATTCCAGCTCGGCGTCCTCAATCAGATGGTCGGCACGATCGAGCCGCGGCCGATCGTATGGGAGAACATCAGACGCGAGATCGCGCAGGCGGCGTCATCGCAGGATTCGCAGGTGCCGCCGGCCATGCACGAACCGCCGGCGCCGTCGGACGTGCCGCCGCCGCCGGTGGCGTCCTCGCCGGAGCCTTTATCGCCAGAGCTTCCGTCGTTGGACGTGCCGCCGCCGGAGCCACCGCAATCCGACTCCGATACCATTCCGGACATCGCACCGCAGTTCATTCCGCAGACGCACGCGCCCGATCCGGGTGTCGCGACGATTCAACAGGTGCCGATCGTCGACGACACCAACGTGATCTATCTCGAAAGCCGCGTGAAGCGCTGGCGCAACATTGCCGCCGCCGTGGGTGCGCTCGCGGCCGCGCTGCTGATGACGCTGTCGCTTCAGATATTCTCGCCCGATGCACTGCCCGGCGCGCTGCGCCCGGCGCCGCGCGTCCAGACCGTCGAGGTGAAGACACCGGCCGCGCCGCTGTCCTCGCCGGCGCAATATGTCGCGCTGTTGCAGGGCCAGAGCGGCGGCCCCGCCTTCATCCTCACCATCGATGGCGCGACCAAGAACTTCACCGTGCGCAAGGTCGGCGCGACGCCGGAGCCCGGCAAGAGTTTTGAGCTGTGGCTGATCTCCGACAAGCTGCCGCGCCCGCGCTCGCTTGGCGTGATCGGCAGTGGCGACTTCACCGCGCGCCCGGTGCTCGCCGGCTTCGATGCCGACGTCGTCAACGGCGCGACCTATGCCGTCACCGTCGAGCAGGCGGGCGGCTCGCCTAACGGCCAACCGACATCGGCGCCGGTGTTTTCCGGCAAGCTGATCGAGACTGTGCCGCCGACGCAGCCGCAGGTTCCCGCGAAGAAATAGTTCCGTAGGCCGGATCGAGCGCAGCGCGATCCGGGTCCGTCAGCCATCACGCGCATGGGTCCCGGATTAGGCTTTCGCTCCATCCGGGTTACAAAAGGCGCATCCCTTGTCGCTATTGTCCATTCCGCCGTCGCAATCCGACAAGCCCGGCCAAATCCGCCCCCGATTTGAACCTCCCCACAAATTGCCGCGTCAAATCCCCGGAATTTGCAGTCGGCGCCGCCGATCGTGGTGCCGGAGAGGGGCAGGAAATCAGATGGACGCAGCCAGGCCGCCGGGCATCTTCATTCACCAGTATTCGGGCCTTCCGCAGGGGCCGGCCTTCGAACATTGGCGCGACAGGGCCCTGGGGTCATGTGGCCTCGATATCGGGCCGAGCCACGGCGACAGCATCGATTGCCGCCTCCAGATCAGCGTTGTCGACAATATCGTGCTGGCCATTCCCGAAGGGGCTTCGGCGCGATACTCGCGCACGCAAAGCAGCCTTGCTGACGGCAGCGACGATCTCGTCCTGATCGCCGCACATGCCGGCCTGGTCGGTATCCGGCAGAACGGCCACAGCGTCGAACTGGCGCCAGCGCAGATGGTGCTTGCCGACATGAGCATCACCGGCAGCGTCGGTCACACCAGTGAAGACCGCTTCACGACGATCCGCATGCCGCGCCGCGCGCTGCTCGACATCAATCCGCGTGCCGAGGAGAAGCTGTCGCAGGTGCTTTGCGACGGCGCGGTCGCCGAGACCATCTTCCGCTACCACGCGCTCGCCGCCAATCATGCGCCGCATCTCGACGCGGTCGGCCAGCGCCTGACCGCGCAGCACATGGTCGATCTCGTCGGCCTTCTGCTCGGCACCGATGCCGAGCACGCGGCGCTGGCGCGCGGCCGGGGTCATGCGGCCGCACGTCTCGATCTGATACGCGCCGACGTGATGGCGGCGCTCGGCCGCAACGATCTCTGCCTGTCGGAGGTCGCGACGCGCTCGGGCCTCAGCCCGCGCCAGGCGCAGCGGCTGTTCGAGCAGGCCGGCACGACCTTCACCGAATTCGTGCTGGAGCAGCGTCTGTTGCTTGCGCGAAAACTGCTCGGCGATCCCCGCGCCAGGGCGCGCAAGATCAGCGACATCGCGCATTCCTCGGGCTTTTCGGATTTGTCCTATTTCAACCGCGCCTTCCGCAAGCGTTTTGGCACGACGCCGTCGGAACTGCGCGAGGCGTGAGCCGGGATTTTGTCCAGGGCGGGGCCCGGCCCGGACATCCATCAACCAAGCGACATGATGCGACAGAGTGCGGAGAAAGCACCGCGCACCACAACGGGCTGAAATGCCTCCTGGCGGGAGATGTCAGCATGAGATGTCTGTAGGTGGCCCCATTGTCGAACGACCTCAAGCCTTCTTGATGTCGGCTTTCAGCAGGACGGCTGACATCAGCCAGACTGTCATACATTGCCGCCTGCGACCCTGAGCGGACGTCGCCATTAGAGCCTGTTGCCCGTGAACCGGCGGGGAATGCCATCATCCATTCATGAAGCCCAGCGTGCGCACGCACGCTGCTTCATTCTCATGGGGAAGCGATAAATGCCCCGGCGGCGCGCGGTTGCAACAAAGCGTCGCGGACCAGCCGCTGTGCCGGCTCTTCGAAATAACGGTAAGTCAAATACGAGGCAAGCAGCGTCGTGCCGACGAAGAGTGCGAAGAAGGCGTTGCCATAGAGGGGAACTGGTGCCCGGATCAACGAAAAGCCCAGCATCATCGTCAACTGAATTGGGAATTGCAGCAGATAGCTTGAATACGTCATGTTGCCGACAGTCTCGACAACCTGCCGCAGACGGGCCGGCAAAATCACCTCTCGAGAAAGGCTGTACAGCAGCACGGGGGTGGAGATCAGCATCACCGGAAGGCCTATCGATTCCAAATGGCCATTCGTGAACCAGTATCCGCATAACAGCAACACGCTGGCAGCGAGCCAGCTTGCGCCTTCGACCGCCAAAGGATGAATTGTCCGAGACGTAACCAGTTGCCGCGCCATCGCCGCCAGTCCGCCCGCATAAAAGAAGGCGAAACAGTCTGCGATTTGTCCGGGAATCATCAGGCTGATGGCGATGACCACCAGATTGAGCAGCCACGACCGGGTCGCCAGCAACATCACGAAGAAAAAGAAATAGACCAGCACTTCGACTGATATCGACCAAATCGGTCCATTGAAACTCAGGGCTTCCTGGGTCGTGGCGTTGCTCGCCATCAACAACTGAAGAAGAAAATGGAGGGCATCATTGTGCTGGTACACAAAGAAGTATCCGGTGAGCTGGAAGTACAGAGGCTGGAGCGCGGCGACGAACAGAAGCGTCACGACGTGCAGCGGATAGAGCCGCGAGAAACGCAGAACGAAGAATCTCCATCCGTCGAGCAGGCGACCGGCGACCGCGTCGCGATATTTCCAGAAAAAAATGAAGCCGCTAATGCACCAGAATACCCGGACCGCATACGGGCCGCTATGGTACAGCGGGCCGAAGAGCCAATAGATCGGCAGCCGATCCTGAATAAGACCCACTTCCCTGTCGCCGACGAAGGCGAATTGGCGATAGTGGAATAACAAAATGGCAAAAGCCGTCAGGAAGCGCAACAGCTCCAATCCCAGAAGCTTGTTCGATCGGACAGCGGCAGCCGCTGGTTTTATTTCGAGCCGCATGAGACCGATGCTCCCTTCAGAACGGCTTCATTCCAAAGCTGATACCCGGCGGCGCTCAGGTGTACCCCGTCAATCGTGTGCGGCGTCGGCAGCGGCGGCAAGGCCGCAAAGGTGGCGCCGCTGCGGACCGCGAGTGCTGGCAGCGCGGAATTATAGCCGTCGATGAGCCGCGTCGCTTTCGTTCGCGTCTCGACGGGAAGACGAGGAGAAGCATCGAGCGGCGGAACCCCCAGCATGATCACACGGCCCGCCGCCTTGGAAAGCGTCGCCACGAGCGAGCTGTAGTTCGCCTCGAACTGCGGCAAGTCCCGCGCGGCCCCCAACGCGTCGTTGATCCCGAGTGCGATCACGATAGCGGCGGCGGGTTTGCCGTCGAGCGCATCCACCAGCCAGTCGCCCAAATCGCTCGTCGTCGAGGCACCATCCAGGCCAGCGTTGACGATGGCATGGCCGCAGAGCTCGCGCGGCAGGGTAGACGCTTCGACAATGCTGTCGCCCAGAACGATGATAGGATTATCGATCCGGCTTAGCGTGTAATAAAGAATGATTTGCCGGCTTCGACGATGCGACTCCGCAAAGGCCTGTTTTTTGACGATCGAGGCTCCGACCGAAACAGCACCGATCGCAAGGACCGCAAAGCCGACAAGCATCCGGTTCATGTACGCCCTCGAACACAGCCAGGGTTCAAATCGCGAAAGATAGACCGGTGAAAGTTAAGATAATCCACCTACGGCGCCGACTTCGTCCCGCACGCAGTTCGCCTCACAAAGCGAACGATCAGAAAAATGACCGCCTATGACCGACCCGCGGCGGAAATGTCCTGGACTGGCTATTCCTCGTCAACGTCCCATAGCCGGCCTTGTATATACACTCTCGTAAAGGCCGGTATGCTCCTCCTTCCAACCGCGCTTTTCGACGAGGAACTGCCTCAGTTGCTCATGCCCCTTCAGCCACAACACAGCGTCGATGTGGTATTTTTCAAGTACTTCATCCCAGGTGCGTTCATCGATCTCCCAGCGAACGAGCCTAAAATAGTCTCGCAATAGCTCGTCGGGATAGGCGGTCGCGGCCCGCCCGTCCACAAACAGGGGGACTGATCCATGGGTGAGAAGGATCAGGTATCCTCCCACATTCCAGTGATTGAGCACACGCGCGTGCGAGAGACGTGTTTGCAAATATTCGGCGTCTTGCTCCGATAGCATCTCGGGCAACGCCAAAGCCGGCGCGATCTGAAGAAGCGTCAGAGGCAGTACACATACGCCAACGATCGCCGCAGTCATGAGGGCTTGCTGAACGTGTCGCTGCTGCAGCTGCTTGGGAAGAATCCAATCGAGGTGTAAAGCCACGGGGATAGTTGAGAAAATGAAGAAAAAGGACATGTATCGAAATTGGTGGAGCCCGAGCACAAGAAAGACCCAAGAAAGCATGCGGGATTCGAGGCGGATCTTGGTGGATGCCCCATAGCGCAATTCGAGCGCGACAAACGCCAGAATGTAGGCCATTCCGGGAATGCTACCTGGAATTTCGATGTTGTGGGAATAAGGCAGCCACTCGCCAATGTTTGCTTGAACGAAGTGCCCCAAGGTCTCCGTTACACCTTGGTAGATGTGCCAGCCCAACGGATTGACGAAAGTCGCGGCGAAGCAGCTGATCCCCGCCAGCGCTATGGTTCTGAGCCTGTTCCAGTCGCGCCGGAGCAGCGCACCGCCGCCGAAGACAGCGAGGATCATGAATCCCAGTACAAATCCTCCGTGCAAGTTGACCCAGAGGATCATTAGCAAGGGCAACAGCAACAATTTCTTGGACTGCAGACATTCCCGGTAGAAAATGACGCTGAACAGCATTGTCGCGACGTTCGGAGATGCTGCCAGGTAGATATTGGGTGCAGCCTGATATGCTGGATACAAAAGGCATGTCATGAAAATCGCGATGCAGGCTGCGAGCGCGGAAGCCCCAGCCGCCAAGCAGGCGCACGTTAGATAGCCAACAATCAGCGCACCGCACAGGACGACCAGGCCGACAAGACCACCGTACCCCGCGTACTTAAAAACCACGCTGGCGATAACATCCCACAACCAGGAGAGGTTGAACCACTGCTTGGTCCCGAGCGTGAATGACCAAGGGTCCTGGAACGGAACGTGCGCTTCGCTTCTAATCAGGTCACCAGCGGCCAAATGCCAGCCGAGGTCGTAGTGACTTAAGATGAGGGAGGCGTTGGAAATATAGAATATGCTCAGGAGCGAGATCAGAAACGCGTAGGTTCCCAACGTCAATGGCGGTGTTGCCCCTGATGGCCCAGCAAGGTTCTGGAGCATCCGGAAATCCCCGTCGTTCATTCCAATACGTCCAACTCAGACCTTCGACGGCTTTCTGCCATCGGTTGTCATCCATTCCGCCAACCGTTTACCGGCAAATGATCTAAGGTAGAGTGAAGATTGATTGTGCAATCGAGGTTCCACAAGCAACGGGAATGGGTAGGTTAATGCTGGGTTAGGCTCGGCAGCATAACTTTAAGAATGATCAATGCGCGGCCGGAGGGTACGTAGGTTTCCCCGGCGGTAAGAACGAGGCCACGTCTCGTGGCCAACGCAATCTCTGACCTAATTCACTGGCACGTCTGGAAATGGGCCCGTAGCTGACCTTGCGTACCGCGCGTCGACCGTCAGCATCCGACCCAGCGACCCCACCTACAAGCCCTTGCGTTGCCTGACGGGCAAAACATCCAAGCGGTGGGGCAACCCGCGCCGTCAAAAATATTCCACTTTACCGAAATTCGGAAACCGCGTATGTGTCGCGCAACCCGGCCCAAGGAAGAGGGGCGTATCGCGATCGTCACGAACGCGGGCCGGACGGCGGTGGGCGTAGGTCACATCGGCGCGATGAGGTTTTGCAGGGCGGGCAACCGTGAGCGAAGCCGTCGCGCATACGACCGGTGTGATCGGCGTACGGCAAAATCGTGTGGTCCTGGCGCCCGGGGTCTGTGCGCCAAGTGTTGCGGTGATGCGTGTGGCCCAACCGGGCCGTCGCATCAGCCATCCGCAAGGCGACGGGGGCAATAGTGCATCGCTCCCCGGGGAGAGCACGACATAAGCCGTCAAACCACTGCGCAGGGAAGGCCGGACGTTTGGCTTCACCTGTATGCCGCTGTGCAGATCTTCTGATTGTTGCCTCGCACAGTGGACCGCGGGTGCCAGCCGGCGCCCGGTCTTCCCTGCGCCCTCTTTCAATTGAGGGTGAGGCAATGAAGCAAAGCTCGGGCGAGATCAGCCGCGAGGGCGCGAAGGTGTGTCTATTGAATGGAAGGTTTCGTGCCCCGGACGCAGCGCAGCGCTCCTTCAGCGATGCGCTGCAGAGCCGGGGCCCATCAGCGGTCTGCGTGGCCTGCTGGGTCCCGGCTCTGCGCAGCAACGCAAAGAGGCGTTGCAGCGCGTCCGGGACACGAGGGGAGAGAATGACACGAGCTACCCCAGACATGAGAAAGCGCCCGTGGGGGGCGGGCGCTTTCTGTAGTCGACTTGGGGTTGGGGTCGTCTACATATCCACGTGGCGACTTTGGGGGGCTGGTAAAGAGCCGCGTGAATTCCTGAAACTCGTTAGATCTCCTTGGCGCAAATCCTTAACGGACCAGCGATGCGTTCGAGCTGGTGATCACAACCGGCTTGCCGGCCTTGATGACGCGGGCGGTCTGGGTCAGGCCGTCATCCGAACCCGAGCGTGCCGTGATGCCGAAGCCTGCCACCGCGATCCCTGCGACGAGGGCCACGACCACGATCTTCAGGTGGGTCGAGCGATCTGCGCTGTAAATCGAGTGGTTCATGGAAGGCTCCTGCCGCCATCTACCCGAAGTAGTCGCTACCCTGTTCGGGCAGGTTCATGCTTCCGGTGCCCAACAACCTAGTATTGGGGGGATTCGTTCCCAAGGGGCGATCACAAGAGCGTGACAGGACGTGAAAGATCGCGATCAAAAGCGACCCTCGATCGTGCAATTTTCCAATTATTTCAATGATGTAATGTGCCTGTAAGGCGCCCTCTCAGCATTTGGTCGACAAGGCGCCAGGAACTCAAAAACCTGTTGCCTGTGGCCGAAAAACACACGGCTTCTTAAGGCAAATCAGACGCTTCCGACGGTTTTCAGCCGCGCCCTGGGGTGGATTTCGGCCTGCGACAGGACCGTGGTCTGGGCGCGGAACCGTTCGACGAGAGAGCGCACGAAAGGACGAATTGCCGCAGAGGTGACCAGCACCGGCGCCTCGCCTTCGCGGGCCGCGCGCTCGAACGCGTCGCGCACGGCGGTCATGAACTCCGACAGTTTCGACGGCTGCATCGCGAGACTGCGCTCCTCGCCCTGGCCGACGATGGATTCGGCGAAGGCCTGTTCCCACCGCGCCGACAGCGCGATCAGCGGCAGGTAGCCGTTGTAGGAGGTGTTCTGCGCGCAGATCTGGCGGGCGAGCCGGGCGCGGACGTGCTCGACCATGGTGGAGGGATTGCGCGAGAAGGCGAGCGAGTCGGCGATGCCTTCGAGGATGGTCGAGAGGTCGCGGATCGAGATGCGCTCGGCGAGCAGCAATTGCAGCACGCGCTGGATGCCGGAGACCGTGACCTGGCCGGGCACGATGTCCTTGACCAGCTCGCTCTGCTCCTTCGGCAGCTCCTTGAGCAGCTTCTGCACCTCGCCATAGGAGAGCAGGTCCGACATGTTGGCCTTGAGCAGCTCGGTGAGGTGCGTCGAGAGCACGGTCGCGGCGTCGACGACGGTATAGCCCTTGAGCGAGGCTTCCTCCTTGAGGCTGGCATCGACCCAGGTCGCGGGCAGGCCGAAGGTCGGCTCGGTGGTGTGGATGCCGGGCACCTGCACCTGGCTGCCGCCGGGATCCATGACCATGAACTGGTTCGGCCAGATCTTGCCGGTGCCGGCGTCGACCTCCTTGATCTTGATGATGTAGGTGTTGGCCTCGAGCTGGACGTTGTCGAGGATGCGCACCGCCGGCATCACGAACCCCATCTCGATCGCCAGCGACCGGCGCAACGCCTTGATCTGCTCGGTGAGACGGTCGGTGCCGTCGGGGCCGTTGACCAGCGGCAAGAGCGCATAGCCGAGCTCGATCTTGAGATCGTCGATCTTCAGTGCCGCCGAGATCGGCTCCTCGGCCGCAGCCGCTCCCGGCGCGCCAGGCGTTCCCGGCGCCGGCGCGGCCTTGGCGGCTGCGTCAGCCTTGGCGGTCGCGCGATTGCGGTTGCGGGCCGACCAAGCCAGCGCGCCGGCGCCGGCGCCGAGCAGGAAGAAGGGGATGGTCGGAATGCCCGGCAGCGCCGCCAGCACCAGCATGACCGCCGACGACATCGCCAGCGCCTGCGGATAGCCGGAGAACTGCTTCATCAGTGCCTTGTCGGCGGCCCCGGAGACGCCGGCCTTGGAGACGAGCAGGCCCGCCGCGGTCGAGACGATCAGCGCCGGCACCTGGGTGACGAGGCCGTCACCGACGGTCAGCAGCGTGTAGCTGCGGCCGGCGTCGGCAAAGGACAGGCCCTGCTGCGCCACGCCGATGATCATGCCGCCGACCACATTGATGAAGACGATCAGGAGGCCGGCGATGGCGTCGCCGCGGACGAATTTGGAGGCACCGTCCATGGCGCCGAAGAAGCCGCTTTCGTCCTCCAGAGCCTTGCGCCGCTCCTTGGCGACCTTCTCGTCGATCAGGCCTGCGGAGAGATCGGCGTCGATCGCCATCTGCTTGCCGGGCATGGCGTCGAGGTGGAAACGGGCGGCGACTTCAGCGATACGGCCCGAACCCTTGGTGATGACGACGAAATTGACGATGATCAGGATGGCGAAAACGATGATGCCGATGACGAAATTGCCGCCCATCACGAAGCTGCCGAAGGCCTCGATGACGTGACCGGCGGCATCCGTGCCCTCGTGCCCGTGCGACAGGATCAGGCGGGTCGAGGCCATGTTGAGCGACAGCCGCAGCATGGTCGAGATCAGGAGGATGGTCGGGAAGGCGGAGAATTCCAGCGGCGCCTGGATGAACAGCGACGTCATCAGGATCAAAATCGACAGCGTGATCGAGATCGCCAGGAACAGGTCGAGCACGATCGCGGGCAGCGGCAGGATCAGCACCACCAGGATAGTGAGGATGCCGAGCGCGAGCGCGATGTCGCCGCGCTTGAGGATGTTGACGATCTCGGAGACGGAGGGGAGGCCGGGCTTTGCCGCGCCTACGCCCTGTCCCGCGGTGACATCGACCATGGTAGCTGCCTCCCCGCGCGACTGCCGACCGCGCGCCCCAAACGTCTGCGCGGCGGCCGATGGGCCGCCGTTCCGAAAGTGAGGCACCGCACTGGCGTCCACGGGGGCTCCCGTTCTACGCGGCTGACGACACTCGACTTCACCCGGCAATTCTTGCCGGGTGTATGGTTAGCAAAGGGTTAACGGGGGCGGGGAAGAGGCAAAACGGGTCGTTTCAGCCCGTCATTCCGGGGCGCGCGAGGCGCGAGCCCGGAATGACGGTGGTGACGGCGGGCGCAGGCGACCCTATTTCGCCTTCTGCATCTTGGTCACGGTGTACCCTGAGGCCGCTTCCTCGGCCTCGAAGGTCACCTTGTCGCCGACCTTCACCTGCTTGAGCATGGCGGGGTCCTTGACGCGGTAGACCATGGTCATGGGCTGATCCATGCCGAGGCCCTTGGCCGGACCGTGCTTCAGCGTGATCTTGCCGGCACCCTGGTCGATCTTCTTCACCTCACCGCTGATCGAGGCGTCTTGCGCCAGCGCAGCCACGGTCAGGCCCGGCATCAGCGCGAGCGCTGCGGTGAAGCGGATGATCTTGTTCATGGTTGTCTCCATTGTCTTCATTTCACGGTGACGTGGCCGACCATGCCGTAGTCGCGATGGTCGGGAATCAGGCAGGAAAACTCGAAAGTGCCGGCCCTGGTGAACTTCCAGACGATCTCGGCGGTCTTGTTCGGCGCGAGCCGCACCCCGTTCGGATCGTCATGCTCCATGTGCGGGTGCTTCTTCATCACCTCTGCATGGGCGAGATTCTCCTTGGGCGTGGCGAGCAGGAATTCGTGGTCCTCCTTGCCAACATTGCGCAGCACGAAGCGGATCTGCTCGCCGCGCTTGACCTCGATCTTGGAGGGCTCGTAGGACATCTCGCTCAACGCGATCTCGATGGTGCGCGCCGGCTTCTTGGGATCGCCAGGCTCGCCTGCCGAGAAGCCGCGATGGTCGTGACCTTCGTGCCCGAGCGTTGGCGCGATCGAGAGCGTGGCCAGCGCCAGGACGATGCCGATTGTTCTTGTCATTGTCGTCTCCAGTTGTTGATCGAAACGTTTGCGTTACATCTTCATCTGCTGAATCGGCCTAGCCGGCTGCCGCGCCGGCTCCGCTGCAGGTGAAGCGACCTCGTAGGCGACGGTGCCTTTCGGGAATTGGTAGGGGCCGGGATCGCGGTAATCGTCGCGCGCGAGATCCTCGCGGATCTTCATCACGGTGAACATGCCGCCCATCTCGATCGGGCCGAACTGGCCGGTGCCGGTCATCATCGGCAGCGTGTTGTCGGGTGCGGGCATCTCCATGTTGCCCATCGCCATACCGGTCGAGCCCATCGCCATGGCATCGGGCGCGAGCTTGCCGACGGCTTTCGCCAGATCCTTGCGTGGTACGCCGATGAGAGTGCGCACCTCGTGCCCCATCGCATTCATGGTGTGATGCGATTTGTGGCAGTGGAACGCCCAGTCGCCGGGATTGTCGGCGAGCACGTCGAACACGCGCACCGCGCCGACCGGCACGTCGGTCGTCGTCTCCGGATATTGCGCACTCTCCGGAATCCAGCCGCCGTCGGTGCAGGTCACTGCAAAGCTGTGGCCGTGCAGATGGATCGGATGATTGGTCATGCTGAGATTGCCGATGCGCACGCGCACCTTGTCGCCGAGCCGCACCGGCAAGGGATCGATGCCGGGAAACACCCGCGAATTCCAGGTCCACATGTTGAAATCGGTCATCTCGTTGACCCTCGGCAAATAGGTGCCGGGATCGACGCGATAGGTGCTCATCACGAAGACGAAGTCGCGGTCGACGGGACGGAAGTTTGGATCGCGCGGATGCACGACGACCATGCCCATCATGCCCATCGCCATCTGCACCATCTCGTCGGAATGCGGGTGGTACATGAAGGTCCCGCTTTTCTTCATCTCGAACTCGTAGACGAAGGTTTTGCCGGGCTGGATGTGCGGCTGAGTCAGCCCGCCGACGCCATCCATGCCGCTTGGAATGATCATGCCGTGCCAATGTACGGTGGTGTATTCGGGCAGGCGGTTGGTGACGAAGATGCGAACCTTGTCGCCCTCGACCGCTTCGATGGTCGGTCCCGGTGACTGGCCGTTATAGCCCCAGAGATTGACGTTCATGCCCTCGGCGAATTCGCGCACCACCGGCTCGGCGACGAGGTGGAATTCCTTCCAGTCGCCGTTCATGCGGAACGGCAGCGTCCAGCCGTTGAGCGTGACGACGGGGCGATAGTCGGGGCCGGCGGTTGGATGCAGCGGCGGCTGCATCACCGCCTTGTCCATGGTGGGCGCCTCCGGAATCGACGCGGCCTGAACGCGGCCGCCGACGGTCGATGCGCTCACAAGCGCGGCGGTGCCCAAAAATCCTCGGCGGGAAAACATGCTGGCCTCCATGTCAGTGGCCGCCATCGGCAGGCGCTGCCGCGGCGATAGTGGTGGGATTGTCGCCGCCGCCTGCAGGCGCGCCACCGCCATTGACGGCGGTCTGCAGGTCGGACTGGGCGAGGAAGAAGTTTTGTTTCGCGTCGATTGCGCCGCGCAGTGACGCCAGCCGCTGCCGCGCCTCGGTGAGGAGTGCGAAGATATCGACCTGCATGCTGGAGAAGCGCAGCTGCATCTCCTCGGTGATGATTTTTCGCAAGGGAAGGATCTCGCGCGGGTAGTGGCTCGCGATGTCATAGGTCGACCGGTACGCGCGATAAGCGTCGCGTGCCTCCGAGCGTACATTGACGGCGCGCTCGGTCAGGCGATTGAAGGCGAAATTGTAGGTCTCGGTTGCCTGTCGTACCCGCACCTCGCCGCCGTCGAAGATCGGGATCTGGAACTGCACGTCGAATCCGCGCTCGCGGAACGGCGCGCCGTCCGGATCCTGGGTGCGGCGGGAAATGCCGGCGAGATCAAGCAGCGTGACGAAACGCGTGGCCTCGGTGAGGTTCGACGACTTCGCCAGCGCTGTCAGCTCCAGCCGCGCGATCTGCAGATCGATGCGATGGGCGACCGCGTCGGCCTCGATCGAAGGCGATGCCTGCGGTCGGCGCGGTAGTGATGGCAACGCGTTGGGTAGGCGGAAGTCGAGACCGTCGTCCCACAGCCCCATCAGTCGCGCGAGCTTTTCGCGGGCGCTGGTTGCCGTCTGTCGTGCGGTGGCAAGATCGGCGGTGGTCTCGGCGTAAAACACCTGCTCGCGGGCCTGGTCGAGCTTGTTGATCGATCCGGTCTCGCCGAGCTTCACAGCAAGCTGCGCGGTCGATTCCGCCGTCGATTTCGCGTCCGTCAGCAGCAGCACCATCTCGTTGGCGGCGACGGCCCGGACATAGGCTCGGCGCACGTCGGCGGCGAGCCGCAGTGTCGCCAGTGCCGCGCGCAATTGCGCCTGGTGGAAGCGCTCGCGCGCGATGTCGGAGCGGAACGGCAATGTGGCCAACGCCAAAATATCGCCGACGACCTGGCGCTCGATCTCGCTGGCCCCGTTGCCGCTGATGCGGGAGATCGAGAACACCGGATTTGGCGGCAGGCTTTGCTCGACCAGGTCGGTCTCGGCCAGCGCCAGCTCGTTATAGGCGGCTTGCAGCCCCTTGTTGTTGAGCAAGGCGATCTGCACCGCTGTTTCGGTGCTTAGCGTGCGCGACAACAGGCGTCGTACGGTGGCGTCGACTGCCTCGGCGCCCTCGGCCGTGCGGACGAAGGCAACATCTTCCTTGATGGTTTGGCTTGTCAGTTCCGAGACTGCGTTCATGCCGCTGTCCGGCGAGAACGCCGCGCAGCCGGAGGCGCTGAGCGCCGTGAGCAAGAGCAGGCTCCGCGCAAAATGCTGTGCCATGGCGCGCTCCTACTTGTCCTGCTTGGGCTGCGGTGTGACGGCGCCGTTGCGCTCGCGCCATGACGCCGGCGTTGCCGGCCGCAGGCGCGAATAGGGCGCGATCACCGAGCGATAGCCGGTGCGCGCGACCTTTGCAGCGGGATCGGCAGGGTCGGCACCGGCGATTGATGCGGTTACCGGCAGCGGGCCGACAAGCGCAATCGCAACCAGCAGAGACCAATAGAATCGAACGTGTCGTCCACGCGCCGCGGATGCAGCGGCGGAACTCGCCCCGGAAAGCGTCAACATGAGTAATCCCTGATCTGTCAGATGACCAAAGGCCTACGCGCGCTCGACGCGCGCGGCCTCGAATCGTGGGGTCAGGTCAGGCGATGGGAGGGCGGTAGAGCCGGGGCGGCGCCTCGCTGTGCAGGCTCACCACGATCTCGGGCGCGCAGGCGGAGATCGGCTGGACCGGCGTAGCGACGCTGGGCAGATCGGCCGGCAGCGCACTCACGCACATCATCGCGCAGCACGGGCCGACTTTGCCCTTGCCGTCATGATGATGCGGGATGGGTGCGTCCTGCGCCGCGGTCTGGTGATGCGCGTGGATGCCGGCGTGGTCATGCGTGGAGTCGCTATGCATGTGGCTTGCCGCCACTTGGTGATGCACCGGCACGAGGTCGGCGAGCAGCGTCTCGTCAAGGCACGGTGCGGAACCATTGCCCCAGGCGAGTGCGGCGGCCGGCGCGAGGACGCAGAACAGATAGGCGAGAGCGACAAGCCGCCCCACCCGCATCCGCATCGATCGCGTCAATTGCAATGACATCCGCCTGAACGACTCGCCGCGCATACATGTTGCGCATGCGAACTGAAAACTAGCCACAACAAGCCAAGTCTCTCTTATAACGCCGCTCTCATGCCCCCACAGAATGACGCAGCGCTGGGCGGACATCGGCCTAAATTTACGCTTGCTTAAATGTCTGCTTAGGCAGACAATCATCCAATATGAAGCCGACGATACGGTTGGTGTGATGCAGGACGTGAGCGACAGCTTGCCGGTGCTGGAGGCGGATTGGGCCAATCCGCCGCTCGACCGCACTTCGCCTCTCCCGCTATATGCCCAGATAAAACAAAGGCTTATTGGTATAATATTGCGCTGGGAGCAGCCCGACCGGCGCTTCTTCTCGGACGAGCAATTGTGCGAGATGTTCTACGTCAGTCGGGACACCGTGCGTCAGGCGCTCTCGGAGCTGGTCCGCGAAGGCATGCTCACCCGAAGCCGCGGGCTCGGCACCTTTGTCGCGGTCCGCAAGCTCGAAGAGCGGTTCGGGCCCGGCATGGACTTCATGCGCCAGTGGGAAGCCGCCGGCACACCGATCCAGCCCACGCTGCTCATGTTCGAACGATGCGGCGCCGATGATCAGATCGCGGCCGCGCTCGAAGTCGAGGTCGGCGCGCGCGTTCTCTTCATCAAGCGGACCCGCGCCGCCGCGCGCGTTCCGGTCGCGCTCGACTATCGCTATCTGCCGGCTGATCTCGTCGCCGACTGGGACGAGAGCGCGGCGCTCGCGTCTCCGCTGCATCTGCTCTGGCAGCGGGTCGAGCTGCGCAGTGGCGACTTCGGCATCGAGGCCGGCATCGCCGGTCCCGAGGAGGTCGAATACCTGCATCTTGCCGCCGGCGCACCGGTGCTCACACGCACGCTGCGCTATCGCGACGCGAGCGGACGTCTGGTGTTGGCCGGACACACAGTCCATCGCGGCGACCTCGTGCGTTATTCGCTGAGCGTGCCGTTGTCGCGGGACGGCAAGGCACCAGCCAGCGAGATCGACAAAAGCGGCGTGCATGACGATTGAACGACGGGCAACGGGCAGCCGCGAGGCGCCCAATTTGAGTGGAGGGGTATCGTGAATTTTGACCGGCGCAATTTCCTGCAACTCATGGGCGGCACCGCATTGGCCGCAACGGGCGCGCGAACGGGCTGGGCGGCGGACGAACCGCTGCGCGTCGGCTCGATCCTCTCGGTCACCGGCCCCGCCGCGTTTCTCGGCGAGGACATGAAGGCCGGTCTCCAGCTCGCCGTCGACGAGATCAATGCCGCGGGCGGCATCGGCGGCCGCAAGGTCGCCTGGACCTTCTACGACGCCGAGAGCCAGACCCAGAAGGCGATCTCGGCGACGCGGCGTCTGATCAGTCAGGACAAGGTCGAGCTTATCCTTAGCGGCGGCAACATGAGCGGCATTGCGCTTGCGATGGCGCCGATGGCGGAATCCGCCAGCATTCCCTTTATCTCGAGCGAGGGCGCGCTTGCGATCGTCACCCCGGTTGCCGAGCGCAAATTCGTGTTCAAGAGCACGGTCGACGACGAAGACGTACTCGAGCGCATTGCCGACTATTTCGCCAAGAAGAACATCAAGAAGGTGGCGCTGATCGCCGACACCAGTGGCTTCGGCCAGGGCGCGGTCACGCAGATGAAGAAGGTCGGTCCGCGCCGCAACCTCGACCTTATCTATGAATCGTTCGACCCGGCCGACACCGATATGATGCCGCAGCTCACCCGCATCCGCGACAGCGGCGCCGAGGCGATCATCTGCTGGACCGTGACGCCCGCTGGCGTGGTGTTCCTGAAACAGGCGCAGCAGCTCGGTCTCGACAGCCGCACGCTGATCCACAGCTACGGCTTCGTCTCGTCGCACTACATGAATCTGGCCGGCGACGCGGCCAAATCCGTGCTGCTTGCGAGCCTGAAATTCCCGGTCGGCGAGCAGTTGCCCGACAGCGATCCGCTTAAGGTCGGCATTCTCCGCCTGTTCCGCTCCTACCAGGAGCGCTTCAACCACGCGGCCAGCCTCTATGCGGCGGAATCCTACGACGCGGCGATGCTGGCCAAGGAGGCGCTGAACAAGGTGGGCGGCGACGTCACCAAGCTGCCGCAGGGCATGGAGCAGATCAAGAATTTCGCGGGCATGAGCGGCGTTTTCAACTTCTCGCCGGAACGCCATTCGGGCCTGTCGAAGAAGGACATTGTGCTGATCAACTGGCGCGACGGCCGCTTCAATCTCGCCGATTACGAATAGGACTGAACAGGAAGGAGACTGCCATGGCGCTCTCGCGCGATATGTCGCAAGATCAAGCTTTCGAGATGGTGCAGACCCTGCTCGATGCCCCCGAAAGCCGCTTTCCGCTGACCTTCAATTCGGACCTGCCACGGATTCGCGAGCTGTTTCATGCCGCGACCCGCAACCAGTGGGATCCGAAGACGGACGTGGCCTGGGATCAGCTCAAGCCGGAGAGCTATACCGAGGAGCAGCGCTATGCGGCGCGGCTCTACTGGAGCCGCCGCGCTTGGAGCGAGTATGGTGCGATCTCGGAGAGCCCGTCGCTCCAGCTCCGCTTCGGCGTCGAGAACCGCCCCTCCGATATGCAGCTGTTCTTCACCATCCGTTCCCAGGAGGAGGCGCGACATGCCGAGGTCTGCCACACCATGGCGGAGAAGCTCGGCGGCTATATCGAGAAACCGGTGCAGCAATTGTTCGAGGGGTCGGTCTCGACCCACGGCGTACGCCGCGCGACGCTCAACGCCGACGTTCCGCTCGAAGGCATCATCGCAGCGTTGGTCTGCACCGCAGAGGAGATTGCCTTCGACGTGTTCAAGCATCTGGACGACGTGACACGCGACCCGGTCGCCAGGCAGGTCGTGCGCTTCATCATGCGCGATGAATCGCGCCACTGCGCCTTCGGCTGGTATTTCCTAGAGGCGATCTGCGAGACACTGACGCCGGAGCAGAAGAAGATGATCGAGAACTCGGTCATCACCATGATGGAGAAGGTCGAGCTCAACGGTTACCATTCGAGCTGGCTTGCGCCGGAGAACCCCGCCTCGTGCGCCGAGGTCGAGGCCGATCGCATCACTTACGAGGCCGGGCTCGGCTCCACGGTGGAAGAGGTCGAGAAGCCGGTGTTCGTCGCGACCGTGCAACGCATTCGTGACCAGATGAAGCCGCTCGGCATCAACCTGCCGCCGTTCCATCACGATAAGCTCGGGACGATCTGACGTGCAGAGGGTGATGCACGAGGTCAAGCCGAGCCTGCCGTCTTCGCGACTTCTGATCGAGCGTCGTTTTCCGCTCGAGATGAATGTCACGCTTCCGGATATTCGGGAACTCTACGACACCGGCAAGGCCGGACGCTGGAATCCGCAGCGCGACGTCGACTGGAAGGCGCTCGACCCGGCGCAATACGACGAGCCGACGCGGCAGGCCGCGCGGCGCTCCTGGAGCCGCCGGCTCTGGGTCGAGGCCACAGGCCTCACCGAGACCCCGGCGCTCCTGATGCGCTTCTGCATGGAAGTCGGCCGCGAGATCGATCCAAAATTCTATCTCACGGTCCGCAACACCGAGGAGGCCTGGCATGTCGAGTGCTTCGACAGACTCGCCGAGGCCTTCGGCGGGCGGATCGCGGCGCCGGCCGATCGCGCCTATGAGGCGACCTTCAACCGCAATTTACACCGGCGCGCGATGGATGCGAGCCAGAATCTCGACAGTTACGTGGCGTCCTTTGCGGCCTTCGAGGATGGCCTCGAACTCGAGCTCTGCCGCACCTGGCGGGCCAATACCATCGATCCGACCGTGATCGCCGTGCTCGATCGCGTCGTCGCCGACAAGGAGCGTCACGCCGCCTTCGGCTGGCTCTATCTCGCCTCGCGCGCGCCGTACTGGAGTGCGAAGGATCGGACGCTGATTGCCGACGAGCTTGTCGCGCATGTACGCGAGACCGAACTGAAGGGTTATCACTGCCCTTGGCTCGCGCCGGAACATGCCGCCGCAGAGGCCGAAGCCGATGCGCTGATCGCCTGCGCTGGGCTCGGTGGCGCGCCGCGCGCGGCCGAAGAGGATGCGCTGGTGAACTATGCCGCGAACACGCGGGCGAAGCTGGCCGAGTTCGGGATCGTGCTGCCCATGTTCGAATCCAACCGCATGCGGACTTTTTGACGTTATGTCGACCTCCGTCCTTCAACTGCTCGTCGCCGGCATCGGGACCGGCAGCATCTATGCGCTGATCGCCCTCGGCTTCAATGTCGTGTTCAAGAGCACGGGGGCGATGAATTTCGCGCAAGGTGAGTGGGTGGTGATGGGCGGCATGATCTCGGCCCTGCTGTTCGCCGCGACCAGCAATATTGGGCTCGCCTGCGTCGCCGCAATGGTGCTCGCGGTCCTTGTCGGTATCGTGTCGGAGCGGCTGGTGATCTGGCCGCTGCGGCGGCCCAACACGCTGCTGATCACGCTGGTCAGCATAGGGCTTGCGATCTGCACGCGTAGCCTCATCATGCTGGTTCTTGGCAAGAAGCCGGTCGGCTATCCCGGATTCTCCCAGGTATCGACGCTAGTCGTGGGCGGCATCGCGGTGCAGACACAGACGCTGTGGATCATCGGTCTCACGATCCTCTTCCTGATTGCCATGCATTTCTTCTTCGAGCGCAGCATGCTGGGCAAGGCGCTGCGCGCGGCGGCTGCCGATCGCGAGGCAGCGGCCATCGTCGGGGTGCGCGTTGAGACCACCGTGATGCTTTCGTTCGCAATTGCCGCGCTCGCGGGCGCACTGGCCGGCGCCATCATTACGCCGCTGACGCTCTCCTCCTACGATCAGGGCGCCATGTTCGGCTTCAAGGGATTTAGCGCGGCAATGCTTGGCGGCGTCGGCGTCCTGTCGGGCGCCGTGGTTGGCGGGTTGGCGCTCGGGCTGCTGGAAGCATTCGGCAGCTTCTACATCTCGTCCGATTTCAAGGATGCGATCGCGTTCACGGTGCTGCTCCTGATCCTGTTCGTGCGTCCCTCCGGCCTGCTCGGCCGCGCCGATGTCGTGAAGGTCTGACAAGATGGCGATGGCGCGCGCAAAATCCGCAGCCCCGGCGCCGGCCGAGGCGGCGCCACGTCCGCTCGCGGGTGGCGCGCGTGGGACGGTTTCGCGCCTGTCAGATCACCGTCTCCTGCCGATCGTATGGCTTGCGCTGCTGGCGGTGCCGTTCGTCGCGCCGAATGCGTATTTGGTCTCGCTCGCCAACATGCTGCTGATCAACTTGATTCTGATCGCCAGCTTGAACCTGCTGATGGGTTATGGTGGGCAGATCTCACTCGGTCATGCCGGCTTCTTCGGCCTCGGCGCCTATGCGAGCGGCGTGCTCAGCGCAAAACTCGGTGTCGACGCGTGGATCGGCTTGCCGGCAGCGGCGCTGTTCACCGGGCTCGCCGCGCTGATCATCGGCATTCCGGCGTTGCGCCTGCGCGGGCTTTATCTGGCGATGGCGACGCTCGGATGGAACGCCATTCTCGTCGTGATGTTCAACCGGCTGATTGACGTGACCGGCGGCCCCAACGGTCTGCTCGGCGTCCGTCCCTTTGCGTTCGGCCGTTTCGCGCTCAACAGTGATGTGCGGCAGTTCCCGCTGATCTGGCTTGTGTCGCTGCTGGTCATGTTCGCGATCCTCAACCTGCTGCGCTCGCGGATCGGGCGCGCCTTGCGGGCGGTCGCGACCAACGAGCTTGGTGCGGATGCCGTCGGTATCGACAGTTTCCACACCAAGCTTCTGGTCTTCGTCCTCTCCGCGGGCATGGCGGGCATCGCCGGAAGCCTCTACGTCCACGTCAACCAGTTCGCTTCGCCGGAGACTTTCAGCGTCTCCAATTCGATTCTGCTGGTGGTGATGGTTGCAATCGGCGGCAGCGGCCTGTTCTGGGGACCGGTGTTCGGCGCGTTGGTCTATACGGCGGTGCCGCAGCTCCTGCTCGACTACGAAGACGCCGAGCTGATGCTGTTTGGCCTCGCGATGCTCGTCGTGCTGATCGCTTCGCCGACTGGAATCGCCGGATTGCCTGCCACCCTGCGCCGCAGGCTCGCAAGGAGGCGACCATGACCGCCCCTCTGCTCCGTACCGAAGCGCTGAATTGCTACTTCGCGGGCCTGCGTGCCGTTGCGGACCTGAGCTTCGAGGTCCGCCCCGGCGAGATCAAGGCAGTCATCGGCCCGAACGGCGCCGGCAAGAGCACGCTGTTCAATATGATCGCCGGGGTGACCCGGCCGGCCGCGGGTCGGATTTTCTTCGACGGCATCCGCATCGACGCAATGCCGACCTTTCGCCGCGCTCGACTCGGCATCGCCCGCACCTTCCAGAACCTTCAGATCTTCCGCGACATGACCGTGCTCGAGAACGTCATTACTGGGCGCCACATGCAAGGCCGTGCCGGGGTGATCGGTGCGCTGCTGCACGTCCCGTCGCTCCGCGCCGAAAACCGGGCGATGGCGGATGTCGCGATGGAGCTGCTGGCGCGCTTCGAACTCGACGACAAGGCCGATGTGCTGGCCGGCGATCTCAGCTTCGGACAGATGAAGGTGTTGGAGCTCGCGCGTGCGCTGGCAAGCGAGCCGCGGCTGCTGCTGCTCGATGAACCCGCCGCCGGCCTGCCGCAGGCCGAGGCCGTGCATATCGGCAAGATAATCTCCACCCTCAACCGCGACGGCATGACGGTGCTGCTGGTCGAGCACAACATGCGCATGGTGATGTCGCTCTCGCACGACATCCTCGTGCTCAACAACGGCATGCGGATCGCCGAAGGTGATGCCGACAGCGTGCGCCGCCATCCCGACGTGCTGGCGGCCTATCTCGGGGGGACTGAGCATGCTTGAGGTCGAAGCGCTCTCGGCAGGCTACGGCCACGTCGCCGTGCTGCACAGGATCTCGCTGCGCGTCGAACAGGGCCAGTCGGTCTGCCTGATCGGGGCGAACGGCGCCGGCAAGACGACGCTATTGCGCTGCATCGCCGGGCTCTTGCGCCCAAGCGGCGGGCGTATCCTGGTCGAAGGCAACGATATCGCGGGGCGGCCGGCGTCCACGCGGCTCGATTTCGGCGTGACGCTGGTGCCGGAAGGCCGTCGCGTCTTCGCGCCGATGACCGTGCGCGAGAATCTGGAGATGGGCGCTTTCCGCCGCCTCTGGCCACGGCGTGACCGTCAAGTCGGGGCCGACATGGACGCGGTTTTCGACATGTTTCCGCGGCTTGGCGAGCGGCAAGGTCAGCCTGCGGGGCTGTTGTCCGGCGGCGAGCAGCAGATGCTGGCGATCGGGCGTGCCCTAATGTCGCGACCGCGGCTGTTGCTGCTCGACGAGCCGTCCATGGGGTTGGCGCCGCGCGTCGTGCAGGACATCTTCGCCACCATCCGCAAACTCAACCAGCAGGGCATTTCGATCCTGCTTGGCGAGCAGAACGCCAATATGGCGCTGCAAAGCGCCGCTCGGGGCTACGTCATCGCCGAAGGCGAGATCGTGCGCGAGGCGGAAAGCACGATGCTCGCGCGTGACCCGATCGTACGTACGGCCTATCTCGGACTTTGATCATGCACAGAACCCTGCAAGCGATCGACGACGGTCTCGAAGCGCAGTACGCGCTTCGCAAGCGCCATCCCGAGCGCGAGGACATCTATCGCGATCACCAGCAGCGCAGCGCTGCATTGCGTGCGGCGGGCAATTGCCGGCTCGACAATCGCTATGCCGCCGGACCGCGCTGCGTCCTCGACGTCTTTCCGGCGGGTGACGGCGCGCCGGTGTTCTTCTTCATCCATGGCGGCTATTGGCGCGCCCTAGACAAGTCCTACGTCTCCTTCATTGCGGAGCACTATCGAAACGCTGGCATGACCGTGGTGATGCCGAGCTACGATCTGGTGCCGGCGGTGCGCGTTCATGAAATCGTCGAGCAGGTCCGCCTCGCTTTCGCCTGGTCGCTTGCCCATCTGAGGCCCGCGCGCGTCGTCGTCTCCGGTCACTCCGCCGGCGGCCAACTGGCGGCAATGCTCGTGCTGGATCAGGCCGTGCGGGGGCATGGGCGCATCGTCGGACTTGTCGGCGTCAGTGGTGCCTTCGATCTGCGTCCGCTGCTCAGGACCTCGATCAACCGCGATCTCACGCTGTCGGTCGATGAGGCAGCAGATGTGAGCCCGTTCCTGCGCCTTCAGAATTTGCCAAACGATGCGAAGCTGGTGCCGCTACTCGGCGTCGTCGGCGGCGACGAGACTGAGGGCTTCAAGCACTGGACCTCGGACCTCGTCTCCGGCTGGCGCAAGCGCGGCGGGACCGCCGATTATTGCGAGATCCCCGGCAGCAATCACTTCTCGGTGCTTGACCGTATCGCAGAAGCCGACGGGGAGGTCCTGCGCGCCGTCACGGCGATGGTGGCCTGAGGCGGGAGCATAGGCTAAACCGCCTGTCCCGCCTTCAGCAGCGAGCAGCCGGTGATCTTGTAGCTGCCGTCGGCCTGCTGCTCGAGCGTGTAGAGCGCCTCCCAGGCCTCGCCATTGGCGTCGATGATATGGACACGCTGCGCGATCGATGTGCCTTCGGTCTTGCTGTCGCCGAACTCAAAGCTCTTGTGGCGATAGACCGGCGCGTAGCCGTTCTGCACCATGGACATGAAGATGTCGGGCGCGGGGAAGATCTGCTTGATCGCCGGTGCGGCGTAGGAATAGGCGGCTGCCGCATCGTCGTGGCTGAAGGCCTGCTCCTGGGAGCGGATCACGCCTTGCGCTGATGTGACATCATCGGCGCGTGCCGGGGCCGCGACGAAAGCGATACTGAAAGCGACGAGAAAGGCGGCGATGCGCATGTCAGGCTCCGCGTTGAGATCCCGGCGATGCTGATCCTAGCACGCCGCTGTGAAATACGGACGCACTATCGCTTTTGTTTCACCGCTGGCTTCGCCGGCTTGGCCGTGCGCGCCTTGGCCTTGACGTCAGGCTGAACGCGCAAACCGTCGACGAACACGTCGAGCATGCGCAGCACCGAGCGTTGCCAGCCCGGCTGGTCGTGCATGTAGCACATGCCGATCAGCGCCCTGAGCAGATCATCCGGACTGACATCGGCGCGCATCTGACCGGCCGCGACCGCGCGATCGAGCAGTGTCCCGATCGCCTTGGTCAGCCGATCCATCGAGAACGCCGCGAGTTCCGACGAGCTCTGGAATGTCAGCGCCAGTGCGGCCGACATGCCCTTTTTCGTGGCAACGAATTCGACCGCGGATCGTAGCCAGCGCCGCAGCGCGTCGACCGGATCCTTGGCGGTCTTCAGTTGCTCGGCAAGCACGCTGAGCTGCTCGACCTCGCGCCGGTACACCGCCTCATAGAGGTCCTCGCGCGCGGGAAAATGTCGATAGAGCGTTCCGATGCCGACACCGGCGCGTTTTGCCACGGCTTCCAGGCTCGCCTCCGGGCCACCCGCGTTGAACACGGCCCTGGCTGCTTCGAGCACGCGCTCGCGATTGCGCACGGCATCGGCGCGGGGCTTTCGGATCTGGTCGGTGTGGTCGTCCATCCCGGCAATGTAGATCACGAATTGGTTAGATTGAACCCTTGCACTGAACCCTTGGCTGGCTGCACCGCGTTGTCTGCGCACGGGCTTTTGACGAATTCCAAATATTTTTCGGCGGCCCTTGTTAAGCGGAGGGTACCTCCGTATCTTCGTTGAGACGTTGGCCCGGTTCCGCCTGGTCAGCGCATGTCGACGGCGGCCATGGCGATGGCGCGCTGCGCGATGACTCATGTCCATATCTGATCGGAGCCTTGTATGAACCACTCCATCAGCCTCACCGTGAACGGTGAGCGGCGCGACTTCGTCCTCGACGATCCGCGCGTCACGCTGCTCGATCTCCTGCGTGAGCGCCTCCATCTCACCGGAACCAAGAAGGGATGCGACCGCGGCCAATGCGGGGCCTGCACCATTCTCGTCGACGGCAAGCGCATCAATTCCTGCCTCGCGCTCGCCATCAGCCATGACGGCGCCGACATCCTCACCATCGAAGGCGTCGCGCGCGGCGATCAGCTTCATCCTGTCCAGGCTGCCTTCATCGCCCATGACGGCTTCCAGTGCGGCTTCTGCACGCCCGGCCAGATCATGAGCGCGATCGGCATGATGCGCGAAGGTCAGGCCGGCAATGACCCCGAGCGCATCCGCGAATGCATGAGCGGCAATCTCTGCCGCTGCGGCGCCTATGCCGGCATCGTCGATGCCGTGCTCGAGGCGCAAGCCGGTGCCGACGAAGCCAGCCAGAGGCGCTCCGCATGAAACAGTTCGACTATGTCAGGCCCGCGACTGTCGCCGAGGCCGTCGCTGCCGCAGCCCAGCCGGGTGCGGTCTATCTCGCCGCCGGCACCAATCTGCTCGATCTGATGAAGGGCGGCGCCAGCCGGCCGGATCGCCTGGTCGATCTCACGCATCTCGATGGTCTCGACGGAATCGAGACTCTTGCCGACGGGAGCGTTCGCATCGGCGCGCTCGTGAGTAATGCCGATCTCGCGCACGACGCCGAGTTTGCCAAATCCTATCCTGCCGTGGCCGAGGCGCTGCTTTCTGGTGCCTCCGCGCAACTGCGCAATGCCGCGACCGTCGGCGGCAATCTCCTGCAACGGACGCGCTGTGCGTATTTCTACGACACCGCGAGCCGCTGCAACAAGCGCGAGACCGGCAGCGGCTGCGACGCCCGTGGCGGCGAGAACCGCACCCACGCCGTGCTCGGCTGGAGCGAGAGCTGCATCGCGACGCATCCGTCCGACTTCTGCGTGCCGCTGGTCGCGCTCGATGCCGTCGTCGAGATCGAGGGCAAGAGCGGCCGGCGCGAGATCGCGCTCGATGATCTGCACCGGCTGCCGGGTGACACGCCCGGGCGCGAGTCTGCGCTCGAAGCCGGTGACCTCGTCGTCGCGGTGCGTCTGCCTCCCGCGGCCAGTGGCTTCGCCGCGCATGCGCGCTATCTCAAGGTTCGCGAGCGCACCTCCTATGCATTTGCGGTGGCCGCGGCCGCAGCCGCGTTGCGCATTGAGAACGGCAAGATCAGCGAGGCCCGGCTTGCACTCGGCGGCGTCGCCGCAAAACCATGGCGCGCCCGCGCAGCGGAAGACGTTCTCAGGGGTGCCGCGCCGACGGCGGACGCTTTTCAGGAAGCCGCCTGGCGCGCACTCACCGACGCAAAACCGTCCGGTGACAATGCCTTCAAGATCGAGCTCGCGCGCCGCATCGTCGTGCGCGCGCTGACGCTGGCCGCAGCCGGTACGCCTGCGCGCCTGCCGGCGCTGCCGGCTTCACCCTTTGCCTCCACATCCGGAGCCATCCATGCCTGAGCTCAATCTCACCAGCGCTCCCGCCCATCTGCGTCATGGCTCGAACATCGGCCAACCGCTGACCCGCCGCGACGGCGTGCTCAAGGTCAAGGGGCAGGCGACTTACGCCGCCGACAATCATCCACCCGGCATGCTGTTTGCGGTGATGGCTGTGTCCAGCATCGCACATGGCCGCGTCACCTCGCTCGATGTCGCTGCCGCCAAGCGCCATCCCGGCGTGGTCGATGTCATGACGCCGGATCACAAGCCTCAACTCGCGATCGACCCCGAAATCAAGACCAATCCCTTCGTGTTCCGGATGGAGGTGTTGCAGAGCAACGAGGTCCGCTACGCCAACCAGCCGATCGCGGTCGTAATCGCCGAGACGCTCGAGGCGGCGACGGAGGGCGCGGTGCTGCTGGCGCCGCGCTATGAGACGTTGCCTGCGCTCATCGGACTCGATGCCGGCGACAGTTTCGTGCCGCCGGTCGTCGGCGTCGGCAATCCCACGGAAAATCACCGCGGTGATGTCGAGGCGGGCCTTGCGTCTGCCGAGAAGCAGATCGACGCGATCTATGAGACGCCCCCGCAATATCACAACGCGATGGAGCCGCACGCGATCGTGGCCAGCTGGGACGGCGACAACCTCTCGGTCGACATGCCGACCCAGGGCTTGATGCTCTCGCTTGGCCGCATCGCCGAGCTGTTCGGCATCGCGCCCGACAAGATCCACATTCGCAGCCCGTTCCTTGGCGGCGGCTTTGGCTCGAAGGGACTGATGGCCGGTCCTCCCGTGCTCGGCCTGATGGCCGCAAAGCTGGTCGGCAAGCCGGTCAAGCTGGTGCTGCGGCGTGAGCAGATGTACGGCCCGGTCGGCCATCGCGCGCCGACGCGTCAGCGCTTGCGCATCGGTGCCGACGGTGAGGGGCGTCTGACCGCGCTCGATCACCACGCCAGAACCGTGTCGAGCACGTTCGACGATTTCTACGAACCCGCCGCGGACGCTTCGCACACGCTCTATGCGAGCCCGGCGATCCGCACCTCGCACGATGCCGTGCGGGTCAACACCGGCACGCCGCTGTTCATGCGCGCTCCGGGCGAAGCGACCGGTTCGATTGCGCTGGAGAGCGCGATCGACGAGATGGCGTGGGTCTGCGGCATCGACCCGCTCGCCTTTCGGCTGAAGAACTACGCCGAGGTCGAGCCGATCACGGGAAAACCGTTCTCGTCGAAGGCGCTGCGCGCCTGTTACGAGCAGGGCGCGGCCCGCTTTGGCTGGTCAAAACGTTCGCTTCAGCCGCGGCAGATGCGCGACGATAATGGTTTGCTGGTCGGCTGGGGCGTGGGTACTGCGACCTTCCCGGCGCTGATGTTCCAGGCGCAGGCGCGCGCGGTGATACGCCGCGATGGCTCCGGCGCGATGGAAATCGGTGCACATGACATGGGGCAGGGCGCCTGGACCGCGCTCGCCCAGATCGCGGCTGACGAACTCGGCCTCGATATCGACCGCGTCGAATTCAAAGCCGGCAGCTCCGATCTGCCCGATGCCGGCATCGCCGGCGGCTCGGCGCATACGGCCACGGCTGGCGCCGCGATCCACAGCGCCGGCGCAGCTGTGGTCGCAAAGCTCGCCGATCTCGCTACCAACGACGAGCGTTCGCCGCTGTTCGGCGCCGGCAATGCCGGCGTGATCGCGCGCGATGGCAGGTTGATCCGGCGCGACGACGAGAGCCGCGGCGAGAGCTACGCCGAGATCCTCGCGCGCGCCGGCGTCGCCGAGGTCGAGGCGAGCGGAACCGGCGCGCCGAACCCTGCGGCGATGGAAGAATACGCGATGCACGCCCATGGCGTGGTGTTCGCGGAAGTGAAGGTCGATCCCGAGCTCGGCCAGATCCGGGCCACTCGCATGGTCGGTGCCTTCGCGGCCGGGCGCATCGTCAATCCGCATCTGGTGAAGAGCCAGCTGTTCGGCGGCATGATCTGGGGCCTGTCCTTTGCGCTGCACGAGGAGGCCATCACCGACCGGCGCAGTGGCCGGATCATGAATGCCAATCTCGGCGAGTACCATATCCCGGTGAATGCCGACGTGCCGCCGCTCGACGTGATCACGGTCGAGGAGCACGACCCGCATGTCAATGCGCTCGGCATCAAGGGCGTCGGCGAGATCGGCATCACCGGGAGCGCCGGCGCGGTCGCCAATGCCGTCTGGCATGCGACCGGCGTGCGCGTCCGACGTTTCCCGATCCGGATCGAGGAGCTGCTGACGGGGCTCTGAGGTAAAGGCGGGGCGGGTCTTCTCGCTCCGCCGTGTACTGCTAATGCAGCTTCCTGCGGAGCGCCTTGAGCGCTTGCCGCTGCGTCTCGATGTATTCGCAAATAGCCTTTCGCAGCTCCTGCGAATGGAGCTTATCGGTGTCGCGCTGCACTTCATCGAGCGCAGCCTCTGCATTGGCGAGCGTGATCTTCATCTGCGAGCCCAGTTATGAAGCGGCGCCGGAATGTCTCTCGGCTGCGGCTCGCAACCTATAGCGGCCTGGCTCGCGGAAATTGAGATGGCTCAAGCTCCGTAAGACACCGGGGCTCCGTAAGAGTCCGGATGTCCTCTATGCGCTTCAAAACGTCGGCGGCGTACACGCCGAGATCACCTCGCACGGCTTGCCGCCGACACAGCGAAAGCGATGCGGCCGGCGGCTCTCGAAATAATAGGCATCGCCGGGATTGAGGATGCGCCGCTCGTCCTCGACGGTGACTTCGAGCTTGCCGGAGATCACGATGCCGCCTTCCTCGCCGTCATGGACCAGGTGAACGCGTCCGGTGTCGCTGCCGGGTTCGTAACGTTCCTTGAGGATCTGCAGGCTGCGACCGAACAGATTGTCGCCGATCTGGCGGTACGAGATCGGCTTCTTGCCGACCTCGGTCAGCTCCTCCGCGCGGTAGAAGATCTTGCGCCGGCTCTCCGGCTCCAGCGCGAAGAATTCGGCGAGCCCCATCGGGATGCCGTCGAGGATGCGCTTGAGTGCGCCCACCGACGGGTTCATCTGGTTGGATTCGATCAGCGAAATCGTCGAATTGGTGACGCCGGCGCGCTTGGCGAGCTCGCGCTGCGACAGCTTGTGGCGGGCCCGGATGAATCGCAGCCGTCCACCGATGTCGACGCTCATGCCCAAAGTCCGTGTTGCAGGTGTTGCGGATCGCGCAAATATGGACCAGCAGCCCCAGTCGAATCAATGGCTTGCAGATCACCAGAAAAGGACTTGTTGCGCCTCTGAAGCCGTGGCTCTGCTATGCGGTCAGCAAAGGAGCGTGGCCCGTGACCCTTCATCAGATTCCGAACACTATCAAGACCGATTCGTTCTGGATGCCGTTCACAGCCAACCGTCAGTTCAAGAAGGCGCCACGCCTGTTCTCCTCGGCCGAGGGCATGCACTACACCACCGTCGACGGCCGCAAGGTAATCGACGGCTCCGCCGGTCTCTGGTGCGTCAACGCCGGTCACGGCCGCAAGCAGATCGCGGCTGCGGTCGAGCGGCAGCTGATGACGCTGGACTTCGCGCCCTCGTTCCAGATGGGCCACCCGCTGGCTTTCGACTTTGCCGAGCGTCTTGCCGAGATCGCGCCGAAGGGCCTCGATCGCATCTTCTTCACCAACTCCGGCTCTGAATCGGTCGACACCGCGCTGAAGATCGCGCTCGCCTATCACCGCGCCAACGGCCAGGCGAGCCGCACCCGCCTGATCGGCCGCGAGCGCGGTTATCATGGCGTCGGCTTTGGCGGTACCTCGGTCGGCGGCATGGTCGCCAACCGCCGTGCCTTCGCCACCCTGCTGCCGGGCGTCGATCACATCCGCCACACACATGATCTCACCCGCAACGCCTTCGCCAAGGATCAGCCCGAGCATGGCGCCGAGCTCGCCGACGATCTCGAGCGTCTGGTGGCCCTGCACGGCGCCGAGACGATCGCCGCCGTGATCGTCGAGCCGGTGCCGGGCTCGACCGCGGTGCTGCCGCCGCCGAAGGGCTATCTCAACCGCCTGCGCGAGATCTGCGACAAGCATGGCATCCTGCTGATCTTCGACGAGGTCATCACCGGCTTCGGCCGCCTCGGCACGCCGTTCGCCGCCGACTTCTTCGGCGTCACGCCCGACCTGATGACGACCGCCAAGGGCATCACCAACGGCACCATTCCCTGCGGCGCGGTGTTCGCGAGCCGCAAGATTCACGACGGCATGATGGTTGGCCCCGAGAATCAGATGGAGCTGTTCCACGGTTACACCTATTCGGCGCATCCGACCGCCTGCGCTGCCGGTATCGCGACGCTCGACATCTACAAGGACGAAGGCCTGCTCACGCGCGGCGCGTCGATCGCCGAATACTGGCGCGATGCGCTGCACTCGTTGAAAGGTCTGCCCAACGTCGTCGACATCCGCAATTGCGGCCTGATGGGCGCGGTCGAGCTGTCGCCGCGCGACGGCACGGTCGGTGCGCGCGGCTACGACGTCATGGTCGACTGCTTCAGTCGCGGGCTGTACTTCCGCATGAGCGGCGACAGCTTCGCGCTGTCGCCGCCGCTCATCGTCGAGAAGAGCCACATCGACGACATCGTGTCGATCCTGGGCGACGCCATCAAGCGGGTGGCCTGATAATTGCTCTCGCCGTTGCGAAAGTGTTTCTTGCAGCGGCGGGCGTGATGCCGCGGGAGTTTGAGGTAGCGTGAAAGTTCTGATCCTCGGCAGCGGTGTCATTGGTGTCACCACTGCCTACTACCTCGCCCGCGCCGGTCACGAGGTGACGGTCGTCGACCGTCAGCCTGCGCCGGCGCTGGAGACGTCTTTTGCCAATGCCGGCGAGGTATCGCCCGGCTATTCGTCGCCCTGGGCCGGCCCCGGCGTGCCGGTCAAGGCGATCAAATGGCTTCTGATGAAGCACGGCCCGCTGGTGATCCGGCCGAAGCTCGATCCGGTGATGTGGGTCTGGCTCACAAAAATGCTGCGCAACTGCACCAGTGCGCGCTACGCGGTCAACAAGAGCCGCATGATCCCGATCGCGGAATACAGCCGCGATTGCCTGCGCGATCTGCGCCGCGACATCGGCATTCAGTATGACGAACGCTCGCAGGGCACGCTTCAGCTGTTCCGCTACCAGGCCCAGCTCGACGGCACCGGCGAAGACATCGCCGTGCTCAAGCAATACGGCGTGCCTTACGAGACGCTGACCCGCGAGGGCTGCATCGCGGTCGAGCCGGCGCTCGCCGGCGTGAAGGAGAAATTCGTCGGCGGCCTTCGGCTGCCGCAGGACGAGACCGGCGACTGCCACATGTTCACCCAGGCGCTGGCCAAGCATGCCGAAGCGCTCGGTGTGCGCTTCATGTTCAACACCGGCATTAACGGCATCGTGACGGATGCGTCGCGTGTCACTGGTGTGGCGACCAGTGCCGGCCTGTTGCAGGCCGACAGCTACGTGCTTGCGCTCGGAAGCTGGTCGTCGCGGCTGGTCGCGCCGCTCGGCATTTCACTGCCGGTCTATCCCGTGAAGGGCTATTCGATCACGGTGCCGATCAAGGACGCCTCCGGCGCGCCGGAATCCACCGTGATGGACGAGAGCTACAAGGTCGCGATCACGCGCCTGGGCAATCGCATCCGCGTCGGCGGCACCGCCGAGATTTCAGGCTTCTCGACCAAGCTCTACGACGCCCGCCGCGCCACGCTCGATCATTCCCTGACGGATCTGTTCCCGCGCGGCGGCGATCTTGCCGAGGCGACGTTCTGGAGCGGCCTGCGCCCGATGACGCCGGACGGCCCGCCCGTGATCGGCCCGACCAGGTACGCCAACCTCCACCTCAATACCGGGCACGGCACGCTCGGCTGGACCATGTCCTGCGGTTCGGGGCGCGTGCTCGCGGACATGCTGTCGGGCAAGAAGCCGGACATCGATGTCGGCGCGCTGACGGTGGATCGGTATCAACACCGGTTCGGGTGAGAATCCACCCGCTCGCAATGACGGGGTTGGAGTTGTGCTCGTGGTGTGAGGCCGGAAAGCTACCCCGCCCCCGTCACGCAATTCACCCACAGCACCACGGCCTTCGAATCATCCGCCGGATTTGAAAACCGGTGCGGCCTTCGGCTCGCAAAGCGAAAGCTGTCGCCGGTTTTCAGCGACCAGGTCTCGCTGTCCACCGTCAGCATCATCTCGCCCTCGAGCACCAGGCCGGCCTCTTCGCCGTCATGGGTGTAGAGCTCGTCGCCCGTCGAGCCGCCGGGCTCCAGATGCACCAGGAACAGGTTCAGCTTGTTGTCGGCGCTCGCCGGACTCAGCAATTGTTTCGAGACGCCGGTGCGCCAAAGTTTGAGCTCGGGTCGTTGCAATCCGCGCGTCACCACCTGATCGGATGCGCCATCGCTGCTCGGGCTTGCCCCGAACAGCGCCGCGATGCCGACGCCAAGCACGTCAGCGAGCGTTGCCAGCACGCGCAGCGAGGGCGACGACAGGCCGCGCTCGATCTGGCTGAGGAAGCCGATCGAAAGCCCCGTGCGTGCGGCGACGGTTTCGAGCGAGAACTGCCTGACACGCCTGAGATCGCGGATGCGGCGGCCGACCGCGACGTCCATTGCAGGCTCGGCCGGCTTGATGATGGCCTTGTTGGTGATAGCCTTCGCTTTGGCCTTCACCTTCCTGACCGGCTTTGCGGCGGCCGGTTTGCGCATTCTTTTGCCACCGCTCACGTCAAACCGCTCTCTTCATGTGCATGAAAACCGCTTGCAACGTCCGCGAAAGTGTGACCAAATTTTCATATTGGTGAAAATAGGCCGAAACGGCTTGCCCCGCAATGTCTGCGATCAGCGTCTGTGATAACGACATCTGCGAGCGCCGCCACCGGTCGGACCCAAAGGGGAATACGATGCCGCTGAAGCGTATTGTTCAGGCCGCGGTCGCGGCGCTCGCGATTGCCACCGTGGCGCCGGCCTCGGCGCAGCAGGTGCTGAAAGTCGGTTCGACGCCGACGGGCATTCCCTTCACCTTCCTCGACACCAAGACCAACACCATCCAGGGCATCATGGTCGATCTCATCACCGAGATCGGCAAGGACGCCGGCCTCAATGTGCAGATCGAGCCGATGTCGTTCTCGGCGCTGATTCCCTCGCTGACCTCGAGCAAGATCGACATCATCGCGGCTGCGATGTTCATCACCGCCCCGCGCAAGGAAGTCGTCGACTTCTCCGACCCGATCTACACCTATGGTGAAGGCCTCGTCGTGCCGAAGACCGACACCAAGGCTTACTCCACGCAGGAGGATCTGAAGGGTGAGACGGTCGGCGCCCAGGTCGGCACCGCTTTCGTCGACGCACTGAAGAAGTCCGGCCTGTTCGCCGACGTCAAGGCCTATGACACCATCCCCGACATCATGCGCGACGTGAACACCGGCCGCCTCAAGGCCGGCTTCGCCGACTATCCGATCCTTGCCTACAATCTGAAGCAGGGCGGCTTTGCCGATGTGCGGCTCGTCGACAGCTACAAGCCCGTCACCGTCGGCTCGGTCGGCATCGGCGTGCGCAAGGGCGAGACCGAGCTGCTCGGCAAGATCAACGCGTCGCTGGCGAAGCTCAAGGCCAACGGCACCATCGACAAGATTCTCGAGAAGTGGGGTCAGAAGGCGCAGGGCTGACCAATAGAGGCTGATCGAAGGTTGCCCGATGAAAGGCTTCTGGCACGACGCCGTCGAGTTCTTCCCGATCCTGATGAACGGCGTCGCGCTGACGATCGTCGTCACCATCGGCTCGCTGCTGCTCTCGACGGTGCTGGGCCTGGTCTGGGCGATGATGCGGGTCTCCGGCATCAAGGCGCTGTCGATGCTCAGCGGCAGCCTGATCAACGTCATCCGCGGCATCCCGATCATCGTGCTGTTGTTCTACCTCTACTTCGTGATGCCCGATCTCGGTGTCACGCTCTCCGCCCTGCAGGCCGCGATTCTCGGGCTCGGTATCGCCTACTCGGCCTACCAGGCCGAAAATTTCCGCGCCGGCATCGAGGCGATCGACAAGGGGCAGATCGAGGCGGCTCAATCCATCGGTATGGGCTGGTGGCTCACCATGCGCCGCGTGGTGCTGCCGCAGGCCGTGCGCATCGTGTTGCCGCCCTACGGCAACGTGATGATCATGATGTTGAAGGATTCCTCGCAGGCCTCGACCATCACGGTCGCCGAGCTCGCGCTTCAAGGCAAGCTGATCGCGTCCTCGACCTTCAAGAACACCAACGTGTTCACGTTGGTGGCGCTGATGTACCTCACCATGAGCATTCCGCTGATCCTGCTGGTCCGTCACTTCGAAAAGCGGGCCGGCAAGCGATGATCGAGCTCAACGACGTCCACAAGAGCTTTGGCCGGAACGAGGTCCTCAAAGGCATCACGGCCTCCGTCGAGAAGGGCGAGGTGGTCTGTATCGTCGGCCCCTCCGGCTCCGGCAAGTCCACCATCCTGCGCTGTATCAACGGCCTCGAAAGCTACGACCGCGGCGAGATCAGCGTCGAAGGACTGAAAGTCGACCGCGACGCGCCCTCGATCGTGAAGATCCGGACCCAGGTCTCGATGGTGTTTCAGCGCTTCAATCTGTTCCCCCACCGCACGGCGCTGGAAAACGTCGTGGAAGGACCGCTCTTTGTGAAGAAAGAGCCCCGCGCGCAGGCGCTCGAGCGCGGCCGCATGCTGCTCGCCCAGGTGGGCCTTGCCGAGAAGGCCGATGCGCATCCGCCGCAGCTCTCGGGCGGCCAGCAGCAGCGCGTCGCGATCGCGCGTGCGCTCGCGATGCAGCCCAAGGCGATCCTGTTCGACGAGCCGACCTCGGCGCTCGATCCCGAGCTCGTTGGCGACGTCCTCGGCGTGATGCGCAAGCTTGCCGACGATGGCATGACCATGGTCGTCGTCACCCACGAGATGAGCTTTGCCCGCGATGTCGCCGACCGCGTGCTGTTCATCGATGGCGGCGTCATCGTCGAGCAGGGGCCGGCCAAGTCGGTCCTCAATCAACCGCAGCACGCGCGGACGCAGGATTTTCTGCGCCGCGTGCTGCATCCGCTCTGATCGGTCTTCGCCATGAACGCGCGCCTGCCTCTGCCTCCGTCCCTCTATGCCGACACTGCGGTTACTCCGATCGCAACGCCTCCGCTCGATACGGACAAGATCGTTTCCGTCGCCATCATCGGCGGCGGTTACACCGGTCTATCTACCGCGCTGCATCTCGCCGAACAGGGCGTTGAGGCGCTCGTGCTGGAGGCGCAGGAGCCCGGCTGGGGCGCATCCGGCAACAATGGCGGCCACACCAATCCCGGCCTGAAGCACGATCCCGATCAGATCGAGGCCGATTTCGGTGCTGAGCTCGGCCGCCGCATGATCGAATTCTCCTACGGCGCGCCGAATTTCACGCACGATTTGATCCGCCGCTACCAGATCCCGTGCGAGGCCAGGCAGAACGGAACGCTGCGCGCAGCCTATAATGAGGCCAGCGCCGCCGCGATCGAGAAGACGGCGCAGCAGTGCATCCGCCGCGGTATGCCGGTCACCTACCTGAACCGCCAGCAGTTGCGAGAGATGACCGGCACCGACCGCTATATCGGCGCCATGCTTGATGCGCGCGGTGGCGATCTGCATCCGCTCAGCTACGCCCGCGGCCTCGCGCGCGCCGCGATCTCGGCGGGGGCGAAAGTCTACGGTGAAACGCCGGCGCTCTCACTGCGTAGCGACGGCCGCCGCTGGCGCATCGAGACGCCGCGCGCGGTGGTCCATGCCGACAAGGTATTGCTCGCGACCAACGGTTTTACCGACGATCTCTGGCCCGCGCTCCGCCGCACCATCGTGCCGGTATTTTCGTCGATTGCCGCGACTGCGCCGCTCTCCGACGAGGTCGCCCGTTCGATCATGCCGACGCGCCCCGTCCTCTACGAAAGCGGCCACATCACCGTCTACTACCGCATCGACCAGCACAACCGCCTCCTGATGGGCGGCCGCGGCCCGATGCGCTGGATCAGCTCGCCGACCGACGTCGCCTATCTCATGCGCTACGCCGAGCGGCTATGGCCGCAGCTCAAGGGCGTTGCCTGGACCCATGGCTGGAACAGCCGGCTCGCCATCACCAAGGACCATTACCCGCACGTGCACGAGCCGGCGGAGAGTATCCTCATCTCGCTCGGCTGCAACGGACGCGGCGTCGCGCTCTCAACTGCGATGGGTGCGCAGCTCGCACGCCGGTTGCTCGGCGGCGCCAAGGCAGAGATCGATATGCCCATCACCGGCATCAAGCCGATCCCGATGCATGCGCTCTGGCCGGTGGGTGTGACGAGCGCGGTGATCGCGGGCCGGGTGCGGGACCGGCTAGGGATCTAGCCCTCCGCCACGGCCTCGGCCCAAGGCTGAAAAATCTCGACCGCGCCGGAATTGACGTCGCCGTCGCGCATCACCGCGCTCGGGCAGGCGAACTTCATCGGCAGGGTCTGCACTGGCGCCTCCTTATAATCGAAGCGCGCGGCGAGCGCCTTGCGAACGTCCGCCGGCAGGCGCGTGTCGCCGAGCACGAGCGCGCCTTCGCTGGCGTCGATGCGCGGCTGGTGGATGGCGGCATCGAGGTCCATGCCGAAATCCATCGCAAAGGACAGGAGTTGCATCACCGAAGGCAGGATGCGGCGGCCACCGGAGGCGCCGACCGCGAGGCGCTTGCCGTCCTTGGTCTCGGCGATGACCGGTGTGTAGTTGGTGAGGCAGCGCTTGCCGGGGGCGAGCGAGTTTGTGGTGCCCGGCGTCGGGTCGAACCACATGATGCCGTTGTTCATGGGAATGCCGGTGTGCGGCGTCACATATTTCGAGCCAAAGGATGACAGCAGCGTCTGGGTCACCGCGGCGGTATTGCCGTGGCGGTCGACGACGGAGAAATGCGTGGTGCAGGCCGGCGCCAGATACTCGGCGCCGAGCGAGCGCTTGCCGTCGGCATCGCCCATGTCCTTGAGCCGTTCGCGATAGGCTGCTTGCAGGGCAGCGGCATATTCGGCATAGGCGGCTGCATCCGGCGCACCTGCCGGCTTCAAATTCTGCTGCAACAGGCGCAGCGCATGCGCCAGCGTCGGCCCGGCTGTCAGCTCCGGCGTCGCAAGCACCTTGCCGCCGCGATAGGGGATCGCCAGCGGCTCGCGCAAATGGCTGCGGAACGCTGCCAGATCCTCGACCGACAGCGAGCCGCCATCGGCCCTGATGTCGGAGGCGATGCTCTTGGCGAGATCGCCCTGATAGAAGTCGCGCGGCCCTGCTTCGGCAAGGTGCAACAGCGTCGCCTTCAACGCGCCCTGCGGCAGCCGCGTCTCCGCCTCGACGCTCCAGGGCGGGCTCGGGGGCAGGCCGTCCTTCAAAAACATTGCCGCGCTCGCGGGATAGCGCCGAAGGTCAGCCGCCGAGCCCGCGATCGTCGACGTGGTCCACCAGTCGACCAGCAAGCCCTCACCGGCGAGTGCGGCGGCCGGCGCGACCAGATCTTTCCACGGCATCCTGGCGTGGCGGCGATGCACCTCCTCCATGCCCGCGACGACACCGGGCACGGCGATCGCGGCGGGACCGTGAACGTTGCGATCGTCCTTCACCCGGGGCCACGGGAACAGGTCGGAAGCGACGCGGTCTCCGGTGATCGGATAATCGGCGGCGCGCAGGCTTTGCGGCGCGCTCATGCCGTAGTCGATCACCTCGTAGCGATTTTCCTTGGCGCGGTAGAGCACCATCGCGCCGCCGCCGCCGATGCCGCTGTTCCAGGGCTCCAGCACGTTCAGGGCAAATGTGGTGGCAACGATCGCGTCGACGCAGTCACCGCCCGCCGCCAGCACCTCCGTCCCCACCTCGGCCGCGCGCCGCGACTGCGCTGCGACAATTCCGCCCTTGGACTTGACGGCTGGCTTGCGGATGATCTGGGTGTGGCTGAACTGATGAGGCATGATGTCGTCTAGATCTCGATCGTGGCTGCTTCCCGATTGGCGAAGCCTGCGGACAATGGCACATTGCGTCCAACCAGAACATCGAAAGGGAGATGCGGCATGGCAGGTGTGAAACAGGCGCGGGATGGCGCCGTTGGGATCCTGACGCTCGACGAGCCGGCAAGCCTGAACGCGATGACGCCCGACCTGCTCGGCGCGCTCGCCGCCGCGATTGCCGAGATGACGCGCGACGAAGACGTTCGCGCGCTGATCCTGACCGGGGAGGGGCGCGGCTTCTGCTCGGGCCAAAATCTGAAAGCCTCAGAGGCGCTCGGCGAGGACATTGCGACCGGCGTCATGCGGCTCTATTGGCCGGCGTTCAAGGCGTTGCGCGAATGCCGCGTGCCTGTCGTCGTCGCCGTCAACGGCGTCGCGGCCGGCGGCGGCTTCAGTCTCGCAATGGCGGGCGACATGATCGTCGCGGCGCGATCGGCAAGTTTTATTCAAGTGTTCAGCCGCATCGCACTGGTGCCGGATCTCGGCTCGACCTGGCTGTTGCCGCGCCTGATCGGCCGGCAGCGTGCGCTCGAATTGATGCTGCTGAACGAGCCGCTCACGGCCGAACGCGCCCATGAGACCGGTCTGGTCCGGCAGGTCGTCGACGATGCGAAGCTGATGGAGGAGGCGTTGACGCTGGCCCGCCGCCTGGCCGAGGGGCCGACCCGCGCCCTGGTCGCGACCCGTGCCCTGGTCGAGGAGAGCGAGCATGCGACCTATGAGGCGCAGTTCCGCCGCGAGATCGAGCTTCAGGCCGTGGTCCGCAAGGGTGCCGACGCCATCGAGGGCCGCAATGCCTTCGTCGAGAAGCGCAAGGCGAAGTTCACCGGCAAGTAGGGGAGGCGGCGCAGCCTGCGCTCAGAGCCCGCGGTTCGACCGGCTGGCCTGATACTTGGCGTGCCATTTCGGGCCAGGGCCACGCATGTAGTGCAGCTCGGGCCGGTAGGGGTTACCCGCGATCCGGACCAGCTTCTGCCATTTGCTGGCGACGAAGTTCAGAGGCTGGCGAAATAATGAAACGAACAGCACGGCATCACCTCAATGCGGCTTGCCGAGCATGGCGGTGAAGGGGAGATCGAAAATCTCCTCGCCGTCGTCGTCGCTGACATGGATCACCCAATCGCGCCAATCTTCAGAGCCGGGCGTCTGGATCATCGAGTGCATGATCTGGGCGGCACGGTCGCGCGCTTCGGTCAGGCTGGCCACGGCGGAACCGTAGCGGTCGATCAGCGTGCCCTCGGGATTGGAGCAGTGGAAATAGACCTGGACCATAAGCGCCTCCTGTAGAAAGCGACCGGGACGGCAAATCGATACCACCTGAAGCCTTCGCGAAACATTCGGGTCGAGCCCGGTAAGGGAATTTACGGAGATTGGTCGGCGCCAAGGTCGTTACAGGTTTAATCACAGGCGGGTGATGGCTGGACGACGCTCAGGCGGCATGGAACAAGTTTCGCGGGACGTCCGGGGGCCGCCGTGAACCAGTTCACATTCGGGAGCGAACGCCGAAATCTGCGCTTCTTTGCAGCGGTTTTGGTCGGAGCGCTGCTGGGCTTCGCGCCGGCATCGTCCGAGCCGGTCAGGAAAAGCGGCTATGCGATCGGGGCAGACAGCTGCGGCAGCGGCGATCTCGCGTTTCCCAGACTCCAGATCGACATGAAGGCGGGATATTGCGCCGGCCTCGTCGCCAGCGAGGAGGATCGTCTGAAATTTCCGCGTTCGATCATCCAGGTGCCCGGTCGTGACCTGTTTGTGGTCGCCGACATGGGCGGCTGGGGCCACACCGACGGCCGGCTGTTGTTGCTCGATCCGCATGCTCCGCAAGGCCAGCGGTTCAAGGAGCTTTTGACCGGGGTCGAATATCCGTTCGGCCTCGTGATCGGCCCTGACAAGAAGCTCTATGCCTCGAGCGCGGAGACGATCTTCCGCTTTGATCCGCTCGCGGACAATCCACGCAGCACGGTCGAGACCGTCATCCGCCACATGCCGGGCCGTCGGATTACCCTGCCGGATGGGACGAAGCTCGGCGAGAGCGCGCATCCGCTCAAGCAATTCGTGTTCGACAAAAATGGCCGGCTGTTCGTCAATGTCGGCGCCCACAGCGACGACTGCATCACGCCCGCGCCGATCACGAAACCCTGCGCGCCTGCGGAAGGCGCCTCCGCCATGGCCGCGATCTGGCTGTTCACCCCGCCCTCAGGCGGTGTCCTCCCGGCGCTGAAGCCGAACGATCCCGATCCACCGCACACGGTGTATGCGCGCGGCTTGCGCAATTCGATGGCGCTGGCATTGCACGCGAATTTCCCCGATGCCGGCTACGCCTTTCTTCAGGGCGAGAATGGCCGCGATCTGCCCGACATCTTCAAGCCGAACGAGGAGATCAACGCGATCGAACAGGGCAGGCATTATGGCTGGCCCTATTGCTTTGATCTGTCGACGCCGAGCCCCGAGTTCAAAAGCGTGCTGCAGTCGGGCGTCTACAAATCGCTCTGCACGGCGAACGCGCTCTACAAGCCGCCGTTCGCGCTGATGCCGCCGCACGGCGCGCCGCTCGCGATGCTCTATTATCACGGCGCCAAATTCCCGGAGCTCGAAGGCAAGCTGCTGGTCGGCCTGCATGGTTATCGTCCGACCGGCAGCCGTGTCCTCGTCTATGATGTCGACGACCACGGTTTTCCAAAACCTACGCCAGCGCCGGTGCGCTACCATGTGAGCTGCACCGCCGACTCGACCCGCAGTTTTCAAACCGATGCCGGCGAGGTACCCGCTGCGCCGTTCGACGAGCTGATCGCCGGCTGGCACCGCGTCAACGGCGCACGACCGCAAGGCGCGCCCGTCGGCATGACGGTTGCGGAGGACGGCGCGATCTGGCTGGTCGAGGACAAGAACCAGACGGTGATCCGCATCGATCGTGCCGCGGGCGATCCATCGCCGCCCTTGCCCTGCGACACCCGCAGCCAGGCATTGATCGACCAGCTTGCGGCCTTCGTTGCAAAAGATGCGCAGAACCGCGTCCGGCTCACCAGCTTGCGCAAAGGTCTCGTCGAAAAGCACTGCCTCGGCTGCCACTCGGATTTCGGCTTGAAGACGGGACAATCGGATGCGGACAAGGACGCAACCGCGCTGCGCTTCATGCTGTCGCAGGACGGCTGGATCTATCCGGGCGATCCCGACTCCGGCAAGCTGCGCACGCGCCTGCGCGGCATCGGCGCAGAGAAGCTGATGCCGCCTGGCGGCGAAAATCTGCCGAAGACGGAGCCCGGTTACAAAGGCCTGCTTGATACCGCGGACCTGCTCGTCGCAAAGATGGTTCCGGGAACGCGGATGCGCATCAAGCCCGGGCCGCCGCAGCGCAAGTTTTTTGGCAAGACGAATAAGGAATGCGGCGAAATACCGGCCGCCAAGGTCGTCGTCGTGACACAAAGGAACGCTGTAGACAAATCCGGCTTCAGCCGATTCTTCCGGCCGGCCGATCCCTATCTGAATGGCGAGTGCAGCGACGACGATGGCTATTACATCCGGCAGGAATTTCTGGTGCCTGTGCAGTAGCATTTTGCTCGCCATCGCGACGCCGCTGGCCGCAACCGAGACGAAGCTGTTCGACAGCGTGCAGGTGACACCTGCCAGCGAATATACGTTCGGTATCGAGGGGCCCGCGGCAGATCTCGACGGCAATTTGTTCGTGGTCAATCTCGGCAGGCCCGGCACCATCGGCAGGCTGCCTGCGGGCGGTGCGGCGTCGGAGCTCTTCATGGCACTCCCCGAGGGAAGCGTCGGTAACGCGATTCGGTTCGATCGCAACGGCACCATGTTCATCGCTGATTACAAGAAGCACAACATTTTCGCGATCGCGAAAGGCGCGATCGAGCCCGCCGTCTGGTTTCACTCGGACGAGATGAACCAGCCGAACGACATCACGATTGCCCGCGACGGCACGATCTATGCGAGCGATCCGAACTGGAAGGGCCGCGAAGGCCACATCTGGCGCGTTGCAAAGGCCGCTGATGGCTCGGTGCAGGGGCAGGTGATGACGGCGCCGCGCGCGATGGGCACCACCAACGGCATCGATCTCAGCCCCGACGGCAAGACGCTCTATGTCGGCGAATCCAGCAATGGCCAGGTGTGGTCTTACGCCGTCAACGGCAACGCGCTCACCGATGCAAAGCTCGTGAAATCATTCCAGCCCGATACGATCGACGGCCTGCGCACCGACGTCAGCGGCCGTCTCTACATCGCACGCATTCTCAAGGGCACGATCGCGCTGATGAAGCCCAGTGGTGCGGTCGAGCGCGAGATCGCGCTGAAGGCGAAGGAGCCGACCAACCTCGCCTTCGGCGGCAGCGACGGCAAGACCGTCTTCGTCACCCAGCGCCAGGGCGGCTTCATCGAGGCCTTCCGCACCGATCAGCCGGGCCGCGAGCACTGCCTCCAGCGCGGACGCTGCTAGGCACATCAAAGGCGGTCTGCTCGTGGCGCAGAGCCGTGGCGCGAAGGCGGCATTCTTCTTGCTTGCATCTCGCCGCTGCAGCGATCAAGACAGCTGTGGCACTGTCCAGACAGCATGCGACCACGGAGTGTTTGAGTGAAGGCCGTCCATACCGAACTGCACCGCAGCCATGATCCGCAATTCTTCCTGGTTCGCGGTGTCGTCAAGCGCACGACTGAGCAGCCCGAGCGCGCCGACCGCCTGCTCAAGGGCTTGAAGGACGGCAAGCATCAACTGGTCGAGCCGATCAAATTCGGGCAGGGCCCGCGAGCGCGGATTCACAGCCCCGAATATCTCGCGTTCCTCAGCGAGGCCTGGGACGCTTGGACCGCGCTCGGCGATTCCGGTCCGGAGATGATCGGCAACATCCATCCCGTGCGTCATGCCGCGACCTATCCGACGCATATCGTCGGAAAGCTCGGCTGGCACACGGCCGACACCGCAGCACCGATCGGTCCGGGCACCTGGGCCGCGGCTTGCGCGGCAACGGACGTTGCAGTTACCGCGGCGCAGATGGCGATGGACGGCGAGGACGCGGTCTACGCGCTCTGCCGTCCGCCCGGCCATCACGCCTATCGCGACATGGCCGGCGGCTTCTGCTTCCTCAACAACAGCGCGATCGCGGCGGCGCATCTGCGGCTCAAGCACGAGCGCGTGGTGATCCTCGATGTTGACGTCCATCACGGCAACGGCACGCAGGGCATTTTCTACGCACGGCCCGATGTCTACACGATCTCGATCCACGCCGATCCGGCTGCGTACTATCCCTTCGTGTGGGGCTACGCCCATGAGCGCGGCGAGGGCGCTGGCCTCGGCACCAATCTCAACATTCCCCTCGCCATCGGCACCGGCGATGACGGCTACATCCAGGCGATGGACGTCGCGCGCAAGGCGATCGAGTCCTTTGCGCCCGGCGCGCTCGTGATCGCGCTCGGCCTCGACGCATCCGAGCACGATCCGCTGAAAGGCCTCGCCGTCACCACGCCCGGCTTCCGCCGCATCGGCCAAGCGATCGCGAAGATGGGCCTGCCGACCATGTTCGTGCAGGAAGGCGGCTATCTCTCGGATATTTTGGGCGCGAACCTGACCTCGGTGCTCGCGGGATTTGAAGAGGCGCGGTGAGATTCGCGTCTAGGGAGGGTCGTCATGCCCGGGCTTGTCCCGGGCATCCACGTTCTTCGATGTGGTAAGGCGTGGATGGCCGGGACAAGCCCGGCCATGACGCGGAGAGAGCACCGCTCGCAAAGATTCAAAACATCCCGCTCGCCTTGAGCGCCTTGCAGACGTGCTGCATCTCGGTTTCATCGGCGACCACGTCGAGCATGATCGTGGTGAGGCCTTTCGCCGCAAAATCCCTCAGCCTCGCGCCGATCTCGGCATAGCCGCCGACGAGATAGGGGCAGTCGGCCTGGAAGGTGAGGTATGGCAACAGCCAGTAGCCGTTGTCCGCAAGCTCGCCGCTTTGCCCTTCATACAGCCGCCGCTTCCAGACGGAGTCCGAGTTCTCCACGGTGAGCGCAAGCAGCTCGCGATCGTCGGGATTGTCGCGGAAGCGCGCCTTTGCCGCCTGCCGCGCCTCAACGGCGCTTTCGCGCGCGAAGATGCCAAAATTCATTCCGGGCGCATTGAGGCCGCGATCGAGATCGGGCGGCAGCATCTGCATCTTGATGCAGCCGGTCTCCTCCGCCACCCGCTGCGCCGCCTCCGACTGTCCGGCGATCAAAAACTCCGGCATCACTTCGGCCGCAAGGCGCGGCCGCAGCTGCAAATTGCTTGCGCGATAGAATTGGCCCGCAAAATTCACCGGCCGCGGGCTTGAGAGCAGCTGGCGCACGAGCGCAACAAACTCGCCCAGTCGAACGTAGCGGTCCGCATGCGACTGATTGTCGCCCAACCCCTGCAAGTCGCTGACCGCGGTCCCCGTGATCATGTTGAGATAGACCTTGCGGCCGTAGAGCTGCGCAAAGGAGGAGACGAACTTCGCCGCCGTGAACGGATGCATGTAGACCGGGTTGACGGCGATCAACGGTGAGGATCGCGTCGTCTCCGCCATGATGTGCTGGGCCATCGCCCAGGGCTCGACGAACACGTCATTGCCCTCGAACAGCAAAATGCCCTCGAAGCCGTTGCGGTCGGCGAACTCTGCCACCCGCATCAGCTCGCCGACATATGTCTTGGGATCGCGGTTGCGCGAAACCGCGGGAAAGACGCGCAGCCGCGCCGGCGTCATTCGGCTGCTTCCTGGAGCGGCCAAGCGTTGCGAATGATGGGAAGCCCGCCGGCCGCGCGGGAGCCGTCGGCGATCGCCAGCCGGTGTGACGGCGACGGCGAGCACAGCGAGAAGCGCCATCCGGCCGGATCGTCGGCGATATCTGGCTTGAAGCTGATCTCGATCGCCTCCCGCGACACCTGCATCGCAAATGCGTCGAGCGGCAGATTGAGCCCAAAACCCCTGGCCTTCAGATAGGCTTCCTTGAGCGTCCAATAGTCGAAGAAGCGCTCGATCGCAGCCGGATCCGGCAGTGCGCGCAAGGTCTCGACCTCTTCCGGCGCAAAGAAGCGAAGCGCGGTGGACAGCGGCGCGACACGCCGCGACACGGTCTCGACGTCGACGCCGACGGCCTCGTGCCGGGATATAACGCAGGCCACGCAGCCGTCGGCATGGGACAGGCTGAAATGCAGCATTGTCGCGGTTGCGGGCGCCGCGATAAAGGGCCGCCCGTGACGGCCGGCCGAAAACGACCAGTCGGCGGGCGCGACATCGGGGGCTGCGTGCGAGAGCGCGAGGCGCAACATGGCATGCGCGAAGATATACTGTCGCTGATGCCGCTCGAACATGAAGCGATCGGCGCGCGCGCGTTCGTCGGTCGAGAGCAAGCGCCGGCATGCATCGATTGCGCCCGGCGTGTCGATGCTCTCGATCAGTCCGACAAACAGTTCAATTCCGTCGTCTGCCATCAATTGGGCCCATGGCGTCAGGCGGAGGCCAAATCCGGCGCTGACGGAAGAATCAACCGACCAGAAAGCAACTGAGCGGACCGCTTCTAGCGGTCCACCCGGGCAAATTCTTGTCGATTGCTGGCCGGTTTACAGGCGCAAGCTTGTGCGAGACCCCAACTCGACAAGCGAGCGGCCCAGTTTCGAAAAACCAAGTCGAAAAACCCCGGTCCGAAAAACCAAGTCGGAAGATTCGTGCGGCGTCCCGGCCGACGAGTCTTACTTTTTCTTCTTGGCCTTCTTCTTCGAGCCGCCCACGATCATAAGCGTGGCGTCGACCTCTTTCAGCGCGGCCTGAAGCTTCTTCTTCTCGTCGGTGAGCAGCTTTTGCAGGGCCTTGCGGTCCTTGTCGCTCAGCGAGGTGCCCTTAGCAAATTTGATGAAACCCATAACACTCCCCCGGTTGAAAATAATCGTCCAAATCAAAACGCGGGAATAATCTTGCGCGGCAAGCGCCAAATAATCAAGATGCAACTTGATCATTCACAGCTTTGGCGGGTGAACCCGTGTTCGGCCCGGACCAACGGCCGGTCATGCCGCTCTGCGATCCAGCAACCGGCCGAGCGGCGTGTGGGGCTGGGCAACGGCCGCCGCCAGCAGCGCAACGAGGTCCTCCATCCACGCGCCGACCATGTCACCGTCCAGCAGCTCACCCTTGTAGTTGCAGGAACCGGTGATCCCGGTCGGGCGCTCCTTCAGCATCAGGGACAGCCAGGTCTGGTCGATCGGCAGCACCGGCTGGCCCTCGCGCGCGACATTGCCGACCGATCGCACCGCGACGTCAGGCAGATCGAGTGGCTGGCGCAGCGGATTTTGCAGCGTGAAATAGACCTGGAGCAGCGAGGCAGGATCGATACCTTCCTGTTCCAGATGGTCGGCCAGGATGTTGAACGGCAGCTCCTGCCGCGCATGCGCGTCGAGCACGCTCTGGCGCACCCGGCCCAAGGCTTGCGCGAACGACAGCTCCGGCGTGATTCGGCTGCGGACGATCACCGTGTTCTCGAACGGGCCGACGATCCGCTCGGTGTCCGGCTGGCTGCGATTGGCCATGGCGGTTGCGACGGAAATGTCCGTGCGTCCGGTCCGTGCCAGCAGCAGCGCCTTCAGGCCGGTGAGAAGACACATGAACGGCGTGCCGTTGTGGTGGCTGGCAAAAGCGGTGAGCCGCGCGATCAGCTCACGCTCCAGGTTCACCGGATGATGGCCGGTGGAGGCGCCGGGGCTCGCTTGGCCGTCGAACACAGGCGTTGCGTCACGCAAGGCATCCGTCCACTCGGCGGCCTGCCGCCGCGCCGAATCGGTGCCGCACCACCAGCGCTGCCAGCGGGCGACGTCGGAGAAGGCGAGCGGCATTTTGGGCAGCGGCACGGACGGGCGCCCGGCCAACGCGGCATAACGGTTGGACAATTCCTCGAACAAAACGCCGATCGACCAGCCGTCGGCAATGGCATGATGCAGCGTCAGCAGCAGGATGTGATCCTCGGCGTGAAGCCGCAGCAGCCGTGCCCGCAGCAACGGTGCCCGGGTCGAGTCGACCGGTGTATAGGTCTCCTGCTTGATCAGGAGCTCGATCTTCCTGAGTTCGAGCACTTTGCGCCGCTTGTTGTTGTGGGGCCGTCCGTCGCCAATGGTCTCGACGGTCAGGACCGGGCCGAGCGTGCTGGGCGCGGCGATCCGGCTGACCGGCTCGCCACCGCTCCAGCCGAACGCCGTCCGCAACGATTCGTGGCGGCGTACGACGTCGTCGGTGGCCTGCGCCAGCGTGCGTGGATCAATTGGGCCATGGAGTTGGAAGGCGAAGGGCAGGTTGAACAGCGGCAGGTCGGGCAGGCTCTGCTCGATCCGCATCATCTGGTCCTGCGCGATCGAGAGCGTGGCAGGCCCGCTATCGGCCAGCCGCGGCATGCTTGTCGGCGGCCTGCGCGGTTGCGCTACCACGGCCTCATCGACCCTTCGGGCAAGCTCTTCGACCGTCGGCGCCTCGAAGATGGTCTTGATCGGCAGCGACACGCCGAGCGCGCGGGCGACGCGCGCCATGGCCTGGCCCGCCAGCAGCGAATGGCCGCCGAGATCGAAGAAATTGTCGGTGACACCGAGGCTCTCGACCTTCAGCAGGTCGGTCCAGATATCGGACAGGACCTTTTCGGTGAAGCGGCGTGCCGGCACGGCAGGCTCCGCTCCGGCGGCTTCCTGTTGCGCAGGCGCCAGCAGCGCGGAGCGATCGATCTTGCCGTGGGCATTGAGCGGGAGCTGGTCCAGGAACAGGAACGCCGACGGAATTGCGTAACCCGGCAACCGGCCCTTGAGGAAGTCGCGCAGTTCGCTGGCGCTGGTCTGACTGCCGGTCCTGGCGACGACATGCGCGATCAGCCGGACATCGCCATTGGCGTCGCGGCGCGGCTCGACGATGCCGGCTCGCACGCTCGCGTGATCGGTCAGCGCAGTCTCGATCTCCTTCAGCTCGACACGGTAGCCGCGGACCTTGACCTGGTGATCGGCGCGGCCGAGGCATTCGATCGTCCCGTCGGCGCGGCGGCGGGCGAGGTCCCCGGTGCGGTACAGCCGGCTGCCTGCCTGGCGCGCGAAGGGATCGGGGATGAAGCGCTGCCGGCTCTGTGCGGGATCGTTGACATAGCCGCGGCCGATTCCGGCGCCGCCGATGCAGAGCTCGCCGACCACGCCGACCGGCTGCGGTTCCAGATTGGGATCGAGCACGTAGAGCTGGGTGTTGGGCAGCGCCGCGCCGACCGGAACGTTGTTCGTCGTCTCGGCCGGCGCCTTGGTCAGCCGGTGCAGGGAAACATCGTCGGAACATTCCGAGGCGCCATAGGCATTGATCAGCGGTACTTTTGGACAACGGGCGAACCAGGCGCGGCAGAGGTCGACCGGCAGCGGCTCGCCGGTCGAGATCAGCACGCGCAGTGTGGAGAAGGCGCGCAGCATCGGCGCCTCGTCGATCCGTTCGAGGATCACGCGGAGCAGCGAGGGGACGATTTCGAGCACGGTGATGCCCTCGCGCTCGATCTCCCGAGCAAGCAGGATCGGATCCTGCGCGATCGCATTGGCACAGACATGGACGCGCGCGCCGACCATCGGTCCGGCGAGGAACTGCCAGACCGAGATGACAAAGCTCTGAGGCGCCGTTTGCGCGACCACGTCATTGTGCGTGAGGCCGAGCTCGGCGACGAGCGACGCCAGATGGTTCGACAGCCCGCGTTGCTCGATCATGACGCCCTTCGGCGCGCCGGAAGAGCCGGACGTGTAGATGAGATAGGCAAGGCTTGAGGCCGCGCGCCGCGCCGCGCGGACGGGCTTGGTCGATCCGGGCGCAATCGTGTCATCGAGCTCGGCCACCAGGATACGCTCAACCAGCGGCTCAAGCAGCGCATCGACCATGGCCGACTGCGCACGCGCCGTCAGCAGCACGCGGGCGCAGCTTGATCCGAGGATGGTCGCGAGCCGTGCCGGCGGCTGCTCGGGGTCGACGTTCAGGAACGCCGCACCGACACGCTGCACTGCGATCATTGCCGCGAGCAAATCGGTTCCGCGATCCGCAAGCAGCGCGACCACCGTTTCCGTACCGACATCCTCGCGCGCGAGCCATCGCGCGATCGCCTGGCTGCGTCGCGCCAGCTCGCGATAGCTCAGCGATCCGGCCCCGTCCGACACCGCGATCGCGTTCGGCGTCTTCTTCGCCTGGCGTTCGAACCTTTCGCATAGATTGCCGCGGCTCGCGAAATTGGCGGATCGTCCCTGGCCGCACGCCAGCAACTGCCGGCGCTCGGCCGCGGTCAGGAGCGGCAGGCGCGAGATGCGCTGCTCCGGATTGGCGATGACCGCCTTGAGCAGGGTCTTGAACTGATCCGCCATGCCAGCGATCGTCACCGCGTCGAACAAATCGGTGGCGTATTCGAAGAAGCCGGTGAAGCGGCCCTCGGCCTCGACCAGCTCGAGCGTGATATCGAAACGTGCGACCTTCGGGTCGATCTCCAGCCGGCGCGTCGACAGGCCGGGAAAGCGCGCCGCCTCGATCGATGCGTTCTGGAGGATGAACATGATCCGGAACAGCGGATTGCCGTCGCTCCGTCGCACGATCTGCAATGCACGCAAAACCTCCTCGATCGGAAGATCCTGATTGCGATAGGCATCGAGCGTGACTTGGCGCACCCGCCGCAGCATTTCGCCGAAGGTCGGGTCGCCGCCGAAATCGTTGCGCAGGACCAGCGTGTTGGCGAACAGCCCGATCAGGCGCTCGCTCTCGATCTGGTTGCGGTTCGCAATCAGCGAGCCGGTTGCGACATCCTCATGCCCGGTGTGGCGGAACAGTAGGCACTGGAACAGCGCAAGCAGTGTCATGAACGGGGTGACGCCCTGGTCCTGGCTCAGCACCCTCACATCGGCCGACAGGGTCTTGGAGAACTCGAAATAGTGACGGGCGCCCTGGCCGCTCCAGATCTCCGGCCTCGGCCGGTCGGTCCGCAGCGGCAGCGTGGTGACGCCGTCGAGCTGCGTCCGCCAGTAGCCGAGCTGCTCGTTGGCCGCTGGTGTCTGCGCCCAGCTCTGCTGCCAGCGGGCGAAATCGCGATATTGGAAAGTGGACGACGGCAGCGCTTTGGCGTTTGCCTTGCGCGCAGCGGAATATTCGGCTGCCAGCTCCTCCCAGAACAGCCGCTGCGACCAGCCATCGGTGACGAGGTGATGGACGTTGACCACCAGTGCATGATTCGATTTGTCGAACGAGAACAGGGTGACTTTCACCGGCACTTCGCTGGCCAGGTCGAACGGGTATTGCGCGAGCTTGAGCGCTTCGCGCCTGACGATCGCGGCCCGCTTGTCCGCAGGACAAGGCTTGAGCTTGACCCGCGCCAGCCGCGGCGGCGGCAGAAGGACCTGTTGGATCGGTTCGCCCGCACTTTCGACGAAGACCGAGCGCAGCGCCTCATGGCGCGCGCAGATTGCAGCCAAGCTTGACTGAAGCGCGGCGACGTCGACCAGGCCCCTGAGCAGCGCGACTTCGACGACATTATAGTTGTAGCGGGTCGGATCGAGCCGCGAGAGCAGATACATCCGCTGCTGCTGGAACGACAGCGGCGCATCACCCTCGGAGGTCGCCTGACGCCACGTCGGCAGCGCCGCCGCACGATAGGCCGCAGCGGTCTCCAGCCGCGCCGCGAGCGCGGCGACCGTGGCGCAATCAAAGATGTCCTCGAACGAGAAATCGACATTGAAGCGCTCGCGCAGACGGGAGCGCATCTGTGTTGCGGCGAGCGAGTCCGCACCGAGCGCAAAGACGTCCTGATCGACGCCGACCTGCGGCAGCTCCAGCAGATTGGCCCAGATCTCCGCGAGCTGGGTTTCCAGCGTCGTGCGCGGCAACTGGGCGTCGGCGCCATCATCTGTTGCCGCAATCAGCCCGGCCAGCGCGTTGCGCTTCACCTTGCCGCTTGCGCCTTTCGGCAATGCCGCGACGCTGCGGATCAGGCTCGGCACCTTATAGGCGGCAAGCCGCTTGCGCGCGAACTGGCGCAACTGGTCCGAGCCCGCCTCGGAACTCGCTCGCAGCACCACGACGGCGGCGACGTTCTCGCCGAGTTTTGGGTGCGGAACGGCAAAGACGCCGGCCTCCAATACCGCCGGATGGCTCAACAGGACCTCTTCCACCTCCAGCGGCGACACCTTCTGTCCGCCGCGGTTGATGACGTCCTTGATGCGGCCGACGATGAAGAGATAGCCGTCGGCATCGAGATAGCCGAGATCGCCGGTCCGGAACCAGCCGTTCCGGAATGCGGACTGCGTCGCCGCCTCGTCATTATAATATCCGCGGCTCATGTTCGGTCCGCGCAGCATGATCTCGCCGTGATCGCCCGGCGCCAGCTCGCGGCCTGTCTCGTCCATGATCGCGATCTCGGGGCCCGCGGCGCGGCCGACCGAGCCGATCTTGCGCAGCTCGAACGGATTGGCTGCGATCTGCGAGGCCGCTTCCGTCATGCCATAGGTCTCGAGCACGGGAACGCCGAAGGTCGTCTCCAGCCCGCTGAGGATCGCCGGCGCGAGCGAGGCCGAGGCCGAGCGGATCACACGCAGCGATGACGAGCGGATGCGGTCCGGGTTGGCTTCCGCAGCCGTCAGCAGCGCACGATGAATGGTCGGCACGGCCGTGTACCAGGTCGGTTGCAGCTCCCGCATCCAGGAGAAGAAGGACGGCGCGTCGAAACCATCGGTCACGATCACGCTGGAGCCGGCTGCCAGCGCCGTCAACAGGCCGGAGATCAGCCCATGGGCATGAAACAGTGGCAGTGCATTGAGGAGACGGTCGTGCGAATTGAGCGACAGCACGTGGCCGGCGTTGTAGGCGGAGAGGCATACATTGCGGTGCGTCAACGGCACCATTTTCGGCCGTGCCGCCGTGCCCGACGTCAGGAGGATGAAGGCGTCATCCTCGCCGCGCGCGACGCCGCTCGTACAGGCCAGCCCGATCGTCGGCCCCTTGAATTCGCACCCGCCGAGATCGCTCTCCGGTCCCGGCACGAAGTCGATCACCGCGATATCCAGCGCTCTCGCGACATCGCGGCTCGGCGAGTTCAGGTCGGCCCGGGTGACGAGCGCCGTCAGCTTCAATTCGCTGAAATAGCGTTGCAGCTCGTCGGCCGTCAGGTCGGGATTGACGGGGATGCAGGCGCAGGCCGAGGCGACCGCGATCAGCGCCAGCGCGCTGTCGGCGCCGCGCGGCAGCGCAACCGCAATCCGGTCGGTGGGCCCGATGCCGAGCCCGCGTAGCGTACGGACCAGATGCACGGTTCTGGCGCCGAGCCCGGCATAGCTCAGGGGCGGACGGCCGGGGGCGAGCAAAGCTGGCGCCGTCGGCGTCTTTTGTGCATAGAGGTCGAGAAGGCCGCCGATATGTGCGAAGACTTTCGTCTCCGGACCCGAGCCGGCCTTTTCCTCTCCCGCTCCGGATGCAAGTTCCGACAACGCCATTCCCTTTTGATCTGATTGAGCTATTCTTCCAAGAAGTTAGGGAATGCGTCCAGTCTGAGGTGAAGTTTGGGCCCCAAAATCTGTGGTTGAGGGGCCCCAGAGCCCTTCGACGGAGTGAGAGTCGGGCAGAATCACCATGCTGGAGAAAGAGCCGGAGACGGAAGGCGGGCTGAAGCACTGGCTCGAAGGCATTGGTCTCGGCCACTACACCGCTCTGTTCGCGCAGCACCGCCTCGATCTCGACGTCATGGCGGACCTGACCGAGGCTGACCTGACCGAGCTCGGACTGCCGCTCGGCGATCGGAAACGACTCCAGCGGGCGATGGCCGCGCTGTTTAAGGCTGAAACGGCGGAGGCGCCGGTCGCGTCGGTGCGCCCGCAAACCCGGGCTGAGGTCGGCGCCGAACGGCGCCAGCTCACCACCATGTTTTGCGACATGGTGGATTCCACCTCGTTGTCGGCGCAGTTCGACCCCGAAGACGTGCGCGACATGATCGCGAGCTTCCGCGAGACCTGCGTCCGCGTGGTCAAGCACTACGAAGGTTTTGCCGCCCGCTTCGTCGGCGACGGCATTCTGGTCTATTTCGGCTATCCGACCGCGCATGAGGACGACGCCGAACGTGCGGTGCGCGCCGGGCTCGAGATCGTACGGGTGCTGTCCACCGCGCGTGCGATCGAGCCGCGCGGTGCGCTCAGCCATGCGCCCGCCGTCCGCATCGGGATCGCGACCGGCCTCGTCGTGGTCGGCGACCTCGTCGGCCAGGGCACCGAGGAGCGCGACTCCGCGGTCGGCGAAACCGTCAATCTCGCGGCGCGCCTGCAAGCGCTGGCGCCGCCCAACGGCGTCGTGATCTCCGCCTCGACGCAATCGCTGCTGAAGGGGAAATTCGATTACCGCAATCTCGGCGCCCATGCGCTGAAGGGCATCTCGGAAAAGGCGCAGGCCTGGCACGTGGTGCGCGCCTCGCGGGTGGAAACCCGCTTTGCCGCGGCGATGGGCACGCGGCTGACCCCGCTCGTCAACCGCGAGGAGGAGATCGCGCTCCTGACGGGGCGCTGGCAGCAGGCCAAGGACGGCGACGGCCAGGTCGTGGTCAAGTTCGGCGAGCCCGGCATCGGCAAGTCGCGCATCATCCAGGAAATCTTCGAACGTGTCGCGGGCGATCGCCACGGACAGGTCTCGTTCCAGTGCTCACCCTATTACACGTCCACGGCGTTCTATCCGTTCTCCGAGCAACTCAAATTCTCCCTCGGCCTCGACCGCGAAGATCCATCCGCGCAGTCGTTGGCGAGCCTGGAGACCGCGATCGCTGCCGCCCATGGCGACATCGAGCAGGTCACGCCGCTGTTTGCCGCGCTGCTGTCGATCCCGACCGGAGAGCGCTATCCGCCGCTCGACCTGTCGCCGCAACAGCAAAAGGACGCGACCGTTGCGGCGCTGGTCAACCACTTCCTGGGCCTCGCGCGCGAGATGCCGCTGGTGATGGCCTTCGAGGATCTGCACTGGATCGATCCGACCTCCCGGGAAGTGGTCGACCTGCTGGTCGATCGGGTGCAGAACCGACCGGTCCTCGCCATCATCACCGCGCGCTCCGAATTCCAGCCAAGCTGGAATGCGCATTCGCACATCACAACTTTGGTGCTGAACCGCCTGAGCCGGCCGTTGCGCGCGACGCTGGTCGAGCGTGTCGCGGGCAGAGAGCTGCCCAAGGAGGTGGTCGAGGAGATCATCGTCAAGACCGACGGCGTGCCTCTGTTCCTGGAGGAGCTGACCAAGACGGTTCTCGAATCCAATCTCTTGACCGAGCGGCATGGGCGCTACGTGCTGTCGGGCCCGTGGCGGCAGCTCGCGATTCCGGCGACGCTGACGGACTCGCTGATGGCTCGCCTGGACCGGATGGGTCCGTTCAAGCGGATCGCGCAGATCGGCGCCACCATCGGCCGTGAATTCTCCTATGAGACCCTGCATGCAGTTGCCAACACGCCGGCCGAGCAGATCGAGGCAGCGCTCAATCATCTGGAGGAGGCCGGGCTGGTGATGCGCCGCGGCCATCCGCCCGACGCGCTCTATTCCTTCAAGCATGTGATGATCCAGAACGCCGCGCATGCGAGCCTGCTGCACAGCGAGCGGCGCAAGCTGCATGCCAGCATCGCCCAGGTGCTCGCCGAGATGTATCCGGAGAAGACCGAGCGTGAGCCGGAGCTTCTCGCCCACCATCTGACCGAGTCCGGCCAGAGCGAGGGCGCGGCGAGCTTCTGGCTCAAGGCCGGCAAGCAGGCGGCCAAGAGCGGCGCCAATCTGGAGGCGATCGGCCATCTTCGCCGCGGCTTGAGCGTCGTGCAGGCCAATGCGCGGATGCAGGGCGCCGACGAGATCGAGCTCGAGATCCGCATCGCGCTCGGCAATGCGCTGATCGCCGCCAAGGGCTACGCGGTGCAGGAGGTCGAGGAGAACTACATTCGCGCGCTCGAGCTCGGCCAGCAGCTCGACGACGACGAGAAGGCCTTTGCCGCCACGCGCGGGCTCTGGGTCTGCCATTTCATCCGCGCCGATCTGACCCGTGCGCACGATCTCAGCGTCGAGCTGTTGAAGTTCGCCAAGCGCGAGCGGCTGAACGAGCGGACGCAGCCGGCGCAGCAGACCGGCTATCTGATCGAGGCGCATCGCTCGATCGCGATGACCATGCTCTATCGCGGGCGCTTCGCCGCCTCGCAGCATCATCTGCACCGCTGTATCAATCTGTACAGCCCCGATCTCCACTCCGACCTGATGGAGCGCCACGGCACCGATCCCGGCGTGGTCTCGCTGTCCTATCTTGGTTATCTCCTGTGGTTCCTCGGCCGGCCCGATGCGGCGCGCCAGCACAGCGAGCAGGCGATCGCGCTTGCGGAGAAGATCCGCCATCCATTCTCGCTCGCCTTCGCTCTGGTGTTCGGCGCCTATCTCTGCCAGCACTTGCGCGATATCGAGGGCACGCGCGACCATGCCAATCGCGCCATGATCATCGCGACCGAGCACAACTTCCTGCACTGGAAGCAGCAGGCCGCGATCTTGCGCGGCTGGGCGCTGAGCCAGCTCGGCGAGGCCGACGAGGGCATCAGCCAGATGCGCTTCGGCCTCGATGAATATGAGGCGATGGATTCCTGGCTCGCCGGCTGCTGGTTCCGCTGCCTGCTCGCGGAGGCCTATGCCAAGGTCGGCATGCGCGACGCCGCCTTGCGCGCGCTGGACGGTGCGCTCGCGACCGCAAGGCGCACCGGCGATCATTCCTACCTCGCCGAAGTCTATCGCCTGCAAGGCGAGATCACGCTGTCGGACGGCAATCCGGCCTCCGTTCAGGAGGCCGAGGATCTGTTCGGCCAGTCGCTCGAGACCGCGCGCAAGCAGGGTGCGCTGTCCTGGGAGCTCAGAACCGCCGTCAGCCTCGCGCGCCTGTCGCATGAAAGCGGCAAGCGCGAGCATGCAAGCCTGCTGCTGCTGCCGATCGTCGGCAAGTTCAACGAGGGGTTCCTGACGCCGGATCTGAAGCAGGCCATGCAGCTCGTCAACGAGCTCGGTGGCGACGCGCCGGCGCGTCCGCAGGCCGATCCCGTGAGATGAGCGATCTCGCCGCCGCGCGTGCGCGCTATGTGGAGCTGATTGCCAAGCGCGAGCGGATCTCGTCGCTGCGCCTGCTCGCAGCCCTTGCCGACGTCCCGCGCGAAGATTTTCTTGCCAAAGGCCCCTGGCGCATCAAGAGCGAGGCTGCGCGCGGCTACCGGCTGACGCCAGATGCCGATCCCGTCCATCTCTATGACAATGTGCTGGTCGCAATCGACGCGCGCCGCAAGCTCGACACCGGGCTGCCGAGCCTGTGGGCGCATGTCATCGACGTGCTCGACGTCAAGCCGAAGCAGCGCGTCGTGCAGATCGGCTGCGGGCTCGGCTATTTCTCGGCAATCCTGTCGACAATCGTTGGCCCCAAGGGCGGCGTGCTTGCCATCGAATGCGACGAGCGGCTTGCGGTGCGCGCCACGAACTATCTTCGCGCCTACCGCAATGTCGAGGTCATCAATGGCGACGGATGCGCGGAGATCGGCGAGCCGGCCGATGTCATCATCGTGCATGCCGGCTTCTCGCATCCGCATCCGCTCTGGCTCGACGCGCTCCGCCCGTGCGGCCGCCTGCTGGTGCCGCTGACGCAACGTGACCGCGAAGGCGCAATCATCAAGATCACGCGCAAAGGCAAAGGGTTCGAGGCCGAGGCGGTCCAGCAGATCCGGATCTTTCCCGGCCAGGGCCGCGGCGTGACCACCCTCGACGACCGCGTGGCCGAGTGGTGGCAGCGTGCCGCGGCGCTGGCGCCGCTGCGGTTTCGCGAGATCGAACAGGGGCTGCCGGCGGATGGTTAGGCATCGTTTCGCTTTACCTTGATTCATATTGTGAGTTTCCAGCCTCTCCCGGCACGGCTAAAACTGCGTCCTGATGGCCATTTGAGCACGCATTATGCATTCCGTCGCACTGCTGACTGCCAGCTATGCCAAGGATATCGAGCGCTTTTCGCTGCTTGGCGAGAGCATCGACACCTGGCTGACGGGATACACGCGGCATTATGTTCTCGTTAACGATGAGGACGTGCCGCTGTTCGAGCGGTTCAGGTCCGACAAGCGCGTGATTGTGCCAGCCTCGCGTTACCTGCCGAAATGGCTCTGGGCGCTGCCGCCGGCGCTCCAGTTCGTCAGCCGCCGCCGGGTCTGGCTGTCGCTGTTGTCCTCGCCGGTGCACGGCTGGCACATCCAGCAGATCCTCAAGATCGCCGGCGTCCTCAACGCGCCGGAACAGCGCGTCTGCATCCTGGACTCGGACAATCTGTTCTTCCGCGAATTCGACGTCGGCCAATATGCCGGCGGTGACAAGACGCCGCTGTTCGTCACGCGCAAGGCGATCGACGCTGACCACCCCTTGCATGGCCTGTGGCTCCGCACCGTCGACCAGCTTCTCGGTATCAAGCAGCGCTCGTTCCCGGCGGACGACTATGTCGGAAACGCGCTGGTCTGGGACAAGGACACCGCGCGCGCGATGACTGACGCCATCAGCGCGGCGACAGGCCTGAGCTGGGCGCTGGCGTTGTGCCGGAAGAAAAAATTCTCCGAGTATCTGCTTTACGGAAACTTCGTCGCGAACGCGCCGGAATATCTGGCGAGACATCGGGTTACCGAAGACAGCATTGCCGTCTCGCACTGGGACGACACCCGTCTCGATCGCCAGGCGATCGAAGCGATGATGGCTGCCGCCTCGCCCGAGCAGGTCGCGCTCTGCATCCAGTCCTATTCGTCGACCTCGATCGACGACATCCGCGATGTGTTCCGGCTGAGCTCGCGCGACCGGCGCGGGCCGAGCCTGTCGCCTGATGATATGGGCGATGCCACCGCATTCGAAGTGCCGAAGACGCGCTAGCCGTCAAACGTCCTTCGTGAATTTGCTGATGACGTCCATGAACGGCTTTGGCTTGAACTCGCCGTCGAGCGGCAGCGGCCGGTTCGGCTGCTTGTCCTTGCGGGCAAAGGTGCCGTTGATCCAGCTGTAGCGGTCCGAGATGCCCCAGGTCAGGATCGAACGCACCGGGCCGCTGGTCGAGATCGCGGTCAGGAGATCATCGACACGCTTGGCGACGATGGCATCGCGCTCCGAAGGACTTCCCGTCAGCTTCTGATCGTCGACGTCGAGCTCAGTGACGAACACCTCCAGGCCCCACGACCGCAGTTCGGTGACGAACTCGGCCAGCCCATGGGTGTCGATATCGAGCTCGGCATGTAGATGTGACTGAAGCCCCACCGCGTGAAGCGGGACACCCTGGTCGAGCAGGTCCATGATCAGATTGCGGTAGGCGGCGCGCTTGGCGATGAACGAATCTTTCGCCGACTCGATGTCGTATTCGTTGATTGCGAGCTTGACGTAGGGGTCGGCCGCGGCCGCCGTGCGGAAGGCCAGCGGAATCCAGCGATCGCCGAGATGTTGTGTCCAGAAGGTGTCGCGGCGGTCGGTGATGCCCTTCGGATTGTCAGGGATCGGCTCGTTGACGACATCCCACGATGTCAGCTTCTCTTTGTAATAAGCGACCACGGTCGAGATGTGATCGACGAAGGCGCGCTCGACGCCCTTCGAATCCTTGATCTGCTTGGTCCAGTCCGGAATGTCATGGTACCAGGCGAGCGCGTGGCCGCGCATCGTCAGGTCGTTCTTCTGGGCGAAATCAAAAATGGCATCGGCGCGTTCGAAGGCGAAGGTGTGCGCGTCCGGCCGCAGCATCGGCCATTTCAGCTCGAGCACCGGCACGACCTGCGTGCAATAGGTGCTGATGGCCTCGCCAAGCCGCGGGTCGGCTTGCAGATCCCACAGCGTGGCGGCGGCCCCATAGCCCGGACGGCGCTGGGCGAGTTTTGACGCAGGCAACGCGGACGCCGTTGCGCCGGCCGCGAGCGTCGCGGCGCTGCCGAGGAGAAATTCGCGTCTGTCGAGCTTGGTCACGTGGGGGGCGTCCTTTCGGAACCAACGCACCATCGTACCAAGCGTCGCTTGGCGACGTCGGGGTTTCCTGGTGTTGGGTTAACCGTTGCCGGACGTCGTCAGCGGCTTTGGCGCTGTATGGCCGCTTCTGCAATGTCGCAATAGTGAAGTGCGCCCTTCTCGAGCGTCAGATTCTCCATCACATAGTCGCGAGGTGCGAAATCGCCGGCGCTGACATGCGACCAGAAGTCGCTCCAGCCGGAGACGAAACCGTCCGCACCGGTGAACGAGCTGCCGCAGCGTGCGTCGAAATAGGGCACCGAGGACACGCCGCCTTCGTATGTCACCTTGTGCGGGAAATATTCCGGATCCTGCCACGGGCCGCCGCGATCCCAGGCGAATACGGGAACATCGCTCGACAATGCCTGCTGGCAGGCGATGCCCTGGCTCTCGTGCTCGCAGAGGAAGATCATACTGCGGCAGCGCGCCAGCGCCGCCTTGTAGTCGTCTTCCTTGTAATGGCCATAACGGATCACTTCGACGGAGGGACCGGCTGCTTCGAGATGCTTGCGGATCGGTTCGATCAGCTCCGTCTGATAGCGGTCGTGCTCCCAGCGCACCTTGTCATAGAGCAGCACGTCGACGCTCTTCTGCGCGGCAGGCGTCGGCGTCCACAAATCGGTCTCTATGCCGACCGGCCAGACCTCGACATGCGGCCAGTAGGGCCGGCACATGTCGGCGTACCAGGTGCAAGGCACCAGAACGGTCTTGGTTTGCAGTTTCAGGCGGTCCGGTGCTTCCACCGGATGGTTGTACATGGCGACGCCCAGCAGCAGCGGGTTCTTCCATTCGAACCAATCGAGCACGAAGGGACGCCCGATGATGCAGGCGAGCTCGTCCGGATGCTTCCGGATATAGCCGTAATCGTTCACGCGATAGCGGATACCCACCCTGTCGAGGCCGGCGCAGAGGTTGAGGAACACACGGCGCTGGCCGCTGATCCAGGATTTGCCGAGCAGCATCCGCCGCAGCAGCGGTCGGATGTGGCGGTCGCCCGGAAGCCAGCGGTCGTCCCGCTCTTCGAAGAACAGGTTGAGTGTCATCCGCTCGCGCCCGTCCGCGGGAGCCGTCGGAACCAGGGACGCATCGCTGCCGCCATGGGGCAGGGAGGCCGGATTCGCCCTAATACGTTCGGCAACGTCCATGTCAGTCACGTCCAAGCATTGGAGGGGGTCGGGCGACGTCCTGAAAACATGGTTTCTTTTGTGTGATCGCGCCATCCGGTTCAAGGACAGGGCAAATTTAACGCTAACGCGCGAAACCCGCGGGCCCGCCCCATTCGGCAGCCGATTTGCAGACTTATGTGACACTCTTGGGGGATGCTGCGGCGCAGTCCGATCGCCAAGCCTTTGATCGTCAAGCCAAGGTCCAACTGATTAACGGCCGCTCGATTTCAAGGCCGCCGGTCTCGTGCACGCATGCTGAATCGCCATTTCTCGATTTATCTCGTTGCCTACATTCTGCCTGCGGCGGTGGGGTTCTTCGCCGTCACCGCCTACACGCGCCTGCTGACGCCGGCGGAATACGGCGTCTATGTCGTCGGCATCAGCATTGCCGGCATTCTGGGCGCGATCTTCTTCGCCTGGATCAAGCTGTCGGTGTCACGCTACCAGGCGATGTCGGCGGAGGTGGATTTTCGCGGCACGGCGATCGTCGCCTTCGCGCTCACTGCCGTCGCGCTCTGCGCCGCGACCCCGCTGGTGTTCCTGTTCCGCAGCGACGTCAGTGTCGAGCTGGTGCTTGCCAGCATGTTCGTCGCGATCATGTCGAACGCGGTCGATGTCGGCCAGGAGTTCGAGCGCGCCAAATTGCGCCCCTATCGCTTCGCCGCGATCTCGATCGTGCGGAGCGTGTCCAGCGTCGGCTTCGGTCTGCTGGGCATCTGGCTCGGCTGGGGTGGCATGGGCCTGCTCGCGGCGTTCGGCCTGGGCTCGCTGACGGGTATCATCCTCAATCTCGCCGGTGACCGCACCAGGATCGCGCGCTTTCAGCCCAGCCAGTTCATGCAGCTGTCGCGCTACGGCCTGCCACTGACGCTGGCCGGGCTTTCAGTCGCACTCTACTCGACCTGCGACCGCCTCATCGTCGCTTATCTCCTCGGCAAGGACGCCGCCGGCATCTTCGGCGTCGCCGCCGACCTGCCGCGCCAGTTCATGGTCATGATTGCATCCAGTGTTGCCGCGGCGACAGTGCCGCTGGTGTTTCGGACGCTGTCGGAGAAGAACAGGGAGACGACGCGGGAGCGGCTGACCGAGAGTCTCGAATTGCTGCTGGTCGTGGTCGCGCCCGTGGCGGTCTGGCTGGCGCTCGCGGCCGACCAGGTCGCAGGCACGCTCGTCGGGATCGATTTCCGCGCCGGCGTATCGGCGCTGCTGCCGACGCTGGTGCTCGCCCGCCTCTTCGGGATCGCCAACCAGTTCTACGTGCAGATCAGCTTCCAGCTCGCCGAGCGGCCGTTCATGCTGGCGGCGCAGTCGTTCCTGACGTTGCTCGTGAGCGTGGCGCTGATGTTCGCGCTGGTCGCAGGCTACGGCCTCACCGGCGCGGCGCTGGCGACGCTCGCGACCGAGGCGATCGGCTTCGTCGTCGCCGTCGTCTTGATGTACCGCGCCCATCCCGTGCCGTTCGACGTCAACCGGCTCGCCGGCGTTGCGGCCTCTGCCGCGGCGATGGCGGGCGCGATCCTCGTCGCACGCGCGGAGGTGAGCGGCACTGGTCTCGTCTCGCTCATCATCGTCAGTGCCACGGGCGGCCTCGCTTACGTCGCCATGACGTGGCTGCTCAACGTCGCCAATGTGCGCACGCTGTCGCTGCGATTCCTGCGCACGTTCAATCGCAAGGCGCTGGGCGTCTAGAATCGCGCTACCCCGCCAGGAAGCCGCCATCCACCGCAACCACCGTGCCGGTCGCATATTGCGAAGCGGGCATGCAGAGGAACGCGACGGCGCCCGCAATCTCTTCCGGCTGCCCCCATCGCTTGACCGCGGTCCGGTCGGCAATGCGCTGGTAGTGCGCGCGATCGGTCCGGCCTGCGGCGTTGATCGCGGTCTCGATGTAGCCTGGCGCAACGGCATTGACGCGGATCCCGTTCTCGGCCCACTTCAAAGCCAGCGCCTTGGTCAGCATCACGACGCCGCCCTTGCTGGCGCAATAAGCGGGGATCCGCGGCAGCGCCAGCGTCGCATTCATCGAGGCGATGTTGACGATCGAACCCTTGGTTTCCGCGAGCAGCGGATGGAACGCCATGCAGGTCCGGAACGTGCCGGTGAGATTGACGTCGATCACCTTCATGAAGGTCTCGATCTCGAATTCCTTGTCGCGCGCGAGAATCCCGGCGCAATTGATCAGCGCATCGACTCGCTTATGCGGCCGCGCGAATGACGCGACAGCTTCATCGCTGGTGATGTCGAGGGTCGCAAGCGAGAGCCCGGTGCGCGGCTTAAGCAGGGTGCGCGCCAGATCGGCCTCGTCGGCAGCCGTTGCGGTCACGGTCGCGCCGAGATCGCAGAACTGATTGCTGATCGCGGCGCCAATATCGCCGGCGCCGCCGATCACAACGGCATGAAAGTCGGGGGCAAGGGAAAAACTGGAACTCATCGATAGGTCTCACGTCAGGATTGAGGGGGCGGCGCCGTCGATTCCCGGACCACTAGCGAGAAGTCGATCTCGCGGTGCATGATGGTCTGCTCGCCGGCGAGGCTGCGCACCAGATATTCTCCGGCGCGCTGCCAGGTTTCTCCTGTCGGAACATGGATTGTGGTCAGGCTTGGTCGCAGATGGCGACTCCAGTCGAGATCGTCGAAGCCGACGACCGACAGGTCGCGCGGCACTGAAAAGCCGCTGCGCTCAGCCTCGAGCAACACGCCGTAGGCGATGACGTCGTTGCCGCAGACCACGGCCGTCGGACGGTCCTTGAGGTTCAGGAGATAACGAGCCGCTTCGCGAGCATCGTCCAGCGTGTAGGGCACCTCGACGTGCCATTGCGCAGGCAATTCGAGGCCGTTCCCGGTCAGCGCGCGGCGAAAGCCGGCAACGCGCGCGCTGGCGCGATCATTGTTGCGCTGGAGTGCCGACACAATGCCGATACGGCTGTGACCAAGCTCGATAACGTGCGCGGCCGCGCGATGGGCGGCGGCCTCGTTGTCCGTTCCGACGCACGGGTAAGGGCGGTCGGGCTGGTAGATCCCGACATTGATGAAGGGCACCGCGTTGTCGGCGAGCAGCTTGCGCAATCCGTCGTGATGGCAATCGCCGCGCAGCACCAGGCCGTCGACGCCGCGGCTGATCAAATTACGCGCCTGCTGCAATTCGACGTCGAGATCATAGCCGCTCGTGGTGAGAAACAGCATGTACCCGACCGACGACAGATATTGCTGGAGCGAGGCGATGCCGCGCGCGAACATCGTGTTGTCGATCGTTGGCACGATTGCGCCGAGTGTTCGCGAGCGGCGCGACGAAAGGATGCGCGCCGGCGCATGCGGAATGTAGCCAAGCGCGTCGATGGCCTGCTCGATGCGGACGCGCAAGGACGGACTGACCGCGTCCGGATTGTTGAGGGCACGCGAGACGGATGCGGTCGACACGCCGGCGCGGGCCGCAACGGCGCGGATGCCCTGCTTTGCAGACTTGGCGTTTGTCAATCGCATGGATGTAACGTTACATTTCGCTCGGCAGGCTGTATGGTAGTGATATCCCCACAAATCTGCCGCAGATTTTGCTGCATGTCCATCGCTTGACACAGCGGGCATGACGCTTAAGATGTAACCGTTTTCAGGCCCTGTTCAAAAAGGGCCGCCAACATAAGGCGGCCAGCCGGGAGGAGAGTTCGATGAAGGCCAGGATGCTCGCGACACGCGTCGTGCTGCCGGTTCTCGCAATTGCCGCGGTCAGTGCGCAGGCGCGCGCAGCCGATTTCGACTGGATGAAGTTCGAGGGCAGGACGGTCACCTTTCTCGCCAACAATAATCCGGTGTCGCAGGCGCTGCTGACCTACAAGGCCGATTTCGAGCAGCTGACCGGCATGACCCTGAAGGTCGACGGCTATCAGGAACAGCAGATGCGACAGCGTCTGGTCACCGTCATGAACGCGAACAGCGACGAGGTCGACGTATACATGACGCTGCCGTCGCGCGAGGGTGAGCAGTTCGCGTCCGCCGGCTGGTATGCCGATCTCACCGTGATGGCCAAGAACGATGTCGCCAAGGACTATGACCCCAACGGGTTGAGCCAGGCCCTGCTGAAGGCTGCGACCTTCGGTGGCAAGCTGACCAGCATGCCGATGAACATCGAGGGCCCGATCTTCTATTACCGCACCGACATCTTCAAGAAGTGCGGCATCGAGGCGCCGAAGACCATGAAGGACGTCGAGGCGGCCGCCGAAAAGATCAAGAGCTGCGACGGCACGGTGACGCCGTTCGTCTCGCGTGGCCTCAAGCCCGCGGTCGCCTACACGTTCAGCAACATGCTGCACAATATCGGCGGGACCTACATCGCCAACGGCAAGTCGAACCTGTGCTCCGCTAAGGGCAAGGAGGCGCTCGACACCTATAGCCGGTTGCTGCGCGATTTCGGGCCGCCCGGCGTCGTCAATTACAGCTTCCAGCAAATTTCCGCGCTTTACCGCAGCGGCCGTGCGGCGATGGCGTTCGAATCGTCCAATGAGCTGCGCACGGTGATGGACGGTGGCGCGCGCCTCAAGGACACCGGGCTGTTGCCGTTCCCGGCGGGCGATGCCGGCCAGGTGCCGACCACGATCGGCTGGGGCATGGCGGTGTCCTCGCACAGCAAGCAACCGGACGCGGCCTGGTATTTCGTGCAATGGGCGACCAGCCCCGAGGTACAGAAGAAGATGGCGCTCCAGGGCATTGCCCCGCCGCGTCCGTCAGTCGCCAAGGATCCCGAGTACCGCAAGTGGATCGACGAAGAGCCCGTGCGTAAGGAATGGCAAGGCGCGCTCGACGTGCTTGCCACCAAGGGCTCATCCGAAGTCGGCTATCCCATCGTCGCCAATCCGCAATCGCGCGAGTTCATCGGGCAGGCGGTACAGGATCTGATCCTGAAGCAGAAGACCGTCGATCAGGCTTGCGCGGATGCCGACAAGGCGCTCGATGCGCTGATCGCGCTGAACTAACCGCCCGATGCCGGCTGGCTTCGCGGCGTGCCGGCACCTCACCCGATCAAGGAAACGGATGCATGTCGGACACGGCTGCGACATTGACGCAGGACCGGCAGAGGCTGGAAATGTCGGCGCTCTCGGCGCCGGCTGTGGTCTTCACGCTCGCCATGATCGCGTTTCCGGTCGTTTATACCGTCTGGCTCGGCTTCCTGAGTTTTTCCCAGACGGGCAAGCAATCCTTCGCGGGTCTCGCCAATTATTCGAAGCTGATCTCCGACTACGAGTTCTGGCACGGGCTGTGGATCACCATCGCGCTGTTCGTGCTGTCGCTGGTGCTGCAACTCGTCTTCGGCGTCTGGCTTGCGCTCGTGCTGTTTCACACCAAGCGCCTGCCGGGAATCGTGCGCTCGCTGTTCATCTCGCCTTTCATGATGCCGCCGGTGGTGGCCGGCATGATGTGGCTGGTGATCTTGGATCCGTCGCTCGGCGCCGCGAATTACATTCTCCAGTCGTTCGGCCTGCCGCCGTCGGACTGGCTGGCCTCGCCGACCTGGGTCATTCCGACTGTCGCGCTGATCGATAGCTGGCAGTGGACGCCCTATGTCGCCCTGATCGTGCTCGGCGGATTGCAGTCGTTGCCGCCGAGCGTCTACGAGGCCGCCCAGATCGATGGTGCGTCGGCGTTCAAGACCTTCCAGCGCATCACGCTGCCGTTGCTGCTGCCGACCATCGTCGCCGCCGCCATCCTCCGCAGCGTCGACCTCTTGCGCTTCTTCGACATCATCTACATCACGACCCAGGGCGGTCCCGGCAACGCCTCGAACACGCTCAACATCTACGGCTTCCGGGTCGGCTTCGAATTCTTCAACATCGGCTATGCCAGCGCGCTGATGCTGACGCTGACGGCGATCGTGTTCGGCGCCGTCCTTGCCTTCAACCGCCTGCGCGGCGCGGTGGCATGGTGATGTCATGAGCGATGCCGCCAACACCGACCGCTGGATCCGCTGGCTGAATTCGGTGCAGCTCGTGCTGGCCGGAATCATCATCATGGCGCCGACGGTCTGGATGGTGCTGTCCTCGTTCAAGCCGTCCTTCGAGGTCACCGCCTATCCGCCGACGCTGGTCTTCACGCCGACGCTCGACAATTATGTCGAGCTGACCAGGACCACGCCGTTCCTGAGCTACGCGCTCAACAGTCTCATTGTGACGGTGGGCTCGACCGCGCTCGGTCTGCTGTTCGGGATTCCTGCGGCCTTTGCCGTCTCATGGACGCGCATCTCCTGGCCGGCGATCCTGACGCTGGCGGCGCGTATGGCGCCCGGCACGCTGTTCTTGCTGCCATGGTACGTGATGTTCCGGCAGGTCGGCATGATCGGCTCCTACACCGCGCTGATCCTCAGCCATGCGGTCATCACCTTGCCGATCGTGATCTGGGTTTTGCTGCCGTCCTTCGACGGCATCCCGCGCAGCGTGTTCGAGGCGTCGCAGGTCGACGGATGCAGCGTCACGCGTATCCTCTGGCGCATCGCGCTGCCGCTGGTGGCGTCCGGTGTCGCGGTCTCGGCGATCCTCGCCTTCGTGTTCTCGTGGAACTATTTCCTGTTTGCGCTGGTGCTCTCCAACGGCGACACCAAGACGCTGATCGCGGCGGCCTTCAACTTCATCGGCGAAGGCTCGACGCAATGGGGCGCGCTGATGGCGGCTGCGACGTTGATCGCGTTGCCGCCGCTGGTGCTGGCGGCCCTGGTTCAGCGCTGGCTGGTGTCCGGACTGACTCTCGGCGCGGTGAAAGGCTAGGTATCCGATGAATGTGTCACCCCGTCCGAATGCGATCATGCAGGCCGCGGTCTTCCACGGCAACGACCGCATCACCATCGAACGTGTCGCGATGCCGGACGTCGGGAGCGGCGAGGTGCTGTTGCGCGTCTCGCGTACCGCGCTGTGTGGTTCGGATTTCAAGCTCTGGCACAAGGGTGCCGAGTTCACCGCCGGCCACGAGATCTTTGGCGTTGTCGAACAACCCAGCCATCGCCTGCACGGCCGTCGTTGCGCCGTTTATATCCCGCTTCATTGCGATCATTGTGCCGCCTGCAAGCGTGGCGACACCCAGATGTGCCTCGCGGTCTCCAGCTTGATCGGCTGGAACCGGCCCGGCGGTTACGCCGAATACGTGCCGGTGCCGGAGAACTGCCTGCTCCCGGTGCCCGACGACATCGAGGACAGTCTCGCGCCGCTATTGCTCGACGCCATCGGCACATCCGGCCACGCTGTGCGCTTCGTCAGCCGCGTCGTGCCGGCGGGTGAGGCCGGGCCGGTGCTCGTGATGGGCGCGGGGCCGGTCGGCCTCGGCGTCGTGCTGGCGCTCCACGCGCTCGGTTACAACGACATCTACGTGGCCGACCCAAATGCAGCGCGCCTGAAGATCGCGCAATCCTTCGGCGCGAAAACGCATCCGGTCGGCGATACGTCAAAACGTTTCGCGCTCATCATGGAATGCTCCGGCGCGCATGCCGCGCGCAATCTCGGCATCGAGCTGGTCCTGCCGCGCGGCGCACTGGTGCTGGTCGGCGAGAACGCCGCGCCCTGGACCATCGAGGAAGGCAAGGTCTTTCGCCGCAAGGATTTTTATATGATCCGGACCTTCTACTTCCCGGTCTCGGATTTCGAGCCGAATGTCGAGCTGCTGCGCAGATACAAGGACGAATACCGCGTCCTGGTCGATGGTGAGTTCGGCCTGTCGGCCCTACCTGAGAATTTCGCCCGTTTTGCCAAAGGCGAGCTGATCAAGCCGGTATTGGCGCTGGACTGAGCGATCATGGCCTCAATCTCGATCCGCAATCTCGTCAAACGCTACGGCAATTATACCGTGATCCCCGACCTCAATCTGGAGATCGCGGACCATGAATTCGTCGTCTTCGTCGGCCCGTCCGGCTGCGGCAAGTCGACCTTGCTGCGGATCATCGCGGGCCTCGAGCCGATTTCGTCCGGCGACCTTTACATCGGGGACAAGCGCGTCAACGGCGTCCAGGCCGCGCAGCGCGACATCGCGATGGTGTTCCAGGACTATGCGCTCTATCCGCACATGCGGGTCTACGACAACATGTCGTTCGCGCTGGAGCTGCGGGGGACGCCGAAGGCGGAGATCGACGCGCGGGTGAAGCGAGCGGCCGCGCTCCTGCACATCGAACCCTATCTCGATCGCAAGCCGAAGGAACTGTCCGGAGGTCAGCGCCAGCGCGTCGCCATGGGGCGCGCGATCGTACGCAATCCCAAGGCGTTCCTGTTCGACGAGCCGCTGTCCAACCTCGATGCGAAACTGCGCGGACAGGTGCGCGCCGAGATCAAGGCGCTGTCGCAAGAACTGAAGACCACCATGGTCTTCGTGACCCATGACCAGATTGAGGCCATGACCATGGCGGACCGGATCGTGGTGCTTCAGAGCGGCACGATCCAGCAATACGACACGCCGGAGACGGTCTACGAGCGGCCGGCCAACCAGTTCGTGGCGGGCTTCATCGGTTCGCCGGCCATGAACTTCTTTCCGGTCGAATGGCGCGACGAGCGTCCGATTCTCTCGCAAGGAGCAACCATGGTGCCGCTGGATGGTGAGACCGCGACCCGGCTGCGGCAGGCCGGCAGCGCCGTGCTCGGCATTCGCCCTGAACATTTTGCTGTGGCAGCGGATGCCGCCGATGCTGTTGCGATCAACGTCAAGCTGGTCGAGCCACTCGGCTCGGATACGCTGATCCATTTCGATCTCGCCGGCGTCTCCGCCATCGCGCGGGTCGATCCGTCGCTGCGGCCGAAGGTCGGCGATCGCATCACGCTACGATCGCAGCCGGGCAAGACGCATCTGTTCGATGCAAGCAATGGACAGGTTTTGCGGTGAGTGCGTCGGCAAACATCGGAGATCTCTCGGCGCTGGCCGACATCGCGTCGGGCGCGAGGCCGGTACACGTGATCTGCCTTGGCCTGTCGGCGCTCGATCAGGTCTGGCGCGTCGATCGGCCCTTCGCGGGAGGGAGCGAGAAGATCAAGGCCACCGGCTACGGCACTCTTGGCGGCGGCATGGCCGCCAATGCCGCGGTCACGGTGGCAAGGCTCGGCGCGTCCGTCGCGTTCTGGGGGCGGGCAGGGGACGATGCGGCCGGCCATGAGATGAAATCGGCCTTCATCGCCGAAGGCGTCGACGTCGAGAATTTCCGCCTGTTTCCCGATGGCCGCTCGTCGGTCTCCGGAATCATCGTGGACAGCTCCGGCGAACGCCAGATCGTAAACTTCCGCGGCCAGTATCCGGAAGCGGCGGACTGGCTTCCACTTGAAACCGTCGCCGGTGCATCGTCCGCACTAACCGACCCGCGCTGGGTGGAGGCCGCCGCGACATTGTTTCGTCAAGCGCGCTCGCGCGGCATTCCGACCGTACTCGACGGCGACGTGGCGGATGCCGAAGTGTTCGAGCGGTTGCTGCCGTTGACCGACCACGCGATTTTCTCCGAGCCAGCGCTTGCATCCTTTGCGGGCTCGGCCCGTGACGAATCCCTCGCGGCGCTTGCGCGCTTCGGTTGCCGCGTCATCGCCGTCACCCGCGGCGAGGAGGGCGTGAGCTGGTACGAGAATGCACGGCTGCATCGGCTGGCCGCCTATGCTGTCGATGTCGTCGACACCACCGGCGCGGGTGACGTCTTTCACGGTGCCTATGCGCTCGCGATCGGCGTTGGCCTCGATGTGCGCGAGGCCATGGCGTTTTCGGCCGCGGCGGCTGCGATGAAATGTGGCCATGCCGGTGGCCGCAACGGAATCCCCGATATCAACGAGTGTCTTGCATTCATGAGGACGAAGCCATGAGAACGATTGGAAAGAACCGCGGCCTGGCACGACTCGCCGACGCGGACGGTCACTTTCGCATGGTCGCGCTAGACCAGCGACCGCCACTCTTTGATGCCCTTGCCAAGGCGAAGGGCATCACGCGCGAGCAGGTCGAATATTCCGATGTCACGGCGGCGAAGCGCCTGCTCGTCGAGAACCTGGCGCCGCATTGCAGCTCGATGCTGTTCGATCCGAATTTCGCAGTGCCTGCCGCGATCGATCTCTTGCCGCCGCGCTGCGGCCTGATCATGACGCTGGAGGAGCACCGCGTCGACGAAACCGCGGGCGGCCGCAAGTCGCGCGCGATCGCCAATTGGAGCGTGGAGAAGATCCGCGCTATGGGCGGCGATGCTGTCAAGGTGCTGGCGTGGTACCGGCCGGACGCCGACCCGGTCGTGAACGAACATCAAAAGCGGTTTGTCCGCGAGATCGGCGAGGATTGCGCCCGTCACGACATTCCCTACGTTCTCGAGCTGCTGGTCTATCCATTCCTCGGCAGTGCGAACCACACGGCCGACTATGTAGAATCGCCCGGCAAACTTCCCGGTCTCGTCATCGACAGCGTGCGCGAGTTTGCGAAGCCTGAATATGGCGTCGATCTCCTCAAGCTGGAAAGCCCGCTCGCGGCCAACGGCCTGCCGGCCCGCGACGGTAGCGCGGAAGCGAAGGCCTCGCAGAAGGAGTTCGACGCGATTGGCGATATCTGCCGCGAACACGGCATCCCTTGGGTGCTGCTGTCCGGCGGTGCCGCGCCGGAGAAGTTCGAGCGCGTTCTCGACTATTCCTATGCCGCGGGCGCAAGCGGATTTCTGGCGGGCCGCACCATCTGGCTCGATGCCGTCCTGAAGAATTTCCCGGACCGCGCCGCGGTGTCGGCAAGCCTGCGCAGGGATGGCCTTAACGTGCTGGAGCGGCTCAATCAGCTGACCACGGCCAAGGGCACGCCGTGGAAGGCGCGCTTTCCGGTGTTCACCGATATCAAGCAGGAAGGTGACTTCGCGCGCGCCTATTGAGATGGTGGCGGCTCCGCGCGGTCTCGCAGGATCTGCAACATGACTGACAGCTTTTCCATCCGCTCAATCGAGGCGTTCTGCTATCGCTATCCGCTGGCGACGCCGGTGGTGACCTCGTTCGGAAAAATGCCCAACCGCCCCGCCGTCTTCATTCGCGTTGTCGACGAAGACGGCGTCGAGGGATGGGGGGAGACCTGGTCGAATTTCCCTGCACCGGGCGCGGAGCATCGCGCCCGGCTCGTCAACGAGGTGCTCGCGCCCGGCCTGGTCGGGCGCAAACTCGAGAGCCCCGCGCAGGCGTTCCAGACGTTGACGAGCGGTACGGAGGTGCTGGCACTTCAATGCGGTGAGCCCGGGCCATTCGCACAGGCGATTTCGGGCATCGATCTCGCGCTGTGGGACCTCTTCGCGCGACGCCGGCGTTTGCCGCTGTGGCGGCTTCTTGGCGGCCAGTCGAGCAGGATCAAGGTCTACGCCAGCGGCATCAATCCCGGCGGTGCCGCGCAAACCGCCGAAGCCGTCCTCAAGCGCGGCCACGTTGCGTTGAAGCTGAAGATCGGGTTCGGCGCCGAGACCGACCTCGTTAACCTTGCCGCGTTGCGCGCCATCGTCGGCGCCGGCATGCTTGCGGCGGATGCCAATCAGGGGTGGTCTGTCGATCAGGCCCTGACGATGCTGCCGCGGCTTGCCGAGTTTGATCTGCGCTGGCTGGAGGAGCCGATCCGCGTCGATCGGCCGCGCGACGAATGGCGCAGGCTGCGTGAGAGCGCGAAAATGCCGATTGCAGCCGGCGAAAACATTTCCAGCGTCGCGGGCTTTAGGGAGGTCCTGGCTGAAGAGGTGCTCGGTGTGGTTCAGCCCGATATCGCGAAATGGGGCGGGCTTAGCGCCTGCGCTGAACTTGCGTGCGACATTCTGAAATCGGGAAAGACCTTCTGCCCGCATTATCTCGGTGGTGGCATCGGGCTGCTAGGCTCTGCGCATCTCTTGGCCGGCATCGGCGGTGATGGCTGGCTCGAGGTCGACGCCAACGACAATCCGCTGCGCGATCTGTTCTGCGGTGCCGTGGCCGATGTGACGGATGGTACGATCATCCTCGGCGAGGAGCCGGGTCTTGGGTTCACGCCCGACCTGTCGGGGATCGCGGATTATCGCAGCCTATAATGGGCGCTGACACGATGCGATCGATGCGAGTTCCTGCTTGCGTTCTATTCCTTGTCGCGGAATGCTGAGGAGACATGGGCAGCCGCATCACATTTCATAGCGCGAGCTCGAGCCATGTCCTGATGCGCTTGAAAAGCAAAGTCCATTCTGCTCATTAGAGACCTGAAATTGCGCTGCAACATGCGCAAAAAGCCCATCGACTAAAGTCGATAGCCAGCGAGGAAACAATAATGCGCAAGCTCACTTTGGCCATTGCCGTGATCGCCCCGATGCTCGGTCATGCAGCGTCGGCTGAGGACACCATCAAGATCGGCTACATCGATCCGCTCTCCGGCGGCGGCGCCAGTGTCGGCGAGGGTGGTTTGAAGACATTCCAATATCTGGCCGACGAGCTCAACGCTAAGGGCGGCATTCTCGGCCACAAGATCGAGATCGTGCCGCTCGACAACAAGACCAATCCGCAGGAGAGCCTGGTTCAGGCCCAGAAGGCCATCGACGCCGGGGTTCACTACATCACGCAAGGCAACGGCTCGTCGGTCGGTGCGGCGCTGTCGGATTTCGTCGCCAAGAACAACACGCGCAATCCCGGCAAGGAAGTGCTGTACTTCAACTACGCCGCCGTCGATCCGAGCCTGACCAACGAGAAGTGCAGCTACTGGCACTTTCGCTGGGATGCGAGCTCCGACATCAAGATGGAAGCGCTCACCAACTACATGAAGGACACCCCGTCGATCAAAAAGGTGTACCTGATCAACCAGGATTATTCGTTCGGCCAGTCGGTGCGCACCGACGCGCGCAAGATGCTGGGTGCGAAGCGCCCCGATATCCAGATCGTCGGCGACGAGCTGCATCCGCTGCTCAAGGTCACCGACTTCTCGCCCTATATCGCCAAGATCAAGGCCTCCGGCGCCGACAGCGTCGTCACCGGCAATTGGGGTCAGGATTTTGCGCTGCTGCTCAAGGCGGCGGCGGATGCTGGTCTGAAGGTCAATTGGTATACCTATTATGCGGGCGGTGCCGGCGGTCCCACTGCCGTCAAGCAGACCGGTCTTGATCATCAGGTCTTCCAGATCACCGAGGGCTTTGCCAACTCCGGCAACAAGGCCGCGATGGACTACGAGAAGGCGTTCCGCGCCAAGGTCAATTTGTCGCTGTGGTATCCGCGGGCGGTCAACGAGATGCGGATGTTCAAGGCGGCGGCAGAGAAGGCCAACTCGATCGATCCCGTGAAGGTGGCGGCGGCGCTCGAGGATCTGAAGTTTGAGGTCCTGGATGGCGGTACCGGCATTATGCGCAAGGACGACCACCAGTTCCTCCAGCCGATCTACATCTCCTCCCTGGGCAAGCTGACCGAGAGCGAGCCGTTCGACGAGGAGGGCACGGGCTGGGGCTGGCATCTGGTCTCCAGGATCGACACGCCGCAGGCGATGGTCTCCACGACCTGCAAGATGACGCGGCCGTAATCGCGGGATACGTTGCTCTTCCGCGGTCGTCATCGGACGCGGGAAGGCGGCTGGAAATACATTTTGTTGGTTGAACGATGTTCGCCGGGGCCCTGCGGCCCCGGATATCCATGAGTGCGCTGTGCTTGAACTCATTGTCATTTCGACCCTGAACGGCGTGCTGTTCGGCATGCTGCTCTTCCTGCTGTCGAGCGGATTGACCGTCATCTTCAGCATGATGGGCGTGCTCAACTTCGCCCATGCCAGCTTCTACATGCTCGGCGCCTTCTTCGGCTTCCAGCTCACGAAGTGGATCGGCTTCTGGCCGGCGCTGGTGCTGGCGCCGCTGCTGGTCGGCGCCATCGGCATGGCGGTGGAGCGCTACGGCCTGCGCAATACCCACAAGCACGGCCATGTCGCCGAGCTGCTGCTGACGTTTGGCTTGGCGTTTGCGATCGAAGAGATCGTCTCGATGATCTGGGGCAAGAGCCCGCTGGACTATCGCGTACCGGCGCTGCTGGATTTCCCGGCTTTCACGATCTTCTCGACCAACTATCCTGCCTACAAGATCTTCATGCTGGCGGTGTCGGTCATCATCTTCGTGGCGCTGCTGATCGTGCTCAAGCGCACCCGCGTCGGCCTCATCGTCCAGGCGGCGCTGACGCACCCCCACATGGTCGGGCATCTCGGCCACAATGTCGGACGTGTGTTCATGCTGGTGTTCGGGGTCGGCAGTGCGCTGGCCGCTCTTGCCGGCGTGATTGCCGGACCAGCCCTGGTGACACAGTCGGACATGGCCGCGTCGCTCGGGCCCATCCTGTTCGTGGTCATCGTATTCGGTGGCCTCGGCTCCTTGCCGGGTGCGTTCGTTGCGTCGCTTGTCATTGGCCTGGTGCAGACCTTCGCCGTGGCGCTCGACGGCTCGCTGGCGAGCGCGTTCGGCCCGCTCGATCCGTCGGCCGGGCCCTCCGTCCTCACGGATATCTGGAACGTCACGGTCGCGCAGGTCGCGCCGATCGTGCCCTATCTCCTGCTGGTGATCATTCTGATCGTGCGCCCCATGGGCCTGATGGGGACGCGCGAATCATGACCACGGCTGCGACTGCGACATCCAAGGCGGCGGCAAACCCTGCCGGCGGAAACCTGCGCTTCTACGGTATCTGGCTGATCGGCATCGCCGTGCTGATCGTCCTGCCGATGATCTTTTCGTCCGGCGGCTCGCGGACGTCGTTCAGCCTGATCGGCATCGCGATCGTGTTCGCGCTCTCCTACAATATCCTGCTCGGCCAGACCGGCCTGCTGTCGTTCGGTCATGCGGTCCATTATGGCCTCGGCGGCTTTGCTGCCTGCCACATGATGAACGCCGTGGTCTCCCATGGCTGGCCCATCCCGCTGCCGTTCATTCCGCTGTTCGGCGGGCTTGGCGGTCTTGTTTTTGCGATGATCATCGGCTGGGTCATGACCAAGCGCGCCGGCACCGTGTTCGCGATGATCTCGCTCGGCATCGGTGAATTGGTGGCGTCGTCCTCGCTGATCCTGCGCTCGGTGTTCGGCGGTGAGGCCGGCATCACCACGGACCGCACTGCGTTGCCAAAAATGCTCGGCTGGTCGTTCGGGCCGCAGCTTCAGGTCTATTATCTGATCGCGTTCTGGCTGGTGCTGTCGGCGATCGCGATGTACGCGCTGACCCGGACGCCGCTCGGACGGATCTGCAACGCGGTCCGCGACAATCCCGAGCGCGTCCAGTTCATCGGCTACGATCCGCATGTCGTGCGCTATCTCGCATTCTGCTTTGCCGGGTTCTTCGCCGGCATTGCCGGAGGTCTCGCCGCGATCAATTTCGAGATCGCAAACTCCGCCTATCTCGGCGCGATCCAGTCTGGCCTGGTGCTGTTCTCGACCTTCATCGGCGGCACCGCCTATTTCTTCGGCCCGATCTTAGGTGCGATCCTCGTCACCTATCTCCAGCTTGGGCTCACTAATCTCACCACCGCGTGGCAGCTCTATTTCGGCATCATCTTCATCGGCATCGTGATGTATTCGCCGGGCGGCATTGCCGGCCTCTTGATGATGCACCGCCCGCTCATCCGCGCCGGGACACTGTGGACCGTGATCCCGTCCTATCTTGTCGCGATCGTGCCTACGATTGCGTTGGCCTGTGGCGTCATCCTGGTCACCGAGACGGTTGCGCGCTTCTCCGGCGGTGACCCGATCAATCTGTTCGGCATCGCCTTCAACCCGGCCTCGCCGGTGACATGGATCACTGCGGCGATCCTCGCGGTCGGCGGCTTCTTCGTTGCGCGGCTGACCTGGCGGAGGATTGCGGAGGCGTGGGACCGGGCTGCGACGGTCGCCCGTGACCGGGGGTATCTGGCATGAGCGGAGCGGTATCTGAAAAGCGCGCAGCCATCGAAGTCCGCGCCGTCGAAAAGCGTTTTGGCAATGTCGGCATCATCCGCGACCTCAATCTCAGCGTCGCCACGGGTGAACGTCACGCCATCATCGGCCCGAACGGCGCCGGCAAGTCCACGACGTTCAACCTGATCAGCGGCCACATCGCGCCGACTTCGGGCGAGGTGAAACTCAACGGCGATCTGATCTCAGGCCTCAGGCCATTCGAGATCAACCGGCGCGGCCTGTCGCGCTCGTTCCAGGTCACTAACGTGTTCGCGCGCATGACGGTCTGGGAGAATGTGCGCTGCGCGGTGCTGTGGGCCACCGGGCATCGCTACGCGTTCTGGAAGAACGTCGACAGCCTGCCGGAAGTGCGCGAGCGCACCGCCCAGATCCTCGACGACATCCATCTCATGCATCGGCGCGACGTCCCGGCGGGCCTTTTGACCTACGCCGAGCAGCGCGAGCTCGAGATCGGCATCACCATTGCGGGCGGCGCCACCGTCGTTATGCTGGACGAGCCGACCGCCGGCATGAGCCACGCCGAAACCGATCGTGCGGTGTCGCTGATCCGGCGGCTGACCGAGGGCAAGACGCTGGTCATCGTCGAGCACGACATGAGCGTCGTGTTCGGCCTTGCCGACCGCATCTCGGTCCTGGTTTATGGCCACATCATCGCCTCGGGCACGCCGGAAGAGATCCGGCGCGATCCGAAGGTCAAGGAAGCCTATCTCGGCGAGGAAGCGCACTGATGCTCGAGGTCAGGGATCTCCACGCCTATTACGGCAAGAGCCACATTCTCCAGGGCGTCGATCTCGACGTCGGCGCCGGCGAAGTCGTGAGCCTGCTCGGCCGCAACGGTGTCGGCCGCTCCACCACGGTCAAGGCGATCATGGGCGAGGTCGCCCCGCAAGGCACGGTCCGCTTCAAGGGCAAGGACATCGCCGGCCTTCCCAGCTACAGGATCGCGCGCCTCGGGCTCGGCTATGTGCCCGAGCATCGCGACATCTTCCCGAGCCTGACGGTCCGGCAGAATCTGCTGCTCGGCGTCAAGGACACGCGCCGCCCCGGCAAATGGCGGCTTCAGGACATGCTCGACATGTTCCCCAATCTCGCTGCGCGCGCCGACACCGCCGCGGGCGTGCTGTCGGGCGGCGAGAAGCAGATGCTGACGACCTGCCGGACGCTGATGGGCGATCCCGACCTGATCATGATCGACGAGCCGACCGAAGGCCTCGCGCCGCTGATCGTGCAGCAGGTCGGCGATCTCATCGCCCGTATCGCACAGGCCGGCGTCGCCATTCTCCTCGTCGAGCAGAAGCTGTCGATCGCGATGCGCATCTCGAAGCGCGTCTACATCATGGGCCACGGCCGCGTGGTGTTCGAGGGCACGCCGGATGAGCTCAAGGCCAATGCCGCCGTACGGCAGGAATGGCTCGAAGTCTGACGTCGCCTCAGGTGACGTGCTCGTGAACGGCTGCGGCTTGCGCATACGCATCTGAATTCTGCGCTACATCTCACGCCCCTTAATCGAGGTATCGTCGCGACTGCCGACATCCGTGCGGCCGACGATAACCAAGAACAGAACTGGAGGACGTTGACGGCGGCCTGTGAGGCCAATGTCGATGCACTCTGCCAGGGAAGGAGATGCCGAACATGCCGGCAAGACAATTCGACTTCGTCCGTGGAGCTGCCGCGCTGATTGCGGTCCTGGGTGCCGCGTCTGTCGCGTTGGCCGGTAACTACGATACCGGCGCGACCGACACGACGATCAAGCTCGGGCAGACCATGCCCTATTCGGGGCCGGCCTCGGCCTATTCGGCGATCGGCCGCGCCGAAATCGCCTACTTCAAGATGCTCAACGAAAAGGGCGGCATCAACGGCCGCAAGGTCGAGCTCCTCAGCATGGACGATGCCTATTCGCCGGCGAAGACCGTCGAGCAGGTGCGGCGTCTCGCCGAGAGCGACGAGGTCTTCGCGATGTTCTCGATGCTCGGCACCGGCCCGAACATCGCGGCGCAAAAATATCTCAATGCCAAGAAGATCCCGCAGCTGTTCCCGTCGAGTGGCGCCAGCCGCTGGAACGATCCGCAGCATTTCCCCTGGACCACGGGCTCGCAGCCGACCTACCGGACCGAGGGGCGGCTCTACGCCAAGTGGATCCTGGCGAACAAGCCCGACGCCAAGATCGCCGTCATCACGCCGGATGAGGATCCCGGCCGCGACTATCTCGCGGGCTTCAAGCAAGGGTTAGGGGAGCACGTCAGTCAGATCGTGTCCGAGGCCGTCTACGAGACGACCGATCCGACCGTCGATTCCCAGATTGTCAAGTTCAAGGCCGCCGGTGCCGACGTGCTGTTCAACGAGTGCACGCCGAAATTCGCGGCGCAGGCGATCAAGAAGGCGGCTGAGCTCGGCTGGAAGCCGCAGATCATTCTTCCGGCCGTCTCCAATTCCGTCGGCTCGGTGCTGGTGCCTGCGGGACTGGAAAATTCCGTCGGCATCGTCACCGGCGCATTCCAGAAGGATCCCGGCGATCCGCGCTGGGCCGACGATCCCGGCATGAAGGCCTGGCGCGAATGGATGAAGACCTACAATTCCGGCGCCGATCCCGCCGACATCTTCAACGTCACCGGTTACACCATGGCGCAGATGATGGAGCTGGTGCTGCAACGTGCCGGCAATGACCTCACGCGCGCCAATCTGATGAAGCAGGCGCAGTCGTTCAGGGATGTCGAGCTGCCGATGCTGTTGCCGGGCATCAAGCTCAACACCTCCGCCGAGCAGGTCACGCCGATCCGGCAATTGCAGATGGCCCGCTTCAACGGCAAGTCCTGGGAGCTGTTCGGCGACGTGCTTGGCGAATAGCATGCCCCACCGCGATCGCTTCCTCCAGCCCTAGTGATGACATGACGACACCGACCGGTCCTCTCAGCGGCATCCGTGTTCTCGATCTGACGAGCGTGCTGTTCGGTCCCTATGCGGCGCAGATGCTCGGCGATTGGGGCGCAGATGTCATCAAGATCGAGCCGCCGACGGGCGACACTTGGCGCTATACCGGCGTGTTCCGGAACCGCGGCATGAGCGGCCAGTTCATGGCGGTCAACCGCAACAAGCGCAGCCTCGCGCTCGACCTGAAGCATCCGGACGGCAAGGCGGCGCTGGCCAGGCTGATCCCGACGGTCGATGCGCTCGTCACCAATGTGCGTCCCGCCGCGATGGCGCGGCTCGGCTTCGGCTATGAGGCCTGCGCAAAACTCAATCCGCGGCTGATCTATGCCGCGGCGACCGGGTTTGGGCAGGACGGCCCGTGGGCGGCACGTCCCGCCTTCGACGAGATCATTCAGGCGGCCTCGGGGCTCGCATCGTCGATCGGATCGGACGAGGAGCCGGAATTCATCCCGAGCCTCGTCGGCGACAAGATCTGTGCGATGGCGATGGTCGGCGCGGTGTCCGCCGCGCTGTTCCGGCGCGAGCGCAGCGGGCAGGGCCAGTTCGTCGAAGTGCCGATGCTGGAGACGATCGCGGGCTTCAACAGCATCGAGATGCTGGGCGGACACGCCTTCGATCCGCCGATCGGCCCGACCGGGTACAAGCGGATGAAGAATCGGCGCCCGGTGCGGACCAAGGACGGCTGGCTGACGATGCTGCCCTATTCGGGGGACAATTGGTGCGCCTTCTTCGAGGCCGTCGGCCGCCCAGAGCTGATCGAAGAGCTCGGCGTGCGCGATCCCGTGCTGCGCTCGCAGAACATCGACAAGGTCTACGATCGCATGAGCGAGATCGGGCCGACCCGCACCACGGCCGAGTGGGAGGAATTGCTGCTGCGGCTCGACGTGCCCCACACGGCTTTTGCGCGGCTGACCGAGATCGGCGATCAGCCGCACCTTGCGGCCGTCGGATTGTTTGCCGACATCGATCACCCGACCGAAGGTCGCATTCGCCAGGCGCGGCCTGCGACGAAATTCTCCGAAAGCCCGGCCGGCATTCACCGCATGGCGCCGCGCCTCGGCGAGCATTCGCGCGAGGTGTTGCGCGAAGCTGGGATGAGTGACGCGGAAATTGAAGCGCTGATTACGAACAAGGCGATTGGCGCGCCGTAGTGGCGCGCCGCGCTTGCGTCGGTCCGTTACCGCCTGCCGGCGGCTGACGCCGTCATGGTCGCCGGTCCAAAGCTCTGCTGCCAGTACATCTCGACCTGCTCGATCAAGGTCGGCGGCAGCGGAACGTAGTTGAGCGTTTCGGCCTGCGACTTGCCGTTCTCCAGCGACCAGCGAATGAAGTCGATGGCCGCCGCGGACCGTTCCGGAGATTTCGGCTGCTTCGGCATCAGCACGAAGGTCGTGGCCGTGATCGGATAGGCATCCTCGCCCGGCGCGTTGGTGAGGACGAGATGGAAGTCCCTGTCCGCCGTCCAGTCCGCGCTTGAGGCTGCGGCCTGGAACGATGCCGCGTCGGGGACGACGAAATGACCGGCGCTGTTCTGCACCACGCCGAACGAGATCTTGTCGAGCCGTTGCAGCGCATAGGCATATTCGAGATACCCGATCGAGCCGGGCACGAGGCTCACGAGGGAGGCGACGCCGTCATTGCCCTTGCCGCCGAGCCCGACCGGCCACTCGACCGCGGTGCCTTCGCCGACGCTCGTCTTCCATTGCGGGCTGACCTTGGACAGATAGTTCGACCAGTTGAACGTCGTGCCGGAGCCGTCGACGCGATGCACGACGGTGATCGGCGCGTTCGGCAGCTTGAGATCCGGATTGATGGCGCGAATGGCCGGATCATTCCAGGCCTTGAGCCTGCCGAGATAGATGCCGGCGAGCACCTCGCCGGTGAAGTGCATCTGGCCCGGCTTCACGCCGTCGACGTTGACGACCGGAACGACGCCGCCGATCACGATCGGAAACTGGATCAAGCCGAGCTTTTCCAGCTGTTTTGGATCCAGTGGCATGTCGGTTGTGCCGAAATCAACGGCGGCCTTCTTGATCAGGCCGACGCCGATGCTTGATCCCACCGCCTGATAGCTGACGGTGTTGCCGGTCTTCGCCTTGTAGATGTCGATCCATTTCGCCATCACGGGCGAAACGAAGGTTGAGCCTGCACCTGTGGTCTCGGCAGCGAAACTTTGCGTGACGACGACCAGAGCGGCGAGGACGATCGGGAGCCTGAAATGTTTCATCATGCGTGCGAGGCTAGCAGCACGAATCGGAAGCCTCTGTGGCTTATGTCACAAAACTGTAATATTTGCCGAAATTGTCGAGTTCTGTTTTTCCGATGAATAATTCCGTGATCCCGGTCACATCCAGCTGTCTCGGCCGTCCCCGGTTGCGGTTAGTTGGCTCACGCCCGTTCGCCAGCCCCGGCCACGGCCCGCCCTTCCGCCCGCGCGGGCCGTCGTATAAGAGTGATTTGCCGCCGGTACGGTCCGAATATCGCCGGATACGGAACGGATGGTGGCTGCGATTTCTTAATCCAAAGATCGCAGTCTGACATGTGATCGACGCAAGAGCGGACTGGCAACCGGGGTATGGCATGAAAGACCAACTGACGACGGCGCAATCCAATGGAGCGATGCGGCGTTGGGGGCCTCCCGGAATTGTGATGACGTTCGCGGCCGCAGCCGCGCTGGCGGCACTGACCACGGGCGCCATGGCGGCCAAGCAGCCGCGCCAGACCGTCGAGGCGGTCGCGCCGCGCGAAGCCGGCGAGCCGATGATGGCGGTGGTGTCGATCAAGAGCCAGCAGGTCACTTTCTACGATGCCGAGGGCTGGATCCTGCGCGCGCCGGTCTCGACCGGCACGACGGGGCGCGAGACGCCGGCCGGCGTCTTCGCCGTGATCGAGAAGGACAAGGATCACCACTCGTCCATGTATGATGATGCCTGGATGCCGAACATGCAGCGCATCACCTGGAACGGTATCGCGCTGCATGGCGGGCCGCTGCCGGGCTATGCCGCCTCGCATGGCTGCGTCCGGATGCCGTTCGGCTTTGCCGAGAATTTGTTCGACAAGACCAATATCGGCATGCGGGTGATCATCTCGCCGAACGACGCGGCGCCGATCGACTTCTCGCACCCTTCGCTGTTCGTGCCGAGCAAGGAGGCCATCGCGGCAGCGCCCTCGCGCGCCCAAAAGCTCTCCGTCGAGGCCGAAGAGGCCACGCGGGTCGCCGACGAAGCCAAGAAGGCTGCAGCAGCGGCGGCGAAAGAGGCGCAATCGCTTCCGGCGACGCTGCGCAAGCTCGAGCAGCAGAAGGCCCGCGCCGACGCCGAGAACGCCTATGCCGATAAATTGGTTGCGAATGCCAAGACCGATCAGGCCAAGGCCAAGGCCGACGAGCTGAAGCAGAAGGCCGCGACCAAGGCTGCGGATGCTGCGACCCAGCTCGACGCCGCCAAGACCGCCGCGCAGCCGAAGCGCGATGCGGTGGCGGCCACCAAGGACGCCGCCAAGGCGGCTGCGACCAAAAAGGCCGATGCCGTGAAGGCTGCAACCGACGCCAAGCTCGCGCTCGAGCCGGTCTCTGTCTACATCAGTCGCGCAACGCAAAAGCTCTACGTCCGGCGCAACACGCACAAGCCGGCACCGGATGGCGGCGGCGAGGTGTTCGACACCAGCATCGAAGTGCCCGTCACCATCCGCAATCCCGACCAGCCGCTCGGCACGCACATCTTCACGGCGATGGCGAAGACCGACACGGGCCTGCGCTGGAGCGTGGTCTCCATCGACGAGGGCGACACCGCCAAGAACGCGCTCGACCGCATCACCTTCCCGCAGGAGGTGCTCGATCGCATCGCGCCGACGGCGTTGCCGCGGTCGTCGATCATCATCTCGGACGAGCCGCTGAGTGCCGAGACCAACTACCGCACCGAGTTCGTCGCGGTCTTGAACAATCAGCCCCAGGGCGGCTTCATTACACGCAGGCCGACCGCGCCTCCCATGGCCGTTGCCAGCGATGACGGCTGGGATAATGGCGGCAACGGTTTTGGCGGCAACGGTTTCTTCTTCTTTGGGCAGCGCGATCCCAATCCGCAACCGGTGCAGCGCCGTCAGCGCGGCGGCCAGTACCAGTACTACCAGCCGGCGCAGCCGATGCAGCGGAGCTTCTGGTAATCACGGCCGGGCCGTGATCACCAGCGCTTGAATCTTCGCCTCGACCGGTCCGGATCCATGCTTGATCCGGATCGCCTCGGCGACGGCATCGGTCGCGGCCTGAAGCTTGCTCGCATCCCTGGCCTCGATCTCGCTGCGCAGCGGCGTTCCCTGGCAATATGCGAACGCGACTTGCTCGGCCGTCGGCGCGCGGCTGATCGCGGGTCGCGTTTCGATCGCGATGTCGCTGAACCCCGCGCGTTCCAGATCGGCCTTGATGACGGCCTTGTCGTGATAGCCGTGCGGTGTCCGTGCCATGAAGCGCGGCGGATCGTCGGGAAACATTTGTCCGAGCACATCGGTTGCTTCGTTCGCGAACACATTGTCCTCGATGCGGTCCCAGACATTGAAGACGAAGGCGCCATTCGGCCGCAACACCCGCTTCGCCTCCGCGTAGCCCTTGACGCGATCCGGAAAGAACATCGCGCCGAACTGGCAGCACACCACGTCGAAGCTGGCGTCCCCGAAGGGCAGGGCCGCGGCGTCCGCCTGGTGCCACGAGATGCGGTCGTCCTTGCCCTGGCGCTGCGCCGCGATCGCGAGCATCGGCTCGTTGAGGTCGGTCACGACGTAGCGAACATGACCCGGCAGCGCGGCCGCGATCGCGCGCGTCACCGCACCGGTGCCTGCCGCCGTTTCAAGCAGCACCGAGGGCGAGAGCGCCGCGACGCGTTTGGCGATGTCGCCGGCATAATCGGCGAAGATCAGCGGGACCAGATATTCGTCGTAGATCCCTGGAATCGAGCCGGCGAAGACCTTGTCGGTGGCGGACATGTTTGCCTCGCTGAAGGGCTGGAGACAACGGGGTTGGACGGGTGCGTTAGCGCGCCAGCAGCGATGTAAAGCCCGCCGGCTCCTGCATCGCCTTGCGGGCGTCCAGCGACATCAGCTCATAGCGGCTGCCGTTGAAGACGCTGAGCCGGCTCTCAACGCCATTCGAACCGGCATAGCAGCCTTCGGGTGTGAAGCTGACATAGCCGTCGTCTCCGAAGCCGATCGCGGTCAGCAGCAGCCGCCGCTCCGCGATGTCCCACACCCTGATGGTCTTGTCTTCACTGGCGGAGATCAGCCGCGTTCCGCCCGGGAAGAACGCGACCGCCTCGACATCCTCCTGATGGCCCGCAAAGCTTGCCAGCATCCGGCCGCTGTCGGCGTCCCACAGATTCACCGATTTGTCGTGTCCGCCGCCGCCCGTCGCGATCCGCCGGCTGTCGGCGGACCAGCTCGCGGACACGACATAGTCCTTGTGCCCGATCAGAGGGCGGGACGCGCCGCTCTTGACGTCGAATATCCTCGCGGAGCCGAGCTCGGCGTCGGAACCAGCGCTGACCACGCGCGACCCGTCGGGAGAATACGCGACACGCAGTGCCTTGCGGCCGTAGGCGTCCTTGGCGTCGATCGCGCCGCTGGTGCGATGGAACCGGATCTTGCCGTCGAACCCGGCAGAGACGAATTCGCCGGAGCCGGAGGGCGCGTAGCTCAGCGAACGCACGGCCGCGCGCGCGGGATCGGCGCTCTGATGATCGAGCTTGCTCTTGGCGAGCTCGCGGCTCTGGATATTCCAGATCCGCACCACGCCATCCTCGCCGGCCGAGGCCAGGTATTTCAGCGACGACTCCGGCGCGAAGGCGACCGTGAACTGTTTTGCGCCGGCATCGAAGGTCAGGCTCTGGCCGTCGCTCCGGAGATCCCAGACCTTGACCTTGCCGTCCCATCCCGCGGAGGCGAGCAGCGTGCTGTCGGTCCAGTAGTCGAGCGCGTAGATCGGCCCCGAGTGGCCCCGCAGCACGCGCGTCTGCCGGAACGAGGATGCGTCCCAGAGTCGGATCACGCCGTCGTCGCCCGCAGTGGCGATCTCCCGGCCGTTGGGAGCGACGGCAATCGTGCGGACGCTCGCACCCTCGACATTGGGCTTGATCGAGACCGGAATGAAGGGGCCGCCGACGGCATCGTTGCCGCGGCGCGCGGTCCGCGTGGTGCAGGTCGACGCCGGCACGGCAGCGATGCTCTTCGTCTCGCTGGTCGGGGAGCCGGTGAGCGCGAATGGCGTGACGGTGGCGGGAACTGCTGCGAGTTTCGGCGCGGCGACCGGTTTTGCGACTTCGGGCGCGAGCGGCGGAGCGGTTGCGGCCTGCGCCGGTGGCTTCTTCGGCTCGACCGCCGCTGCGAGCTTGTTGCGCTGAGCCTTCGCGAGATCGGCGTAAAAACCGGTTGGATGCGCCGCGATGTAGGATTCCCAGGCTTCCACCGTGCCGACGCGCTCGGCGAACTCGTAGTCCCGCGAGGCGCTCGTATCGGCGGTTGCAACGGGCGCCGGAGCAGGGGCTGCCGCCGGCGCCAGCATCACATCATCGCCGCCGAGCGAGCCGTAGATGAAGGGCTCCTGCCGATTGGTCGTGGCCTGGAGCACCTCGTCGCGGACATAGCCGAACGCCTTGCGCAGATCGAGCCCCGGTGTTGCCAGATGGTGCGCGAGTGCGGTGGCGAAGGGGCTGTTCTTGCCATCGCCATCGAGCGCGGTGAAGCCGGCCTTGGCGGCGAACGCCACCAGCGTGTTCGGGCTCGACGGCTCGACCTTGGCGAGGCCGCGCACGACCGCACGCGACGCCATGGTGCGCTTCATGTTCTTCGAAAATGGATTGTCGCGGCAGGCATCGAGGATGACAAGACGCAGTCGCTTGGCCGGCTCGATCGCGACCAGCACGCGGTCGAGCCCGATGGTCTCGTCATAGACGTCGGTGTCGTTCTCGAGCTGGGCATCGATGGGCACGAGATAATTGTTGCCGTCGATCTCGATGCCGTGGCCGGCATAGTAGATCACGGCGATGTCGGCATTGCGTGCCTTGGCGCCGAAATCGCGCAGCGCCCGCCGCATGTCCTGGGCCGAGAGGTCGTTGCGCGCATCGACGACGGTAAAGCCGGCCTTCTTGAACGTCTCGGCGAGAAGGTTGGCATCGTTGGCGGAGTTGGAGAGGCGCGGCGCGCGCTGATAGGCCGCATTGCCCATCACCAGCGCCATGCGCTCGTCGGCAAATGCCCCTGCAGGCTGGACAGCAAGCGCCAGGGCGCTGAAAAGAAACAGACACAAGAATTTCATCACGGCCCCCAAGCCGGGACATGCAATGGCAGCGAGAATATCCGACCGGCGTCGCAATACAAATTCAATTTGGCGCGCACTGTGAGGCATAGCACCGCGCGCGTATCCGGGCTACGGACGCCGCTTAACTGGAAGCGAGATGCCTCCACACTGTCGTCCTGACCTTCGCCAGGACGACATCTAGGCCAGATTCAGATTGCACCCGCTAGCCATTCCCTCTAATTGTCTTGGACAAGTGACCAAATAAAATGGTCGCGCGCCGAAGGGCGCAGGGTCAGGATGGAAGCGCGGCATGTCGCAGGCAGATGGATTTGGGCTGGCGGGGATCATTGGAATGCCGGTCGCGCATTCGCGCTCGCCCGTCATTCACAATTACTGGCTGAAGGCTCACGGCATCCGCGGCTCCTATGTTCCGCTCGCGGTCAAGCCGGAGCGGCTGGAGGATGCGCTTCGCGGGCTGATCGCGCTCGGCTTCCGCGGCTGCAACGTCACCATGCCGCACAAGCAGACGGCGATGCCGAAGCTCGACCGCGTCAACGAGACCGCCACGCGCATCGGCGCGGTCAACACGATCGTCATCGAGGCCGACGGCACGCTCTCCGGTTTCAACAATGACGGCAATGGCTTTGTGCAGAGCCTGCGCGACGCCAAGGCCGACTGGCGCGGCGATGCGGGGCCGATCCTGCTGCTGGGCGCGGGCGGCGCCTCCCGCGCCGTGGTGGTGGCACTACTCGAGAACGGCGCACGCGAGATCCGTATCGCCAATCGCACGGCCGACAAGGCGCAGGCGATCGCCAGGGAGTTCGGCTCCGCTGTCAGCACCATCGCGTGGGACGATCGCGCCGCGGCACTTGGCGATGTGGCGCTGCTCATCAACTGCACCGACCGCGGCATGGTCGGCAAGGATGCACTTGAGATCGACCTGTCGCGACTGAAGCCCACGACACTCACCGCCGATCTCATCTATACCCCGCTGGAGACGCCATTCCTGGCCGCGGCCCGTGCACGCGGCTGTGTCACCGTGAACGGGCTCGGCCTGTTGCTCAACCAGGCCCGGCTCGCCTTCAAGGCCTGGTTCGGCGTCATGCCGGATGTAACGCCGGAGCTGATCAAGGCCATCGAGGCCACGTTCTGACGCGTGTGGTGAGATTTGCACCATGACCTTGCCGACGTGCCCCAAGATCGACTGCCACATCCATGCGATCGATCCCGTCCGCTTTCCCTATGGCGCTGACACGCCGTACCGGCCGAGCGGGCAGGAGATCGCGCCTGCCGCTCAGCTCATCCGCGTGTTCGACGCCTTTGACGTCCGCCATGCGCTGGCGGTCGCGACCAACACCGGCTATGGCAGCGACAGCCGCATCCTGCTCGACACGTTGAAGCAGGGCGGTGGCCGCTTCAGGGGCGTTGCCGTCGTCGAGAACTATGTCGACATCAGGGAGCTCGAACGGCTTAAGGCCGCCGGCGTGATCGGGGTCGCCTTCAATGTGCCGTTCCACGGCGCCGATTATTATCTCAAGGCGGCACCGCTGCTGGAGAAGCTGGTCGATCTCGACCTGTTTCTCCAGATCCAGGTCGAGAATGATCAGCTGATCCCGCTTTTGCCGCTGCTCGAGAAGTCATCCGTGCGCCTGGTGTTCGATCATTGTGGGCGTCCCTCGGTCGCGCAGGGCCTGAACGGAAAGGCGTTCCAGGCGCTGCTGGCGATCGGCCGCGAGCGCGCCGCGCACATAAAACTTTCCGGCTATTACAAATTCTCGCAGCAGCCGCATCCTTACGAGGACGCCTGGCCGTTCATCGCCGCGCTGGTCGACGCCTTCACGCTCGATCGCTGTGTCTGGGGCTCCGACTATCCGTTCCTGCGCGCGACTGGGCGGCTCGACTACGGCCCGCTGCTCGCGGTGTTGACCAAACTGTTTCCGGACCCCGGCGACCAGCAGCGGCTCTTATGGCGAACGCCGGCAAGGCTGCTCGGCTTCGACGGTGCGGCGGATCAAACGAGATAACAACAGATCAAAACGGGAGGGACATCATGAGGCATCTTGCAGGGCCGCTTCTCATCGCCGTCGCGGCATCGCTCTCGGCGGGCGGGGCCAACGCGCAATCCACCGTCTACATCCCCGATGTCATCGAGCTCTCCGGGCCCGGCGCGGTCTCCGGCACCAATTGGCGCGACGGCGTCGCGCTCGCGGTCGACGAGATCAACGCCGCTGGCGGCATTTTGGGCCGAAAGATCCAGACCGAGCATCTGGACACCCAGAGCAATCCCGGCATCTCGCGCGCGCAAGTGCAGAAGGTGTTGGACAAGGATCCCTATGTCGTGCTCGGGCCGATCTATTCCGGCTCGGTCAAGGTCAACATGGCACTGACGCAACAGGCCGAGATCCCGCAGATCGTCGGCGCCGAGGCCGCCGACATCACCACGCAGGGCAATCCCTGGATCTTCCGCACCGCCTTCGGCCAGCAATTCTCGATGCCGAAGATCGCCAACTATCTGCACGACAAGCTCAAGGTGAAGAATGTTGCGGTGGTCTGGGTCAACAACGATTTCGGCAAGGGCGGCCACGACAATTTCGTGAGGGAAATGAAGACGCGCAACATCGATGTTGCGGCCGATATTTCCACCGAGCAAGGCCAGGTCGATTTCGGCTCCGACGTCATCAGGCTGAAGAGCGCCAAGGCCGATGCCGTCTTCGTCTACACCAACGAGGAAGAGAGCGCCCGCTTCCTGATCGAGGCGAAGCGGCAGGGTCTGTCGACGCCGCTGTTCGGCGAGACCACGCTGCTCAGTCAGAAGGTGGTCGAGCTCGCCGGCCCCGCGGCCAACGGCGTGCGCGGCCATGTCGGCTTAAGCGCCGATGCACCGATTCCCGCCATTGAAGAGTTCACCAGGAAATTCAGCGAGCGCTTCAAGTACCGGCCCGACCACAACGGCATCAAGGGCTACACCGCGGTCTACCTCGTCAAATACGTCACCGAAAAGATCGGCAAGTTCGACAGCAAGGCCTTTGGCGCGGCGATGAAGGGCCTGACCCTGACGCCCGACAAGGCGCCGGGCATGCTGATGGAGGCGAGCTGGGACCAGAACGGCGACATCGACCGCGCGAGCTTCCTCGCCGAGATTGTCGACGGCAAGCAGAAGATCGTCGAGACGCTGCCGAAGCTGAAGGCCGAGTGAGCGCGATCCGCGGCCGCGCCGTCTGTCGCCCGGATGGAGCGTAAGCGTAATCCGGGCTACGATTCTCGGTCAGGCTGCTGATTTGTCGGTGGACGTCGCGTTTTTAATCGCTGAGATCAGCTCGGACGTCGTCAGGATCTCGTGAGCATAGGTCGGTCCGTCGATATCGAGCGCGGCGTGCAACGCCTCGCGGCTGCGCGCCGCTGTTCCGTCGCGGACGAGCGTGACGTGAAAGCCAAGCTCCATTCCGATCCGCGCGGTGGCTTCAAGGCAGGTGTTCGCCAACAGGCCGACGCAAATGATCTTCTCCTTGCCGTAGCGCTTGAGCTTGTGCTCGAGGTCGGTGTTCGGGAAGCCACTCGATGCCCAGTGCTCGGTTGCGACGATGTCGCCCGGCTGCACCTGGAAGTCGTCGTGGAAAGTCCCGCCCCATGTGCCTTTCGCAAAGATCTGCCCTTCGGTCGCGCCAAGCTGATAGGGGGACGGATATTTCCAGTCCGCGTAGTCGCCGGGCTCCGACCGGTGATGCGGGACATGGTACACCGTGATGCCCGCCTCGCGCGCGGTCCGCACGATACTGCGAAGATTGTCGAGCAGGTTGATCTCCTGGGCAATGTCCTTGACCCAGGGCCACAGCTTGCCGCCCTCGCTCAGGAAGTCGTTGTAGAAATCGATGCACAGCAGCGCGGTGATCCTGGGATCGTAGATTGACGTCATTGCGTTTCTCCTTGAACGGCGTTCAGTCAGAGGATGCCGAAAGGCCCTTTTCAAAGCTGTCGACGAAATCATCCGAGATCAGGAAGCTCAGCGCCTCGCGTAGGGCGGTGGACTCGACACGCCCGAGCGCGCTTTCAAAGCTCGCCTGAGCGCGCGCCCAGCAGTCGTCGGTCTCGGCAAGCTTGCCGCGGCCCTTGCGTTTGAGAGCGATCAGCCGGCTGCGGCGGTCGTTCGGATCGACCTCGATCGAGATCAGGCCATCGCGTTCCAGCGGCTTGAGCGTATGGGCAAGCGCGCCCGGATCCATCACCAGCGCTTCGGCGAGCGCTCCGACCGTGCTCGCCTCGGAACGGCTGATCTGAGCCAGAATGGCGCGCTGCGTGGTCTTGAGGCCGGTCGGCGCAAGTGCAGCATCGTAAAGCTGCGAGACGCGGCGGGTCGCCTTGCGCAACGCCGTACAGCTGCAACGGCTGCCCCCGTCTGCTTCCGCTTTGCGTCCAGTCATCCAGATCCTCCGGCCAAACCTCTTGACTCCTGATATCAGCATATGCTGATAATATGAGAAATGCAAGCATATGCAGATAATATTCGACCATCGACGCCACGCTCGATTGGTCTCCAACTCTGAGGAGAGCCAGCCATGCCGCTTGTTCGCATCGACCTTCGGAAGGGCAAGAGCGCCACCTATCGGCAAGCGATCGGCCGCGTCGTCTATGAGGCCATGATTGGCGTCGGCGTGCCTGCGAACGACCGGTTTCAGGTCATCACCGAGCACGAAGCCGACAACTTCCTGTTCGATTCGACTTATCTCGGTATCGAGCGCACCGAAGATCTCGTCATCATCCAGATTACCTGGAACGAGGGCCGCACCGTCGAGCAGAAGAAGGCGCTTTACAAGGCCATCGCTGCCGGGCTGGCGTCGATGCCCGGCGTCAGGCCGCAGGACGTCTTCGTCAATCTCGTCGAGGTCAAGAAGGAGAACTGGTCCTTCGGCAACGGTGTCGCGCAATATGCGGCATGAGATGGCGAACCCGGCGTCTGCGACCGCAGTTCCGGCCGAAGCCGTCGGGCTGACGAAGCGTCATGCCTTCCTGGTGCTGCTCTGCACGTCCGCACCGTCGTTCATGCTCCAGCTCGATGCGAACATCGTCTCGGTCTCGCTGCCGGCCATCGCGCGTTCGCTGGACGCAAGCTTCGCCGGAATCGAATGGGTGATCACGGCCTACATGCTGAGCTTTGCGTCATTGTTGCTGCCGGCGGGCGCGCTGGCCGATCGTTTCGGCCGTAAGGCGATGCTGATCATCGGGCTCTCGGTCTTCACCGTGGCCTCTCTGCTGTGCGGCTCGGCGCCGAATCTCCCGGTGCTCGTAGCGGCGCGGGCCCTGCAAGGCGCCGGCGCGGCCATGCAGCTTTCCTCCGCACTGGCAACGCTCTCCCACGCCTTCCAGGGCGAGGCGCGCGCGAGGGCCTTCTCGTTCTGGGGCGCAGTGGTCGGCATCGGCATCGCCTGCGGACCGATCGTCGGTGGCCTCATCACGCAGCTCTTTGGCTGGGAGTGGGCTTTCTACGTCAACCTGCCGATCGGTGCTGCCCTGATTGCCCTGATCGTGAAGGTCGTCGATTCCTCAAGAGATCCTGACGCCGTGAGGCTCGACTTGCCCGGCGTGGCCTGCTTTGCCAGCGCCCTGTTTCTGACGACGCTCGCGCTGATCGAGGGCAACCATCGCGGCTGGACCGATCGCTGGATTCTCGCCGAGCTGGGAGGCGCGCTAGTCCTCTCTGCACTGTTTGTCGCGGTCGAACTCCGGCAGGCACGCCCCATGCTCGATCTGTCCTATTTTCGCAGGCCGACTTATCTCGGCGCCAATTTGGCGCAGCTGTCGTTCTCGGCCGGGATGCTGACCATGTTGACCTTCATTCCGATCTTCCTGCAGAGCGGTCTCGGCCACGCCCCGGCACTGGCCGGGTCAATGATGCTGCCGATGGTGGTGCCGCTCTTCATCGTGCCGCGGATCGTTTCCAGGCATCTGGCCCACCGGCTGTCGGGCCGCGCGCTGCTGAGCCTCGGCTTGTTTGTCGTCTGTCTCGGTCTGTTCTGGTTCGCAGCCGTAGTGCGCGAGCTTGCCTACGGTCAGATGATCGGCGGCATGCTTCTGACCGGCACAGGCGCGGGCCTGCTCAACGGGGAGACCACCAAAGTCGGAATGACCGTGATCCCAAGGGAACGTTCGGGCATGGCGTCCGGCATTTCCGGAACAGTACGGTTTTCCGGTCTGGTGATCGGCATCGCAGCCCTTGGCGCGGTGCTATATGGTCGCGCAGCGGCCTCGGTGGGTCGAGGGTTGCCCGACGCATCCGCAACCGATCGCTTGCGGCTGGTCCAGGAGATCACCGCCGGCCACCTTGCCGGGGCACCAGTGGCTGGTCACGATGCGGCGGCCATCGAAGCCCTCTCCGTCGCCAGCTTCGCTAACGGCTACCAGGCGCTGTTCCTCGCTGGCGCGTTTTTCATGTTGGTCTCGACCATCCTCACTTGGCGGCTGGTCAGCGCGGCGGAGACGCCACCCGTATCGACACCGACCGAGCTGCGGCCCCGACATGCGCCTGGATGACACATCGACCGATGAAAGGAGCGAGAGATGCCGACCTACACCGTCACAACCGCGAACGTCACGCTTACGCCAGCGCAACACGACGCCATAGCCGCGGCAATCACAGATGCGCACAAGAGCAACACCGGGGCACCGGGTTTCTTCGCGCAAGTGATCTTCGTGGCTCTGCCCGATCTAAAACATTACATCGGGGGCAAGCCCAACAGGACACCGCATGTCTTCGTTCACGGGCTGATCCGGGCCGGACGAAGCGCCGACGTCAAGGCAGGCCTGATCCAGGACATCGCGATGCAGGTGCGAGACATCGCAGGCGTTGGCGCGGAAGATGTCTGGGTCTACGTGCTGGATATTCCGCCACGGCAGATGGTCGAGTTCGGGCGGGTGCTGCCTGACCCGGGGGCCGAGGATGAATGGCGGAAAGGCATTAGCGCCCTGAAGCGCCAGGAGTTGGCCGCAGCCGGTGTCGAGATCTAGGCCGCCAAGCATCGCTCTCTCTCCGGGAAGGACGACCGATTTGAAAGACTCGCAGAAATACGCACACCTGGACTTTGTGGGCGACATTGCCCGCGTCACGCTCGACCACCCGGCAGGCAACCGGATCAACTTTGCGATGCGGGCCGAGCTTCTCGACATCTTCGATCGCGTCGCCAAAAGCGGGGCCAGGGCGGTGATTGTCCGCGCGGAAGGACCCGACTTTTGTCTCGGTGGCGATGTGCGGGAGTGGCCCGGCATTCCAGCCAACGAGCTTCGTCCGCGCATCGAGGTCTTCGCGAAGGCTCTTGAACGTCTCGAAGCGTTGAAAATGCCCTCGATCGCCGCTGTTCAGGGCGGGTGCATGGGCGGCGGTTTCGAGCTGGCCTTGAGCTGCGACTTGATCGTCGCGACCAGGTCGGCACGTTTCGCGTTCCCCGAGGCTCGCGTCGGTATCATGACGTTGCAGGGCGGAGTACTGCAACTCGCCGAGCGCATCGGCCGAACCAAGGCGATCGAAGTCGTGATGCTTTCGGAGCCATTATCGGCCGACCAATTGGCGTCGTGGAATCTGGCTAACCGTGTCGTCGAGGACGATGTCCTGTGGACGTCAGCAGAGGATTTCGCTGCCCGCCTGACTTCCAATCTCCCGTCGACGAACGCGGCCACGAAGGAGCTGTTGGCGCAGTGGCGGACGATGGGCTACCGGCATGCCAGGGCGGCACTCTACGACATCTCGATGCCGCTGTTCGATCAAACCGACGTTCAGCAGCGCCTCGTCGCCACGGCTGAGGCGATGGGACGCGTGGTGAAATAGCCGTTGTCAGCGGCTCGCGTCCGGCAGCCCCAGTGCACGGTCGGCGAGATGGTCGAGCGAGATGCGCCCCGGCCCGTAGGCCATGATCGCGAGTGCCATCGCGGCCCAAGTGATGTGGATCGGCCAGCCGTCGGGTACGGTGAGCTCGACGATCAGGGTCATGAACAATAACCCGAGCCCGGCAAAGCGTGTGCCGAGGCCGAGGATCAGCAGGATCGGAAAGGTGATCTCGCCGCATCCCGACAGGAAGGCCATCACGGTTGGCGCCGGAAAGTGATAGGGGCCGCCCGGCAGATGCAGCATGAATTCGTCGGAGAACAGCGTCACCGCGGTGTCGTTGAGCTTTAGGAAGCCAGCCCATTTGAGGATGCCGGAGCGCCAGAACGGCACCGCCAGCGCCACGCGCAGCACGAGCTGGACGAGCGACGGCGCGGCAATCGTCTGCACCAGATGATTGGCCTTGTCGACGAGAAGCCCGAGTGACAGTAGGCTGCCACCCGCCGACATGCGCTGGTCCGTCATCATCACGCGTCTCCGTAAGCGATTGAGGTGAATGCGCCGGCCTCGATCAGGCCGGCGACGTTCGTAGCGAGGTCGAAATCGGCGGTTGAGTCGAGCGCGAGGCTCACGGCCTCGCCGAGCGGCTGGCCCGACATCAGGCCGGTTGCGAACACCGCGCCGCCGGGCGGCAGGTGGCGAACGACGACGTCGAAGTCGGGTCGTGTGATCAGAGCGTCTTCGGCCGTCGAGGCGTCGATGCGCGCAACCGGCGCGCTGTCGCGGTTGGCGGCGAAGATCGTCACCGCCGCGAATGGCGACCGGACGACACGCGCCGCTGGATGCGGCGTGAAGACGAGATTGGCAAGCCGCTCTGGCGCAATCGCGCCAAGCTGAGCGGGCGACAACGGTGTCGCATCAGCAGCGTGATACGCATCCAGCCAGGCCCGCTCGATGCGGGCGACGTCGGCGAGCCAGGGCAACGGCCGTGCATGCTCGTAAGCCTCGATGAAGGCGGGAAAGTCGCGGCCATAGTCGAACAGCAGCGGCGAGGTCGGCGGATCGCTGCGGACATGGAAGCGCGCCATGGCACGGAAGAAATCGGCGCCGGTGATGCGCTGCACCGCCGGATAGATCGCGGCCAGCGCCTCGATCAGGCTGACCGTGACGTTGTTGCGATAGACGTCGTAGCGTCGCCCGGCTGGTCTGCCGTTCCGCCCGGTGACGGCCGACGGCGCCTCGCGCGCGGGATCGAGCAGCGCCGGCGCGAAGGCCGCGGCAAAGCCGGTGTCAGGTTCAGGCCGCACGACGATCCTCCGTCGCTGCGGCCGGCCGGCAGCGATCGAGGATCGCCTGTGCGGCATTGGCTTCCGCTTGCAGCACCGGCCAATCCGGAATCTTGCTGTCCCATTCGATCAGCGTGGGCACCGCGCCGCGGCGCGCCACCACGATCTCGAACAGTTTCCAGACGGCATCCGCGACCGGGCCGTCATGGCTGTCGATCAGCAGGCGATCACCGTCGTCATCGGTCTGCTCGGCATGGCCGGCGAGGTGAATTTCCCCGACATCGGCCAGCGGAAAATCCGCGAGATAATCGCGCGCCGCAAATCCGTGATTGGTGGCGGAGACGAACACGTTGTTGATGTCGAGCAGCAGACCGCAGCCGGTGCGTGCGACGATGGCGCGGATGAAATCCGTTTCGCTCATCGAGGACTCCCGGAAGGCGACATAGGTCGACGGATTCTCCAGCAGCAGCGGCCGGCGGATCGCCGCCTGCACCTCGTCGATGTGATCGCAGACGGCGTGCAGCGTCGTCTCGGTATAGGGCAGCGGCAGGAGATCGTTGAAGAAGCTGGTCTCATGCGTGGACCAGGCGAGATGCTCGGAGACCAGCGCCGGCTGATAGCGCGCGACGAGGGCGCGGAAGCGTGCCAGGTGCGCTCTGTCGAGCGGCTGCGGCCCGCCGATCGACATGCAGACACCGTGCAGCGACAGCGGATGGTCGCGACGAATGGCCTCGAGCGCGCGATGCGGCGCGCCGCCCGCGCCCATGTAGTTTTCGGCGTGGACCTCGAAGAAGCCGCGTTGTGGTCCGGCTTCCAGGATCGCCGGCAGATGCTCGGGCTTGAAGCTGGTTCCGGCGCGGCCGCCGATCGGCAGCGAAAAGCGGAGTGGCACATTGGCAGGCTTGGCGGCCATGATCATGATGCTTCTCCGCTTCCTTGCTGTTGGCGTGATGTGCTGACTGCGCGTCAGACCGGCTTCAGCGAGCCCTTCTTGCCGCCCGGCAGGTCGATGCTGGTGCAGGTTCCGCCCTGGACGAATTTCCAGGCATTGCCCTGGAAGTCGGTGGTCGAGGTGCCCTGGCAGGTCGTACCCGGTCCGGCGGCGCAATCGTTCTGGCCCTTCAGCGCGACGCCGAAGCATTTTTCCTTCTTGGCGGCGACCGCGGCATCCGCCTCGGCCTTGGTGAGGGGCGCGGCGGCGGCAAGGGTCGCGAGCGCGGTCGACAGCGCGCCGGCGAGAGCAAGTGACGTGACGACGTGTTTGGCAGACATCGGGTTCTCCTTTTTCGAGTTTTCATCGCCTGGCAAAGCGAAGGCGCATGGTCTCGTTCGCCTCGTTCGCAATCCGCGTTACAATGCGGGTCGCTCACGAGTGCGTGAGACGGTTGAGCGGAGCGCACGCTCGGTGCGCCTGGCCGGGACTAAAGCCGCAAGTGGGGGCGCAAATCCAATGCCCGTGCGCTATCGAGACATTAGCCGGGGGGCATTGGAACCGGTCGGCGATCCTTGCGAGTAACGAACGGGCGCACGCGGCGTAGAGTCAGCACGCGGCCAGTCACGGCGGAACTGCGATGAAGGTCTTTCCGGGAGAGCGGTTGCAGGAGATCGCCAGATTGACGGTCTCTATCCGCATGGCGGTCTCGGCGCTGGTGCTGACCGCGATCCTTCTGACGGCTGCGCTCGCGAGCCTGTTGTGGTGGCGGACGGCGGAGGCGACCAGCCGGCAGCTTGCCTCCACCATCAACGAGCAGATCGTGGCGGCGGTCCGGAAAGAAGTCGCGGCCATCGTCGACGAGGCTCGCGCCGCCCACACCGCCATTCGCACCCTGTTCCTCCAGAACGTGCTCGACACCCGCGAGGCCGACAAGCGCGAATTCGTGTTCCTGTCGCAATTGCAGTCGCAGGCGACGATCTCCTGGGTCGCCTTCGGCTGGCCGGACGGTTCGTTCTTCGCCGCGCACAAGCTCGGCGATCGGCGCCTCGAGATGATGGAGATTTCGCTGACCGATCACGCCGGCGAGCGCCGCGTCGACGAGTACGACGTGGTGCCCGGCGACATCGAATTCGCCAATCGCCGGTTCGAGCCGACCGGCTTCCACGTCGCCGACCAGGCCTGGTTCAAGACCGGGCTCACCGCGGATGATCCGCAATGGTTCCGCGTCACGGAGCATCCGACCGGCGATCGCCCGTCGATCGCCTTTGCGGGTCCGATCGACGTCTACCAGGAGCGCCAGGGCGTGCTGGCCGTCATCATCGAATACACCCGCCTCGCGCGCTTTCTCTCGCAGCTCGAGGTCGGGCGCACCGGAACGGCCTTCATCCTCGACAGTCGTGGCGATCTTGTCGCGGCGCCGGACAAGGAGGCCGACGAGCTGCATGTCGCGCGTGGCGACAGCGAGCTGCTGCCGCTGGCGCAGACTGCGCTCGCGCAGACGGGCAGCGATGGCCGCAACGAGGCCTGGCGCAGCCGCCTGACCTCGGGCGGGGCCGCCTACGAGGTCGCGATTGCGCCGCTTCCGTTCCCCGGCTGGCGGCTGGCAACGGTCATCCCCGAAGCCGAGTTCCTGGGCCCGGTCGAGACTACGCTACGGCGCCTGATTGTCGGGCTCGCCATCGGCGCCGTGCTTGCCGCGCTGGCGTCGGCCATGCTGGCGCGCTCGGTGATCGCCGCGCCGCTGACGCGCGTCGTCGGCGAGATCCGCCATGTCGAGAACTTTGCGCTGGAGCAGGTACGGCGTCACCCGTCGCGCCTGCGCGAGATCGCGAGCCTGTCAGGTGCCATCGCCGAAATGGCGGCCGGCCTCTCCGCGTTCCGCAAATTCATCCCGGCCGATCTCGTGCGCTCGCTGCTGCGGCAAGGCGTCGACGCCAAGCCGGGCGGCACGATCCAGGAGCTCAGCGTGATGTTCATCGACATCGCCGGCTTCACCGGCCTGTCCGAACGCCTCGGCGATCGCGTCGTGCCGCTGTTGTCGCGCTATCTCGACATCGCCTCGGAAGTCATCGTCGCCAATGGCGGCACCATCGATAAATTCATCGGCGATGCCGTGATGGCGTTCTGGGGCGCGCCGCAGCCGCAGGCCGATCACGCCTTGCGCTGCTGCCGCGCGGCGCTGGCCTGCCGGCGCGCGATCGAACAATCCGGCATCACCGACGATCTCGGCCAGCCGCTCCAGATCCGGATCGGCATCAATTCCGGCCGCATGCTGGTCGGCAATATCGGCTCGGAGCTACGCCTCAACTACACCGTGATCGGTGATGCCGTGAACGTCGCGAGCCGGCTCGAAGGTGCCAACAAGTCGTTCGGCACCCACATCCTGATCGGCGAGGCGACCGAGCATCTGGCCCGCGATGCCATCGTCACGCGCGAGATCGACAGCATCGCGGTCTATGGCCGGGAGGAGGGATTTTCCGTCTACGAGCTGATCGCCCTTGCCGGCGATGGCGAGACGCCCGGCTGGATCGCACGCTACGAACAGGGGCTCGCGCATTATCGCGCCCGGCGCTTCGCTGAGGCGCTGGCCGAGTTCGAAGCCGTGCTCGCCGAGCGCGGCCACGACCGTCCGGCCGAGCTGATGCGCGACCGCTGCCGGCAATTTGAGGACGCGGCGCCCGACGCGGCATGGCAGCCGGTCGCTGCACTCAGGTCGAAATAGCGTCATCACCGGTTGGCAAAGTCGACCACCCCCGCGCATGATGCGTGCGCTGATTCTGGGCGCGAGATATGAAAACCACCCTTCTGACATCCGATCACTACACCCGCTCGACCTGGAAGAACGGTGGCGGCGTCTTCACCGATATCGCCGGCGCGCATCGCGCCGATGCTGCGGTGAAGGATTGGGACAGCCTGCTGTGGCGTTTCGCTTCGACGCCGATTGTCGAGCCTGGTCCCTTCTCCTTCATGCCCGGCATCGACCGCCTGCAGATGGTCGTCGGCGGCCGTGGGCTGGTGCTCAAAGCGCCCGGACAGGAATTCGACGAGCGCGAACCGTTCACGACGGTGCGCTTCATCGGCGAGACCGAAATCGTCACCGAGCTTCAGGCCGGCCCGGTCGAGGTCGTCAACCTGATGGGACGCCGCGGCGCGGTCGAGATCGAGCTCGCGGCACTGAGAGATCCGGGTGACCGGCCATTGCCCGCCGGCACGCATCTCGTCTACGCCGCGCGCGGCGATTGCAGCATCCGTCTCGATGGCGAGGATTTTGCGATTTCGCACGAAAATACGCTGAAGGTGGAACTGGCCGAGGCGTCGACGCTGGCGCTGGTCTCGGGGCTCGCCGTGCTGGGGTCTATCCAACTGGTCGGCTGACCTGTCCGCCGGAGCGTTGCGCACAATCCGGGCAACTGGCTAGGTTGACGCCGCCGCTCCGGGACAACATATCAGGTCCGATGCATACCAGGACCAGATGATGAGCGCGCCGAGAACCAACGAAACCGTCCATTCCGGCAGCGACGCCGTCGTCGATTGGCTGACCAACGGCACGCGCGACGAGCGCTTCATCGACAACATCTTTGCCGAGATGTGCATCCGCCTCCAGCAGGCCGGCATTCCGCTCAAGCGGTCGACGCTTCACGTGCTGATCCAGCATCCGCAATGGCTGGGGGCCCGCTTCATGTGGTCCGACGGCATGCGCGAGGCGGAGATCGCCCGGGTCGATTTCGATGTCAGGGAGCGGTCCGAATTCATCGGCAGCCCGGCCAACGAGATGCAGGACGGCGCCGCCGAATTGCGCGAGAATCTGGAACGAGACCCGGCGCTCGGCCGCAAGCACGCCCTTTATGCCGAGATGCGCGCCAAGGGCCTGACCGACTACGTGGCCTGGCCGCTCTACCACACGCTCGGCAAACGCCATCTCGTCACCTTCGCGACCGACCGTCCCGGCGGCTTCGATGATGCGGATATCGCGAGCCTCAAGAAGCTTTTGCCGGTGCTGGCGCTGGTCAGCGAAATCCGCATCAAGAACCGCCTGGCGCGAACGCTGCTGGAGACCTATGTCGGCTCACATGCCGGGGAGCTGATCCTCGCCGGCGCCACCAGGCGCGGCACCGGCACCACGGTGCGCGCTGCGATCATGATCTGCGACTTGCGCGATTTCACGAAAATCTCCGACAATTGGCCGCGCGACGACGTCATCGATCTCCTCAACGACTATTTCGACGCGATGTCTGACCCGATCGCGCGGCACGGCGGCGAGATCCTGAAATTCATCGGCGACGGCCTGCTCGCTATTTTTCCGCTGAGCCAGCCCAACGCCTGCGCCAATTTGCTGCGCGCGGTGACCGAAGCGCGAGCGGCGATGGCCGCCCTGAACGAGCGCAACAAGGCGACCGGCCGCGTGCCGCTGAACTACGGCATCGGCATCCATGTCGGCGACGTCATGTACGGCAATATCGGATCGAGCAGCCGCCTCGACTTCACCGTGATCGGCCCCGCCGTCAACATGGCGTCACGGCTCGAGACCCTGACCAAGCAGATCGGAAAACCGGTGCTGCTGTCGCGCGACTTTGCGGAGCTGGTGGATCGGGAGTTCGAGCTGGAGCGCGTCGGCAAGCACGCCGTGCGCGGCTTCAGCGAGCCGATCGAGCTGTTTGCGTTCGGCTAGAGCATGATCCGGAGAAGTGCCGCAGCGTTTTTCCGAAAAGATCATGCTCAACCGACAACCTAAAGCGCGATGACGATTCATCCCAATCTCATCGCGCTTTAGAGCCGGCAATAGCTAAAATCCAATCGATCCGATTAGGCGGGCCTTAAGCCCGGTCCAAGTTGACCGGGAGGTTTTACCGCGCGTTGAGGGCTGAGGTGGTGTCATCGCCTCGTTTCACTGAAACCCTTTTTGTCGTTTGATCGTTTTCAAAACTGCGAGCGCATCGATGGCTGTCACCGCGTCTTTCCTGTCCGAGTTGGACGAAGCGGTTGCGAGAGGAAATCCCGAGAGCTGTCTGCGGGCGCTTTGGCATGCGGCAGACGTTCTGATCGCCGGCACCTATTCCGAGGAGCAGATCTGGACTTTTGGCGAGGTCATCGGCCGTCTCGCGCAGGAGATCGAGACCAGTGCGCGGGCCAAGCTCGCTGGCAAGCTCGCCAGCAGCCCCAATGCGCCCTATGCGCTGACCCGGCAGATGGCCAGCGACGATTGTATTGACGTCGCATGGCCGATCCTCAGCCAGTCGGAACGGCTTGACACCGAGACATTGATCGCGTGTGCCAAAAGCAAGAGCCAGCAGCATTTGCTTGCCATCTCGAAGCGGCAAGCGGTTCCGGTCGCGGTCACCGATGTGCTGGTGGTGCGGGGATCGTCCGAGGTTGTCACCTCGGTCGCCTCGAACGCGGGCGCAAATTTCTCCGGTTCCGGATTTCTCCATCTGGTGCGGCGATCGGAAGGCGATTCGATCCTTGCGGAGTCGGTGGGACTTCGAAAGGACATTCCGCGGCACATCTTCCACCAGTTGATCGCGAAGGCCTCCGAGGAGGTGCGGGAGAAGCTCCGGAGGGAGCGGCCGGATATCGAAACCGATATCCACCGCGTCGTCGTCGATGTCACGGGCGCCGTTCACGCCAGGTTTGGCCCGGCGTCGAAGGATTACTTCACCGCGAAACGCACGATCGCGAAGTTGCATGAGAAAGGCGAGCTGACGGAAGACAAGGTCTTCGAACTTGCTCACTCGCTCAAGTTCAACGAGACCACCGTCGCCCTGTCGTTGCTGTGTCAGCTGCCGATCGATATCGCGGAACGGGCACTTCTCGAGAAGGACCGTGAGCCGGCGCTGATCCTGGCCAAATCTCTCGATTTCTCATGGCCCACCACGATGGCGCTGCTGTTCCTGGGGGCGGCCAACTACCGCATAACCGCCGGTGAGCTGGAGCGATTGAAGCTCGATTTCCACCGGTTGAACGTCAAGGCGTGCCGGGAGGTCGTCACCATCTACCGAACGCGAAAGGAAGAGGCTTTCGGCGGCGCGTTTCAACAGCCGCGGCGGATGATCTAGGCTTGGTCGGCCTCCAAGCGTCCCATCCGCTCTTGGGAGTCCTGTTGCCAACGCAGGAACGTACAACTACGCTTGATCCTAGGCCCGTCGTTCCTTCGATTGCCGCACGTTCATGCCAAAATTCCTGCGCATCGGTGTCCATCAGTCGAACGTTTCCGGATACACGTCGAAGGCGTGGTGCGTTCGCCGGGTCGGCACGGCGATTTTCCTGAAGTGGGGCGCCGTCGAGGTCCAGGGCGCGGGCGCCGGCCGCAAGGTCTATTGGACGCGCCAGCCGCAGGAGAAGACCATTCGCTGCGGCACTGCGCAGCGTGCCCAGGACTATGCGAAGGCCGCGATCGCGCGGCGTCGCAACCATCGCTATGAACCGCTGACCGGCGCGATCGCGGCCAAACGCAAATCCGTCAGCGATGGCGCCGACCTCAAGCAGGCGCGTGCCACGATCCTGATCGTCGACATCGTCGGCTCCACGGCAAAGGCGGCAAAGCTCGGCGACGCGCGCTGGACCAAGGTGATGAGTCTCTATTACGCCGCCGTCCGCAAGGAACTGAAGGGTGCGCGCGGCAAGGAGGTCGTGACGACGGGCGACGGCGTGCTGGCGACGTTCAAGGCGCCGGCCGCCGGCATCAATTGCGCGACCGCAATCCAGACGGCCGTGCGCACGCTGGGCCTCGATATCAGGGTGGGCCTGCACGCCGGCGAGTACACGATGAGCGGCGGCGAGATGGTCGGTCTCGCCTTCCACATCTGCACCCGCGTCGCCGCGAAGGCGCATGCGGGCGAAGTGCTGGTCTCCCGTGCGGTCAAGGATCTGCTGGTGTCGCAGTCGGCAATCCGCTTGAAGGATCACGGTACCCACCAGCTCAAGGGTGTGCCGGAGCGCTGGCGGCTGTACCGCGTCGAGCATTGAGGCGCACTTGTCGCCGATACATCGTGATTGTCAGATCGTCGGGCGTGCCGGCGACTGTCCAAGCGCCAGCAGAGCTGCCGCGAGGGCCGCCGCCGCCTTTTCGGGCCGTGCCCTCTCATAGATCGCGAATTCGAGGTCGGGGAGGCGGGGCAGCCCGTCCTCCAATCCCAGAACGCGCAGGCCTGGAACGACTGCGCTGATTGGAAGCGGCGTGATCGCAAGGCCCGCAAGCGAGGCCGCGCGCACGCCCGTCAGGCTCGGACTCGTATAGACGATCTCCCAGATCAGATCGCTTCGGTCGAGCGCGGCAAGCGCGGCCTCGCGCGAGACGGATTTCTCGCGATAGAGCGCGAGCGGCAAGGTCGCGCCGGGAACGAGATCGAAACTCTCCGCCACCGCCCAGACCAGCGGTTCGCGCCACACCAGCCGTCCACGTGACGTGCCGAGCGGGCGCTTGGCGAATACGACGTCGAGCCGGCCGGCGTCGAGCTGCGCGATCAATTCCGCACTGACCCCGATCTGCACCTCGAGCTTCACGCCGGGATGCAACGCTGCGAAACGACCGAGCGCCGAAGGCAGCGAGCCTCCGGCAATTTCCTCGACCACGCCGAGACGCACCATGCCGGACAGGCGTGGCGCCGTCAGGCGATGGCGCGCGGCCTCCTCGAGCTGGAGCAGGCGGCGGGCGTCGCCGAGCAGCATCTCACCGTCATCGGTCAGCGCCACGCTTCGCGTCGTGCGCCGGAATAAAGGGCGCCTGGTTTCAAGCTCCAGCCGCTTGATCTGCTGGCTGATGGTCGACTGCGTCAAATGCAACTGCTCGGCGGCGCGATGGAAACCGCCGCAATCGGCAACCGCGACGAAGGCGCGCAACAATTCGAAGTCGAGCATCCGATTAATCCGATTCTGCGATCAATAATATTATGGAATATCGTTTCTCTAATCAATGGGCCGACCCTACCTTCTGCTGTGAAGACGGCATTCAGCAAAAGAGGTCGAACATGTCAGTCACGTCACAGGGAACGGATCGTGCAGCCCGGTTGGCACGCGCCGCAACGCTCACGGACGGCAAGATCTGCCCGCCCGATCGGGCAACCGCGTTGATCGAGGCGGTCGTGATGCCGGGCGACCGTGTCACCATCGAGGGCGACAACCAGAAGCAGGCCGATTTCCTGGCTGCAGCGCTTGCGAAGGCGGATCCCACGCGCCTGCACGATCTGCACATGGTGCAGTCGGTGCTGGCGCTACCCGACCATCTCGCGGTGTTCGAGCGCGGTATCGCGAGCCGGCTCGATTTTGCTTTCGCCGGACCGCAGAGCCGCAAGCTGGCCGAGCTGGTCACCAACGGCACCGTCAAGGTCGGCGCGATCCATACCTATCTCGAGCTCTACGCCCGGATGCTGGTCGACCTCACGCCGCGCGTGGCGCTGATCGTCGCCGACAAGGCCGATCGCGATGGCAACCTCTACACCGGTCCCAACACCGAGGACACGCCGACCATTGCCGAGGCTGCTTCCTTCCGTGGCGGCATCGTCGTGGCGCAGGTCAACGAGATCGTCGATCGATTGCCGCGGGTCGACATCCCCTGCGACTGGGTCGATGTCGTGGTGCCGTCGCCAAAACCCTACGCCATCGAGCCGCTGTTCACGCGCGATCCCGCCAAGGTGCGGGACGCGAACGTGCTGATGGCGACGATGGCGATCGCCGCAGTCTACGAACCGTTCCAGGTGCAGCGATTGAACCACGGCATCGGCTACGCCACCGCGGCGATCGAGCTGATCCTGCCGACCTACGCGGCCGCGCGCGGGCTGAAGGGCAAGGTCGCGAGCCACTTCGTGCTCAACCCGCATCCAACCCTGATCCCCGCGGTGGAGGCCGGCTTCGTCGACAACGTCTACTGCTTCGGCTCCGAGCTCGGCATGGAGCGCTATGTCGCGAGCCGCGCGAATGTGTTCCCGGTCGGTGCCGACGGCAATTTGCGATCGAACCGCGCGCTAGCGCAGGTCGCCGGGCAATATGCCTGCGACATGTTCGTCGGAGCGACGTTGCAGGTCGACCCGCAGGGCAACAGCTCGACCGCCACCAAAGGACGGATCACCGGCTTCGGCGGCGCACCGAACATGGGCGCCGATGCGCGTGGCCGCCGCCACGACAGCCCGACCTGGTTGCGCGCCGGCGAGGAGGCCGGCGATCCCCTGCGCGGCCGCAAGCTGGTCGTGCAGATGGTGCAGACGCAGCAGCCGAACGGCGCGCCGAGCTTCGTCGAGCGGCTGGATGCGTTCGACCTCGCGGCGTCCGCAGGCTTCGCGCGCCCGCCGGTCATGGTCTATGGCGACGATGTCACGCATGTCATCACCGAGAAGGGCGTCGCCAATCTGCTGCGCTGCCGGCTCCCCGCGGAGCGTGAGGCGGCATTGCGTGCGGTTGCCGGTGACACCGAATTTGGCCGGCGGCAGTCGCCGGAGGCGAGTGAGGATCTGCGCCGCCGCGGCATCGTGATGCTGCCGTCCGATCTCGGCATCGACGTCCGGAGTGCGACGCGCGACCTGCTCGCCGCCAGGACGATCGACGATCTGGTCACGGCGTCGGGCGGGCTCTACGTGCCGCCGGCCAAATTCCGCAAGCCGGCCGCGACGCCGGCCACCACCAATGCTGCATGAGGAGAAGACCATGACCTCGACCACGGAAACCCTGAGCAACCCGCATGATGCGACGTCGGTCCGGCTCGGCCTCGCCCAGCAACTTGCCGAGACGCTGCTGTCCGAGCGCGGCGAAGCGTCCGGCGCCTTTGTCGCCCGCGAACTGCACGGCGTGATGGCCGCGCTTGATGCGGCCGACCGGCACGGCTTCCAGCGCTATCTCGCGGCCGGATTTCAGCCCGACGCAACCGCGCTGCGCACGGCTGCGGAACGCTACCTCGCGGAGGCGACGGCCGAGACCGCGGCCGCGGTGGCGCAGGCCGCCGATCCGCCGCGCCAGGAGCTGCTGCGGCGGATGAACATGGCGCCCGGCGGCACCGCCGCGCTGATCGCGATGCGCAGCGAGATCGCCGCGCGCCTTCGCGACGAACCGGTCCTGAAGCTGCTCGACGGCGACCTCAAGCACCTGTTCTCGTCGTGGTTCAATCGCGGCTTCCTCGAATTGCGCCGGATCGACTGGCAGTCGCCGGCCGCCGTGCTGGAGAAGCTGATCGCTTATGAGGCGGTGCACGAGATCAAGGGCTGGGACGATCTGCGTCGCCGGCTTGCTCCGGACCGCCGCTGCTTCGCTTTCTTCCATCCGGCACTCCCCGACGAGCCGCTGATCTTCGTCGAGGTCGCGCTGGTGGAGGGGCTGGCGACGTCGATGCCGCCGCTGCTGGCGCAGGATGTTGACGAAGCGGTTGCGCGCGCGCAGGCGGCACGCGCGGACACGGCGATCTTCTATTCGATCTCCAATTGTCAGGAAGGCCTGCGCGGCGTGTCGTTCGGCAATTTCCTGATCAAGCAGGTGGTCGAGGAGCTCAAGGCTGAATTCCCGCAGCTCAAGCGCTTCTCCACGCTGTCGCCGATACCGGGCTTCCGGCGCTGGCTCACAGGTCAGCTTGCTGAGGCGGGCACATCCACCGCAGCGGTTGCATCCGCGCTTGCGCAGGACGGATGGTGGAACGATGCGCGGCAGAGCGAAGCGCTGCGTCCCGTCCTGATGCGGTTGTGTGCAACCTATCTGACGCGACCGGCATCAGCCGGAAACCGCATCGATCCGGTGGCGCGCTTTCACCTCGGCAACGGCGCGCGGCTCGAGCGCATCAACTGGCTCGGCAATACAACGAAACGTGGGATCGCGGAATCCTTCGGCGTCATGGTCAATTATCTTTATGACCGCGACAGCATTGAGGCCAACCACGAGGTCTATGCGCGCGACGGCACCATTGTCCGTTCGCCCGACGTCGAGGCCCTGCTGCAAACCCATTGAATCCGCGCGGGGATCCCGCGTCACCGCCTTCAGATCCACGACACTTCAACAAGGAGACAAGCCGTGACCATGACCCGACGTACCTTTGCCAGCATCCTCGCCGCCGGCGCGACAGCCTCGCTGCTATCGACTCGCGTGACCGCGGCCGTCGCCGCGCCCCTCAAGGCGCGCAACGTCGTGCTGGTGCACGGCCTGTTTGCCGACGGCTCGTGCTGGTTGGAAGTGATCCCGCGCCTTCAGGCCGCCGGACTCAACGTCACGGCGGTGCAGAACCCGCTGACGACGCTGCCCGAAGCCGTCGCCTCCGCCGAGCGCGTGCTGGCGCGGCAGGACGGCCCGACGGTGCTGGTCGGTCATTCCTTCTCCGGCATGATCGTGACCGAGGCCGGGGTGCATCCGAACGTTTCCGCGCTGGTTTATGTCGCAGCACGCGCGCCCGACGCGGGCGAGGATTATACGGCGCTTGCAAAGACCTATCCGACGCCGCCGGCGAGCGCGGGCATCGTCTTCGACGGCGATGAGGGGCGCCTCTCCGAGGAAGCATTCCTGCGCGACTTCGCCGGCGACCTGCCCGCCGCGAAGGCCAAAGGGCTCTACGCGGTGCAGGAGCCGTTCCACAAGGCGCTGCTGGCGGGCAAGACCACCAATGCGGCCTGGCGGTCGAAGCCGAGCTACTACGCCGTCTCGACCGAGGACCGCACCATCAATCCCGACCTCGAGCGCTTCATGGCCAAGCGCATGGGCGCCAAGACGATCGAAGTCAAGGCGAGCCATCTGGCGCTGATCTCGCATCCCAAGGAGATCGCGGGTCTCATTCTCGAAGCTGCGGGACACTGAGGAAGACGATGCGATGGGGCGACGTTGATCGGGGACGATCGCGCCGCCTCAACGCATATCCGCCCGAAGCTCGCGCACGCCGCGGCCCAGGCGTTCCCGGATGAGCGTTCGCAGCGTGGCGCCATCTTCGTAGCCGACTTCGGCCGCAATCGCCTCGATATCGAGGCCGCTGCCATGCAGCAGCGACTGCGCACGTTCGACCCGCAGATCCTGGAAATACGACAGCGGCGATTTTCCGAGCACGGCTTCGCAGCGGCGCTGAAGCGTACGCGGGCTTGTTGCCAGCGCTTCGGCTGCGTCCTGTAGCGAAAAACCCTGCTTGAGACGATCCCGCGCCCACCGTTCAAAGCGCTGGATCAGGGGATCGGCCTGCGCGAGATGATTGGGGATGATGAAGCGAGCCTGTGACGAGCGCAGATCGGCCAGCAGATAGCGCGAGACCATCGCGGCCAGCTCCGGGCTGGCCTGGCGGATCAGCCACAGCGCCAGATCGAGATGCCCCATGGCAGCGCCGGCGGTCGCGCCGATGCGGGACGGCACGAGCATTCTTTTCTCGTCGAGCCGCACATTGGGATAACGCTGGCGAAACAAGGGCGCGAGCCACCACGTCGTCGTGGCTTCCTGGTGATCGAGAAGTCCGGTTTCAGCGACGACAAACGTGCCGATGCACGACGCGCCAATGCGCGCGCCCTCCGCATGCCATGTCCGAAGTTGCTCCCCGGCCTGCTTCACGTCGCGCCGATCGAGGGCGGGGACCAGCAGCTCGGGTCTTGCGGTGTTGAGCGCCGGCACGATCACCCAATCGGGCTTCGCCTCCGTCGCGATCGCCTCGACCGGGATCGCAAATCCCTGGCCGGATCGAACCTTCTTGCGCAACCCCACGATCGAGACGTTGAAGCGAAGCGTTCCGCCCATTTGCAGCACTGAAAAATTGTCGGCGAGCTTGAACGCGTCGAGGATGACCGTGAGGCCGGTATCCCAAAGCCCCTCCAGCGCGAGGATCGCGAGACGCATGGCGTAAATGCTCTTAAAGTTGTCGTTTACGACAATGGTTGTTCGGCCTGGCTAAGCCTACATCCTTCCTCAGCGAACGAGCTTTGCCACAGCGTGATCGGCCTGAGGGTGCCTGACAAAATGCTGATAAAACGTCGGTTTTGTCAACGGAATCCGCAAACCTGAGTTGGCGTAAATGACACTAAATATGTCGTTTCCGTCTCGATTGGCGCCCGGCATGGGTCCTTCGCAACGATCTCAATCAACAGGAGAACACTCATGAAAGTCTTCGCCATCGGATCTTTCAGCAAGCCAATGACCGACGAGCAGCGCAAGGAGATGATGCAGAAGGAAGTCCCCGACACGCTCAAGCTCTACCTCGACGGCAAGATCGAGCAGTTCTGGTTCCGCGACGACAAGCCCGGCGTGGTCTTTCTCATGAACGTCGCCTCGGTCGATGAAGCCAAGGCGACCATCAACGCGCTGCCGCTCGCGGCCGGCGGCTTCCTTGCGTTCGAGATGATCCCGGTCGGCCCGCTCAAGCCTCTCGGCCTTCTGCTTCAGGGCAGGTGAGCGGCAACGATCGCCAGACGGCATTCGCATCGAACCATCCGGGCGGCTGTCCAGCAGACCGCCCGGTCTCGCTCACTCGGCAGGCAGCAGCAAAGCCGGCTCTCGCTCAGGCCGCCACGCGAACACCTGCCGCTCCAGCTCGCAGCGCACGCTGTCCACGACGCTCTCCCAGTCGCCTCGCGTCGGTTGCCTGAACAGCCGCATCGACTGATACCACGGGCTGTCGTCGCGGTTGAGCAGCCAGCGCCAGTCCGGATTGAACGGCAACATCGTCCAGACCGGAACGCCGAGCGCACCGGCAAGGTGAACGACGCTGGTGTCGACCGCGATGACGAGATCAAGACAGAAAATCAGCGCCGCCGTGTCGCTGAAATCCGTCAGTTGCTCCGTCAGGTCGACGATATCAGCGCGTTCGGCGAGGAAGGCCCGGTCCTGAACCCGGACGCCTTTTTGCAGGCTGACGAACTGAGCGTCGTCGCTCTCGAAGAGAGGCGCAAGCGTGCGCAACGCCATCGATCGATTGTGATCGTTGTTGTGAGCGGGATCCCCAGACCAGGCAAGACCGACGCGCATGCGGTTGCGCGGGCCAAGCCGTGAGTCGAGCCGGTCTTGCCACGTCTTCACGCGCGCCACTGGTGCCGCAGGAAGATACGCGTCCGCAAACGGAATCGTATCGAGCCGCGTCCCGAACGCGAGCGGCAGGCTCCCGAGCGGACAGTGCAGGTCGAACGCGAGCGACGTCACAGCCGATCGGTCGATACACATCGCGACGCCGGGCACATCAGCCAGCAACCGCTGGACCGCAGGCTTGACCTCCAGGATGACACGCGCCCCGAGCGCGGCCACCATGGGCACATAGCGCGCAAACTGAATGGAATCGCCCAGGGCCTCGTCGGCATGAAGCAAAATGGTCTTGCCGTCGATCGGCCGGTCACGCAGCCAAAGGGCTTGCGACAAGCCGCGATCGACCAGCCCAAGCGACGCATTCCAACGCGCCTCGCGCCCCCGCCAGCCCCGCTCAAAGTCTCCGGTCAGCATCTGAAGCAGCGCGAGATTCCAGATCGTATGCGGATTGCCGGGGTCGACCGCCAGCGCTTGGTGAAAGGCCGCAAAGGCCTCATCCAGCAATTGCAGGCTCCACAACGCCCGCGCCTTCTCGGTGAGCGCCGCCGAAAAATTCGGACGAATCGCAAGCGCGCGATCGATGCACGCCAAGGCCTGCTCCATCCGGCCCAATCGCGCATGCAGCGTGCCGAGGTTCTTGTGCGTCTCCGCCTCAAGGGGGTTCAGCGCGATCGACCGCTCGAAGTCGGCCTGCGCTTCGGCGAACCGGCCGAGCCGTTGCAGGCAGAGGCCGCGCGTTTGATAGAGGGGGGCGATGTTGGGGTTGTGCTTTTCGAAAGCGTTGAAGCATTCCAGGGCTTCGGCGTAGCGGCCGAGACCAAACAGCAACTGGCCCTGTTTTACGGCTTCCAGTTTTTGCGGTGCGACGGTTTCGGGTTGTTTGGCCGCGGCGCGGCGTTGTTGGCGATTCATGAGATGACCAGGAAAGGCCGCGCGACCGCAGCGTCCCGAGGTAGTTTCTGGCGCGAAGCTGGTGCGAGGCTGGCGGGGCCTCCATCGATTTCCAAAATCGCTGCATTTTACAAAATCGCGCCAATCTTCCAGCGATCTCCTCTCAAGTGCTGATTTCCGTTGCACGGCTCGAATGATCTTTCCAATGTCCTTGCTTGCAAGCCAGAGGAAATAAGGGGGGGTGTGTCCAAGCGCGCAGTCTGGCGATTTCTGTCGCCCGTGCGTTCCGTTCCACCGGTGCACGTCATGCGCTTGGTCAAGTCGACAATCCAAAAACAGAGATCCTAGTACTCGCCCTCTCAGGCGAACGGACCGCACGGCCACGCGTATTCGTGCAAAAGCGGTGATTGTTCGACCAGCTTCTACCAAATCACGAAGAGGAGGAAGGAAACCATGCAAAGACCAGCAGTTCTGCACTTCGCCGGGCTAATAGTTGCTATGGCAACTATAATGCCCGCACGCGCGAATCGGCCAGAACCGCCGCCATTGCCGACTTGCCTTGGCAATCTCGGGACCAAAGTGGCAGCGATCGTGCCAGGCACGCTTCCGGGCGACATCGTTCAGGGCGTCATTACCCCGGGGACAAGCACAGTCACGGTTCCTTATGCCAGCATCGTGCCCGCGGCACCGGAACAGCCGGCCGGCGGCTCCGGCTTCAACTTCCGACCGACGCCGATAGGACCGACGCCGGCCTTTTGTCAGGTCGCGTTCGTCTATTATCCCGGCGGCGAGGGACCGAATGCCGCCGGCCCCGGCCTGGATTCGCCGGGTATCCCAAAGGGGCAGCCAGCCTACGATGTCGGCCAGAAGCAGGCCATCGAGATCGTGATTTCGCTGCCACTCAATTCAGCCGACCAGGGCCCGACCAATCTTGGCGCCGTCAACGGCGCCTGGACGGGTGGCGTCATGACCATGGGGGCGCCGGGGCAGTCCGGAACACTCAACCCATCCGGCTTCGGAGAGGGGCTCGATGGTGCCAACGCCACCTACGCGATCCGTCAGGGCTTCGTCGCTTCGATCACCGACGCCGGCGAGCAATACGCCGGCCATTTCACGCAAGGCACCCCCGGTAACGCCAACTTCGCGATTATCTCGACCGCCAACAGCCCTTACCGCAACAAGATCGCCTACGGGACGGTCGCCGACTGGATCTATCGCGGCACCTGGTATGGCAGGCAATGGGCTGACGCCATCGCGGAGGTCTATTACGGCAAGGAGCCGAAGTTGCACTACTACAATGGCGGCTCGGGCGGCGGCAACATGGGCATGGGCCAATTGCAGCACCATGGCGACGAATATGACGGCTTCCTGATCGGCGCGCCGGCCTATCGCTGGCAGCAGTTCCGGCTGGCGGACAGTTGGCCGGCTCTGGTCATGCGAAAGCTGATCCAACTCGACGGGGCCGGGGCATTACCGACAAACGACCAGCAGACCGCCCTCTACAACACCATCGTCAAGGCATGCGACGTCGAAGGCACCGACACTGTCGCTGACGGCATGATCGCCGATCCGAGGGTCTGCACAATGCACTTCTCCGCCGCGGCCAACATCTGCGGCGTCACGGGCGCGCCGCCACGGCCGAATTGCCTCACCGCCAGGCAGGCGGCGGCGTTCGACCGGATTTTCGACGGGCCCCGCAACAGCCAGGGCGCGCGGATCTGGTATCCTTACGACATCAGCATCACTTTCCCGACAAATGCGTTGGGGACGTTCCAGAGCACCTCGTACAATTCCGCAACCTTGACGGCGAGCACGGTTGAGGTGGTGCAGTACGATCACGCCAACGCCGCGTGGCCTGCGAACAACTGCCTGTTCGTCGATCAGGAATCGCTCGAGATGGGGACGACCAATGCCACGGGGTGGGCGGCGTGTGCATCTCCCGGCGTTCCCACCACCTATGAGCGGGAAGCTGCAACCGGTTCGCGGATCGGATCCGACTTGGGGGCGCCTCCGATCGATCTCTACACGGACAACCAGGATCCGGACCTCAAGGAGGTGATGAAACACGGCACCAAGATCATTCAACTCCACGGCAGTGCTGATCCGGCGATCCGCTGGCGGCATGACGTGGACTACTACAACCGCGTCGCGACCAAATTGTACGGCGGCACCAAAGCTGCGGATTATGAGAAGCTGCAATCCTGGTACCGTCTGTTTGTCGCCCCGATGACCGGACACATCGGTGGTGGATTCGGCCCGTACTGGTACGATCCGTTCGTCGCGCTCCGGAACTGGGTCGAGCACGGCGTCGTGCCGAAGACCATCCTCGGTGTGTCCGATTCGCACGGCCTCGTTCCAGGCCGTACCCGGCCGATGTGTCCGTTCCCGCAGACCGCGATCTATAGCGGCTTCGGCAGCATCAACGACGCCAGCAGCTTCACCTGCGGCGGCAACCTGCAAGCCGGCGTGATCAGAAACGGTACGGGACGACCGATCCAGGGCCTCCCGGTTGCCTGCGACGACGTGAAAACGGTGTTCGGGCAGGAAGACAGCGACAACCTCGATTTCAGGAGCGTTGGCCTGACTGCCAGTGAATGCTCGGAGCATCTGCCGCCACGACGTGGCGATGCCCTGACTAGACGCTAGAGCGTTTTCGAGCGAAGTGGATACCGGTTCGCGTCAAGAAAACGCGTCAAAACAAGAATCTAGAGCCCCGTTCCGATTCCATCGGAACGGGAAAGGCTCTAGAACTCCGCCTGCGTTAGGCTGACCTCGAGCAAGGGGCGCGTGGGCCAAACCTCACGCGCTCCAGACGTCGCGTGATTGCCGCTTGTGCGACCGTCCCAAGGAGGCGCGGCGCAGACGCAGCAAGACCGCGCGTGCTGTGGAGGACAAACCCTATGGGCGATCAGGGACCCGAACCAAAATCAGCCTTTGATGCCTATCTCGGCACGAACGCCGGCACCGGTCCGGACTATGCCGTGACCGATGCGGATGGGCATATGATCGCCGCGAAGTGGCGCCGGCCCGCGACCCGGACAGGACTGCGCAAGCTCGGCCAGAACGTCCTGATGTACCACATCGGCGGTTCGACCTCCGTGTCGATGTTCATCAAGGGCGTATGCCAGGGGACAGGGTCGCAACACGGCTCCGTCACGTTCCGTCCTCACGATCTGGAACTGGAGAGCGTGCGAAACGGCGTGTTCGAGATGCTGCATCTCTATCTCGATCAGGATCTGATCAACGGCTACGCCCAGCAGAATCTCACCGGCACAACCATGGTCGATATCGATCCGCTGTTCGCCATGCGGGACCCGTGGCTGCAAGGTTACTTTGCGATGCTCGTCGCCGAATTCGAGCTCTACGGGGGCATCGACAATCAGGCGCACTCGCTGCTGCTCGATCAAACGCAGCAGTTGCTCATTCGCCACCTGGTCCATTGGCATTCGAACGCGATGCTTCGCAGCCGTCGGGCAACGGAGAATCTCGGTGCACCGCATCCGCTCAGTCCGCGCCGGCTACGCATCGTGCTCGACTATATCGAGGCCAATCTCACCTCGGAGATCGGCCTCGCCGACCTTGCGGCCCTGACTGGATTGTCCACCAATCATTTCATCCGCGCCTTTCGGGCTGCGACGCAGCGGACGCCGTACGGCTACCTGGTCGAGCGCCGGCTGTTGCGGGCCAGAGAAGCCTTGCGGCAAGATGATCTCTCGATTGCAGAAATTGCGCTGGCCGCCGGTTTCCGCAACCTCTCGACCCTGACCAACACGTTCAAGCGTCATCATGGCATGACGCCGAGCGCGTATCGCGCCCGCCTGCGAGACCGGTAGAACCGGAGCAGGCCCTTTCGGCGAAGGTTCGCTCGCCTCGCCACGATAGCGCTCACCTGGCTCGATCGTGAAATCCTCCTGCCGCTAAAGCATGATCCGGAAAAGTGCGCAGCGGTTTTCCGAAAGGATCATGCTCAAACAACAACCTAAAGCGCGATGACGATTCATCCCGATCTCATCGCGCTTTAGCGGTGCGATCATGATCCCTCGCGGTGTCCGGCGCGAGCGCCACATCGCACCTTCGCAAGCACCTATAGGTCGATCAAGCCGCCATCGATGAACAGTTCGGCGCCGGTGGTGTAGGTGGCGTCGGCAGCAAGGTAGAGGGCGGCCGCCGCCACTTCGGCGACCGTACCGGTGCGGCCAAGCGGGATGCGCGTCTTGGCGCCCTCGATGAAGTTATCCTTCTGGGCAGGGGTGAGGCCGCCTTTGTCGAGGATCGGGGTGATGATCGGACCCGGGCTGATGGTGTTGACCCGGATGCCGCGCGGCGTCAGCTCCTTGGCGATCGTGCGGCCGAATGAACGCAGCGCCGCCTTGGTCGAGCCGTAGACACTGGCGCCGCCCAGGCCGCCGTTCGCACCCGCCACCGAAGCCGTCAGAATGATCGCGCCGCCGTCCGGAATGATCGGAATGGCATGCTTGATCAGGAAGAACGCGCCCTTCACATTGATGTTGAACTGGCTGTCGTAAAGAGCCTCATCGACGTCTGCGATCGGCGCGAACCTGGCGATGCCGGCGTTGACGAACAGGACGTCGATGCGGCCGTGCCTGGCCTTGACCTGGTCGACCAGCGCTTTCGTGGCGGCCACGTTGCCGGCGTCCGAGAGCAGCACCTCGATCCCCGGCAGCGCCGCTTTGGCGGCCTCCACCGAGCGCTCGCTGGAGCCGGTGACGACGACCGTTGCGCCTTGGGATTGAAAGAGTTTGGCGGTCTCGGCACCGATGCCGGTGGTGCCTCCGCTGATGAGAGCGATCTTGCCGTCGAGCTTGGCCATGAAGGATGTCCTGACTTGGGTGGTTAGACTGGCCAGACAGATGGGAACTTCCGGGGCACGCGCAAGAGTACCGGCAGAACATCCTGGCCCAGCCCATGAAGACCTCGCGCGGTCAGATCGGCGCTTGCGCGACCCAAAGGACGGCAACGTTCAACGCGCCGCGCGCACGGTCGGACGGTCATTGCGACCGGCGTTACGCGCCGTATTTGAAGTCACAGGCCGGCGGGGTTGATCCGGCGCGGAGACTTCCGATGTTGGGGTAGCCGGTCTGAACTCAAACGGAATGTTGAAGCATGTCGATCTCATCGGGCGCAGCACTGCAAACGCCATCCTCCGCGCTGGTTTCGCGCACTTTCACGACGCCTCGTCACTCAACGCACTACATCGCGTGCGGGCCGGCCGACGGACCGTTGATGATCTTCGTCCATGGCTGGCCCACCCTCAGTTTGATGTGGCGCGCCCAGATGGAGGCCTTCGCCGCCGATGGTTGGCACTGCGTCGCTCCCGATCTGCGCGGCTACGGCGGCTCTTCCGTGCCTGAAGCGAACGACGCCTATGCCATCGAGGAGGTCGTGGCAGACATGGCGGAACTCCATGACCACCTTGGCGGCAAGCCTGCGATCTGGGTTGGCCACGACTGGGGCTGTGTCGTGGTCGGTGAATTGGTCGCGCATCAGCCGGAGCGCAGCCGTGGCATCGTGCTGACCTCGCTCGCGTATCAACCCGACGGGCACGCGCTGCGCACGATCGTCCCGCTGGTCGACCGAACGATTTATCCGGCTGATCAATATCCGGACGGCCAATGGGACTACTACCGCTACTACACGACGCACTTCGAGGCGGCGGTCGCCGATCTCGATGCGGACCTGGCAGCATCGCTGGCGTCGATCTTTCGGCCAGGCAATCCCGCCGGTATCGGCAAGGTTTCGCCGAATGCGATGGTCACGCGCAATGGCGGGCGCTTCGGCGCCGCGCACCGCGCCCCGCCGATCCAGCCTGATCCGGCTCTCTGGCCGCCGGCGGACTTCGACGTGCTGGTGCAGGCATTCGAGGCCCACGGCTTCCGCCCCTCCTGCGCGTGGTACCTGAACGACGACGCCAACATCGCCTATGCGCGCAAGGCCGCCAATGGCGGCCGCCTGTCGCAGCCGGTGCTGTTCGTCAACGGCGACTTCGACCAGATCTGCAGCATCACCGGAAATCGCCAGGGCGACCCGATGCGCGCGGCCTGCGCAGACCTGATCGTGACGAGCATGCCCTCCGGACATTGGCTGCCGCTGGAACGCAAGGCCGAACTCATCCAGGCCATCCGCACCTGGCTCCACGGCAAAAATCTCTGATGGCGGTTGTGGGGCAGTAACGTCCCGCACGAGGTCAGTGCGCAAGATCTGCCCGACTTTGCGGATGTCGCGCGCCCTGAGGCAAGAGGACGTCGCGCAGTCAGATGGGCGCTTGCGCGAGTCAAAGGACGGCAACGTTCAACGCGCCGCGCGCACGGTTGGAGGGTCATTGCGGCTGGCGTTGGTTTGAAAGTGAAGGCACTCGCATTACGCTGACAGTGCATTCAATTAACGAGCTTCGAACCCGCGAAAACGGTCAGGGCAATTAAGTGCGCTGGCGCAACTCCTCGTGCTCGTTTGTCCATTTTTGCGCGTGTTTGTTCACAGGATTTCTGTGGGATTTCTGCAGGACCAAATGCGACATCATTCTCCGCGCCGTTCCCTAACGTCGGACGGGGTCGCATTGTAACGCCGGCGAAACGCCCTGTTGAAGTACGACAGGTCGTTGAACCCAAGATCGAAGGCGATTGTGCCGATTGCGCGCTGCGAATGAAGAGGGTTTCTTAAATTTTGATAGGCCCGCGCCAGACGCTCGCGGACCACGAACTCCGAGTAGGTGATGCCCTCGCTCTCGAACAGTTTGTGCAGGTAGCGCACCGTCATGCGATTGCGGGTCGCGACCATCGTCGCATTCAGATTGCCGTCATTGAGATTGGCGACGATATCGGCTTTGATCGCGGCCAGGCGGACCGCGCCCGTCGTTCTGTCCGCAGCAAGCGCCTTGGCGTCGCCATTGGCCCCAAGCACCAATGCGACGAGATCGTAGAAATGGCCGGTGATGAGACGCTGCGAGGCGGGCGCGGCCAAGGCCTCATCATCGGCAACGACGTCGAGATATTTTCTCAGGAGTCTCAGCTCGCCTGTATCCTTCGTGATCTGTCGCATCGTTACGTTTTCGAGCTTGGGAACAAGCGGCGCGATGGCCGATCGGGGCACGCATATTCCAGCGATCCTGACGGATGAGGCGGAGGTCATGGTCCATGCGGCCGCCTCGTTGGTCAACAGCACGGCGTCCCCGTCACTGAGGACCATCTCGCGCCCGCGCCGGCTCCCCATGGTCGTCCCGTTCAGGGTCATGCAGAGGTAGAGGAGATCGCCTCCTTGCCGCCCGCCCTCGCGGCGGACGCTCGCGTAGCTCGCCGTCAGAATGCGGAGTCCGGGCATGGTGCGGTTGACAACATCAACCCGCGGCGCAGCGTTGCCGTAGCGCATGAACCTGGTCGGCAGCAGGCCGCGCTCATGCAGTTCTTCGAGCGCTTGGCCCCGTCCGTCTTCCGGCAAGGCGCAACTCGAGAACCGAACGACAGTGTAGCCGGGCGTCGACGTTACCATCAGCCATCCTGTTGCAAAGGCCGACACGGACCGCTCGGCAGAAATCTACCAGACGGGGCACTTTAGTCCAAGCCATTGTTCCCTCGGGTCCAAGACCGCTCGACGATCCTGGTCTAGGTCAATTGCCGACGAACGCTCTTTGGCGGGGAACGGGTATGCCAGGATTACTCGGCCGGCACGCGATCGTGGTCGGTGCCGGCATTGGCGGGCTCGCCGCGGCGAAAGCGTTGTCGTCGTCCTTCGAAATCGTCACCGTGCTCGAGCGTGACGATCTGCCCTCCGAGCCGATCGCGCGCAGCGGCACGCCCCAGGCGCGACAAATTCACGTTTTGCTCAGAGGCGGCCTCGACGCCTTGGTCGAACTCTTCCCGGATTTCGAAACGGAGCTTGAGCACGCCGGGGCCGTTCGCGTGCGGGTCGGCTCTCAATCCCTGCTCGAAATGCCCGGCTTCGATCCGTTTCCGCGGCGCGATCTTGGCTTCGATTTTTTGTGCATGACGCGGCCACTCGTGGAATTTGTCGCGAGGCGCCTCGTCGAACAGCAAGGCAATATTGTCCTGAAATCGCGCTGCCGCGCCACTCAATTGCTGGAATCGGCTGACCATGCCGCGGTGACCGGAGTTCGCTACGACGAAGCGAGCGGAGGGATCAACGAACTCGCGGCCGACTTCATCGTCGACGCATCGTCGCGCGGCGCATTGACCCTCGAATTGCTGGACAGGATGGCCTTGCCAAGACCGCAAGAGACGGAGATCGGCATCGACCTGCGCTACGCAACCGCGATGTTCGAGATTCCGCCTGCCGCGCCACGTGACTGGCGCGCCGTAATCCATCGGCCTTCTGCCCAAAGCGGCCGCGGCGGGTTGCTCGTGCCAGTCGAGAACAATTGCTGGCAAGTCAATTTAACCGGCATGCATGGGGAAGTGATGCCGGAGAGCGTTGCAGACTTTGTCGCGTTTGCCCGGACGTTGCGAACGCACAGTATTCACGATGCGATCGAGGGTACTGTCCCTGTCGGACCCATTTACCGGTTCGGCTTTCCCTGCAGCATTCGCCGACGCTTTGAGGAGCTTGACCGTTTTCCAGACCATCTGCTGCCGCTCGGCGACGTGATCTGCCGATTCAATCCGGCGTTTGGCCAGGGAATGAGTGTGGCAGCACAGGAAACACGCGTCTTGAAACGGCTGATCGAAGCGCGGGCTTTCGAAGCTGATCCGCTCAAGGGACTGGCGCGGTCTTTCTTTGCGGAGATTCAGGATTTGCTGGCCGCGCCGTGGGCGGTGGCGGAGGGCGACTTCATTTTTGAGAACACGCGTGGGCAACGCCCGGATGATTTTTGCCAGCGCTTGAACTTCAACGCCGCGCTGCAGCGCCTCGCGGCGGAGGACGCAACGGTGCATCGGATCATGCTCGAAGTGACCCATCTCGTGAAGCGGTCAAGCTCTCTGCGCGACCCGCAGATCGTCAGTCGGGTAACGGCGATGATGGCTGCATCCGTTGTTGGGTAATTGGCAGGAGGAGGAGGTGCGATGGCCGTCAGAGCCCGACATTTGGTGATGCTTTCCGCGACACTCGCCCTGCTTGCAGGCGGCGCATCTGCCCAGAAGCAATACGGTCCCGGCGTGACCGACACCGAGATCAAGATCGGCAACATCATGCCGTACAGCGGTCCGGCATCCGCCTACGGTATCATTGGCAAGACGATGGGGGCGTATTTCCGCATGGTCAACGACAATGGCGGCATCAACGGCCGCAGGATCACTTTCATCTCCGACGATGATGCCTACAGTCCGCCGAAGACCGTGGAGCAGGCGCGCAGGCTGGTTGAAAGCGACGAAGTTTTTCTGATTTTTGGCGCAGTTGGCACCGCGACCAATGCTGCCATCCAGAAATACATGAACACGATGCGCGTGCCGCAGCTGTTCGTGTTGAGCGGCGCCTCGCGCTGGGGCGACCCTGAGCATTTTCCCTGGACGATCGGCTTGCAGCCGAACTACCGCGCTGAAGCGCGCGTCTACGCAGCGTATATTCTCGAGCATCACCCCAACGCCAAGATCGGCGTGCTCTACCAAAATGACGATTTCGGAAGGGACTATATTCTGGGATTGAAGGACGTGCTGCGAGACAACTACGACAGGTTGGTTGTCGCCAGTACGCCGTATGAAACCAGCACGCCAACGGTGGACTCGCAGGTCGTTGCGATCAAGGCTGCCCATCCCGATATTTTCCTCGACATCGCCACGCCGAAATTTGCCGCGCAAGCGATCAAGAAGCTCGCTGAGCTCGATTGGCATCCCGTCCATATCGTGACCAACATATCGGTGTCCGTTGCAGCAGTCCTGAAACCCGCCGGGCTCGACAACGCCAAGGGTATTCTCAGTGCCGGCTTTCAGATGAACGTCACCGATCCGCAATGGGAGAGCCACCCGGGCATGCGGCGCTTCCATGCCTTCATGGCCAAGTACTATCCCGGGGCAGACCGCTCAGATAGCGGTCCTATGATCGCCTTCAACGCATCGACCGCACTTGTCGAGGTGCTAAAGCGTTGCGGCGATAACCTGACCCGCGACAATGTCATGAAGGTGGTGGCCGATCTCGACTTTGAGATCGACACCTTGATTCCAGGCATTCGCATCAAGACGACCCCGGCGGATTTCTTTCCGATCGAGCAGGTGCAAATGATGCGCTTCACGGGCGAGCAATGGCAGATGTTCGGCCCGATTCTGGATGGCCACGCCGGGCAGGTTGCACCGTCTTCGAACTAGCCTGGTGCGGTGGCTTGCCTGGCCGTAGCTCGCGGGCCGCACAGCCCGCCTTCGCCCGTTGGGCTCCGGCGTGGCAGCCTTCGCTCGCTTCGCTTCCTATGTGTAGCACAGGCTGGCCGAGCGAAGAATTACGGTGACAGTGCACTTATCTATCGGCTGCAGCCTCAGCCCGATCCGCGCAAGGCAATTTAGGTAGCGCCGGACGAAGAGTTTTGTGCACTGTCACCGTAATGCCCGATCTCTGCGACGGCCTATCGAGCTCGGCCTGCCGGCGACCAGCGATGAATACATAGGCGCCCTCTTCAACGAACCTCTTGGCGGTCGCGAGGCCGATGCCGCTGCTGCCTCCGGTGATGACGGCGATCTTGTTTTTCAATAGTGACATTTTGTTTCCTTTCGGTTCGTCAATGTTCGAGCCCAGCGGCGCTTCCCTTGCGAGCATCGACGGGCCCCGTATTGCGGCTTTGGCGCAATTCCTCCTTCAATTGTCCCACCTCCCGTTCCAAGCGTTCGATGCGATCGACAGCGTAGTCAAAGCTCGTGTGTTCCATAGCTTGCAACCAGGCGTAGACCCATCGTGAGCGCGCGACGAAGCTTTCCCTGCTCTTTGACCATTTAGTTCCCTGAGTCTGTCATTTGAAATCAAGCCCGGAGACCTTGGCGACGGCCTTCCATGCGGCTTCCTGACTGGCGCGGTCGTGGAGGTGTGGTTGGCGCTGCACCTCCATCGGGCCTGAGAACTTCCCCGCAGCCGAAGCGAAGAATTGCCCTGAGACGTCGGTTCCGAACTCCGACGCCTGGAGGTATCGGCTGGCCGCCGTCTCCGGCTTCTGATTCATGCCGGGAATGAGGTTTACGATTGGGATCATCAGATACTTCAACGCCGGGCCCGCGTTTCGCGCGACGTTGGTGGCGTTCGATGCACCGGGCGAGACAGCATACACGGCCATGCCGGAGGGTAGCCGGCGCGCTAGCGCCGCGGTCCACCAAGCGACAATGAGCTTCGCGTCGGCATACGCATTGTTGGCCGTGTACTTCACGTTCGGCCCGTTGCGCAGGAGGGCTTCCACAGCAGCGGTGCGGTCGCCTTGGTGGTATTTTGCCGCAAAGGCTTCCAGCTCGGTGTACTTGAACATGGGCACACCTCCTCGGGCAGGCTCCGCGCCGGCAATAACGATCCGCGCGTCGGAGCTCAGCAGATTGTTGCGGAGCAAGCCGACAGTCAGTTGATGATGGCCGATCAACGGCGCCTGAGAAGCCTCGATGCCCGCCGCAGTGATCACGCGCTTCTTACCGGGGACCATCCCCGCATTAAGCAGCAGGAAATCGATCGGCTGCCCCTGCTTGACCAACTCTGCGAGGGCCGACGCAACGCTAGACGGCGAGTCTAGATCCAGCTCCAGCGGCGTGAAGATTTTCTTCTTGGTCTCAGCCGCGAGTTGAGCAGCCGTTTCCTGGACCGCGCTCAGCCTGCGTCCGGTGACGATGACCTGTTTATAGCCCTTAGTGGCGAGCAAGCCGGCTGCCGCGTAACCGAGCCCGGACGTGGTGCCGGTGACGAGCGCGAACGAATGTTTCATAGCGTCTCCGTGGTGAAGATGAAGCTCGAAAGAGCCCCGTGATGTAGGAGCCGCCTTGTTATTTTCGAACTGTTCAGTTAGATATTGCAAAGCGAATTGGTCTCAGTCAAGGAGTTTTGAACTGAATGTTTCAAAATACTGCCAAGCCACGGGGACGCCCACGCACCTTTGACGAGAGCGACGCTCTCAAAAAGGCCACGCAGGTATTCTGGTCGAAGGGCTACGACGGTGTGACGATTGACGATCTGGTCGCCGGGATGGGTGTAGGACGACCGAGCCTGTATGCAGTCTTTGGGGACAAGCGGGCAATATTCCTGCGCGTCCTCAAGTCGTATGCCGAGGCGAAAGGCGCTCGCGCTGCAAATGCGCTCCTCTCGCCACAGAGTCTCCGCGACTCGATCGGGGCTTTTCTGCATTACGCCGTGGAAAGCGCGACCGAGAAGGGATCTGCCCGGGGTTGCCTTCTGATTTGTGTCGCGCCGCTCGTGGATGATGATGAGGTCCGGAAATTCCTGCAAAAGGCGGCCGCGGGCGGCGCGGCACTAGTGGAAGGTCGTTTCCGGGACGCGATCACTGCCGGGGAAATTCCGTCTGATTTTCCTGCGGCCGAACGTGCGATCCAAGTCACGGATTTTGCTCGGGGCCTTACCATGCGTGCGTTGATAGGCACACCGCGCAAGACGCTTCTCGAGGATGCCGAGGAAGCGGCCGACTTGGTGCTCCTGTCGCGGCGTGGAAATCCACAACGTTGATGCTGTATGGCGTGAACGTCCGCGGCAGTAACTGGAGGCGGCGCCGGCGACGAGGGCCGCGGCCTAAATTGTTGAGCTATCGGTTGGAGGACGCGCACACTTGCTACGCTTTGTGTTGTTCTTAATGGTTCAGAAATCCCGCTCAATAAACTCTGTTGGCGGACGCCTTTCGCCTAAAGACCTAGAACGCACCGTCGAGATAAATGGGCGCAAGAAGAAGATCAGGTTTTAACGGCAGCGTTCAAAAAATGCAGAATCGAGCTTCTTTCATAAGATGAGTTCGAGTCCTGTCGGGGTCAAATTTTGGCCCATTGAAAAACAAACGAAAAAATCCTACTGAGAAAATTGCTCACCGAACCGAGGTATAGTGCTGCAAACTATTGAGCTAGCTGGCATAATCTGCAAATTCTGAATATCGGAATTAATGGTGGGCCCGGCAGGACTCGAACCTGCAACCAGACCGTTATGAGCGGCCGGCTCTAACCATTGAGCTACAGGCCCCGCCGCGAGACGGCGGCGCGAAGCGCGCGGCCGGCAACGGTGCGCGGTTCGTTTACAGGGATGGCGGCGGGGGTGCAATGCCGGCTCTGGCGAGGCGGAGAGGCCGGGGCCGCACGGCCGGTACTTTCGAATTACCGAAATTTCCGATGATGCCCTTATAGTCCTGTTTTGCCCGACAAGTCAAACCGCCTCGGGCGGGCTCACTGCCGCCTTTTTCGTAACAAATTGTAATTGCTCGATCTTTCTACTGTGCATGGGGTTGTTTTCGAACTTTTTGATTGAACGAGGCCTTCCGGCCCCTCAATGCCGTGTTGGCGAGATGCGAACTCGCGGCTTCGGCGCCGCTAGTCGACCGACACCCCGGCGAACTCCACCACCTTGCGCCACTTCTCGGTCTCATCGGTGACCAGCTTGCCGAACTCGGCCGGCGTCATCGGCTTGGGGATGCCGCCGGTCTCGGCGAGGCGTGCCACCAGCTTCGGGTCCTTCAGCGCCTCGTTCACGGCCTTGTTGAGGAGATCGACGATCTCGCCCGGTGTGCCCTTCGGCGCGGAGATGCCGTAGAAGCCGACCGACTCGAAGCCCGGCACGGTCTCGGCGATCGCGGGCACGTCGGGCACGCCGGGCCAGCGCTGCGGCGAGGTGACGCCGAGCGCGCGGACGCTGCCGCCGCGCGACTGCTCCAGCGCCGACGGCAGATTGTCGAAGATCAGCTGAACCTTGTTGGAGATGATGTCGGGGAAGGCGAGCGCCGAGCCGCGATAGGGCACGTGGATCATGTCGCACTTTGTCATCGCCTTGAACAGCTCGGCCGACATGTGCACCGAGGTGCCGTTGCCGGACGAGGCGAACGAGATCTTGCCCGGGTTGGCCTTGCAATAGTCGATGAACTCCTGGACCGTCTTCACCGGCATCGCGTTGGAGACGACCAGCATGTTGGTGAGCTGCATGATGCTGGCGACCGGCACGGTGTCGCGCAGGAAGTCGAACGGCAGCTTCTTGTAGAGCGAGGTCGAGATCGCGTTGTTGGGCGCGACGAACAGCAGCGTGTAGCCGTCGGCCGGTGCGTTGATCGCAGCCGCGGCCGCGATGTTGCCGCCGGAGCCGGCGCGGTTCTCGACGATGAACTGCTGGCCGAGACGGTCCGACAGCCATTGCGCCATGATGCGGGCGACGATGTCGACCGGGCCGCCGGCGGCAAAGCCGATCATCCAGTGCACGGGGCGGTTGGGGTAGTCGGCGGCGGAGGCGGGAGGTGCGGCGCTGAACAGGCCTGAGATGATCGCGAGCCCGAAAACACTGTTACGCAAAATTCGCAACATGACGCCTCCCATTGTTCTATTGTCGTTGACGCCCATGCTTCCATAAAAATCGCCTCCTGCCTACATCGTCTCAAGTCGATGTTGACGCAGACCGGCCGGGACCGACCATGAAACTTGCCTCGATCATTCCTCTCGCAGCAGTGCTGCTCGCTGGCCCTGCCGCCGCTCAAACCGGAGACAAGCCCATTCCATCCACAACGATCAGCCTCGGTACTGCGACGCCCGGCGGCGGCTTTCCGCTCTATGGCAACGCCTTTGCGGAGGTGATGAACGCGGCAGACAGCACGCTCACCATCGTCCCGCGCAACACCAAGGGCAGCAACGAGAACATTCCGCTGCTGGAGAAGGGCGAGCTCGATCTCGCGCTGGTCGCGGGCGAGCCGGCTTACGAGGCTTTCGCCGGCATCGGCCGCACGCCCGTGCGGCTCAAGATCCTCACTGCGATCTATTCCAACCCCGGCATGTTCGTGGTGCGCGCGGACAGTCCCTACAAGACCATCCATGATCTCGTCGGCCAGCCCGTCGCGTTCGGCGCCAAGGGCTCGGGCCTGCCGATCCTGGCGCGCTATGTGCTCGACGGCCTTGGCCTGAAGCAGGACGAAGATTTCAAGGCGGTCTATCTCGACCGCGCCGGCGACGGCCCCGCGATGGTCGAGGACGGACGCGTCGCAGCGCTGTGGGGCGCCGGCATCGGCTGGCCCGGTTTCGCGGCGGTCGCCTCGAGCGCGTCCGGCGCGCGCTTCATCGCGCCGAGCGCAGACGAGATCGCGCGCATCCGCGCCAAGCACGCGTTCCTCAAGCCGCTCACCGTGCCGGCCGGCTCCTATCCAAAACAGTCCGAGCCGATCGCCTCGCTCGGCTCCTGGAGTTTTGTGCTGACCCGCGAGGACCTGCCCGACGATGTCGCCTATCGGCTGGCGAAGACGCTACACAGCACTGAAGCGGCGTTCTGCAAGAAGCTCGCGCAGGCCTGCGAGACCACCGCCGCGAACACGGTCGCGGCCGCGCCGAAGCCGGAGCTGATTCATCCGGGCGTGATGAAATATTTTCGCGAGATCGGGGTGGTGAAATAGCGAGTGGTGAGTGGCGAATAGCGAATGGAGTCTTCCCCCATTCGCCACTCCCTGTTCGCCACTCGCCAATCTTACTTCTTCACCATCGTACATGCCGGGTCCGGCGGACCGAACGCCTTCTCGCCCGAGATCGTGGTAAGGATCTTGTAATAGTCCCACGGATATTTGCTTTCCTCCGGGGTCTTCACCTGCACCAGCCAGAGGTCGTGCACCATCAGATTGTCTTCGCGCAGTCTGCCGTTGCGGGCGAAGAAATCCTCGATCGGCTTCTCGCGCATCTTCGCCGCGACCTTGAGCGGATCATCGGTGCCGGCTTCCTTGATGGCGTTGAGATAGTGCATCACGCTGGAATAGACGCCGGCCTGCCACATCGACGGCATCTTGTTCATCTTGGCGAAATAGCGCTTCGACCATTCGCGGGTCTTGTCGTCCATGTCCCAGTAGAACGACGTCGTCAGCAACAGGCCCTGTGCCGCGTGCAGGCCGATGCCATGGATGTCGGTGATCAGCGCGAGCAGCGCCGCCATCTGTTGGCCGCCCTTGAGCACGCCGAACTCGGCGGCGGTCTTGATCTCGTTCATGTTGTTCGGTGGGCCAGCGGCAATGCCGATGATCTTGGCTTTTGACGCCTGCGCCTGGAGCAGGAAGGAGGACAGGTCGGGCGTTGCCAGCGGCGGCTTCACCGAGCCCAGCACCTTGCCGCCATTGGCGGTCACGACGCTGGAGGCGTCGCGTTCGAGGGAGTGACCGAAGGCGTAATCGTCGGTGATGAAGAACCAGCTGTCGCCGCCGCGCTTGACCACCGCATCCGCGGTGCCGACCGCGAGCGCGCGGGTGTCGAACACCCACTGGATCGCGTAGGGCGAGCAGAATTTTCCGTGGAAGTCGGCGGTCCCGGTGGAGTGGGTGATGAACAGCCGCTTCTTCTCATTCGCGATGTTCTGCACCGCGAGGCCAACGGCCGAGACCGGCACGTCGACGATAAGGTCGACCTGGTCGACGTCGTACCAGCGCCGCGCGATGCCGCCGCCGACGTCTGCCTTCAATTGGTGGTCGCCGATCACGATGCTGATCGGCTTGCCGAGCACCGTGCCGCCGAAATCGTCGATCGCCATCTGCGCTGCCGTGACCGAGCCCTGGCCGGTCGGCGCGGAGGCCGGGCCGTTCATGTCGGTGAGCACGCCGATCTTGACCACATCGTCGGAAATCTGCGCCATCGCGGCGCCCGACATCAACGCCGCCACGAAGGCGGCCGCGACCGGCAGTCCAAATCTTGTTGGATTCACGCTTGTCCTCCCCTGAGCCGGCGCGTTGGCCGCTGTTGCCCCGCCGGGTATGCCCGGCTGAATTGGTTTCTTTTGCAACTATTTGGGGGCGGGCGTCAATGTCAGGCTGCGAAGCGGATCTGTCCTGCCGGCGAGGGATCGTAGCCGGTCAGCTCCTCGGCGCGCTGCCGCAGCCGCCGTTCGCTGAGGAACCGGATCAGGGCCTGCATGGCGGGGCGGAAATAACTGCGCTGCCGCATCGCGAGGTCAAAATTCTCCCAGACCAGCGGCACGAAATCGAGGCCGGCCGAGCGCGCCGCGGCGCGCGTCGCGACCCCGCAATCGGCTTGTCCGGCGCGGACGATCTCGGCGAGATCAGGCCCCGTGAGGGCCGGCGGGTCCACGCGGCGCAGATCCCGCGCGGAGGCGCCCGCGCGCGTGAGCAACATGTCGAGCAGCATCTGCGCGCCGGTGCCCTGCTGTCGCATCGCCATCCTGGCGCCGAGCGCGAGCACGTCGGAGAGGCCGCGCAGCCGCTTCGGATTGCCCGGCGGCAGCACGAGCCCTTGCTCGCGCCGCACGAACGCCACCAACACCGCATCATGCAGATCCGGCGCGTCCCGCAGCGCCGTGACGCTGGCGTCGGAGGCGAGATTGCCGGAGGCATCGAGACTGTGGAAGTGCACCGCGACTGCCATCACCTCGTCGCGTTGCAGGCGCTCGAGCCCGCGCACGCTGCCCTCGCTCATCGAGCCGAGGCCGGAGCCGGATTCGCGCAGGCTCCAATCGAGAAGCTCGTCCTGGCTGCCGCCGACGACCGGCGGCGGCTCCGCGGTCAGCATGCCGGCCGGACGCGCCAGTCCTGATAGCACCCAGAGATCGAGCTCGTGGCGGGGAAACAGCCACTTCCCGGTCACCTTGGTGCAGGGGATCGCACCGTTGGTGACGAGTTCGTAGAGCTTTCGTTCACCGAGCCGGAGATAGTCGGCGGCTTCACTCGTCGTCAGGAATTCCATCCTGCATTCCTATGCAAATTCTTGCTTCTTTTTGACGTTCAACGCAGGGGGAATTCTGCACTTTCAATTTCAGTCCGCGCGAACCATGCCCGATCATCTCGTTGCTTTGCAACACATCCTGACACGCGATTTCATCTTGGTTGACGATCTTGCGAGGCTCGAATGGTGCGAGCCTTGCGACCCGCGCGCTCGCGAGAGCAATCAACGTGCCGGTTGATTCATTGCCGAGATTTCCCGAGCGACCCGTCGCGGCGCGATCGCCCATGCGCCGGCAACGTGTGCTGCCGGTAGTGGCTCAGCTCGTGTTCTATCTTTTGTTGCCGCCACGCGGGCGGATGCGTCACGAGTGCGGCGCAATCGATCTTCATGATCGCATTCTGTTCAGTGGGAACCCGTTCATGGCCGTCCGCCAATTGCCTGTTTCACTTGCGCTTCTTTGCGGCCTTGTCGCGGGCGTTGCGGCGTCGTCCGCCGAGGAGCGCGCGATCGTCCTGGCCTCGACGACATCGACGCAGGATTCAGGCCTGCTCCGTTACCTGCTGCCGATCTTTCACGACAAGACCGGCATCGAGGTGACCGTGATCGCCCGCCGCGCCGACGAGGTGCTCGATGGGGCGCGGAAGGGCGAGGCCGATGTCGTGCTGATGCATGCGCGGCCGCAGGAGGAGAAGTTCGTCGCCGACGGTTTTGCCACAAAGCGCTTCGACGTCATGTACAACGACTTCGTGCTGGTCGGGCCGAAGAGCGATCCCGCCGGCGTGAAGGGCAAGGACATCGCGACCGCGCTGAAGACGATCGAGGCCAAGGGGGCACCGTTCGTGTCGCGCGGCGATCGCTCGGGAACTCATGCCGCGGAGCTCGCGCTCTGGATCGTCGCGGGTATCGACATCGCGACTGCCAAGGGCGCCTGGTATCGCGACATCGGGCAAGGCATGACCGCTGCGCTCGACGCCGCACGCACGGCGAACGCCTATGTGCTGTCCGACCGCGGCAGCTGGATCGCCTTCAGGGAACGCGGCGATCTCGACATCGTCGTCGAAGGCGACAAGCGGCTGCTCAACCAATACGGCGTGATGCTGATGAACCCGGAAAAGCTTCCGAGCGTGAAAAAGGAGCCAGGCCAAGCTTTTGTCGACTGGCTGATCTCGCCGGAGGGGCAGGCGGCGATCGCCGCCTACAGGGTCGACGGACAGCAGGTGTTCTTTCCGAATGCCGAGAGGAAGGCGGACTGATCCGCCCGCCATGACCATTGCGAGGACGGCCATGCTTCGAATGGCTGTTCAATCCGTTCCCGGGCAAGCATTATGATTTGACAACGCGGCGCTTCAAGCCGCGCGACAAACAGGGGTGGGACGGGATGGCAAAGCCGCTTTCGGTTGCGATCGTCGGTGCCGGTATGGGCGGGCTTGCGACCGCCGCGGCGCTTCGGCGCGTCGGCATCGATGTCATGGTCTATGAGCAAGCAGCCCAATTCGCCCGCATCGGCGCCGGCATCCAGATCGGCTGCAACGCGATGAAGGTGTTGCGCGCGCTGGGGCTGGAGCAACGCATGCGCAGCCAGTCGTTCTACCCGCGCTCGTGGAACAATCGCGACTGGAACAGCGGCGACATCAAGTTCGACATGATTTTCGGCGAGAGCGCTGAGGAGAAGTTCGGCGCGCCTTATCTGCTCGCCCATCGCGGCGATCTGCATGCGGCACTTGCGAGCGCGGTACCTGATGAGCGTGTGAGGCTTGGCCACAAGCTGATCGGTCTCGACGAGACCGGCGATGGCATCCGCCTGACTTTTGCAAATGGCTCGAGCGTCGTCGCTGACGCCGTGGTCGGCGCGGACGGCGTGCATTCGGTGGTGCGTGACATCCTGTTCGACACCGCGCCGGTCAGGTTCACCGGCCGCATCGCCTATCGCACCACTTATCCGGCGGCGCTGCTCGGCGGGGAGAAGATCGACGACTGCACGAAGTGGTGGGGCGAGGACCGCCACATCGTGATCTACTACGTCAAGCCCGACCGCAGCGAGGTCTATCTCGTCACCAGCCAGCCCGAGCCGAACTTCCGGATCGAGTCCTGGTCGGCGAAGGGCGACGTGTGCGATTTGCGCGCTTCGTTCGAGGGCTTTCATCCGCAGGTCGGCCAAGTGCTCGCGGCGTGCCCCGACGTGCACAAATGGGCGATCATGGATCGCGATGCGCTGGAACGCTGGGCGGACGGCAAGGTGACGCTGCTGGGCGATGCCTGTCATCCGATGACGCCCTACATGGCGCAAGGCGCGGCCATGGCGATTGAGGATGCCGCCGTGCTGTCGCGCTGCCTCGAAGGCGTCGACCGCGACGGCGTCGCCAACGCATTCGGCCGCTTCGAGGCGACGCGCAAGGTGCGGACCACGCGGGTGCAGGAGACCTCGCGCGCCAATATCTGGCTGAGAGAGCGGACCGATACCAGCTGGGTCTACGGCTACGACGCTTGGGAGGTGCCGCTCGCGGCCTGAGCGGATTGCTGGACGCTGGCGGCTTTGCGCGTTGGCGCTAGGTCGCGGCATCCAGCGCCGCCAGCCGCTCGGCTTCCGCGATGTCCTCGACCGTGTTGGCGTTGAAGAACGGGTCGAGCGGCTCGGTCGGCCAAGTCACTGTCGCCAGCCGATAGCGGGCGGTCCAGCGGTCGATCTTGCGAAGGTCCTCGACCACCAGCGCGTGACGCAGCTGTTCGCGCAAATCAACGCGCCACAGACCGATCACCGGATGCGACTGGTCGCCTGATGCGGCGACCGCGAGCTGCGCGCTCTCTCGCTCAAGTGCCTCGTGCAGGCGCGCGACGAGATTGCGCGGCAGGAACGGGCAGTCACCGGCGGCGCTAAGGACCCATTCGATCTCGGGCCGGTTCGCCGCCGTCCAGTCGAGCGCGGCGAGGATGCCGGCGAGCGGGCCGGGAAAGCCGGGCACGTCGTCGGCAATGACCCGCAAGCCGAACACGGCGAAACGCGCGGGATCTCCGTTGGCATTGAGGATCAGGCCGCTGCATTGGGGCGTCAGACGCGCGATCACGCGCTCCAGGATGGTGCGGCCGCCGATCGTGCGCATCGGCTTGTCACCGCCGCCCATGCGCCGCGCGAGACCACCGGCGAGCAGCACGCCTTGCGTTGCCGGAATCCTAGTCGTCACCACCTTCACCCTTGCGCTTGTGTTTCGCCGATTCCTCCTCGACGTATTCGAGGTTCTGGTCGTAGACGATGCGCTCCTCGCCCGCGAGCGCGATGAAGCGCTTGCCACGGGTGCGACCGACCAGCGTCAGCCCGACTTGCCGGGCGAGATCGACGCCCCAGGCGGTGAAGCCGGAGCGCGACACCAGGATCGGAATGCCCATCCGAACGGTCTTGATCACCATCTCGGAGGTGAGGCGTCCCGTGGTGTAGAGAATCTTGTCAGAGGCGTCGACGCCGTGGCGGTACATCCAGCCCGCGATCTTGTCGACGGCGTTGTGGCGGCCGACATCCTCGGTGTAGCAGAGCGGAGTGCCTTCCTGGCACAGCACACAGCCATGGATCGCGCCGGCTTCGAGATAGAGCGAGGGCATGGTGTTGATGGTCTGCGTCATCTGGTACAGCCAGGAGGTGCGCAGCTCGGCCTTCGGCAGCGCGACGCTCTCGACGGCCTCGAGCAGATCACCGAAGGCGGTGCCTTGCGCGCAGCCCGAGGTCTGCGTGCGCTTCTTCAGCTTGGCCTCGAAATTGGTGTGATGTGAGGTGCGCACCACGACCACCTGGAGGTCGTCGTCATATTCGACCTCGGTGACGACGTCATTATACTTCAGCATGTTCTGGTTGAGCAGATAGCCCAGCGCCAGATATTCCGGATAGTCGCCGATCGTCATCATGGTGACGATCTCCTGCGAATTCAAATAGAGCGTCAGCGGCCGCTCCATCGGCACCTTGATCTCGACCCTGGCGCCGGTCTGGTCGGTCCCGGTCACGCTCTCCGTCAGGCGTGGGTCGTCCGGGTTTGGGACGATCAGGGGCACCGGGGCTTTGTCGATCTTCATCATGGCCGCGAGGTTAGCATGACATTCGGGCCAAGCCGATATAAGCATGGCCGAGAGAGAGGAAAATGCCGCCTCGTCATTGCGAGCGAAGCGAAGCAATCCCGGAATGCCCCCGCGGAGACAGTCTGGATTGCTCCGCGTCGCTCGCAATGACGGTGGCGGGAGCGGTTCCACCAAAGACCAGGTCGCTCGCGGAGACGGAGCTGGAATGAAAGTCATCGGCCTTGCAGGCTGGAGCGGTGCGGGCAAGACCACGCTGTTGACGCGGCTGATCCCGCATTTCAACGCGCAGGGGCTGCGCGTCTCCGTCATCAAGCATGCGCATCACCAGTTCGATGTCGACGTGCCCGGCAAGGATTCCTGGCGCCATCGCGAGGCCGGTGCGGCCGAGGTGCTGGTGGCTTCGTCGAACCGCTGGGCCCTGATGCACGAATTGCGTGGCGCCGCGGAGCCGCGGCTGCCGGATCTTCTGAGCAAGCTGTCTGCCGTCGATCTCGTCGTCGTCGAAGGCTTCAAACGCGAGCCGCATCGCAAGATCGAGGTGCACCGCGCCGCGAACGACAAGCCGCTGCTGTTCCCCGATGATCCCGGAATTGTCGGGATTGCGACCGATGCGACGGTTGAAACCCGGCTGCCGACCGTCCATCTCGATGATATCCCGGCTGCTGCGGCATTGCTGCTGCGTGCGGCGATGCCGGTTGAGGAAGCGGTCGCGAAGAGCGCCGCAATGCGCTGACGAGGCACCATGGCGCAATTGTCGGACGATTGTTTTGCCTTCGGTGGACCGATGATGTCGGTCGACGAGGCGGTTGGCCTGATCACGGCGCGGGTCAATGCGATTGCCGATCTCGAGGCGGTGGCGCTGGTCGATGCGGACGGGCGCGTGCTGGCGCACGACATCGCGGCGCCCCTGCCGCTGCCGCCCTTCACCAATTCCGCTGTTGACGGCTATGCCGTGCGCAGCGCGGACCTTCCGCGGGATGCGGAGCAGGCGTTCCCGCTCGACGGTCGCATCCAGGCCGGCGGCCTGGCGCAGGCCGCGATCAAGCCAGGCCACACCGCGCGCATCTTTACCGGCGCGCCGATGCCGCCGGATGCCGAGACCGTCTTCATGCAGGAGGATGTCCGCATCGATGACGCCGGCAGGATCGTGCTGCCGCCGGGGCTCAAGCCGGGCGCCAATGTTCGCCCCGCGGGCGAAGACATTCCGCAAGGTCGCGTCGCGTTGCGCGCCGGTCTGCGCTTGCGGCCGCAGCACGTCGCGCTTGCAGCTGCGTTCGGCCTGACCCTGCTCGATGTGGTCAGGCGCATCCGCGTCGCGGTGTTCTCGACTGGCGACGAGCTTGCGTCGCCCGGCGAGCCACGCGCTCGGTCGCAGCTTTACGATTCCAACCGCTTCATGCTGATGGCGATGTTGCGCCGGCTCGGCTGCGAGGTTTCCGATCTCGGCATCTTGCGCGATGAACGCATATCGCTTGCGGATGGATTGAAGCAGGTCGCAGGCAGACATGATCTGATCCTCACCACCGGCGGTGTCTCGACCGGCGAGGAGGATCACGTCAAGGCGGCGGTCGAGAGCATCGGCTCGCTGGTGCTGTGGCGGATGGCGATCAAGCCCGGCCGGCCCGTGGCGATGGGCATCATCCAGGGCACGCCGCTGATCGGATTGCCCGGCAATCCAGTGGCGAGCTTCGTCACGTTTGTCCATGTGGTGCGGCCCACCGTACTGGCGCTCGCCGGCGGCCTGCCGGAACGGTTCTTGCCGATTCCGGTGCCCGCGGCCTTCTCCTATAAGAAGAAGATCGGCCGGCGCGAATATGTCCGCGCCTCGTTGCGGCGTGGCGCGGACGGAATGCTGGAGGCGGTCAAGTTCCCGCGCGAGGGCGCCGGGCTGCTGTCGTCATTGGTCGAGACCGACGGCCTTGTCGAACTCGGCGAGGACATCACGCGCGTCGAGCCCGGCTCGAGCGTAGGTTTCCTGTCCTACGCCGACCTGATCTGAGTCAGCCGCGTTGACGCGTTTAATCTGCCCCTGCATGTTGCGCCCATGACCAGGACAACACTTGATCTTACCGGGCTGAAATGCCCGCTGCCTGCCTTGAAGACACGCAAGGCGCTGAAGCCGTTGCATCCGGGCGATCAGCTCGAAGTGCACTGTACCGATCCCCTGTCGGTGATTGACATTCCGAATCTGATCCGCGAGACCGGCGACAAGGTGGAGATCACCGAGCGCAACGACGCGCGCATCGTGTTCTTGATAGAAAAGACAAATGGTTCGATAGGCGACGTCAATGCTGCGCTGCATTCTTGAGCGCGTTACCGCGCTGATACCGACCTTTTGTCTATCGACATCGATCACGGCTTCTGCCCCAATTGACTTTCTCCGTACGGGCGCGGAGGTTGAGTCTTGTCTGCGATACGCGGATCAACGGGCCACGCACGAAGCCTGGAGCTCGTATCGGGCATAGAGCCCCGGTCGAGGGGTTAACTTTTCAGACGCGTGTGACAATCCTGGCGCGTGTCGGATGATTGTGCGGAGCAGCAGGGACAGAGGCTGCACCGCCAAGCGCTGAGGAACAGGATGGTAGCGGCAGGCTGCTCAGAAGGGCGGCGGCAGGGGAGGAATGCATGACGACAATCGAAAGCGCTGGAAGGATTTCGGGCGCAGGCGCCGGGTTCCTCGATCGCGAGCGAACCATCGCTGTGGCCGGCTTCAATCGCTGGTTGGTGCCACCGGCGGCGCTGTGCATCCATCTCTGCATCGGCATGGCCTATGGCTTCTCGGTGTTCTGGCTGCCGCTGTCGCGCGCGATCGGATTGACCGCGCCGAAGGCCTGCCCGGATATTTCGCTGTGGCAGGAGCTGTTCACCACGACGTGCGACTGGAAGGTCGCAAGCCTCGGGTGGATGTACACGCTGTTCTTCGTCTTCCTCGGCGTCTCCGCCGCAATCTGGGGCGGCTGGCTTGAGCGCGTCGGGCCACGCAAGGCCGGCTTCGTTGCGGCGTTGTGCTGGTGTGGCGGACTGGTGCTCGGCGCCATCGGAATTTATGTCCACCAGCTCTGGGTCATGTGGCTAGGCTGTGGTGTGATCGGCGGCGTCGGTCTCGGTCTCGGCTACATCTCGCCGGTGTCGACGCTGGTCAAATGGTTCCCGGACCGCCGCGGCATGGCGACCGGCATGGCCATTATGGGCTTTGGCGGCGGCGCCATGATCGGCTTCCCGCTCGCCGATTGGCTCATGAACCAATTCAAGACGTCGACCTCGGTCGGAGCTTGGGAGACCTTCCTCGCTATGGGGGCAGGCTATCTCGTCTTCATGATGATCGGCGCGTTCCGCTACCGCCTGCCGCCGGCCGGCTGGCGCCCCGATGGCTGGACGCCGCCGAGCGAGAAGAAGTCGATGATCTCCGAGCATCACGTTCATCTCAACAATGCGCACAAGACGCCGCAGTTCTGGTTGATCTGGTGGGTGCTCTGCTTGAACGTGTCCGCCGGCATCGGGGTGCTCGGCATGGCCTCGCCGATTCTCCAGGAGATATTCGCCGGCAAGCTTATCGGTCTGCCTGATGTCGGCTTCAACGCGCTGACTACGGCTCAGAAGGCTCAGATTGCGACGATCGCGGCCGGGTTCGGTGGCCTGCTATCGCTGTTCAACATCGGCGGCAGGTTCTTCTGGGCCTCGATGTCGGACCTTATGGGCCGCAAAAACACCTACTATACGTTCTTCATCCTGGGCATCGTACTCTACGCGCTGGCGCCGACCTTTGCGGCAATGGGCTCGAAGTTGCTGTTCGTGCTCGCCATCGGCATCATTGTGTCGATGTACGGTGGTGGCTTCGCGACCGTGCCGGCCTATCTCGCCGATATGTTCGGTACCCAGTTCGTCGGCGCTATCCACGGCCGGCTGTTGACGGCGTGGTCCACCGCGGGCATCATCGGCCCCGTCATAGTCAACTACATCCGCGAGTTTCAGCTCGCGGCGGGCGTGCCGCGCGACCAAGTCTATAACTCGACCATGTATATCCTCTGCGCCATGCTGGTCGCGGGCTTGATCTGCAACTACCTGATCAAGCCGGTCAATCCGAAATGGTACATGAGCGAAGCCGAAGTGGCGAAGCTCCAGGCATCGACCGCCGGCGCGAACGCCGGGCAGACCGGCTCGTTCGGGATTGGCACGGGAGGCCTCGACGGCAAGGCCGCGCTGTTCTGGGCGTTCGTTGCCATTCCGCTGGCCTATGGCGTGTACATGACGCTGCTCAGCGCCGTGAAGATCTTCTGATCTCAAGCCCACATCGTCGCGGGATGCTGCCGCATGGCCACATCCCGCGGTGCTCGCCTGACAAGATGATTGAGAATGGGACTTAGGGGGATTCCGATGCTTCGCACCCGTATTTGCCTCGCTGCCATGCTGCTGGCCGCGGGCCTTCACACCGCATCTGCGCAAACTGCGACAGCGCCTGCTGCGCCTGCGCCGAGTGCTACGACCGACGCCAAGCCGCCCGGCAAGATCAAGCTCACCATGCAGAAGCTGAAGGACATGAAGGCGAAGTGGTCGGCCAACAAGCCGAAGCTGAAAGCCTGCCGCGCCGATGTGAAGTCCAAGGGGCTGATCGGCGACGACCGCTGGTTCTACATCGAAGAGTGCATGAGCAAGACCTGAGGCGACGTTCCGCGCACCGCTTGCGCAAGGGGGCACGGCAGGGCGGCTGCCTGCCCCCTCAATCATAATTGAGACGTTCTAAATTTCCTTGCCTCTGGCATACCAGAGATTAGAGTTGGCTCCATGCGCGTGCCTGATAGGCGCTTTTGAGGAGAACGCGACGTCTCCATGAGCAGCAACGACGACGTTCACAAGGTCAGGGAATTCGAGCATCCGGGCGAAGGGCGCCGGCGCGCCAAGGCTACGCCCAAGGGGCGGCAGGTCGATCCGACTGCCGCGCATGAGATCGAACTGCTGCTCGCCGATCGCCCTCGGCGGCGCGATCTCCTGATCGAATATCTGCATCTCATCCAGGACAAGTATCATCAGATCTCAGCGGCGCATCTCGCCGCGCTCGCCGACGAGGTGAAGCTCGCCTTTGCCGAGGTGTTCGAGACCGCGACCTTCTACGCGCATTTCGACGTGGTGAAGGAAGGCGAGCCGGATATCGCGCCGCTGACGATCCGCGTCTGCGACTCTCTCACCTGCGCAATGCTCGGCAGCGAGAAGCTGCTCGAGGATTTGCAAGACGCCGCCGGTCCCGGCATCCGCGTGGTGCGGGCGCCCTGCGTCGGCCGTTGCGACACGGCGCCTGCTGCTGAAGTCGGCCACAACTTCGTCGATCACGCCACGGTCGCCAACGTGCTGGCCGCGGCGAAATCCGGCGACACTCACGCGCATCTGCCGAAATACATCGACCATGACGCCTATGTCGCCGCCGGCGGCTACAAGCTGCTCAATCGCGTGCGCTCGGGCGAATTGCCGAGGGACGATTTGCTGAAGGCGCTCGACGACGCATCGCTGCGCGGCCTCGGCGGCGCCGGCTTCCCGACCGGGCGCAAATGGCGCGCGGTGCTCGGCGAGCCCGGCCCGCGGCTGATGGCGATCAACGGCGATGAGGGCGAGCCCGGCACGTTCAAGGACCGCTATTATCTCGAAACCGATCCGCACCGTTTCATCGAGGGCATGCTGATCGGCGCGCATGTGGTGCAGGCCTCCGATGTCTATATCTATCTGCGTGACGAGTATCCGGCGTCGCGCGAGATTCTGGAGCGCGAGATCGCCAAGCTTCCCGTGGGCGGCCCGACGCTGCACATGCGCCGCGGGGCCGGCGCCTACATCTGTGGCGAAGAATCCTCGCTGCTGGAGAGCATCGAGGGCAAGCGCGGCCTGCCCAGGCACAAGCCGCCTTATCCGTTCCAGGTCGGCCTGTTCGGTCTGCCGACGCTGATCAACAACGTCGAGACGCTGTGGTGGGTGCGCGACATCGTCGAGAAGGGCGCGGACTGGTGGAAGGGCCATGGCCGTCATGAGCGTCACGGCCTGCGCAGCTTCTCGGTCTCCGGGCGTGTGAAAAATCCCGGCATGAAGCTCGCGCCCGCGGGCATCACCGTGCGCGAGCTGATCGACGAATATTGCGGCGGCATGGCCGACGGCCATCAATTCTATGCGTATCTGCCGGGCGGCGCGTCCGGCGGCATCCTGCCGGCGTCGATGGACGACATCCCGCTCGATTTCGGCACGCTGGAGAAATACGGCTGCTTCATCGGCTCGGCCGCGATCGTGATCCTGTCGCAACAGGATAGCGTGCGCGCAGCCGCATTGAACCTGATGAAGTTCTTCGAGGACGAGAGCTGCGGCCAGTGCACGCCGTGCCGGGTTGGAACCCAGAAGGCGGCGCTGTTGATGCAGAAGCCGGTTTGGAACCGTGCCCTGCTGGAAGAATTGAGCCAGGCGATGCGCGATGCCTCGATCTGCGGGCTCGGACAGGCAGCATCGAACCCGCTGTCGTCCGTCATCAAATATTTCCCTGACGAGTTCAAGGAAGCGGCCGAATGACCAGGATCACGTTCGAGCTCGACGGCAAGCAGGTTGAGGCCAAACCCGGCGAGACGATCTGGCAGGTCGCGCACCGCCAGGGCCGCGAGATTCCGCACCTCTGCTATTCGCCCGCGCCGGACTATCGCCCCGATGGCAATTGCCGCGCCTGCATGGTCGAGATCGAAGGCGAGCGCGTGCTTGCGGCCTCCTGCAAGCGCACGCCGTCGGTCGGCATGAAAGTGAAGACCGAATCCGCGCGTGCGGTGTCGGCGCAGAAGATGGTGATGGAGCTGCTGGTCGCCGACCAGCCGGCGCGCGAGACCTCGCACGATCCGGAGTCGAAATTCTGGCACTGGGCCGAGACCACCGGCGTCACCGAGAGCCGCTTCCCCGCTGCCGAGCGCTGGCAGACCGACGCCAGCCATCCGGCGATGCGCGTCAATCTCGACGCCTGCATCCAGTGCGGCCTGTGCGTGCGCGCCTGCCGCGAGGTCCAGGTCAACGACGTCATCGGCATGGCCTATCGCAACCACAGCGCCAAGATCGTGTTCGACTTCGACGACCCCATGGGTGAATCGACCTGCGTCGCCTGCGGCGAATGCGTGCAGGCCTGCCCGACCGGCGCGTTGATGCCGGCGGTGATGCTCGACGACAAGCAGACCCGCGTGACCTATCCGGACAAGAAGGTGGATTCGCTCTGCCCATTCTGCGGCGTCGGCTGCCAGGTGACTTACGAGGTCAAGGACGAGAAGGTGATCTATGCTGAGGGCCGCGATGGCCCGGCCAATCACAACCGTCTCTGCGTCAAGGGCCGCTTCGGCTTCGACTATATCCACCATCCGCATCGGCTGACCAAGCCGCTGGTGCGGCTGCCGAATGCGAAGAAGGATTCCAACGACCAGGTCGACCCGGCCAATCCCTTCACCCATTTTCGTGAAGCGAGTTGGGACGAAGCGCTCGACATCGCCGCCAAGGGGCTGGTTGAAATCCGCGACACGCATGGCGTGAAGGCGCTCGCCGGCTTCGGCTCGGCCAAGGGCTCGAACGAAGAGGCCTATCTGTTCCAGAAGCTGGTGCGCACCGGTTTCGGCTCTAACAACGTCGACCACTGCACGCGTCTGTGCCACGCCTCGTCCGTGGCAGCGCTGTTCGAAGGCTTGAGCTCGGGCGCGGTATCGGCGCCGTTCTCCGCGGCGATGGATGCCGAGGTGATCTGGGTGATCGGCGCCAACCCGACTGTGAACCATCCGGTGGCCGCGACCTTCATCAAGAATGCGGTCAAGCAGAACGGCGCCAAGCTGTTCGTGATGGATCCGCGCCGGCAATCGCTGTCGCGGCACGCAGCCAGGCACCTCCAATTCAAGCCCGGCTCCGACGTCGCGATGCTGAACGCGATGATCAACACGATCATCACCGAAGGCCTGACCGACGACCAGTACATCGCCGGCTACACCGAGGGCTTTGAAGACCTCAAGGAGAAGATCAAGGAGTTCACGCCGGAGAAGATGGCGCCGATCTGCGGCGTCCCAGCGCAGACCCTGCGCGAGGTGGCGCGGACCTATGCGCGGGCAAAATCGTCGATCATCTTCTGGGGCATGGGCATCAGCCAGCACGTCCACGGCACCGACAATGCGCGCTGCCTGATTGCGCTGGCGCTGATCACCGGCCAGGTCGGCCGTCCCGGCACCGGCCTGCATCCGCTGCGCGGCCAGAACAACGTGCAGGGCGCTTCCGACGCCGGCCTGATCCCGATGTTCCTGCCGGACTACCAGCCGGTCGGCCGCGACGACATGCGCGGCGCGTTCGAGAAGCTGTGGGGCCAGGACCTCGATCCCGTGCGCGGCCTCACCGTGGTCGAGATCATGAACGCGATCCATGCCGGCGAGATCAAGGGCATGTATATCGAGGGTGAGAACCCCGCGATGTCCGACCCTGATTTGCAGCATGCGCGCCAGGCGCTCGCGATGCTCGATCATCTCGTGGTGCAGGATCTGTTCGTCACCGAGACCGCCTTCCACGCGGACGTCATCCTGCCGGCCTCGGCGTTCGCGGAGAAGGAAGGCTCCTTCACCAACACCGACCGCCGCGTGCAGCTCGCGCGCCAGGTGATCAAGCCGCCCGGCGATGCGCGGCAGGACCTCTGGATCATCCAGGAGATCGGCAAGCGCATGGGCCTGCCCTGGAATTATGCCGACGCGGGCGAAGTCTACACCGAGATGGCGGAGCTGATGCCGTCGCTGAAGAACATCAGCTGGGAGCGGCTGGTGCGTGAGGGGGCCGTGACCTATCCGGCGGACGATCCGCTACTGCCCGGTAACGAGATCATCTTCACCACGGGTTTCCCGACCGCCAGCGGCCGCGGCAAGATCGTGCCGGCCCATGTCATCCCGCCGGACGAGCTGCCCGACGACGAATATCCGATGGTGCTCTCGACCGGCCGCGTGCTCGAGCATTGGCACACCGGCTCGATGACCCGTCGCGCCCAGGTGCTCGACCAGATCGAGCCGGAGGCGGTGGCGTTCATGAATCCGAGGGACATGCGCCAGAAGAAGCTTGCGCCCGGCGATTTCATCCGGCTCGAAACCCGCCGCGGCGCCGTCGAGGTCAAGGTCCGCTCCGACCGCGACGTGCCCGAGAACATGGTGTTCATGCCGTTCTGCTACGCCGAGGCGGCGGCGAACCTGTTGACCAACCCCGCACTCGATCCGTTCGGCAAGATCCCGGAGTTCAAATTCTGCGCGGCGCGGGCCGAGCGCGCCGAGATGCGCGACGCGGCGGAGTAGCGAGCCACCCCTCCGGCGTCGTCCGGGCCAGGCCTTCCTCTAAAATGCGAAAACAACCCCATGCACAGTAGAACCGGGGTTGAGAGGCTTGAGTAATTTCGGTCTTGCCGAAACAGCTTGCGGCGTCGGGCAAAACACCTGTATTATTGCATCATCGCCAACAGCGCCCGCCTGGTACTCATCGCCTCCCGCATCGTCGTCATTGCAGGGCGCGTGCACACCCTCGCTGTCGTCGTGGCGAAGGCCAGGACCCATACCGCGGAATCTATCGATTGCGGGCGGTAGCATCCCGAACGACTAGTCTTCGCCAAACTTCTCCCTGGGGTTATGGGTCCCGGCCTTCGCCGGGACGACGACGGAATGTCCTCCCTTCGCGCCTCGTATTGACGGTGCTAGATATCACCCATGTCCAAAGTCACCCCTGCCACCCGCGCGCTGACGGCTGCCGGCGTTGCCTTCACCGTTCACGCCTATGACTACGATCCCGACGCTGAGAGCATCGGGTTGCAGGCGGCGTCCGCGCTCGGCGAGGATCCCGCGCAGGTGCTGAAGACGCTGATGGCGCTGGTGGACGGCAAGCCGGTCTGCGTCATCGTGCCGTCCGATCAGGAAGTCTCGATGAAGAAGCTCGCCGCGGCCGTCAGCGGCAAGGCAGCGCAGATGATGAAGCCCCCGGAAGCCGAACGTGTCACCGGCTTCAAGGTCGGCGGCATCAGCCCGTTCGGGCAGCGCAAACCCGTCCGCACCGTGATCGAGCAGGGTGCGCTTGCGCATGAGCAGGTCTACGTCAACGGTGGCCAGCGCGGCTTGCAGGTTCGGCTCAAGCCTGCCGATGTGCGGGATGTGCTGAAGGCGGTCGTCGCGGACGTGCTCGCCTGAATGTCTCTACTGCTTCTGCAACAACTTGAGCCGGCAGCGCAGCGCCTCGCGGATGTGGGCGCGCGCGAGCTGTTCGGCCTTGTCGCCGTCGCGCGCGGCAATCGCCTCGATGATCGCCTGATGCTCGCCGTGGCTGGTCGAGGGACGGCCGGACACGGTGAAGGTGGTCGGGCCGAGCAGGGCGATCCAGTCCTGCAATTCCCGCGAAGCGTTGTCGAGATAGCGGTTGCGGGCGGCGCGGCAGATCGCCTCGTGGAAGGCGCGGTTGAGCCTTGCCATTTCTCTTGCCATCTCGGCGGCGTCGGTCGCGGACGCCTCCATGAATGCTTGCTCGATATCCCTGAGCGCGTCGATCTCCGGCGCAGATGCGTGCTCGGCGGCAAGGCGCGCGGCGGCACCTTCCATGATCTCGCGCATCGCGTAGAGCTCGAGCACCTCCGAGATGTCGAGGTTGCGCACGATCAGCCCGCGGCCGCCGGCGGGCTCGACGAAGCCGCGTGCCGCGAGCCGGCCAAGCGCCTCCCGCACAGGGGTGCGACTGACCTTCAGCCGCTGCGCAACCTCCTCCTCGCGGAGGCGGTCGCCGGCGCGGTAGCTGCCGGCCTGGAGGGCCTCGCAAAGCGAGCGGAACACGGCTTCGCCCAGCGCCACGCCACCGCCGCGCGCGATCGATCCGCCTGCCTTTGCCGGGCGCCTCGCCATGGTCCCTCGAAGCGCAGGGCGCATCCTGCCCATGCAGAGATGCCGCTTGCGCCGCTACTGTATATCTTTGTATACAAAAGTACGCAATGGCTCTCAGGGTTGACCGGGACCGCGTGCGGGCAGAATGTCTCTAACCTCGTCGCATCGGACGGACGGCATGGGCAGCAAATACGACGTGCTGGTGATCGGCGGCGGCAACGCGGCGCTGTGCGCGGCGATCGCGGCACGACGCGGCGGTGCGTCCGTGCTGGTGCTCGAAGGTGCGCCAAAATTCTATCGCGGCGGCAACACCCGCCACACCCGCAACATGCGCTGCGCCCATGACGCCGCCACCGAAATCCTCACCGGTCCCTATACCGAGGAGGAGTTCTGGGAGGATCTCTTGCGCGTCACCGGCGGGCAGACCGACGAGGTGCTGGCCCGCCACATGATCCGGGAGTCCAAGGACATCCTCAACTGGATCGTGGAGCAGGGCGTGCGCTGGCAACCCTCGCTCGGCGGCACGCTGAGCCTCGGCCGCACCAACTCGTTCTTCCTCGGCGGCGGCCGCGCCATGCTGAATGCGCTCTATCTCACCGCCGAGCGGCTTGGCGTCGATGTCGCATACGATGCCGAGGTCACCGACCTCGTGATCGAGGACGGCATGTTCCTCGCCGCGCGCTTGAAGCGGCCGATCGGGGGCGAGACCGAGATCCGCGCGACCTCGCTGGTCGCCGCCGCCGGCGGCTTCGAGGCCAACATCGAATGGCTGAAGCAATATTGGGGCGAGGCCGCCGACAATTTCCTGATCCGCGGCACGCCCTATAACCGCGGCTCGATCCTGAAGATGCTGCTCGCCAAGGGCGTGCAGGAGGTCGGCGATCCCACCCAGTGCCATGCGGTCGCGATCGACGCGCGCGCGCCAAAATTCGACGGTGGCATCATCACGCGCCATGACTCCGTTGTGTTCGGCATCGTCGTCAACAAGCACGCTGAGCGATTCTACGACGAGGGCGAGGACATCTGGCCGAAGCGCTACGCGATCTGGGGCCGGCTGGTCGCGGCGCAGCCCGACCAGATCGCCTACATCATCTTCGACTCGACCGTCGTCACCAGCTTCATGCCGACGCTGTTCCCGCCGATCGCCGGGCAGACGGTCGCCGAGCTTGCCGGCAAGCTGACGCTCGACCCAGTTGCTCTGGAAAAGACCATCACCGAATTCAACGCCGCGGTGCGGCCCGGTACCTTCGATCACACCATTCTCGACGATTGCGTGACCGAAGGCGTCACACCGCCCAAGACGCACTGGGCACGCAAAATCGAGACACCGCCTTTTCTCGCCTATCCGGTGCGGCCCGGCATCACCTTCACCTATCTCGGCACGCGGGTGAACAAGGAGTCGCGCATGCTGATGGCTGACGGCAAGCCGTCGGCCAACATGTTCGCGGCCGGCGAGATCATGGCAGGCAACGTGCTCGGCAAAGGCTACGCGGCCGGCATGGGCATGACCATCGGCAGCGTGTTCGGGCGGATCGCAGGACGGGAAGCGGCGAAACATGCACGGAACTAGGATTTTGGACGAAGCCGACCGTCTGATGACGGTCTGCAATTCCTGCCGCTATTGCGAGGGTCTGTGCGCGGTGTTTCCCGCCATGGAGATGCGCCGCGCCTTCTCCGATGGCGACCTCAACTATCTCGCCAATCTCTGCCATTCCTGCGGCGCCTGTTACGTCGACTGCCAGTTCTCGCCGCCGCACGAGTTCAATGTCAACGTTCCCCAGACGCTCGCGATCGCGCGCGCGGAATCCTACGCCGCCTATGCCTGGCCGCGGGCGCTGTCCGGCGCCTTCGCGCGCAACGGCCTCGTCATCAGCATCGTCGCCGCGCTCAGCATGGCGGCTTTCATCTTCGGCTTTGCAGCCTTGAATGACCGCAGCGTGCTGTTCGGCGTGCACACCGGTCCCGGCGCGTTCTACAGGCTGATGCCGCACAATGCGATGGCGGCGCTGTTCAGCGCGGCGTTTCTCTTCGCCATCCTCGCGCTGGTCATGAGCGTGCGTGCGTTCTGGCGCGACATCGGGACGCCCATCGGCGGCCGCGCCGATGGCGGCTCGATCTTTCAGGCGATCCGCGATGCCGGCGAGCTGCGCTATCTCCACGGCGGCGGCGTCGGCTGCTACAACGAGGACGACAAGCCGACCGACCGGCGCAAGCTGTTCCATCATTTGACGTTCTACGGCTTCCTGCTGTGCTTTGCCGCGACCTCGGTTGGCACGCTCTATCACTATCTGCTCGGCCGCGAGGCGCCGTATCCCTGGTGGGACCTGCCCGCGGTGCTCGGCACGCTCGGTGGCATCGGCCTCGTCGTTGGCCCCGTCGGCCTGTTCATCGCGAAGTCGCGCCGTGCGCCCGAGCTGCTCGACGAGAGCAGCTCAGGCATGGATGTCGGCTTCATCGCCATGCTGTTCCTGACCGGTCTCACCGGCATGTTGCTTCTCATTCTGCGTGAGACCGCCGCCATGGGGCCGCTGCTCGCGCTGCATCTCGGCGCCGTGTTCGCGTTGTTCATCACCATGCCGTATGGCAAGTTCGTGCACGGCATCTATCGCTTCGCGGCGCTGCTGCGTTACGCGCAGGAGCGGCGGACGGAGGCTTAGCGGTTACGGTAGGCCGTGTACTCATAAATCCGCATATGTCAGGTTTCGGAGGCAAAGCGGAAATCTTGCGCTGAGCTTTACCGGTTGTGACCCTTAGCGAACTTACCAAACCATCCATTTCAGGCCTTGACCGCTCGACCAGTCCGGCGCTCAATTGTGGCATTGGCAGCGAACCTAATGACCGATCTCTACGATACGCGATACGCCCACTTGCCGCGCAAAGTCCGAACCGCAGTGGATGGCTTCGTCAAGTGGTCACAAAAACAATTGCTCGAAGAGCAGAACGAGACCACGCCGGTCGATGCGCTCTATCATTATACGGGTGATGTCCCGTTCCACAGCATTTTAAAGAAGCAACAGATTTGGTGCTTTCGCCACTTGCATCAGCGGGACGAAACCGAATTCGAATACTCGCTCCAAATTGCGCGCGAGGTAATGCGGTCGGTCGGCTGGTCGAAAGACCCTTTTAAGCGCTCTATGTGCTGCGGTCTTGATGACGTGCTCGAAGTTAACTCCTTGGTCGATACCTTCGAGTTCTACTTGTTCAGTCTCAGCAAGCATCGCGACGATCGCCAACAATGGCTGGAATACGGAAATGCGGGACGCGGTTTCGCCATCGGCTTCGCTCCGCCGTTATTTCAGCCCGACAAGGACACGGTGAGCGAAAAGGCGAGTGATAACCTGCACGTGGGTCGCGTGATCTACGGCGAACCTGCAACGCGGGTGCGTCACCGGCGCGGGATTGAAAAGGTCGCTGAGGTCGTTAGCCGCTACGGCAGGGCAAACATCAAGATGCCAAGAGACAAGGAAATCTTGCTGCAATTTATCCAGGCAATGCAGACCGAGTTCATCGCATCGCAACTTGTCTGGAATTGTTTGACCGCGAAGGATATCAAGTACGCGAATGAGCGCGAGGTTCGGTATGTCATCATGAACCTGCCCGGCAAATTTGACGACATCCGTAGGGAATTAAAGCTAGGCGACCGTACTAAGCACTATGTCGAGGCGGATTTACCTCTTAAGAAGCGCGGCAACATCAAGGAAATTCTGATCGGGCCGCTCGCCCCCAAAGACGCGGAAGCGAAGGCCCGACTTTTCCTCAAAAAACAGGGCTACCCTGCCATTCGCATCGTTCGATCGAAGGTCACTCTCTGACTGAGTCGGCATCCGCAGATGCCTACCTCTGGCTCATCTCGGACCTACGGCAATGTCCGCTTTTTCGTCGCTGTCAGGAACATAGCGGACATGACATCGAAGACGCGTGATCCAGGCCGCCTCGATTCACGCGTACACGTGAAAGCGGCCTTCGCGCAGGAAAGCGATGGTCTGTGCAATTGCGACGGCGTGACGCGGCAGCCCGGTATGAGAAGCCTTAACGACGACATGGTCGGCCATGCCGGCCAGCGTCGCGCTCTGGACCGAGACTCGACCATCATTCGGCTTCGGTAGAACAAAGAGGCCGGCGACGGGGTCGATGAATCGATTGCCCGCGATCACGCCGACCGGATAGTCGGGGGCGGGCAGGGCATCCGGTCGGTTTGCTGTGGTGAGTTCGAGCCCGGCCGGGCCGTAGAATGCGCGGAAGAGGCGAGATCCGCTCAGGAGATTGGCGACCTCGCTGCCGCCGTTCGGCGTGCCGAGCATCACGACACCACCAAGCCGGTGCGGCCGGTGTTTCGCGATATAGGCGCGCGTGATGAGGCCTCCCATCGAATGCGCGACGAAATGGAGCGGGGCGTCACGTTCGGCGAAGCGGGCGATGGCCGGGTGGATATCGTCCGCAAGGGCTGCGATTGGATTGGTGCGACTGGCGTAGTCGATATTGAGCGTTGCGAAGCCAGCCGCCTGGAGCGCCCGCTCAAGGCTCTTCAGAGAAGCCGAGGTGCGCGCGATGCCATGAAGCAGAACCACTCCCGGACATCGCGCGCCGCCGATCTCAGACGACTCGTGCATCTTCCTTACGCAACCTCGCGCTCCGGCGCGGACGCCTGGTCGCGGGCCCTTGCGGTCGCGGTGACATAGTCGGTCTTGCCGGTGCCGAGCAGCGGCACCTTGTCGACCACCATGATCGCCGCGGGCACGGTCAGCTCGGAGGCGCCGATCGCCTTGGCCTGGCCCTGCATGGCGCTGCGCTCGGCGGTCTTCTCCGTCGTCAGCAGCACGATGCGCTCGCCCTTGCGCTGGTCGGGGATCGACACGGCGACCGATGCGGCCTGCGGCCACAGCGTCGTCGCGATGCTTTCGACCGCCGACAGCGAGACCATTTCGCCCGCGATCTTGGCAAAGCGCTTGGCGCGGCCCTTGATGGTGATGAAGCCGGCGGAGTCGATTGACACGATGTCGCCGGTGTCGTGCCAGCCGTCGGGAAGCCTTTCGAGCACGCCGGGATTTTCGGCCCGCAAGTAACCGAGCATCACGTTCGGTCCACGGACCGAGAGGCGTCCACCGTCCTCGATGCCGGGAACCGGATCGAGGCGGCTTTCCATCAGCGGCGAGAGGCGGCCGACGGTGCCGGGACGATTCGCCATCGGCGTGTTCATCGCCAGCACCGGCGCGGTCTCGGTGACGCCATAGCCTTCGAGGATACGGATGCCGTAGCGCTCCATGAACACCTGACGGGTGCGGTCCTTGACCGCCTCGGCGCCGGCGATCACCAGGCGCAGGGTGCGGAAGTCGTAGGCGTGCGCCGAGCGGGCGTAGCCGGTGAGGAACGTGTCGGTGCCGAACAGGATGGTGGCGCCGGTCTGGTAGATCAGCTCGGGCACGATGCGGTAGTGCAGCGGTGAGGGGTACATGTAGATCGGAATGCCCGCGAGCATCGGCATCATCATTCCGCCGGTCAGCCCGAACGAGTGGAACACCGGCAGCACGTTGAACACCTTGTCATTGGCGTTGGCATCGACCCGCGCCAGCGCCTGCGCCGCATTGGCGAGGATGTTGCGGTGGGACAGCACCACACCCTTGGGCGTGCCTTCCGAGCCTGAGGTGAACAGCACGACGGCCGGATCGTTGGCTTGGCGGGCGACGCGCGGTGCGGTTCCGGCAAGCAGGCCCTTGATCTTGTCGGCCGTCCCGATCGAGGCGCGCACGTCTTCGAGATAGATGACATGGGCCTCGGCGGAGACCGCCGCCATCAGCTTGTCGAGCTTGCCCTTCTCGATGAAGGCTTTTGAGGTCAGCACGGTCTTGACCTGCGCGGCCTTCATCGCGGCAAGCACGTTGACCGGACCGGCGGAGAAGTTGAGCATCGCCGGAACACGGCCGATGCTTTGCAGCGCCATGAAGACGACAGCGACGCCCGCCGAATTCGGCAGCAGCACGCCGACATTCTCGCCGGCCGCGGTGCCGGCCTCTAACTTGCGGCTCAGGACCTGCGCGCCAAGGATCAGCTTGCGATAGGTCAGCTTGGTGCCGAGCGCGTCCTCGACGATGACCTTGCCGGTATCGCGGTCGCGATAGGCGTGTCCGAGCGCCTCGAACAGCGTCTGGTCGAGCATTGCGTTCTTCACCATGGCATCGATCATCACGTCCTGGAGCGCGGCGCCGGCGGCATTGCGGCGCGCCTTGCCCTTCAGCGACTGGTCGACCGGAAGCTTGACCGGCGGCAGGATCGTGACCGTCACCCGCGGAAACCACGACCGCTTGATCTGGCTGGCGTTGAGATAGCTGAGATGGGAACGTTGCGCGCCTTCGATGCGAACCGGCACGACCACGGCGTCGGCCTTGTCCGCGATCATCGCGGTGCCGTCATAGACCTTCATCAGCGAGCCGGAGACGGTGAGGCGCCCTTCCGGGAAGATCACCACGGGTTCTCCGGCGGCGACGAGCTTGATCAGGTCGCGCGCGGCCAGCGGCTTGGTCGGGTCCATGGTGTAATGCTTGACGACACGCAGGAACGGCCTTGCCCACCAGGCCTTGGAGATGCCGGTATCGACCGCGAAGCTCGCGTCGATCGGCAGCACGGCGTGCAGCAGCGGGCCGTCGATCAGGCTGACATGGTTCGGCGCGATCAGCATGCGCGTGCCGGGAGGTGGCAGGTTTTCGAGCCCGCGCACTTCAGTGCGGAACAGCGCGCGGAACAGCAGCGAGCCGAAGTCGCGGACGCCTTCCTTGCCCCATTTCGTCAGCACGAACCACACCGCGCCGAAGCTTGCGACGCCAAGGCCGAAGAAGATCCAGCCGATATGCAATCCTGCCGCCTGCAACAGCGCGACGAACAGCGAGCCGACCACCATGAAGCCGGCTTGCAGCACGTTGCCGGCCGCGATGATGCGGGCGCGCTCGGACGGTGTCGACCAGGCCTGGACGGCTGCAAAGGACGGCACGACGAACAAGCCGCCGCCGAAAGCGAACGCGACGAAGTCGATCATCATGCGCAGGCCCGCGAACGAGGTCGCGAAATCGACTGCCGCAATGTCCTGGCCCTTGGTGGTCATGGCGATGGCCCAGGCGAGGTCGATGCCGGCGATCCCCATCAGGATGGCGCCGATCGGCACCAAAGCGAGGTTCGGACGAACATGACTGAGGCTGGCCGCGAACAGCGAGCCGATGGCAATGCCGATCGCGAAGATCGCCAGGCACAGCGTCACCACGCCTTCGGAGCCGCCGACGACATCCTTGACCAGCGCCGGCAGCAGCGACAGCACGATGGCGCCGACCAGCCAGAACCAGGAGACGATCACCGTGCCGTCCCACAGCCGGTGGTCGGCGTACAGCGTCTTCAACAGGCTGACCGTCGAGGTCCAGGGATTGGCGTTGACGGGCAGATCGGGGGCGGAGGGCGCTGTCTGCGGAATCCGGGACGCGAAGGCCCAGGACAACAGCGCCAGCACGACCACGGCCGATGACACCCAGCCCATATGGGCGGAACCGGCCACGAACTGGCCGCCGGCGACGGTGCCGAGCAGGATCGCCATGAAGGTCGCGCCTTCGACCAGCGCGTTGCCGGTGGCGAGCTCGCCGAGCTCGAGCTGGTCCGGCAGCATCGCGTATTTCACCGGGCCGAACAGCGCGGCAATGATGCCGAACAGCGCGAGCGCGGTGAACAGCAGCGGCACCGAGTGCAGGAAGAAACCGGCAGCGGCAAAGCCCGCCGCGAAGATCTCGGCGAACTTCAGCCGCCTTGCGACGACGGACTTGACGTATTTATCGGCAAGCTGGCCGGCGAGCCCGGACAGGATGAAATAGGGGAAGATGAAGACAGCGCCCGCAACCGTCACCAGCGCATCGCCGTGGCCGGTGGCCGCGCTGTAAAGCAGGATGATGACGAGCGCGTTCTTGAGCACGTTGTCATTGAGCGCCGAGAAGAATTGCGCCCAGAACAGCGGCGCGAAACGGCGTGACGACATCAAATCCCTGATCATGACCAGTCCTGTTCCAGAAGAGCTGTCCGAGGTTGAATGGCTGACGGCGGTGATGCTGAGGACCGGAGCCTATGCGACAGACTGGCGCAGATTGACGACGACGTCTGTCCCAGCCTGCGCTTTTGCCGCTCACCGTTCCGATCCTGTTTGGTCTCCGCGCGGTCTCGTTAGGTTCGCAAATGGCTTTGGCCGTACTCGCCGGGGTATCGCCCAGAGAGATAGGAAAAGCTGAATCGGATTTTCGACGAAGGCTGAATTTGTCGGCAATGTCCGGACATGGTGATTGCTTCGTTGCAACCGGACCTTGCATTGGACCGAACCCGGTCCGGGATCGCTCCGGCCTCAGGTGAGATGGGAGAGGTGGCGAAAGGGAGAGATGCGGCCGAGCAGGCTGAACCGGCGGCCGCCGTGGCGGGCTTGATCGCGGCTCGCCCGCCACATCCGGAAGGTGGCGCGGCGCTCGGCGAGCACGCCGGCGATGTCGCAGGCATTGGCGATGCGATCGATCGGCGCCATCGCAAGCCTCAGGACGGCGCGGCCGAGGCCCGTGGCGAGGGCGGTGGCGTCATCGACGAAGGTGGTGGCGATATCAACAACGAGGGTTTGCATTTTGCAAGTCTCCGAGTTAATTTGAACAATGTTCACGTGAGTAGCTTGAAAATGAACAATGTTCAAGAAAAATCGCTGCGCGATCAGAAAAAAAATCGGCGGCGGCTCCTGATCATGGAGATCGCCCGCGGCATTATCGCGTCCAAGGGACTGAGATCATTGAAGGTTCGGGATGTCGCGGACGCCGCCGGCTGTTCGGTTGGCAGCGTCTATAACGAGTTCGGGGACTTCGATGGCGTGATCCTGACCGTGAATCGGGAGACCGTTCAGGCCCTGACGGTCCGGTTGGCCGGGGTTCCGGCGGAAGATCCGGTACGCCAGCTCTATGGGCTTGCCGAGACCTATCTCGCCTTCTTCGCGGAGCACCCCAATTTGCTGCGGTCACTGTTCGAGCATCGGATGGAGGACGACCGACCGTATCCGGACGATATCCTTCAGATGGTGATGGACGCCTTCGCGCTGATGCATCCACCGCTGGAGCGGTTGCTGCCGGATGCGGATGATGTGCGGATCGCATTGCTGTCGCGCACGCTGTTTTCCGCCGTGCACGGCATCATCTCGCTCGGCCTCGAGGAGCGCATGGTGGCCGTGCCCTCCCAGATGCTGCGCCAGCAGGTCGAACAGTTTCTCGATGCGCACCTTGTCGGCCTCGGGATCCTGCCGGGCCGGTAACAGGGCGACGGGCGTCAGGCGCGCGCAGCTTCGCGCGGCCGTGCAACGATGACGACCTCGGGTCGTCCATGGTCGATCTGAACGCGGTTGCGTCCCTTTTCCTTGGCGCGATAGCAGGCGGCGTCGGCCCGACGCATCGCCTCCTCGAGCGTGGTGTTGCCGCCGGTGATGCAGGTGACGCCGATGCTGGCCGTCACCGCGAAGCAGCGATCCTCCCAGGCGAAGTTGAACAGCTCGAGCGACTTTCGCAGCCGTTCGGCGATGTCGACGGCGTCGTAAGGCGGACATTGCGGCAGGATCAGGCCGAATTCGTCGCCGCCAAGCCGGGCTACGAGATCATGTGGCCGCCGGTCCTGTTGCAGGAGATGTGCGACCTGGCCCAGCAGGCGGTCGCCCGCGAGATGGCCGCAGCTGTCGTTGACGCTCTTGAACTGGTCGAGGTCGAGCAGGATCAGGCTCAACGAATTTTCGCCGGCAGAGTCGAGCTCGCTTTGCAGACGCGCCTCGAAGGCCCGCCGGTTGGCAATGCCGGTCAGCCAATCGTGCGAGGCCTGAAAGGCGAGGCGCTCCTTCTCGGCATGGAGTGCGTCCTCGAACGCCTGTCGCTGGAGCACCAGTCGCCGCGTGTGCCAGATCAGCAGCAGGATCAGGGTCGCCGCGGTGACGATGTTCACGCAAGTCAGCGTCAGCTTGATGGCGCGCGAGCCTTCGCCGAGCACCGTCGAGAACCGCTCGGCATGCCCTGTGAACTGCCTGTTCAGCTCGGAGAGCCGCGACGACAGGAATTGCAGGCGCTCGCTGTCGCGAATCGGGCCGTCCTTCAGCTCGGAGCGGATCACCTCGCCGAAGATGCTCAGTTCAAGCAGCATGGGATCAGTGGCTGTCCACTCCCGGATCGCCTCCAGGAGGAAGCTGACACCGCTGAAATGACGGAACAGCCAGATCAGGCCGGGAACGTCGTCGGGATGGTTGCCGCCTTGCAGGAAGCCGATGCGCGCGATCTCGACGTCGACCGGATCGCGCTCGAGCGCCCAGCGGGCGTATTCGTCGCCGATGGGAACGGCGAGCGAGGTCTGGTATTGCGCAAACTGGCTCGCATCGCCCGAGCGCAGATAGAGGTTGAGGAAGTAGACCGCGTTCTTCTGCGAGCGCGACCACATCGCTTCGCCCGCGACATAGGCGCGGACCGAGGACATCACCTCGAGGCTGAATCCGGCGATCGCCGCCTGCAGCACGACGACTGCGACGAATGGCGAGACGAGCTTGATGACATGAAGGAAGTTGCGCCCATTCATGGACGTCGCGGTTCTGCGAAACACAAGGCGTTCCCCAAATCACTCAACGACCCCAGCGGAGTGGTCCGTTGATAACGCGAAGTAGGCGGGAACGCTGCTTAACTCGACCTGAAAACGTCGAGCGACCGTGTTGCAAGGTGAAAACGTTGTGAAACGGATTTGCGCAGATCGTTGCAAATGCACACGAGCCGGAACCCGCACGATATCCGCGCGCGGACGGTTCGAATCCATCCAGCGCGATTTACCCGAACGAGAGAATTGGCGCTAGACCAGCACCGGCTTGCGCACGCGGCCGGCGTCGCCGAACACCCGCAGATAGCGCTCGATCTCGGTTTGCATGCCGGTCGCCTTCTCCGGATTGTCGGAGAGCTTGACGGCCGGATGCCCGTCGACCGACGACACCTTGCAGACCAGCGAGATAGGATCGAGATTGAACGAGCCGTCCGGCGCGCAGCCGACGAAATCATTGGTGAGGTTGGTGCCCCAGCCGAACGAGAGCCGCACGCGGCCTGTGAAGTGGTGATAGGTCTCCTCGATCGAGCCGACATCCATCGCGTCGGAGAACACCAGCAGCTTTTCCCGGGGATTGCGGCCCTTCTTTTCCCACCAGGCCATGATCTCCTCGCCGGCCTGGATCGGCGGCGCGCTGTCGGGACGGAAGCCGGTCCAGTCGGCGACCCATTCCGGCGCATCGCGCAAAAAGGCCTTGGTGCCGAAGGCGTCGGGCAGCGCGATCAGGAGGTTGCCGCCATAGGTCTGGCGCCACTGGTCGAGGACGCGATAGGGCGCCCAGCGCAATTCCTCATCGTCCTTGGCCAGCGCAGCGGCCACCATCGGCAGCTCATGCGCATTGGTGCCGATCGCTTCGAGATCGTTGTCCATCGCGAGCAGCACGTTGGAGGTGCCGATGAACGACGAACCCAGGCCTTCCTTCACGGCTTCGACGCACCAGCGCTGCCAGAGAAAACCGTGGCGGCGGCGAGTGCCGAAATCGGACAGCCGCAAATTCTCGAGCTTGCGCAGCCGCTCCACCTTGGTCCACAGCTTGGCCTTGGCACGGGCAAACAGCACGTCGAGCTCGAAGCGGCCGCGGCCCTTCATCGCCGCGCGCGAGCGTAATTCGTTGAGGATGGCAAGCGCCGGGATCTCCCACATCGTGGTGTGGGTCCAGGGACCGTGGAAGTGTAATTCGTACTGGCCGTCGACCTTGTGCAGCTCGTATTCGGGCAGGCGGAATTCGGCGAGCCAGCGGATGAAGTCCGCCGAGAACATGTGGGTCTTGCCGTAGAAGGTGTTACCGGCAAGCCAGATCAGCTCCTTCTTGCCGAAGCGGATGGTGCGGGCATGGTCGAGCTGGGCGCGCAGCTCGCCCTCGTCGATGATCTCGGCGAGCCGCACATGGCGCGAGCGGTTGATGACCGAGAAGGTCACCTGCTGATCCGGGTAGGCCTCCCGAATCATTTGTAACATCAATAGCTTGTAAAAGTCGGTGTCGAGCAGGCTGCGGATGATGGGATCCAGCCGCCAGCTGTGATTGTAGGTCCGGCTCGCAATATCGGTCACTGTCATGGGGGAATTCTAGCGTGGCGGGCCTGGCGCAACCAGTGGGTTTGGCGGGGATCAGGCTTTCCCGCGGCCGGGGGCCCGCGCTCAAGCCGCCGCAGCCGACACCGCCACGCTCTCGAGCTGGGCTCTGATCCAGCGGTGCGCGGGATCCTTCTGATAGCGCTGGTGCCAGACCATGAACATCGGCAGCTCGGCGAGCGTCCGCGTGCGCGAGGCCAGCGGAATTGGCACCTGTGAAAATCCGTGCATGACACCGGACGCCAGCAGGCTCGGCATGCTCGCCAGCATCCGCGAGCCGCGCAGGAACGACGGCACGCCGGAGAAGCTCGGCACCGAGATCGCGATGTCGCGGTGGAAGCCGTTGGCCGCGAGCCGGCGGTCGAAGTCGAGCCGCTCATTGTCGGTATAGACCACAGTGACGTGGCGCGCCGCGAGATAGGCGCTGCGGCCGGCAGGCGCGGGACGCGCCTTGGGATCGTAGTAGCAGACGTAATGATCCCGCAGCAGGCGCTTCTGCACGATGTCGACGCCGGACGGCGGCAGCGGCGTGATCAGGAGATCGCAGCGGTTTTCGCGCAGCATCGCGGGCGTGGGCGATTGCGAGGGGATCACGCGCAGGTTCAGGCTCTTCACTTGCGCCGCGACATGGTCGAAGAACCGTGGCAGCAAGAGGTCGCGCTGGAAATCATTGGCGGCGACCGTGAGCGAGAGCTGCGCGAGCTTCGGCTCGAAGGTGACGCCGCCGGCAAAGCTGCGCATCTCGTCGATCAGCGCGCGCGCCTTGGCGGCCAGCGCCTGGGCGTGGGAGGTCGCGACGATGCCGCGGCCGGATTTGGCGAACAGCGGATTGCGGGCGATCCGCCGCAGCTTGTTCAGTCCGTGGCTGACCGCGGATTGCGTCAGGCCGAGACGGGTGGCGGCCGCCGTCACCGAGCCTTCCTCCAGCACGGCGAGGAACAGTTCGAGGGCGTGGCCGTCGAGCGCCAAATGATCGATTTCTCTCATGCAATTCATTATAATCGATCTATTTATCCGTGGAATAGACCGCCGCATAATCTCCCGATAAGCCGCGCGCCCGGAACCGGCGCAGCACAGGGAGAGACAACGCCGATGCATGCCCAGGCGCCAGCCTTAAGGGATCCCCGCCTCAACCGCCCCGAGCCGTTCAGGCTAAGCGACGGCGGCTTCTTCCAGCGCGACCGCTCGATCCATCCGCCGGCGCACGCGCCCGGCTACAAATCCTCGGTGCTGCGCTCGCCGCGCCAGGCGCTGCTGTCGATCGAGAATTCGGTGTCGGAGATCACCGGGCCGGTGTTCGGCCACGACGATCTCGGTCCGCTCGACAACGATCTGATCCGCAACTACGCCAAGGACGGCGATCCCGTCGGCGAACGCATCATCGTCCACGGCCGCGTGCTCGACGAGACCGGGCGCGGCGTGCCGAACACGCTGGTCGAGTTCTGGCAGGCCAATGCCGGCGGCCGCTATCGGCACAGGAAGGACACGTATCTGGCGCCGATCGATCCGAATTTCGGCGGCTGCGGCCGCGCGCTGACGGACGACACCGGCTATTATTACTTCCGCACCGTGAAGCCCGGTCCCTATCCCTGGCGCAACTTCGTCAACAGCTGGCGCCCCGCCCACATCCACTTCTCGGTGTTCGGCTCGGGCTTCGTGCAGCGGCTGATCACGCAGATGTACTTTGAGGGCGATCCGCTGATCCCGGTCTGCCCGATCCTGACCACCATCCCGGACAAGGACGCGCTGGAGCGCCTGGTGGCGCCGCTCGATCTCAATGCGTCGACGCCGTTCGACTCGCTCGCCTACCGCTTCGACATCGTGCTGCGTGGCCAGCGCTCCACCTATTTCGAAAATCGTCCCGAAGGGAACTGAGCCAAGGATTTTGAATCATGCCGCAGCCGCTCAACTATCTCAAGGAAACCGCGTCGCAGACCGCCGGGCCCTACGTCCATATCGGCCTGATCCCGGCGATGGCCGGCTTCGACATCTTCGAGAAGAATTTTTCCAACGTGCTGGTGACGCCGAACACCAAGGGCGAGCGCATCACACTTGAAGGCTGGGTGATCGACGGCAGCGGCACGCCGCTGCGCGACGTGCTGCTCGAGATCTGGCAGGCCAATGCGGCCGGCCGCTACAGCCATCCGGCCGATCGCTCGGCTGGCGCGCTGGACCAGGAGTTTCGCGGCTGGGGCCGCGCAGGCTCGGATTTCGAGACCGGGCTGGTGACGTTCGAGACCATCAAGCCTGGCGCGATCATCGACACGGCTGGCCGGAGATGTGCGCCTTATGTCAACATCTGGATCGTCGCGCGCGGCATCAATATCGGCCTCAACACCCGGCTCTATTTCTCCGACGAGGAAGCCGCCAACGCGGCCGATCCCGTGCTCAATTTGGTCGAGCCGCCGGCGCGTCGCAAGACGCTGATCGCCACTCGCGGCGAGCGGGCCGGCAAGATCGTGTATTCCTTCACGATCAATTTGCAGGGGCCGGACGAGACGGTGTTCTTCGACGTCTAGCGGGGCGATTGCCCGACGAAGCCGGCCGGGCGTCAGCGCCTGCGGTGCCGCGCGGGAACGAGCGCGGCAGGCTCCTCGCGCGGAGCCGCGCCATCTTTGGGCGGCGCGTGTGCGTCTGGCTCGACGCGCAACAGAAGCGTGACCGCCCGATCTTCGCTTTCGAAGCGGGCGTCACTTGGGCTCACTGCGCGCAAAACCCAGCCGTTGTGGTTTTCTCCAACCGCAAGGCGCGTGGGCTGTTGCGATGTTTCGTCGAGAAAGACGCCGAGACGAAGCGCGCCGCCGGAGATCGTCCCGACCAATTTGAGGTTCGGCCGTTGCGGCGCGCTCTGCCTCACGGGTTCGGGCGCTGCCGCGGGTCCAGGGATAGGGGCCGGCGTCAGCGAGGGCGGACGTCGGAGGGCGGTGAAGATTGGTCGCTGGATCGTCTCGGCCAACGAGCCGATCGGCACGCCCCAGAGCGGATTGCCCTGCGGCCGCGTCTCCGCGGGCGACGCATCTTCGGGAGGAAGCCGCTTCAAGGCGGGCAATTCCGGATCAGTCTTTTCAAGCCCGGCGTCGAACGCTCCGCGCGCGCGGGCGCCGAACAGCCCGCCGGCAATGCCGACAAATGCCAACGTCAAAAGTGCGATGCCGCGGCCACCCATGCGATGACCAAACCTCCAATGAGCCTGCCCGCGAGCGTCGCGGGCAGGTAACGATGCGGGTGACGTTCAGAGCGAGCGCAGGAAGTCCAGGATGGCCTGCTTGTCGGAGATCTGCAGATTGCTGAATGCTCCGATGACTGCGTTGGCCTCCGATCCGTTCGAACGATGCGCCCTGATTGCGTCGACCAGGTCGCTGGTTCGCCCGTCATGCAGGAAGAAGATGCGCTGACCGACGCCCCACAGCGGCGTGGTCCGGAATTCGCTCGGACCGGCCTGACCCTGGCTGACACCATCCGCGAGGCCCGCGCCCATGTCGTGCAAGAGCAGGTCCGAGAACAGGTTGACGGGCCGGTTCTGCAGCACTGCGCTGTTCATCACCGGCGCCGTCTGCATCGTCGGCGTATGACAGAGCGCGCAGCCGACATCGCTGAACAACTGCCTGCCACGAATGGCACTGGGACTCGGGTTCGGCGCAGGCTGCGGACCGTCCGTGAAACGCATCAGCAAGGTGAATTGCATCCAATCCGCGAGAACATGCAGCGGATTGAAGAAAGACTGGTTGATCTCGTCGTCGGAATCCATACGCGTGACGTCGTTCGGTTCCGGCTTGTTGGGACCGTTGCACGCCGGATCCTCCTCGGTCGCAGTGGGAAACAACTCATTGGTGATGCCCATTTCGACGTTGTAGGCCTCGCCCGAGAACATGGTGAGCGACTTGTTCTGCGCTTTCCAGCCGAAGCGGGTGATGGTGCCATCATTGCCGCTGCGATTGGGTCGGCCGGCGATACCCAATGCCGTTCGCGCGCCCTGCGTCGCCGCTTGGCGCGCAAGGATTTCGCGATCCTGGATCGAGTCGATCAGACCGAGACCGGTCATCTGCAAGGGAATCCGGAACGCGAGGTTGTTCTGCCGCAGCTGCTTTTCGAAATTCGGCTGGGTCAACGAACAATTCGGAATCGTTGGATCGTTGCTGATGCCCTTGACCGTCCAGAGTTGATGCACGCCGCCATCCGCTATGAGCGCGCCGTTGCTGTCGCGAATGAAATCGCCGTTGGCATCGACCTTGTGGATGAACCGCACCTCCCGGATCGGCCCGTACCGCTCTTCAAAAGAAGGAACGATGTTCTGCTTGCCGAAGCGGTGCGGGATCAGATCGAATTGCGGATTCTCTGGTGGCCGGGCAGCTCCTGGCCCGAATTTCGCGAGATCGACCGGATTGGGAACCAGGAAGCCGCCGGATCCGCCCAATGTCGGCTGAAAGTGGCACCCGAAGCACTGGTCGGCATTGTGGCGTGCACCGAGCCCGTTCGAATTGGTGGTGAACTGCGGAAAAATCGGGTCGAGCTCCTTGAGCCCGTTGATCGGATTTTTCGGCGCGGGTGAGCCGTCGGTCACCATCGCGCAGTTATCGCAGCTTGATTCCAACTGCCCGGCGCGGAGGATGCCTTCGTAGAACGATCGCTTCTCATTGTCGCTGATCTGGGTATTGCCGTTCCTGACGATGAGCGGCGGCACGGGAATCTTGATGCCTTGGGCCTGAAGCCCGCCTCCCGTGTTTTGCAGGCCGCCGCGCACTCCGGGGTCTCGTTGAGCGAAGCTGTGATCGGTGAGCAGGAGAACGATGCTTGCAGCCAAAAGAATGCGAGAAAAATACGAGGGCATGGTGATGATCCCTTCAAAAGAATGCAAAATTCGTCCCGCGATCGTTTTGGCGCGATCGCGACGGAGCCTCCTTGTCGTTGGTTAGGTGATGTCAGCGCCTTAAATCGCCGCCGCCGCGGCCGGCCAGCCCTTGCGCTGGGATGCTGAAAATCACCGTCTCAAGCGTATCACTTCGAAAGCAGCATCCTGAGTGCGGGGCACGCCCGTGTATTCATTCGTTTGAATGAGTGCGACTTTTTTTCGGGAATATTTCGTCCGGTCATCCGATCCAGTCGGTCAGAGCGAATTTTGTCTCCCGCGGAGTGACCCATGGGCGAGGACGAAAAGTTGCGAGAGCTGATAGGATGTATTTACGATTGTGCTGTCGCGCCGGCGAACTGGTCGGCGACGCTGAAACAGGTGGTCGCTTATATAGGCGGCGAAGCAGCTGCGATCTCGACGCAAAGTCCCTACAGGCGACAGTTTCACCTGATCTCGCAATGGGGGATTAGCCCGGATTTTCAGAGGAGTATGACGGAGAGCACCGCGATCAACCCGATGATATCGATGGGTTGGCTGGTCGGCATCGACGAACCCTTCTCCGGCGAGGACGCTCTTGGGCGGGAGAATTATCTGAAGAGCCGGTTCTATAATGAGGTGATCGCGCCGAGCGGCTACTACGATACCGCATTGACCGTTCTCACACGCAAGGTGGATCACTTCAGCAGCCTGTCGGTGCCGTGCGAGCGTCCGATCTCCGATGTCATACTGGAACGGCTGCGTATCGTTGCTCCGCATGTCCGGCGCGCCGTGGGCATTGCAGAGCTGCTCGACGTGCCGTCGCAACAGAGCAATACGTTGTCCGCGGCGTTCGACCTGCTCAGGATCGGTGTCATCCTGGTGGATGGCAGATCCCGCATTGTTCATGCCAATTCTGCCGGCCGCCGGCTCCTTGATCAGCGTAATGCGATAAGACGCGACGGCGACTGCCTTGCGTGCTGCGATCCCCGGACGAACGCCGAACTGATGCGGACGATCGAGCGCGTGACGCTTGGGGATGCGATCGAGTCTGTCCGGCCGGCAGCGGTGCTTCCGATTGGCCGGGCGGATGGTGGCGACCTCGCTGCCTGGATCCTGCCGCTCGACGGGCGGGTGCGCGGCGACCTCGCGGCTTCTTCAGGCGCATCGGTTGCGGTGTTTATTCAATCGCTTGGCGATGTGCAGGCGTTGCCGGACGAATTGTTCGAGAAACGGTTTGGAATTTCTCCCGCTGAGTGCCGGGTGCTCGCCATGTTGACTCAGGGAATGACCGTGAAGGAGACGGCAATTGTGCTCGGCATTTCCGAGCCGACGACGCGAACCCATCTGCAAAAGCTCTTGCAGAAAACCGGTACTGACCGTCAGGCGACACTGATCAGGCTTGCCATGACAGCGTTCGCCCCCGCCGAGCCGGTCGTGCGTGAGAAAGCGGGGCGCGCAGACTAGCCGCCGCGCGCCGCCGCATCGGTGGATGAAGCCGATCCCGTTGTCCGAGGCAGGCCTTCGCGCTCAGAGCAATAGGCCGCTAGAAGCCGGTCGGTCCGACCGCACCGATCCAGTGCTTGACCTTGGTGGGATCCTTTTCGTCCATATAGAAGAAATGGACCATCGTCGGTCGCACGGACGCGATGTTGGGATCGTCGAAGCGCATCGAGACTTCGCCGCGAAAGATCTTGAGCAGCGGGCTGTCCCAGAACTCGATGACGTCGTGAAGCGCGGTGAAGCCGCGGTCGATGAATTGCCGCAGATTGTTGCGGATTGCCTCGCGGCCGTGCCAGTCGGCGACGCCGAGATTGCAGATCGCGTCTTCGGCGAAGCAGTCAAAGCCCTTGCCGAACGTCTTGTCGTCGATTTCCTTCCACATCGCGAGAAGCCATTCGGGCGGCGCGGTCCTGGTGAAGGTTTTCGTGCTCATGATGTCCTCCTTCGGTTGGTCGATATGAGCGTCGTGAATCAGAGATTGGAGGCGGCGATCCCGAGCCTCGCCGCGACGCGCCGGGCCGTTGCCTCCCGCTGCGCGGTGATGGCGGCCACCGCCCTCTTCGCCTGGTCGAGGATCGGGCCGGCGGCGCGCTCCGGCGTGCCGCTGTCGAACGGCGGCTCCGGCGCGTACTGCATGTAGAGCTGGATTGCGCGCGCGACGTCGTCGCCGCGGAGCTCGGCTGCGAGCCGCAGCGCGCCGTCAATTCCGGCCGTGACACCGGCAGCGAAGACCCAATTGCCGTCGACGACGACCCGTTCGTTGACGGGAATGGCGCCGAACAACGGCAGCAGGTGAAACGAAGCCCAATGGGTCGTTGCCCGGCGTCCGCGCAACAGTCCTGCGGCGCCGAGCAGCAAGGCGCCCGTGCAGACGGAGAAAACGTGGCCGGCGCCTGCGACCTGCCTCTCGATCCAGGCCAGGATCTCCTCGTCCTCCATCATGGCTTCCTGGCCGAAGCCGCCCGGCACATGAAGCACGTCGAGCCGGGGCGCCTCGACGAGCGTCGCATCCGGCGTCAGCTGCAAGCCTTTAACGTCGCGAACGGGGGTGGTCGTTTTTGCATAGACGCGATAGGTCGCGTTGGGGATGCGCGACAGCACCTCGAAGGGGCCGGTGAGATCGATCTGGTCGAGGCCGTCGAACAGCAGGGATCCGATTTGCAAATGGGTCTCGGGCGGGATCATGGTTTTGCTCTCAACTCGATGCTGGACAGCGGCAATCTAACCGGGCACGCTATGGCGCAAATGCCAAAGACCCCTCGTTTCTCGCCAAGTTCCGGTTCGCGTGCCGCGCAGGCCGGTTCAACCCGCGTGATCGAGGTGCTGGCCTATCCGTCGGTGCAGCTGCTCGACGTCACGGGACCGCTCCAGGTGTTTGCGACCGCGAACGAGCAGATCGTGGAGGCCGGGGGGACGCCGCCTTATGCCCTTCGCGTGGTGGCAAAAGATCGCACGCAGGTGGCGGCGTCGTCGGGATTGGAAATCACGACGGAGCCGCTGCCGCGCAGTTCCAGCGCGCTGGATACGCTGCTGGTCGCGGGCGGTCCGGGCGTTGACCTCGCAGCGTCGGATCCGGCGTTGCTGGATTGGTTGCGGCAACGCGCGAAGAAGGCGCGACGGGTTGCGTCGGTTTGCACGGGCGCATTCCTGCTCGGAGCATCAGGCGCGCTCGACGGGCGGCGCGCGGTGACCCATTGGTCCTACTGCGCCGATCTCGCGCGACGCTTCCCCGCCATACGCGTCGAGGCCGATCCGATCTTCGTGCGCGACGGGGCCATCTGGACCTCGGCCGGGGTCACTGCCGGCATCGACCTGGCGCTGGCCCTGGTGGAGGAGGATCTCGGCCGCACCACGGCGCTGGCGGTGGCGCGCTATCTCGTCGTCTTCCTCAAGCGGCCGGGCGGCCAGGCGCAGTTCAGCGAGGCGCTGTCGCTGCAATCGGCCGAGGACGAATTCGGCGCGCTGCACGACTGGATCAACAAGCATCTCGCCGGCGATCTCTCCCTGTCGCGACTGGCCCATCAGGCCGGCATGAGCGAGCGCAGCTTCAGCCGCCATTATGCCAAGGCCACCGGGCTGACACCGCTGCGTGCGATCGAGCGGCTGCGGGTCGAGGCGGCCCGGCGGATGCTGTCGGAAACGCGCCTGCCGGCGAAGCGGATCTCCCAGCGCTGCGGCTTCGGCTCCGAGGAAACCATGCGCCGCAGCTTCCTTCGCGTGCTCGCCACTTCACCGCAGGACTATCGCCGCCGCTTCGGTTCCTGAGTGAGACCAAAGTCTAGGCAAGCGGCCGCCGCCGGTGAGGAACCAAATTGGGTCATGCTTCTTGCTTCGACAGGTCCCTCGCGGAGGGTTTGCCATGAGCAAGCTGCAAGAACGCGAAACTGCCCCTGACGTCTACAACTTGTTTCTGGCCGCCGTTCTCTTCATATCGCCGTGGCTGTTCAAGCTGACCAACAGCCGGGGCAAGATCGACCTCTGGGTCACCAGCGCGATCATTGTCGTGCTGTCGCTGGCGGCTATTATTGCTTACCGGGATGGGAGGAGTGGATCAACGTCCTGATGGGCGTCTGGCTCATCGCCTCGCCCTGGTTGCTCGGATTTCCTCATACGCGGGCGATGCATCTGAGCATCGGATTCGGGATCGTCATCGTGCTTCTGGCGCTGCTTGATCTCTTCCTGCATTACGAGAAGAGGCATCCGGAGGATATGCCCGCGAAGTCTGGACGGGAGACGGCGCACCAGTAACGCGCGGTTGACTATTGTGGATGGGGGCCGGTCGACCCGGCCCCCATCCGTTACTCCACGATTGCGGTCACGACACCGGCACCGACGGTGCGGTTGCCTTCACGGATCGCGAAGCGCGACCGCTCTTCGAGGGCGATCGCCTTGTTGAGCTCGATCGTGAGCTCGGCGCTGTCGCCCGGCATGATCATCTCGACGCCATCGCCGAGCTGGACCGTGCCGGTGACGTCCGCCGTGCGGAAGTAGAACTGCGGACGGTAGTTCCCGAAGAAGGGCGTGTGCCGCCCGCCTTCGTCCTTCGTCAGCACGTACACCTCCGCCCGGAAGGCCCGGTGCGGCTTCGCAGCACCCGGCCGCGACAGCACCTGACCCCGCTGCACCGCCTCCCGGTCGATCCCGCGCAGCAGACAGCCGACATTGTCGCCGGCCTGCCCCTGCTCGAGGATCTTCCGGTAGGTCTCGATGCCCGTCACCACCGACTTGCGCGTCTCGCCGAGACCGACGATCTCGACCTCGTCGCCGAGCTTGACGGTGCCGCGCTCGATCAGCCCGGTCACGACGGTGCCGCGGCCGGAGATCGACTGAACGCCCTCGATCGGCATCAGGAACGGACGATCCTTCGGCCGCTCGGGCACCTCGATGAAACTATCGAGCGCCTCGAACAGCTTCAGGATGGCCTGATCCGCCAGCGGACCGGTCTCGCCCCGCAGCGCCTGGATCGCCGAGCCGCGAATGACCGGCGCGTTGTCCCCGTCGTAAGCATACTTCGACAGGAGATCACGCACCTCGATCTCGACGAGATCGACGAGCTCAGGGTCATCCGCGACATCGCACTTGTTCAGGAACACCACGATGCGCGGCACGCCGACCTGCCGCGCCAGCAGGATATGCTCGCGCGTCTGCGGCATCGGCCCGTCCGCGGCGGAGACGACCAGGATCGCGCCGTCCATCTGCGCCGCGCCGGTGATCATGTTCTTCACATAATCGGCGTGGCCCGGACAGTCGACGTGCGAGTAGTGCCGCGCCGCCGTCGAAAACTCGACGTGGCTCGTCGCAATCGTCAGGATCTTGGAATCGTCACGCGTACCTTGCGCAGCCGATGCCTTGGCGACGTCCTGATAGGAGACGAACGCGCCCCAGCCGTAATCGGCCGAGACCTTCGTCAGCGCCGCCGTCAGCGTCGTCTTGCCGTGGTCCACATGGCCGATCGTGCCCACGTTGCAGTTGGGCTTGAGGCGAGTGAACTTCTCTTTGGACATAGGACACCTGTGGTGCTCGAGCTCCCGTGCTGGTTTGCACGACTCGGGGCACCGCGAGAGCTCGTTCGGCACCCGGAGCCGTATCCGCTCCGGGCCGCTTCGATTGTCAGGTGTGACGTTCGTTCAGGCGCAAAGCAGATCCACGGCGGACGAGGGCATTAGCCCTCCCGTCATCATCAGCACTGATGCTTGCTGTGACTGCCGCATTGTCGGTTGCCTGATTGCAAAGTGAGGCGCGTACATAAGGGATGGCTGCACCTTTTGCAAGGGGCAGCCTGCCGCCGCTACTCCCCGCCGTGAAGCTGCTCGCGAAAAGCGCGCGGCGACAGGCCGGTGGCGGCGGCGTAGACGCGGCTGAAATAGGCGGGATCCTCGAAACCCAGCGCGTAGGCGATCGTCGAGACCGGCAGGTTGGTATAGACGAGGTTGCGGCGCGCCTCGCGGATCAGCCGGTTCAGGATCAGATGCGAGGCGGTGTCGCCGGTCGCCGCGCGTGTCACGCGGTTGAGATGGGTCGGCGTGATCGACAGCGCGCCCGCGTAGTCGGCAACGGTCCAGCGCGCCAGATGGTGCTCTTCGAGCAGCGCCTCGAAGCGGCGGAACAGACCGGATTCCGCCGCGCCGTTGCCGCCGTTCTCGTTCGTGAGCGCCCGCGCGACGAGGCCGATCATGGCCGCCGACAATGCACGCAGCACATGGGCGCGGCCGAAATGGCGCGCGGCGTGCTCGGCAAAGATCTGCTTCATGGTGGCGCGGATCTGCGGCGTGCCGCGGACCACGGCCGAGCGCGACAGCGCGCCGCGCAGGCCCTCGGCGGCGAGCAGCGCCTCGTCGAGGATTTCGGCGGCGATGGTCAGCACCCAGCCCTGCGTGCCGGGCACGAAACGGAAGCCGTGGACATGGCCGACCGGCACGTTGACGATCTGCATCGGCTTGAGCGGCTCCACGCGCCCCTCGAGCGTTGCTTCGCCGCCACCGCGTTCGATCAAGAGCACCTGGTGCAGCCGGGCATGCCGATGCACGGCGAGCGTCCAGTCGTGCAGCACCGAGCGGGACGCGATCGTCTCGCAATGCACGACGTCGGGCAGATCGCCGGACTCGCCGAACAGATTGTAGACCCGGATCGCCGGGGCGGAGGCTGCGCTTCTCATGTTCGAATTGTACAAGACAATGGCGAAAGCCTCCATCGGTCTGGGTAGCGGAATCTGCAAAAAAGCGCAGACGGGAGGACGCAAGAATGAAAGTTCAGGTCTGCATCATCGGCGGCGGGCCGTCCGGGCTGCTATTGTCCCAGCTCCTGCATCTGAAGGGCATCGACACGGTCGTGCTGGAGAAATACAGCCGCGACCATGTGCTTGCGCGCATCCGCGCCGGCGTGCTCGAGCACGGTTTTGCAAGATTGATGCGCGAGGCGCAATGCGGCGAGCGGATGGATCGCGAGGGCGAGATCCACAGGGGATTCGAGATCGCCCATGACGGCGTGCTCTCCCATATCGATCTGCACAAGCATTCCGGCGGCAATTCGGTGCTGGTCTACGGCCAAACCGAGCTGACGCGCGACCTCTACGAGGCGCGCGACCGCCTCGGCGGCAAGGTCGTGCACAACGCTGAGGACGTCACGCCGCACGATCTGACCTCGGATCGGCCCTATGTGACCTATCAAGCGAACGGGGCGACCGTCCGGGTCGATTGCGACTACATCGTCGGCGCCGACGGCTTTCACGGCGTCAGCCGCAGATCGATCCCGAAGGACGTGCTGCGCGAATACGAGAAGGTCTATCCGTTCGGCTGGCTTGGGGTGCTGTCGCGCACCAAGCCGGTGTCGCCGGAGCTGATCTATGTGAAGCACGCGCGCGGCTTTGCGCTGTGCTCGATGCGTTCGCAGGTGCTGAGCCGCTACTACGTCCAGGTGCCGCTCACCGACAAGGTCGAGGACTGGTCGGACGACGCGTTCTGGACAGAGCTGAAGCGTCGACTGCCGGACGAGGTTGCCGGCCGCCTGGTCACCGGCCCCTCGATCGAGAAGAGCATCGCGCCGCTGCGCAGCTTCGTCGCCGAGCCGATGAGCTATGGCCGCCTGTTCCTTGCCGGAGATGCCGCCCATATCGTGCCGCCGACCGGCGCGCGCGGGCTGAACAGTGCCGGCTCCGACATCTATTATCTCTACCACGCGCTGCTCGGGCATTATCAGCAGGGCGACGATTCCGGCCTCGAGGGCTATTCAGCCAAGGCGCTCGCCCGCATCTGGAAGGCGCAGCGCTTCTCGTGGTGGATGACCATGATGCTGCATCGTTTTCCCGACCGCTCCGAATATGAGGATCGGCTTCAGCAGACCGAGCTCGAGTATCTGTTCTCGTCCGAGACCGCGCAGCGGCTGCTTGCGGAGAACTATGTCGGGCTGCCGTTTTAGCAAGCGCAGCTCGCGCGGCTACTTCCCTTCCAGCGTATTCACCGCTGTCCAGTCCGGCGGCGGCGGGTTTGCCGCCAACGCGCGCGCGCGCCTGGCAAAGTATCGGCACGGCGGATCGTCGCCGGCCGCGCTTTCGAACAGCTCGGCCGCTTTCGCGAAGTCGCGCGCCCGCCAGCACGCCAGTCCTTTGGCGTAGGTCGCCGCGCGGATGCCCTGTTCCTGCGTCTCCTGGTTCTTGTCGGCGAGCGGCTCGGACACCCGGATCGGCTCGTCGCGTCCCTGCACCCTGACCATATCGAGCTCGCGCCAGGTGAAGGCGCCGCGGCTCTGGGTGACCGTCATTTCGGAGGCCATGATCGTCGTGCCGAAATATTTGTTGGCGCCTTCGAGCCGCGAGGCGAGGTTCACGGTGTCGCTCATCACGGTGTAGTTGAAGCGTCGGCGCGAGCCGATATTGCCGACCACGGCCTCACCGCTGTTCAGCCCGATGCGGTGGGCAAGGCCGCGGCCCTTGAATGCAGGATGGCTGCCGTTGAGCTCCGCCAGCCGGTCGCGGCATTGCAGCGCTGCGGCCACCGCGTGTCGCGCATGATCGGGATCGTCGACCGGGGCGCCGAACATGGCGACGACGGAATCGCCGATATATTTGTCGACATACCCGCCATGGCTTTCGATGATGTCGGTCATGGCCGACAGATATTCGTTCATCAGCGCGACCAGCTCAGCCGGTGTCATCTTCTCGGCAATCGACGAAAAGCCGGCCAGGTCGGAGAAGAACATCGTGATGTTGCGCATCTCGCCGCCGAGTTCCGGCATCTTGCCGGAGTTGACCATGGTGTTGATCACCTCAGGCGCGAGATAGAACGCAAAGCTCTTGCGCAAAAAGCGCTCTTCTCGGTCGGCGATGACAAAGCGGTAGCTGGTCATCATTCCGAGTGCGGTGAGGCCCGCGAGCGCAGGCTCGGTCAAGGGAAGCGCGAGTGCGTGGACGAATGCGCCGACGGCGACAGCGGCGTAGGCGGCGGTGAGTGCGAGCCAGGTCGTCAGCGCGCCGCCCGGTGCAAGCATGCAGGCCGCACAGGCAATGATCGCCGCGAACGCAATCGTCAGAATGATACGCAGCGGGGCGCCAAGCTCTGTGACGGCGTCGCGCTCGATCAGGTTTCGGACAAAGGCGGCGTGCACGAAGACGCCGGCGATGTCACTGCGCGCCTTTTGTACCGTGCTCGCCGGTGCAGGCAAAGCGCATCGCGCACCCGGCGTCCCGTCATATCCGCCGGAGAGACGCATCGAGGTGAGCTTGCGGTCCTCGAAATTGAGGATGGTCCCGAGCAGCACGACCTTGCCGCCGAAGGCGCGGCGGAAGAAATCGGTGTCGCCCTTCTCGACGCAGGCCCGCAGGTCGGCGAAGGAATAGGCGGGAACGTCGCGACCCATGCCACGGAAGTTGAGCGTCAGCGTGTTAGGCACGGCGCTCGGGATGGCATAACCGGCCAATGTCGTCACGCCGGACGATGCAGTCTCAGGTTTTGCGTCGAGCGCGCGCGCGGCAAGCTCGACCGCCATCGCGGGAACCGGCTTGCCGTCGAAGGAAAAGCTCAGCGGCATACGCCGGATCACATCGTCGGTGTCGGTGTGAACATTGAGGGCGCGGACGTTGTTTCTCACCGCAAGTCGCTGTGCGGGGTAGGGCGCGTCCGGATGGTCGTTGCTCAGGATCTCGCCGAGCACGAGCTTGCCGCCGTCGGACAGCTTACGCAGCGCGATGAGATAGTCCCGGTCAAATCCCTTCAAGCGGCTGCCGAACGACGCGTCGCCGAAGGGAATTTCGGATTGCTCGATTGAGCTCGGAAAGATGACGTCGAAGCCGATCACCTTGGCGCCGCCCTCGGTGATGCCAGTGAGCACCCGGCCGATCTCGCGTGTCCAGGTTTGCGTCGGCGATCCCTTGAAGGGCGGGGTGTCATAGGTCTCGCCGTCGATCGCCACCACAACCACCGGCGACGTCGCGGGATCGCGGCGATCGCCGACGAGCTCCCAGCGCAACGCCGTGAGGATGTCGAGCGAGAGACCTTGCAGCGCCTCGAGCGGCGGCGACGTGAAAACCGCGCCCGCAACGAGCGCGATCAGGATCGCCGCAACGATGTCCCGCCTGCCGATCCGCCGCATCGCGCCGTCGCCGGCCGGCTATTCGAACCGCAGCAGACGGCTGATGATCGGCGTCGGTGACGAGGTGGCGCTGGCGTCGACCTGGAAGGTGTAGCGCTTGGTGCCGAGTGTCGCGAGATAGGTGCCGCCCGGCGTCAGCGACTTCCTGGCCTTGGTCAGGTCGTAGAACTTGCCGCCGACCATGATGTCGTTCTTGAGCGGCACGCTGATCGTCGGCTCCTTGCCGTCGGTCCGCTCGATCGTGAGCGTGGTGCCGCCCTTGGCCTCGATCAGCGGGGCCGTGCCATAGATCGTCGGCAGCTTCGACGGTGCGCCGCCCTTGACGTCGTTGCGCATGGTGCGGAACGTGGTCGCCGCGCTCTGGTTGGCCTCGCGATCGGAGAGCTGCGCCGCATTGGCGTCGCAGGGCACCTTGACCCGCTGCACATTGCCGAGCTGCACCGTGCTCTGCTCGGTGCCGACCAGGACGACGCCCTCGCTGATGGTCTCGCGCATGCAGGATTTGAGATAGCTCAGCGTGATGCCCGCCTTGGGGCCGAGCTTGATGATCTTGCCGGGCGCCACATAGTCCATGAACTCGACGCCGTCGACCTTGCCCTGGATGTCCTCGACAATCGCGGCCGGCGTCTCCGCGACGGCGGGGACCGTGAGGCAAAACACGCCGACAATGGCGCTGATCAGGCTTCTCATGGGTTTTCTCATCCAGTTCGAACGATGCGCGACTGATCCCCGTCCTGGTCACATGCTTAGCAGCGGATGGCCCAGGCAAGTGTGATTACAATCACTCTTATGAATTGGTGCAGGCTATCTAGGAAGAGGTTCAAGCCTGTGATGGCAGAAAACGGAGCTTTGGCAAGCCGTTACTGGATTCGCAATCAGATCGCCACGGTGGTCTCGGGGGAACGGTCGAGGTCTGCACCGCTTCCGGCCACTCTCTCTATCATGGGTGAGGGGTCAGCCCCGGATGTCTGCACCAGCGTCCCGCGCTGCCCGGCAATTTCCACAACCTCGTCCCAGCGCGATAGAAACGCCGCGACGCAGGCCGGATCGAACTGCCGCCCCTGGTTCTCGACCAGATAGGCGCGTGCCGCCTCGAGCGGCATCGGCTCTTTATATGGGCGTCGTGTCGTCAGGGCGTCGAAGACGTCGGCGACCGCGACCACGCGCGCGGCGAGCGGGATCGCGTCCGCCGTCAGGCCATTCGGATAGCCGGCGCCGTCCCAACGCTCGTGATGTCCCGCGGCAATTTGCGCACCGAGCTGGATCAGCTCGCAGCTGGAGTCGGCCAAAATCTTCTCGCCGATCGTGGCATGGGTGCGGATCACCGCCATCTCCTCATCGGTGAGCCGGCCGGGCTTGAGGAGGATATTGTCGGGAATGGCGACCTTGCCGACGTCGTGCAGGGGGGCGGCGAGATAGATGTCGCGGCAGAGCCGGGGAGGAAGCCCGAGCTGCTCGGCGATGATGCGGCTATAGCCGGCGACCCGCAGCGTGTGCTCGCCGGTGTCGTTGTCGCGGTATTCGACCGCGAGCGCGAGCCGCAGGATGATCTCCTCCTCGCGCTCGCCGAGCTTGCGTGTCGCGGCCGCGACTTCGCTGGCCAGATGCGCGGCGCGGTCATTGAGCTTGCGTACGGCTGCACCAAGCTGAATTAAATTCCGCAGCCGCACCGTCATCTCGACGCTCTGTGGTGCCTTGGGCAGGAAATCGGTTGCACCAGCCTGCAGCGCTTCCATCTTGACGTCGTCGGTCTGTCGCGACGTGATCATCGCGATCGGGATGTCGGCGCAGCCGGGCAGGCTGCGAAGCGTGCGGATGAAGCTGATGCCATCCATGTGCGGCATCTCGTAGTCGACCAGCACGAGGTCGAAAACGCGCTCGCGCGCGCAGGCCAGGGCCTCGACGGGATCGAGGAAGGTGGTGGCCTCGACCCGGCCTTCCGCTTCGATATGACGTTTCAGGAAATTGAGGACAGAGCGGCTGTCGTCAACCAGAAGCGCTTGGGTCAGCATCGGCGGCCGGACTCGTTCGGATGGCGAAGCATGACCTCAACGAATAGCCTTTGCGATTTAACGCGGAGCAAACGTCCAACCAGCGGCGAACAGCTTCAAGACTGCGCGCAGCGCATGAGATTTGAGCGGGCTATGCACGCATGCATGCAGACGCGAAGTTTTGGGGATTGTGACCCGTAGTTGTACGGGGAGTCCCATTAGGAGTTTGCTCACTCTCCCAAGCGAATAGTCATCGCGCGGGATTCGCGCCATGCGTGCACCGAATCCCCGGGGAAATTTGGGGGACGAATGTCGTCTGATGTGACTGAGCCGAAGTGGTCCCTACGGCTGCCTGCGGATTGCAGCATTGCTGCGATCCGCAGCGTCTATGACCTGATCCGCGAGGCCTTTGGCCGGCAGGACCGGCTCGAGATCGACTGCTCCAGCGTCGACAAGGCCGACGTGACCTCGATCCAGCTTTTGCTGTCGGCCGCCAAGACTGGCGATGCCCAGGGCCGCCCTGTGGTCCTCACGTCATTTTCCCAATCTCTGCGCAACACCCTTCGCCGCGCCGGTTTCGCCAGCGAGGCGATGATCGATCAGCATTTCCCGCAAAAGAAAGATGGCACCTAATGGCCACGATTCTCACGGTCGACGATTCCCCCAGCATCCGGCAGATGATCAAGGTCGTGCTCGAGCCGGCCGGTCACAGCGTGATCGAGGCCGGTGACGGCGCACAGGGGCTCGCCAAGGCGCAGGCCGGCAAGCTCGATCTCGTCATCACCGATCTCAATATGCCCGTCATGAACGGGCTGGAGCTCATCAAGGCGCTGCGCAAGCTGCCGAGCGCGGTCGGCATGCCGATCGTGTTCCTGACCACCGAATCCAACGACACAGTGAAGCAGGAAGCGAAGAGCGCCGGCGCCACCGGCTGGATCACCAAGCCGTTCAAGCCCGAGCAGCTGCTCGCCGTCGTCGCCAAGCTGGTGCGTGCATGAGCGCGATGGACCCGACCGAGGTCTTTCGCCAGGAAGCCAGCGAGCTGTTCGAGGTCCTGGAAGGGGCTCTGCTCGATCTCGGCCTGCGTCCTGACGACCGCGAGCTGGTCGATTCCGCCTTCCGCGCCCTGCATACGATCAAGGGCTCGGGCGCCATGTTCGGCTTCGACAAGGTCGCTTCCTTCACCCACGAATTCGAGACCGCCTTCGATCGCGTCCGCAAGGGCGAGATCAAGCCGACCCAGGAGCTGATCGCGGTCGCGCTTGCCGCCAAGGACTATATCCGCGCGCTGATCGAGGATCCGCAGTCGACCGACGACATCATCGGTGAGGCCATCCTCGACGACCTCAAGCGTTTCGTGTCGTCCGACCGGCCCGCCGCTCCGGTCGCCGAGATCGTCGAAGCGCCGCCGCTGGCGCCGTCCGAGAGCAGGCAGGCCGGCTGGCACCTTTACCTGGAATTCGAATCCCACATTCTGCGCAACGGCTCGAACCCGCTCGATCTGCTGGAAGATCTCTGCAAGCTCGGCCCCTGCTTCGTCGTGCCGATCACCGACGGCATCCCGTTCCTCGACGAAATGGAGCCGGAAGACTGCTATCTGAAGTGGGACGTCAAGCTGCACGCGGCCTGCGACAAGGACGCGATCGACGACGTCTTCATGTTCGTCTCGGACGAGATGAAGCTCACTCTTTCGCCGCTGGAGCAAGTCGAAGCGCCCGCGCCGGCGCCGCTGTTCCAGCTCCTCGACGAGGAGCCGGCCGAGATGCCCGCGCCGGTGGTCGAGGTTGCCGTCGCGCCGGTCGCCGCGCCGCCCGTCGCGAAGGTGGAACCCAAGCCAGAACCCAAGCCGGAGCCGAAGCCCGAGGGCAAGCGCGACGATCGTGGCATCGCCACCGTCCGCGTGCAGGCCGAGCGTCTCGACGAGTTGATGGACCGCGTCGGCGAGCTCGTGATCGCCCAGGCGCGACTGACCCAGCTTGCGGCCTCCGGCTCCGATCTCTCGATCAAGATGATCGCCGAGGAGATCGAGCGTCTCGCCTCCTCCTTGCGTGACACCACGATGGGCGCGCGCATGGTGCCGATCGGCTCGCTGTTCGGCCGCTTCCGTCGTCTCATTCACGATCTCTCGCGCGATCTGTCGAAGCCGGTCGAATTCGTCACCACCGGCGAGGACACCGAGCTCGACAAGACCATGATCGAGTGCCTGGCCGATCCGCTAGTGCACCTGATCCGCAACGCCATCGATCACGGCATCGAGGACACCGCGACCCGCGCCGCCAACGGCAAGACCGAACAGGGCCGCATCGAGCTCGCAGCCGTCCACTCCGGCGCGCAGGTGCTCGTCACCGTCAAGGACAATGGCGGCGGTCTCAACACCGCGCGCATCCGCGCCAAGGCCGAAGAGCAGGGGCTGATCGCCGCCGGCGCCGTGCTGTCTGATCACGAGATCCACCAGTTCCTGTTCCATCCGGGCTTCTCGACCGCGCAGACCATCTCGGCGCTGTCCGGCCGCGGCGTCGGCATGGACGTGGTCAAGCGCACCATCGAGAACATGCGCGGCTCAATCGATCTCTCGACCAGGCCGGGCCAGGGCACCACGGTGACGCTGCGCCTGCCGCTGACGCTTGCGATCATCGAAGGCCTTTTGATCCGCGTCGGTGGGGGCCGCTACATCATTCCGCTGTCGGCGGTGGAGGAATGCATCGAGCTGACCGCCGAGGACGAGCGCTCGCGCGGCCGCAATTTCCTCAACGTCCGCGGCAATCTCGTGCCGTTCCTGCGCTTGCGCGAGATCATGAACGCGTCCGGCGCGCCCGACCGCCACCAGAAGACGATCATCATCTCGACCGGCGAGACCCATGTCGGTCTCGTCGCCGACCAGATCATCGGCAACCACCAGACCGTGATCAAGTCGCTCTCCAAGCTGCATTCGGACGTCACGATCTTCTCCGGTGCGACGATTTTGGGAGACGGCACGGCGGCGCTGATCCTCGACGTCGCGCAGCTCGTCGCGCTGGCGCAGTCGAAGGTCGAGAAACAGCATATCAGCGAGGCGGCGTGATGACCGACGGTTTGGCAGCCGAACACCAGGCCGGCGCGATGCAGGTCGTGATGATCGGTCTCGGCGAGGAGAAGTTCGCCCTCGACGCGGGCCTTGTGCGCGAGATCATCGACCCCGTTCCGGTGACGAAGGTCGCGGGTGCACGATCGTTCGTTCCCAGTGTGATCAACGTGCGCGGCAACGTGATTCCGCTCGCCGATCTGCGCATCCGCTTCGGCATGCCGCAGCTCGAGGACTCCGCGGATACGCGCATCGTCGTCATCGAGATCGAGCTTGACGGCGAGCCGGTGCTGGTCGGCGTCACCGCGGACAAGGTCTACGAGGTCACCGAGATCTCGCAGACCGACGTGCAGCAGACGCCGCGCGTCGGCATGCACTGGAAGCCGGAGTTCATTCGCTTCATCGCAAAGTGGCGTGAGGAATTCGTCATCGTTCCCAACATGGAACGTATCCTGAATTGAAATGAGGTCTCGGGGCGCGAGACCGGGTAGGGGCTGAAGATGAGGTTTACGGTCAAGGCAAAGCTTGCCAGTGCATTCGGCCTGGTCATCGTCCTGTCCATGGTCGCGGGTGGCGTCGCCTACACGAAGCTTGGCGACATGATGGCGACCGCGGACAGCATGGTCCTGCGCGCCAAGCGCATGGAAAAGGCGATGGAGATCGAGAAGGACCTCCTCGTCCAGCTTCGTTCGGAGAAGAACGCCATCATAGGCAATGAGAGCGAGATCGAGCAGGCCGCAGCCGACGCCGCCAAGCGACGTGAATCCGCCCTCAAGACAAAGGACGAAGTCTACGCGTTGGCGAGCGAAGCGGGCAAAAAGCTGCTCGACGGCTTCGCGCTGGCCTATGCCAAGATGAATGCCTACCAGGAAGAGACGATCCGGATCGCGAAGACCGACAAGGCGAAGGCGACCGAGCGCTCGATGAATGACGGTCGCAAGGTTGTCAATGAAGCGCTCGAGTCCATGAGTGCTTATGTCGAGAACACCAAGAAGCAGATGGCGGACCAGGCCGTTCAGTCCAAGGAGGAGGGACATCAGGCCCAGTTCCTGCTGATGACGCTGCTCGGCGTCTCGCTCGTGGTCGCGATCGCCGCGGCGCTCTGGATTTCGATCTCGATCAGCCGTTCGCTCGGCCGCGCAGTCAACCTTGCCGGTGCGGTCGCGGGCGGCGATCTTAGTCAGACGATCAATGTCTCCAGCAATGACGAGATCGGCGATCTCGTCAAATCGTTGAACATGATGGTCCAAAAGCTCCAGCAGATCGTTCAGGAGGCCCTGACCGCGGCGCAGAACGTCTCGGCCGGCAGCCAGGAGCTCTCGGCCAGTGCCGAACAACTTTCGCAGGGCGCGACCGAGCAGGCCTCCTCGGCGGAGGAGGCCTCCTCCTCGATGGAGGAAATGGCCTCGAACGTGAAGCAGAACGCCGACAACGCCAACCAGACCGAGAAGATCGCCGCGCAATCGGCCAAGGATGCCGAAGCCAGCGGCGTTGCGGTGACCCGCGCCGTCAACGCAATGCAGACCATTGCCGAAAAGATCACCATCGTGCAGGAGATCGCGCGCCAGACCGACCTGCTTGCGCTGAACGCCGCGGTCGAGGCCGCTCGCGCCGGCGAGCACGGCAAGGGCTTTGCGGTGGTTGCTTCCGAAGTGCGCAAGCTCGCCGAGCGCAGCCAGGCGGCGGCGGCCGAGATCGGCACGCTGTCGACGGAAAGCGTGAAGGTCGCGCAGGAAGCCGGCGGCATGCTGTCCAAGCTCGTGCCGGACATCAAGAAGACGGCCGAGCTGGTCCGCGAGATCACCGCGGCCTGCCGCGAGCAGGACGTCGGCTCGGCCCAGATCAACCAGGCGATCCAGCAGCTCGACAAGGTCGGCCAGCAGAACGCCAGCGCCTCCGAGCAGGTGTCCTCGACCTCGGAAGAGCTCGCCTCGCAGGCCGAGCAGCTTCAGTCGACCATCTCGTTCTTCCGCATCGAGAGCGCCGCACGTGGCGAGAGGGCCGCGCCGGCGCCGATCGACCGTGCCGTCGGTCAGCTCCGCGCCAAGGCCGTGCATATGGCGGCGGCCGAGCGCGATGCCAAGAAGCCTGCGCCTGCGCGCAAGCCGGCGCGCGCGATGAAGGTCGCGGGCGGCGGCGGCTTTGCTTTCGACATGCACGACGGCGAGGACGAACGCGACGCCGAATTCCAGCGCTGACTGCTGATTGAAACAACCTGACCTCTGGACTGCATCATGGCCGCAACCTCGCAATATCTGACGCTCGGGCTCGCCGGCGAGACGTTCGGCATCTCGATACGCAACGTCCGCGAAATTCTCGACATGCGGCCGATCTCGCGCCTGCCGCATGCGCCGAATTTCCTGCTCGGCATGATCGACGTGCGCGGCGCCGGCTATCCGATCGTCGACCTCCGGACCAAGCTCGGTCTGCCGAGCGTGGCGGCGACCGAAGCCACCCGCATCATCATTCTCGACGTGCCGATGAAGGGCCGTCTGGTCGGCGTCGGCTTCGTTGCCGATTGCGTGTTCGAGGTTACCGACATCGACGAGAGTGCGATCGAGCCGATCCCGGAGGTCGGCGGCAAATGGCAGTCCGACTATGCCGCCGGCATCGGCCGCAAGGGCGAGAAGTTCGTCGTGATTTTCGATCTCGCCAAGCTGATGGCGAACGATGAGTTACCGGACGAGGCGCCCCGCGCCGCCTGAACGCGAAACCTAGTGCAGCAAGCGTAAGCAACCTCACTCCAGAACTACGAGATTACACCATGAGATTTTCCGTTAAAGCCAAGCTTGCCAGCGCCTTCGGCGTCGTCATCCTGCTCTCCATGATTGCCGGCGCGGTCGGCTATTTGAAGCTGACCGACATGGTTGGAACGGCCGAGCATCTGGTCGCTCGTGCCGGTCGGATGGAAAAGGCCGCGGAGCTCGAGAAGGGCATTCTGGCGCAGGTTCGGGCCGAGAAGAACTCGATTCTGGCGACCGACGCCGAGTATGACGGGTTTACTACCGATCTGGCGAAGGTTCGTCAGGATCTCCAAAAATCTAAAGACGAGATTTATGGAGCCGCGAGCGAGAGCGGCAAGAAGATGATGGACGGCTTTGCCACCGCCTACACCAAGATGAATGCCTATCAGGACGAAACTGTCAGGCTGGCAAAGACGGACAAGGCCAAGGCAACGGAACGCTCGATCCACGAAGGCCGCAAGGTGGTCGCCGAGGCGATGGAAGCCGCCAACGCCTACGTGATCTATGTCAAGAAGGCGATGGCTGACGAAGCCGAGCAGGCGCGTCAGGATGGCAGCCGGGCGGAGCTCATCCTGATCAGCCTGGTGCTGGCGTCGCTGGTGATCGCGGCCGTTGCTGCGACCTGGATTGCCATCAACATCAGCCGTTCTCTTGCGAGCGCCGTCGGCCTTGCCGATGCTGTCGCGATTGGTGACCTCAGCCACAAGATCGACGCCTCCAGCAATGACGAAATCGGCGACCTCATCAAGTCGTTGAACGCAATGACCGTGAATCTGAACGTGACCGCGGGCCTCGCCAACGAGATCGCGCAAGGCAATCTCACGGTCGAAGCCAAGCCGATGTCAGACAAGGACACGCTGGGCCTCGCGCTCGAGCGCATGGTCGAGAAGCTCCGACAGATCGTCTCGGAAGCGCTGACCGCCGCTCAGAACGTCTCGGCCGGCAGCCAGGAGCTCTCCGCCAGCGCCGAGCAGCTCTCGCAGGGCGCGACCGAGCAGGCGTCGTCCGCCGAGGAAGCGTCGTCCTCGATGGAGGAGATGGCGTCCAACGTAAAGCAGAATGCCGACAACGCCAACCAGACCGAGAAGATTGCCGCGCAGTCGGCCAAGGATGCGGAAGCCAGCGGCGCCGCTGTGGGCCGCGCTGTCAACGCGATGCAGACCATCGCCGAGAAGATCACCATCGTGCAGGAGATTGCGCGCCAGACCGACCTGCTTGCGCTCAACGCCGCGGTCGAGGCCGCGCGTGCCGGCGAGCATGGCAAGGGCTTCGCGGTGGTCGCATCCGAAGTGCGCAAGCTCGCGGAGCGCAGCCAGGCGGCGGCGGCCGAGATCGGCACGCTCTCGGCCGAGACCGTCAAGGTTGCCCAGGAAGCCGGCTCCATGCTGGCGAAGCTCGTTCCGGACATCAAGAAGACTGCCGAGCTCGTCGAGGAGATCACCGCGGCCTGCCGCGAGCAGGACGTCGGTTCGGCGCAGATCAACCAGGCGATCCAGCAGCTCGACAAGGTCGGTCAGCAGAATGCCAGCGCCTCCGAGCAGGTGTCCTCGACCTCGGAGGAGCTTGCCTCGCAGGCCGAGCAGCTCCAGTCGACGATCGCCTATTTCCGCATCGAGCAGGGCGGCAAGGGCCATGCGGCCGCGCCGATCGACCGGGCGGTCAACCAGCTGCGTGCCAAGGCGGCCACCATGGCGGCCGTCGAGCGCCCGGCCAAGAAGGCTCAGGCCAAGCCGGCGCGCGCGATGAAGGTGGCCGGTGGCGGCGGATTTGCCTTCGACATGAATGACGGCGAGGACGATCGGGACGCCGATTTCCAGCGCTAGGACTTTTTGAGAGATCGGCCCGCCCGCTACGGGCGGGCCGATCTGTCTTCGGTAAATATGTAAAGGCGTGGGATTTGAGATGGCCCCTTTGGCCCGACATTCAGTGCAGGCGGCCATCCTGGACCGGGGCATGCAGCCATGATGCCCGCCATGCAGGATGCGGCCGTCCATTTGTCGGATCGGCACTTCCGGACCATCGCCGAATTGATCGAGGGGCAGGTCGGCATCAAGCTGCCGCAGGGCAAGCGGCTGATGCTGGAGGGGCGGCTGCACAAGCGCGTGCGTGCGCTGAACTTCTCGGACCTCAACGAGTATGTCGACAATCTGTTCGAGGCCGATCATTTCGACGCCGAGCTCACCCATCTCATCGATGTGGTGACGACCAACAAGACCGACTTCTTCCGCGAACCCCAGCATTTCACCTTCATGCGGGACGTCGCTGTTCCGGCCCTGCTCAAATCGCACGGACGTCGGAACGCGAACCTGAAAATCTGGAGTTCCGCGAGCTCGACCGGCATGGAGGCCTACACCACCGCCATGGTGCTGGACGACATGACGCGGAACGGCTCGCGCTTCCAGTATCGCATCCTCGGGACCGACATCTCGACCGCGGTGCTGCGTCTTGCCAAGACCGCGATCTATACCCGTGACGTGCTCGCGCCGGTGCCGGAGCCGTTCTTAAAACGGTATTTCCTGTCGTCGCGGGACAAGTCGCGCGGTGAAGTGCGGGTCGTGCCGGAATTGCGGCGTATGACGCATTTCATGCGGATGAATCTGATGGATTCGTCCTACCCGGTCGACCGCGACGTCGACATCATCTTCTGCCGCAACGTCCTGATCTATTTCGAGCGCGAGACCCAGCGCAAGGTGATCGAGCAATTGTGCAGTCATCTGCGACCGGGCGGCTATCTGCTGGTCGGACATTCGGAATCGATGATTCACAGTGCTGTGCCCGGGCTGAAGCAGGTTCAACCCACCATTTTCAAGGTTTGACTGGAGCGCGCCGAAACATGCCGAAGGAGAAAGTTCGCGTACTGATCGTGGACGATTCGGCGTCGGTTCGCCAAATCCTGCAGACGATCCTCAATGACGATCCCGACATCGAGGTGATGGGGACGGCATCGGATCCGTTCGCGGCGGCGCGCCGCCTCCAGAACGAGATCCCGGATGTCATGATCCTCGACATCGAGATGCCGCGCATGGACGGCATGACCTTCCTGCGCAAGATCATGGCGCAGCGTCCGATCCCCGTGATCATCTGTTCGTCGCTCACCGAGGAGGGTTCGAACGTGATGTTCGAGGCCTTCGAGGCGGGCGCAGTGGACATCGTGCCCAAGCCGAAGATCGACACGCGGCAGGCGCTGCTCGAGTGTTCGACACGGCTGCGCGAGGCCGTGAAGTCGGCGGCGCGCGCGCGGGTCCGTCCGCGCTCCGAGCGTCGCGTGGTCGAGAAGAAGCTGACGGCGGATGCCATCATCCCGCCGCCGGTGCAGGGCAAGGTCCGGCCGACGACGGAACGCATTGTGTGCATCGGTGCCTCGACCGGCGGGACCGAGGCGCTCAACGACGTCCTCGAGATGCTGCCACCGCATTGTCCGCCGATCGTCATCGTCCAGCACATGCCGGCGGGGTTCACCGCGGCCTTTGCCAGGCGTCTCGACAGCGTCTGCCAGGTCCGGGTGAAAGAGGCTGAGGATGGCGAGCCGGTGCTGCCGGGTTGCGCCTATATCGCGCCCGGCGCCCGTCACATGCTGCTCCAGCGGATCGGCCTGCGCTACCAGATCGCGATCAAGGACGGCCCACCGGTGTCGCGGCATCGCCCATCCGTCGACGTGCTGTTCCGCTCGGCGGCCCAGCACGCCGGCGCCAATGCACTCGGCGTCATCATGACCGGCATGGGCGACGACGGCGCGCGCGGAATGCTCGAGATGCGCAAGCTCGGCGCTTCGACACGGGCGCAGGACGAGGAAAGCTGCGTGGTGTTCGGCATGCCGAAGGAAGCGATCGCGCACGGCGGCGTCGAGAAGGTGGTGTCGCTGAACCACATCCCGCGCGAGATCATGCTCTGGTATCAGGCCGGGCATGTGGCGGGGGTGGGCTGATTGCGATGTCCGCTCTTCCGGCCAGCACGTTGACCGAGGCGATCGCCGCGATCGAGGATGTCTCGTCGCGGATAGAAGACGTCTTTGCGCGCGTCGGTCACGAACTCGGGCGCGGCCACATCATTTTCAAGGAGCTGAACCAGGGCCTCGCGACGCTCTCGGGGGAGCTCTCCGGCGCCGAGATCGCGGGCGCTGCGACTGCCTTGCAGGAGATCGCCGCGCGGCTCAGCGAGTTGGCACAGGCGCTGCCGGCCGAGAGCGCGTTGCTCGCGACGATCGGCAAGAGCACGGCGGAGGCGTCTGCACTGCTTAAGCCGCTGTTCAAGCACATCCAGATGATCACCATCATCGCGCGCAGCGCGCGGATCGAGGCGGCCTCGCTCGATGGCGATCGCGAGGGCTTTCTCGCCTTCACGCAGGAGGCCTATGATCTCGGCAAGGCCGTGCAGCGCTCGATCGAAGGCTGTGCGAAGGATCAGCAGCGCCTCTCGGAAGCAGTCGCCACCGCATCCGGCCGGCAGAAGGAGTTCGAGAGCCGTTACGGGGACCGCCTGGTCGCTGAAAGTGCCGAGCTCGGCGCGGCCTATTCCGGCCTGCGCGATCAGCGCAGCAAGAGCAGCCATCTCGCCGACCTGGCGAGCGGCAGCACAAGGAAGATCGCCGAGGCGGTCGGCAGCGCGATCATTTCATTGCAGGCGGGCGACAGCACGCGGCAGCGGCTGGAGCATGTCTGTCACGGCCTGCTTCTGTCGTCCGGATCGACCCCAAGCCTCGTCCCGCAGCCGGTCGCGAGCGATGATGGCGCGCGCGCGATCTGCCGGTTGCAGGCAGCCCAACTCAGGGATGCCCAGCGTGAGTTCGGCGGCGACATCGGCCAGATCGTCCGGGCGCTGTCGGCGATCCTGAACGATGCGGGCAGCGTCGTCGGGCACGGCCGCTCGCTGTTCGGCGGAGGGGATGGCGCCTCTTCGTCGTTCCTGGCGCGCATCAAGCATACGCTAGCACAGGCCTCGACCCTGATCACGACCTGCGAGAGCGCCGGCCGCTCGGTCGACGAGGCGCTGGCGATCGTGGAGGATACGCTCGCGAAGTTTCGCCAGGCAATTGCCGGCCTCGCTGAAGCCACTGTCGACATCACGCTGATCGGCATGAATGCCGGGCTCAAGGCCAGCCATCTCGGCAGCCGCGGCAGCGCCTTCGTCGTCATTGCCAATGAGCTGAAGGCGACGGCCGACCAGGTGTCAGCAGGCGCGGGGCGCTTGAGGCCGGTGCTCGACGGCATCGAGCGTTCGGCCAACGAGCTGAAGGAGCTGCGCGTGCAGGGCGATCCCACCCAGCTCGCCAAGCTCGAGCCGCAGATCCTCCAAGCGCTGCGCGAGGTCGAGGCCGGCAATGAGCGGCTCGGCAAGCTGATGAACCGGCTCGTCGACGAGGGCGCGGAGTTCGAGGGCCTGATGAATTCGGCACACGGCTTGATGGCCTCGCTCGGCGAGAGCTCGGCGGCGCTGCCGGCCGTTGCTGCGCGCCTCGAGACCGCCAGCGCAGGCGCACATCGGCCGGGGACGCAGGACGAGGCCGTGCTCGACGATCTCTTCGCCCGCTACACGATGGCGCGTGAGCGGGACGTTCACAGGGAATTTTTGCAGACCCTCGGGCTGGTCTCGGCGGCTGCCACGCACCGGGTCGAGCAGGTTGAGGCCGCGGACGACGGCATCGAACTTTTTTGACATGGCTGCCGGCGTCGCCTGCGCGGCATTGGCAATTTGATGAGTTGGCTTTGCGGGGCGTTAACCGTAGCGGAACACGTGCCGCATCGGTCATTGTCGCGCCCCAGAGTTGATTGCAAATACGGATGAATACTACGACGGATGTTTTTCATGCTGAGAGACGGCAAATACGCTGCCTGGTTCAGGACCCCGCGCGGTCAGGGCACCGGCCTGGTCGATCTGGTCGAGGGACGGATCTCGGGCCGCGACGGCTTCTTCACCTACGGCGGCACCTATCAGGTCGACCAGCAGCATTTCACGGCAGTTCTGACCGTGAAGCGACACGCCGATGGCGCGCCGGGCATGTTCGGTCCGGATGAGGTCGAGGTCAATCTGTCCGGCGTGTGCAACGGCGCGGTGGCGACCTGCTCGGGCACAGCGAGAGAAGCGCCTGCGATCAAGTTCGAGTGCACGCTGATCTACAGCCAGGACGACGCGCCGGCACCCGACGCCAGGGGCGCGGTGGTGAAACTCAATGCCGATAAATTGCCCAAGGGCCTCGACAGCCGATCGCGGACGCGCCATCCCGCCGCACCTTCCAGGCCCTCTGTGCCTTAGCCTGGCGTTGACGCTATTGCAGCGAAGGCGCGCCGCTCGCACCTCGCACAACAAAGCTTTTAGAGATCAGAACCTAGTCTGCGGCCGAACAAGGGTGGTGGAAAGAACATGCCTCAGATCTGGATGACATATGACGAACTCGCGACGCTTTGTGACTGCAGCAGCAGCGAGGCGAGATTGCGCGCCATTCACTTGTCGCTCGACCGCAAAAAGAGCCGCGACGGCGCAACCCGCGTCAAGCTGGACCTGGCGTTGACGGCCAAATTCCTGTCGTCCGTTCGAGAGGCGGATATTGATCTGGACGGCGCGATCGAGGCGCTTCAGGCCACGCATCGGCAGATGGCGGAACTCCTGACGCCGAACGATTTCGGCGGCAGGCGCGGGGTGGCTTGAAGCGCCGCCGCGCAGGGGCTCCCCGGACGCTGAGATTCCCGCGATAGTTGTCTCGAATCAGGCATAAATCGGCATCCGGAATTTCCGGCTGGGGCCGGTGTTCCAACCGCGACGGGCCAACGAGCCTGCAGGAGGGGTGCCATGAGGAAAGCCAACTATCGGATCTGCGTGACGCTTTTGGGAACGGCGATGCTGGGTGGGCTGGCCATCACGACGGCCGCAACGGCGAACGCGGAGGTCGTGAAGCTGCAGGCCGACCTCAAAGGCAGCAGCGAGGTGCCTCCGAACAACTCGGCCGGTTCGGGAAAGGCGGAGGCAACATTTGACACCGAGACGAAGGTGCTGACCTATACGGTCACCTTTGCCGGCCTGTCAGGCCCCGCGATGGGCGCCCATTTCCACGGCCCCGTGGAGGCCGGCAAGAACGCCGGCATCGTGCTGCCGTTCAAGACCGTCCAAAGCCCGATCCAGGGCACCGCGACGCTGACCGACAATCAGGCGGCGGACCTACTGGCTGGAAAGTGGTATGCGAACATCCACACCGCCATAAATCCGGGCGGCGAGCTGCGCGGGCAGATGATAAAGTAGGGGGTTCAAATCGCGGGCGCCGTTATTTCGTCGCAGTTTTAGCCGAATAGGGGCGTTGAAACTGACCGCGGAGCCCCGCATGAAGCATGTCCTGCCCCTGGCTTTTGCCGCAGCTCTGCTTTTTCATACCGATGCCCGGGCGATGCTGCACGACGCCTCGATCGAGCACGATTTGGGTGGGGTCCGGAAATCGTTCGAAGCCATGACGCTGTCTCATAGCGGTCAGGCGGCCGATTTAAGAACGGCCCGTGCGGTCGTTCGGGGCGCAGAAACACCCCTGCGCTGAGCGCGACCGCCCCGCCATTGAAGTCGTAGCGCGCAGCTACTGCTGACGACTAATTCCCATCTCCTTCTGCAATTGAGGTGAGAGGCCCATCGCGCCCTCGGTTCGTCCCTGGCCGGTGCCCAGGTTCCGTGATGATTGGATGGAAGAGGAGGCCGTTCCCGCTGACGATCCTGTGGACGTGGCGGTCGAGCTGGACGAACTGGAGGTGGTGGTTCCGGCGTAGCCGCTGCGGACACCGTTGGTGTAGGTGCCTTGCGCCGCCGCTGACAGGGGTGTGCTCGCGAGTAGAGAGACAGCCAAAAGCAGATGACGTTTGCCGATCATGATTCTAAATCCTCCAGAACAGGTCGCTATTCTGTATCAGAGGCAGCAATCTGCCAATCCGTGTTTGTGGCGCCGCGCGGGAGCCCTGACGGTCGGGCCTATGATGGCGGTCTTGGCAAGAAGGCGAGGATGGTCTGCGCCAAAAGGACCCCGACGGTTCCACCCGCCGCCTTTTGCAGCACGTCCAGCAGAGCCGGATCGCGATCGGGTGTCAGCGCCTGGAGAACCTCCAACCCGATTGCGACGGACACCACAAGTCCGCACGCGAGGCCCAGCCGGCCAGGCAGCAGGAACGATAAGAGAAAGCCCAGCAGGCCGTAAGCGCTGAAACGTTCAACGACCACGACCCAATAGGCCTCGGCGTGGCCCACAAGCACAGGTCTGCCCGCCAGCTTCGCCAGCGTGGCGTAGCCGATCAGAGCAAGGCAAACGGCTGTTGCGGCCAAGATTGGGTTTCGATGCATGCCGGCAACATACCCCAGTTCTACAGGGGAGTGCCGAGAAACCGCTGCTATCGTTAAGGACCGTCGATATTCGAGGGTCTAACGAAAGCGGATTAACCGCTACGACGACCCTTAGCCGCTCCATGTATCGAAGCGACGTTTCCGCCTTGAGGACGGGTCAGGAACTGCGGAGGTTGCGATGGTTTGGAACGTCGGACATACGGCTCCCATTTGAGGTATTCCGTGCGACGTCGACGCGAGATCAGCGACCGCGTCCAGTAACCAGCGGTGAACGAGACCGCAGCAACAAGAAGTATGAGCAAGATGCCAAGCATTCAAAGCTACCGAGGAAGGGCGTCAACCATCCAACTATACCAACTAAACAACATTGGTAAGGCAGATTTGCGGACTTCCGATGGCTCGCGTTCACATGAATTTGCCTGGAGTTGCGGAACTTTGGTCCAGGCGCGAGTTGCACGTTAGATTGGGAAATAGCTCTTATACGCTGCACTTGTCGAGCCAGTTCGCAAGGCAGACTGCTTGAATATGCGTCGGCTTCGTGGTGAACGAGGGTTCTAAATTGCTGCAATCTGCAGCAACCCCAGTGGTAGAATCGAACGAGAAAAGCGACGCTAGCATGACACCCTTAGGCTTAGTCGGCCGGCGTCTTCTGTGCTACGTCGTTAGACGCGAACCGAGGGAATCTTCCCTGTCCTATGTCCGGTACTGTGGGTTTTCCTAAGCGACGAGTTCGACGTCTTGTGGCGCGCCCGCCGAAACGGTCGAGCTGCGTTTCTCGAGAAGCTCGGCAAATTTCCCGAACGGCAGCGGCGGAGCGACGAGATAACCCTGGCCCTCATCGACGCCGCAGGCGATCAGCGCGTGAACCTGGTCTTCGGTCTCAATGCCTTCCGCGACCATCGTCATGTGGAGGTCCCTCGCGAGCGCCACCAGCATCTCGACGATCGTCGTGGTGGACGCGTCCACCGTGATGGTGTCGACGAAGAACTTGTCGATCTTGATCGTGTTCGCGCCGAGTCCCTTCAATCGCGACAGCCCGCTATGGCCGACGCCGACGTCATCGATGGCGACGCGGAAGCCGTAGTCGCGCAGCTCGTTCACGACGGCTGCGGCGCGCGCGAGATCTTCGAGCTCGTCGCGCTCGGTCACCTCGACCACGATCTGTCGCGCGGAGATTCTTGCAGCCGTAACGGTTCCACGGAGCGTCTCGACGAAACCAGCGCTCAGGAGATGTTTTGGAACGACGTTGAACGAGAGCTTGAACTCCTTGTCGGCCTTGAGTTGCGGCTGGAGATCGGACAGCGCGCGACCGAGAATCTGCCAGGTCATGCCCTGGATGCGCCCACTGGATTCGGCCAGCGGAATGAAGTTCATCGGCGGGACCACCGAGCCGTCCTCGCGCACCCAGCGTGCCAGGATCTCGCAGCCCCGGATCTGGCCGGTTCTGAGCTCGAAGATCGGCTGGAAATAGGGCGTGAATTCTCCGCGCGCGAGCCCGCGATCGAGATCGGCGACGGGCCCCTCCGTGCGTCGGGTGCGCGACAGGAGGACGCCGAACAGCACGCCAAGCGCGAGCGAGACCGCCATCGCAGGCCAATAGGCCTCGCTGTTCCAGGTCGACAGGGCGGTCTTGTCGACGCGGATGACCGTGCGCAGCGGAAGGCGCGCCGAGCTCTTCTCGAACGCCACCGCATGTGGCAGCGCCTTGTCCGGGTCGAGCGTGAACTCGCCGAGCTGTGCGCCGTTGTCGAGCGCGAGCTGCACCTCGCTATGCGCGCGCAGCTCGGCCGGCATGATGTCGAACAGGTTGGCGTTGATGCCGAGGATGGCCACCAGCGCCCTGTTGTCGCCGACGTCCCTGAGCACGCCGAGGGCGTCGCCGCCGAACTGCTCGACGCGGAACAGCAATAGTCTCCCATCGCGCGACGTCGACATGTCCGCGCGGTCGACCCATCCCTTGTCGAATTCGAGGGTCTCGGAATAGGCCGAGCAGATCACCGAGCCGTCTGAATTGACGAGGCGGACGTCCTTCACCGCGGAGCGCTGATAGACGTGGAGGCGGATCGCCTGGAGTGAGGCCGGATCGCAGGTGGCGAGCTTCCGTCCCGCCAACTCGTCGAGACTTGCGGTGGCGAAATCCACGGCGAATTCCGAGCGGCGCATCACGACCTCGGTCAATTCGTCGAGGTGCCGCGCCTGCTGATCGCGGATGAAGCTTGTTGCGGCGAAGTGGCCGGCGAACCCGAACGCCGCCGTGCTCGCCAAGACGAGCGCCGCCAGAGAGAGTTTTGGCCGCGCTGATATCATCCGAGCCGCGGGGGTTACGGGGGTTAAGAGAATATGACCTGAACCCTAACTCCGAGGCGCTAAGATAAGGTTTAAGCCCAGCGGGCCGGCCGGAAGGTTGACGCGCAGTTGGCGGCGGCGAGAGTGCCGTCTGACCCGAATTTCGCTCAGTTGATAGCCCACTAGATAGGCTTGATAGCTCGCTGGCCGCGTGACCCAGAGCCGCAACGCCACAAACCCAAAGTTAAAAGCCAGCCAAATCAAAAATGTGATAGTGAGCCAATGCGCCACGACGGAACCTCCGCCTGTCAATCCACTGCTGAGCTAACGTGAGGAGAGTCGGACGGTTCCAGCGTAGATCGGCACATGCCCGCAATCTGGACGACGTTCGTTCGCCTTGCTGTCCTACGCGATCTTTTTGCATCGACGTGCTAGAATGACTCGAGTTCGGCTGATACTCAATCACCAAAGAGGTTGGAATGGGCGACGCCTTTTTCCCAAAAATCTTAGCGACCGTTCGAATCCCTGTGTCACCATGGCTCGAAGTTATCTCGCGGGACGTTCAATTCCGTAAGGGTTCCTCCGCCGAAACCTACTATGCCGTCGCGCAACCTGACTATGTCATTGCTCTTGCGATTACGCCTGACGCGCGCCTGTTATTGGTTCGCCAGTATCGCCCGGCGATCGAGCAATTCTCCCTTGAGCTACCTGCTGGGATGCTCGATCCAAACGAAGACCCGGATACAGCTGTGGCGCGTGAGCTCCTCGAAGAGACTGGCTACCCGGCACAGACGATCGAGTTGATCGGAAAAGGGTCAACCTGCTCGAGTCGTATCAGTAACACGACCTATTCGTTCTTTATCCAAACTGGCGAGCGGATACCAAATTTTATTGAGGAACCCGGCGTTTCTGTCAGCTCAATATCGCTTTCAGAGTTGAGTGCGCTCGTACTTTCCGGGGCCTTTGCCGAGCAAGGACACATCGGTGTAATAGGCTTGGCCGTCGCCAGAGGCCTGATCGAGCTCTAGTTTTCGGCCGCTCTACGTGACTGCGAAGTGAGCAGCAACTTGCTCTTGTTCAGGTTCAAGTCTTTTTGCCATTCTTTGATTTTAGGGAAAGACCCAAGCGCAAAGACATGCGCTTGATGGCATCAGGCGAACGCCCGAGCTGCTTCGCTGCCTCTTCCAGCGAAATCGAAGACTTGGCCAATTCCATCAGCCGGCGGTCTTCCTTGAATGACCAGGGCTTGCGCGCCATAACCGAAAAATTCCTCTTCGCATCGACACAACGACAAAGCCGCCAAGCGGACCCATGTTCGCTCAGCGGCTTTGCTTGGGTGGGGCCGGGCTTGGGGGAGCCCGGTGCGGAGATGGATATGCGATCGGCGAGACTTCGCAACAAAAGCCGCGGGTTAAGCTAACTGCTCAACCTTACCGGGATGAAATTGGTGTCCGATGCTCCGTACAACCACGGGTTTTTCAGCGGAAGCCGAAGCGGCTCTCTCCGTCTTCGATCCGGCAGTCGGCAGACATCGGATTGCAATGGACTACTATTCGCTCAGAATGGCTGGTTGAGCGCGGCAAGTCGCATGAGAATAGATTTCGTCGCTGCAATGGTGATGGTTGTGGCGCTTCAGCTTTGGAGCGAACAGGGGCATGCGGGTGACGACGTATCGACGGAGCCTCCGGCCGCCGAAGATCAGGCCAGCGATCTTGCTCATTCCCCGGATAGTCTTGTTTCTCGCGAGGACTGGAAGCGCCGAATTGACGATGCACGCAAGCGCGCTGTGCAGGCACGACGGGATTGGCAGCTCAATGCGCCACTCCGGACCTTCGAGCCGGAACCGCCGGAGAAGATAGCCACCCGGCGCGTATTGAGCGACGATACGCTGCAGCCGGGGGACATCGTCTCGACAGACAAGGGCCTATTCCTGTTTCGAGGCCGCTCCGGCGCTGATGGGCAGACTGCAGATTTGGTGCCGTTGCCTCCGCGCTAGCTGGTTTGCGCGACACTTATTTTGTTGCGCGCTCACGCCTCGTTCCCTTCGCTCGATGCGAATCGAAATATCGTACGCGCAATCGTGACCGTCGTAACAACGCCGGTTCATAATTCATTCAATCATGATGCGTGCATGCATGGTGCTAGCGAATTGTCTCTCGACGATGCATTGCTGCCTTTCTCGCGACGACGCGTCATGAGATCGTCGAATTCGTGCGCCTATGATCGCGCAAACGATCAAGCGGATGCGCAGATATGCTTCAAAAAGCCTGGGCGGCACTGCCTCTCGCAAAGATCAGAGAACGTGCATTCGAAGGCGCGTTCTTCAGCGTTGTGCTGATCGCGATGGCCGGCTGGGTCTATTTCATCACGCTGTTGTTGGTGAGATCGATCATGTGGTTCATCGGCTGATCGCGAGCGGACGACTAATCCTCAAGCAGGTTGATGCCCAATATTTCTCGCTCTTGATGACGAAATTGGCGGCGATCATCATTGTGTCGACACAACTGAATGATGAGAATGCTGCAACCGGGAGGAGGAAAACGTTCCGCTAATGGAAAGATCTCCCAATGATGCCAATCGTGATCGTGACCATGATCTTTTTTACGGGCTTCTGTGTTGGCTACATCACGCGCGCGTCGAAGTCGCGCAAGCGAAAGCATATGCATCAGCTGTACGCACCCTACCGTTCTTCCACGTCTCGACCAGTTCCTCGGAGAGCATTCTAAGGATGCACAACCAGAGGGCGATACGATTTTCGTGTTCTTCAAGTGAACTGAAACGAGGGTAAATGCACGGGGGCGGAGTAACCATGTCCGGTTAGGTTAAACCGCGGCTGCCGTTGTCTGCCGGACCGGTAGTGGCCTAGGTTGCGCTCGCATTTGAAATCGACTGATTGTTCTCGCGCGCTGTCGAGTTGGGGATCGGTGTTGATGATTCGGCTCGTTGCTTTGGTCGTACCGATTGTCGGTGCACCGTTATTCGTTTGGGCCTATGGCCGACGTCTCGATTCGTTAAGCGGCCCATGGATATCGAGGGGGGCGGCGCGCTATGACTGAGCTCAGGAACAACGCGCCGCGGCGATATTTCGTTGATGCGGGCGGGCGGCGGGTCCTGATCGGACTGACCTTCGAAGAGACGTTCGAATTCGAACGGCTCGATAGCCAGCCGGTCCTGGGCTTGGCGGCCGGCCATGCCGTGCGCAACAGCGGCGTGCTGTGGTCGGCCGCGGGTGAGCGGCGATGGCAGGAGCTGTACGCCAAGCATGAAGGCGCCTGGAAGGCCTGGATGGCGCAAAACCGCAACGTGCAGTCCGGAAGCTTCAGCCTTTATTAACCATCCCGGACCCATTTTCTGGTCTGGCGCTTCAACCGGAAAATGCACGCATGTTCCAGCTGTTCCTGCGGGCCCGCACCCACAACTTCCTGAGAGGCCACAGCCGGGCCGAGCAGGAGTTTCGCGCGCGCTCACCCGAGCGTGATGCCGAGACGGATCAGTCGCGCATCGAAACCATCAGGATCGCGATCGAGGAGGCCCTTCACGCGGCCGAGCGCGAGCAATCAGGCCTCAACCGCCGGGTCGAGGACGTGCTAGCGCGGGCTGCCGTGACCTTCGGCAACGGGGACGACGAATATCTCGAGCGTGAGGCCTTGGACAATCATCACCAGGATCTGTTCGACAAGGAGATACTCAACGGCCAGCGCCGGATAAAGGAACTCGGCTCCTTGATTGCTCACTTCAAGTTTCTAAAGGCAGCGATGCTGAGCCGGTTTCCGGAGTTCAGGCGAGTGACAGAGGAATAGACGTTCCCACGGAGCATAGCGATTATAGACATCTGTCTAGTACTGCAGAACGCCCTCCGGATAAGCCGGGTTCGCGTAACGGGCATAAGTTCGGACTCCGCCATAGTAGTAGTTGGGCTCGTCTCTAGTGCGGGGGTCGAAGCCGTACGAATAGGCCTGGTGGAGGCTCTTGTGGCGGACATGCACCACGATTGGGCAACCGCAGCGAGGACCGCAATATGGGTTAGGTCCGCGGTCAATATAGGGAATACTCGATACGCGACGCGCTTGGACTTGAGGAATTGCATAGTCTGCCGCGAAAACAGGCGTGCAAGATGCTGATAACCCTAAGATAAGAAGGGGTAGTCCGAAGAGTAAGCGCATAGCAGTTTCCCCGTTTGGCGGAATCTTAGCCTCTTCCCGAACGGTGGGCAATACACACCCGCGGCCGCCGTTCACCCTTTGACGCGATCTCGCGAGATTTTGGCTCTCAGCAGTCTGGCTAATGACCTAGCAAAAATGTTGGATCGACGTTCTGCATCGCATCCTCCAAAAATCCTTTGCCTCGGCGTGAGGCTCGTCGATATATCGAAACGATGGCTCCCTTTTGATCTGGTTGTCGAGTTACCATAAGGCGCACGTCGCTCCGCGCAAACTCACGCAGATCGGGGTCGGCGAGGGCATCAGATCGAGTTGCTGTGTCAAGTCTAAAAGGCATCAGCTGGGCGTCGGCTGGTGCGGTTAAGTAAGCCATCTTCAGCGCTTCTGCCGCATCCGGTCCGTTGGCATCTTGTCGGGACTCGAGGATTGCGCGTGCGAGCCACAGGTCCGCGTCGTATGGCTTTACGGCTAGCGTGCTCTTTATAAGCAGGTTGACGCCACTATCCTCACCCTGAGGGTTCGCGTCCTTTTCTTGAATCCGTTGCAACGCCACCGCCAAAATCTGGTTGCTTGCTAAGTCGGAGCGTAGTGGTGCAACTGCTTCGAGCCACTTAACCGCAGCCGTTGTCCGTAAAGGGGAGGAGCTGGTCGAATTCGTTGTAAAATCAGGTCGCGCAACGACCACAATTTCCGCCGCCCCGGAGATAACCCCATAACAAAAAACCGTTGAGGCGAGCGCGAAAAGCAAGATGCGAAAATTAGAAACTGAATTCATCGCTCTTCTAAAAGCAGGATTGGTGGGTTGGATCAGAGTGCGAGCAGACTGTCGTCCTGAAGCACCAACAACGACAGATTGCCCGTCGCATAAGCGCCCGTGTCGATATTGGTTCTGTTAGGTCTTACATCCGGTCGCTGAACCGGGGTATGGCCGTGGATGATGTATTTTCCAAAATTCCTTTCACTCTGCAGAAACTCCTCGCGTATCCATAGCATATCCTGCTCTTGTTGTCGTGCCAGGGCGACACCCGGCCTCACGCCAGCATGTACGAAGAAGAAATCTCCACACACGAAACGCAAACGTAAGCTGTTAAAGAATTTATGCTGATGGGGTGGAATTGCCGATGCCAATTGTTGAATCAATTGAGCTTGTTCTGCGGGATCAGGGTTGAGCGAAGGTTTAAGTCCATACGACGTCAGCGTCTGGAGCCCGCCGAATTGTTTCCAATCTTGGAGCTGGGAAGGCGCGTTTAGCGTGTCTAGAAGAAAGGCTTCGTGATTTCCTTTCAGGAAAACCGATTCGTGCTTCATGCTACGCCTTATCAACAATTCGATTGTCCGATGCGATTCAGGGCCACGGTCAATATAGTCGCCGAGAAAAACATGGATCGCGCGCCTTGAACCAATGGTGCCGAGATCGCGGTCGATAACGGTGAACATCTGCTGAAGCAGATCAGCGCAGCCGTGAATATCGCTAATTGCATAAATGCGAAGCCCGTTCGGTAGCCTTGGCTTTCGCGCCCGACGGTAGGATTTCGAAAATCGTAGCATTTACCGAACTTTTATGAGGATGTTGCGCTGGCCACGCGCAGAGCGCTGGTTTGGTAAATATCTCGCTGACATCATACCCTCATTTCGCTTCAATTTGATGGACGAAATCGCGCAGAATATCAAATTGTTAGCGCTAGTTTCCCCGTTAACGCGATGGGGATCAAGCTATGCGCAAACTTTCGATCTTGGTAGCACTGGCCGTCGGAGCGGTGCTCTTCTCCAAGCAGCCGGTCCAAGCCGGGCTTATTGGAATGCCTGTGGGGCTGCAGTCCGCGATCCAGCGCATCAGGATGGAGACGCCAACGCTTCCACCGATGGCGTATACGCAATTCTGCCTACGTTACCGAGACGACTGCCGTACGAAACCGATATTTCGGGGCGGACCGTTGAGACTGACCGAGGAACGGTTGGGAGATCTCAAAGAGGTTAACAACAAGGTTAATCATGAGATTGCTCCTGAGCGCAATGACCTTGGTCTTTCTGGCGAGCAGTGGCTAATTAACCCGGCGCGCGGCGATTGCAATGACTATGCGGTTAGTAAGCGGCATGAACTACTTGCGCGCGGCTGGCCGGCACGTGTGTTGCTGCTAAGCGAAGTCGTCGTCAATTCCGGCGAGCATCACCTCATTCTAGTTGTGCGAACCAAGAGTGGAGATTTGGTGCTTGATAATATGACATCACAGATAAAGCCTTGGTCTCGCGTTCCCTACCGCTGGGTGCGAATGCAGATGCCCAACTCGAAGCTCTGGACAACAATAGCCAGTGCGAGAGTTTGAGCTTTCGACTCGCTAGACTTTGGTTTTGCCCATACTTTGCGAAATGCCAAGACCGACCATCCCCGCTAGCAGGAGTTGGATTGGCGGATTGAGCATCCCTGGATCGACAAAGGCTTCGCCCATAGCGACAATGACGACCGCCGCCGTCGCGGACGCGAAAAAAGAATCCCTTCCGCGGCTTACAGCTCCGTTCACAGTGTAAAAGAAGAGCTGCAGCGAAAATGCGATGAGAATTGGAAGTGCCAGGCGCCCCCACTCGACGACGACCAAAGCTGCCGTTGAGGGAAGAGGAGGGGCGCCGTGAGCTCCATAATCCAGGTAGACTCTCGAAATCTGGTCAAACGTCCCGACACCTCCTCCAAGCCAGGATGAATCGGTCAAGATGCGACGCATAATTGCCAGAGAGCCCTGCCCGGTGGTTTTTTCAACTGCGCTTAGCAGGTCGAGTGTCGGTTTAGTTTGTGCCAACGAGACCATTGCCGCTGCAACGGCGCTCACAAGAATTCCAGCTAAGATTGCCGATGACCAAGCAGGAACCCTCAACCGCCGGACAATTGCAACAAGTGCTATCACAGCAAATCCGAGTACGGTCAGTGCAAGCAAGTTGCTCTCGTTAAGGTCCGTCATCAGCATCAAGGCGGAGACGATGCCCGCAATGCTTAAAAGCAGTTGAGGCAGCAATGAAACGATGAAGCTAGTGTCAGAGCCGGCGCGGTTTGCGTTTCGCTCCACCGCCATGGCAATCATTGCCACGCCTCCAAGCGCGGCAATTGGGCCCACCGTCGGCAACGCGCGCGCTGCCCTTATGTCGAGTCCCAAGTTCGCGACGACGCTAGTCTGACACGCCAATCTTGTGAGCACAATTAATGTCGCAACAGCTGTCAGGGCGAAAAGCGTCGTCTCAGCTCTAGCCCGATCCATGGTGAGAACGACCGTCGAAACGATCGTTGACAGGATGGTCAGATACCATATCAGACTACCTAAGGTGCTGCCTGCATCTATACTGATATGACCACGGAGTGATGGCTCGTTTAGCGCCAGTGCCGTTGCGGACCAGATTGGATTTGCTACTGAACCAGTTGAAATGGGCACAATCTGCATTAACATCCAGATGATCGGAAAGACCATAGCCGGGACAAAGCGCCGAAGTCTTGATACCACTGCGACAACACTAGCCGCGGACGAAGCTGCCGCTGCGCATCCCAACGTCAAGCTAGCCAGCAAATATGCCGCATGCTCGACGAAGACGCCCCCTGCGATCAGCGCGACCATGACGGCAGTAAATTGTATGATTAGGAGAGCAAAGGCGATGAACAAATTAGGAAACTTTGAGAATGACGATGGGATTGGACTAACTTGGGCGGATTCAGTCAACGTTAGATACTATGGCATGTGGATCCGATCGAACCAAACGCCGTTTAGTCAGTCATTCCCAGTGGGATGTGCGGACGCGCTTCTCGATATCTAACGGGGGTGGTCAACCGATGCTTGCTTGTAAAGCATGGCCACAGAGGCCTTTCGAGAGGGCGATTGCGCCACCGAGCGCGTTAGCAACAAGCTTTGCGCCAATACGCCGAAAACGTAGCCAAGTTGTGGCATGAGGCCAAGCACGACCCCATATCCGCAGGCGGTCGACAGCCAGACGCCAAGCGCGAGTTGGATGGAAACGGTGATGGCGATTGCGATCAAGCTAAGGGGTACAAGAATCCAAACGCGAAAGCGCCACGCCAAGACAGCGCCCGTGAGAAATAGAAATATGGCAGCCGGGATCATTCTTCTCTCTCCGGCGCCATCATCCCACCCAGTTTCCTAAGGAACCGTCAATCGCGGTCCTCTCCGGGTAGGGGCGATCTTTTACCGCGCGGGACAATTGCCAACTAGGACGCGGACCGCGGCGCCAAGTCCCCCAATCGGAATTATTCCACGGATCGGTGTGGGCTTCCCATTGATGTCGACGGAGAGCTCGGTTGCGGACGTCCAGCCACCGAGTGCAAGTTCAGAAGCGTATCGCGGCAGCAAAAGAGCATCGCCGGCCTGAACGGCAGATGCCTCAAATTCTACAGTCTGGCCAGTTCCAGGCCGTAGAGTGACTTGAGGCCGATCGGTCCGTGACATGCGCTCCAGAGTTATCAGAATGACCTCGATCCCTTGTTGGCTGCACTGGAGGCTAAGGCCTGCAAGTCCGATATCAGACTTCTTCCAATCCGCTACGTGCATGACAGAAACAGCATCCGGTCCCCCTGAAGGGCTCTTGGTCCTCACTAGTTGCCATCCGCCGTCAAGCGTCGTGACACTGCTAGTTGAACCAATTTGGTTGAAAACTTGCCTGTCGCATTCTCGCTGCCGATCTCTGCCTACGCCAGCAACACACCCCTGGAGCGTAGGTGAGTTTTCCTCGGACCGCGCCGCAGTTATGAACAGCAGCGCTAAGGTTATGCCCAAGTAACGGATGCCTCTCATGTCGCCTCTGGCTGATGGCTGCGCAGTTGCAAAAACCGTAACTTGACTCCGTGCTTAACATTTTGGCATTAGCAGTTGCGGTCATTCAAATTTGATCTAGTGCGCTGCGTTATTTTATTGCATTGCGGTATCACTAGTGATCTGTTGAGTAAAAGACAGTTAAATTTCGATGTCGGTATAGTTAGGAGGCGATTTTGATCCCTCAGACTTCAATCTCGACGGATTCGAAAGCTAATTTGGAGGAGAGCCAGCCCATATTGCCGGACACGAGTGGAGACAATTCACCATCCTGTATCCGAGAGCCACCAAGTCGCCGGATTGGCGTCAAAGTCCCGTATTCGGCTCTGGGACACCTTATGGCTTCGTTCGATGCCGCGGCGATCATGTTTGCGAGCGTCGTTGGGACAGGTTTATACCAGATTGTCGCCAATGGAGATCTCAGTCACCTTGAGCCTTTTCTCGGTGTCGGTCCTGTCGCTGCGCTGCTTTATGTTTTGATAGGTTCCTCGACGGGGCTGTACAATCTTCGCGCAGCTCTTGCAAAGAATCGAAGGGACCTGGGCCGTATCTTTGCTCAGTGGTCGCTGGTCAGCCTTCTGATGACATTGCTGGCCTTCCTTATGAAGAGTGGTGCTGTTTACTCTCGCGGTTCAGTAGTCTGCTTTGGTCTCCTTGCCCCGGTCCTACTAGTGGGATGTCGCCGGTTGGCGAGGCGACTTGTGTCGGATGTAGTGGCTGATGGGCAGGTTAGAGGGCGACGAGCGATTTTGCTAGGCACAAACGAAGAATTGGCCTCGCTCGGCGTTGAAGAGTTGCTCGAAAAATTCGGTCTTACTGAGATCGAACGAGTGGTGTTTCCCTCCGCACGAGGTAGCGGGTTTGCGATGAGTGTTGGCGAGGCCGCGGCGCTTGAGCGCGCTATTGTCGTAGCGCGCTTTCATGCGGCCGAAGACATCATCTTGGCGTTTCCGTGGAACGACACTCGCAAGATTGAACTCGTCCGTGACGGGCTTAGGATCTCCCCGCTTCCGGTCCAATTGTTGCCAGATCGCCGGATTCGCTCGTTGGCCGGAAATCCATCGTTTAGGCTGCGGAACTCGCTTTCTGTGGAGATCCAGCGAGGACCGTTGTCCCGCGCGGAACAACTTGCCAAGCGCCTCCTCGACGTCTGCGGAGCTTTAGTAGGGCTCGTTCTGCTCGCACCTTTGATGACCCTTAGCGCAATCGCGATCAAGCTGGATTCGCCTGGTCCAGTCTTCTTTCGGCAGAGACGTAATGGCTTCAATGCCAAGCAGTTTCCTATCTTCAAGTTCCGAACGATGTCCGTGATGGAGGACGGTGCGACAGTGGTCCAAGCGAAGCGGTCGGATCCGCGCGTTACTCGAGTCGGGCGGCTCTTGCGCCGAAGTAGCATTGATGAGGTTCCTCAACTCATTAACGTTCTCTTAGGGGAAATGTCGCTGGTGGGACCGAGGCCGCATGCTCTCGCCCACGATGGCCACTACGGCAAATTGCTGTCGGACTACGCGTTCCGGCACCATGTTAAGCCGGGCATTACGGGCTGGGCCCAAGTCAGAGGTTTCAGGGGAGAGACCGCACAGGTAGAGCAGATGAAAGGGCGGGTCGATTGCGACCTCTGGTACATCAACAACTGGAGCCTGACGCTAGACCTTAAGATCCTCCTGCTTACCTGCTTGGAGATCACGAACCGCCGGAGTGCCTATTGATGAGTCCCTGCCTGGGTGAGAGACAAGGTACGCTGTAACCACGATGCAACAACTTCTAGGTTATTGTCGTTGTGGCGATGGTTTGGGCCTTGGTTTCATTGACTCACCTTGGGAATTCGCCGATTTTCGGGGCTGATTAATTGGGGACTCTGGTGTGTTGAAACGGGGCTTCGTCCTGGTCGGTTTGCTTTCGGCTGTCCTGCTTGCTTCGGCAGGATGCTCAATTATGCCGATGTCGGGTCCCGAGGACCACGTTATCAAGAGCGAGATTACTAGGGCCGGCCCCGAATACGGGCTAGTTAAGCTCACGCCGACGATCGTCGATATCCTCAAGGAATACGGCCCCGGGGCCATCGCAGGCTCGTTCCCGGACAATCGCCCGCCGCCGTCAATCAAGTTTGGCGTCGGCGACGTTGTCGCCGTGTCGATCTTCGAAGCGGCCGCTGGTGGTCTCTTCATTCCTGCAGAAGCCGGTGTGCGCCCAGGTAATTTTGTTGCACTGCCAAATCAAAATGTTGATTCGGCTGGGTTCATCACGGTTCCCTACGCCGGTGCCATCAAGGCAGCGGGCCGGACGCCGAGTGAAATTCAGCAAGATATTGTCAAAGCGATCGGCAATCGAGCGATTGAGCCACAAGTCGTCGTCTCGCTTATCACACAGAATACATCTCTTATCAGCGTCTTGGGTGAGGTGAACGCGCCCACGCGCCTAACGGCAAATGCGGCCGGAGAGCGCATCCTTGATGTCATTTCCCGCGCCGGCGGCCCCAAGGGACAGGGGTGGGAGACTTGGGTAACGCTTGAGCGTGCGGGGAAGCGAGCAACGGTTCCTTTCGGTGCGCTGGTTTACCAGCCGGCCAACAATATTTGGGTGCACCCTGGCGACACGATCTATGTATATCGCGAGCCCCAGATATTTCTGGCATTTGGAGCATCGGGCGCGCAGGGCCAGTTCCCGTTCGACATGTGGAAGATCTCGATGGCCCAAGCCATGGCAAAGGCTGGTGGCCTGCTCGACGCTCAGGCTGAGCCCAGCGGCGTATATGTTTATCGTCGCGAGCCGCGCGAGCTCGCAGAGCGGCTAGGTGTCGATTGCTCCAAATATGTGGGGCCGACTGTGCCGATCGTCTACAACGCAGACTTTCGTGACCCTGCTGCATATTTCCTGGCAACGAAGTTCGACATGCGAGACAAGGACGTATTATTCGCGGCCAACGCAGCGACTGTCGACACGGCGAAGTTCCTGCAGTTTGTTCGCGTCGTGATTGCGACCGCTAACGACACCGTCGTTACGGCAAATAATGCGCAAATTCTGAAGATTAACCTCCGGCAGTAACGTCGGAGCAATTGGAGTTTGTGCGTCCTGAGCTTCTCCTCAGGATGGCTTATGAGCGACAGCCTGCTGCGGGATTTGGGGCTGGGTTAAGTCAGTTTCGCCAAGGCCTGAATTCCGGGCGTGAGATGCCTGGAATATCGACTGTTATGTCCTGGGCGCGCAAGGTGCGATCCAATTGGATACGAAATTCAAGAGGTACCGCCTCCAATCCCTCGATCAGCAGATCGCGGTGCCTCCAGCCGGCTCCCTTAAGGATTTTGGCGGCGTCACGGATCAGGCCCGTCCGCACGATTGCGACAAATTCTTTGCGTGCGGACTCCTGTAAGTCCGGAGGAAGGATATCGTATATGGCGAGCACGTAGGGGCTTCGTAGTGCGATCCAGCCTTCGTATGGTGCAAATCTATAGGACATTCGTAGCTCTTCGGAATGATCGCCGATCCGAGCGCCCTCATTAAGGGCACTCCAGTAATCGATAAACCAGAGAAGGCCGTCCGTTGGGACGCATCCAAGCGCTTTTTTGACAGCTGAGCGAAGGGATCTTAACCGCTCATTCGCAAGGCGAGTATCGAGTGACGCGACTGCCACCTCATAGAGGCGCAGACGTATGATTGCTGCCGCTCGGATTTCCCGTGGATTACAAAACTCACGATTCTCGACAGTCGACAGCACCGCTTCTGAGACAGGATTGTGCTGAAAAGGTGCACCAGAAAGCACTGAATTGGCGATCTGACTTAGCTGCACCTCCTGCGTGTTGTTGGCAAATAAAGAAACTGCCCATGCGGCGGAGCAGAGAGCTACGGAGGCGGCTATCAGCTTGCAGGCGGCATTTCCAAGCAATGACCGGCGGTGCAGTCGCTTAGTCGACGTAACCATAGCGCTTATAGTATTGGTTGCGGTAATAGCCGCCGCTATTGGAGTCATAACGACTCATCGCCGCCAAGTTAACCTTGTTCAGAGTGGCTCCCAGCATGCGCTCGCTCACAAGGGGGGTCTCCTTGAGCACCCGCTCTATAACATCGATTTTCGAGTTAGCCCATTCTATGACCAGAATGTAGGAGTCGGCGAGGCTGCCGGTCGCGCGAACATCAATTACTGGGGCCAATGGGCTTAGGTCGAGTATTACGCGATCATACTGCTCCCGAAGGTGTTGGAAAAATTTCTCCATCTGGGGCGAAGCCAATAGGTCGCTTGAATTTGAGAAGCGCGATGTCGCCACGCAGGGAAGAAAATGAAGATTTGTTTGCGGATCGATCCAAAGTACATCCTTCAAATCAGCTTTGCCGAAGACAACCTCGATCAGGCCGGCGTTTGCTGACCCTGCTAAGCGATGGGTCAGGCTCGGATTGCGGAGGTCGCCATCAACGAGGAGGGTACGCAAACCGCTTTGCGCAGTGGTTTGCGCCAAGGCTTCACTGACCGTTGATTTCCCCTCATTGGGGAGAGCGGACGTGATCCCGACGACCTTGCGTGGTGTCCCAAAGTTGCTCAGATCTGTGGCCAGTTTGATCGAGCGAAGGGATTCGGCAAAGCGGGAGAACGGCGCGTTGATTGAGTAGCGTCCAACACTGTCATTCGATTTGAGGGAGCGTTCCTCAGGTGACTTCGGTTCTATTTCGCCAGTACCGGGCAATTTCGGTTCCACCGGTAGGTCGAAACGCTGCATCGGCGAACCGCCTCGCCCTTCCTTCTTGGAAGAGAGCCTCCATCTCGTGACGAACCGCAACGACCCTTTCGGTCGGGCCTCGGCCGGCAGCTCGATTGCCGGGATTGAAGCTAGGCAATTTGTCTGGAGGAGTCGTTCAACCTGTTGGACCGTCCGAAAAACGCGATCCAACATCTCCAACGAGATCGCGACCAAGCTGGCTATCATACCGCCGCCGACGATTCCTGCGAGGAGAACTAGAATTGTCTTCGGCGAGGTCTTGGGCGAGGACAGCTCCGATGCCTGGGTAATGACCCTCGCTTCAGTAATCGGAAAAGATTGCTGTTGTACGGACACCATGTAGAGTTGGAGGAAGTTGTCGGAGAGCGCACGAGCGCTCTGCGCGTTACTTTCAAGATCTCGCAGAACGATTTGAGCCTGACTCGTGTCGTTTGATACTGCAATCGTGTCGTTCAGGCTCTTCTGACCTGCTTCCTCACGCGTCTTAGCAATCTCGAGGTCGCTTTTGTATGCCTCGGCTGTGCGACGCAGCTCATCGAGAATGGAATGTCGGATTTCCCGCATCTGATTGCGTAAATTGACAACGGCAAGATGCGTCTGTCCGTAGCGATTGGCCCAGTCCGCCGCTCGCGCCGCATAGTCAAGATAAGTCTGACGCAGTTTGTTGATAACGGGATTCGCCATCGAGTCATTGACGGTAGCGAGATCGTTTAGAATAACCTTAGAATCGCTCTCATCGGCATTTAGAATAGCGGTAATGCGCTGTAGCTTGGCCTCAGCCTCCGCACGCTTGGAGCGAGCTTCAGTCAATCCGCTGTTGATCTCGGCGAGCTGCTGCTCGGTTAGCAAACGGCCGCCCGCGTCTACGATATTGTTCTTCGCCTTGTAATCGGCAACTGAACGCTCGGCAGCCGACGCTTGTGCGCGAAGTTCTTTCAATCGATCTTGAAGCCAGACAGCAGCGCGCCGCGATGCCTGGTACTTTGATTCGAGAGAGTCGGTGATGTAGTTCTCGGCAATGGCGTTTGCGATTCGTGCCGCAAGGTCCGGCGACGTAGATTGGTAGGCAATCTCGATCACATAGCTGAGGCCCACACGCTTGATCGTGAGCCCATTTTGAATCTGCCAGATTGCGTTCCGCATTAGTTCAAGGTCTGATGGCTTCTGTTCCGGAAACAGGTCCGCGAAAAGCTGTGACAGTCCGGCCAGCACCCCTCCCCCAGCGCTCATGAATTCGGGCGAATCAAGTAGACGAAGATCTCGGATCACTGCAGAAGCGATGGTCTCTGATTTCAGGACCTCGACTTGACTGTCAACCATTGCGGAATCGATCGGATTGTCCGTCCCAGGCTGCGATTGGGTTTGCAGCCCCTGCATTTTTCGGCTGTCGATCATTAGCACCGCGGTACCAGTGTATCGCTTTGGCGCTACCAACAGATAGGTGCCGATCAGGCCGAAGCACACCAGCAGGGTAATGATCATTACTGGATATTGCCTGCCGATCAAGCCAATCGCCGAGGACAAACTCTGGTCAAGCGTAGACTCTACCCCGTGGGTCGATGCCTCGGGGGGAGATGATATTCGTGCTTGAAGCATTCGGCGCGCCTACTTGAGTAAATCGAAGCCGCGGCTTCTCAAATCAACCGGCGTTCGGAAGCAAAAATCGAGGTGCCGGACTTGGAGTCTAAGCCTGATCAAGAGACATCTGTCCTTAGCAGGTCCCCGAGACTGTACAGACGAACGTAGTCGTTGTTCCTCCACTAGCCGAGCTCGCGCCGCTGACGCTTGAGGAAAAATAGCTCGTCGGATTGTTGGAAACGCTGTTCGCTACAAAGGTCTGCGCAGGCGAGCTGAACCCCGATATGCTTGTCGGAGTCGTCTGGCCACCGGAGCCGCCAGATGACCCTGATGCCGCACCAGACAACGCGACGCTTCGAGTCGGATCGTTGCCGGTAATCGCAGCATATTGCGTGTTCGCGTCTGTCGATCCGGTCGCGCCGAGATCGCCTTGGATTTCGAGTGAGAAAGTCAAGTCCGTCGTCTTGCATACGTTAGCTGCTTTACCAAGCCCGCTCCCAATCGCGCTCTGGAGGGCGGCCGTCGAGGCTCCCTTGCCGGCAAGGTCCTTCAAGACTCCAAGCACGGCTGGCAACGCCTGAGGATACGAGGCGACAAAGGTTTGCACGTCGGCAGTGACTTCGTCAGCAGTACGGGGGCCGCTTGGTCCCTGAAGCAGGGAGGAGGGATTAGTGGTAAAACTAGCAGCTTTTTGTGCTGCGTCAGGATCGTTGACGCACGCGGCGAAGGCGGTTGCCGGCGCACCGAATGCGAGCGCACAAACAGCCGAATAGATCAACCTGAAGCGCAATGAGCATCCTAAAGTTTTCATAGTTCTCGCCTGTATCTGACCCGTGCTAATTGCGTGTTTTTAAACGAAAATTAGGCGATTGTACAGTGAGCCGGAAGCTTCAATAGGAATAGGTTAACTGCTTAGATTTGTTAGAGAAAGATTGCGACATCCCCATGCCCAGAATGGGACAAATCGCGAGAGAAAAGCCGGGAATCTGCAAAGGAAAGTCAAGCTGCGAGTGCGCAACCGCCAACAAACCAATCCAGAACGCTGCAGTCGGCAATGTTGCGTCACGGTTGCGAGAAAGCATACCTCGGGCCAGTACCAGAAGAATTGCCCCCCAAGTCGTCACGAGGACAGCTGCGAAGGGAATGCCCATCTCGGCAGCTATCTCCAGGGTGGTATTATGAGCCTGCTCCCAAATTCCGTAAGATGGAATCTCTCCGCTCCGATAGGCTGGGAAAACCCACCTGAAGGTTCCAAGACCGGAACCTAGCCACGGGAAGTCTTCGATGATACGGAGAGTTGATCCATAAGTGTACCAACGTCCCAAGTCGAAAAAGCCCTGCACGCCAAATCGCTCGCTGGCCCGGGGGGCCAGAAGGGAGATTGTTGTTACGACCAGCGGCCCTGCTGCGATCGGGACGATCCAAAGCAGCCGGCGTCTGCGCAGTTCCTGGCGAAAGCAGGTTGCAATAGCACCGGAGAGTGCGGTTAGCGACAGTACGGATCCTGCGCGCGATCCTGTTAGCATTGTCGCCGCTAGTACCACAAAGCACGCCAGCGGATAGAGCACTTTCCGCGGTGAGGTGGCGTGCAGGAAGGACAGGATCAATTCGCGCCATGGCAGCAACGGCTCGCTGGGGCGGTGTTGCCTTAAGTTCATGGCAACCAGAAACCATCCGATGGTTGCCGCGCCAAAGTAGGTTGCGGCCACGTTCGGGTTGACGAAGGTCGCTGTGACGGAACTCAGATAGTTGTATTTCTGTTGCCATTGCACCAAGTTTGGCAATAACGCGAACTCGACGAGGCCCTCGATCGCGTAGATCAGCGCGGATCCCAAAAAGGACATCAACAGAAAGCGCGCGTTGCGGCGGTTTCGACCAATCAGATACCCGGATAACATCGACACGAGACATGCGATTTGTGATCCGGCCGAGAAGTAGGGCTGATTTCGCGCTGTCGAACCAGAATCAGTTAGGGGCTCTCCAAGCAGGACCGAAGCCTGATCCCAGATCGCCGTTGTGAGCCGGCTCGACAAGGGGTGGGCCGTACCCAACTGTTGACTGATGACGATCACCCAGGCCAAAGAGACCACTGCAAAACCAGACAAGAAAACTAGATCTCGCAAGTTCGTCCCGGGTATGCTCGCCAGCAAGAGCACTCCGGACAGCAACAGCACCCAGAACCCGATGATTCGCACGTCCATGGAGCCGAATGGAAGTGGCGCGAGGGCGATTATCGCACAGAGGCCGCACGTTGCTGAAGCGTCGGCGTAGCGAGCTAGCGTTCCTGCGAAGAAGCTGCCGTTTGCACTGTACTGTGGATCGGTTCTTCCGCTAGTAGCATGAGATCGTAAGCGATCCGGGAGAGACATCAATCGAAGTCCTTTAGACTCGATTCCCGTTTCCATTCCATGAGTGAGCTTTCCAAATCATACGAAAACTTGAAGCCGCTTTCCACTAGGCGTTTCGGCAAAATGTTGGTGGAGAACCACAGCTTTTTCACTCGATCGCGGTTGATGCCTGTTTTGATGCCAGCCGTATGCAAGACCTCGAAAGGTAATACCGCAAAATCCATGAACCAGATCGGAATAGTCAACCGTGGTTGTTGATAACCGGCAATACGTGAAAATGTAGTGCAGATATCGCTGATCGTATATCGGTGTTCATGGCAAAAATTGTAGATCGATACGGCTTCATTGCGGGACGACATGTAAAGCATCGATGAAACGAGATCTTTGACATAGCCGCAAGACTTGATCGTATCGGTGCGACCCGGATAGATAAAGGCCTTCCTTGCCATGATTCTAGCAAGGCGCGTGAAGTTTCCTCGCTCGTAAAGACCATAGATTACCGCCGGACGAACTATGGTTAGCTTTCGGGCCGCTCCCTCAGATTGCCAGAGCAGCTTTATCTTCTCCGCCGAAAGCTTCGAGCGTCCGTAGGCGCTGACCGGTGCCGGAGTGGCACCCTCGTCGAGCGCGGCCTCGTTTGGCCCATATATCGAAATCGAACTGGTGAAAACCAAATTCGTGGAATTGGTGGCGTTCGCGAACTTGCACACGTTCACGGCGCCCAAGACATTCGTGTAATAGTAATCGCCTTCCGGATGTCCTGGCGTGACGTGAATTGCGGCGAGATTGAAGATGTCGGCGGGTTGGCCGTTCGCGATGCTCGGATCGATAACTTCCCGCACATCGTGGTTCACATACTCGACCCCCGGTACTGTGGCCCTGGGTTGGCCGACGTCGACCGAGACGATCCGGCTGTAGCTCTGGGAAGCGACCAAGCGCGCCGCGAGATGTGTGCCGATGAAACCTGCGCCGCCAAAAATTATTGCTTGAGGGGACATTCTAGTCAGGGCTCGATGCGGTTGAGGACATTGGTTTGGTTGCGGTAGGCCTCTTTAACCACATCGTCCTTAACGGCACGCGTTAAATCGACGGGATTCTGGATAACTCGTCGCTGTAAGAGTTGCTCTTGTAGAACTCGTATGCGTCTAATATCTAGCTCTCCAAATCTTGTGCCGGTAGGACGCAAAAAGCGGCGTTGTATGTCCAGGAATCGGGAAATGAACTGAGGCGAAAAGGTGATGTCGATGGACTTGGCGATAACCGGTATTGTCTTGTTATAATCGGTATATACCGCGTTCCAGCCCTCTGCTGTTGCAATCAAGAATTTTTCGAGCTCGCGACGCCTAGCAAAGGCCTTTTCGTTAGCAACATAGACGGGACCTGGGGCGTGGACGCCGTAGGAGTCGGGACTGAGGACCTTGTATTCGATGTTCCGGCGGTCCAATTCCTGCCCATCGACATCGAAGCGGCCCAAAATAACATCGGCCTTGCGGTCACGAAGGGCCCGCCATGGCGTGTCAACCTCGACCAAGCGAAGTTTGCCCTGAGCCAGAGAATTCCTGCTGATAAACTCGGATAGGATGTTGGAGACATCGGGATCCGGAATGAAACCGATCTGCTTTCCCTCCAGATCAGCTGGCTCGAACAAAGTTGTACTAGGGAGGGTAAAGAATTGGACAGGACTGACGGTGTAGGCAGCCGCGAAAGCGATGATCGGCATCCCGTTGGCACGCGCTTTCAGAAATCCAGCGGCCGACGCGATAGCAATAGTGTTTTCGTCGGCACCAACGACTGACAGGCTATCATCATCGCTTGATCCGCCAACAAGATGAACGCGCAGACCCCTATCATCAAACAGGCCGTTTGCAATCGCCACGATCGTGCCGGCTGCTGCCAGCGAAATCGGACCGCTCAATTTTAAACGATACTCGGCCTGTTCGGCTTTGCTGACGAAAGTTAGGCTCCGACTTGGCTTCTGCCAAGCAAATAAGAGCGCAAACAGCACACCAGCAAGCGCGAAACCGGCAGACACCTGTCCTCTGAATCGAAGTTGGCGGGGCCTTTGTTGAGATCGCCTCATTGCTGGAAATGTGCTCGTCGAACAATGCCAACTGATATGCAGCAACGTGCCGCGGGATTTGGATCGATGAGCACATAAAACCCGGACAGGTTCAATACAGCTCGCGGTACTCATATCTAAAAGTGGTGGAGCCCGGCGATATTCCAAGTATCCTTTGCACGCGCTGGTAGGCGTTAAGTGGAACAGTAATGCAATCCGTGCTGCCAGCATAGCAAATTTCGACCTTGATCGTCTGGCCGCAGTTATTTCCCACGATGACGATCTGATCGATGATTTTTGGATTAATGATCTGAGGGCGGACCAAAGGACTGACTGATATGCAGGCACGGCCATCCGGCGTCTTGTGGGGCGGCGCAAAACTCCCCGTCATTCCCTCGGTCCGGTCCGCTGGCCGGGGTGCCATGCCGATGCCACCGGAGATTGGGGCTGTTGCCTTCCTGAAGGCCGACACCTCGGCCAATACGGCATTCGTCGAGCATGACGCGGAGCAGGCGACCAGGACCGTCAGCATGAAATTGCGGAAAATGGTTTTGTCTGACGCGTTCATCGGTAGCCGCCTCTTCGGCGAATGTGTGCTTGAGCGTAGGTAACCTAAGGGACATACAGCAAGATTTGATGCACGCGCGGGCCGAGATCGCAACTTCAATTATTCGCATTCCTTGATGCTTGAGTACAGATTGTTGTCTTGCATCCTGCCGGAAACACTGCGACGAGGTCACGCCGGCGATCAAGTTAACGAATATCTGAGATGCATTGAACGCCGTGAGGATTTTGGACTATAGGTCCACGGCTATGTTGAGTTGCCGGAGGAGGCATTGTCGATGCGGCAAGCCAAGGCAAAGGTTGGTACATTCTTTGCTGCGTCAAACATCGCACCGGCTTGGGATCGGTATGGTAGCGCAAGGAATCTGGATTTTCGCACGATAACCCCTTCCAAGCACTCTTCCGTCAATCTGAAAAAGCAACGGGCTTCATGAAATCGCTGATCATTACTCCAACCTATCCTCCGATGGAGGGGCGGGATGTGCATGCCATATACAAGCGGTTGCGAATGTTCGTTCATACGCTCAGCGAAATGTCTGATTGCGTCACCATGCTCCATTTCGTCGAGCCTGGCGCTCCTGAGCTGGAGCAGGATTCACGCCAGCTCGATCACGCCCAATCCGACTACTGGGGAACCAGCGTCCGGGTCAAATTGGTGGTAAAGCGTAAGCAACCCATCCCGTGGTGGCAGCACTTGCGTTCTCCCTTCTCGATCCTGAGCCGGCCGCGATTCTTTCCCTATGTCGGCGACGATCAGGTCGCTGCGATCGTGTCGGAGCTGGAAGAGCGGCCGGACCTCGTCCTCGCTCATCGGATCACGGCTATTGCGCCGCTCTTCCGCATTAAGCACAATGACGTGCCCGTTTTCTTTGACCTGGACGACGTCGAGCACAAGGTGAAAATTCGCTCCTCACTTGCGTCCGGGACAATGCTATCGAAGCTTTTCAATTTGATCCAGGTGCCGGGGATCTATTTTGGAGAGAGGAAGGCCGCGAGCATCGCGGAGCTGACATTCGTGTGCTCCGAACTCGATCGGCGTTATCTCGATCGACTGGGTTGGCGCGAGAAGGTGCAGTCGATCCCGAACGCGCTGCCGATCCCACAGAACGTTGCGAGCCAGCCGCCGACCGCTCCGGTCGTTCTGTTTCTCGGTAACTACGAATACCCGCCCAACGCGATGGCAGCCGAGCGGTTGATCTCGAACATCTGGCCGAGGATTATCAACGCTCGGCCGACAGCCTGCCTCACGATTGCCGGAAATCGTCCTGATCTCATTCCCGCTTATCATCGACAGGTTGCGGGGGTGGAATATACCGGCGTGGTCGACGATCTCGGCCGGCTCTATCAGCGATCCCGCGTGATCTGTTGCCCGATATCCATCGCCGGTGGGACGCGGGTCAAACTCGTCGAGGCTGCGGGGTACGCCAAGCCGATGGTCTCGACGGCGATCGGCGCCGAGGGGCTGGGAATGACCGACAACGTGGAGATCTTGATCCGCGATTCCGATGACGGAATCGCCGACGCGTGCTCGCAACTGATCGATGATGCGGAGTTGTGCGCTCGCTTGGGTTCGGCTGCGCGCGAAAAGGCAATGGCGACCTACGACGTAGTGCATGCGAAGAGGAAGATCAGAGACCTGATTGCGCAACGCGTTCCGGGCCGGAGCTAGCGTGTCTGGGCATCGCAACATCGCCGCCCTGAGGCCTGGATCTGCGGACTATGGTTGATCGGGATCCTGACCTGATTTTCACCGAGCACGAGATATACAAGAGCCGAGCGTATGCATTGATCGTCTTAGACTAGTCCGAAGACAAAGCTGGCCGCACCGCAATCGCCTTGCCAAGGGCTGAAAACGGACATCGATGATTCAGAAGTATATCCTGATCAATATGGCGGGGTTTGCCGCCAGCAGCATTATTCCGGTTTTGCTATCGCCGATCTACTTCCGTTACTTTGGGCCGACGGATTTCGGGTTAATTGCGACTGTCAACGGGTTGCTGGCGCTCACCACGATGATGGACTACGGCATCTCTTCCGTTCTGAGTCAGCGGCTGGCCGGCGTCGGCGTTAAAGAGAGGCTCGTAATTCCCGCTCGCGATTTAAGGCTGTATGTGGCGATCATCGCCGGCCTCACTGCCGCGATCGGCGGAACGATGTTCTTCTTCCTGATCGTGTTCAAGACGTCGGTTCACGAGCGCATCAATCATAACATTGTCGTTATATTCGCCATCCTGGCCCTGGCGATGATTGAGCGCGCACGGATGTTCGCCTTCGCGACCTTGAGGGCAGGGGATCGCCACGCGCTGCTGAACATCCTGTACGTGAGTTTCTCGCTGCTCGGCACCCTCGTGCCGTTTTTTATGTGCATGTTGTTCAAGGGAGGGTTCGAGATCTTTCTCTATACCCGCTGCTTCGTCTCAATGATCGAGATTGTTACGAGCAATTCCATCGCCGCAAAATATATCAGCGTTGGAGACAATGGCGATCCATCGTCCGCTCCGGGTTACCGTCGGAAGATCGTCTATCAGATGTTGTTCTCGGCAAGTAGCAATATCCTCGCGTTTCTTCTCGTCTGGGTAGACCGGATCGCGGTGTTCTGGTCGTCGGGGGTCGAGTTCTACGGGAAATACGTTGTTCTCAACGGGGCCGTGATGTTCGCGGCTGGGATCATAGGCGCAGTGGGACAATCCTATTTTCCGACTCTGGTCCGTGCTGTGAAGGGTATCGGCGAAGCTCCCGCAGCGGTCTGGGAAGGCCAAATGAGGGTTTCTCTGGTGCTGTGCGCGCCGGCGTGTGCGTTCTTGTTCATTGACCCGGTGTTCGTACGAGAGTTCTTCTTCGGCCGGGATGCGATCGTCCCTCCGAGCTTCGACGTCATCGTACGATGTCTCAGCCTTTACGGTTATATTGGTGCTCTCGTGCGAGTAACCAACTATTTCCAACTAGCAGCTGGGCGCAACGAAATCGCCGGTGTCTTCAACGCCGTCAGCGCCGTACTTTATTTTCCGGCAGTGTTTGCTGTCGCGTACCGATACGGTGCGGTCGGCGTTGCGGCCGGGAGCCTAGTGTATATGAGCATCTATTTTCTGACATTCGTCTACGCGACAGGGCGCATCTTTCCCAATTTTCCCGCATTCGCGATGTTCACGCGCGCGCTGTTGTCGTTTGCTCTTTCGTTGGGGTGCCTGGCTGCGCTCAAGTTGGTCACCGACCCGATTGCCGGTGCGCTGGCGGCGAAAATCGTACTAGTTGGTGCGATGCTTGTGTTGACGGTTAGCGTGCTTGCCGTAAGTGACTCCATAACTCGTAAAATGATTCGGCAGACGCTTCGGAGTCTTTACTTCAAGATCCTTTCGACGTGAATATTGATGTCATGCCTGCGATGCTGAAAACACGGGGTCCCGCCCATGACGTCCGTTACCGCATCCGCTTCCTGAGCCTCTTCAAGCGGGAAAAAAAGCCTGGATGGAAAGCCTTGAGGTAGCCCTTAACTCGCTCGATCCGCTTGGTCTCGGTCTGGATGAAACTCTGATAGACGGGAACCTGCACCTCCTGAAATTCGATCATCTTGGACTTGATATCCTCCAAAAGCGGGACCGCGGACAGGGCCCCCTGATAGAAGCGAACATCGTCTGCCGGACAAAGATACAGCTTGTTCGAACCTATAGCGAAAGGAACAATCGGACTTTTGCGACCGGCAAACCACTTGAAATAACCGTCGGATACATTGGGCCACTCCGATCGGTGAAAATCGTCCAGCGCGATAACGCCGCGGGGAGCGAGCGTGGCCTCGGCGAGGGCCAGGTCGTTGATGACGATCGAGGACCAGTGTCCGCCATCCACGCTGAACAACCTGACCTGGCCGACGCGGGAGAGCAGATCATCTGCACAAACGATCTCTGAGGACCGCGCGTCGATGACGAGCCGGTCGTTGGAAATTCCGAAGTTCTTCAGGTTCTGCTCGAAGATCGCCCGGTTTCCGTGACCGGATGCATCCTGATTGAGGTGCTGGTCCTCAAAGATGTCGATGCAGTAGGCGGCCTCTTCGTTGTTCCTGCCGAGGCAGAGCAATATGAATGCTTTGCCGTGATGAACTCCGATTTCGGCGACCGAGCCCGAAATTTGGCTGGCGCTCTGCGCCGTAAGCACCGTTTGCAAGATCTCGGCGTCGATTCGCGAGAGCCACCCGTCGACCTTGCGTAGATCCCCGGCGACGTATCTGCGCAACGCGTCAATCGATGCCACCATTGTTTCTGCCTCACACTTCGCTCGCCGGGTCGTCGTCCAGAGCCGAAACTCCATAGCACATCTTCCTTTGGCGAATGAAGCCGCCTCACTCCGATGAGGTGTTCATCCGCCATTGCCGCGCATTTCGTCGCACCGGCCACTCGAGCCTCTCGCGGGCTGGGTGACTTTGGCCGGAAAACAGCCATATTGCTAGACTTTGCTTAACGTGTCGCATTTTCGTGCTACGAACGGCCGTCTGGCAGGTCCGTGATCTGGAAGGCGATTTGATACCGTGCATCAAGCAGTCGACGGAATTTGCGTGTACCCCAATCAACGGATTTGGATATGGCAAAGCCTGAATTCATTGACAGCGTAAAAAAAATCGTCGTGCGCGTCGTTGGACGCCGCTTTGTCCTTCGGCGCCATCTCGACAGGGAGTTGAAAAGCGGCGAGCCGGAGATCCATCTTCTGCCCCTGCTTGCTGATTCTCGCGGCGAATTTCTCGACGTGGGGGCGAATGTGGGCTCCTACGCGCTCTACGGCACCCGCTTCTTCGGCAAGGTGATCGCCCTTGAGCCCCATCCGGAAGCTGCACGAAAGCTCATGGACGGATTGCGCGGACAGGTTGAAGTGCTCCCGATTGCGGCGTCGGATGTCGACGGCAAATCGACCCTCAGCATTCCCTATCGGGCCGGCAATGACGTCGTATCGCGATCAAGTCTCGAGGCTGGTGCCAATCCGGGATTTTTGACCCGAGAGGTGATGGTGGACCTCAAGCGCATCGACAGCCTTCAATTCGATCGGCTTCGCGTCATAAAGATCGATGTCGAAGGGCACGAACTGTCGGTCTTGCGCGGCGCGCGGGAGACGCTGAGAAAGTTCAGGCCCGCGGTGATCGTCGAATGCGAGGAGCGGCACAATGCCGGGGGGATTGAAAGCTTGTCGGCGTTTTTCGACGAGCTCGGATATGTCGGGTATTTCATTCATCGAGGGGCGCTGAGGCCCTTCTCGGAATTCGATGTCGCCGGCCTGCAAAGTCATGACAACGTGAAGTCCATCGACGGCCCCCGTTCTCTGGACTACGTCAACAATTTTATATTCGAGCCCAGCGAAAGCGCCAATTCGGGATGGAAGGCTCAATTCCTCTTGAGCCCTGCAGCCGCGCGACCTGTTGGTTGACCATATTCGCCTCGACGGCTTTCCAATCGCGTGGGGCGCGTTTTCTGCCATTCCAGACTGTACGGATCGGGCTGCAGCCGACTAGCTTATTCGCGATGCGGCCTCGTTAAAGCGCGATCCAGGCTCGGTCCGGGGTTAACGGACGCACGCACCGATCGGCTATAAATGGGCAATGTGACGAGCCGACGAAATCGGCGCGCCGCAAATCGATTTTGCCCCCAATTGCGGCATCTGCCGCGCTCAATATAGGCAGGGCTTGCGTTCTTAAGGCTAAGAAATGGCGGAATCTTTTCTCAGAGATCGTGTCTGGTTTTCAGCGATGAAATCGGCGAATATTGCCGTGGCAATTCGAGGTATGATCCGTGTCGGTTAATCTATATCGGAACTTGTTGTGGCTGCCCGCGGCTCCGGTCGACTTCGCGTCGAATTGCAAGGCCTTGCTGCAAGCGGAGACAGGCCTCGGGACACAGATCAGGTCCTTGGCGAGCCATTCGCTGAATGAGGAGCAGCTTTCCAGGTTGGGAAGAGTGATCCAGACGGTCCGGTCGAAGGGTCGATCTATGGCACCGCTCGCACCGTTCCGCCTGGGCCTGATCGGAAACGGGACGCTCGACCTGATCATACCCGTGCTGGTCGCGACGGCGGCGCGCCATGGGTTTTCGCTCGAATGCGTCACGGGCGCATACGACCAGTATCTGCAGGACGCGCTGGACCCCGAGTCCGCCTTGAACAAGGCCGGCGTCGATGCTGTGCTGGTGGCGCTGGACCACCGCGGGCTGTCGCTGCAGCCGACACCGGGCAACCGGCAGGCTGCGGACGACGCCGTCGAAGACGCGATCAAGCTTCTGGGCACGATCCGCCACGCGATCGGCCGCAACAGCGGCGCGCCCTGCATCGTGCAGACTTTAGCGGCACCTCCGGAGGGCTTGTTCGGCTCGTTCGACCGCGCGCTTCCGGGCACCGCCAGGCATCTGATCGACGACTTCAACCGCAGGCTCGCCGAGTCGATCGCCGGCTCCAGCGATCTGCTGTTCGATGTCGCCGGTGTCGCAGAGACCGTGGGGCTCGCCGACTGGCATTCGCCTCCGTTGTGGAATCTGGCGAAGCTTCCGTTCGCGAACTCGTTCGTTCCCCTCTACGCCGATCACGTCGTCCGGATCATCGGCGCGATGCGGGGCAAGAGCCGCCGGTGCCTGGTGCTCGATCTCGACAACACCGTTTGGGGCGGCATCATCGGTGACGACGGAATGGACGGCATCAAGATCGCGCAGGGCGATGCGACCGGAGAGGCGCATCTCAGCGTGCAGCAGCTCGCGCTCGCTTTGCGTGAGCGGGGCGTGGTTCTGGCCGTCAGCTCCAAGAACACCGACAGTGTCGCGAGGCGGCCCTTCAAGGAGCATCCCGACATGCTCCTGCGGGAAGACCACATCGCCGTGTTTCAGGCGAACTGGGAAGACAAGGCGAGCAATATCCGCGCGATCGCGAAGGAGCTCGCGCTCGGCCTGGAGTCGCTGGTCTTCCTCGACGACAACCCGGTCGAGCGGGCCCTGATCCGGCGCGAGCTGCCGCAAGTGGGCGTGCCGGAACTCGAAGAGGATCCGGCGAACTATGCGAGAACGCTGGCGGCGGCGGGATATTTCGAGGCCATCGGGTTTTCCGACGAGGACAGGACGCGCGCGGAGATGTACCAGGGCAACGCGCGTCGTCTCAGCCTGATGGGGCAGACAACGGACATCGAATCCTATCTGCGTTCGCTGGACATGCGGATCGTGTACGGCGCCGTCGATTCGCGATCGCGTGCGCGCGTGACCCAGCTCATCAACAAGAGCAACCAGTTCAACCTCACCACGCAGCGTTATTCCGAGCCGCAGGTCGAGCAGCTCGAGCGGTCGCCGGACGTGATGACACTGCATGCGCGGCTGATCGACAAATTCGGCGACAACGGCATCATCTGCGTCATCATCTGCCGGACCACCGCGCCCGGCATCTGGACGATCGACACCTGGCTGATGAGCTGTCGGGTGCTCGGCCGGCGGGTCGAACAGGCGGTTCTGGCAGAGATTGTGAAACAGGCACGCGCGAGCGGCATTGCCACCGTGATCGGAGAGTACCGTCCGACGGACAAGAACGGCATGGTCGCCGAACACTATCAGCGGCTCGGCTTTACGGGAGTCTCGCGGACCGCCGACGGCGCCAGCCGATGGGAGCTTTCGACGGGTGTGAAGCTCGACGATGCCCCGATGACGGTGGAATACGACCGGGCGCAGGACGCGCTGGTCTGACGTGTCACCGAGCTGGACGGTATTTCGATGAGTCTGACGTCACCGACCTTCTTTGCCTTTCTTGCGGCGACGATCGTCGCGTATCACCTGAGCGCGTCCGTGTCATACCGGCGCCTTGTGCTGGGGGCGGCCAACGCCGTATTCATCGGAAGCTATCTCAGCAACGTCACGGAAGTGCTGCCGCTGCTTGCGTTTCTGCTGCTGGGCTATATCGCCGTCATGCTCGTGCATGCGAGACGGTCGGGCCGCGTACTCGGGCTCGGCATAGCGGCGGTCCTGGTCTCGTTCATTTTTCTGAAGCGCTTTTCGTTTTTCGAGCCGCTCGGAAGTCTTCCATTCCCCTACCTGCTGATCGGCCTCTCGTACATTCTCTTCCGCATCCTGCACCTCATAATCGACGTCCGGTCCGGCGATCTCGAGCAGCCGGTCGGTCCCCTGGCGTTCTTCCGGTACACCTGCAACTTCCTGACGTTCGTTTCCGGGCCGATCCAGCGGTATCAGGAGTTTTCGGCTTCCGACGGCGTGGAGCAGGCGCCGCTCGACGCGAACCGGGTCTATGCCGCCTTTTCCAGGATGGCGACCGGCTATGTGAAGTTCGTGATCATCGCCGCCACCGCGGAATACGCCTTCACCTATTTCAGCCAGCAACTGGATCACGCGGCGGGGCCATCGAAGCTCGTCGTGCTCTACGCCGCGGCTTCGTCGACCTACATGATCCATCTCTATTTCAATTTCGCCGGCTACATGGACATCGTCATCGGTGCCGGGCATCTGCTCGGGCAGGCGCTTCCTGAAAATTTCGACAAGCCGTTTCTGTCCCGCAGCTTCCTGGAGTTCTGGCAGCGCTGGCACATGACGCTGTCGCAGTGGTTCAAGTTCTATCTGTTCAACCCGCTGCTGATGGCGTTGATGTCGCTGTTTCCGGCTCCCGCGCTGACGGCCTATCTCGGCGTCGTCGCGTTCTTCGTGACATTCATGGTCATGGGCGTATGGCACGGCACCACGGCCGTGTTCGTCGTGTACGGTCTCCTGATGGGGGTGGGCGCGAGCGTCAACAAGATCTGGCAGATCGGCTGTACCAGCAAGCTCGGCAAGAAAGGCTACCGCGCGCTCACCGAGAAGGTCTGGTACATCTACGGCGCGCGTGGCGTGACGATCGCATTCTTCGTGCTGGCCTTCACCTGCCTGTGGATTCCAGGGCTTCCGCAGCTGTTGTCACTGGTGCAGAGGCTGGGCGTCGTTGGCCTGGGCGGAGGGTTCGCGATGATCGCATTGCTGTTCGCGATCGGCGCTCTGGTAACGGATGGCGTCGTCAAGCGGATCGGCGGCCTATCTGTCGCGGGCCTCGGCGAAGGCCTTTTCGTCCGCAACGCGGTGCTGGCCGGCAAATTGATGTCCATCGTCGCAATCGCGAGCCTCTTCCACAAGGCGCCCGACTTCGTGTACAAGGCATTCTGAATTGAAGTTCATTCTCAAACAGGCCGCGCTCACCTTCGTGTTCCTGGCGGCCTTGTATTTGATCGTTCTCGGCGTGTCGTTCGTCGTCCTGCCGCCTCCGGCGCAAAACGGCGTGCTCGATGCCCAGGCCGCCGGCAACACGCTGTATATGACGCCGCCGAAATATGTTTTTCTTGGTCGTCAGGTGCTGACGACTGCCGACAAGCGGGTCATCATGGTCGGCGCGTCGAACATCGGGAACGGATTCAGGGCCGCGATGGTCCAGCCGCTGATGCAGTGCTCGAAGGTGAGCAACCTCGGCGTCGGCGGGACGAACGTCTCTCAGGTCGAGCAGATCATCGATCTGGTCCATGAAGTTCAGGACCCGCAGGTCCAGAAGCTGAATACGTTCGTCATCGGCGTATGGTACGGCCTGTTCGTGGAATCCGACGTCCGGTACAATGATGCGGACCGGCATCGCGGCGACACGGACATCGATATCGAGCGGTACCGTTACGGATTTGCGCGGCGGACCGCCAGCGGACCGGTGAATGTCGTGCCGCCCGCCTGGCTCGACGCCGGCGTTGCGGCGATCCGCCCGATCCTGCTCCTTGAGAAGGCCACGCGCGAGGTAAGATCCATCGCGGAGCGCGCGGCCGGCCGGTCGCGTGACCGCACGGATGCCGAGCGCGAGGCCGCCGTCATGACCGACAAGCAGAAGCAGGACGCGCTGGCGTACTGGCGTCAGGGCATGGGCAGCAAGGACCAGATCTCGCAGCAGCAGGTCGCGCTGCTGATCGCGACCATCGACCGGCTGCTGAACGGCGGCGAGCGGGTCGTGCTCGCCGACCTTCCCATTCCGGCGTGGCATCGCGACGCCAGCCCGTATTATGCGTCATATCAATCCGCATTGCAGGCCGTCGTCCGGCAGTTCGGCGGTCAGCCCGGTTTTGCGTTCATGCAGATGAGCGACCTCGACGGCAACGAGGACTATTCGGACGAGGTCCATGCCAAGCCGCATCTGGCGAAGGTGTGGTCGGCACGGCTGGCCAAGGTCCTCAATCCGCTGGTATGCAACGGTGAGCGTTCTCCGATTGCGTCCTCCGGATCGTCGCTTAGATAGCCGAAGGCGCGTTTTTTCTTCAACGATGGAATGATGATGACATCACCGCAGATCTACGAAAAGCTCACCGGAATTTTTCGCGATGTCTTTTTCGAAGACGACCTTTCGATCTCGCCGGAGACGACGGCCGACGACGTGGACGGCTGGGACAGCCTGACCCACATCCGCCTGGTTCTGGAGGTTTCCAAGGCGTTCGGCGTCAACTTCACCGCGTCCGAGATCGGCAGCCTCAAGAACGTTGGGGAATTCGCCGAACTCATCGAGAAGAAGCTGCAGGCGAAGGCCTAGCTTCGCAGCCCGTCCTGCCGATCGCATCCGCCGGAGGTTTCCGTTGCTTGCTCAACGCACGTTCGATCTGGACGATCAGCGCCACTTCGCGCGGGTGACTGGCGACTGGAATCCGATTCACGTCGATGAGGTAGCCGCCCGCCGGACCATGGCGGGCTCTCCGATCGTGCACGGCATCCATACGTTGTTGTGGTTGCTCGAGAGCATAGGCAGCCAGATGCCAGATCTGCCGGAGATCGCCAGGTTCAGGGTCAATTTCGGCAAGATGCTGTATCTCGGTGAACTCGCCCAGGCCACGGTCCTGAAGCAGGACGGCAAGCAATTGCGGGCGAAGGTCTCGGTCGGTTCCGTCGATATCATGCAGTTGATCGTCGGCTTCGGGGCCGCCCGGCCGCGATCGGCCGACGTCGGCGGCGGCGCGGCTGCCGGCGAGGTGCTCAATCCGAGCGCGCCTCTGGAGACGACGCTGGAGGCCATGGCGACACAACGCGGGCGGTTGGCCTTCGCCAGCGACGCTGACGAGATCGCTCGCATGTTTCCGATGGCTGCGCGCATGATTGGTCCGCGCCGGGTAGCCGGGCTCGGCTGCAGCACCCGTCTGGTCGGAATGGTCGTTCCGGGCCTGCATTCGATTTTCGGCGGGCTGGAAGTCGGCTTCACGACCGACGAGGATTCGCGCAGCGCGATCGACTACCAAGTCAGCACCGTGCAGCCCGAGCTCAGATACGTCCGTGTGGAGATTTCCGGCGGCGGCATGCTCGGCCACGTCGAAGCCTTCAACCGGCCAGAACCGATTGCGCAGCCCTCGGTCGCGCTGATCAGGTCGAAGGTCGCCGCAGCGGAGTTTGAAGGCTCAATCGCCCTTGTCGTCGGCGGGTCGCGCGGGCTGGGAGAACTGGTCGGAAAGATCGTCGCGGCTGGCGGCGGCAAGGTCGTTCTGACCTATGTTGCGGGAAAGGCCGACGCCGAGCGCGTGGCGCAGGACATCGTCGAGGGAGGCGGAGACTGCCACGTCGTTCCGTACGACGTCTCCGGCGATCCCGAAAGCCAGCTGAAGTCGCTGCCCGCGGCGCCCTCTCATATCTATTATTTCGCAACGCCGTCGATCTTCCGCCGCAAGACGGCGGCCTATTCGCCAGCCGTTTTTCAACAATTCAATGTGTTCTATGTCGCGGGGTTTTACGCGCTGATCGAACAGATGATGCGCGACCGTGAGCCCAAAGATCAACTGTCCGTGTTCTATCCGTCATCGTCGGCGCTGGATCAGAGGCCGGACAACATGACGGAATATGCAATGTCGAAGGCCGCAGGTGAAATTCTATGCCAGGATCTGGACAGGCGCATGAAGAATCTGCGCATTTTGACGGCTCGCCTTCCTCGGATCCTCACCGATCAGACGGCGTCGATTTCCGATGTCGAGTCTGCAGACGCTTTAGAGACGTTGATCCCGCTAGTTCGCGACGTTCAGCGCGGCTGGAAGGCGCGATAACCTTCCGAAAGATCATTGGCGGGGTCACTGTGAATTCCGAGTCGAGGGCGGAGCGCTCGAGCCAAAGCCGTTGCGGCGGGCGGGAATTTTGGGCACGAGTGTCAGCAGCCAGAACACAAGAACATATTGAATCTTGAGGACGGCCGAGTTCACAACCCAAACGAACAGGATATAGTTACAGATCCTGACGTCCAGCGCGCTTGAATATACACGGATGGCAAAGATTGATCCGAGCAGCGCGAGACCCAACAGGCCGTATTCGAACGTCAGCTTCGCCCACGTCGGATCGGCAATTTCGTACTTTACTCGCAGCAGCATTGTGCTTCGGAGGTAACTTCCCCCGCCGTTTCCCAGCCACATGCCAATGCCACCATTGTGCAGGTTCAAATCAACCATGGCTTTCGGCGCAACGTAACGAGCATAACCGCTCGTGCCCGGCTGGTTGATCTCCGCAAGCCGATCGAAGAACAGATTGTTGATACCGGGAATGTCGGCGTAGTAGAGCATCAGCATGACCAGTATCAGCGTGGTGGCGGAAGCCACGAACAGCGGCAACCGCCCAACCGTTCGCGGCAGCACGAGGCCCAGCATCAGGGCGAGCATGCCGGAACCGGAAAATGAGCATAGGAGTGCTGCCGCAAGGGCGCCGATGATGACAAATCTGGCCCGCGTCGAGATTTCAATCAGCAAAGCCAGCGCGGTCATGAGCGAAAGGTCCGCCGACTCGCGAAGGAAGAATCCGTTTGCCTTCACCAGGGAGCCGCCCTCGCGGAGAAACGTGTAAGTGCCGCCTCCACGAATGGCCTCGGGCAGGATAAAATAGATGTTGGTGAGCGCATTGACCTTCAACGCGTTCACTATGGCGAACTGCGCAATGGCGATGATCGCAATCACGGTTGTTGCGGAGACGAAGGTCCCTTGGATAGCTTCGTGGACGGCCTTCAGGTCCGGGCCCGCGCGCAAGCGAAAGGAAAAAGGGGCATAGAGCGCAAACAGCAGAAGCAACGAACTTGAGGAGGCGGGCAGGACGGTCAGCTTCATGGCGGCGAGCGCGCAGGTGACCGTGGCGATGTAGAGAAAGATAGTGGGGACACTGACGGTAGCGTGACCCGATATCAGCATATAGACCACCAGCGCCGCGTAGCTGACGAACTCCATTGTGACCGGGAAATCGCCGATATTGTAGGCGATCTGGGTCAAGAAAAGAGTAGAGGTCACTGCCGCCCGGATCGCCAGCCTGCCCACGCTCGAAAGCTCTTTCTCGGACGTAGCCGAAAGCGATGGGCCTGATTCCGCCAGCGCAGTCATTCAAGCTTGTCCCGATGCGGCGCGTAAGCGCGGGAAGCGGAGAGAGATCTTTAGCGGTTGATTGGTGTGTCCGAACATGGAGGCCGGGGCGCTGAACTTAGCGGAAGACTTTGCCAAGACGAGTGCTGACTGTATCGAGCGAGAAGCGGTTTGAGAACAGGTGCAAAAGCGTTTCTTGACATTCATTGAGTCGATCAAGGTTGTCGACGTTTTCGACGATTGCGTCCGCTAGCCCGGCGATGTTATTCGCGAGGAACATCGCTGACTGTTCCTCTGCCGTTGTGCCAGCCATTGCCTCAGTCAATCCGAAGATTGGTAGTCTTGCAAAAGCATAGTCCATCACTTTTAGCTTGAAACCGCCGCCAAACAGTTCCGGCACCAATCCGCCACGGCTTGAAAGGAAAAGAGGGGAGGGATCGGCGAGTCGCCCGTGGAATTTGAGATATGGCCGCAGGCTCGCATGCCGGTTCTGGATGTGCTGCGGAACGACGCCCACGACGTTCAGGGAGACCTGGCTGCGCTGGAGGGGTGGCAAAAGCGCGTCAATAATGATTTCAAGATTCCGCTGCTTAGCGATCCATTTGAATTCTCCGAGGAGAAGCAAGGACCTTGGGCAATCAGCACTGATCGTCCGCCTCGGACTTGGCGTGCCCAGGAAAACCGGAGGGATCACATACACACGCTTCGCGAATTTCTGAAAATAGGCGGCATCGTTGCTCGTGATACATACGACCGCATCGGCTGCATCAAGAAGCCCGTGCTCGAGTCGTCGATATTTTTCGGCGTCTAGACGCGTCGCCGCGCCGCGAATCGGATTTTGCACGCCGCTCGCAATTTTGGGACGAATGAGCCCCTCCGCGTTGTGCGCGATGTAGCAGAGGGACGCGCCACCGCGGCCTCGTAGAATTGTCGACAGCGCTCCAGCAGAGTAGGCGTGATCGACGACGATCCAGTCCCAGTCCCTACGCAGGAGCCGGCCAAGCTCCTGCTGGAACTCGGGAGTACAGAGAGTGTAGGCATCCTTGGGCAACGAAGATGCAAGACTCCAGAGGCCCGACGATTTCGGCGCTGGAACTTCCACGAGCCGAATGCCTGCAGGCCCAAGCAATGGCCCCGCGGAGTCCTGATCCGTCCTGCGAACGCCAAGGACTGTCAGGCTGACATCGTCCGATTTGACAAGAGCCTTAAGCAGGCCCGCAGTGTAGAGAGCGTCGCCGCTGAATAGCGGCGCGGGCAATCTTCCGCAGATCCAAAGTATCTTCACGTCCGGACTTCCTATCTTCTGCAAACTATTGTTGGCTGTTGCCGAGATTGGCAAGACCGTTACCGACCGGGCAACGCGCGCGCGTAGATTATCGCACCTCGAAGGTTGCCAGCTGGCAAGATCGCGATTTCAGGGGCTGAGCGATCGGCGTGTCGCATTCCAAAGGTGCCGCCGAGCTATATCTTTTGCCTTTCTCATCGGAAACGTCCGCTGTCAGCCTCGCTTCCAAACGATAGCTCCCCGGACGTCGAATGGCCGGCAGCGAGACGCCGACAGAACTAGACCCGTCGGGTCTAACTGTGAAAGCACGTTCGTCGAGCTTGCGACTTGCAGAAGCGGCGGTCGTTCCTGTGTTCTTGTCTACGGCGGCAACAAGCAGAGTTTTGTCGGTCGGATATCCTTCGGGCAGTTTCAGAGCGATTGAGACCTCAATACCGGTGGAGAGATCGGCCGCTGTGATCTCACCAACCTCCGGCCGCCGTCCATTGATCAATGTGTTCTTTGTAAAGGAGGGCTTTGGCATGTCGTTAATCGCGGCGGCGTAGCCAAATTCAGCAGGATCGGGCGTAAACTTGCTGTCTCCACATTGGCGGCTTCCCCGGCTGGATTCCGTAAATTGGCAGACACGAACATAGTCCACTTTGAAATCTTGCGGAAATGCCGCGTCGTCGACGCCGTTCTTTCCCGCCCATTTCGTTCCGCCAACGGCAAAATTCAAATCGATGTGGGCCGGCGGGCCCAACTGCCCGTCCTTTCGCTGCCACTCGTATTTGCGTGTGTAGATTCGACGTCCGTCCCAGAACAGGGAGATTGTGTCGGGAGTCCATACGAAGCCCGCGACGTGCCAATCGCGATTGAGATCGTCCTTACCGACCATGATTCTGAAATCAGTGCGGAAAGAGGGGTCGACAAATGTGAACGGCTGCGGGAGTCCCGGCGGGGTGGACGAGGAGTGCAGCATGTTCGGTTTGTCGGTCGTGCCGTTGATGACATATTCAAAAATATCGATCTCCGGGGGATGCCAGAATTTTCCATCCTGATCGTAGTCCGCCTCGAGCCAAAACGCCGGAAAGACCCCTTTGCCGGAAGGCAAAAACACCCGGGCTTCGTAGTAGCCATAATAAAATGTTCGATGGCTCCGGATCAGGCCGGACTCGAAAAGATCTGCGCCCGGCTTCTTCTCGGCGCGAAGGTTGAGGACGCCCCCGGCGACCGTGACTTGGCTGTCGCGGTATCGCTGACTCTCGTCAGTGAAATGATCCATGGTTTCGTTCTGATAGAGATATCGGGTTGCCCACTTGTTTCGATCCAGAGCGTCGCCGTTAAACTCATCTGAAAACACCATTTCCCACCCACCGGCGCGGCTCGGCAAGATCGGCAAGGCAACCGCCAGCACTGGTATCGTGAGAAGGACGAATAAACGCGACAATACTGCGTGCTTAGGCATACCATAAACCCTTGGTGCTATGCGTATTTCCATTATAATCCGGGTAACCGGACAATGGTAGGATTTGTCCCGCTAATTGGTAGTGTGCGGGCAGAGGTTGGAACAGGAATTATGAGGCAGCAAACTAGACAACCGCCGATGTCTTCGACCGGATCGGAGTTGATGCTGTCGGTGATCATAGCGAACCACAATTACGCACACTTCCTTCGGCAAGCGATAGACTCGGCGCTTGCCCTCGATTGGCCGAACATTGAGGTCATCGTGGTCGATGACGGCTCGACGGATGGCTCCCACGCTATCATCAAGTCATATGGTGACAAGATCCGCGGCGAGCTTCTGCCGAAGTCGACCCAACTGGATGTCCGCAATCACGGCTTTGCAATTTCCAAAGGTGGTATCGTCTCGTTCTTGGATAGCGACGATTTGCTTGATCCCCAGATTATGCGGCGGGCAATGGCCGTGTGGGGCGACGGCGTCAGCAAGGTCCAAGTCCAAATGGGAACTATCGACGCAGATGGGCGTAACCTAAACTCAGACTTTCCGCGGTATCAGTCGGCTCCGACGGCCGACGAATGCCGAACATGGATTTTGACTACTTCGAGTTATCCAACCCCGCCGGGTTCAGGAAACCTATATGCTCGTTGGTTTCTGGAGCGCATTTTCCCATTGGATCATTCATGCGGGGACGCTACCGATTCCTGCTGCGTCACCGCCGCTCCGCTTCTCGGCGACGTGGTCACCATCGTTGACGTGCTCGCCTCCTACCGAGTGCACGGCAACAACCTCGGTGCGATGGCAGATCTGCAACCGCGACGGCTGCATCGTCAAATCGTAAGGGCCCAACAGCGCTTCGATTATATGACCCGGATAGCCGGTGTTGCAGGCTTGAAAGTCAGCGCTCCGGGACCGCAGCTGAGTCTGCACTATTTAATGTATCGTACAGCTTCGTATCGGATCGCTCCGGAGGAGCACCCTCTCCGCGGCGACAGCAGCCTGAATATTGTCAGGGACGCGTTTGCTGCCGTGTGCCGCCCGCAAGGCATTGGCGTGGCCGCAAAGCTTACGGTATTCGTTTGGATTTGCGCAGTACTGTGTTCGCCCCGGTCACTGTCGGAGTGGCTGATGCGTGTGAGGTTCGACTCACAATACAGAGCCGTTCAAAAGGCCAAGCTCACGCGAGCAACTGCATCTTAGGTCCGGTTGCCCAGTTCGGCAAGCCGGACCTCTCGCTTCGCAGAGAGAGCGCAAAACCTCGTCTTGCCGGTGCCGGCTGAGCTAAGCCGCCGCTTTCTTCGTGTTTCGGTGCACCTGCCGCTCGATCCACTCGTAGGTCTTCTCAAGCCCGGAACGCAGCGAGGCCGACGGCTTCCAGCCGAGCTTCTGTCCGATCAATCTGTTGTCAGAATTGCGGCCACGCACGCCCAGCGGACCGGGGATATGCCGCTTGTGGACCTTCTTGCCGGCTATCTCGGCTACGATGTCGACGAGCTGGTTGATGGTGACCATCTCTTCCGAGCCGACATTGACCGGACCCTCGAAGTCCGAGCGAGTTAGGCGAATGGTTCCTTCAAGGCATTCTTCAATGTACAGGAAGGAGCGTGTTTGCGTGCCGTCGCCCCAGATCTCGACGTCGCCGCCATTGGTCGCCATGGCAACCTTTCGGCAGACCGCGGCTGGCGCCTTCTCTTTTCCGCCTTCCCAGGTTCCCTCGGGCCCGAAGATGTTGTGATAGCGCGCCACGCGATTGCGCATGCCGTAGTTGCGGTTGTATGCGAGGTAGAGCCGCTCCGAGAACAGCTTCTCCCAGCCATACTCGCTGTCCGGGTTCGCCGGATAAGCCGAGTCTTCGGCACAATTTGGGTTGTTCGGATCGAGCTGATTGTGCTCGGGATACATGCACGCTGACGACGAGTAGAACATGCCGCGCACATTTCGCTTTTGGCAGGCATCGAGCATGTTAAGATTGATCGTTGCCGAATTGTGCATCACGTCGGCGTCATGCTCGCCCGTGAAAATGTAACCCGCCCCCCCCATGTCAGCGGCAAGCTGGTAAACTTCGTCGAACTTTCGGTCGGCGACCTGCCGGCAAAAATACTGATCCCGCAGATCGCCGATCGCGAAATCATCGGCTTCGGTCTCCGCGAAGGGCGGGAATTTGAGGTCAACTCCGCGGACCCAGAAACCCTCACGTTTCAAGCGCTTGACAAGGTGGCTGCCGATAAACCCACCGGCTCCGCAAACCAGGGCAGTCTTAGTCATGAAGTTCCCTTTCTCGCATGTCGGGCACGCATAGCATACTGGAATACTGTTTCAAAACGGTCCGTGACCCGGGCGATGTCGTAATTGCTCAAAGCAAAATTCCTACCACTTTCGGCTGCCCCCACGCGCAAAAGATCGTCTTCCATCAACTGAACCGCCGACCGCAGAAAGCCGGCCCGATCGGCTGGATCGACCACGAGACCCGCTCCATTCTTGCGGACGACTTCGGACGCGAGATTTTCGGCGGGCGCAGCCAGCAATACCGGCCGCTGGGCACAGAAATATGATTGGACCTTGGATGGAACGGAGAACATGCCCGCGTCCGGCTCGATCGTAGCGACCGCTACGTCGGACGTAGCAAGCACGCTGGGCAGGTCGGAGAATGGCTGCAGCGGCAACAGGACCAGATTGTCGATCGACTGCTCTTTTTTCGCGCGTTCGAGGTCGGCGACGCCAACACCCTGGCTCACAACCACGACGTTCGCACGTCCATTCACCTCCCGAGCCAGATCTACCAAAAGCTGAGGGTTGTGCTTGAGCGCGAGTGTTCCAGAATAGAGAAAGTTGAAGCTATTGGCGAGACCGTAGCGCCGCGACCATCCATTATCCTTCTGCAGCGGGGCGATCTCGGTCAACGTACCCCAGTTCTCGATCGTGAATATCTTCTCCTTGGCATCCACCCATCGATTCGCGACTTCGGTGAAGGACTCCGTTATCACGACTATGGCGTCCGAATTGGCAAACTGCCTGCGCTCGAGCAGCGTGTAATAGGCGCCGACGGCGGCACCTAATCCGCCTAGCTTTTTTTTGAGAAGTTTCGAAACTGCGATGCTGTAGAAGTCCTGCACCCAAAAAACGAAGGCGGCATTACTCTTGCGGGCCGCCTTGACGATCGAGTCCTGTGCTTCGGTCGGAGTGTTTCCCGATATGACTAGGTCCGGTTTCATCGAGAGGATCAAATCTGCGACGGCTTTGCCGTACGCGACGTCGTCGAATCTTCTCCGAACGAACGATGTCTTGTCGTACGCGCGAGGCAGCGTGACACCCTTGAACGACAGTCCGGCAGGGTCGCCTTCCGACCGCTCCAGCCGACCCTTGGGGCCGTGGTCGCCATGAAAATAGGCATGTACAACCCTATGCCCTCTTGAAGCGAGTTCTCTGCTGAGATCTACTTGGAAGGGATGTCCGGCGTAATCGTGGATTAGAATGTTCAAAGCGTTCCTGCGAGATACATCATTTAAATCGCTGATACTTGGTCGAAGACTGATGCCCCAACGCCCGGTGCTTGTCTACTTGAGACTCCCTTAACCCTTAATAGCGGCAGAAATTCTGACAATCCGCGACCGCTGTGCGAAATTGTGTGGGCCATTCCGAAGCAACCGGCGGCGACTTGGTCATCAGCGATCGTTCAGCATTCGCGCCGGCGGCCTCATCCTAGGAAGCGGGGTTCCTCCTCCGGAAAGCTTGCTTCGGAGGCCCGACCCAGTCTTCGCGTCTTGTGCCGGACCTTTGGTCACACAGGATCGAACGTGCAGGGTGACAGCCCAGGAGCGACAATTGGGGCTGGCGCAGCGTTCGTAAAACATGACTTCGTAGTTTCGTAACTGGGTACGATCGTGTCGTCGGGATCGTGCGTGCTACGGCAGCGTTAAAATTTAATGCCCACGATCTGCCGTAGGTGAACTGGTCGTTAAGACACCATTTTAGGCCATCTTTAAGTGAACTGCCGACGAATTTTCCGGTATTTCAAATCCTCCGCAACTCAGTAAGTCGTCGTTGAGCGACGTCCAGGATGGTGGCCTGCGCCAGGAGGGCACGAGCCACTATGAGTTACTCGCAGATCATCAACGGCACAGCAGGTGCCGACGTCCTGTTCGGGGGAATGGGAAACGACCTTCTCACCGGAGGCGCAGGCTCCGATCTCTTTGTGGTGTCGAAGGGGTATGGTTCCGACACCATCAGCGACTTCCAGGCGGGCGCCGGCGGCGATATGCTGCGCGTCCAGAACTATGGTTTCGCCACTTTTGCAAACTTCACGTCGGCCGCTAGCCAGGTCGGAACCGACGTTGTCGTCAAACTGTCGTCGAGCGAGACGCTCACCATCCAGAACGTTGCGCTTTCGTCCCTCACGGCCGCGAATGTCGCACTCGACAATCCGCTTCCGACGAGCGCCGCACCGAACACGGCCTGGACCACGGTTGGAGCCGGAGGCACGCTGACCGGTGGTGCGACCAACGACTCGCTCCAGGCGATGGGTGATGGCGTCACGCTGGTCGGTGGCGCCGGCGACGATACCTTCTACATGCTCAATCACGAAACCAAGGTGGTCGAGCTCGCCGGCCAGGGCATCGACACGATCGTGACGGGCATGATTGACGGCTATAGCCTCGTCAATGCTCCCAACGTGGAGAACCTGCGGCTCGGGGGCACCTACAATTCACCCGCGACCGGCAACGATCTCGACAACATCATCATCGGCAACGCCGCCAACAACGTGATCGACGGCGGGAAGGGGAATGATGTTCTCACCGGCGGCGGTGGTGTCGATACCTTTGTCGTCCGCGCCGGAAACGGAAATGACATCATTACGGACTTCACCGCCGGTTCTGGCGGCGACATTCTCCAGATCAATGGCACGTCCTTCAAGACGTTCGCCGACGTCGCCGCAGCGATGCAGCAGGTCGGCACTGACGCCGTGTTGTCGCTCGGCAACGGCGAGAAGCTGACGCTCGAGAACACCCAGGTTCAGAGCCTGACGGCCTCAAACGTCAATATCGTTACCGCGCCGACCGGTTTGATCCAGACATTCAGCGATGACTTCAACACTCTGTCCGCCGGGCAAGATCCGCATCTGGTCTGGAAGACTAATTACGCCTGGAGCGGGGCTGCGAGCTATTCGCTCACCGGCGAGCAGCAGGTCTACGTCGATCCGAGCTTCTCCGGGCTGCCGGGCGCGCAGTCATCGACCGCGTTGGGTCTGAATCCGTTCTTGATCCAGGACGGCCATCTCGTGATCACTGCGGCGCCGGTCCCGTCGAGCGCGGCCGCCTATGTAGGCAATCATCAGTTCACGTCGGGCGTGATCACGACCGAAAACAGCTTCGTGCAGACCTATGGCTATTTCGAGATGAAGGCCACGTTGTCCGATACCAAGGGCGCGTGGCCTGCGTTTTGGATGCTGCCGATCAACACCCACGGCCAAGCCACCGAACTCGACGCGCTCGAATCGCTTGGCCGGGATTCCGATCAATCGCATTTCGGGTTCGTGTCCGCGACAACGGCGAACCAGGGCTATTGGGCCAATACCGCCGACCTCGCAGCCGGCGATCACACGTTTGGCGTGGAATGGACCCCTTACACGCTGAGCTATTTCGTTGACGGCGTCGAGGTCGGGCAGGTCGCGACACCATCCGACATGAATACCGCCATGTATATGATCGCGAATCTCGCCATGGGCGGCAGCTGGGCCGGCAACGCGGCCGCCGGCACGACGGCGCAGATCAGCATCGACTACATCAAGGCGTACCAGCTCTCCGATTATACGCTCGCCAACTACACCCTTCTGACCAGCGGCGCCTCGACCAGCACGTTCGCCGGAACCGCGGCGGCCGACAGCCTGACCGGGACTAGCGGAAATGATCTTCTCGGCGGCGCCGGAGGCGCCGACACCATGACTGGCGGTCTCGGCGACGACACCTATATCGTCACCGACTCCAATGCCGCGGTCGTCGAAGCCTACGGCGGCGGCGTCGATACGGTGATGTCCTCGGTCAGCTACACGCTGTCCGACTATGTCGAGAACCTGACGCTGACGGGATCCGACAAGATCAACGGCACCGGCAATGCAGAGGCTAACATCATCGTCGGCAACGGCGCGGCGAATATCCTGACCGGCGGACTCGGCAACGACATCCTGACAGGCGGCGGCGGCTCCGACACGTTCGTCGTCAACTCCGGCGATGGCTCCGACATCATCACCGACTTCACCGCCGGATCGTCCGTGGATCACGACGTCGTTCAGCTCAATGGATTTGCGTTCACGTCCTTCGACGACGTCAAGGCGGCGATGACGCAGGTCGGCAACGACGTCTATCTCGCGCTGACAAATCTCGACACGTTGGTGTTCCGCAACACGACGCTCTCGTCTTTCGTGAGCGACAATTTCCAGCTCCCGGCAAGTCTGCCCGTGGGCGGTACCATCACGTCGTGGATCAGCGGGTCGACCAGCAGCCATACCGTCTACGGCACGGCCGCGAACGACAAGATCACGGCGGTGAACAACGACGACGTTTTGACGGGCTGGACGGGCGACGACACCTACGTGATCGGCAATCCGAACCAGAAGATCGTCGAGAGCCCGGGCGGCGGCATCGACAGCGTCGAGGCCTGGTCGTCATACGTCCTGCCGGACAACGTCGAAAACCTGACCTTGATGAAGGGCGGCCTCACCGGAGTCGGCAATGCCCTCGCGAACCGAATGGTCGGGTCCACCGGAGCGGACACGCTCGATGGCGGCGGCGGCAACGACTGGCTGTTCGGCGACGCCGGCAACGATACTTTCATCTACGGCGTGGGCGGCGGTTCCGATACGATCGCGGACTTCCATGTCCTGACCAGCGCGACCGCCGAGCACGATAAGCTGATCCTGAAGGGTTACGACGCCGGCGCCTATCTGACGAATGTCGGCGATCAGTGGACAATTCACTATGCGGGCGGGACCGACACGCTTCGGATCGCGGGTGTGACTCAGCTTTCGTCGTCTGACTACGCGTTCGTCTCGGCCAGCGGCGCATCCATGGTGATGGCGGATTTGACCGTGCCGACGATTTCGGTCGGCACGCCCGGACATGCCGGTGGGCTGGCCGGCGCCGGCGCGACCAATACGGCGCACTCGATCTTGACCGGCTCGGCACAGGCCGGCGTGACGATCAAGGTGTTCGATCAGGCGACTCAGATCGGTGTGACCACGGCTGGCGCCAACGGCAGCTGGAGTTTTGACGCCGCGAGTCTGACGGACGGGCGCCATGTGTTCACGGCGACTGCGACCGACGGGGTGGGCAACGTCAGCGCCGCGTCGAGCGCTTTGAACATGACGGTCGACGCGACCGCGCCGGAAGCGCCGGTGCTCATCTCGGACGTGCCTGCCTCAGGCAACAGGATGGTCGTGACGGGCACGGCGGAGGCCGGCAGCACGATCAATCTGTACGAGGGCAGCACGCTGCTGGGCACCGCCGTGACGGCATCGAACGGGACGTGGAGCGTCACGACCATAGCGCTCGCCGATGGAGCCCATGCCCTCACGGCGACTGCGACCGATGTCGCCGGAAACCTGAGCGCGCTATCGTCCGTGCTTGACCCAATCCTGGGAACGTCGATCGACGCGGTCGGAAATGCCGGTCTGACGCAGGCCAGCAACCGCCTCTGGATATCATCGAGCGGCACCGATGTGTTGCTGAAGTCCAATGGTACGGCCTATCTGATGGGGGCTACCAGCACCTGGAAGCCGATCGCGGTGGAGGCCACCTCGAGCGGCTTCGACGTCGCTTGGAAGAACATCTACACTGGCACCTACACGGTGTGGACCACTGACAGTAACGGTAACTTCACCTCCAATTTGCTGAGCAATGTCTCGGGAACGAGTGCATCGTTGCAGTCCATCGAGACGCTATTTCAGCAGGACCTTAATGGCGACGGCGCGATCGGGCCACACGTAGCACCGCCCGTGACGCTGAGCGGGACGCTGCTGGAGACTGCTGGTATAACGAGCCTGACACAGTCCGGCAATTATTTGCATCTGTCTTCAGGCAGCACCGATGTCGTGTTGAAATCCGGCGGCGCTGCCTATGCGATGGGGCCCACCAGCACGTGGACGGCGATCGGGGCGGAGGCGACCTCCAGCGGCTACGACGTTGCCTGGAAGAACATTTATACTGGGGCCTACACGGTGTGGGCCACCGACAGCAACGGCAACTTCACCTCCAATCTCCTCAGCAATGTTTCTGGAACGGGCGACGCCTTGAAGGCGATCGAGACCGTGATGCATCAGGACCTCAATGGTGACGGAGTGATCAACACGGCATCGAGTGTGTTGGACATCTCCGGCAAAGTTGTCCTCGACCTCACCAACATGAGCCAGGCGGTGAAAATCGAAGCAGGCGCGACGCTCGAATTGACGGGCGGGGTTTCGGGCTCGATCACGTTCGCCAGTGAGACCGGTACGTTGGTGCTAGATCATGCGACGCAGTTTACGGGAAAGATCTACGGTCTGACTGGTGACGGCAGCTCTGCGCATTCGGACATTCTTGATCTGCGGGACATCTCGTTCGGAACGGGAACGCAGGTCTCCTACGCGGGCAATACATCGGGCGGTGTGCTGACGGTCTCGGACGCGCAGAACCATGTCGCAAAGCTGTCGCTGGTCGGCGACTATACCCATTCCACGTTCAATCTCTCGAGCGATGGAAAGGGAGGAACGCTCGTCATCGATCCACCGGCAGACGGATTCAATTTCACGCGCCTCTCGACGCCGCAAGCGAGTGTCCTTTCGACTCCTGTCCCGGCCGGAAACGCCGGTGGCTATGCAGAAGTCTGGTCAGACGGCACGCACGGAAATCAGGCTGATACGACTCACCATGAAGGCCTCAATTTTGGCATCGGCGCAGATCTCCCGGTAGGGGACGTCCATTCGGCTTCGCTTCATGCAATCCCAACGGGCGGATATATCTTGCATGTCTGAGCACTGCGCACGGCCGATATCCCCTGTGTCGATCGTTCTGCTAAGGCGAGTCGCGGCGGGTCGGGACAATAAGGTGCTAGCGTTTGCCAATGGAGGCTGTCGCGTCGAGTTGATTGTCGGGAGTCATGCATCCTTGGCAGATGACCAGCCGCTTGGCGAGTCTCGCCTCCCGGTCGGTCTCGATTTCGTCGTGGACCACCCACCAGGCAGCTGAATAGGGCCGCAATTCGGCCAGAGCCGCTTCGCGTTCCACGTTGGACTCTGGTTCTGATCTGCGAGGCTGCGTCGCGATCCTGTGCGACTGGTGTTGGTTAGGGTCTAACCCCAGTCCGTCCCATGCATAGGCGGGGCTGGGGTCAAGCTTGGCGGTGGCGCTCGGCAACCTCCACGGGGGCTGCTGCGATGCGCATCCAACTAAAGCAATCAACAGCGGCAGCAAAAGCAATATGCGAGTGTTCATAACCGCTTACCGAAGCTGGCGTGGTGCGCGTTACGAGATCCCCACTTTGCGTTTTAATTCGACATGGTTAAGAAATAATGGTTAAGAAATAGTTGGCCTTGACGGAGTGATGTAGTGTTCGCCGGACGATTTTGGCGGCGATCTCCGAATGAAAAGGACTTCCACGACAAATAATACTGGGAGGGCTCATCGCCAAGCCAGAAGGCGGGCCGACGAAAGTTGCCACTGAGACATGGCTGTGACTCTCGATACGGATCGGCTTGGCGGCACAGCTTGGGAAATAGGCATAATCCCGAGAATCTAGCCAGTGCAAGTTCGACCGGTGGTTTAAAAGGTTGGTTTTGAGGCTAAAATCTTTGTGTTTCTGTGAGCAAAGTCAGTAGGTTAGTTAATAAGATGGCTTACGCTGAAGGCCGGTTCACCACAATGGAAGTTGAACATCAATCGACGTTGTTCAGGCCGGTTGCGGGCTTTAGTCTACAGACTGGCGGACAGAGGTTGCTATGACCAGTCTCGAGCGGCAAGACTATCGCGTTATTCTTCGACCACAAGTTGAGGATCACCACGCACCTGAAAAGGAGGCCGATCAGTCCGGCAGCCTAGAGCTATTTGTCCTTCGCGCTCTTCGCCACTATTGGCTGATCGCTGCTGCGGTCTTCTTTTCCGGTGTTATTTCTGCAGTTGCGCTGCACGCCCTGCTTGATACCAAATATGAGGCGACGGCGTCGCTCCTCATCGATAACGGCAAGCAAAGCGACAGTAATCTGGGGTCCGACTCCGTTTTCGTGAATTCGCAAATTGAGTTACTGAACAGCGAGCTCGTCCTTAGATCGGCTATTCAGAGCGTCCGCGACGACAAGCTTTACCCGAAGAGGCCCGACAGCGAGTTTTCTGAGCTGCTGGCCTATCTGGGCGTACCTCAAAAGAGGATGAACAACGAGGATCGCGCCTACAAATTGGCGGCCCAGGCATTAAAGGTGCAGCTCGAACCACGCACCAGCATGATCCGAGTTTCTTTTCGCCATGGAGATCCGCGCATTGCTGCCTCTTTTGTGAACGCGCTCACGGAGAGTTATCTTAGCAAGTACAGAGCACTCTATACGCAAGCTGCGGCTGCCGATTTTCTTCGTGGTGAGATGGATCAGCTTCAGCGCAGGGTCGCAACGGCGGCCGGAGTACTCGGGGCCTTCATGACGGCAAATCGCACATATGCGGTTGACGAACAGAAAAAGCTCTTACTCACTCGCCAGAGTGACCTCGCAAAGTCGCTGGCGACAGTGCGGACAGAGTTGGCGCAAAAGCAGGAGGAATTGCGGGTTGTCGAGGATCAGATCAATCAGCTGAAGCCTAACGCTGCGCGGGCCTCGCAGGCTCGCGATCCTGCTAAACCCGCGCCGGAAGCAGCTGTTCCTCTTCCATACAGCAAGAACTTGTTCGGTGATGATCCGCCTTTGCTCCTGGTCAAGCTGTATCAGGAAGCTACGCAGCAGTTTTTGACCCTGAAGATGACGATCGCTGGTCTTCGCGCGGCCGAATCAGCGCACACAGCAGAACTGGACAATGTCGCGAAAGACCTTGTGAACCTTGCCGGGCTCGAGGCCGAAACCAACCGCCTCAAGCGGCAGCTTACGTCGGCTGAACAAGAACTTGCAGAGATTACCTCCCGCGCCGGAGAGAAGCGAATTGCGGCGGCAATGACGGAAAACAATCTTTCGGCCATCAAAATTGCGCAACCGGCGTCGATTCCTTTTGAAACTGCGGGACGCAGTGTTTGGTTGTTCCTCGCTGTGGGTGGCTTCCTGTCGGCCGTGACGGCGGTGGGGGTGGCTTGCTTGTTGCAGTTAATTTCGACCTACCGAAACCCACCGACCTACATAGCTGCGAACTTTCTGCGGACGGTGCGCTTCTATCTCTTCTTCCCCGGGTAGGTGGGTTGCTGTGGTTCTTGGTGCTCGTCGCTGTCACTGAGAGTCGATACCGATTGGCGAATAAAATGTGGGCTCATCCATCCAAAGGGCTGGATTTCCGGTGCGTGGATTACCAGCCCACGCCAGGACAGCAAGAATAGTACAAACTCACCCACGACGGTCGCATAAGCGGCACCCATCGCACCGAAAGCCGGAATGAAACTGCACGACGCTGCGATCGAGGCGAGCGCTGCAAGGCCGAGATATATTACTCGCGGGATCGTCTGCGGCCCGGTCACGAGCAATGAGCTGTATGCGCTTTGTAGAAATCTTACCGGGATCGCAACACTCATGACAAGCAGCAGATTGATCGATGGAGCATATCTCGATCCGAACAACCAAGGGATCAGTGAATTGGCACTGACCATAAGAGCCAACATTGCGGACAAGCCGACCGCGGCCATCAGAGCCGCGGACAAGTAGAAAGCGGCGGCAAGTTTTGGTCGGTCATGGTGACCCCAATGAAATGTCCTTTCAGCGATAAACTTTGAGTAGAACACGGAAGGGAACATCAGAGTCGCGGAGACGATCAGAAAGGCGATATTGTACTGCGCGGTCTCCGCGCCGCCGCGAAAGTACTCCAATATTACGATTGGTCCTTGGAAGAACAAGAGATACAGAGCGCCAAAGAGTAGAAATGGACCTGCAGAACGAAGTGTATCCAGTACAGAAGGATGGGAATGCCGATAGCTGCTCAATAGACGGTTCCATGAACGCACTGGCACTATGGCTAAGCTCCAGAAGAGCGCGATCAGCCCCATTAGCCCAAATCCGACGAGTACGGAACGCAGGCTAGAAAGGGCAAATGTCTTAAGGACAAGCGCGACCGTGGCGCGTCCAAGGGGGGTGACGACTTGCCAGAACGCGACCTGGTGAGCGCTTCGCTCGATTTGATAGCGAACGGATGTGAGCTCGACTGCCAACTGGCCCAACAGCATCGGAACCGAAGCTGCGAGCAGCAGCATGCGTTCTGAGGGAAGAAATCTTGCAATGGTGAGAGTGTAGGCCGCAAGGCCGGCGATGCTAAGCCCCGTGAGCAATGCGACCAATTTTGAGGCAGGAAAGTACCAGCGACAAGCTGCGTCCTTCTCCATGCCCACGACCTGTAGGAGAAACCAGTTCATTCCTCCCATGCCGACAAGTGCAAGAAAGTTGATCATCGAGGACAAGGCAGCAATGGCACCAAGAGACTCTAGTTCTAGCGACCGGGCTAGCGTAAGTTGTGCAATGAAATTCAATAGAGCCGCAACAAATGTGCCGGAGAATAGCAGCGTTAACGCAGCCACTGCTCTTTTGATAAATGCGTTGCGGATCATTCCGATCGTCCTTTCGTGCCTTGGTTCTCGACGGCACGCAGTTCGCTGTCAAAATCCAGAAATCAGATCCACGATGAATTGCCGTCACAGGGTTAGTACATGCCGAAGCGCTCGATCATTTTCGTAACCGACGAACTTTTTCTGCCATTGCCGTCGAAGAATGCCTCCGGCTGGATTTACTATACGATAGCTGAGACTTACAAAAAGAGAGGTTGGAAGGTCCATTGCGTTTCGTTCTTTCGAGACCCGCAATTGGCGAGATTGAATTCGGTGAATGCCGCTTACGGCCAGCTGTTTTCGGATTTTCTTTTACTGCCCGGGTGGAATCGAGGTGGAACATTGCTTGGTATCTTCGGCCAGGTCTGGAGAGAAGTTGAGCGAGCACTGACCGGGAATGTCCTCTCGTCTCATCCGTTATTGTTTACCAACAACTCTGAAAATGCGCGGGAAATTGCCAATCGATTGAATGAGTGGCAAGCTGACGTTGTATATTTGGCCAAGCCGCAATCGGTCCAGTTGCTTGGACAGGTTTTGCCGCGATTGTTTCGTGGGCGCAAGCCGCTAGTGGTGATGAGCGCCCACGATGATTTTGTCCGTCGTGCAGTCGCTTACAGAGGGACGTATCAGCGATTGTTCGGCGAATTGAACCTGAGGCAGATCCTGCGCAATCATGCAAACGCCTGGATAAGGCATCATCTAGAGCGAATCGATATCGAGCGTTCGCGACGGGCAGAGGCTAAAATCTTTGACGCTTGTCATGTGGTGCGCGTCGAATCTGCGGATGAGTTTGCCGGCTACGCCAAGACCAACCGATCAACGGCAAAGCTCTCGCACAAGCCGTTCTCTTACGTTGCTGCGGCTCGGCCAAGCCAAGGGGAACTAGCTCCGACGTTTGATGCCGGTTTTATCGGATCAAACGATGTGATGAACCTTGATGCCGTCCTGTACCTACGTGACGTGATCCTACCGATCATTCGTCAGGAGGCACCGGGGTTTCGGATGCTGGTTGCGGGGGGGATATCGAGCAAGGTCGAGCCGCTCCTTGAGGGAGTCGACAACGTTACCGTCTGGGACCATCTGAACGATGTTTCGGAATTCTACCGCGCAATTCGTGTTGCCGCCGTTCCGCTTCGCGCCGGTACAGGCGTGAGCATCAAGGTGTTAGAGGCGCTATCGTTTAGAAAGAGGATTGTCAGCACACCTGTGGGAGTGCGCGGATTGCCGCGCAAATTGCTCGCCAGTGCAACCATTACCGACGACCCAAGAGAGTTTGCGAAGGCGCTCCTGATAGAGTTTGCATTGCCGGGCGGACAGGATAGCGGACTCGACGTTGATGCTTGAGGCGCAGGCGGTAGGGCCATTCTCATCAATCGCGAATGCTCGCCGTAGCGATGTGCTGCTTGCGTCGACACTGATTTGCTATCTCCTGATCGCTGCCGACATCGTTCCGGGCATCACCGGTCTTCAGGCCGACTATGAACCTGGCTACCTCGATGTCATGAACATCGATAAGTCGGGGGACATCATACGGCAGGCCCTACTCGCCCCGTTTTTCTTCGGCGCAGTTTATCTGCTGGTGCGCACCCGGCGCCGGGAACACCTCCAACAGTTGGGGTGGCCGGCCGCTCTTGTCATCTTAATCTGTTTGTTCTCAGCACTCTGGTCCTCAGATCCCGGCGCAACGCTGAGAAAGGTGCTTGGATTGGTTGGAACATTTGCGGTCGGCACGTATGTTGCTACCCGACTTAGCCTGTTTCGCTTGATCAAGCTTGCGCAGATTGCGGTTACGATAGCCCTGGTTGGCTCGTTTTTGTGGTTGCTGATTGCGCCCGACAAGGCGTTGGATACCAACGCTCACTTGCGCGGATTATTCAATCATAAGAATATTCTCGGGCAATTTGCCGGCATAGGATATCTCGCGTTCCTCTCTCTCGCCGTGCAGAAGCGCGTGCGACGCAGAATGTTGTGGGTTGGGGGAGCCGGGCTCTGTGTTCTGTCCTTGTTGCTTGCGAGTTCCGCGACACCGTTGATAGCAATCGGCTTTGTGACCGGCTGGGCTTACGCCAGGTTCCGCTTGGGACTGCGGCCTCGCGAATTGGTGGTACTCACAGGGTTGATCTGCACGGGGGGAATTCTATTCCTTGTCGCCGCGCCTGATGTCTTTACGCTTGTCATTGGCCGAGACGTGACTCTGTCCGGACGCACCAATATCTGGGAATTTGCGCTAGAGATGGCGGCCGCGAAGCCATTCCTAGGATACGGATACGGTGTATTTTGGTTGGGGCCAAACTCACCCGGGTCTCTCTTTTGGGACAGGACCTTGCAGTTTGAACTGAGCGCCCACAATGGATATTTGCAGTGCCTTCTCGACATCGGGTTGGTCGGATTTCTGACAACTCTTGTCGCCGTACTGGGGCCGTTGCTCAGGTCGTCAAAAGGTCACCGTCCATACGTCGGGGGCGCCGAGATCTTCTCGGAATGGTTCTTAATCTTCTTCTTAATTTTGAACGTGGCCGAGATTCGGTTTTTCGACCCAACTTCGGTCGTTACTTTTGTGTTCGCGTTCATCTCGGCCAATCTGAGAGGGCGAATACGTCAGCTGGAACTTAGGGCCGACAATGCGATCCCTTTGATCACTTGAGAGCCACGAAAACTGCGGGCGGAAAAGTAGGCGGCAGTGCTCAGTCTGGAATGAAAACTGCCCACATTTTTGTCGTTCACTTGATGACCATTATGTGTTATAAAACAATCACAAGTTTGACTGTTTCGCGCATTGTTTGTGGTCAAGCAGCGGTTCCTGTTGGCGTAGGAATGTTGCTCTTTTTCGGTAGCGTGTATTGAAAGGCGGTTGGCGTGCGCATTGGGATATTCGTTGAATTGTTTGCTCCCAGCGTTGGCGGGCAGGAGCTTTTTTTCGAAGGGCTTGCGCGCCAACTTGTGAAGAATGGACATACCGTCGACGTCCATTGCATTGGGCATGAGTCCGGCCTACCTTCTTCGGAGAGTATGGACGGAATCGTCGTTTTTCGATATCCGATGGATGCTCATTACAAGATCCCGCGCTTCAAAGCGATGAAGCGAGCGTGGCCGACGATCTTTAGATACGCGTTGCATGTGCGCCGAGTCGCGAAAGAGACGAGCTACGATGTGCTCTTCTTGAATCAGTGGCCTCTTCTGCACGCAGTTGCGCTTCCCCAATCTCAGCGCGCTAAAGCTGTAATACATTGGTGCGAGATCCGTACTGGTTTGTTTTACAGAGTGATCCAGGCTCTGCTTCCACGGATCGTGGCGCGAAACGTGGCAGTTAGTGATAGCGTGGGTCGTTCGATTGCACGCTTTTGCTCCGGTTCTGTTCGTTCTCTTCCGAGCGGGCTTGATGTCGAGCACTACCAATCACTTCCACGCATCCGGCGCTCGGGCATCTGTTTTATCGGGAGAATGACGGCTCATAAGAATATTCCATTGTTGATCGACGCCTTCGAGCTGTTGAAAGACCAAGGGTACGCTGGAGCGCTTACCCTCGCGGGAGATGGGCCTGTGCTAGAGGAGGTGAGGACTCGCGCGATGGCTTCGCGCCATGCTTCTAGTATTTTTCTACCTGGTTTGATCTCCGAAAACGACAAGATCGATCTACTGTCGAGATCTGAAGTTTTGGCGATTTCGAGCCTGAGAGAAGGATTCCCGCGCGTCGTGGCGGAGGCGATGGCGAGCGGGTTGCCGGTCGTGACATGCGATTACGAAATGAACGGGACGAAAGACATCGTTCGTTCCTACAATTGTGGACTTGTAACGCAACCGACACCCGATTGTCTTGCGCAGGGGGTGCGTGACTTGATGGCCCATTGGGATCACTTTTCAAGGACGGGCCATTTGTCTGCAAAGACGCTTTCTTGGGCTCTGATCGCGGAGAGCTTCGAGGAAATGGTTGGGTCGACTCCCATCAATCGCTCTGCGTCGCACTCCCGCAGTTTCAGTGAAGCTAAGGTCGCATGAAGCAGAGGATTTTGGTCGCCGGCGGCGCCGGTTTTGTAGGGCGGCAGCTGGTACGGAATTTGCGGAATAGTCACGACGTTTGCGTGCTCGATTCGCTGAAGTTTGGCAACCGCTTCGACGAGAGCGATATTGCCAGTATTTCTTTGGCAAAGGTTGACATTCGGGATTGGCACTCCGTCGCCGCTCTCATACAGAGCTTTCGTCCCGAAATCGTGATTCATCTTGCCGCGATCCATTTTATTCCCGAGTGCGAACGCGATCCCACGCTCGCTGCGGAAGTTAATGTTCTCGGAACGATGAATCTTCTCCGCGCCTGTCCAGAGGGCGCGCGTTTTGTTTTCGCCAGCAGTGGTGCCGTCTATCAGCCCGACAATTCACCGCACGACGAACTTAATTCGGTAGTGGCGCCGGCCGATGTGTACGGTCTCACGAAGCTGCAAGCCGAGCAATATGTCCGTTACTTCGTCCGGCAGAGGGGGCTTTGTGGTGCCATCGTCCGGCTGTTCAACGTAATTGGCCCGGGGGAGACTAGCCCCCACATTTTGCCTGAAATCGTGTATCAGCTGAAATCCGGCTCCACTACGATCAAGCTTGGAAATGTCTGGCCTCAACGTGACTACATCCACGTCGAGGATGCGGCGGAGGGTTTCGAGCGAGTAGCCCTGTACGGCGATATCCCTGCCGGGGAGACGAAACTCGTCAACCTCGGTACCGGAAAGCAGTATTCGGTCTCGATGCTTCTGGACCAACTGCGATTGCTCACCGGACTTCCGATCGCTGTCGAACATGATGTTTCGCGGGCCCGATCGGTTGACCGGCCGTTCTTGCAAGCAAATATCGCAAGGATTCAGGTTGAATTCGGCTGGTCGCCTAGGGTTGAGATTGCAGCCGCGCTGCAAGATCTATGGAAAAATCCTGACCTCGCGCCCGGTCTGGTAGAACAGTTGCGAGGCCGCCTTTAGTTCGTGGTGTTACTCAGGTGCGACCGCTGTTGTGTCGCCGGATCGCGTCTTCGTAAATTCGAAAATGCGCTGCGATTTGGCTTTCGACGGAGAAGGTCGTCGACGCGAATGAAGCGGCTCGCTCCGTGAGAGACTTTACAAGCTCGGGCGAGTCCAACAGCAACGAGATTTGTCTAGCGAATTCCTCCGGGGAGTGTGGATCCGCGAGAAGACCGGTTTGTCCATGGCGGACGATTTCCTGATTACCTGCGATTCTTGACGCAACGACGGGTACTTTAAGCTTCATCGCCTCGACTATCGAAACAGGCACACCTTCCCACAGCGATGGCAAAACAAAAACACGGGCCCTGGACATCAGATCAAGTGCCTCGATCCGCGATTTGGTGCCAGTCATCGTAACCTGGGACACAATTCCGAGCCTCCCGATTGAATCGCGCAATGCGGTTTCGAGCTCACCGCCGCCAACTATCAGCATCTTTACATCGGGCCGGTTCATCGCAGAGAGAATCGCGGGTAGCGCGAGCGGGTTCTTCTGAGGGTGCAGTCGTCCAACGAACGCGACGTCGAATTCGGCGGGCCGTAACACGTCACCGCCCGGTGGCAACTCCACGCCGTTATAGACCTGACTCCAACGCTGCCTGTCGTTGATAAGGCCTTCCTTATGGGCAAAGGCCTCATCTGCCTTGCCGACAAGAATGATTTGATCCGCGCATCCGATACATAATCTTTCCACCAGCTTGAAAATCTGTCGGCTAGCAAAGCCCTTCCGATCGTAGTGGAAGCCGTGGATAGTGTAAGCAAAGGCTGGGCGCCTGGCCCGTGGCACTAGAGATACCGGCAACGCAGATCGCGCGCCATGGGCGTGAACGATGTCCGGAGCCTCGCGCTCGAGTAACTTCAAAATCTCGCGAGAAATTTTGATGATGCTTTTTCGGCTGCTGAAGTCGAGCCCGAACGCCTTCCATCCCTTGGCGCGGGCGTGCTCGAAAAAGTAACTTCCAGTCTGAGTGACGACGGTAGCTTCCACGCCATTCGAAGCCATCCCGGCGCACAGCGTATCCACGACGGCTGGCCCTCCACCGGGATTTCCGTCAGCCATAATGTGAACGACGCGCATGCTTACTACCGGACGTGATAGTTAGATCAAACTTGCTCGGATTTTTTACCAAGCACATTATTAGAATATGCGGCCGGACGATGGAAGCGGCAACAGGGCCGTCGGAGTGAAATCGTCGTCTCTTGCCAGCACCCCCGTTGCGAAAGTGGGCGATAAATTTTCCTCTCGATGTGAATTCTGATATTCAAAAACTACGAGGCCCTTCCTGGTCGCCCGCGTCGTGCCGACGATGTGCGCACTGGTTCACAGGCGTCAAATAACGCGCAGAAATAGCGCTAGGAGAGTGATTCATCTCAAGGCGGCGGGCGCCGCGATGCGCGGCCTGGTTGGGCGGTCCCTTAGGGGCGGCCAATTCGCCGAACATCGATACCGTATTTGCACGGGAATCCCACTTATCCTCGCTCCGCGGAGGCAACAGAGCAAAGAATCTGGGCTGATTCTGCAAGCATTTTCGAGTTTCTTAAAAATCGATTGAAATAACTAATCGACTTTGACATCCCTTCGTCGGTAAAAATGGGAACCGCGCGTTTAGTTGGTTGAAATTCATGTCCGCTAGCTTGCCCTCGACGCGACAACCATCCTGGTCGTCGCTGCAGGGCCATAAGATGACAACCGCCATATCAAACGTCACCGCGATCGACGCCAGCAAATTCGTGCAGTCGATTGGCGTCAATACTCACCTGGGCAACTGGACGGTGTACGAGAATGTCGGCCTAGTTGAGAGCTCGCTTGCGTATCTCGGAGTCTCGAGCGTTCGCGACGGCAGCATGTTCTCGACGGCACATGCTCAGGCGGCCTATTCCCAGTTGGCGAGTGACGGCATCAAGTTCGACTTCTTGACGCCCCAGGGGACTGACCCAGCTACATTCCTCAAACAGCTCGATGCGTTTGTCGCAGCGCATCCGGGGCAGTTGATCGGTATCGAAGGCCCCAACGAGGTCGATATCCAGACCTTCACCTACAATGGCAGTTCGTCGTTATCGAGCGCGGCTGCATTCCAGCGCGCATTGTTCGCCGGCGTTCAGGCCGATTCGGCCTTGAAAGACGTGCCGGTCTATAACCTCACGCTGTCTCAGTCGAACAGCGCCAACTATAGCCAGGTTGGAAATCTGTCGTCTTCTGCCGACTACGCCAATATCCACGCCTATGTATGGAGCGGCACGACGCCGAACCAGGTCATTCAGAACGACATCAAGATCGCGCAGTGGGATGCTGCCGGCTTGCCCGTCATCTTCACTGAGACGGGCTACGATACGATGACCAGCGATACGATGAGCGGCGTCGATCAGACGGTACAGGCGAAGTATACGCTCGATACCTTGATGGACGCCTTCAAGAGCGGCGTCGCGCAAACTTTCCTGTATGAGCTCTTCGATGAAGCGGCCGATCCGAAGTTCACCGACAAGGAAGCGCATTTCGGCTTGTTCAACAACGACGGCAGCCCGAAGCTGGTGGCCACTGCAATACACAATCTCACGACAATTCTGAATGATCCCAGCGCGTCGCAGCCTTTCACGCCCGGAACTCTGGGCTACAGTCTCGACAATCTGCCGACGAGTGCCCAGCAGCTCTTGTTGGAGAAGCACAATGGTACGTTCGACCTGGTGCTGTGGGATGAGCACGTCATCTGGGATCCGACCAAGCAGAAGGAGATCGCGTCCCCGACCAGCGACGTAACGGTCAATCTCGGAAAATCGTATGCCGTCGTCTATGTCTACGATCCTCTGGTCGGCAGCAGCCCGATTGCGACATATACCAATGTCTCGCAGATTCACGTTTCTCTGACTGATCATCCGCTCGTCATTCAGATCGGTACCGGGAATGCTTCGGGAGACCCGGGCGCCGATATCACTCCGCCTGCCGCGCCGAGTATTGCGTCGTTCTCATCGGACACCGGTGTTGCGGGCGACGGCATCACCAAAGCCAACCAGCAGACGCTGCAGGGAACCGCGGAGGCCGGTAGTAAGGTGCTGGTGTTCGACGGCGCGACGCAGATCGGCACCGCTACGGTCGACAGCAAGGGCAATTGGTCGTTTACGACTGGTATCTTGACTGATGGTGCCCATAGTTTCACCGGGCAGGCGGTTGACGCAGCTGGCAATGTCAGCGTGGTGTCTAGCTCTGTGAAGGTGACTATCGATACGACCGCGCCGAAAGCGCCGGCGCTGATCTCGGATACGCTCACCGCCGGCAACAAGGTGGTTGTCTCGGGAACGGCCGAGGCAGGCAGCACAATCAAGCTGTACGAGGGCAGCACACTGTTGGGTACGGCGGTGACGGCCTCGAACGGAGCTTGGAGCGTCACCACAAGCGCGCTCACCCACGGAGCGCATGCCTTCACAGCAACTGCGACGGATGTCGCAGGAAATGTGAGCGGTCCTTCAGCCGCGCTCGATCCGATCGTGGGGACGCTAATCGACGGCATCGGCAATGCTAGCCTAACGCAGGCCAGCAACCGCCTCTGGATATCATCGGGCGGCACCGATGTGTTGCTGAAGTCCAATGGTACGGCCTATCTGATGGGGCCGACCAGCACCTGGAAGCCGATCGCGGTGGAGGCCACCTCGAGCGGCTTCGACGTTGCCTGGAAGAACATTATCACCGGCGCCTACACGGTGTGGACCACTGACAGTAACGGTAACTTCACCTCCAATTTGCTGAGCAATGTCTCGGGAACGAGTGCATCGTTGCAGTCCATCGAGACGCTATTTCAGCAGGACCTTAATGGCGACGGTGTGATCGGATCACATTCCGCTACGTCGTCCGGGATATCCGGTGCAGCTGTCAACGCTGGCACTGCTGATACCTCCGGCACAACATCGGGGACGACGGCCGGTTTGCTGGAGAGCGCCGGCACAACGAGCCTGACACAGTCCGGCAATTATTTGCATCTGTCTTCAGGCAGCACCGAAGTCGTGTTGAAATCCGGCGGCGCTGCCTATGCAATGGGGCCCACCAGCACGTGGACGGCGATCGGGGCGGAGGCGACCTCCAGCGGCTACGACGTTGCCTGGAAGAACATTTATACTGGGGCCTACACGGTGTGGGCCACCGACAGCAACGGCAACTTCACCTCCAATCTCCTCAGCAATGTTTCTGGAACGGGCGACGCCTTGAAGGCGATCGAGACCGTGATGCATCAGGACCTCAATGGTGACGGAGTGATCAACACGGCATCGAGTGTGTTGGACATCTCCGGCAAAGTTGTCCTCGACCTCACCAACATGAGCCAGGCGGTGAAAATCGAAGCAGGCGCGACGCTCGAATTGACGGGCGGGGTTTCGGGCTCGATCACGTTCGCCAGTGAGACCGGTACGTTGGTGCTAGATCATGCGACGCAGTTTACGGGAAAGATCTACGGTCTGACTGGTGACGGCAGCTCTGCGCATTCGGACATTCTTGATCTGCGGGACATCTCGTTCGGAACGGGAACGCAGGTCTCCTACGCGGGCAATACATCGGGCGGTGTGCTGACGGTTTCGGACGCGCAGAACCATGTCGCAAAGCTGACGCTGGTCGGCGACTATACCCATTCCACGTTCAATCTCTCGAGTGATGGAAAGGGAGGCACGCTCGTCATCGATCCACCGGCAGACGGATTCAATTTCGCCGTTGCGTCCTCGCAGCCTGTACCGGTAAGTCTCAGCAATGCATTGGCCTCACATTTCCAGCCTGCCGCCGCGCTCCCAACAGACACCCATTTCGATCATAACGTGCAGTTGGCGTCGGAGATCCCACACCCCGCTGTGCACGACGGCTTTCTACTGCACGTCTGATGCGTTAGAATTACCTAGGATCATAGTGAAGGTAGCTTGTTCCGTCTTGCGCGCGCCCAAGTCGACGAGCGTCGGGCGTACGGACTGAGGGCTGGCCAATCGCGCTGACCTACCGGCTTGCGCAGGGCCGCCGCATTGGAGATCGGAAGCTTGTGAGAAGATTTTTGGCTCTCGCGGTTTTCACTCAGGGTTTTGTCTTCTATCCGGCGATAGTATTCGCTGGAGGCACATGCATACTCCATCCGCAGCCGTTCAAGCTTCAATCCGACACGATACAGTGGTCAATCAAGATCGCGCCCGGGGCTGAATGTATCCAGGGATTACGTTGGTCGACGATCATGATCGACACAGTCAGCATCGTCGATCCGCCGAAATCAGGCCGCGTTGCCGTGCAAGGCCCCTCGTTCCGCTATTTTTCCGGGCCCGCGGGATCAGGAGACGACCATTTCAAGCTTGTGATTGAGGGAACGTCGTCACGCATCAGCGGTAAGTCCTCGATTGAGGTTGACGTCACTCCTAAATAGCCCTTTCTGCCGCCGGACGTCGTCATTGAGCTTTCCTGACGAGCAGCTACGCCTCTAGCGCGGAGCAAAGGTCCGATTGCTATTGAGCCCTGAGTTAGCAGAGGCTGCGGGAGGTACGCCTTGCCCAATCGGGTTGCGAAATGGATTGTTGCTTGGTTGGGTCGCGACAGGCGTTCTCGAGCCCGACGCATAGCCTTGATTAGAATACCCCTGCTGCGGCCGGCCATTCTGTTGCGTGCCTTGGGCCGACACCTCGGTAGCCAGACTCGAAAGAGCAACGGAAACCAGAAGAAGTTTCGAGGAATTCATGGAAACCTCCACGCTGGAGCTTGTCGAACCAACTACAGCATACGAATTGGGTTTCGTCGATAATTTGGCAAGAAGCCATAGCTACATCATTACCTCTTGCATGCTGCGTAAAAGGTGCCGTTTGCTGTGATCACCCGCTCGATGCACTGCCGGGGATCCAAGATGTCGCCATTGACACTGAAGTAATAAGACTGATTCCTGACGATAAGAGCATAGTGGCCGGGGGGAAGTTCCAATGCGGGGTCCTCGCTGCGGAGCCGATACATCTCCGGATTATCCGGAATTGGAGCGGCACGATAAGGGTAGGAGAAGCTCCTGATGACCCAAGCGTCACTTTCGTCAAGACGCTTGCCCGCCGCTTCGCTGGAGAATTCGCGTGCAATCCGGGCGATCACGCGCACTTCGGCGCGCTCCGAGATGTTGCTGGCGGCGTCTCGTCGATAGACAACGAATTCGGGGTGTCCGTCCGGCAGATTCACTTTGGCGGGCAATTTGAATGCGGCGGAGATCGCGACCCGAGCATCCGGTGCCCTGCCGGGTATCAGCTGCAGTTCGGTGAAGATGTCGTCCCTAAAGGCATAAACGCCGTAATCGTCAGGCCGCGGGAAAGCGGGAAGCGGAGGATTTCTCGGCGCAGTAGCCGTTGTGGCGGACGGAGCCACTACTTTGTCGGGAGGGGTCTCGGATACCTGAAGTCGAAACGAATGGCCTAACGTCAACAGCCGTTCACGTTGCTGCACGATGGCCAAGGCTGCTCCGACGACCACTAGAACTAAACCGGTCCTCCTGATGACGCCCCCCAATAGGTGGCGACGGGCTCCTATCACTGGCCGCGCTGGCAATCCGTCCGGACCGGTTTGAATGGAATCCGTCTCCCGTACCTGCAACTGAGACGGCAAAGCCGAACTGAGCCTCGGCACCGAAGATAGAGCTATGCCAACGGGCTGTTTTGAGAATTCCTCAACTCCCCGGATTGCCGTTTCGAGCGCGCGCTCGGCCTGCCGGAAAGCGATCGGATCCGAATCGACGAGCTGCTCCTGAAGCTTGTGACGCGCCAAGTCATAAACCGTCTGGCGGAGAAGCTCGGGATCGGTCTTCACGGTTTCGATCATGCGGGCGATCACGAGCGCGAATTGGACCTCGTTGGAGGTTTGATTGGTGCCGTCGTCATCGCCATGTCGCAGTTCTCGCGAATTCATGCTCATCCAGGCACTCTTATGACGCCTCGCAATCTTATTTCAATGTTCAAAATTTCCCAAAAGAAACTAACGTGTTGGTTGGCGGCTGGCTTAAGAAGTGGCATCTAACGCGGACCTGATGCATGCCTGTTCTGCAAAGGAGAATGGTGATGACTATTCAACCGAAGCGAGAAATTGTCGCTGCGGGCTTCGCGTGCCTTATTGTTGGTTTGACCGGTGTTCCAGTATCGGCCGTCACCGCCGAGGTGGCCAGAAAGTGCGGCGCGCTCATGACCAAGCAATTTCCGCCTCGCGAACCCGGAAACCCGGCTGCTGGGAGCGCGAAAGGAAGCGGTCGCGATCAGCAAGCCTATTTCGATAAGTGTGTCGCCAATGGCGGTAAGATCGACAGCAACGATGTGAAGTAACAGTTTGCCCGACTGCCGAGTGCTCATTGTCCGTGTGGTGGAAGCGTTCAGTCCTGTCGCGGCGGCTGCGGCTCCGGTACGTTGCCGTCCTTGTCGATGCAATCCCTAAAGTAGGCTTGGCGGGCGCCGCTTCCACGAGTTGATCCCGGGCGCATGTATGGATAGACGAGATAGGAATAGTGCATGCACTTTCGTGCGGTCTCTGCGCGAGGTCCAGCAAACGCGGAGGTAAAACATGGGTCAAGCATTCCAGTGAAAGCTATTGCTCCAAGAAGCCAAGTTAGTTTGTAAGAGCTCATTTTTTCAGTCCGCTGACTGCAACCTTGAGACGATGCCGTTTGAGCCTCGGCAACGAGCGGTTCAGTGTGATGAGGTCGATAATGAAAACGCAGTGATTTTTCATCGTTAGGAGAGTTGATCGCAAGGAGCAAAGTGGGGGGAGTTCTACGAGCTTGTCAGCAAACGCCGTCGTGATGTTGGGCCAAATCCTGAGATGCGACAACTCATGCCGCTACCAGGCCCATGAAGATCGTCACTACCAAACAAGGCCCAAACATAAACGGTTCGAAGGTAACCGCAAGCCGAGACGGGCAAAGCACGAGCGCTAAATCAGGAGGGGTGTAGCTTCAGCGAAAGTTAAGTACGTCGATATCTATGTCGACCGAATGCAGTCCTCAAAGTGTTAGGCAAATTCTAGGAAGGCTGGACCTAGGCACGATCTTGGTAGTCGGATACGGCAGGATTTTCTTGAACACTCAAGGGGCTTATCTTTGAAAAGCTGGATGGGAGCATCGAGTGTAATACCAATTTCTCGATGTTCGCGCCAATTGGTCGACACGGCCAGTCCAAGATCGTCTAGTCATTAGACGGATGTTAAGCTAGCTCCTTTTCCGGCCCTCTTAATGGCGAATTTACTAACAAGCCACTTGATTCTCGGTCCCTTAAATATCGTTTAGTTGCGTACTTCATTATGGGGCGCAACGCACGAAATGGGACTGAAGAAAATGCCACGAATCTCCATCAACATTTCCACCGTCGCGGCGCTGACGTTGCTTTCTTCCGCGACTTCGGCTTTGGCTACGCCCAACTGCCTTCGTGACAATAAGCCTTACAGGCTCGCGGGCGACACAATTGAGTGGTCGATGACGATTGCCCCCGGAGCAAATTGTATCCAAGGTTTACGATGGTCGACGATGCAAATTTTCAGTGTTTCGGTGGTGGAGAAGCCGAAGAACGGCGATCTCCTTATGGTCGGGCCGGGGTTTCGTTATTTCGCTAGGTCAGATTTCACAGGCACTGATAAATTCACTTTGGTTGTCGTCGGGAAGAACCGCCATGACGAAGGGAAATCCACCGTTCAAATCACCGTGTCGAAACCAACTGCGCCGCTGATGGTAAGCGTCGTTAGCCAGCCCGATTGAGACCCTCTTGCGCGCATCACGCAACAAGGTCATTGCGCCGCGTGGCCCAATTGCGAGATTGGGCGCAGAGTCGATGCCTAGTATTGCTCGAAGTTCGCTTGCGGTCATCAAGCGGAATGAATAAAGTAGTTCACCGACGGGTCGCTTTTATTTTGGATGTTTTTTCTCGGAATCATACTTTTTGTCGCGGGACTTTCCCTCTGCGTAACCATCGCATGGGCGCCGCTTGGATTAATTGTGATGGGTCTCGGGTTGATCTTCACGCAGGTCGCGATAAGAAGACCAATGACTGCTGGCAGTCATGAGAAGGAAGAGACGGCAGGGCCGTTTCACGCTGTAGTGGTCCCTATGGGAAAAAGTGTTTCGCCGACCGTTGATCCTGTTGGTGGAAGTCAAAAATCCGTGGAGGGACTTAGATGGAAATCGATCGTCGTTGGAGATCCCGAGCTTGCGCAAATTGAACGGACGCTTGCGCAGTACGGCTCAAGCTACGTGGATAAATTTGCAAAAATCTATGTCTTTTTCAATAACAAGGCTCTGTTGCCCTTCATACTAAATCTAATCATTGAGTCCGTTCGACAGGCGGCTGCAATTCAAGAGCACGCGTCGACTTCTGGTTGCCTAAGCTGCAAAGGTCCTGGAGAAGGTCTTGGCGTCGACGATCCGTTATATAAGGAAGCTGATAGCTCGCTGTTTGCTGCTGAGGAACCAATTTCCAGAGCGCAATCACCCAGGGCGTCAACTCAGTTTGGCCAATCTGGCACGACGTTGCCCGTGACACCTATCGGCTCCGCCGAAGCCGAACGAACCCGTCGGTCGATTGTAAGCATCGAAGAATCTGACAGCCTGCATCGCATCTTTGATCAGCTCAGCGGGCCCAAGCGTTGAACTCGAGGGGCGACGTGCGGCGACTGTAATAGAAGCTCTTCTCGAAATGGCTCGCTCTCTAATGTCAGTCAATTGCGAGCCTTCAGGGCTTGTTCACAAGCGTCGATTTATGGCGATTGGTCCGATGAACGTATCGCCGCAACGAAGGTGTGTAGCGACGCAGCGAACTCGTTGTTGTTGACGGGGAACTGGTCGTCTTGAGCCCATGAAATACGCGTAGATGCTTCAGAAATGTGCAGGGGGGCAAAACTGCATTATCGTTATTTCCAGTTTCGTTTGAAATTCATCGACTTTCGAGTATTACCTGTTACAGAAACGTAGCCGAGTAATTTTGTTTGAGCTGAAAGTGCAACGAGCCATCATCCCGTTAGTCATGTGCGGCGGTGCCGGGACGCGCCTCTGGCCGGCTTCACGCGAGGTGCGCCCGAAACAGTTCTTGCCGCTGTTCGGCCCGCGCTCGACCTTCCAGGACACGCTGCTGCGTGTCTCCGATGCGGAACTGTTTGACCGCCCGATCGTGATCACCAATGCCTCCTACCGCTTCATGGTGCTGGAGCAGCTCGCCGAGATTGGCATCGAGGCCGACGTGATCCTCGAGCCGATGCGCCGCGACTCCGGCCCAGCGATCGCAGCCGGTGCGGTGTTCGCGCAGACGCGTGCCGCTGAGGCGATCGTGCTCGCGCTCGCCGCCGACCATGTGGTGCAGGACAACGCCGCCTTCGTCGCGGCCTGCCGCGAGGGCCTCGCGGCCGCGAGCACCGGCCGCATCGTCACCTTCGGCGTCAAGCCGGAACGGCCGGCGACCGAATACGGCTACATTAGCCTAAGTGAGGTGATCTCCGGCGAGGTGCGCGCGGTTGCAGGCTTCGTCGAGAAGCCGGATGCAGTAAAGGCGGCGGACTACGTCAGTTCGGGTTATCTCTGGAACAGCGGTAACTTCATGTTCCCCGCGAGCGTCCTCCTCGACGAGTATCGCAAGGTCGATGCCGCGAGCGTGGATGCGGTCTCCAAGGCTGTCACCAACGCAGGCCGCGATCTCGGCTTCGTGACGCTGGAGCCGCAGGCTTTCGGCGCGGCGAAGGCGATCTCGATCGACTATGCGGTGATGGAGAAGACCTCGCGCGCCGCGGTGGTGCCGGTGTCCTGTGGCTGGTCCGACGTCGGCTCTTGGCGTGCGGTGTGGGAATTGTCCGCCAAGGATACGCAGGGCAATTCGGCACACGGCACCGCCGTGTTCGAGGATTCGCGCAATTGCAACGTTACCACCGACCATGCGCTGGTGGCGCTTGAAGGTGTCGATGATCTCGTCGTGGTGGCGACCGCGGATGCGGTGCTGGTCTCGCGCCAGAAGGATGCCAACGGGCTGAAGCGTCTCGTGACGAAACTGAAGGCCGTCGCGCCGAAGGTCACCGAGGAGCATCTCAAGGTGCATCGGCCCTGGGGCAGCTACCAGTCGGTCGATAATGGCGAGCGCCATCAGGTCAAGCGCATCGTGGTCAAGCCGGGCGGGCGGCTGTCGCTGCAGAAGCACCATCACCGCGCCGAGCACTGGATCGTGGTCCGCGGTGCGGCCCGCGTCACCGTGAATGAAACGGTGAAGACGGTGCATGAGAACGAGTCGATCTACATCCCGATGGGCGCGGTCCACCGGATGGAGAACCCCGGTAAAATCATGCTGGAACTGATCGAGGTCCAGACCGGCTCCTATCTCGGGGAAGACGACATCATCCGGATTGAAGACGACTATCAAAGGTCGTGAGGGCGTAACATTAAGAGCTTGCGCGATCGCTGAGCGCGGTGGCCCGTAAATCTCGCGGCCGCGGGCGAGAAAGAATCCTCGTGAACTGCTTTGCGGATTGTGGTCGGCCTCGACCAGAGAGAACGCTCCAGCCTTCCCGAGAAAGGGAGTTTTGTGTCTCGCCGCAGCGACCGGAATGATGGTTGTCGATCGCATCGAATGACTGCCGACCACTCGATCTTCTTGCTCGCGTAACCCGCAGACAGGCGTCCCGCCCGGCCGAGCTTCCTCCTTAATGTATCTCCATGAACTGAAGGTAAGAAAGCTTTCGAGAATCGTCGAACCTCAATAGCCCATAGTAACAATCGGGATCATCTTTGCCTTTCGGGCACCAGTCCTTGTAGTTGTACCAAAAAATCGGGCCAAGCTTTGATTGCGTCGTTGATCGATCGAAAGCGTCCTTAAGGAGGGCAGCCTGGGCGCTCTCCGAGACGACGACTGATCCCTTTCCATCTGTTGGAGCGCCATACTCCGTGACCCAGATGTCTTTGTCTTGGTCGTTGTACTTGGACATGATTGATCGTAGCCCATTTGGGCCATCCATCTTCTCCCAGTTGCCGTAGGGATGATTTCCAACCGCGTCTAGGAATTCCTTCGCCCCGTTTCGATAGATGGCATCCAGGAAATCAGCTGCCCGCATCGTGGTGCTCGTATTGTAAGGCTGAGCCAGGCCGCCTGATACGACTGTCGCACTGCTGTCGACCTTCTTGATCGCAACATACGCCGCCTTCAGCAGAGCAACGTATTCCGTGGGAGAGGGCGAGGGACCCCAGCTGATGCCAAGATTCGGCTCATTCCAGATTTCCCAGTGATGCAGTCCTGCGGCCGAATATCTAGCTGCCAAGACTGAAGCGAACCGACCAAAATCACGCGGGTCAGCCGGAGGGGAAGCTGGAGGCTTGTGCCCCCCGTTAGCCCACGCGGGACAGAAATAGATCAAGCCAAGAACGGAAATATCGAACTCTTCGGCCAAATTCACAATTCTGTCGTGCTGCTCGAGCGCATAATTATCTTGATCGTTTGGTTGTATGCGACTCCAGTCGAATTCTACCCTCAACCATTTTACGCCGGTCACCTGCATATCTGCGAAGCGCGCTCGCAGCTGCGTCGGGCTCATGAACAAGAGGTCACCAGCGTTCATGCCTTTTTGAACGGGAGATGACCACGAGACAGAGCAGAACAATAACATTGCCAGCGCACCGGTAACGCCTGCCAACAGGCCAGGCCTGGCTCGCAGCGCCCCCGCAACTGCTCTCGATTGATACAAAACTAAACTCCTTGCTTAAGGAATCCCACGCTGTGCTCACTATTGAGGCGAGCGTTCTACTCGTAAACCGATCCGGCGGACTATGCTGCAATTTTTTCGACGCCGCGGGTCGCGAAAATCCCGCTCTGGAGCAAATTCACGCCGTCATATTTTCATGCAACTCGTCGGGCTAAGCCGAATGCGACTTCGGGAGTTCTAGATTGATATATTCATTACGTCGCTGTTAGGATTAGAATTCTTGGGGGTTAGCAATGTATAGTCTACCGAAAGAGATAGATACTACGGGCACTCGTCCTGTGGACGTTAAACGACTGACGTTCATCCATAGGCATCTGCATGTCGCTGGTGCCAGAAAGATCCTCGAGCTGGGCTGCGGCCCGGGACATATCCTGAGGACTTTGAACGGCTACGAAATAGTAGTTGGTGTCGACAACTGTGAGGCGGACATTGATACGTGCCGCTCTAGAGGATTAGACGCACGACTAGCGCACGCGGGTATGTTCGCTGATGGAGCGCCTTACGATGTCGTTATTGCCTCCGAAGTCATCGAACATTTTCTCGAACCCGAGCAACTGCTAGCCAACGCGGCCCGCAATCTGACATCCGGGGGACTTTTGATCTTGACTACGCCAAATGGCTACGGGTGGTACGAGCTCACGCGTCGGCATCTTAACCCGTTGGCCTATTTGTCCCGATGGAATCCGTTGCGCCGACTTCTCGGAAAGCAACCTTATGTTAGGGGCAGCGGATGGGATCATTGCCAGTGGTTTACAATGACACGCCTAATGCGACTGACCGCAGCTGCGGGCTTCACACCCCTTGAACAGCAGAACTCCGACTTCGTTACCGGCGGCCGACGCGACTCTGAATTGGCATCCCGGCTGCCAAGTTGGGCTGCTTCCGGCTGGTATTTTGCATTTCGTTACGAGCCGACGGTCTCCCCCTCGTCCTGATTTAAGATAGATGCGCCAAAAGCTTTGGTGGTGCTATTGGTCCATGTAGCCTCATGCATTTTTGCCCGATGTCGTCTTCCGGGCTGGCCCTGCGGCGTTCTTTCCGATTTCGGTACCTAGGGGTGATGCGCATCCTGCTCACTAGGACCTCTTACATAGGAATGCGTCTCCCGGTGCGATCCTCCCGCGAGGCTGATTTTGTTTAGCGCGGAACCCGGCCTCAGCGCTGGCACATAATCTGCTCTGTGCACTGAATTACATTCATTTGAAAGCGTGTTCTTAAATTTCAGGAGGGCAACTGGATCATGTCTAAGCCCATTTGCGTGGCAAGAATGCTCATGTTTTGCGCAATCGTCGGATCATCGCCCGTTCGGGCCGATTTGTTGACGCTGCCGCCGATGCAGTACACTCTGTTCTGCATCAAATATCCCGCTGAATGTCGCTCTACAGCCGATCGGCAGATTGATGAGGCGCAATTGCGGCAGCTGCAAAATATCAACTCTTTGATCAATTCCATGATCGTCCCTGATCCTCATTCGGATCACGAATGGAACGTCTATCCGCCCCGGGGTGACTGCGGCGATTTCGCAGTCACCAAGCGGCACGCATTTCTCGCTGCCGGCTGGCCATCCTCGCGGCTATTGCTGGCGGAGGTTGTGCTGCGAAGTTCCCATGAGCACCATCTGTTGCTGATTGTTATAGGTCCTTCGGCAACCTGGGTCCTGGACAATTTGCGAGACGGTTTGTTGTCGCTCGGAGAGATGAGGCAGAGATATTTTCTCGTGCGGGCCCAAACAACAAGCAACCCGAATATTTGGGCGACGTCCTGGAATGGAGAATGGCCAAGCAATTGAGAGGCATTCGATTGCATGTTGAACGCAATACTCCACCGCACATTGAGGAAATTTTGGTAGCTAGAGTTCATCAAAGCTGTGACCGAGCGACAATCAAGCAGAAGGTCGGAACAGACGAAGCGATGGGACAAAAAAGCCTGCCGATCAGCGTGGGGAGGCTTGAATGGTCTTACTTTGCATCGCAGGTGACCGCTAAGACGAAAGAGATGATCGGAGAGACGGAAAGAGACTATGTGACCCGCGTGCAAATCGATAATGGCAACGGCGACTGCATAAATGTGATCGGCCGCGCCGCTTCGGACCACAGCAAGTTGGCGGCACACATGTGATACTTGGCCGGATCATTCTGATCGCGCTTCTTGCTTTCGCGAAGCCGGGGTCTATTGATGTCAACTGAGTGATTGACGATAGATCGGGCCTGTGCAAGGCGAGATTTCGCGCACTGGTCAATTGCTCGGGTGATTGAGATCGATCAATGAGGTCGCGCTCGGATAAGCTGTGAGCGATCGAAACGTTGGGATGCAATACGCCGATTGCTACGGCCATCCGGGCCTCCTCAAGAATGTCCGAGATAATGAGGTTGATACATCGCCACAATCGGCCGCAGTCGCGACGTCGGCGCAGCGCATTGCTCTCACAATCGACGCTGCTTCCTCGTCAAATCGTTCGGTCTTGTCAGCTTTCCTATCGGCAACATGTCTGCGGATGTATTGTTGGCTTTGGTGCTCTTTCGTCCTCGGTGACGTCATTTTTAGCGGACGCGCCTGGCGAGATGACGAAGCTTAGCGCCGATGGGCGTCTTACCGAATTTGCGTGAGCGTGTCGGCTCACGCGGAAGGTGGCCGAGCTCCGGCGCCCCACGTTCTGGTCGAGGAGTATGCACAACTGTACAATCGTTGCGAGGAGCGTTCAGTCGCCGCTCGAGGTACTTGTGCTGCTTTCAACCGCGGTTCTTCCTGGGGCCGCCCCGCATTTCTCTTTTTTCGTCACTACTGCTCCGGTTCGCAAAGCATTGCCAAATCGTGACGTAGCAACACTGGGTAACGAGTCGGTGCGACCAAATTGCACTTCGCTTAGGTCTGTATTCGTTCTAAATTGACGAATCTTCATCGAGTTCGGCGCAATGGAAATCGTTATCGCTGCAATTGCTGCAGCTTGCTATTTCTACGGATACTATCGTTTGGCCTTCTGGCTGATCGCTGTCGCCTTGTTTTTCACACTGTTGGTTCTCGTGAAGTCGATCTCATGTCCAGCATGGTATTTCCAGCGACGAGCCAAAGCTGGGCTCGCGGAGGGCAAAGGATTTGGCGCGTTGCTCGCTATCAAGATGGCTATTCTGGCCATGCTCAGTTTGGGGATGATGAGACTGGCTGAGCCAGCGGGTTACGAGCCCATCCGAAATCAGATCGCGTCCTTCTGCCCAGACAAAACGCAGGGCCTATTTAAAAATTGTGCAACTTGGATACGAATGTCGCAAAAGCGCCCTTGACGGGCGCAAGGCTTTGACAAAGTTGCGTTTATTTGTCGATTGCCTTTACAACAGGAGCGGTTAACATCGGGCATGGGCCAGAGCGGAGGGACGTGGAGTTTTCTGAGAGACGTTTGAAATTTTGAGGGGCGGTTTCGCTCTGTGCAATTGGTCACTATGATTGGAGAGTTCCAATGCACGCAGTCGATTTTTGCTTTGAAGTTGATACTCAGGGAATGGTTGTTTTGAGAGGGCTTTCGCCAGAGGAGACCTTCGAATACGAGGAACTCGCCAATCAATGCGACGAGCTGAGAAGCTTGATAGACCAGCGGCGGCTAGACGTGTTGAGCGCGAAGCATTGTCGTTTGCTGCGGAACGCGCCGGCGACAGTGGCAGCATAATCCGAGAGAAGCTGGCATTGGTTCGATAGGTGGCGTGGATGAGTGGCTTGTTGGTCTTACTCGCTGCATCAGTCATCTCGTTTGTTGCCGGATACGGCACTCGCGAGGTCATCTCTCGTCAACGACGATCGGTGTATTTGAGATACAAGCCATACCTGCGGCCGGCCTCTCCTGCCCCGACGCCCAACCATTCTTTAGGGAGACATAGGCGTGTTGCGGGCAAACGTTCTTAGTGGCTCGCGAACCGGCGACTATCGAAGCGGCCTTAAAGGAGCGGCCATCCGGGCTTTACCGCAGAGGAAAGGTATGTCGCATACCGGGACGTTGGTGCCGGCGCCTCGCATAATTCCGCCACGCTTTGCGCCGGCGCTTGATCTTCCATCAGCTCGGACGTCGAAGGGCGTCGAGATTCCAAGTTCAGTAAATCTCAATTAACCCAGATGGCGTACGTTTTTGGAATTTATTTTCTGGAGTATTTTCCATGGCGCTCCCTATTCGGTCGTGTCCTGAACGGCAAGGTGAAGCCGCTTCGAGGAATACAAATGATGAAGATTTTTTCGCGGTTTTCGCGATGCCAAATGGCTCGTTCCGGTTCGTCACCGATCGGGTCGAGTACGAAATACTCAAAGCAAAGAAAGACACTCCGCTGCCGACCTAACGCGCCAGTCGCTGGCTTAGTTTGATTGACGATTGCTGTGCCGTTAATAAGCGCTCGAACGTCGTTGGTCGTTCAATTCAGTTTAGCTTAGGACCGGATACTATTGGCTGCCAGTTCGCGACGGGCCCAAATCTCGTACAGATAAAGCCCTTTTTTACCGTTCGTTAAGCATCTCCGAAGAGTATTACAAAAAATGTTGCGGGTTTGAGTGGGCTCGCGCGCCTATGCCGAAGTGTGCCCTCCATCAGTGGCTTAGGTATGCCCGTCTGACGCCCCTCAAGAATTGATTTTGCACAGGAGGCTTGTGCTTCTCGTGGCCCACGTATCGACGCGTCCCTCGAACAGTTGGGTCCAAATGGCAAAGCTGAGCGTAGTGCACGCAAACCAATTCTTTTCAGGTCAGTTGATCGTTGTTCGAGAGTCAGCGGGCAAGCGTCTAAGCGGGAAGCGAGGCACCGTGCTTGGGCGTTGCGCAACGCGATCTAAAGTTCGAGTGCTGCTCGACGGGTCGAAGGGACCTATCACCCTTCATGCAAGCTTCCTGAGACCTGCAGACCGTGCAATCGCTGATGAGATAGATCTGATCGAGGTAGAGTGATGGTGGATAAGCTTCGGCTTAACAGCCCTTACAAATCTCAGTTGCTCGCTTAAGTTTCCGATTCTCAAGATCGTCCTCGGCCGAGCGTTCGAGCGTCCATGACGGCGAGCGTATGTCCTCTTGCGGCGGAATAGGGCCGGTCGTTAGACCGTGGCTTATCTGATCTCGGTTCGGCGCAGCGTGCGGACGTGGCGCACGCTGCGAGGCGTGCGGAAGAGGGGGTGGGTCTTGACCTAAGCCATCCCAAGCACTGGACCTGGGCAGCTGTTGTGCCGTTACAGACCCACCGAAGGTCTGTAGTGAAAATGTGATGACCTTCAGCATAAGCACAAGGCGCTTTTTGAAGGACAGTTGGCAATTGAGCCGCGATGCGAAACTGCTTCGCAAAAACATGAGCGTTCTCCCGCGTCGCATAACAATTGACGCAAACTTGAGCTCGAAGCAAGTTCTGAAGTGAGGGCACTCCCGACGTGCGGGTCGCGCTACTGAAGATCGATTTTGCTCATCGGCTCGGTTTATTTAAATGGGTCTGCAATTGAGGGGGCGGTCAGCCTGATACGTCGTACGCTGACGGGCGTTCCATCCGAGACGAACAGCAATTCGTACTTGCGACCGTCGTTGTCAGTGGCTGTGCAAGTAATGTCAGTCACCTTCTTGGCGGCAAAATTTCCGGTCTGGCGACAGACCCCACTAGAAGCTTGCTCGATAGGTGCCGGCAGACCATCGACTTTTGGTCGATCGTTCGAATTGAGCAGCACGCGATCAATGGGAAGCTCGTAAGAGTTGTCGTCGGCGCGCTTTCCATTCTCACCGGAAAACGAAATAACTCGGCTATTGTCGTTGGGGTCGTCGATCGCCACCGCAAAGATGACCCGGCCGTTGTCGCTATGAGCATACGCGACAGTTTTACAGGCGAAATCGTGTCCAGCAATCTTGAGGATCTTGCAGCTTCCTGACATAAGCGCCAGCAGGTCGACAAATCCTTGCTGCTCTGATCCAGCAGTTGCGATGATCGGCGAAAACGCAACGAATAATGTGGCTGCTGCTGTTTGCTTGAACTGCATTGCGTATTTCAGAAAGACCCCTCACATATCGCTTCGACTGGCTGCTCGAGCTACGCTAGTCCTTGCGATCTGGCTCGCGGCTGATCGACGCGCCATCATCAGCTTGGTGCTCAGAGCCGATTTCGTGCACCGAGACGTTCCACCGCTTCCTGTTTATCTGAAGAGCAACAAATATGCCCGGTCCGGTGGTGTGTCCGGTCAACGATTTTCTTGTTGACACGGAGTTTTTCTGCTGCTGCAATGCAGTAATTGCGGTGCACATATGAATGATGTTGTGGATCGAATTTTGAGGTCTTCCAGTCACGAGGTGGCAGTCGTCACTCGACAGAAAGTTGCGAATTATATTGATCTGCTCGCTTCCACAGGGAAGACCAAGCGGCAGCTGATGCGCTACGGATCGGCATATCTAAAAGAGATTATTCAGCCCGATAGCCGCTATTCAGGTTTGTAATCTGCCTTCAGCGAGCGCGCCTTAGTGAAATAGGTCGCGCTCAGAGTGGACGAGTGTTAGCTGTCATTTTCGGCACTCGCGCTAACAGCGCGCGAGTCGCGCGAGTAAGGAAAAAATCGGTTCTTAAGGCCATCCCGTCGACTGCATCGCGCGCGCCCTATTAGCCCGCTCCAATCTTCAACTTTCTCGGCGAGGTATGTCGCGAGGGCGCTGGCACGCGGCGTCCCCGCCCCTTGGTGCCGTCAGCATTGCGAACGACTCCGCACGCGTAGTGGAGCTCGTTAAAGTTATTTTGTAGGGCGGGCAAATTGCCTGATTGTTGGGCGTGCGATTGGACGAGGAGATGTACTAGTGTTCGCTGAAATGTTTGTCGTCAGCAGCATGGGTCTGCAATGCGCATCACGATGATCGGTACGGGTTACGTGGGACTGGTGTCCGGAGCCTGCTTTGCCGATTTCGGCCATGACGTCATCTGCGTCGACAAGGACGAGAAGAAGATCGCTAGCCTTCATCGCGGTGAGATCCCGATCTATGAGCCGGGCCTCGACGAGCTGGTCGCGAACAACGTCAAGGCCAAGCGCCTGAGCTTCACCACCGACCTGTCCAAGCCGGTCGCCGACGCCGACGCCGTGTTCATCGCGGTCGGCACGCCGTCGCGGCGCGGCGACGGTCATGCCGATCTGTCCTATGTCTACGCGGCCGCGAAGGAGATCGCGCAGTCGCTGTCCGGCTTCACCGTCGTGGTGACGAAGTCGACCGTTCCGGTCGGCACCGGCGACGAGGTCGAGCGCATCATCCGCGAGACCAATCCCAAGGCCGACGTTGTCGTCGCCTCCAACCCCGAGTTCCTGCGCGAGGGCGCGGCGATCCGCGACTTCAAGTTCCCCGACCGCGTCGTGGTCGGCACCGACGACGACCGCGGTCGCAAGGTGATGGGCGACATCTATCGCCCGCTGTCGCTGAACCAGGCACCGCTGATGTTCACCGCACGCCGCACCGCGGAGATGATCAAATACGCCGCGAACGCCTTCCTCGCGACCAAGATTACCTTCATCAACGAGATCGCAGACCTCTCGGAAAAAGTCGGCGCCAACGTGCAGGAGGTCGCGCGCGGCATTGGCCTGGACAACCGCATCGGCACAAAGTTCCTGCACGCGGGTCCGGGCTTCGGTGGCTCCTGCTTCCCGAAGGACACCAAGGCGCTGATCAAGATCGCGCAGGATTACGACGTCTCCTTGCGCATCGTCGAATCCGTGCTCGCCGTGAACGAGAACCGCAAGCGTGCGATGGCACGCAAAGTGAGCCAGGCCCTTGGCGGCTCGTTGCGCGGCAAGACCATCGCCGTGCTCGGCCTCACCTTCAAGCCCGACACCGACGACATGCGCGATGCGCCGTCGATCCCGCTGGTCACCGGCCTGATCGACATGGGCGCGAAGGTCAAGGCGTTCGATCCGGTCGGCATGGAGCAGGCCAAAAGTGAGCTGCCTAACATCACCTATTGTGACGACGCCTATGCCTGCGCGCAGGGCGCCGATGCGGTTGTCGTCGTCACCGAATGGACGCAGTTCCGAGGCCTCGATCTCGACCGGCTGAAGAGCATCATGGGGCAGCCGATTGTTGTCGATCTCCGCAACATCTATCGCCCCGAAGAGATGACTGCTGCGGGCTTCGTCTATGAGAGTATTGGACGGTCCTCGACTCCAATCGAAATCTAGCCCCTACGGCCTTCGGCTGGAATGGCACGCTGCAAATATTTCGGCACGTCCCAGCTTTGGAAATCGGCCGTCGCGTATTGCGGCGAAGATCGCCGTGGCGTGATCCACGAGCAGACAATAGGGCGCAACTGCCGGCGTCTTTGCTCTTGGTCGTCCAAGCGCTCGCGCTGAATGGGGTGGGGGAGGGGCGTATTATAATACCCCCCAGCTGGACTGGGCGTAACGCGACGCCCTTGGGCCCCCCGGATAAGACTTAAGGTTGCACAAAGCCAATTGGGCCTTTTCGAGGCAAAAATGTTATGCAACATTGTCGCAGATTTACAGATTTAATATTTTATTCATTTTTTTTCAGGGGCCTCCGTGAATCACAGCGGAACGCTTCTACTGGCCGCCTCTCATGAACATGCGGCTCAGTTTGCTTTTGACGCAATGGACGGGAAAGGCGCGCCGACCATTCGGGTCCCAGATACACACCTCCTGTTCTCGGGAGAGTACCAACGGTTGGGTTCAGATCTTATTATTTCTGATCATGTCCACCGTGTTGTAGTTCCCGATTATTTCAGAAGTGATAGTCACGCGCGTCCGCTCTCGGTCTCGCCGGACGGCGCCCCGCTAGCATCGAACGTCGTCGACGCTTTAACTGGACATACTGCGTATGCGCAGGCCGACCCGCAGAGCGCTGCGGGCAAGGTGGTCGGTCACGTCGTCAAGATGACAGGCAGCTGAACTATGGATTGCGGTCAGGGGTACCGACCGCGGCCACATCCCAGGGCAGATAATACTGTGTGACGAGACTATCAAAGCGGTAACTGAGCTCGAAAATACGCCGTTCGCGCGAGCTACAGGAAGCCAACGAAGGCCCTCGACACCAGTTCCCCAGCTCAACGAAGCGATCTTGAAATGAACCGGTCCTACTCTTTTTGTCTCGAGACAAACACGGGGGTCAACAATGCTGACGGTCATTTTGGATGCGATTTACCGCCAATTCCTTCGATCAGTCATTCCCGCCACGACTAACCGATGGATGCAGCTGTGACGAAGGCGTCCGTCTCTACGCTTGCCTTCGTTGCTGTCTGCCCATAAGTTCGACCTTTTCCGAACGCACTGGTTGAGGTGTCCAATCGAATCTTCAGCAGGCATGTTCTCTTAATGCCTATACGTACCGCGATACTCATCGCCAATCCGCGACAAGCAATCGTGCCGAACTGCCTTTTGACGTCTGGTTACCGTACTTGCCGCGGCCCTGCGCCAACCGGAAAACAATGGACCGGCTCATGCCCCGGCTCTACTGTCCCGGAGGCCACCAAGCCGGGGTCGGTTTCCGCTCGGCCTACCGCTCAGAGGACCAGCGAACGTAGGGCCTAGCGCGGGCATTCTGATCACGGCACAGTTCTGCAATCGCAGAGCGAGGGGGAGAGATCAACCGACTGCAGAAGTTCGTCGAGCGCGGCGCGGCTGGCGACCGGGTAGGCCGAACGGCCTACGCCTTTAATGCCTCAACCCTTCCCGAACCGAAAAAGGGGCTCGATTGGCGACCGGTCGCTGACTTTAGTGCCGCGAAAGAGATCTTGGCCGACGCGAGACTGAAGCCCGTATTCGAGGCTGCTCTGAGGCACGGCTACGCTCACAACCCCTTGAGCGCACCGCTGCCTCCATGCATTGGACCATTCCAGGACCCCATTTTCGGATTCTTCGGGCCGCTTCCATGTCGCAAAACTCAGGGGCTCGTCGGAGCAATGTCGATTGCCGTCAAGTCGGATACGCCACGCAAGGTCTTGCCGAAGACGGTTTCGGCCGTGACGATCACGCCGCCTTGCCCTTCCTGGATAGTAACCGGCGTGCCTTCCAATAGCAAAGTGCAGCGCATCGCTTTGAAGTCAGGTGCAGCCTTGCTTTTCCGAAGCATCTCCGTTGCAAACGCGACCATTGCCGTTGTTTGGCAGAGAACGGCGCCATTTGCGCGTACCTTGCCTGATCGGATTGGGGGAAACGCCTCCTGGGCCCGAGCGGACTTAAATCCTATCACAAGGATCGCAAGCATCGCGATAGTTTGGGCTGAGCGCCGCATAGCCTAGGATCGCTCACCGGCCTCAGCCCGCTGTACCAATACGGTGTGGAGGCCCGCGACGAACAGTTGGTTAAGCATGGTACCTGTGCTGGACGAGAGACATGGAAGTTGACGGGTCCTCTTCCATTGCTTAATGGCAGCGGTCACCGCCGCACTTAGTTCTTCATCCGTCGGTACACGATCCGTCATCGCCCAGCCTCCCGCGTGACTGCCTCCCAGCATAGCTGGTTTCCTAGCCTGGAGGTAGCCCTGGTACCGGACGGTGGATTGACCTTTCGGGTGGCATTGAAGGCCGCGTTGAACATGCAGAACTCGCTCGCGGCTCCCATTTTGGCGATCGCTTCATCCATGGTCGCTGCCACTGCGTGGGCTCGGTCGACAGTCGTGCTGTACTTGTTCAGACCAATCGAGAGACCGACAGCCAAGCGCAAGCCCGAACCCGGAGCGCATGGGCAACAATACAGGCAGAGTTCGAGCAAACACTAGGTCTGGTTGACGCAGTTATCTCAGAAGGACGTCTCGTTAATTGACTCTGCAAGGATCGATTGGCTCGCTTGCCTTCGTTGGAAATGACATATGCCAAGCATTCGATTGACCTGAAGACGAATTCGGGCTGATTGTATTCACGGAGCGCAGAGTCCCGACCGATCCGATCGTTCACCTTCTCGGCAGAGGATCGCAAATGTCAACTCAAGGGCGCTTGAATGACAGGCTCTAAAGCGCGGAAAGGCCTTTGGGACTCCGGATCGTCGGACCGCGTTTCAACGGAGATGTTCTATCGCGGCATGACCTGCACGATTTTAGAGAGCGACACAGAGCCCGGAACATTGCTCTTAATGAGTATCGATCACGCGAAGCATCTAGTTGTGGAGCCGCAGAAACGAATGCTGTGTGTGTGATCAACAGAGCTGTCGCGATCAAAAGCGAATCGGCAGACAGAGAGCCCCAGCATTCGCTGATGGAAGATCTTCTCCGCGCTGGCTCGCCCGAGCAGCGGATCGGTACAAGATACCTATGGACTGGCCTCCGCGTTGGTTCCGATTAAGGAACGTGTACAAGTGCACAGTCATTCGGAAGTGAGGCTCGTAAGCGTACGCGGCAAACGCTTGAGTAAACGACTCAACCGATGCCTGCTTTTAATCATCACCACCGCCGGTTCCTCCAATGTCTTCGCCATGGCGACTGGGTCAGAGCGAAGTCGCTTCCGCCCACTCCGCGGATCGCGCATCAGCTGCTCCGTAACGGATGGATCGAGCGAAGCGATACGCCACCAGGTGTTTCGTTCCGTATTACCGCCGCGGGCCTCGCAGCCATAAATCTTCGGCCAAGGCTTTCTTGATGCTGCGGCAGGGGCCGTAACGAACCGCGCAATGCGACTAAATTGGCTCTTCGCCTTAGACTGGGCTGGCTCTAAATTAGTCAACATTGTTGGGTGCCGCACCGGAGTGCCGCACATGGAAGTCGCTGTCGCTGCGATCGCGGCCGTTTGCTATCGCTATGGCTATTACCACCTAGCCTTCTGGCTGATCGCAGTTGCTATTTTCTACGCGCTGCTGGTCCTCGCGAAATCGATGGCCAGCCGATCCTGGTACTCCAGTCAACGTGCCAAAGCCGGCCTCAAGGAGGGCAAAGGCTTCGGAATATTAATCGTCACCAAGTTGGTCATCCTCATTGCACTCAGTTTTGGCGCGATGCGACTGGCCGAACTCACGGATTACGGCGGCATCGGAACCCAACTTTCGACCCTTTGCTCAAGCGGCACGCAGGGGCTTCGCAAAAGGTGTGCAGATTGGATTGGAACTCAGCAAAAGCGCCCCTGAGATAGGCAAAAACATGGCGAACCCGCACTTATTTTGTCGATTGTCATTGGAAAGTAAGCGGCTAACATTGAGAATAACCAGGACGGAGACCGCACGAAGCCCAGTTTTTCTGCGCCACATTCTGAATCTTCTTTAAGAGCGGTTTTCGCTCTGCGCCATTGGTCCAATTGGTTGGAGCTTCCAATGCACGCAGTTTACTTTTGCTTTGAAATTAACACTCGCGGAATGGTCATTCTAAGCGGGCTGTCGCCTGAGGAGACTTTCGAGTACGAGGAACTCGCCAATCAATGCGACGACCTCAGGAACCCTTCCGATCAGCGTCGCCTAGATGAGTTGAGCGCGAAACACTGCCACTCGCTGAACGGTGAACCAGCGAAAGCGGCGGCGTAACCGACACCCAGCTTGCGTTCGTTTCCGTAGGGAATGTTCGATGAGTGGCCTGCTAGTTCTGTTCACCATCGCTGCCATTTCGTTCGCTGCCGGATATGGCGCGCGCGAGTTGATCTCGCGCCGACGACGGGCCGTTTACCTTAAATATAAGCCGTACCTTAGGCCGTCGCCAAGGCCGGTGGCGCTAACGCTGGCCTCACCTATAGGGCAGCAAAAACGTCCCCAGCGGTGAGCGAACCCCTAAGCGAAATTGGAGTGCAGACGAGGATATTGCTCTCTGCGAAGCTATCATCGCAGGTCGTCCCATCGACGCGATCGCAATCCAACTTGACCAGGCGAGCGCCGCACTTAGACGACGGGCAAACGACCTTGGCCTGACTCTCCCTTACGTGGAGACGCGGCGTCGTCCGCCGGCACGATGGAGATGATGCGTTGATCGAGTTCTTGGACTAGGAGTGACGGGTTGCGCTCAATCGAAACGAAGAGCGCCACAGCCGCCGGTGCCGTTGATCAATGGCTTCGACGTTGATGCTCCGCACTTAACCTTGCGATTCAGGTGAATTTGAAGCTCAGGTTGATGACGTGCGTCCTGCGTCTATGGACCGCTCGTAGGGCGGCGCGGCCGCCGACTGCCCGGAGCTTTATAAGCAAACGACATGGCCGAGCTTTGGACCGAACTGCGCTTGAGCGTGTTGCTTCATATTCGCCGCGACCTCGTCGACCGACAGAAACAATCATCTGAATAGCTCACACTTAACGCTCGGCATGTTCGATCGAGCAAAGAAAGACCACCAAGTGGGCAGAACGGCCACTGGAGAGGCTTCAGGAGACCAACAACAGCGCTCTAGCCGCGCCTTTACAGTCGGATTTATCGCTAATCGCCGTTGCCACGCTCGGATGGTTCTACACCATCGTTCGCGGCGCGCTCGCCTTCATAAATTGGCTCGCCCTCAAAACGCCAACCGCCCACAACTTGCCAACCTTAATGGCGGCCTCGGGCTGGTTGAGCAACAGGGCGGGTTCTCTATTTGGGCTAAGCTGTTAGTTCCCGAGCCCTGAGGGAAACGGACGAATCGACTTTTGGCTGGGCGTCTGCGAAGCTAAAACACCACATAAGTCAAGCTAGCGAGAACAAAGATTGGCTACGCAACCCTGGACAACCGAAGAAGACTCCAAGCTACGGAAATTGGTGCTGTCTGGCCTAGGACGAAGCGAAATAGCCGAGCAGATGGGACGTAGCCAATCCTCAATACGGACCAGGGCGGCAAAATTGCAGATCGCGATTGCCCGTTCCGAGAATCCCATGCAACGGGGGAAGCAGTTGTTTCGTCGCACTCCTACGGAACGCTGACGCTGAGGGGCGACACACGGCTTTAAAGGAAGCCGCTTGAAGCGCGCGATAGCGCTCAAGCTCTCCCTCTGTAGAAATTTGGGTGCTGGACATAAGGCCTCGAACTCGATGGGCAAGGCTATGATAGCTAGCTGTCGAAGCGCTCGCTCATGAGCGTTGCGCCTACAATCCGAGTAGCGGTGGGGCGTCGAGAGTGATTGTGTTTGATTCGTTTGGAGCATGAATCGGACTGCCCTTCCATAGCTCCGTCGCGATCGGCAGGGGCGAAATCTGCATGTTGGTCCACCATGACCTCTCGTCGCCATGCCGGTGCAAATCTTGATGATGAGCACGACAAAGCGGAACGGTGAATTCATCGCTGACCTTGCATCCAAGTGCACGCTGTTGCGCAAACTTCAGATGATGCGCATCGGTAGGTCTCTTGTTGCAGACGAGACAGGCTTGGCTGCGAACGAACCTTAGGTGCCCCTTGCTCCGCTTTCGAGTTGGCTCCTTTGGAAAGGCGAGACCGGTCTGGCTCGCATTGGCGACGAGATCGGCGGCGATCTGCGTTCCCAGCGAATCCGGCTTCCCCTGAAATACGTTGAATGATGGCGCCGGCTGTCGCTCTGCCGCATTGAACTCGGGTGGGAGATTTTCCTTGGACCTCTTTCGGTAAGCAGCTTCCAGGATGCGGGCGTCTTCTTCCAGGAGGGTGTTCTTAAAGGGGAGGCTGGCCCTGGCCCATTCGAGCAAGCTGTCGCCCCTTTCCTGAGAGGCGAGTTCAACGAGCAGCCGGTCCAGGAGCTCGGCTGATAGTTCGGGCGGGAGGATCGGAGCACGGTTAAGAACCTGTTTTGGCGGCTTTCCTTTCAGCCGCGGGGCGTTTGCTGGATCGGTGGCGGCCGGAGCGCCTACGATGACGTCGGGCGCGTCGAGATCGTCCTCGCCGGCGATCCCGACCAGGGCAAACAGGGCGTAACGTCGGACGTAGGTCAGCGCCGCCCCCATCCGGTGCGGGGCTTCGACGTCCTTGCTGGGGCAGACCGGCAGGTCCGAGGAGATCCACTCGCCCGAGGCATGGGCGAGCAGGGTAGTCAGGTGGATCTGGCCGGTCGGCTCGATCCTAGTAGTCTGGATCGTTGCGATCTCCTGCTGGCTCAGCGTCTTACGAACGATGTCCAGGCCGCTCGCGAGGGAGGCATAGCGAAAGGTTCGGTCCTGCTCCCGCGGGAACGGAGACCGGATGATCGCGGTCAGGGTTTTCTCCGGGTTGCTCAGTTCGGCTTGGGCTCGAGCGAGGGCCGCTGCGATGGTTCCGATACGCTCACTGGATTGATGCATTGACTGCCTCCAACATTAGTCTCTCGGAGATGATGGCACGCGACCCCAGGTCGTTTGCCCTGGGCTCGTGAGTGTTTGCCTGCTTGGCTCCCTCCGGCAGCATTTTCATTAACTCGGAATGGCTTCGTAGAAATCTGATGACGCGCGACATCTATTTCTTCTCACTAATGCCGGCCGGAAGATCGAACAGCGGGACCTGCAACGCTACAATCTCGGAAACCCAAGCGATTTCGACATGATTGACCGATTGCATAAAAGGCGCATCGAGGTGGAATAGATGTTGCTCTGAGGCTGGCCTGATGGTCCGCCACCAAGTCGTGCCGTCATTGAGGGTCACGATAAATTTTGGAGCCAGGCCCTGGCGCTTCAGCACCTCCTCGCTCATCGGCTCGCGAAAGCCTTCCCTATAGAAGAGCATCCAGCCCCGCAGCTTTCCCCGTGTGATATCGAGAGCGACCGAATCGGATGGCAAGTGGGAGCCGCCCACCACGCGACGCTCGGTTTTGCGGTATTTAACCAGGTCATCCACGATTACCGATCCGATGACAGGGACTGCTTTGGCTGCCCATGCATAAGCGTCGGGCGCGTTACTGAAACCCAGAACTTCCTTCGGCACACCGAGCGCTTTGGCGATCGCTGCAGCTCGCTCTGCGTCGAGCCACGTGTCGCGCTCCTCAAGACGGCGGATGGTTTCGCCGCTAACGCCCAAGAGCCTTCCAAGGTGTGCCAGCGTGAGGCCGGCTCGCCGACGATAGTGTCGAATTGAGTTTGGAGGTGGAGCGCTTTTCAAGCGGCTCTCATTTGGGATCGATGATCCCGTCGACGGTCGCAGGCGCACCTTCGGCGGGTTGGACGCTTGTTGTGAGAGTGCGCGACGATTTTTCTGCAGTTTGGATTCGTTGTTCATCGGTGTTGTGCTGGTGGGTTTTGCGAATATGGTGGATAAAATTGCTTGACGGTTGGGCTCGTTGACAGGAGCGCGCGTTAAGGCGGCGCAATCACACCGATATGCTCACCAGAAGACGGGTGCGCGAGCTGTACCGGTAGAACTTCAAAACTGACGGCATTTAACTTGGACCGCCGGGCTTTGATGCCATGGCCGACGGCTTCCTTTGTGTCCTCAGGGACCAGCTTCTCCAATTCGGTTTTGGCAAGTTCGTGATCTCCGTGAGCTTCGCGAGTCCGGAGATAGGTTGCTGCAAGCTCGACCCAGGAATTGGATGCGGTCATATCGACAATTTTGATCGCTTCCAGCCGTGGGCGGGGCGTTTCAATATCGAACAACACCGGCGGCTCGCCGGTCTGAACGCAGCGCCTGAATTTCTTCTCGGCCGTCAGAAGAAGGTGTTGGTAGAGCGGATCGGCGTAGATGGTTACCTCGACCCACTTGCCACAACCGGTAATGATGGAGAGGACCGCCGAACGCGCGGCGATCACCCACATATTGTGTTGAAGCTGAGCCATGTATTTGTTGGCCGCGGCTTCTTCGGAGAAGTCCGAGGGCAGCATAAACTTAGCTTCATACACCGCGCCGGTTTGTTGAACGCGGCCGGCGAGCGTCGCACCCATCCATTTGTGGATCGGATGTCTGACCTTTCGTTGGACATCTTGGACTGTGTGGCCACTCGTACGCTCGTACCACGTCCGGTTTAGGTCCTCGGTGACGGTGCCGAGCTGGACAACCAGATCATTGCTGAGGTCCAGCGGAAGGACCTCCCCGCGCTTTTCACGCCAAAGCCTGATCAGCTTGTCATGGTCATCTCCCATAATAATTAGGGCATCGGATCCTCCGATAAACCCAATTCGCGACTTCCATTGCTCTGTGCGGCCGACCATCGGTGATACCATCTAAAAACGACATATACGACTATAATGGATATTTTGGACAAATCAATCGCTTTTCGACATATACCTCCAGAGGTGGTCGAAAATGATTTCTCCAATGCAGTGTCGTGCCGCGCGTGGTCTCCTAGATTGGAGCCAACAGGATCTCGCAGATCGTGCGAAGGTCGGGATCGTGACTGTCAGGCAACTTGAGGCCGGAAGTCATGAACCACGGCGTTCCACCCTCCAGGTCGTGAGATTGGCCTTCGAAGCGGCGGGAGTGCTGTTCATCGAGGAGAACGGCGAGGGACCGGGCGTCCGGCTGCGCAAGCTGACGCCCTAACTTGCCTGGGCTAGGCTAAGTGATCCTGCCCAGCAATCCGTGAACATCGTCATTGAGCAGCCGGGACGGATACGCGACTTCGTTTACGAAGACGCTTTCAAACACGTCGGTGACGTCGAAGCGGCGGACTTCAGGATGGGAAGCATTGCGATCGAAGTGCGGGATGTCGCCGCGCGTGTTTGCTGCCATCGTCATCGAAGAACTTTGATGCCGCGTCCCGCCCTTAAGGTTGATCGGTGAGGTTAATCGCAGCCGCCGTTTGTCGCGGTCCTGCCGGTCCGGTATGTCGGCAGCCGGCAGGGTCAACATGCTCGATAGAACACAAAAAAATTTCAAGCTAAGCGGCGAGGCATCGCAGATCAGAAATTACATCCTGCCCATCGCGTTTCTTGGGGTTGCCGGATTCGCGATGATTGTGTGGATCGGCGGACTTTTGTGGGCGAGTTGGCGCCTGGTGACGTGGATATTCTCATGAGACCCGAGACGGGCATGGCTGAATTCGAGGGTCTCTCCGACCATTTCATCCTGCGGATGTACGAGTTCATTCGGGACGAGGTCCGGGCCGATGTGTCCTCCGGCACCCGTCTTGTAGGGCGGCCGGCAAGGGATCGCGCGGAGCGGCTGTTGCACGAGATCAACCGTCGCGGCCTCCATTGCCGACCGATCGAATGGCCTGCAAGCGAACGGGAATGACCGATGATGCGAAGCCGCCGCTGGACCCCTGAAAGATGACCGCAAGCTGATCGTACTCGCGGCACGCGGCGTCCCAACACCACGGCTTGTTTGGCAGCATGGGTCTTGATGGCAGTCCATTCATGGTCCGCGAGTTCGTACCCCGGATTCAGGCTGCCAGTTTGGGAGCTTGAATCACAAGAGCCTGGCCGATCACAACGTTTCTGGCTCGACCTTGGGATCGACACCTACGAGCTGAGCTGGACATCAACCTGCCGACGATCCGGATGAGATCGTCAAAAATGACCCTCAGGGGATTGGGCGACTAAGGTGTCATTTGGCGTGGGTCGGACGCCGATCGGCGTCGGGGTCGCTGTTCTCGCACTAATATAATCAAGGCTTTAGATCCGCGCGTGAGCTGATTGAGAGGTGAAAGTTTGATCGGTATTCACACCTAGGCGGGCCGTTCGCTACCCTTCAGAGACTATTCGACGGGTGTGCACCTCGTCGCGATCACCTTGACGTCCATTCCCTCAGTCTCCTGCCGCCTCTGTGCTATGGACGCCGAATTCCGATGCATCTCGAAGGCGGCATCATCTTGGTAGACTTCGTAGAGGAGCACCCTCGAATCGTCGTCGCGAGGAAGCGCCACTTCGAACTGAAGGGTGCCGGGCTCATCTTTGAGGCAACGGGCCCGATGCGCCATAAGTAGCGGCACGACCTGGTCCCGCTTGCCGGCTGCGACTTCGATAGTTCCCATGATTGCAAGTTTGGACATAGTTGCTGTTCCTTTCCTTGGATGAACGATCGCGCTTAGTGTCGCAGCGCAGCCTTCTATGCTCGCGGCGAACAGTGGGGTTTCGCTCTTGTTGTGAGCGATGGACGCAGGCTGGCGCAGGGCGCGAAACTACTCGAATGGAATCCCTTGCCGCTCCAGCAGCGACATGAATTCGCCGGTTCCACGCCCAGTCACTGAAACTCGACCACTTCAGGCCGCGTTCCCCAGCCGAGGTGTGAACTGACTAACAATCCCACCGCCGATCTCGTGTAATAAGCATGCTCTCAAGGGCGCGGCCGCTTGATATTAAATGTTGTAGAGGCTTGCAATTGCAGCGCTTTTGCTGTCGGATCATGTGATTTCGTCTAAGTGGAGCTGTTCCGTGGTCCGATTAAGAAGCTCGGCGGCTGGGCACATTGTCTGTGCAATTGCATTTTTCTTTGTTGGCCTTGGCGCCTTCCCCGGTTCTCCGTCGGGCGCGACTACCGACATGGACGATGATGCAGTCGTGGCAAATAATCTTGCGGGCCTCCTACGTGCGGCGCGCCAGGTCATTTCCAACAATCAAGCGCTCATCAATGACCCGAACATCGGCGACAAGGGCCTCACCGGTCGGGTCGTGCTGCGGCAGAGCCTGGATTTGTACAAGAAGACTTCGGCGATCGATCCCGAGACCGTCGATCCGGCAACGCGCGTCGGAAAGCTTTTGCATGCGCAGATGGATGCTATCATCGAAGCGACGGACGCAAACCAGGCGACGATCAACGCAAAGGGGGTGGGCTTCAAGGCATTTATTCCCGCAGTGTTTGCAAGGCTTGTCAACGAAGCGTTCGCAACCCGGGCCAAAGAAATTGCGCAGATCAAGGTAACCGCCCCCGAGCAACTCGTGCGCAACCGCAAGGCGCGACCCGATGAGTGGGAGGCGGATGTGATCCGCAACAAATTGCTGCAGGCGGACTGGCCACGCGGGCAAGCCTATTCCGCGACGGTGAGCACCAATGGCCGAGGGGCGTTTCGTATGATGATGCCCGAATATTATGCGAACTCCTGTCTCAGCTGCCACGGGTCGCCGCAGGGGCAGATGGATATCACAGGGTATCCGAAGGAGGGCGGTAAGGAAGGCGATCTCGGCGCCGTCATCAGCATCACATTGTTTAAATAGGTGCGAGCGGACCATGACCGTTCCCTCCGACCGCGCCTTAGGTAATCTCACGCAGGCAGGAGGACGCGACGAAAGCCGCAGGCATGGATGGATGGACCTGCTATCACGGCTGACCATTCGTACGCGCCTAATCACACTATCAGGCGTGTTGCTGTGTCTGCTGGTGGCCACCAATCTGTACCTTCTCCGCACGCTCGCGCACAATTCAGCGGCTGTGACGACCGAGGGCGAGCTGAGCGCGATCATCGACTCGGCGAACGGGAGCCGTATCGCCTTTGGCGAGATGCGGTACTGGATGACGGATCTGGCGGTCAGCCTCCTTACCGTCTCTGAACGCAACGCCGCGAGCGCGCGCGGTCGCATGGACGGTTATCTTGATCGACTTGACCGGCTCAAGCCCGAGTTGGTGGCAGCCGTCCGTGCCGAGCGTGACAAATTCGAGAGCGTTGCGAGCCGGGCGGTCGACAAATACACCAGCGATCAGCGTATTATCGGCAACTCCCTCCTGGCGGAAGCTCGCAACCACAGCATCAGAGTTGACGAGCTCTTAAGTTCGCTGATCAGTGAACTGCGTGGCGAGCTCAATGCGCAACGCGCGCAGATCATTACCGACGTCTCGTCGGCAACCCGCGGGACGATGATCGCCGACGTCTTGATTCTTGCAATCGGCGTTCTGTTGACGCTGTTGATCCTGCGTTCCATCGCGGTCCCCTTGCGCCATCTGATCGGTGCCATCGACGGCCTCAACGCCGGCGACGTTTCGGTGCCGATCCCGCCAGCCGGTCCCGATGAGATCGGCGCGATGGCCAGGACGCTGACGCTGTTTCGGGCCAGTCTTGCAGAGCGCAAGCGTTTCGCGGCGGAAGCTGAGACGCAACGCAAAACGATCGCCGCCGCGATTGCGACCATATCGGAGGGCTTCGTTCTTTACGATGCGGAGGACCGCATCGTCCTGTTCAACGAGCAATTCCGCTCTATTTATCCGGGTCTTTCGGATATTCTCACGGTGGGCACCAGTTTCAGGCAAATTCTGGACGCCGTTGTTGACCGGTCCCTCGTCGATCTCGGAGGCAAAAGTGCCCAGACATGGATTGCCGAGCGGATGGCGCAGCACCGGCAGCCCAACGGTTTCGCGGAATACAGCTATGGAAAGCGATACATCCGCATCAGCGAACGCCGCATCCAGGGAGGCGGGACGGTCGCAGTCTATTCGGACATCACGGAATTGCGTCAACGCAATATGGAACTTGAGCAGGCGCGCGAATTGTCAGAGGTCGCCAATCAGGCCAAGAGCCAGTTCCTTGCCAACATGAGCCACGAATTGCGAACGCCTCTCAACGCAATCATTGGCTACAGCGAAATCCTGCAAGAAGATGCAGCCGACAACGACCAGGAACAACTGGTGCCGGATCTGAAGAAGATTGAGGGCGCGGGGCGTCATCTGCTTGGTCTGATCAACGATATCCTCGATCTCTCGAAGATCGAAGCCGGCAAGATGGAGCTTTTCCTCGAGCCAATCGATGTCTCGGCGCTTGTCGAGGAAGTCCGGGCCATCATCTCCCCGCTCATCGTCAAAAATGGCAATTCGTTCGACATTCTCCTGGCGGACGATATCGGCGCCGTACGGACTGACCGAACCAAGCTGAAGCAAAGTCTGCTTAACGTGCTGAGCAACGCCAACAAGTTCACCGAAAAGGGCAGGTTGACTCTGGTGGTCAAGCGCCTTGCCGAAAGCCGATCGCTCCACATCGCGATCTCGGATACCGGCATCGGAATGTCGCAGGAGCAGCTTAGTCGCTTGTTTCAGGCGTTCAGTCAGGCCGATGCCTCGACCACCAAGAAATTTGGGGGCACCGGCCTGGGGCTCGCGATTACTAGGCATTTCTGCCGGCTGCTGGGTGGCGACATCACGGTTGACAGCGAGGTCAACAAGGGGTCGACATTTACGATCCTGCTTCCCGAGATAGCCGAAGACCTGCCCCCGACGACAGTTCTGCCCGGTCCTGACTCAGGTTTGGCGATGGTGGAGATCGACGGCAGCGCCATCACGGTGCTTGTCGTCGACGACGATCAGGCGGCGCGCGACTTGCTCACGAGCAATCTGAAGCGCGAGGGGTATCAGGTGATTCCTGCACGCAATGGCGAAGAGGCGTTATATCTGGCCCGCGAATTGCGCCCAGATGCGATTACGCTCGACGTGCTGATGCCGACGACCGACGGGTGGGCCGTCCTGACCAGCCTTAAGGCCGACCCGGATCTCCGTCACATCCCGGTCATCATGGTCACGGTTGCGCCGGATCGCGGCATCGGCCTTTCGCTGGGCGCGGCCGATGTCATGACCAAACCGGTTGATCGCCAGGCGCTGTCCGCGCGGCTGCGCGAACTGGTCCCGCACGAAGGACCGATCCTTATGGTCGAGGACGATGAAGCAACACGCCAGACCATTCGCCACACGCTCGCGAAGTTTGAGATTCCCCTTGTCGAGGTTACGAACGGCCGGCTTGCGCTCGACTGGCTCGCCAAAAATCCGTCTCCCGCGCTGATCCTTCTTGATCTCATGATGCCCGAGATGGATGGATTCGAGTTTCTCGATGCTTTTGATCGCCATGCCGAGTGGCGTCATGTGCCTGTCGTGGTGATTACGGCGAAGCAATTGTCGGCGGAGGAGCGCGATCTTCTGGTTCGCCGGGCGCAGACGATTATCGAGAAGCGGACATCGATCGACACGGATATAGCCACTGCGATCAGCAACGCGGTGGGGAGGCGAGTTCCGCCGCTGGCGACGATGTGACGGCATGACCTGATGGCGGAAAAAATGGCCAAGATACTGCTAGTTGAAGATAATGAGATGAACCGGGACATGCTCTCTCGTCGTCTTGTCCGCAAGGGATTCGAGGTAGTGATGGCGGTCGACGGTGGCGAGGCAGTCCACATGGCTGAGAGCGAACAACCAGACCTGATTCTGATGGACATGAGCCTCCCCGTTGTCGACGGCTGGGAGGCAACTCGGCAGGTTAAGGCATCCGCGACGACGGGGCATATCCCGATTATTGCGCTGACGGCCCATGCGATGTCCGGCGACAAGGAGAAGGCCCTTGGGGCGGGTTGCAACGACTACGATACCAAGCCCATCGAAATGTCGCGTTTGCTGGAAAAAATAGAAGCTCTGTTGCCGCCAAGTTGATGGCATGACCGCTCGTCCCACTACAGGCGAACCAGATCCCCGCTTCGACCGTGCGCTTGAGGCATTCGTCCGGCAAGAATTCAACATTTCGACTCAGGTCATTATCGAGATTGCTGAGCTCCTGATGGATGACGCGCGCCGCGACCATGACGATGCGCTGGTCGCGGATCTTGCACGCATTCGCACCGCAGGACTTTCGCTCCAGCAAGAACTTCATCGGCTCGTCGCGTCGACCCTCAAAGGGTCTACCGCTGCCGAGCCTGATCTGGTGCAGTTCAAGGCCAAGCTTCGCCACGATTTGCGAACGCCCTTGAATGCGGTCAAGGGATACAGCGAACTGATCATTGAGGATGCGCGCGAGAACGGCCGCGAACAACTGCTCAACGACGCCGGGAAGATGGTCTCTGCTGCCGAGCAATTGCTGAAGCAGGTCGATCGGCTGGTGGCGATGACCGACTCAGGCGCAATCGGGATGCGCGACAGTCTGCCACTTTTCGTCGCGTCGCAGCAGGACCTCGTCGGCCAGGTTATCGCGTCGATCGGTCCGGCCCGCAGCCGCCCTCAATCGCAACCGAGTCGCATTCTCGTCGTTGATGACATCCTGGCCAATCGCGAATTGCTGTCCCGCAGGCTCAGCCGCGATGGTCACGTTGTCTGCATGGTCGATGGGGGGGCGAGTGCGCTCGACTTGCTAGCACAGACGCCGTTCGATCTGGTGTTGCTGGACCTGATGATGCCGGATATGAACGGCTTTGAAGTCCTGCTGCGCTTGAAAGAGGATCCGGCGCTGCGGAATATTCCCGTCATCATGATATCGGCACTCGACGAGATCGACAGTACCGTTCGCTGCATCGAAGCGGGTGCCGAGGACTACATTCCGAAACCCTTCAATCCCGTGCTGCTGACTGCACGCATCGAAGCGACTCTCGAGCGAAAGCGGCTACGCGATCGCGAACAGGCTTTCACTGACCAGTTGCGGATTGAGAAAAGCAAATCTGACGCGCTGTTGCTGAACATTCTGCCAGCAGGCGTTGTGGACCGCATGCGACTAGGCGAGGTGGCGATCGCGGACCGATTCCCGGATGCGACGATCCTTTTTGCGGACTTGGTTGGCTTTACCAGCTTGGCCAGCGGCTCTTCGCCCGCGCGGATTATTGAAATTCTTAATCACCTGTTCTCCGCTTTCGATGCTTTGGCGAAGTCGCTGAACCTCGAGAAGATAAAAACCATCGGTGACGCCTACTTGCTCGCGGGTGGCCTTCCTGATGCGCGGCCTAATCATGCGATTGCGGTGGCGGACATGGCACTCGGTATGATCGACATCGTTCGCGAGACCGGCAAGCAGTTCGGAATAGCGCTGTCATCCCGAATTGGAATTCATTCCGGCGATGTGGTGGCCGGCATCATTGGCCAGCACCGGTTTATCTACGACGTCTGGGGCGACACCGTTAATCTGGCGAGCCGGCTTGAATCGACAAGCCAGCCCGACCATATCCAAATCTCGGAGGCCACCTACGAAAGAGTTGCGGGAGTGTTTCACTGCGAACCGCGAGGGCAGATCGAAGTTAAAGGCAAGGGGCTCCTCTTAACCTTTTTTCTCAGATCACGGATCTAAAGCGTGTGGCAGTGATCTGTCGCCCTTCTTCGGCGGCAGAGGTTGGAAGTGGCGTGGGTCGAATTACTGGGCGATAATGAACCCTTGCTGCAATTGCCTCACCCGTACCGCCGAATGCCTTTTCGGCACGTTCTAGCCGTTGCGCTCGACGCGCAGGCGATAGCCGTCATATTTGATCTCGTGAATCCAGTCGGGGCCGTCGGGCACGGTCTTGGCGGCGGTGGGCAGGCAGAACTCGAACGCGGTGGGCATGATCCTGAGATAGGCGAGGTCATTGGCAATGCGAGTCAATGGTTGCTAGCGCTCGCCCGTAAATTTACGGGTTGCCCACCGACATTGAACCTTTACCAATCTATGGTGAACTTATTAGATACCGGGGTTTTGCATCATCCCCCTCGGGGCTGGAAAGCCGCCGCTCGCGTTCATTTAAGCGAGCGGCGTCTTTGCTATTGAAAACGAAAGCCTCAGGCGGGGACTGGACCGGCTTTCGCGAGCGGGGCGGGGGCGGAGCTGCAACGCCAGAATCCTAGCGTCATAATACTTTGACGGACATGTGCCAAATCGTCGGTCCTGGGATTTCAGTGCCCAGACCGGAATGCACGAACACGTCCGCGAGCGACCATATTGCGCTTGCGTGGCGTTCTTTGTTCTCGTTGTGCTTTGAGGTTGGTGCATGTTCAGTGCGGAAACGACTGCTCTGCTCAGAGCGGTGCTTGAGGAAGTTTGCGAGAACATTCCGGTCAATGAGACCGGCGCCAGGACTCACGTCGCGTCGAAGATCCTGGAGGCGGCGGCTCAAGGGGAGCTTTCGACAGATGCCCTGAAAGCGGCGGGACGCAGAGCCCTGAATCCTCCTGCCATGTGGTAACGATGATCTTCCCGATCAGAGTCCGCCGTTCACGCTAACGGGCCATTCAGTGGACGCCTTCCACACGTGAGGCGGCCTTCAATGCGGCGTCGATGGTCTCGACGTGTGGCCTAGGAAGAAGCCAGTCCTTGTGCCGATTGGGCGCGGACACTCTGGTGACAAGCCACAAAGTGCTAGCGCAACTGGCGCATTGGTAGAGTTTCAGCTCGAAGCCCTTGGCGACAGGAAAAAGCGCCTTGAGCAGTCGAGGCTGACTGCAAATCATGCATCCGGCTTCGCCGTGCACGCTAGCCCCCACAGAAGCAATTCCGGCAGCTACGATTAAAGCCTGAGTCTAGATCTAGAGGCAAGCGTTGTGATCAGATCACGGGAACCGTTTCAAGTTTCGCCAGAGAGCTCCTGATGCTAAGTTCGATTCTCCGATCGGTGCCCGCCGATCGCAATAATCTGGCTTACCAACTCCCGTCGGCTTCCAGGTCGGCGGGTTTTTCCTTTTGCTGCAGATCGTTGGCAGCGCGCTTGGGTCTGATCTCGGCTAAGGTAGCCAACTGCACGTTCGCCTAGAACAAGAGCCGACCAGGTCGTTGCCGACCGAAATCAACGTGACATTTTGGCCCTTCATGCCATTTTTTTGCAGTCCACCTGGGAGGGCTGAATAGCGGCCTTTTGCATTCATTTTTTGTACTGTTTGCTGCGCAACGCTGGGAGGGCAATCAGCTAAGGCGGCAGTTGGAGCAATCATGAATGCCAATAATAGAAATCTGATCAAGCGGCGGTTTCCCATTTTACTCCCCAAAAGGTTTTGGCCGTAACGTTATACAACCATGACATAGGAGATTAGTCGAGCGGCTCCGAATTCCTAATTGCAGGTCTCGGCAGGATGGCACGTTCTGTGCTGTTGCTGCCTGCGATTATGATCGCCCCCGCATGCCGCATGCCCTGCAGACGAACCGCGGCTCATGCTGTGAAAGCCGGATCTCGTCCTGCCATCAGCCGACGTACTCAGCTGCGAACTTCACGTTGTGGTTGCAGCCTGATCCTGGCAGAACACGATCAGATCGCGCACGCCCTCACGATCAAGAAGCTCCGGCAAGAGCAGTTCGGACAGTCCTCCGAGCGAGGCGCATTGCTGGACCAGCTCGAGCTGCAACTCGCCGACCTGGAGGAGAACGCAGCGCAAATTGATACCGCAGCGCAGGTGGCAGCCGAGAAGATTGCGGTGCCATCGTTCGAGCGCCGCAGGCCGGCGCGCCGGCCGCTGCCGGAGCATTTGCCTCGGGAGCGCATTGTCTATCCGGTGCCTGCGAGCTGTCCGTGCTGCGGCGACAACCGATTGCGCAAGATCGGCGAGGATGTGACCGAGATGCTGGAGCTCATTCCGCGCCAATGGAAGGTGATCCAGCACGTGCGGGAGAAGCTCGTCTGCCGGGCCTGCGAAGCGATTACCCAGCCGCCGGCCCCCTCGCATCCGATTGCGCGCGGGCGTGCAGGGCCCAAGCTGCTGGCCCATGTTCTCTTTGCCAAGTACGGCCTGCACCTACCGCTCAATCGTCAGAGCGACGTCTACCACCGTGAAGGCATCGACCTCGAGGTATCTACGTTGGCGGACTGGGTGGGTGCCTCCGCGGCAACCTTGACGCCTCTGGTTGACGTGATCCGGAGCCATGTCTTTGCAGCCGAGCGCATCCACGCCGACGACACCACGGTGCCGGTCCTGGCCAAGGGTAAGACCAGGACCGGCCGGCTCTGGACCTACGTACGCGACGATCGCCCGTTTGCTGGGCGGGATCCGCCGGCGGCCGTATTCTTCTACTCGCCTGATCGTGGCGGTGAGCATCTGGCGGGCTATGCCCGACTGATGCAGGCCGACGCGTATGCCGGCTTCAGCAGGCTTTACGAGCCCAATCGCAAAGGCGGCCCGATCATCGAGGCCGCGTGTTGGGCGCACGGTAGGCGCAAGTTCTTTGATCTGGCACGGCTCACCAAGGCGCCGATCGCGGCCGAAGCGGTCAAGCGCATCGATGTCCTGTTCGCTATCGAGCGTGAGATCAACGGTCTTGCTGCACAGGATCGATTGCGGGTGCGCCAGGAACGTAGCCGCCCACTGCTCGTCGAGCTGGAAGCGTGGCTGCGCGAACAGCGCGCCAAGCTCTCCAGGAGCAACGATACGGCCAAGGCGATCAATTACTGCCTCAGCCGGTGGGATGCATTTACCCGCTTTCTCGACGATGGACGGCTTTGCATGTCGAACAACGCCGCCGAACGCGAGCTACGGGCGGTCGCCGTAGGAAGAAGAAACTGGACCTTCGCCGGCTCCGATGAGGGCGGCCGGCGTGCAGCTGCGATCTACACCCTCGTTGCCAGCGCCAAGCTCAACGACATCGATCCACAGGCTTGGCTCGCCGACGTGCTGGCCCGCCTACCGGATCACCCTGCCAAGCGCATCCACCAACTCCTGCCTTGGAACTGGCGCCGTCAGAACCACGCTCACGCGGCTTGAGCGGAGTCAGCCATCCGCCTAGCTAAGCGACCCGAGCCTCGGGATTGCAGGGCAGCAGACCAACTCCTACCGGTACGCCGGACGCTCTTCGGTGCAGCGGAGATAGGTGGTCTCGTCAGGATCCCTCGGATCCGCCCAGTCGGCCTTGGAGCGCTCGCAGGCGGCGACATCTCCGCCAAATTCCGTCAGGATCGCCTCGTGGACTTCCGGGCGATTGTAAGCGAGCCAAGCCAGCCCGTCCGCCGGGTCAATATGGTACTCGGGCTCTAACGGCGCACCGTCAATGCCGTCGTGGGTCCGTGCCCAGACCAGGGTATCGTAGAGCTCGGTGTAGCCGTCGAATTCAATTACCCCCTTGGCAGCCTTTTCGGCCGGCTTGCCGCTCCACTTCTTGTCGACGAGCCTGCGGATATCATTGAGTCCCGCCATCTCGAACCATGGCGAGGCGTCGAACCGGACAGCGCGGTAGCCGGGAGCATTGAAGTAGGCGCGGATCATAGAAAGCTCCTGGGGCTTCTCCGGGAGGGGCTTCTCCGGGCGATTATCGCTGCCTGATAGCATGGCGCAAGTAGTCATCGCATCCGGGTGCCGCGCGTCCCGTTCCGTCCAAAGGGGACCTAGCCAAGGGCCGTCGCCGGACGGGTACCATCGTGCCTCGATGAGACGAATTCGACGTGCCTCCAAGATACTGGCGACCGCGTTCTTGACTGTGAGCCACCTCGGACGTGACGGTCAGCACCACGATAGCAAGACCCACCGGCAATGGAGTGTTGGCGAGGGGACATTCCGGGGGGACATTTGCGGGACAAAGCGACATCGCGCCTCGACAGACGAATTAGAATTGTCCCAAGACACTGACAAGACTGCGAGCTACCTGGGTTCGGGAGTTTGCCGTTTGTCGACGGCATGGGCAGAGGCATCGTTTTTAGGGACATCGACAGACGATTAAGGTTCTCCCCGATGGGAGACGTGGGATGCCCTTCGGCAAGCGCGTCCAGCCGGACCGCAGCAAGATCAACATGAGCGACGATTACGAGGTCAAATACTGGACCCACGAACTCGGCATAACGAAGAGCAGGCTGCAGCACCTTGTTGATAAAATCGGCAACTCCGCTGCAGCGGTCCGCAATGAATTGTCGAGGTAGCGATTGAAGCACGAAGATCGCGAACAACTGCTCCTATCCGCGATCCCTAATAGCAATCGAACTAAGGCAGTGGGCGGGGATCCGTGACGCGACTCTTATGCCACCGATTGGAGTGAGCCATCCATCTGGAAATCGGCTCACCGTCGCGGTGGCGTCCGCCGGCTTCTGCGCCGGCCCAAGCTGCTACAGCGCCGAACAATAAAGCCGCAGCAGTCGAGAAGGCGAGGATGATGCTTGCCGCGCGAGCCCTTGAGATCGCCGTCTTGGCATTGGCTAGAGCGGTGTCTACTCGCTTCTCCGCATCGGCTGGTGAAAGCGCGGTTAGCGCGGAGACCTGCTGAACAAGATAAGCCCTATCCTCGGGGAGCACACCAGTGTGGCTCGAAGCGGTTGCCAAAAGCCGCGCCGCTTCAGCGCGCTCGCCTGTCAGATCAACGTTCTGCGGCCGTCTTGGAGCGCGGAAGAGATGATCCAGCTCGTAGCTCAGCACGGACGGCTCGGTGGCAGAGGGCGGCTGCGTTGTTGATGACGGCCGAGTTGCGACGCCAGCGATCAAGGCGGTCAGAACAGCTCCTATCAAGACTGCGAGCGCCCATGCAGCGACCCCATGCAATCCGTCGCGCGTCTTAATATCATCGGTTGCGGACGAGTAGGGTGGTCGAACACGCCCGGCGAAATAGCCGCCGCAGCCAAAACTGATCAGGGACTGAAAGATCAAGTAAACACCTGACAGCAGCCATAGAGCAACTGAGGCATCCCTCCAGGTTGGCGCGGCGGAGGCCATGCCAAGCCCAAGCGCCGTCCCAAATGAAACCAAAATCAGCGAGAGCGCCGTTGCGACGAAGGCGCCGACAACGATGGGTGTCCACTGAAGACCCCAAGGCTTCGGAAGTCCGGTTGCAGGCATTGTCTCGGTTTCGATCGTGGCGAGCGGTTCAATGGTCATTGAGACTTACCGAAGACCGAGCAGCGACAAGATGAACATGACGATAACGATCAAGCCAACGAGATAAATGATTCCGTCCATGCGGAGTCCTCCTCTTCGCGATGTCAATGCCAATCGGGCTTAGGGGTTCCTCCACGGAGCGCGCGATCTCCATGAGAGACGAAGACGGGATACAGGAATACAAGTTAGCGCAGCTTATGCCCCCGGAAGGCGCCAGCCGGTTACAGCAGATAGCGGTGCTCGAAATTGCACAAGCCCAAGCGCAGTTGCTGCGAGTTGCATTTGTACGAAAAACCTTGCTTGCAACGCTGGGTCTGCAGTCGCCGTCCCTGGAACAGGTGCGGCGCCTGGCGGCATTGGAACGCTATGACTGCCGAGCCCGTAGGCAACGCCGTCGAGCGGCAGACATGCTTCAGCACACCGACGCCACGGGAGGGTAGACTTTCGGTCTAAGTCGCGCGCCAGCAGCACGACGTGTGAGCGCACTTGGTGAATTGCAGGCTGCCAATGCATAATACCCTCGCTTGCTGGTCTAGTCTGAAGCCCGCAACAGAGCCGGCTTTTTTCCGGTTGAGCCGAAATCAGAGGAGCCGGGCCGCGATCGCCGCTGCGCCGAAACATGCGGCAGCAATGATCCCGGAAAAGAACAGCGCAATTTTCAATTCCTGCGATCGCATTTGGGTGCTCCAACATGATAGGCCGCGACCGTGGGACGACCGCTGGTTTTCAACATTGAAGGATGCACCACGGTTCCTACTCTTCGCCAATGGCACGACGGCGGGTCAAAGAACTGAAAACCCTCACCGCACGAATTGCTCCAGATCGCGCGTCATCTTTTTGCACCTGTCGTTTGGTCGCAAGAAGCTCACCAAGATATCGGCTCCGTTCACCCCCTCGAACTGACATCGGCGATAAGCAAGGCCTGTGGAAGAGAGGAGGAGGAAGAACTCCTTCAAAGCGAGCCCTTCGATCGACGCTTCGGCGAGAAGCGTCGCACCGTCCTGAGAGATGTCCTTGATTGTGCACGGGCGCTGCCAGGTCCCATCGATCGCCATCATTTGAGCAGGTAACGGTCGCTCAAAGGCGACCCTTTGCGGCGGGTCTCTGTTCGGCATTGTCTCCTCCGCCATCAGCTTTGCAGAGAATTGCTAAGAGTTTGTCGATCGGAAAACGTGCCCTTGTGTGCACTTTTGAACCCAGCCGCTCACATGCATAGACCAAATGTTGAACGCTCAGTTAGGCGTCCCGCTGGTCCTCGATGAAGCGGAAGGTCATGTCGGGTTCCGGCAAAGATCGCGATCGACTTTTTGAGAATGTCGCGCTCCATGCACAAGCACTTGAACCAAGTTTCACGCCTAACGGCTGGCTTCGACGTCGCAGCTCCCATGCCAAGGGGGGACGCTCACCCGTATCGATAGTTCATACTACGGGGCCCGCTGACGAACGCGCCCAATGATGCAAACAGTTAGCGGCACGATACGGCATAGAGATCGGCGACGCCATGTGAGTAACCCGACGACCTGGGAGCCGGCGGGTAAAAAGATTGCGCCAAATTACCCGGACAAGTGTGTGCATCCCGATGACGACCCCTTGAAACCGCTATGACTTTGGAACCGTGGCCTGCGCCCCGCTTTGGGACAATGACCGCACCGCTATGTTGATCGTCGGTGCCACGGGAAGCGCCGAAGCTTGCTTCGGTCCGGCGGTTCCGAAGGATCTCGCCGTGAGCCATCGGAGCATAAAATGCCAAAAGAAAACGATTTGGAAGGCCGCCAGGACATGGGCGGCAAACATGGCGGACAAGCGGGCATGCCGAGGCCTGAGAGTCGATCAGGGGCCCAGCAAGGAATTGTACGCGACGACCGAGGCCAAGAGCAACCAGCGGACAAAGATCGTGCTCAACAACCCAGCCGAACGGATCGCGGCGGCGATCCTCCCGGAGATACGTGACTGCGAACGACCGCAGGCGTTCGCTGAAGAGACAAGCTCCTGCGGCCGGCACCGCGACGTTCCGCGCGATCTGCACGGCACGATAAGTTGCTAACATGGAGCCTCCAGCGGAAGCCACCCCCCGGCGCCGCCTTTCCTCACTCAGTCCAAGCTGCATTAGGGACCTGGCGGTTTCATTTTCGGAACTTGCGAAAAGGACTCGCGTCGGGAACGAAGCTCGGTTAGAAGCGTCCTTACCGGGGCTGGCTGCATATTTTACTTGGATCTTTTTTACCCGGTTTCATTTTGATCATGCGCGGGCCGCAACGATTTCGTGTCGTTGCGGCCTTCGTATTTCTCGATCCGAGAACCAAAGAAATTGCCGCCGACCTGGTGAGCCGACGAGTCCAGCCAACGTGAACCGGCGGCCCCGCTGCATCGGGCAACTACAATCCGCGCGCGGTGGGAACTGCTGCGCGCCGCAGTGCTTGTTCTGCTGCTGGCTCGCCGCCGAGCTGGCGGAGCGGTCCCGGCCTCCAGCCCCCCAAAAGCCCCCCAGCCGGGGCCGTCTCTCCGCTGTGGGTAGGACACGAGAGTCAAGCCCGGAGGCGGCGCGCGTGGTATTCGTCTGTTCAGACTGCCCTGCGCCTTACAGGGCACTTCATTCGCGCATCCGCCAAAGGCATGTTCGGTGCAAAGCCCGCTATTGGCCGATCCTGGAATGAGATTGGAAGCTATGATTTAGTCCGCTGGCGATCGCTGACGCGAAGTGAGATGAACGATCCTAAGCGCGCGCGGCCCAAGCGCTTCAAATAACTAAAAAGCCCCGGTTAACCGGGGCTTTTGCGCCTTAGTCATTGTCGTGATGAATGACGGTTTTTTCTCGATTGCCGTCACTGTCTTCCTTCTTGATGACGGTCTTACTCTCAGTCGTGGGCTCGCGCTCCTTCACGACCGTGGTGTGATCACGCTCGACTGGGCGATCACGGGTCTCGCCGACCGTGACGCCTGCACCAACCGGACCCGCCCGGACCCCTATCTCTTCCGCGAATGCGGGCGCGGCGACAGCGCTAACAAGCGCGGCAACAAACAAAAACTTCCTCATCGTTCTGCTCCAAGCTACGTTGTAGATGAAAGCAAACGGGCGGATGCGACAAATCGTTCCAGCCTGAACTACGTTGCAACATCCGCTCCCATCCAGCCAGTTCGGACGCAAATTCTATCGGCAGCCGGCCCATGCTAGACCTACCCAGATTGTGGCTTCTGAAGCCTTTGATGGAACGAATGTTCACTTTGTCACTTATAGAATGGCGCCTCTTTGTGGAAATCGCCGTGAACAACGAATTTAAGAACGAAGTTTTTTCCAGCTACGACCCCGGCCGCGTCGGATCCTGCAACCTGTGTGGAAAGAAGCTCGCACACGTTCGGGCTATGCTTGACCCCGTTACCGGGAGAACAGTGCGTATGTTCAGGTGCGAATGTGCGAGCAGGCCTGGTGCGAAGAACACGATCAACCTCCCCACCTTCGGCACGCCTATCCAGCGCAATGACGAGGCTGCTGTCTACCTCGCTACCCTTTTGCAGGCGGACTCGGAGGCGGAAGGCCGTAGTCTTGCGCCCGTTTGGCTGCAAGCTTCCGATAGGCTCTTGCTTGTTGCAAAAGCTGCTCTTTGAACACCGAATCCGGCTCAGCGGCCGCCATCTGTTCAAGCTGGACTGCGCGCTCAAGATATTCGGTTAGCAACTTCATAGGAACGCCCCCGCGTTTGCGGACATTCCTACACTCCAGTGATTCTCCGGACAACGACGATTCCGGTGACAAAGCCCTCAGGGAAAAGGCGCCTCCACTTTCCCCTCGACGTTTTGGGAATTAGAAAGAAGGGCCGCCAAGGGCCCGCAATGGCGGCCCTTTCGCGAAATCGGAACTTCGGCAATCAAAAGAGCATTGACTTGGGAACCGATATGGACGCACCCGGTACAGGCATTTTCGGTTTAATGCCTCTCCAAGTCTGGCGCCGAACCGCCTAGTCTCCGCTTGCGCGCAGGAGGTGATGGCACGGTTCGACCGTTCCAACTCAGACCCGACACGCGTCATATCTGTCTGTCCAGACTGCAATGCGGTTTTCGAAGCGCTTCAGGCTCGTGCACCGCGAAGGCATCTTTCGCCGCAAAGATTGCTACTGGCCTGTCCGTGAACGGGGCGGAAGCTACGATCTCATCAGTTGGCGATCGATACAACCGAAGTCAATCGCGACGACCGCCACGGGCGTTAGCGGGGCCTTTCCGATTGCTGCCCCTCCGGCCTGACAGTCATGTTGCTGTCCGGCATTTTGTCTCGGCCCTGATCGCCATTGTCGTCCTTGCCGCCAGACGTGGAGGTGCCGCTTCCGCTGCGCGAACTGGGGGATAAGCCTGTGGTGCCACGAGGATCTCTGCTCGGTACCGTCGAGCTGGCCGCAGGATCTCCGGTGACTGCTCCTCGTCCGCTCGGGGTACCGGCATGTTGCGCCGAGGCGCCGACAATCGACAGGACGAAGAATGCGGCTGCTATCGGAAGTAGTTTACTCATCGTGAAGCTCCAGCTCTGTTGATGGCTTCCCTAGCCTAGTGTGTATTGGTCTTCTGCCAATTTTCGAGGTCGACGTCGGCTTCGTTTCGTTGCTCTTGTTCCGGATTGCCCCTCCATGGCTTATCCGTCTGCTTGTGCGTCTTCTGGTCGGCCCGTTGCCGCGGATCGTCCTTGGGTGTTTCCTGGCTCATGTTTGCTCCCGTGTATTGAAGATAAAAACCTTTAAACCTAGGAGCGTTCCTCTTGAACGCGATCGACGCGCGCAAGCGGACCGGCTGCGACCGTTCCGAAACAACAGGTGTGTCATCGACGCAATCGTGTCTCCCCTTTTCGCTGCGGCGGAAGCGCAAGTCGACGAGAACGATCTTGAGGGCGTCACCTTCGAGTACGAGGTCGTTGGCCGGCCAAGTTTGAACCGGCGGACCTTCGTTTTCCGCAGCCATGACGCTCAGCAGTGGCATGCGTGAGGAGCAAACCCTTAGCGCCGCAGCACAGCCGGGCCTCCGCCTGTACAAGGGTGCGGCTCGTGGATGATGGTTAAAGGGTTGGCGGCGCCGCAGTCGTGGTCGACTTGACGCTGTGTTTTTTCCGTTGCCGCGCACCCTGAGTTCAGTCCTGGAACTTCTGTTTCCGATGCGCATTCTTTGAGCAGATCAAGTCAATCGCGAGGAAACGAAGATGGAAGCGAAGATGGAAGCGATGTCGCCTCAATCCGTTCGGACGGAATCGGAATTGGTTGAACCAACGATTGCTGGCGTGTCTTGGGCTGCCGTTCTTGCGGGCGCCGCGGCATCCTGCGCGCTCACGCTTCTGCTCCTTTCATTCGGAGCAGGCTTGGGCTTTGCTGTGGTCTCTCCGTGGGCCGGGTCGGGGGTATCGTCGACGACGTTTGAGATCGGCACCGGTCTTTATTTCATCGTGATGGCGATGGTCTCCTCGGCGGTCGGAGGCTATCTGGCAGGCCGTTTGCGGACCAAATGGACGGGAATCCATACCGGCGAAGTGCAATTCCGCGACACGGCGCACGGCTTTTTGGCGTGGGCGGTCGCATCGGTCTTCGGCGCGATGGTTCTTGCGTCACCGGCCGGTTCGCTGATCGGCGGGGCGGCTTCCGGGACGACCGCGGCGGCGACGAGTTCTGCGCAATCATCGCCGATGGATGGATACGTCGACACGCTGCTTCGCTCCGATAATCCGTCCGCTCAAGCGCAGCAGGATTCGTCCGACACCCACGCCCAGATGGTCCGTTTGTTCACGACCAGCTTCCGCAAGGACGGCGGTCTCGATCCCGCCGACCGGGCCTACGTCGCCAAGGTGGTCTCGGCGCGGACGGGCTTGAGCCAGGGCGACGCCGAGAAGCGCGTCAACGACGTGTCCAATCAGGTCAAGGCCGACCTCGATCGCGCGCGCAAGACGGCCATGCAGCTTGCGATCTGGCTGACGCTGTCGCTGTTCATCGGCGCGTTCTCCGCCGCGGCTGCGGCGATGGAAGGCGGCGGGCTCCGCGACGGGACGTGGGGAAAGAAGAGCTACGGCAAGACCGCATTTAATCGCTAACTTTGGAAAAGGAGAGATCGATGCCTATTCTGCTTTGGTTGCTTGGAATTCCGATCCCGCTCATCATCCTGATCATGCTGCTGCACCACTGAGCGGCGCGGAGGTCGTAAATCGTTGCCATTCGGCGTCGCGTGCTGCACCTGGAGCTCGCGACGCCGAATCGTTTGTGGCCCGATGTTTTGATGATGGACTTGCGCAGAAAAGCCGGCACCGAGGGGGGCGGGAAGAAACTTCGTGCCCGCATCGAGCTGCTCGGCCCTTATCAATCCTTGGCGCTGCTGCTGTTGCCCGCCAGCGTCGTCGAGCCTTTGAAGCTGATCGCGGTTGCCGTCGCCGGCGATGGGAACTGGGTCACCGGCACTGCAATGATCGTCGTGGCGTACGGCGCCAGTTTGCTGCTTGTCGAACGGTTGTTCAGGATCGTCAAACCCAAGCTGCTGACGCTGCCGTGGTTCGCCCAGCTCTGGGGCTGGTTCACCGCCTTGCGCGCAAAAGTCTTCGGCTAGGTCCATAAGATTAGAAGAAGGAAGCCCCGGCCGGACCGGGACTTCCAGGATCGATCAGGCGGCTTGCGCGACCGCGTTGACTTCGCTGTCGGCGAGTTGGGTCAGGGTGTCGTCGGTCTTCTTTTCCTCGGCCAGTGTCTGGTCAAGGAGCCTCACCGCGTCCTTCATTCCAAGCTTGGCGGCCCATGATCTCAACGTGCCGTAGCGCGATATCTCATAATGTTCGACGGCCTGCGCCGCCGCCAAAAGCCCGGCATCCAGCGCCGGCTCGTCCTCATACTCCTCCATGATCTCCTTGCCCTCCTCAAGGATGCCTTCGATGGCATCGCACTTTTTGCCCCGGGCGGCCTTGCCGAGGAGTTCGAAAACCTGTTCGAGCCGCTCGATCTGACCTTCGGTCTCCTCATGGTGCTTTTCGAATGCGGCCTTGAGCTTGTCCGAATTTGCGGCCTCCGCCATTTTCGGAAGCGACTTGTAGATTTGCTTTTCGGCGTAGTAGATGTCCTTCAGGGTATCGAGAAACAAAGCGTTGAGATCTTTTTCCATGGTGCCTCCGACGGGTTGATATGTTGGCACTCAATCATCGCGCCACCGCATCGTTCCTGTTGTCGGATGCGACTGGATTCCGGGTTAGCCGCTTACTCATTCGCTGCTTTGAGTGCAAAGCCGGACGGCTAAGGCGCCCACAGCGCTAGTTGCTAGGGTCCGTTGGCGGCGCCCATGGACCTGGCCTGCGCCGTAAAGCCGATCGGTCTCGAGGTCGGGTGCGACGGAATCGCTTGCCGGCCGAACTCCTGCAAACGCTGCACGCACGGCTGGACCCATAGGAACCGGCCCGTCCTCCGGGCAGCCCGCAACGAACTTGCGCCGGCCGCAGCACGGGGCGCTGGCGAAGCTAGTAGGGAGCCCTGACCCTTTCGTGCGTCGGTGTTTGACGGTAGCGCTCGTCTCGTCGGAGCTGGCCGGGATAGCGGAGGCGAGACGAGCGCGGGTGATGTGATCGTCGGCGCGCACGGGTTCGCCGTGGCATCGCGCGACACGAATGCGTTCAAGCCGCAGGTCTAATGATCATCGATCCCTGGAGCGAGACCAGCTGATCTCTGTCTCTAACTCTGCTCTGTATCTAGGGCCGTTTCTGAAACGGTGGGTGAAACGTTTCGTGTAATGCCTACCATCCGTTTCGTCTGGGCTTTTTCGTAGCGCTCCGCTCTATCAGCGCCGCACCGCGCTGCTCTTGTTCTGCCGCGCCAGCTCGAGAAATTTGGCCTTTATCTGGGCAAACAGGCTTGGCGGAATGAAGCCGTAACCAAACACTCCCAATTTGCCCGGGACAGGTGAGAGACCAGCATTCGGCCATTCGTCAACGTTGTGTTCGGAGACGATGACCCAACTCGGCGTGTCGTCGAGGCCGATCGCTTGTTTGACTTTTGCGGGGATCTCGATGCCGACTGTATCGCCTCCCGGCCGCATATGGGTGATCGGCAGCAGGACCACAAAGCGTGGATTGCTCTGGCTGTCGCTGGCGGCGACGAGACAAGTCGGACGATCCTTTCCTTGATCGTGTCCTGCAGCAGCTTCATGAGTCCAGAGATAATCATAACGGACGACAAGGCCCGGTTTGGGTTCTGGAAAGGCCATGCAGCTCGCTTACTTGAGCAACTCGTCGAGCGCGCTATGTTGCGGGTCCATCTCGGCCCGTTGAACCGCATCGACCACCGCGTCCGTCGCGTCGGTCGTCCGGTGGCTGCGCTTTGCCGCCGCCGTCAGCCAGTCATAGTGCTCCGCCGACATCAGCACGGACTCCCGCCGCCCATGGCGCGTAATCTCCACGGGCTCTCGCCGCGCCTGATGTTGAAACTCGCCGAATTTGCGTTGGAACTCCAAAGCGGTCGTTCGGACCATGGCAGGGTACCTCAAAGAACCATCAATATACATATTATACGTATAATACGCGAACGTCTATGTCAATTGAGCGAGTGGCGGGATCGCTTTAACGAGGAGCCTCGGCGTCCCGATCTGGCGGTTCGGTGGCGCGTAAGCCGCGGCGATCACTCTTGAAAATGATATCAAAGCAGCCGAAAACCGAACAATGCTTTGGCTGGGTCACCATCCGAAACCTCTCCGAGGAGGCCCATCGCGCCCTGAAAGTCCGCCGCCGCGCGTCCCGAGAGCCAGCTGCGGCTCGGCCCCGTTCGTTCAGAGATGAGCCGGAAGGCCGGTCCCACCAATTCCGATGTCGAGGCGCTTGAACACGGCCGCCACGCACGTGCCGCTGAGCCGATGCGCTTCGAATGATCCTGCTCGAAACCAATGTGGTCTCCGAGGCGATGAAGCCCGAACTGCATCCATCGGTCGGCGACTGGCTCGACGCCCAGGCGGCTGAGACGGTGTTTCTCTCCAGCGTCAGCATCGCCGAACTGTTGTTCGGCATCGGCGCGCTGCCCCGCGGCAAACGCAGGGACAAGCTGGCGGCGGCGGGGTGGGCTTTTTTGGACGGTGTGGCGAAAAGCTCGGTGATCAATCGTTTGTCGCCTTTCGCTAGTCCGTCAAGAACAGCAACGGTTGGAGATCCTCCTCGAAAAAGTAACCGGGTTGGTGTCACGCATTTGCCTGGAGTCATCCGATCAGGACAATGACCGAGGAACCGCTGCGCGCCCGAGGCACAATTCCACGCCACGTGATCGCATGGACGATGAAGCAGATATTATTCACGTGGTCAGCAACGGCGCGATTCCGGTTCGTCTGCAACTCTGGCCTCAAAAAGCCGATCTCAGACACCGGCGCGTCAGAAGGCCGATCGAAAGCCGCAAACAGTGCGTTTCTGATCTGGAAAAACTCAGAGTCGTTCAAAGGGTCAAAACCAAGAAGGGGTCAATAGTTTTCGCCCCACTTGATGCAGGGCCTGATGCCGTAGCTGCGCCCTTTCTTGCTGCATGACTAGGTCGGTGCGATCCGAGCGATGATGATGACCGCCCGCTTATTACTGCCGAACGATTTCCTGCACTATGAGACATCATCTAGGGCGAGTGCTCGTAAACCGTGCGATGGGACGTCCGCTTTCCGAGGCAAACCGGACCAGATGAACTCGGTGCGAGTATTTCCGCTACTGACCCTGGCTGTGTGAAAACGCCACTGCTTTGGTATGATTCTCTCGTGATTCTGCGGGGGAAGCTGATGAGGCGCTTCGTTGAGCAGGCTGATCGTGGGCAATTGACGTTATTGCCCGAATGCCTCGATGATTTCATTGACGAGAGCAACCCTGTTCGAGTGATCGACGTGTTTGTCGATGCGCTCGATTTGGCCGAGATGGGCTTTGAGGGAGCGGAGCCGGCCGCAACGGGTCGGCCGTCGTATCATCCCTCGGTTCTCCTGAAGCTCTACATTTATGGCTATCTGAACCGGGTGCAATCGAGCCGACGGCTCGAACGGGAAGCCGGCCGCAATGTTGAGGTGATGTGGCTGCTGTGTCGTCTGGCTCCCGATCACAAGACGATTGCCGACTTCCGCAAGGACAGCGGCCTGGCACTCCGCAAGGTATGTGCGCGCTTCGTTGAACTCTGCCGAGAGATAGGTTTACTGGCGACGGCGAGCGTTGCGATCGATGGCAGCAAGTTCAAAGCCGTGAACAACCGGGACAGGAACTTCACACGAGCGAAGGTGGAACGGCGTCGTGCTCAGCTGGAGGAGAGCGTCGCGCGGTATCTGAGCCAGCTTGACACGGCTGACCGACACGAGCCGACCGAAGCGCTGGCCGCGAAGGTGACGAGGCTCAATGAGAAGCTCACAAAACTGAAGGACGAAATGGGCAAGCTTGCTACTTACGAGAAGCAGATGCTGGCTTCGCCCGACCAGCAAATCTCCCTGACTGATCCGGATAGCCGCTCGATGGCAACCAGCGGCCGCGGGTCCGGTGTTGTCGGATACAACGTGCAAGTCGCCGTGGATACCGAGCACCATCTGATTGTCACGCATGAGGTAACGAACAGCGGCTCGGATCGGGCTCAGCTTGCCAATATGGCCAGGCAGGCAAAGGCTGTTCTAAAGACCGAGACGCTCGAGGCCGTTGCCGATCGCGGCTACTTCAGCAGTCCGGAGATCCTCGCCTGCCACGAGGCCGGCATCACGGTAACTCTGCCCAAGCCGCAAACGTCGGGCGCCAAGTCGGATGGACGCTTCGGCAAGCAGGACTTTGTCTATTTGCCGGAGGAAGACGCATATCGCTGTCCGGCTGGGGAGCAACTGCCGTATCGCTTTACGGGCGAGGAAGATGGCAAGCGGATAAGGCGCTACTGGACCACGGCCTGTCAAAATTGTTCGCTCAAATCTCAATGCACGACCGGGCCAGAGCGGCGGATTCCAAGATGGGAGCATGAGCATTGCTCGATGCTGTTCAGCAGCGCCTTGATGCGAACCCGCTCGCTATGCGCCAACGTCGCGAGACAGTCGAGCATCCGTTTGGCACGATGAAGGCCCGCATGGGAGCGACACACTTCCTAACTAAAACGCTCCCAAAAGTAGCCGCCGAGATGGCACTCTCGGTTCTGGCCTATAACCTAACACGGGTCATCAACATCGTCGGGATCAGGCCGCTGAGCTATGCGATCGCGGCCTGAGACCGAACCGGCCTTGGCTTGCTATCGGCTCATCTAAGACGGTGTGTTTTTACACAACCAAGACCCACAGGAAACGCCAAGCCTGATCTCGGGTATGCTGCCTTATGCTTGGACCATGCGCTTAACGCGCGTGCGCACGTGAGGCATTGGTGGTGCGATATGAACAGGCGCGAGTTCATAGGTGGAGCGGCTATAGCGACTATTTGGACTACGAGCACCGTGGCGCAAAGATCGGCGTCCGCACCAAGCACGCGCAACCGCGCCGCGTGCTTCGAAAACGCATTGACCTCTCCATGGTTTTGACCAAAGCGCACAAGACTGTCACATGTTGGATCAGAAGGACGAGAAGGATGTGAACGAATGATCCGCGCGCTGGACAGCTTCGACTAGCGAACTCGTTAAGCGAAATTAACGGAGAAAAATATCACCTCTCGCGCCTCTGGAATATCGGCGGATAAACAGTATGGTTTGATTCGTCGGGCCAGCAATCGGAGTAACAATGCGAGTACGAGTCGAAGCCCAGACTAAAGCTACGCACGTTTTGGCCAACAAGATCCCGGATCACATCATCGGACTTTTCGTTGAGCCTGTCCTGCTCGAGGGCGAAGACCCGAGTCTCTATTGGAACATCCTCTCCGCGATGATCGACGAGCACCGGCCGGAATCTTTGCTGGATTGGATCGCGCTTAACGACCTTGTCACGAAGCTATGGGAAGAACGTACTTATCGGCGCGCTACTAACGCCATTATCCGCGGCGGCCAGCGGCTTGCAGTGGAGCAGTTCTTGACTGAGATCCCGCCCGGGGAAGATGGATCGAAGTCGCAGGTAGGCAAGGCAGATCGCTGGGCGAACAGGTATTTCAGCGCGACCAAGAAAGAAAGAGAAGAAGTTCGATCGCGGCTTGCGAAGTTTGGAATCACGGAAGCAGAGCTGCTCGCCCGGTCGGCGCAGAACAACAGCGACGCCATCTTGATGTTGGAGGGGATGGTCTCATCGCGGGAGCGCAGCCGCCGAAAGCTTCAAAACGAAATAAGAAGGCGCCGCCCTTCCCAAGAGGTGAAGTCAGAATCGCGTGGCGATGTCACTGCGGGTCATGAGGGTGGTCCCCAGCCTTGCCAAGAGGTGAACGGGCCTTGCCAAGAGCTGAATAGGGGAGCGAACGACAATTGTGATGCACATCATCATGGTCACGCTCTGCCCTCCCACGAATTGAGCGAGGCATCGAGCGGCGAGGAGATGTTCATCAAACTAGCCAACTCGGTCTTGCCAAGAGGCGAAAGCAAAACTGGCCAGTGAATTAGGCGCGTATCACCATGGCCACTGAAAAGCAGATCAGAGCCAATCGCGAGAATGCCAAGCGGAGTACAGGGCCAAAGAGCGCAGCCGGTCGTTCAAGGTCAAGCCGCAATGCACTGCGCCATGGTTTGGCAACGTCTCCAGACGCTGATCCGCCGGCCGGGATACAGGAATACAGGCTCGCGGAGCTTATGATCCCGGAAGGCGCTAGCCAGTTACAGCGGATGGCGGTGCTCGAAATTGCACAAGCGCAAGCGCAGTTGCTGCGAGTTGCAGTTGTACGAAAAACCATGCTCGCAACGCTGGATTTGCAATCTCCGTCTCTTACGCAAGTGCGGCGCCTGGTGGCATTGGAGCGCTATGAGTGTCGAGCCCATAGGCAACGCCGTCGAGCGGCAGGCATGCTTCAGCACACCGGACCCATAGTTGGGTAGAAAACTGGCAAAACGAACCCAATTTGTCTGTGCCTGCGAAGGGCCCGGGACGTGGGTGAGTTGCGCGGCTTCGGTGACCTGCTAGTCTAAGCCTGCTAGTCTAAGAAGGTCGGAAACGTTTGAAATCTTTACTCATGACCGAGGACCCCTACAGTATTGGCAGCGGTTGCGTCTCCGCGGCCATCAAAGCGCGAGGCGCCGAGATGTGCTCGCTCAAGTACAAAGATGGCGCCCAAATCGTCTGGCAGGCAGGCAGGGCCTGGCTCGGCGCCATCCTCCGCTGCTGCTTGCGATCGCCGGCCGACTGCTCCCTCCACGACCGCATCCTCCCTGCGCGAGCGCGGAAGAGGCGAGACCAGGCTTCCATGAAGGCGGAAGCCAGAACATCGTGCTGCCGGTTCGCGCGCATCGGAGCATCCTGGATTTCCGCTGCCCACCCCTGGGCGGACGACTTGCCAGAGTCCGCCCCGATTGCGACCAAATTCCACAGCGCAGCGAAATGACGCGAAGGGCCAATGGCGGTAACTAAGTCAGCTGCCCAAACGGACTTTTCGCGAAGCGTGGCGCTGCGCCGACCTGAACGTCTTCTCCATCTCAACAGTATGCTCGCGAAGGAGGCATACGGCCTTCACGATCTCGACGGCCGCGCAAAGCGCCAGCAACTGATTGTGCTCGCTGGGCCGCTCCTTGACCGATCAACTATGCGGTCTTGCTTGCGCCGAAATGTAATCGGCCCCGCCATGGCAGAGACGGGGCCAATCCTAGTCATGGACCGCATTTAGCCGAAGAGCTGATGAGCGTGCTCAGTAGGCGACGTCGGCATCAGTTCCGAGTGGATTGATATGCCCGCGTCAAAGTGCGGAACGGCGGGATGCGACGCCAGCAGGTCGTGGCTGCCGAAGAGATTGGCTTCCGAACCCGAGGCATGCCCGGCGTCCACGGCATGGAGCGCCGACACCAGGATCGGATTGAGCTCCGAGATCGTGTGCAGCACGTCCTGAACCGTCACGGCGCCGTGGCTGCCAGCCGTGGTGTGCTGGGCGAACAGGCTTTCCACCGAGTCGCCGCCGAAAGTCGGCACCGTACCGTGGGTGTCGGCAGTCAGGGCGGCATGCGACGTTCCCGTCGTTGCGTCCGCAGTGTGCGCATCGGCCTGACCATGCGAGCTGGCATTTGCCGCTGTCGCGAACAGCTTGTTGAGCGCAGCACTCGGATCCTTGATGAGGTGGTCCTTGAGCGCGTCGGCAGCCATGTTGAGCAGCACCTGGGGATCGTGGCTCACCTTGTCGATGAGGTCGGTCGCCTTGTGGATCGCATCATCCTTGGCCTGTTCGGCGGCGTGCAACGCCTTGTCGAGCAGGGAGTCGTTGTTGCTCGTGTGTTCCGTCGACTGAGAATGAGAACCGTCGGCGGATTTATCCGTATTCGGCGAATGATCGTCGCCGCCCTTGACCATATCGAGACCCTTGTCGGCCGCGGCGCCCGCCGCTGACTTGCCCAAGTCCTTGAAGCCGTCGACCGCGGCACCGCCGAGAGCCTTGATGCCATCGCCGAAAATGCCGCCGACCTTGTCGCCGAGATCGTTGGCGACATGCTTGACCTGGTCGCCAACCCACTCGCCGGCGATTCCGCCAAGCTCCTTGGCGCCTTCCTTGGCCGCGCCCTCGAAATTGCCCTGGACGAGGTCGGAGGTCATCGCCGTGGCCTTGCCGAGCCCGTCGCCGGCATCGGAGATCACGTGACCGGCATGACCGCCGATCGTTTCGCCGATCGCCGAGACGAAGCCGCCACCGGCCCGCGCCATCGCTTCGTTCAGACCGTTCAGCGTGGTGTTGATGCCGTTGGCGACTGCGGCCAGCGCTTCAATACCTTCCTTTTCCGCGCCGGCAAACTGCTTGCCAGCCTCGAACAGATCGCTGCCGAACTGACCGATGTCATGAGCCGCGGTAGAGAAGTTGCCGTGGGAGATGTCGCTGATCACCTGGCCGCCGTCATGGCCGAGCTTGTCGGCGCCATGTCCGAGCGAATTGGCGAGGTCGCCGCCATAGGTCGTCGCCTTGTTGACGGCGCCGTCGATCGCATTGTTGACGTGATCCAGGGTGCCGGTTGCGGCGTCGCTGTAGTGCTTGAAAACGTTGGCATAGAAGTCGCCGACCGGCGTGCCGACCGTGTGTGCGACGATTCCCGCCGTGCCGTAGCCGAAAGCGACTTCGCCTTTGGCGATCGCACCCAGCGCGTCCACGCCGTTCACCAGGACGGTGCCCATCGTGTGCTCGTAATTCTTGGCCAGATCGCCCGCCGCACCGAGAACCGTGCCGCCCATCTGCAATGCACCCGAGGCCAGCGCACCGCCGCCTTCGACCGCTGCATGGCCGAGACCCGTCACCGTGTGCCCGACGTCGCCAGCGACGTTCGTGACGCCGTGCGCCGTATCGGTGACAATATGGCTGGCACCGCTGAAGACATCCTTGCCGGCGTGGCTGAGGTCGCCGAACGCGCCGCCAACGTTGCCCTGCGAGAGATTGCCCACGGCGTGGAAAACGTCTCCGCCGACGTTGCCGGCGGTGTGAAAAACGTCGCCACCAAGTTTGACGCCGGTGCTGAGAACGTCAGTGGCGGTATGCACGAAGCCACTGCCGATGGAGCTCATGCCATGTCCGATCGCGGAGCCGAAACTGCTGGCCGTATGACCGAGTTCGGAGCCGAACTTGAGGCCCGCGTCCCCGATGGTCTTGAAGCCGCTGACCACCCCGTAGCCCACCGATGAGCCGATATTGTAGAAGCTGTGGCCGACGGCCGAGCCGATCGCCGCGCCTTCGTGCAGTCCGAGATTGACGATGCTTTGCGCTCCGCCGAGGACGGTCGTGAACGCCGAACTCGCGCCATTTTCGACGGTGTGCGCGATGCTGCTCAGACCCGAACCGACCGCATGAGTCGCGTCGCTGACCGCGTGACCAGCATCGCTGACCGCATGTTCCACGGTATTGACGACGGCTTTCACCGGCGCGGTGACGACCTTGGCAACTCCACTTAAAAAACTGCCGAAAGACATGGAACCCTCCATCCGTTGAATGATGAGCGAGATTTGCCACGACCCGCTCATCGCGACTGTGATGGACGTCACGACGGAGATTGCGATTGTGATGGAGGTCACGAAGAGTGCGCAGACCCAAAACGGTGGGTTTGAAACCGAAGCGCTATCTCCGTGAAGTCGAGCTGAAACGGAGTCACCGTAGGCTGCCCTTGCTCGCGCAGACGACAGATGCAGGTGAGGGGCACTGGACAGCGGATGCGCGGTGTGAGGTCGGTCACAAAACTCAGAGTGTGATGACGATCACGACCAGACGGAGAACTCGCTTCTAGGATTGCTGCATGCGGTGGGGGACGACCATCGCCGGATGACGGACCGGATGCCGTTAGGGCTGGAGAATTATCATGGGTACGAATTATCAGGATGCGGCGCCGGTTGCGATCAGTGGCCAAGTAGGCTCGACAGTGAGCCTGTACGACATGCTGAAGCAGGCGTACGGCGACAACGTCAATCAGATCCAGAGCGTTTTCGTTGGCCAGAACCCCGTCTTCGGGAGCTACTGGAATCCGGCTGATCCGCACGCGACCCAGATCAGCGCCACCGGAACCATCAACTTCGCCGACTTCAAGAACGTGCAGATCACGATCGGCAACAACATCAATTCGAACATCTTCGTGACGCTGCCGGAAAACAGCAACTGGGACGCCATGCGTACGCTCAGCGTCACAGCCCTTCAGCAAAACCTGGATGCGAATTTCCCGGCCGACCACGTGCCGACCGCGGCCGATATCGTGTCGACCGCGAAGATGTTCGCGAGCACCGAAGGTGGCGTCGCCAACTCTAACGATTGCCACGGCATCGCGAGCGACATCGCGGCTTCTGCCGGAGCGACGCTCGACTCAAACACGGGTAGCACGGGCCTGACTGGCGAGCCGGCGAACGAGGCGGGGGGCTTCTGGCGAATCGCTGCTTCCGGCATCGGCGGTGGTGATGCCTGGCAGAGCCAGGTGGAGGCCGGCGATATCGTCCGCATGAGGGTGGTGAACGGGAACGGCAGCGTCACCGAACACACCGTCACCGTGACCGGCGCCCTCAATTCGGACCCGCACAACCCCGGCAAGATCATGGTTGTCGACAACTCGAACGGGGTCATCAGCGAGCACCCGGCCGACCTCAACACCATTGCGGGTAGTGTCACGATCTACCGGCTCACGACCGATGGCCAATATCTGATCGATCAGAGCACGGAAACGCACAACATCACCATTCAGGGCGACAACTTCAACGACCTCATCAAGGTCGGCAGCGGTAGCGACACCGTGCAGGGCGGCGCCGGCATCGACACCGCGGTGCTCGCTGGCAACAAGGCCGACTACCAGATCGTCCATAATGCCGACGGTAGCGTGTCCGTTTCAGGTCATGGCGTGACCGACAAGCTGGTCTCGGTCGAGAAGATCCAGTTCAACGATCAGACGGTCGATCTCTCGCCGACGCCGCCGGCTCCCGATCCGAATCCGGCTCCCGCGCCGGCTCCGGTCGCCGGCTCCGTGTCGATCAACGACGTGCAGATCACGGAAGGCAACAACGGCCAGCAGGTCGCGACCTTTACCGCGACGCGCACCGGCGGCAACGCTGCCTTCGACGTGAATTTCGCAACAGCGGACGGCTCGGCCACCACGGCTGATGGTGACTACGTCGCCAAGTCCGGCTCGCTGCACTTTGCCCAGGGCGCTGTCAGCCAGACGGTATCGGTCGTCATCAATGGCGACACCAAGGTCGAGGGCAACGAGAACTTCCACGTCAACCTCTCGGGTGCGACCAACGGTGCGACGATCTCGCACGCTCAGGGCACCGGCATCATCGTCAATGACGATGCCGCCCCGGTCGCCGGCTCGGTGTCGATCAACGACGTACAGATCACGGAAGGCAACAACGGCCAGCAGATCGCAACCTTTACCTTGACCCGCGCCGGCGGCAACGCTGCGTTCGACGTGAATTTTGCGACAGCGGACGGTTCGGCCACCACCGCTGACGGCGACTATGTCGCCAAGTCGGGCACGGTGCACTTTGCCGATGGCGTCAACACCCAGACGGTGTCGGTCGTCGTCAACGGCGACACCAAGGTCGAGGGCAACGAGGACTTCCATGTCAGCCTCTCGGGCGCGACCAACGGTGCGACGATCTCGCACGCTCAGGGCACCGGCATCATCGTCAATGACGATGTCGCCCCGGTCGCCGGCTCGGTGTCGATCAACGACGTACAGATCACGGAAGGCAACAACGGCCAGCAGATCGAGACCTTTACCTTGACCCGCGCCGGCGGTAGCGCTGCGTTCGACGTGCACTTTGCGACGGCGGACGGCTCGGCCACCACCGCTGACGGCGACTATGTCGCCAAGTCGGGCACGGTGCACTTTGCCGATGGCGTCAACACCCAGACGGTGTCGATCGTCGTCAACGGCGACACCAAAGTCGAGGGTAACGAGAATTTCCACGTCAACCTCTCGGATGCGACCAATGGTGCGACGATCTCGCACGCCCAGGGCACCGGCAATATCATCAATGACGATGTCGCGCCGGCTCCCGTCACGCATCACGTCGCCAATGATTTCAACGGCGACGGCATCAGCGACGTCTTGTTCGAGAACGGCAAGGGCAGCGTCGCGATGTGGGAGATGAATGGCGACCACATCGCTTCGAACACCACGGTCGGTTCGGTCGGTAGCGACTGGCATTCGATCGGCATCAGCGACTTCAACGGCGACGGCAAGGCCGACGTCCTCTGGGAGAACAGCAAGGGCCAGGTGGCGGAGTGGCAGATGAACGGCGACCATATCGCCTCCAACACCACGGTCGGCTCGGTCGGAACCGATTGGCATGCCATCGGCACCGGCGACTTCAACGGCGACGGCAAGGCCGACGTGCTCTGGGAGAACGGCAAGGGCCAGGTGGCGGAGTGGCAGATGAATGGCGACCACATCGCCTCCAACACCACGGTCGGCTCGGTCGGAACCGATTGGCATGCGATCGCCACCGGCGACTTCAACGGCGACGGCAAGGCCGACGTCCTCTGGGAGAACAGCAAGGGCCAGGTGGCGGAGTGGCAGATGAACGGTGACCACATCGCCTCGAACACGACGGTTAGCTCGGTCGGATCCGATTGGAAGGTGGCCGGCACCGGCGACTTCAACGGCGACGGCAAGACCGACGTGCTCTGGCAGAATGCCAACGGCAAGCTTGCAGAGTGGCAGATGAACGGCGACCACATCGCCTCGAACACCACCGTGGGCAATGCGCCCGGCTCGACAGTGATCGGCACCGGCGACTACAACCATGACGGCAAGGCGGACGTGTTGCTTCAGAACGCCAGCGGTCACGTTTCCGAGCTGCAGATGGACGGCGACCACGTCACAGACAACGAGACTGTCGGTTCCCACTCCATCAACTGGCACACGATCTGAGCAAACGGTCTCAGGCAAGATCGGTAAGGATGATTAAGAGCGGTAGCCGATACCAGTGGTCTCGGCTACCTGATCATAGCCACAAAGGCAGTCTCGGCATCAGCGTGAGGCACGTCACTTTCAATCTTGGGCATCGCCGGCCGCATTGTGTGATCTGGATTGCAATCATTCGTCCAGCCCAAGGATAGAGTTCCTACATCGCATCGGGAAACACGACGGACAAGGGGGGTTACCATGGTGGACAATACCTATTTCGGAGACGCACTTCCCGTTACCATCACCGGGACACCTGGCGTTAGCGAGGTGAGCCTGCTGGATCTTTTGAAACAGGCCTATGGCGACCAAGCCAGCTCGATTACGAGCGTGAACATCGGGTATTGGGGCTCCGACTATTTCGCCAATAGAACCGACAAGGCGGGCACAGCGCTGGATCCGTTTTCCTATTGGGATCCGGCGCACCAGACGGTCACTTCGGTGGTGGGGGACAATATTAAAGCCAGCACACAGAAGGGTGGCTTCCAGCCGGTCACCGTCCAAAGCTCTGACTTTGCAAACGTGATGATCAAGGTCGGCAACAACATCATGCCGAACGTCTTCGTTCAGGTCCCGATTGCCCATAATAGCGATGGCAGCACCGACTACCAGGAGCTGAACGTCAGCTCGATTCCGAAGCAATTTGACCAGGCCACCTATCTGCTCGGCGATACACATGCCACGCCTTCGGTCTCGATTCTCACCGGCAATAACGGCCTTTCTCATACGCTCGACCCTAATGCGACTTTCCACTCTCCCTTCACCAGCGCTTTGGGCGATGGCCAGCTCAGGCAGTTTCCCGGCATGTCGACGACGCCGGTCGATACGACCCTCGTGAACACGCTCAAGGCCGGCTTCGTCGCCTCCCATGTTCCAACCGCAGCCGAGGTTGTTGCTGCTGCGCAGCACTTCGCTGCGCTCGAGAATGGCGTGGCGGACAAGAATGATTGCCATTGGATTGCAATGGATATCGCGGCCGCTGCCGGCGCGCCGCTTGATCCCGTGACGCAGCAGTCAACAGACATGATCGTCGCCGGCAAGGACATCGTTACGGAAACACCGGCCACCAACCAGGAAGGCGGCTTCTGGCGGATCGCGTATCGCGGGTCCGATGGTGGCGCGGTGTCAAACTGGCAGACTCTGGTCAAGCCGGGCGACATTGTCCGTATGGGCTGGGACTCCGCTCATGGCGGTGGATTTCACACGACCACGGTGGTCGCTGGCCTCAATGCGGACGGCATGCACCCCGGTCAGATCGAGGTCGTCGACAATGGCGGCGACGTGATCAAGGAGCGTTGGGTCGACTATGACTCCCAGACCGTGACGAACTCGGTCACGATCTACCGCTTGACGACGGACGGAATGAACCTGATCGACGGCAGCAGCAGCACGCATGCCGACACCTGGATGGGAACGGCCAACAACGACCTCATCAAGGCCGGCAGCGGCGGCGACACGCTGCTCGGTGGCGACGGCAACGACACGCTGGTCACCGGCAAGGGCAATGACACGCTTGACGGCGGCTCCGGCGACAATACGGCGAAGTTTACCGGTAACGAGGCCGATTATCACGTCACCTTCAACGCGGACGGATCGGTGACCGTTGCCGACCAGCGGTCGCTTGGCTGGAACGTTCCGGGCTCGCCGGACGGAACCGACACGCTCAAGAACATCCAGCACATTCAGTTCGCTGACAAGACGGTCAATGTCAGTGACCTCAAGGCCTACACGGACGCTACTCACTCCACGGTCGTCTTCGGCGGAAGCGGCAGCGAGGTTCTCTCGGCTGAGCATGTCACCAATGCCGTCATCGTTGGCGGCGGTGGCGCGCACCTGATGATCGGTGGATCCGGCAACGACATCTACTATGTCGACAACGCCGCCGACACCGTGACGGAGTACGGAAACAACGGGCCGTCGATGCTCAACGTCGGGGACATGGGCGGAATCGATGAAGTGCGGACGACGCTGTCCAGCTACGCGTTGCCCGACACCCATGCGGCGGGAATCTTCAACAAGGGCAACATTGAAAACCTGACCTATGTCGGCACCGGCAACTTCAATGGCGTCGGCAACTCGCTCGACAACGTCATCACGGGCGGCGCCGGCGCGGACACCCTGACCGGGGGTGGAGGCAACGACACCCTGGATGGCAAGGGTGGTCTCAACGAGGCAGTCTACAGCGGCAATTTTGCCGACTACAAGATCACCGTCGTCGATGGCGTCACCACCATCACGGACCTACGCGCCGGCTCGCCGGACGGCACCGACACGCTCAAGAACATCGAGCTCCTCAAATTCGCCGACGGCATCAAGCACTTCAACCCGCAGGATTTTACGCCGGGCGCCGTCTCGACCGGCGACAAGACCACCGTCCCACAGTCGGATACGCATTCCCAGGATACGCATTCTTCGGATACGAGTTCCTCGGACGCGCATCCCGTCGCCCCCGTCACGCATCATGTCGCCAACGACTTCAACGGCGACGGCATCAGCGACGTCTTGTTCGAGAACGGCAAGGGCAGCGTCGCGATGTGGGAGATGAATGGCGACCACATCGCTTCGAACACCACGGTCGGTTCGGTCGGTAGCGACTGGCATTCGATCGGCATCAGCGACTTCAACGGCGACGGCAAGGCCGACGTCCTCTGGGAGAACAGCAAGGGCCAGGTGGCGGAGTGGCAGATGAACGGCGACCATATCGCCTCCAACACCACGGTCGGCTCGGTCGGAACCGATTGGCATGCCATCGGCACCGGCGACTTCAACGGCGACGGCAAGGCCGACGTGCTCTGGGAGAACGGCAAGGGCCAGGTGGCGGAGTGGCAGATGAATGGCGACCACATCGCCTCCAACACCACGGTCGGCTCGGTCGGAACCGATTGGCATGCGATCGCCACCGGCGACTTCAACGGCGACGGCAAGGCCGACGTCCTCTGGGAGAACAGCAAGGGCCAGGTGGCGGAGTGGCAGATGAACGGTGACCACATCGCCTCGAACACGACGGTTAGCTCGGTCGGATCCGATTGGAAGGTGGCCGGCACCGGCGACTTCAACGGCGACGGCAAGACCGACGTGCTCTGGCAGAATGCCAACGGCAAGCTTGCAGAGTGGCAGATGAACGGCGACCACATCGCCTCGAACACCACCGTGGGCAATGCGCCCGGCTCGACAGTGATCGGCACCGGCGACTACAACCATGACGGCAAGGCGGACGTGTTGCTTCAGAACGCCAGCGGTCACGTTTCCGAGCTGCAGATGGACGGCGACCACGTCACCGACAACGAGACTGTCGGTTCCCACTCCATCAACTGGCACACGATCTGATGCTGGAGGCGTCAGCCGGCATGTCTTGCAAACTGAGCGGGACGTGCCGGCTGCCTGCGAGGATGAGCAAAGTCAAATAGCCAGAGCCAATGGCCGCGGAATTTCCATGTAGACGGACGCGAGGGAGATAGTACAGATTACCCTCGTTTCGGGATGAGCATGGAGAGTGGCGCGATGAGCGCCCGTCGTATGGAACGCGCCGGTCGAATCGTCACGCTCATTTCTGGTCTTGTCCTATTTCTGTTTGCGGCGATGGAGCTTTGCAGCGATGCGGTCGGGCTCGTCTCGCTGCAGACCATGGGCGATATCGCGGCGTGGCAACTGAGCTTCACCCGCTCGTGGCCCGGGCTTGTCATCCTATGCAGCGCCTGTGTCTGCCATGTCCTGTCGACGCTGTGGTTCACCGCCCGCCGTGCGACCCTGCGGATGTCGTTCGGGGATGCCGCGCTGATCGCAAGCGGTATACTCGTCCCCCTGCTGCTTCTGCCTTATCTCGTCGATACCAGGCTGGCGAACATCAAGTTCGGCGTGGACGACGACATTCTTTACCGGCTGGCCAAGCTGTGGCCCGACCATAATCTGGCTTTTGTCTCGTTGATCGTGCTGGTGTGGGGCCACGGCTGCATAGGCATCCATCGGTGGTTGCGGCTGTCGCCCGGCTATCGTTCGGTTGCGCCAGGCCTGGCCGTGATCGCGCTGGCAATCCCCATAGCCGCACTCGCGGGCGTGATTGCCGCGGCGCGCATTGTCGCCGTGCTGATGGCCGAGAATAGTTTTGCGGAGCAGGTTCGCGCCGCGACCCATTGGCCTTCGGCCGACGCAGAGCAGTCCCTGTCGGGCTATCGGTTGATGGCGTTGGGGTGCTACGGTGCGCTGCTCGTGCTTGCCGCCGGCGCACTCGTCATTCGGTTCCTCCGGATCCTGGTCGCGCCGAAGATCGACGTGACGTATGTCAAAGGCCCAAAGCTGAAAGCCTCCACGGGCGCGACCTTGCTCGAGATCAGCCTTCTGAATGGGGTTCCGCACGCCAACACCTGCGGCGGCCGCGGCCGTTGCACGGCATGCAGCGTGCGAATAGAGCAGGGCGAAGGCGCGCTGCCGCCGCGGACGGCTGCCGAACTGGCGCAGCTTGGTGGGGACGACCAGCGTATCCGGCTCGCCTGTCAGATCACGCCAACGGCCGCGTTGACGGTGACCCGGCTAACTGCCACTGACGATGCAGGTGACGCTTCCGACGTAGAGGCGGCGCCGGAGTTGGACACTGCGGGGATCGAACGGCAGGTCGTGGCTTTCAGTGTCAGATTGCAAGGCCATGCTGCTCTTGTGAACTCGCGGCCGGCCTATGATGCGATCTTCTTCCTCAACGAGTTTCTCGACATGGTCCATGCCGCCATCGTCAAAAACAATGGCGCAATCATGCGGACCACCGAAAGCGGCATGATTGCGGTGTTTGGCCAGGATGACCTGCCCCAGGCGGCCTCTTCCCAATCTGGTTCAGTCCAAACTGCAAAGGCTGCAACTACCTCGACCAAGGACGCGTGCAGGGCCGCGTTTGCGGCTGCCGCAGATATAGACGTTGCGCTTGATCGTTTGAACGAGCGGTTTTCCGCCGAGTTCGGTCAGCCGATTGCCGTCGCCATGGGCCTGACATTGGGAACCGCCTATCTAGGCCGGATTGGAGCAGGGGCTTCGAAACCGTTCACGGCCGTTGGCCCGGCCATCGACGGCGCTGAGGGATTTTCGCGGCTCGCCGAGAGCCGCAAATACCAGCTCGCGGCGGTCCCTGCGGCGATATACGCAGGCGGCATCGACGCCGGTGCGATGGAAGCCGCTTCGTTCTCCGCCCCGAATGGAGAAAAGCACGACGTCTTCATGACCAGCCGGGCGCGGCTTGGTGCGACCGCCGGATCGCCGGCCTGAGCGTGTTGCTCGTACGTCGAGGGATGGCCGGATCGAGGCCGTATCATTTCTCGCGGAAGGCCTTGGCGAAGCTGCTCTTCAGCGGTCCGATGAAATAAGCCAGCGCGGTGCGCTCACCGGTCGAGATCAGCAACTCGGCCTGCATGCCAGGCTGAATCTTCTTGGCAATCTCATCCGGCACCACGCTGTAGTCGATCACCACTTTTGCCGTGAAATACGGCTGCTGCTGCTGGCTGCCGCCTGCAGGATCGACCATCGCGTCGGGAGACAGGCTGACGACCTTGCCGATGATCACCGAGGTTTGCCGCGTCGAGAAATTGGGGAAGCGCACCTCGGCCGACTGGCCGATCTCGACGCTTTCGATGTCGTTTGGCGATACCTTCGCCGTGATCATCAGGCCTTCGCCAAGCGGCACGATTTCGGCCAGCGTATCGCCGGGTTTGACGACTTCGCCGATGCCATGCACTTTCATTCCAAACACGGTGCCGCTTCGTGGCGCGCGAACATCGACGCGCGTCAGCACATCCTGTGCGATCAAGACTTTCTCGCGTGCATCCGACAGCTTGCCGCGAACCTCGTTCAGCTCGTTCGAGACATCCTGGTCGTACTTGTATCGCGTCTGCTGCATCTGAAGCCTGGCTTCTTCCACGCCCTTGCTGAGACGCGCAATGTCGCTCTCGGCAATGGCGAGATCGCCTTCCACGTGTTGCTCGTTGCGTTGAAGCTCGAGGTATCTGTTGCGGGCATAGTAGCCCTTTTCGACCAGGGGATAGACCGACGTCATCTCAGCCTTGTAACTCGCCATCTGAGATGCCAGCGATTCCCTCTGCCGTTGGCGTCCATCGATGTCCGCCTGTTTCTGCGCGATCTGGGAGCCCAGAATACCGAGATCGCCGTTTAGCTTCTCCCGATTCTCCTGGAACACCCGTTCCTGATCCCTGATCGCCTGATCCGTTTCTTTGATGTCGCGGCGTGTCAGCAGGTCGGCGGGAAAACTGATCTGAATGGCTTGCGTCTTCTCAGCGACCAGTCGCGCTTCGCGGGCGAGGTCGGCATCAATCTGCTTGCGCAGCAGGTCGAGATTGGCCTGGGCGGTGGTCGGCTGCAGGCGGAACAGCACATCGCCTTCCTTCACTTGCTGCGAATCGTGCACCAGAATTTCGCGGACGATGCCGCCCTCGAGATGTTGAACCGGCTTGTTGTTGCTTTCGACAGCGACCTGCCCTTGCGCGACAGCCGCGCGGTCAAGAGGAGCAAAAACAGCCCAGAAGCCGAAACCGCCGAATACCAGGGCGATCGCCGCGAAACCCAGACGCGCGTAGCCGCGATGGTCGCCGATGTTCCCGGACATAGGCTGTGGGTCTGGTGAAATGACTGTCATGGCTGTCCCCCGACACCGAACGTGATATGCATACTCTACCTCCAGAACGACGGCTGGGGGTGTGCGTAGCATCACATAAAAAAAGATGCTGTAATTTATTAGGTTTGTGACCTCTGTCACAGTCAATTTCAATTGCGCGGCGCATCGTCGCGTTGTCCTAGGGGGACCGGACATGGCCGCGCAGACAACGAACCGCTCGCCGCTTACGCAGGCCTTGAAGGCCTGTTATCCCGCGCTGGGCGCTACGTTTGTCATCAGCATGTTCATCAATGCAACCATGTTGGTGTCGCCGCTCTATTCGATGCAGATTTACGATCGCGTGCTGACAAGCCGCAACGTTACGACACTCGTCATGCTGACTTCGATCGTCGTGGTCTTCCTGATCCTTTACGGCGTTCTTGAGTTCGTTCGATCAGGCGTGCTGGCACGAGCCGGCGTGCAGTTCGAAAACCATTTGCGGCGGCCTCTGTTCGAAACCATGATGAAGGCCGAGTTGTCGCCGCAGCATCGGCTTGGTCAGCAGGTGATCCGCGATGCCGAAACGATCCGCGAGTGCCTGACGGGCGGCTTAGCTGCCAACTTGTGCGATTTGCCCTGGACGCCGCTGTTCGTCATTCTCTGTTTCCTGCAGCATTTCATGCTCGGCATGGTGGCGCTTGTCGGAGCCGCCGTGCTGTTCAGTCTGGCAATCATCACCGAAATTATGACGCGTGCCAGCGTCAATGAAGCGAGTCGTTTGGCGAACGAGGCGAACCGCTTTGCGGCGTCGGCGCTGCGCAACGGCGAGGTCGTGCGCGGTCTTGGCATGGGCGATGTTGTACTCGACCGCTGGGCCGGCGCCCAATATGCCCATATCGCCGTTCATAGCGCTGCCACTGAGCGGGGCGCCGCGCTTCATGCGCTGGTGAAATTTGCCAGGCTCACAGTGCAGATAACGCTTCTTTGCGTCGGCGCATGGCTCGCCATTGACAAGGAGATATCACCCGGTGCCATGATGGCCGCATCCATCATTATGGGCCGCGCCCTCGCGCCGATCGAGCAGGTGATCGGTCAGTGGAAACGAATCGTCGCCTTCAGAACGTCCTACAACCGCCTCGAGAACCTGTTTCAGGCTCTCCCGATCGGTGAAACACCGACGGAGCTTCCTGCTCCAAAGGGCAACCTCGAAGTCACCAATGCCGTCGTCTGGCCGCCCAATGCGAGCCGCCCCGCCGTCAAGGGTGTGTCGCTCAGCCTGCAAGCCGGCGAGAGTATGGCGATCATCGGCAACTCGGGCAGCGGCAAATCGACACTTGCTCGCGCGCTTGCCGGCGTGTGGCCGCTGCGAGAGGGTACGGTGCGGATCGACGGCGCCGAATACAGCCAGTGGGATCAGAACCGGCTCGGCAAACACATCGGCTATTTGCCGCAAGACATCGAGCTGTTCTCCGGGACTGTTGCCGAGAACATTGCTCGCCTCGGGAAGGTTGAACCAAACGCCGTCGTTGCGGCTGCGCAGGCGGCGGGCGCCCATGAGGTGATCCTGCGATTGCCCAATGGCTACGATACGCTGCTTGGCGAGGGCGGAGTGGCCTTGTCAGGCGGGATGCGCCAGCGCGTTGGTCTCGCCCGCGCGCTGTACGGCAGGCCGCGCCTTGTCGTTCTCGACGAGCCCAACTCCAATCTAGACGAGGAGGGCGAGAGGGCTCTCGGCCGGGCCATGGTGGCGATGAAGGCCGCCGGTTGCACGGTGATTGCCGTTACCCACCGTAACCTGCTACTTTCGCATGTCGACAAGCTGCTGGTGATGTCGTTCGGGCAGGCGATTATCCAGGGCCCGCGTGATGAGGTCATTGGCAACATCCGCGGTAACAAAGTTGCGCTCGCCGCTACGACCGAACGTCCTGTGACCAACGTCACAGCCACAACCGGAGCCACCGGCTAAGACAGTCCCATCAAGGGGAGACTAAAATGAGCAAGCTCGGGATCGCTATCGGAACTGCCATTGCATTGTCGGTCGTGGTGACTGCGCTTTACTACCAGCCTAGCGGCGCCTCTGATGCCCTGTTGGCAAAAGCGCAGTCCGAATTTACAGCCAAGGCGCGAGACGCCGTGCTGCAGCGCCAAGCGCAACCCACGACGGGACCTGCCCTCGCGTCAGCATCGACGTCCGAAGCGATGGAACCAACCCACCCCGCGGCTTCGACCGAGCCGGTGGAACCAACCCACTCTGGGGCTTTGGCCGAGCCGGTGACACCTTCCGCCCCGGCTCCGCTGCAGACGTCCGAGCGGGGCATCCCCGAGCGCCCCGCGCCAACCGCTGTGCCCTTGGAGGCGCCGGTCGTCGTTGCCACGTCGCCGGTCGTTGAGGCGGCGGCTGGTTCGGAACCCAAGTTGGAGGAAGTCAGGTCGGAGTCGAAACCGGTGCCCGAAGCGAAGTCGCTGCCCGAAGCGAAGCCGGTGCCCGAAGCGAAGCCGGTGCCGGTCGAGACAGCTGTCCAAAATATCGAGCCTCCCAAGCAGCCCGAACCTGCCAAGGCGGCCGCGCCACAGGTCGTGACGCCCTCGATTGTCAAAACTCAAAAAACGCCCCGTGAACCGGCCAAGACGGCTTCGGCCAAGAAGGCAGGCCCGAGTTTCAGGCAGTTGGAGCGTGAGTTCTCTGCAGGGCGGATGCCGTACGATGCTGAGACCCTGCGGGCCAAGGCGCCCGACATCGCAGCCGCCCTTGCCCCATACATGTGACTATCACGCTGCAATCTAACTGGACCAATGACCCGAGGCCGCTGAAAAGCAGATCAGAGCGAACCGCGAGAATGCCAAGCGGAGTACCGGGCCGAAAAGTCTAGCCGGACGGTTAAGGTCGAGCCGCAATGCCCTGCGCCATGGTCTTTCACTTCCCGCAGCCGCTGATCTTCCAGTCGGGACGCAAGCTTACAGTTTGGCAGAACTGTTGACGCCGGAAGGCGCCAGCCAGATGCAAATGCTGGCAGCGCTGGAAGTGGCACGAGCCCAAGCGCAATTGCTGCGGGTTGCAGCTGTGCGGAAAGCCTTACTCGCAGCACTAGATCTGCAGTCTCCGTCCCTGGAACAGGTGCGGCGCTTGGTGGCATTGGAACGCTACGAATGTCGAGCCCATAGGCAACGCCGTAGCGCGGCAGGCCGGCTTTGCGGCACGGAACTGATGGATGGCGGAGTTGAGGAGCAAACGCAAATTTGGCAGAACGAACCCAATTTGATCGAGCCTGTGTGCCGCTCGGCCAATGGTGAGTTGCCCAATCCAGTCGTTGCTTAAGTGCTGGTGTGAAAAGTTCGGAAAGTCTGGAGATCTCTAATCATGACCGACGACACCCGCACCATCCGCAGTGCCAGCCTCACCGCCACCATCAAGGCCCACGGCGCCGAGCTATGCTCGCTGAAAGACGCCGCCGGCACCGAATTCCTCTGGCAGGCGGGCCCGGCCTGGCCGCGTCATGCGCCGCTGCTGTTTCCGATCGTCGGCCGTCTCGCCAATGACGAGTTGCGGCACCAAGGCAAGACGTATCGGATGACCCAGCACGGCTTTGCGCGCGACAGCCGTTTTGCGTGGGCGGAGCGGGGCGAGCGCCGCTGCGTGCTGGTGCTCGAGGACAGCGATGCGACGCGCGCGCTCTATCCGTTCGCGTTCCGCCTGACGGCGACTTATACGATCGACGACGCGGGTCTCGATCTGGCGCTTTCGATCGTCAATCCCGGCGGGCAGACGCTGCCGGTGTCGGTCGGTGGCCATCCCGCTTTCAACTGGCCGCTTCAGCCTGGGTTGCCGAAAGAGAGCTACGCGCTGACTTTCGCGAAAGAGGAGCCATCACCGATCCGCCGTGTCGAGGGTGGACTGTTGCTCGCGGCGCCGGATCCTAGCCCCGTGCGGGGCACTGTGCTTGCGCTGTCGGAATCCCTGTTTGCCACCGACGCCGTCATCATCGATCCCGTCAACAGCGACGCGGTCCGCTACGCGGCCGGGCAGGGCGGCGGGCCGTGGCTGAAGATGTCCTGGCGCGGCTTTCGCGAGCTTGGCGTCTGGTCAAAGCCCTCAGGCGCGCCGTTCCTCTGCATCGAGCCCTGGCGGGGCTATGCCAGCCCCAAAGGCTTCGACGGCGAATTCACGGACAAGCCGGGCTTGATGCTCATCGCGCCCGGTGCCGAGGAAGGATTGTCATTCCGGATCGAGGTCGGGACGTCCTGAGGCCCGTCGTTTAGACGCCGGCGCTGCGGCCGTTCATGGCGATGCTCGCCGTCGTCACAGCCTCCGCGCGCGGCACGGGCTTGGCCGCCAACGCCGTCAGCCGATGCGCCAGATCCTGCGCGCGACGTTCGACCAGATGCCAGGTCGCGCGCGCGACGAGATAGCTGAGCGCGGCGGTGACGACATACGCGAGCAGCAACGAGGGCAGCCCGTCCGCGAGCGGCCAGACCTGGCGCAGGCCAAAGATCACCGCGAAGTGCGACAGGTACATCGAGTAGGAGTTGCGGCCGAGCGCCTCGATCGGCCCAGAGCGGATCGCAAAGCGGATGCACCAGAACACCAGCGCACCGAGCACGAGATTGATCATCAGATAGTTGAATTCGTGCGAGCCGGTCGCGCGGTTGGCGACAAAGGACAGCACGATGAAGCCGGCGAAGATCGCGGCATCCAACTTCGCAAAGCCGTCGCGAAGCGCGAAGAACAATGCACATCCGACCAGGAAGATCGGGAGCTGGTTCAGGAAGCTGATATGCAGCGCGTTCCAGACGAAGGCCTCGTGGCCGGGGCCGTAATAGGCCGAGAACAGCGCGAACGCCCACGGCTTGAACAGGCAGACATTGATCAGATGCAGCAGAAGCGCGAGCGCGAGATAGAGATGCCGGCGCGACCCGAACGCCGCGATCACGAACGGGAAGATCAGATAGAACATCATCTCGGCCGCGATCGACCAGTCGCCCGGCACCACGCTGTTGACGCTGTCCGGCCAGAAGCCGTGCAGGAACGTCGCGGTCATGATCACCTGGAGCGGCCCGATGCCGTTTGGCGCGTTGGTGCTCGGGCCCGTCCCGTTGATGACGAGATAGACTGGGATCGCGAGCCAGAACAGCGGCGCGATGCGCAAAAATCTCCGGATGTAGAATTTGCGGGTGGGATTCGTTTCGGTGCGCTGCGTCCACATCAGGCACATCGTCATGGCGCTGACGAAGTAGAACACGTTGACGCCGGCCCAGCCGCACATGAAGGCGAAGTCGATCGCGCGGATGTTCGACGGAAACGACTGTGAGATGTGGATCGCCATCACGCCGGCGATGCCGATGCCACGCAGGACGTCGAGCGTATGCGAACGACCGAAGCGCGTTGCACCCTGATCGGTCCGACCGGCAGCCAACCGGGCCTGCCCCTGCATCACGCCTGCTCCGTGGTCACGCGTTTCTCTCGCGCTTGCGATGAGCAAGCATAGAGGCGGGGCGGGCCAAACCGAAGCTGAAGCCTTTTTTTACGTTAACCGGCGGTTGAGTCCGAGGCCTCATGTGCGGGGCTGTTGGTGCCGAGGCGTGCAGGCTGTTCTTGCAAGCAGGGACACCCGTAAAGATGCGCCCAGTGAGAAGTGTGGGGCAATTCATAGTTAATACTTCAATACCATGACCAATATTGTTTGGGCAGCACAACAAGCCTAGTATTCCGCCAGGCAGCTTCGGGGGCTCGATCAGGCCGTGAATGCCCGTTCACAGGACAGCGCATCGCGCGACGACCTGACTTTCCAGTCCGGGTCGCAGGCACACAGGATATCCAACATCGTGGCTGAATCCGCACTCCACGAATTGCGCCCCCTCGGGCGCGAGCGACTGATCGTGGTCGAAGACGATCCGGTGACGCGGACCATGCTGGTCGGCTATTTCAGCGACAACAATTTCGACGTGGTCGGCGCCGGCTCCTGCGCGGAATGCCGGCAGGCGCTGCGCGGCCGCGCCGATCTCGTCTTCCTCGACGTGCAGCTGCCCGACGGCGACGGTTTTGACCTCGCCAAGGAGATTCAGGCCACCAGCAACGCGGGCATCATCTTCGTGACCCGCCGCGACACCGACGTCGATCGCATTCTCGGCCTCGAGATCGCAGGCGACCATTACGTCACCAAGCCGATCAATCTGCGCGACCTGCTCGCGCGTGCGCGCAGCGTGCTGCGGCGGCGCTCGATCGACCGCAAGGCGGCGCGCAACCACAATTCGATCGCCTTCGGCGACTGGATCATCGACCTGACGCGGCGCGAGCTGCTCGGCAGCGACGGCAAGCCGGTGGCGCTGACGCGCGCCGAATTCGATCTGCTCGCCGCACTCGTCGGCGCCGACGGCCGTCCGCTCAGCCGCGATTATCTGATCGAGGTGGTCAGCAACCGTCAGGCCGAGGTCGACATCCGCACGGTCGACGCGCTGGTGGCGCGGCTGCGCCGCAAGCTCGTCGGCAGCGGCACACCCGTGATCGCCACCGTCACCGGCGTCGGCTACAAGCTCGCGCTCAGCGAGCGGCTCTAGCGGCGCCGGTTCAGCCGCTGAAGCCGACGACGAGCCGGATGGCGATGAAGGTGGATGTCGCCACGGCTGCGGTCGCGAAGATCGCGAACAATACTCTCAAACTGTTGTGCATGGTCTCTATTCGGGTTTACGCAAAAAACACTTCGTCCAATCGGTACGGCCGCCCGAACAATGGGCGTCAGCAATCTTCCATCGGCCTTGACGGGCTCGTCAAGGGTTCAGCGCGATGCAACCCGTTTCCACCTGGCTTCGATGCGCGCCTTGATGAGGCTGACCCGGGCTTCCTGCGCGGCCCAATAGGCGCGGCTTGCGGCTGCCGTGCCTTGACGGTAGCGCGCATAAACGTCCTTCGGCTGCGCCAGCACCTTCGGATCGCGCGCTGATTTTGTTGTCGTCACCGCTGCCTTTGCCGGTGCTGCCGCTGTTGGCGTCGGTGCCACATCCGGGACGGCCGCAATCGGGGTCTCCAGCGCCGCCGAGTTCATCGCAAGAAGACGGTTGCGGGCGCGATTGCAATAGACCTGCGAACGCGCCGTCATCGTCTCCTCGCCGTGGCCCGCCCGGTATTTCATCAGCGCGCGACAGAGGTCGCCGGCGGCGAGGCGCCAGGCGCGGCTGAGATAGATCACGCCATAATGGATGTTGATATCCGGCTCTGCGAGCTCTGAACTGTTGCCCCGAAATCCGAGCATCGCCGCGGTTTCGGGCCGCACCTGCATCAGGCCGACTTCGCCGACGCTGCCGACCACGGCTGAATTGTATCCGCTCTCGACGAACACCACGGCCTCGGCAATGTCGGCCGGCAGATTGGTCCTGGCGGTTTCGCGCTCGATGATCTTTCGGATCGCGGCCCGTGAGGTTGCCGTCTCGCCGGCGCCGAGATCGGCATTGTCGCGGGCGATCGCCGACGTCGTGTCGACGTCATTCGCAACATCGTCCGCCGCATGCACGCAGGTCGAGGCCAGCAACAGCACGGCCATCGTGGCGTGTCGCCACGTCGCGTGGTGTTTTGGATGTGCGAGGTCCTGCAGCATGGGTGACGTCTTATATCGTCCGAGTTAACAACCGATTTGACATCGGCGCAGGGGGCTTGGGCGATGGCATGGCTATCGCGCGCGCGAGCCCTGGTCGGTGGAGGTCTGTCGCGTGCCGGCGAGCCGGTCGTCGACCGCATAGAGCGTGCAGGTCGGCGACCATTTCATGCAGGCCGCGAGCGAGTCGCTTTGCGCGTCGTCGGTCGTGGCGCGGCCCGAACGCCAGCCGTATCCGCCATTGGGTGACACCGCAAAGGCCTTGTGCGGCATGGCGCTGGCGAGATAGCGCGAGAACTCGGCCTTCGCGGCCTCGTTGAACTGGGCCGGTGGCGGCAGCGGATCGGGAGGGCTCAGGATCTCGTGAGCGAGCCCGCGCTCGCGCAGGAAGGCGTCGAGATAGGGCGTCCATTGCGGGCGGCTCACCACCGAATAGAGATAATGGCCGTCATCGCCATAAGGCGGCGCCGCGACGAACTTTGCGTTGCCGCCGCCGGCGCGGAACCCGTCATAGAGCCGGCGCGCCAGATCAGGCCCGAAGTAGAGATCGTTGGTCGCATAGACCCACAGCATCGGCACCCGCGAGGTCTTGCCGAAGGTGGCGAAGGCCTGCACCAGCCCATCCTCGTTGCAGACGTCGTCGTCGTCGCGCGAGCCGCGGCCGCCGGCGAAGCTGATCGCGGCCACGAGGCCCGCCGGCGCCTGCGCGGTCAGCGCGACGGTGGCAAGCCCGCCGGTGGAATGGCCGGCCGCTATCATGCCCGATGTCGTGACGTCGCTCCGCCTGGCCATCGCATCGATCGCCGCGCGCAAATCCGCGACCGCAACGGCTGTCGCCGGCAAATAATTGGCATTGGCACAGCCGCCGACGCTGTCGACGCGCCCGCCAGGCGACGTGCCGTAGCCGCGCCGCAGCACGATCAGCGCGGCAAAGCCGCGCCGGGCATATTCCAGCGCAATGCCGTAATATTTGTGCGCCGACATCGTCGCGCGGTCGTCAAAGCTGCGCGGCGAGCCGTGGCTCAGCAGCGCCAGCGGATAGCGCTTTGTCCCCGCCGGGCGAACCAGGAACGCCTCCAGCCCCTGCGGCCCGGTCTCCGCCATCGGGATGCGGAGGTCTTCGGTGTAGTACTCCGCGGCGCGCAAAGGCGTGCCGGCCAGGATGAGCCAGGCGATCAGCGGAAACAGTTTTCGCGCAAGAGCCATGGGACGATTCGAAAGGCCGTGATGGTGCGGATCATAGCACGATCAACGCTACGGCAAGGAACACCATCCCCCTCGCGCGTGTTGTGGCCTTGGCGGGGGCCCGGCCGATGCTATGCTGGCCTGCAATCTCGACAGGACGAGGATATTCCCAGTGGCTGATGTTCATCCCGCGGCGGGCAAATTGGTCTCGCCGGACGCGCTCGCCAACATTCCGCGGCTGGTGACGGCCTATTTCGCCAACAAGCCGGATGCATCGGATCCCGCGCAGCGGGTGGCGTTCGGCACATCCGGCCATCGCGGCACTTCGCTGAAGAACACGTTTAACGAGGGCCACATCCTCGCCACCACGCAGGCGATCTGCGATTACCGCAAGGAGAAGGGGCTGACCGGCCCACTCTTCATCGGCATCGACACCCATGCGCTGGCCGAGCCGGCACTCGCCAGCGCGGTGGAAGTGTTCGCGGCCAATGGCGTCGATGTCATGGTCGACAAGGACGGCGGCTACACGCCGACGCCGGTGATCTCGCACGCGATCCTGACCTACAACAAGGGCCGCACATCGGGGCTGGCTGACGGCGTCGTCGTCACGCCCTCGCACAATCCCCCCGAAGACGGCGGCTACAAATACAATCCGCCGCATGGCGGCCCGGCCGACACCGATGTGACCGGAATCGTCGAAAAGCGCGCCAACGCCTATCTCGCCGATGGGCTGAAGGGCGTCGCGCGCATGGACTATGCGAAAGCGAAGAAATCCGGGCACGTCCACGCCTACGACTTCATCACGCCTTACGTCGCCGACCTCGGCAATGTCGTCGATCTCGACCTGGTCAAATCCGCCGGCATCAACATCGGCATCGATCCGCTCGGCGGTGCCGCCGTGCATTACTGGCACCCCATCATCGAACGCTACGGCCTCAAGGCGACCGTCGTGAACGAGGCGATCGATCCGACCTTCCGCTTCATGACGGTGGACTGGGACGGCAAGATCCGCATGGACTGCTCGTCTCCTTACGCGATGGCGAGCCTGATCGCCATGCGCGACCGCTTCGACGTCGCCTTTGCCAACGACACCGACGCCGACCGTCACGGCATCGTCACGCGCACCGGCGGGTTGATGAATCCGAACCATTATCTGGCGACCGCGATCTCCTATCTGTTTGCGCACCGTCCGAACTGGGGCCGGGATGCCGCAATCGGCAAGACCGTGGTGTCGAGCTCGATCATCGACCGCGTCGCCAAGAAGCTCGGCCGCAAGCTGGTCGAGACGCCGGTCGGCTTCAAGTGGTTCGTCGATGGTCTCCTCACCGGCGGCTTCGGCTTTGGCGGCGAGGAGAGTGCAGGGGCCTCGTTCCTGCGCCGCGACGGCGGGGTCTGGACCACCGACAAGGACGGCGTCATCCTCGGCCTGCTGGCTGCCGAGATCATGGCGAAGACCGGCCGCGACCCGAGCCAGCTCTTCAACGACCTCACCGCCGAGTTAGGGGTACCCCATTACGCCCGCATCGACGTCGCCGCCACCACGCCGCAGAAGAACATTTTGAAGTCCGTCACGCCCGAGCAGCTCGGCCTCAAGGATCTCGCCGGCGACCCCGTCCGCGCCACGCTGAGCAAGGCGCCGGGCAACGGCCAGCCGTTCGGCGGCATCAAGGTCGAGACCGATTTCGGCTGGTTCGCCGCGCGGCCCTCGGGCACCGAGGACGTCTACAAGATCTACGCCGAGAGCTTCCGCAGCACCGAGCACCTGAAGCGGATCCAGGACGAGGCCCAGGCCGGGCTGAACAAGGTGTTCGGGAGGTAGGGTCCGAGGCGGGCCGCCCCGCCCCCTTCCATACTAACGTTACATATGTATACAGCAAACTAGATAGAGGTATTTTGATACGCCAAAGTTAGCCTTGAACGATTCTATCTCCCAGCTATTGTATACATAACGCATACATAAACCCTGGGAGATCGCCGGTGACAAAACCATTCCCCATGAACGCCTGGTACGCCGCCGCCTGGGACGCCGACGTGAAGGCGGCGCTGCTGCCGCGCACGATCTGCGGCAAGCGTGTCGTGATGTACCGCAAGGCCGATGGCGCGGTGACCGCGCTGGAGGACGCCTGCTGGCACCGCCTGGTGCCGCTGTCCAAGGGCCGGCTCGAAGGCGACACCGTCGTCTGCGGCTATCACGGCCTCAAATACAACGCGCAGGGGCGCTGCACTTTCATGCCCTCGCAGGAGACCATCAACCCGTCGGCCTGCGTGCGCGCCTATCCCGTGGTCGAGCGTCACCGCTACATCTGGCTCTGGATGGGCGATCCGGCACTCGCCGATCCCGCCCTGGTCCCCGACATGCACTGGAACCACGACCCGGCCTGGGCCGGCGACGGCAAGACCATCCGCGTCAATTGCGACTACCGCCTCGTGCTCGACAATCTCATGGACCTCACCCACGAGACCTTCGTGCATGGCTCCTCCATCGGCAATGACGCGGTCGCCGAGGCGCCGTTCGACGTCACCCATGGCGAGAAGACGGTGACGGTGACGCGCTGGATGCACGGCATCGAGGCGCCGCCGTTCTGGGCCAAGCAACTCGGCAAGTCCGGCCTGGTCGACCGCTGGCAGATCATCCGCTTCGAGGCGCCGTGCACCATTGCCATCGACGTCGGCGTCGCGCCGGCCGGCACCGGCGCGCCAGAAGGCGACCGCTCGCAGGGCGTCAACGGCTTTGTGCTCAACACCGTCACGCCGGAGACCGAGAAGACCTGCCACTATTTCTGGGCCTTCGTCCGCAATTATCAGCTCGGCGAGCAGCGCATCACCACCGAGATCCGCGAAGGCGTCTCCGGCATCTTCCACGAAGACGAGCTGATCCTCGAGGCGCAGCAGCGCGCGATGGACGAGAATCCGGATCGCGTCTTCTACAACCTCAATATCGACGCCGGCGCGATGTGGACGCGCAAGCTGATCGACAAGCTGGTCGCGAAGGAAAACACCCCTCAGCATCTCCAGGCCGCGGAGTAGGGCATGGCCGAGCGCGAGGTCGACCGCTCCGTCTCGCAGACGGTGAAGGCGCAGCTCGCGCTGCGCGACCAGATCCTGGCGGGATCTTTGCGCCCCGGCGAACGCATCTCCGAGCTCCAGGCGGTCGAGACCACCGGCGCCTCGCGCACCCCGGTGCGCATGGCGCTGGTGCGGCTGGAGGAAGAGGGGCTGTTGGAGGCGATCCCCTCCGGCGGCTTCATGGTGAAAGCGTTCTCTGAGCGCGACATCTCCGATTCCATCGAGCTGCGCGGCACGCTGGAAGGCCTCGCCGCACGCTTCGCCGCCGAGCGCGGCGTCTCCGCGCGTGAGCTCGAGCCGCTGAAGGAATGCCTTGCCGCGATCGACGAATTGCTGCGCCAGGTGCCGATCTCGGTCGATGCCTTCTCGTCCTACGTCACGCTGAACGCGCGCTTCCACGCGCTGCTCACCGAATTGTCGCGCAGCCCGCCGCTGATCCGGCAGATCGATCGCGCCTCGGCGCTGCCGTTCGCATCCCCGAGCGGTTTTGTGATGGCGCAGTCAGCATTGCCGGAGGCGCAGCAGATCTTGATCATCGGGCAGGAACACCACCGTGTCGTGATCGACGCGATCGAGAACCGCGAGGGCGCCCGCGCCGAGGCCGTGATGCGCGAGCACGCACGGCTCGCCGTACGAAACTTGCGGCTGGCGCTGCGCAACCGCACCCATCTCGACCTCTTGCCGGCGCTTGCGCTGATCAAGACCGCAACCGATTGAGGGCAGTCACCATGCGCTTCATCGAAACCTGGACTCCGGCCACGCTCGTCGCGACCCGCGACCTCGCCCCCGGCATCCGCGAATTCCTGATTAGGCCCGATCAGTTCGACGGCGCCGCCTATCCGGTCGGCAGCCACATCAATGTCAGCGTCCCCATCGATGGCCAGCCGGAGACGCGCTCCTATTCGCTGGTCGGCGAGGCCTCGCCGCGCGGCTTGCGGATCGCAGTGCGCCGCGCTGAGGATTCCCGCGGCGGCTCGCGCTACATGTGGCAGCTCGCGCCCGGCGCGCGGCTCGACATCACGCAACCGTCGTCGCTCCTCGCCGTCGACTGGACGCGCGAAACCTATTGCCTGGTTGCCGGCGGCATCGGCATCACGCCGATTTTCGGGGCCGCGCAGGCGCTGGCGCGGCGCGGGGCAAATATCACGCTGCACTATGCCGTGCGTTCGCGGAGCGAGGCCGCCTATCTCGACGATCTCGCCGCGATGCTTGGTGACCGCCTGGTGGTCCATGCCAGCGACGAAGGCCGGCGGCTCGATCTCGACGCGCTGTTCGCCTCATTGCCGAAAGCCGCGCTCGCGCTGTTCTGCGGCCCGATGCGGATGCTCGATGCCGCCCGCCACGCCTGGATTGGCGCCGGCCACCCGCTTCCCGATCTCCGCTACGAGACCTTCGGCTCCAGCGGCACGCTGCCGACCGAGACGTTTCGCGTCCGCCTGAAGGGCTCCGATGTCGAGCTCGAGATCCCGCGCGAGCGCTCGATGCTGGACGTGCTCAACGCCAGCGGCCACGAGGTGATGTACGACTGCAAGCGCGGCGAATGCGGCCTCTGCGCCATCGACGTCGTCGCCGTCGACGGCGAGATCGATCATCGCGACGTCTTCTTCAGCGATCATCAGAAGCAAAGCAACGCGAAGATCTGCGCCTGCGTCTCTCGCGCGCGGGGCACGATCACGGTGGACACGCTGCTGCGGGCGGATGCGATCTGAGGGCGCCTAGGCCGCGTAAATCGCCCGAAACTTCCTCGTCTCGAGCAGCGCCAGAACGTCCACCGCCGATACCGGCCGGCCGATCAGATAGCCCTGCACCTCATCGCAACTGAACTGCCGCAGATATTCGAGCTGGTCGGCGGTCTCGACGCCTTCGGCGACCACGCCGATTTGCAAGTCCCGCGCGAGCGAGATCACCGACTTCACGATCGCGGCGCAGTCGGGCTGCACCAGCATGTCGCGGATGAAGGACTGGTCGATCTTGATGCGGCTGAACGGCAGCTTGCGCAAGTACGTCAGCGACGAGAAGCCGGTGCCGAAATCGTCGAGCGCCACCGTGGCGCCGAGCTGCAGCAGCGCATTCAGGATCGAGGCGGCGGAGCCGTATTTCGACAGCAGCATCGATTCCGTGATTTCGATCTCGAGCCGGTGCGGGGCGACCTTGGCGTCGGCGAGCGCCTGCACGATGGTCTGGAGGATGCCGGCACTGTGAAACTGCGCGGCCGAAAAATTCACGGCGACCCGGATGTCTTCCGGCCAATGGGCAAGCGTCGCGCAGGCGCGGCGGATCACCCATTCGCCGATCTCGTGGATCAGGCCGGTCTCCTCGGCGATCGGAATGAACTCGCTCGGCGGCACCAGGCCGCGCGACGGATGCTGCCAGCGCAACAGCGCCTCGAAGCCGGTGATGCGGTTGTCGTCGAGATCGAGGAACGGCTGGAACACCAGGAACAGCTCGTCGCGCGCGACGGCGCCGGCGAGGTCCGCTTGCAGCGCCTTGCGGTCGCGCGAGGCCTTGTCGTCGGCCTCCTCGAAGAAGCAGACCGTGCCGGGTCCCGCCTTCTTGGCGCGGTAGAGCGCGGCGTCGGCGTTCTTCATGATGTCGAGCGGCGTGGTGCCGTCGCGCGGCGCCAGCACGATGCCGACGCTGGTTGCGCCGACGATCTCGCAGCCCTCGATCAGGAACGGCTCGGTAAAGGACGCGACAAAGCGCTCGGCGATGTCGAGCGCATCTTCGGGGCGGGCCAGATTGGCCATCACCAGCGCGAACTCGTCGCCGCCGATGCGCGCGACATGCTCGGCCGCGCGGGTGCAGCGTTGCAGGCGGTTCGCGACCTGGACCAGGAATTCGTCGCCGGCGGGATGGCCGAAGCGGTCGTTGACCTCCTTGAAGCGATCGAGATCGAGCAGCAGCACGGCGAATTCCTCGCCGGACAGCGCCAGGCGCTTGAGCGCGCCATCGAGCGTCTCGTTGAAGGCGAAGCGGTTGGGCAGGTGCGTGAGCGGATCCTGCCGCACCGTGCGCTCGGCCTCGATCTGCCGGATCACGCGCCGGGCAAACGCGAACGAATTGACGAACACGGCGCGCAGCAGAACGGTGCCGTAGACCACCACCAGCACGGCCATCAGCACATAGGCCGGGTCGCCGTCGCGGCTGAGACAGATCGCGATGCCGATGAAGATGGGCGTCGTGAACGCGATGGCCGCGATCGGGATGGTGGCAAAGGCCAGTGCGCCGCCGGCCAGCATGCCGGAGCAGAGGCAGGTGATGACAAGTTGTCCGCCGGCGGAGGCATTCGCGAAGAAGGCGACCGGCACGATGCCCCAGGCGGCCCCGAGCATGGATGCGTTGCGCACCAGCCGGTGCATGGCCCGGCGCGAGACGAATTGTGGCTTGGTGATGCGCCGCGCGGCATGCGATTGCAGGCCGAAGGTGATGGCCGCACCGGCCACGACGACGGCCCAGCCCAGCGCGAATGTCCAGTCCGGCGAGTGCCGCAGCGCCACCACGAGCACGGCGGCGTTGCAGGCGTTCGCCAGCATGATGCCGACGGAATAGCCGAGCACCAGCGACATCTGTTCGGCGCGGATATGACCGGCAATCGCCTCGTCGGTTGCAGGACCGCCGAAGACGGACAGATCGCCGGCAAACAGCCGCGCGAAAATGGTGGTCGATTGAGTCCGCATTCCAGAGCCTGCAGCAGCATGGGCCGTTGGTTTCGGCTCAATCGGGAGAATTCGCCGCAAACCTTTGACGAACTATGAATTATCCCCGTTCGTCACGGCCGCCGTGACCACTTCTGCGTGTTCAAGCCGGAGTATCGATAACAAATCGATACAAATGCGGCGCCCCGCGTTACGGCTGTAACGGCAGGCCTGTTGCACGAGTCCTGGTGTGCTATCTGTTATCGGCAGGCCGCGGATCATCGATCGCTTCCAGCCGCGCGTGACGGCGCAGCACCTGTGGCGGCTGCCCGAAGGCCCTCAGGAAGGCGCGGCGCATGTGGTCGCGGTCGCTGAAGCCGGTCTGGCGCGCGACGATGTCGATCGAGTGACGGCTCTGCTCCATGAGATTGCGTGCGGCCTCGACCCTCAGATTTTCGATCGCCTTGGCCGGCGACTGACCGGTTTCGGCGTGGAATGCCCGGCTAAACTGCCGCGGGCTGAGATGCGCCGCATCGGCGAGCTCGGGCACGGTCAGGGGCTTGTGCAGATTGTCCCGCGCATAGGCGAGCGCCGTTTGAATGCGATCCGACTTGGGCGACAGCTCGAGCAACGCCGAAAACTGCGACTGTCCGCCGCCGCGCCGATGATAGACCACGAGCTTGCGGGCGACGGATTTTGCCAGCTCCGGCCCAAGGTCGTTCTCGATCAAAGCCAGGCCGAGATCGATGCCGGCCGTCATTCCCGCCGACGTCCAGATCGGCCCGTCATTGATGAAGATGCGGTCTTCATCCATCTTCACGTCGGGGAATTGGCGCTGCATGTCCCGCGCGTGCATCCAGTGCGTGGTGGCGCGTCGTCCGTTGAGCAGGCCGGCTTCTGCCAGCACGAAAGCTCCGGTGCAGACCGCGGCGATGCGGCGGTGCCGCTTGGGTGCGTCTTTCGTAAAGGCGATCAACTCGGGCGACAACGGGACGAGGGTCGTCGCTCCGCCAATCACGAGCGTGTCGAATGGTTTGTCGGTAAAGGGCTCGCTGTCGAGCATCATGCCGGCGGAGGTTTTGACCTTGCCCCCTCGCTCCGAGACGAAGTGGAGGTCGTAGAGCGGCTCGTCAGCCAGAATGTTGGCGACCTCGAACGCCGTAACGACGGCCAGCGCCATCACGGAATAGCCGGGGTACACAACGAACGCGATGTCGCGCATGGCGGATGCCTCGATGTTCCAACTTAATGTCCTAAATCGCCGTTTATATGACATTTGAGACGTGAGGATTCAACCGTATTTGTCCTTCCAAGCGCTCGATCCCGAGCGACGATGAAAGGAAGACACCCATGACCACTCCCAAAGGCACCGCCCTGATCACCGGGGCATCGTCCGGCATCGGCGCGGTCTACGCCGATCGTCTCGCCAAACGCGGCTGCGACCTCATCCTGGTCGCGCGCAACCAGCAGCGGCTGACTGCGGTCGCCGACAAGCTTCGCGGCGAGACCGGTCGCGATGTCGCGGTGTTGTCCGCCGATCTGAATGAGAAGGCCGGCCTTGCGAAGGTCGAGGCGGTGCTGCGCGACAATCCAGCCATCACCATGCTCGTCAACAATGCGGGCGTCGGCTCCGTCGCGTCGATCCTTCAGGCCGACGTCGACACGATGGAGGCGATGATCGATCTGAACGTCACCGCACTCACCCGTCTCACCTATGCGGCTGCGCCGGCCTTCGTGGCCCGTGGCGCCGGGACGATCGTCAACATCTCCTCGGTGGTCGGCATCGCGGTCGAGGCGCTGAACGGCGTCTACAGCGCATCGAAATCCTATGTGCTGAGCTTCGGTCATTCGCTGCAAAAGGATTTGGCTGACAAGGGTGTGCGCGTGCAGACGGTGCTGCCCGGCGCGACCGCGACCGAGTTCTGGGACGTCGCCGGCTACCCGCCGCAGAAGACGTCCGAGATCACCATGTCTGCGGAAGACTGCGTCGACGCGGCGCTGGCCGGCCTCGACGCCGGTGAGCTCGTGACCATTCCGGGTCTGCATGACGCGCAATTGTGGACGCGCTGGGAAGCAGATCGCCGGGAGATATCGCCGAAGTTTCGCAATGCGAAGCCGGCACCGCGTTACGGCATCGGATCGCGCGCTACCGGCGTCGTCTGATGGTTGCGGAGAGTTGGCCCGCAGGCAATTGCGGGCCAACTTTTGCCTCTGCGTCTATTCGGGATTGCGCCGGGACATCCTGACGTCTGCGGAGGTCACCGCCCCAGCTGCTTCGGGTCGTAGTAGAACCGCTCCTCGATCAGCTCGTCCCCCCGCCAGGTCTGCCACGCGATCTCATCCAGAATCCGCGTCGTGCCTTCCGCGTTGGTGAAGCTGAATGTCCAGCGTGTCGCGACATGATCGCCCTCGATCATGCTCGGCCCGACACGGACGGCCTTGACCTCCTTGAAGGCAGCCAGCACGCCGCGCTCCTTCGCTGCCAGTCTGTCCCGCCCGACCGTCGGCGCGGCGTTGTTCTCGTAGGTGGCAGCATCCATCGTATAGAACTGCTCGATCGCGCCGACGAAATCCCCGTCCTCCAGCCGCTTTACAAACGCTTCGACAATGTCACGGCTCGGCATGGTGCACCTCCCACTTAAAACCGACTGATAGTCGGTAAATACCGACCGATGGTCGAAAAGTCAACTGGCCGCGAGGTGCGAATTCGATTAGAGCCTGTGAGGATTAGACCCGGCTCACGCGCCGACGAAGGTGCGTTCCCTCCCCCCTTGTGGGGGAGGGCTAGGGAGAGGGGTAGCCCAGCAAAGAGTGCCAGTTGTTGAAGATGCACCGAGCGGATGTGCGATCGATAGAGTCCCCGTGTGGCACCCCCCTCCCTGACCCTCCCCCACAAGGGGGGAGGGAACGGAAAGAGCGCCGCTCGTGGCCGAACTCGCTCCCCCTTCAACTGATCGCGCTGTAGACGAGAGCCATATGGCGAAACAGGCGGAGCGGCGGGCGGCGACAACAGAGGCGATCCTTAACGCGGCGCGCCGCCTGTTCGGGAGCCGCGGTTTTGCCGCGACCACCATGGACGAGGTCGCGGAAGGAGCCCACGTCGCCAAGGGCGCGGTCTATCATCACTTCAAGACCAAGGAGGCGGTGTTCGAAGCGGTGTTCGACCTGGTCTCGCGCGATCTCGTCGCGGAGATCGACCGCACCGCGCGCGCCGAGAAGGACGTGCTGGCGGCGATGGTCGCCGGCACCCAGCATTATTTCGCCGCCACCGCCAAGGGCCCGACCGGCCAGATCATCCTGCGCGACGGCCCCGCCGTGCTCGGCTGGGAGCGCTGGCGCGAGATCGACGCGCAGCATTTTGGCGGAAAAATGCCGCGCGCGCTCGCGGTGGCGATGGAGGCCGGCCTCATTGCAAAGCAGCCGGTCGAGCCGCTGGCGCGGCTATTGCTCGGCGCGGTGACGGAAGCCGCGGTCGCCTGCGCCGGACGCGCCGATATCGCAAGGGCGGGCGCGGAATATGCCCGTGCGTTCAAGTCGCTGGTCGAGGCGCTGCGTCTGCGCGCGTGATTCTGCTGGGGCGCGTACTCCTAGACCGCTGTCGGCTTTACAGCCAAAGGCGGACTTCGCGGTACCAAGTTTAACAATGGCTCAAGCGACGCATGTCTTCAGTCCTGAATTTACGCTTTGGATGGACTGACATAACTCTGGTACGTTGACCCTGTTACGAAGACGGGGCGAGGTAAAATGGGCACACGAGCCGGAGCATGTCTTCGTTTAGCAGTATTGGTTACGTGCGTTTGCACGAACGCCGTCACCATGGCACAAGAGTTGGTCAGGTTCGAAAGTGCTCCAGTCCGCGTTGGCCAGCTCCAGCAGCGCTTGGCGCGTGAGCGTGGCGAAGCCCCGAAGACGGCGGATACGATCGAGGGCTACCTCGCGAAACCTGAGGGCGACGGCCCATTCGCAGCCATTGTGTCTCTCCATGGATGCGATGGACTTTCGAAAGATGACCGAAAGTCCATCGCTCAATCCGTGACCGGTTTGGGGTATGTGTCACTTGCAGTCGATAGCTTTGCGACCCGTGGCATCAAGGACGCCTGCACCAAACCGATGCCTGCCCTGATGCTTGCCCGCCAAGGGGATGCCTTAGGCGCTCTATCCTATCTTTCCAAACTTCCTTTTGTCGATCCTCAACGTATCGCTGTCCTTGGAGGATCGATGGGTGCAACGGTTGCGCTGGAATTAGCGTCGCCCCACCACGTGGAAACATTCGACGCTCCTCGGGATCTAAAGTTCAAGGCCGCGGTGGCCTATTTTCCGGCGTGCGGCTTTGCTTCCGAGGAACTCGTCGTTTCCACATTAATCCTGATCGGCGAACTCGACGACTGGTTGCCTGCGAGGGACTGCGAACTCTGGATGAAGAGGCGGGCCGACAGGGGTGCACCCGTTAAGCTGGTCGTCTATCCCGGTGCCTATCACGCCTTTAGCGTCCCGGCTTTCGCCGACGGCAGGGAAATGTACGGGCACTGGCTCAAGTACGATGCGGAAGCGGCCAGGAAGGCAGTCGAGGAGACGCAGAGTTTCCTCTCTGTTCAATTCTCCCGTTGAGTGACAGCGAAGCGAACGTCCGCATACGCGGCTTGAAGCAGCTTCCGCTTTGGATCAGGAGGCTGCCCCCAGGGCCTCGGGGCGATGTCCGCTCCACGCCCTAGAGCGAAGATCGGGACCGCTGAGCATTTCATGATACACGCCCAGTGACGAATGAGTTATGTGGACGGTGCCAACACAGAACTCGGTTCACCTTTCCCATGGGGAGAAGTGAGGAGACACTGGAAACGCCCACGCCAACAAGAAGAACAGTAGCGCATGAACGCAAATTCCTCCCTCGCGCCGTCAGATCCCGAATTCGACTACATCATCGTCGGCGCCGGCTCCGCCGGCTGCGTGCTCGCCAACCGTCTGTCGGCGAACGGCAGGCACAGTGTGCTGCTGCTCGAGGCGGGCCCCAAGGACTCCAACATCTGGATCCACGTGCCGCTCGGCTACGGCAAGCTATTCAAGGAAAAGACCGTCAACTGGATGTACCAGACCGAGCCGGAGCCCGAGCTGAAGGGCCGTCAGGTGTTCCAGCCACGCGGCAAGACGCTGGGCGGATCGAGCTCGATCAACGGCCTGCTTTATGTCCGCGGCCAGCACGAGGACTATGATCGCTGGCGCCAGCACGGCAATGCCGGCTGGGGTTATGACGATGTGCTGCCCTATTTCAAGAAGGCCGAGAACCAGACGCGCGGCGCCGATCGATATCACGGCACCGGTGGTCCGCTGCCGGTCTCGAACATGGTGGTGACCGATCCGCTGTCGAAAGGCTTTATCGACGCTGCCGTCGAGACCGGTCTGCCCTACAATCCTGATTTCAACGGCGCCACGCAGGAAGGCGTCGGCCTGTTCCAGACCACGACGCACAACGGCCGCCGCGCCTCGACGGCGATGGCCTATCTCGGGCCTGCAAAGACGCGCGGCAATCTCAAGGTTGAAACCGAAGCGCTCGGCCAGCGCGTGCTGTTCGAGGGTCGCCGCGCGGTCGGCGTCGAGTACCGGCAGGGCGCAAATGTGCGCCGCGCGCGGGCGCGGAAGGAAATCGTGCTGTCGAGCGGCGCCTACAACTCGCCGCAGCTCTTGCAGCTCTCCGGCGTCGGCCCCGGCGATCTCCTGCGCAAGCACGGCATTGACGTGGTCCTCGACGCGCAAGGCGTCGGCCACGATCTCCAGGACCACATGCAGATCCGCATCGTGATGCGCTGCTCGCAGAAGATCACGCTGAACGACACCGTCAACAATCCGCTCCGCCGTACGCTCGCCGGCGCGCGCTATGCGCTGTTCCGAAAGGGCTGGCTGACGATCGCGGCGGGCACCGCGGGCGCGTTCTTCAAGACCAATCCACGGCTGGCCTCGCCCGACGTCCAGGTTCACTTCCTGCCGTTCTCGACCGACAAGATGGGCGAGAAGCTGCATGATTTTTCCGGCTTCACCGCGTCGATCTGCCAGCTCCGCCCCGAAAGCCGCGGCTCCTTGCGCATCAAGAGCGCGGACCCGACCGTGCCGCCGGAAATCCGCATCAACTACATGTCGACCGAGACCGACCGCACCACCAACGTCGAAGCCATCAAGATCCTGCGCAAGATCCTGAACGCGCCGGCGATGAAGCCGTTCGTGACTGGCGAGTACGATCCCGGGGCGAAGGTATCCACGGACGCCGAGATTCTGGATTATTGCCGCGACCGCGGCAGCACCATCTACCATCCGACCTCGACCTGTCGTATGGGCAACGACGCGCTCGCGGTGGTCGACCAGCGGCTGAAGGTGCGAGGCCTCGAAGGTCTCCGGGTGGTCGATGGGTCGATCATGCCGGACCTGGTGTCGGGGAACACCAACGCGCCGATCATCATGATCGCGGAGAAGGCCTCCGACATGATATTGGAGGATGCGCGGTAAATCCGCGCGTCTCGAGGGGACAAGAGCTTGGCTATTCGACTGAAGATCGGCACACGCAAGAGCGCGATGGCGCTGGCCCAGACGGAAGAGATCGCGCGCCGCCTGACCGCCGCCATGCCCGATCTCGAGGTCGAGATCGTCAAGTTCGATACGACCGGCGATCTCGACCAGACCAGCAAGCTGTTGCCCCATGGCGGCAAGGGCGGCGCCTTCGTCGCGCAGATCCGCGCCGCCGTGCTGTCGGGCGAGCTCCAGGCGGCGATGCATTCGCTGAAGGACATGCCCGGCAACGAGGACACGCCCGGCCTCGTCATCGGCGCCACGCTGTCGCGCGATCCCGCGAGCGACGCGCTGGTGTTGCGCGACGGCGTGACGCTGGAAGCACTGCGCCAGTCGCGCGGCCAGGGTTTCAAGATCGGCACCAACGCCGTCCGCCGCGCCGCCTATGCGCGGCGGTTGTTCCCGGATGTCGAAGTGATCCACTTCCGCGGCGCCGCCGACACGCGCGTGCGAAAGCTCGATAATGGCGAGAAGCAGAAATTGCCGGATGGCGGTGCGGTCGGTCCCGCGGACGCGCTGATCATGGCGCGCTCGGGCCTCGACCGCGTTGGTCTTTCGCATCGCATGGCCTATGAGTTTACGGCAGCTGAAATGCTGCCCGCGGCCGGGCAGGGCATCGTTGCCGTCGAATGCGCGGCGCACGACTGGCAAACGCGAAAGATCCTGTCATCGATCGACGATCCCTCAGCGCACGCCTGCGCCGATGCCGAGCGCGAGGTGCTGTGGGTGCTCAACGGTCACTGCAATTCGCCGGTCGCGGGCTTCTCGACCATCGCCGGCGACCAGATGTCGCTGACGGCCTCCGTGCTCGATCTCTCCGGCAACACCATCATCGAGGCGTCGCGCACAGGCCCCGCCAACCGGCCGCGTGAGCTCGGCCGTAGCGTCGGACTGGATCTGTTGGACAAGGGCGCCGCCGAGATCATCGACCGCAGCCGGCCGGGCTAGGTCGTCTGCCCATAAATCCAGTGGGCTGATGCGGCCAAGGCAACGCCCGCTTTGCACCTGCAGCGACAAAGTTGACGCGGCATCGCAATATGTCGCGATGGTCCACAAAGCGCTTGACCTCGGGCCCGCCAACCGAAGCTGTATGCGGACGTTCCTAAGGGTTAACGATAAGCTTTCGAGCGAGCCAGTTGGCGCCGACCATAAGCGGTCATTCGGGCACGCCGGCTATTCGCCAAGCTTCGCTCAATTTCCCGACGTCTTCGTGTCGGCGAAATGGCGCGGCTTTGATGCTGGAAACCCGCAAGGCAGGGTCGGCTCGCAGAACTGCGTCGCAAGCGCAACGGGCCTCGTCCATGCGCCCGGCCATCGCCAGGCTCGACATTCGTATTCGCTGTGCGCCCGGAAAATTCGGCTGGCGCTGGATCGCTCTCGTGGCCAGGAACAGACCTTCTTCATACTGCCCGGCAAAGAAATGAGCGAATGCCATTCCTGTTTGCGGCACGAACAGATGGGGGTCGATGGGACTTAAGCGAATGGCCGCCGAGAATTGCTCGATCGCCGCGTCATGATCGCCGAGATAAACCTGTGCCCAGCCGGCCCAAAGGCGCGCCATCACCAGGTTGGGATCGAGTGCGACCGCCCTTGCGGCCAAAGCCGAACCGGTCTCGGGCTCTTCAAGCACGTAGGAATACACTTCGGCTGCGTGCGCAAGCACCAGCGGATCGTCCTGGTCAAGTTGCATCGCCCGTTCGGCCAGCTGTCGGCTTTCAGCCCGTTCCTTTGCCGCGTCCTCGATCCAACCGAACCCCTTCTTCTGACCGAAGATGTTGGCCCCGGAAGCGTAGGCAACGGCAAATTCAGGATCGAGCGCGATGGCCAGTCTCGTCATCCTGAGAGCTCTATCGCTGCCTTCCCGGGTCCACTGGTAGATGTTGAACTTGGAGCGCAGATAATAGTCATAGGCCTGGAGGCTTTCCGTCGGCTTGCGCCGTGCGCGTTCGATCTCGGCGCGCTCGAGTTGTGGAGACATCGCGCCGATCACGCTGCTCGTCAGTCGATCCTGCACATCGAAAATCGCTTCAAGATCGCTGTCGAACTTGTCCGCCCAGATGTGCGCACCGGTAGTTGCGTCAATCAGTTGTGCGGTCACGCGAATTTTTTTCCCTACCTTGCGTAGGCTGCCTTCCAGCACGTAGCGAACGCCAAGCTCACGGCCGACCCGCTTGATATCAATTGCTTTTGCTCGGTAGGTGAAACTTGAATTTCGCGAGATCACGAACAGCAGTCTGGAGCGCGACAATCCCGCGATGATATCCTCGACGATGCCGTCGACGAAATAGTCCTGATCCGGGTCGTCGCTGAGGTTCTGGAAGGGCAACACGGCGACGGAAGGTTTCTCTGGAAGCGCTAGAATGGGCTTCGAGGGTTCGATCTGAGCGTCGTTGGCGACCGGCGCACCAGGGAACCCATGCTCCTGCTGGACCGGTCCGACGAAACGGAAGCCCTTTCGCGGCAGAGTCTTGATCAGGCGCTGTTCGCCGCCGGAATCGCCGATCGCGCTGCGCGCAGCATTCAGGCGAGTTGTCAGCGCAGCGTCGGAGACGCTGCGCCCGTTCCAGATGGCATTGATGAGGTCATCCTTGCTGAGGACGCGCTCCCGGTTGCGGATCAGAAACTCGAGCAGGTCGAATACTTGTGGTGCGAGAGCAACAACATCCGGGCCGCGATGCAACTCGCGCCGGTCCGTATCGAATACGAAACTCTCGAACAAAAAGCGCAATCTATCGCTCCCTCGGCTGGCCTCCGATCGTCGGGGCAGCACCGATTGCAACCCAAAGAATAAGCTGCCGATAAGGAAAAAGTAAGCTGCAAGTTAAGCGCGCCCGTCCATGCGCTGACACGTTCGCCTGGCCCGAAATGTCGCCCGATGCATCTGCGAACCGGGAGTAAGTCATGATCGAATCGATTCAGGCGGCGTCTCCGTCCCTTTCACCGCATGTTCAGCTGATACAAATGGGGACAGCTGGAGCAGTTGCCAATGTCGTGCACATCGCCGCAAGGCTGGGGTTGCCGGATAGACTTGCTGATGGCCCAAAGAGCGCGGCCGAACTGGCCGAGCCGTTGGCACTCCATGCGCCGTCCCTGCACAGATTGATGAGGACGATCGCCAGTCTTGGGCTTCTCACTGAAGTTGGTGGACAGCGCTTCTCGTTAACGAGGCTCGGCGAGGCTTTGAAGTCAGACGCTCCGGGCTCAGCAAGATCGACCTTGCTCATGACAGGCAGCAGCTGGGTTGGAAGCGGCTTTGCCAACCTTCTCCATTCCTTGCAAACGGGTCGAACGGGATTTGAAAAAGCACAGGGAATGCCGTTTTTCGACTATCTTGCTCAACATCCCGAAGCCGCATCAGTGTTTAGTGGAGCAATGGTCGGGCTTCATGGAGCCGAGCCTCCGGCGGTGGCGGCAGCCTATGATTTTTCAACATTCAAGACGGTCGTCGACGTCGGAGGGGCGTCCGGCAATATGCTCGCCGCCATCCTGACGCGGCACTCGGAGCCGCGAGGCGTTTTGTTCGATCGACCGCACGTCGTGGCCGATGCGGAAAAGTTGCTCAAAGCGAATGGTGTTGCCGATCGCGTGACCGTCGAGGCTGGTGATTTTTTCCGGTCGGTGCCGTCACAGGGCGATGCCTACCTCCTGTCGCACATCCTGCACGACTGGAACGACGACCAATGCCTGACAATTCTCGGCCATTGCCGCAAAGCCATGAAGCCCAACGGCCGGCTGTTGATCGTCGAGATGGTCCTGCCTGCCGGTGACGCTCCACATCCGGGGAAAATACTGGACATGGTGATGCTGGTACTGATCGGCGGCCAGGAGCGCACGGAAGCCGAGTATTCCCGTCTGCTGGACAAGGCTGGTTTCCGCCTCAGTCGCGTCGTGGCGACACAATCGCCGGTGAGCGTGGTCGAAGCCGTTCTGACCTAAGGGCGTAAGGTCAGCCACAGGTCGCAAGTCAACATCAGTACCGAGGGCGGCAACGTCTGCTACGGCCGTAAGCAGACATTGTGTCTGTCACGTTCGTTTCGCCATTGGCTTTGCGAGCTCACGGGCGCTGTCCATGACGAGCTGCACAAGCGGGCTGACGGCGCGATCCCTGACGGTGACCATCCCGTTCGGTCGACGTGCCGCCGGCAGTTCAACGGGCAAGACCTTGAGCGCCGCTCCCCTGGTGAGAAACTTCAGTGCGGAAGCCGGGAAAACCGTGATAAAGCGTCCTGTTTCCAGCAGGCTGACCCGCATATGGGGGGAATCGGTGACGACCGTCGCGCGTGGATACTCAAGTCCGCGGGCGAGAAAAGCGTGCGTGATGATGGATCCGATCACGCTCTCTCGCGGTGGAAGCACCCAACGCTCGTCCGCCAGATCGGGGAGCTGGATCTTGCGCCGCCGTGTCCATGGGTTTTTGGCACCCGCCGCGACAACATAGCGCTCTTCGAAAAGAAACTCGAAGTGCAACCGCTCGTCGGCAATCGGGCCACCACTCCGCACGAACAACAGATCGACTTTGCGCTCGCTCAGGTCGCGGTGCAGCGCCTCTATGTAGCCAGTCACGAGCTGAAATTTGATCCGCGGATGACGCCGGGAGAGCCGATCGACGAGAGCGGAAACAAGGCTGGCCGCCAGAAAGGCCGTGCTTCCAATCCGCACTTCTCCGGCGGTGGGGTCGGCCAGGAATTCGATGCTCTTCACGCCCCGGCGTAGTTCGTCGAAAACGGCGGTGCCGCAATCGAGCAGGGCACGGCCGCACTCGGTCGGCTCGATGCCGCGCCGGTGGCGATCCAGCAGGCGAACGCCAAACGTACGCTCAAGCTCCGCGATCGCTCGCGATACATTGGGCTGGGTGGTATCGAGCATGAGCGCCGCCTTGCCCATGCTGCCGGCCTGCACCACCGCCATCAGCACGTGCAGGTCGTGCAGCTTCATTCGTCTTCCGATGCGATCGCTCATCTGCATGAAAGCACCCATTTCCGTTTTGAGATGGTGTCATCCGACAATAGCCTTATGCGCTTATGACAGCATCAACTATCCTCAGCCGTTGAGGAGAGCCGGCGCGTGTGCAGGTTCGACGGAGCAAACCCAATGCGTCCCTCCCGACGTCAGTTTCTGCACCTTGCAATGGGGCTGGCCGCGCCTCCTCTGCTGTCCGGCCACGCTTGCGCGGATACGTATCCGTCCCGCCCGGTCCGGATCATGGTTGGCTTCGCCGCGGGTGGCCCAAATGACATCCTTGCGCGTCTGGTGGCGCAATGGTGCTCGGAGCAGCTCGGCCAGCCGTTCATCGTCGAGAACCGGCCCGGAGCAGGAAGCAACATCGCAACTGATGCAGTCGTGCGTGCGGCGCCGGATGGCCACACTCTCCTGCTGGTTGGCTCGCCCAACGCGATCAATGCGACGCTTTACGAAAATCTTGATTTCAACTTCCTGCGGGATATCGCGCCGGTCGCAGGTCTGACCCGTGGCGCCCTGGTGATGGTGGTACACCCATCGGTTCCCGCCAACACGATTTCAGAGTTCATCGCCCATGCCAAAGCCAATCCGGGAAAACTCTCTTATGGTTCGGGTGGAGTGGGCGGGATCACACATATCGCCGCGGAATTGTTCAAGCAGGAAGCCGGAGGACTTGATCTTCAGCATGTGCCTTATCGAGGTGTGGCACCCGCGATCACGGATCTGCTCGGCGGCCAGGTGCAGGTCGTCTTTGTGAACCTGGCGCCGTCGATCGGGTACATCGGTAGCGGCAAGCTGCGTGCGCTCGGGATAACGACGGCAGCGCGATCCGAAGCGTTGCCGAGTGTTCCAGCCATCGGCGAATTCGTGCCCGGTTACGAGGCAAGCTCGGTGTTCGGCATCGGCGCGCCGAAAGACACGCCAACCGGGATAGTTGATCAGCTCAATAAGGTGGCAAACGCCGCATTGGCCGATTCCGGGTTCAAGATGCGCCTGCGCAGCCTCGATGCGACGGCACTGGGCGGTTCGCCCGCAGACTTCGGCACGGTCATGGCCGGCGAAACCGAGAAGTGGGCCAGAGTGATCAGTCTTGCGAAGATCCGACCGGAGTAGCGCGGCGAAGTTTCACATGCAGATCATGTTCAGCAAGATTTGCGCGAAGGAAGGAGGCGCGTTCGATTGCTATCTGGTCGCGCCCGAGACTGAAAAGCCGGTTGCATCGATTTTTCAATCAAGCGCGCCCGTGAGATTCTTGGAGGTCTTGAGTCGGCAGCTCGTTGAAGCCGGCTGCCCTCACGATCGGCGGGGTCATGCCATCGTGCTCCTGTTTTGCCCGACGAGTCAAACGTCGCGGCCGCTGGGCCTGTGGCCGCGCAGAGCGAAATTCCTCAATGATTTGTACTGTGCATGGGGTTGTTTTCGCGGTTTTTGTTTCCGGCCCTCGAGGCGGGACAAATTACCCCCGCACCCGCTTCAGCATCTGCTCGACATGAGCGATCGGCGTCTCCGGCTGGATGCCGTGGCCGAGATTGAAGATGAAGCGCCCCGCAGCGAAGTTCGCCAGCACATTGTCGACCGCACGGTCGAGTGCCGCGCCGCCTGATATCAGCACCAGCGGATCGAGATTGCCTTGCACGGCGACGCGTGACTGCACGCGCTCGCGAATGAACGCTGGCTCCGCGGTCCAGTCGATGCTGACCGCGTTGACGCCGGTCGCCTCGACATAACCAGGCAGTTGCGCGCCGGCGCCGCGGGGGAAGCCGATGATCTTCGCATCCGGCACTTTCGCGCGCACGCCTTCGACGATGCGCCGCGTCGGCTCGATCGACCAGCGCGCGAACTCGACTGGCGGCAACACGCCAGCCCAGGTGTCGAAGATCTGCAAGGCGTTGGCACCGGCCTCTAGCTGCGCCAGCAGATAGTGGATCGAGTTCTCCACCAGCACGTCGATGATTTTCGAAAACGCCTCCGGATGCCGGTAGGCCATCATCCGCGCCGGCGCCTGATCGGGTGTGCCCTGGCCCGCGACCATGTAGGTCGCAACCGTCCACGGCGCGCCGCAGAAGCCGATCAGCGCGGTCCTGGCATCGAGCGCGCCGCGCACGATTCTGAGCGCCTCGAACACCGGCGCCAGCTTGCCGAAGTCGGCCTGCGCGGCGAGCGCAGAGACCTTGCCGGGATCATCCAGCGGCTCGAGCCGCGGACCCTCGCCGACCTCGAAGCGCACCGAACGGCCGAGCGCGTAGGGGATCACCAGAATGTCGGAGAAGATGATCGCCGCATCGAAGCCGAACCTGCGGACCGGTTGCAGCGTGACCTCGGCGGCAAGCTCCGGGTTGAAGCAGAGATCGAGGAAGCCGCCGGCCTTGGCGCGGACCTCGCGATATTCCGGTAAGTAACGGCCGGCCTGCCGCATCATCCAGGCCGGCGGGATCGCCTGGCGCTGGCCGGAGAGCACATCGATAAAGGGCTTTGTCGCAGACTGGGGCACGAACTGTCCTGATGGAGAATTGAGGTTCCTGATACACCGCCCGGCCCGGGGGGAACAGAGGAACCAGCGCAGATGCGCCGCGTTGGCTTGGTCAATGGAGGAGGAATCCATGGCTGAGACATTCAACCCCGCACCGCACGACAAGCACGCCGACGATCTTCGCGAAGCGCTCGCGGCCGATGGCCATGCCAGGCTCGATGCCGGGCTCGAGGACAGCTTTCCCGCGTCCGATCCGGTCAGTGCCGCCCAGCCGACACCGTCGAAGGCCGATGCGGATGCCGACAACCCGTCGCTGTGGGAGAAGGTTAAGGCGATCTTCAGCTAAGGCTCAGGGCTCGCCGGTTTCCGACAGGTTCGATAACGCATTGTTAGCGATCCGCCGAGGCTACTGTCCGTAGGAGTACGGGAACCCCCGCATATGCCGGCGAATGTCGGCAAGCGTTTCAGGGTTCAATAACAGAAGCGGCAGAAGTTCCCCCGATCGGAGAATTTTGCCGCATGAACGTCGCCTCACAGAGAGCCGGATGGAGCCGCCTGCCGCTGCGCGCGGCGGCGTTCGTCGTGCTCGCCTGCGTGGCAATCCTCGGCATCAGCGGCTGGAGTGAATGGTCGGCACGCCAGACCGTGCTGAGAGGCGCCGAGACCGAGATGGCGAACGTCGCCCGTTCGCTGACGCAGCATGCCGAGGACAGCCTCGATCTGCTGGATTCCGGCGTCGTCGGCGTCGTCAGCCGGCTGGAGATGGACGGCGCCGATCCCACCACGATCGCCAAGCTGAAGAACCTGCTGGAGGCGCGCAAGAAGGCGATGGAGCGCGTCCACAGCCTCGCCATCATCGACGATCAGGGCAACTGGCTGACCGCGCCCGGCACCATCGCCTCGACGCTCAGTGACGATGCGTTCTTCCGTTACCACCAGCTCTCGCCGAAGCGCGAGGCCTTTGTCGGCCACCCCGTGAAGAGCCTGTTGGACGGCGAATGGGTCGTCACCCTGTCGCGCCGCTTCAACAAGCCGGACGGCAGCTTTGGCGGCGTGGTGCTCGCGGCGATCGGCTCGAAATATCTCTCGCATTTCTACGAGCAGTTCGAGATCGGCCGTAACAGCTCGGTGACGCTGATGTACGGCGACGGCCTGATCATCGCGCGCAACCCGAGCAACGAGAAATTCGTCGGCCGCAGCGTCGCCGACACGCCGCTGTTCCGCGACCCCAGCCTGCAGCGGCCGAGCGGCGCCTATCATTTCAAGTCGCCGCTGGACGGCGCTGAGCGCGTCAGCTTCTTCAAGCGCTCCGGCCACTATCCGCTCGTCCTGCTCGCCACCGTGGACAAGGAAGAGCTGCTCGCGCCGTGGCGCGCCGCCGCGATCTCCCGCATGCTCTACGTGCTCGCGCTGGTGATGCTGATCGCGATCATCGGCGCGGTGCTGGTGCGGCAGTTGCAGCGCGGCCAGCGCATGGCCGCCGCCCTGGTCGAGAAGGAGGCGCATTTCCGCCTGCTCGCGGAAGGCTCCAGCGACATGGTCACCCGCATCGGGCTGGACGAGCGGCTGCGCTACGTCTCGCCGTCGTCGAACCGCGTGGTCGGCTGGCGCGCCAACCAGCTGATCGGCACGAACGCGCTCGCCGGCATCCATCCTGAGGACGTGTCGCAGGTCCAGGCCATCGTCGATGCCATGAAGCGTGGCGAGAAGGACGAAGCCCGCGTGACCTATCGCAACACGCACCGGCAGAATGGCGAGGTCTGGCTCGAATCGACCATGCGGGTGACGCGCAAGGACAATGGCAGCGTCGACGGCGTGGTCGCGATCTCGCGCGACATCACCGAGCAGAAGCAGCTGGAGACCAGGCTCGAGACGCTCGCGATCGAGGACAGCCTGACCACGCTTGCCAACCGCCGCCGCTTCGACGAGCGGCTGAACGAGGAATGGGCGCGCGCCTATCGCGATCGCTCCAGCCTCGGCCTGTTGATGATCGACGTCGATCACTTCAAGGCCTACAACGACGAATACGGCCATCCCGCCGGCGACGCCTGCCTGCGCGTGGTCGCCAAGATCATCGCGGCCGAGATGCAGCGTGTCGGCGACCTCGCGGCCCGCTACGGCGGCGAGGAATTCGCCATGCTGCTGCCGAACACCGATGCCGCCGGCTGCGCCCGGATCGGCGAGCGGATCCGCAGCGCCATCCACGATGCAGGTCTCGTTCATGCTTCCAGTCCGGCGGCGGCCTGTGTCACCGTCTCGATCGGCGGCGCGGCCTGCCGGCCGACCTTCGAGCGCACGGCGGGCGCAGGATCGCTGGTGGAGGCCGCCGACCGTGCACTCTACGCCGCGAAGGACGCCGGCCGTGACCGCCTGATGATGTCGGGCGAGGTCACGACCCTGCTGGCCAGGGCGTCCGGGCAGTAATCCCGCTCAATAATGTGGCGGGCGTTCGTTGGCGTGGCCCGGCGCGTTCGCCTCGGCCTCCTGAAGCCGTTCGTTCAGCCGCGCGAGCTGCCGCGTCAGCACGTCGATCTGCTTCCACTGCGCAGTGATGGTCTGGTTCAGCGTCTCGATGGTGTCGTCCTGATAGGCGAGGCGCGTCTCCAGCGTGTCGATGCGTTCGATCAGCGTCTTGATCTCATTCGTCACGTGCGGCGTCCAATTCTTGTTGACGTAGGGCCCGTTCGCGCAAGCCATGCCCGAGCGCGACGCGCTCGTCGAACACAAAGCATTCGCCGCGCCAGCGGCTCTGCGCCTTCGGCACCTCTTCCAGATATTTCAAGATGCCACCCTTGAGGTGATAGACCTCGGCAAAGCCGCGCGCGAGCAGATGCGCGCTCGCCTTCTCGCAGCGGATGCCGCCGGTGCAGAACATCGCGATCTTGCGGTGCTTCGCCGGATCGAGCTTCTCGGCGGCAAAATCCTTGAACTGGCCGAAGCTCTTGATGGCGGGATCGACCGCGCCCTCGAACGTGCCCATCGCGACCTCGAAGGCGTTGCGGGTGTCGAGCACCAGCGTGTCGGGCGCCGAGATCAGTGCATTCCATTCGGCGGCCTCGACATAGGTGCCGACCTGCCGCGTCGGATCGGCGGCAGCGTCGCCAAGCGAGACGATCTCCTTTTTCAGCCGCACCTTGAGCCGGCCGAATGGCATCGCCTCGGCGGTCGAGAACTTCAATTCGAGATTGTTCAGCCTGCCGCCGAACAGGCCGGCCTGGGCGAGCTCATGGGCGAAGGCGTCGATCGCCTCCGGTGCGCCGGCAATCGTGCCGTTGATGCCTTCCGCGGCCAGCAGCACGCTGCCCTTCAGCGAAAGGCCGGCGCAGAATGCCCGTAGCGGCTCGCGCAGCTCGCGGTAATCGGGCAGGGCGGCGAATTGGTAGAAGGCGCAAACCTTGTAAGTCATGCCGGCTCGTTTAGCAGGCGGCCGGCGCCCAGAAAACCCGCAGAGGCGAAGGTTAATGACCGTCTATACCCTCAGCGGATGGCAGCCATTTCTCTGGTATGCCAGGATTGCCCGGACCGGCCGGAATGTGTCATGTAGGCCCGGTTTTTCCGAGACGGCGCCCACGGCCCAAGAGGGCTTCAAGAGAGCAGAATTCGATGCGAAACTTCCACTTCCCCGGCAGGTCCACGGTCCACGCCACCAACGCGATGGTCGCGACCTCGCATCCGCAGGCCTCGCTGGCCGCGATCGAGGTGCTGCGCGAGGGCGGCACGGCGGTGGACGCGGCGGTCGCGGGCTCTGCCGTGCTCAGCGTGATCGAGCCGCAATCGACCGGCATCGGCGGCGACTGCTTTGCGCTGATCCAGCCGCGCGGCGAAGGCAAGATCACAGCCTATAACGGCTCCGGCCGGGCGCCCAAGGCCGCCAACGCCGACTGGTATCTCGAACGCAAGATCAATTCCGTGCCGCTGACCTCGGCGCATGCGGTCTCGATCCCCGGTGTGATCGACGCCTTTGCGACCGTTCTGCGCGATCACGGCAAGTTCGGCTTCGACCGGCTGCTCCAGCCCGCGATCAAGGCGGCCGAGGAGGGCTATGTCGTCGCGCCCCGCATCGCGTTCGACTGGAAGAACCAGTTCGAGAAGCTGAAGAGCGGCACCAACACCGTGCGCTACCTGCTGCCGGGCGGCAAGCCGCCGGTCGCCGGTGACGTCATCCGCCAGCCCGAGCTCGGCAAGACGCTGCGCGTGATCGCCAAGGACGGCCGTGACGCATTCTACAAGGGCGCGGTCGCGGAAGACATGGTCGAGACCCTGCGCGGCATCGGCGGACTGCACACGCTCGACGACTTCGCCGCACACACCACCGAAACGACGACGCCGATCGGCACCATGTACAAGGGCTACGACGTCTGGCAGTGCCCGCCGAACGGCCCGGGCGTGACTGCGCTGTTGATGCTTAACATCCTGTCGCGCTTCGACCTGACCAAATACGCGCCCGTCAGCGTCGAGCGCTTCCATCTCGAGGCGGAGGCAGCGCGCATCGCCTATATGAATCGCGAGATGCATGTGGCCGATCCCGCTCACATGAAGATCAACGTCGCCGAGATGCTCGCGAAGGGCTTTGCCGACCAGTATATCAGCAAGATCCGCATGGACGGCATGCTCGACCTGCCCAACGTCGCGCCGCCGATGAATCCCTCGACCATCTACATCACGGTGGTCGACAAGGACCGTAATGTCTGCTCGTTCATCAATTCGGTCGCGCATTCCTTCGGCTCGGCAATCGTGTCGAACAAGACCGGTGTGCTGTTCCAGAACCGCGCCGGCGGCTTCCGCATTCAGCCGGGTCATCCCAATTGCATCGAGGGTGGCAAGCGTCCGCTCCACACGATCATGCCGGGCCTGCTCACCAAGGGCGGCCGCTCGACGATGTCGTTTGCGGTGATGGGTGGCCAGTACCAGCCGACCGGCCAGACCCATCTCCTCACCAACGTCCTCGACTATGGCTGCGACGTGCAGGAGGCGATCGACATGCCGCGCGGCCTGCACTACGAGGGCCAGTATCAGCTCGAGGACAGCGTCCCGGCCGAGATTGTCGAGGGCCTGAAGAAGCTCGGCCACAAGACCACCAACGTGGTCGGCCCGCTCGGCGGTGCCCAGGCGATCTGGATCGATTGGGACAAGGGTACGCTCACCGGGGGTTCTGATCCGCGCAAGGACGGCTGCGCGCTCGGCTACTGAGCGAGGCGCCAGATCTGCAAACGTTACGGCTGGAAACGTTATCCTTGTTGCGCTAGACACCTCCCGCCTCAAACGGAAGGTGTCTAATGCGTTTTCAGCGCGCACTCCTCGCCATCACGTCGGCCCTCGCGATCACCGCGATCGGCGGCGTGCCCGGCTTCGTTTCCACCACGGCCTCGGCCCAGACCGCAGGAAAGACCATGACCACAGCTACAGGCTTGCAAGTAATCGACAGCGTCGTCGGCACCGGTGCCTCGCCCAAGGCAGGCCAGATCTGCGTGATGCACTACACCGGTTGGCTCTACGAGAACGGCCAGAAGGGCAAGAAATTCGACTCGTCGGTTGATCGCAACGAGCCGTTCGAGTTTCCGATCGGCAAGGGCCGCGTCATCGCCGGCTGGGACGAAGGCGTTGCCTCGATGAAGGTTGGCGGCAAGCGCACGCTGATCATCCCGCCGCAGCTCGGCTACGGCGCGCGCGGCGCCGGCGGCGTGATCCCGCCGAACGCGACGCTGATGTTCGACGTCGAATTGCTCGCGGTGAAATAAACGCACGAACAAAAAGACCGGCCGAAAGGCCGGTCTTTTCGATTCTCACGGTACGCGCTACTCCGCCGCGCGACGTGCGGCCGCAGCAGCGCGATCGATCGCTTCCTTCGCGGTGTCCTTGGCGTCGCCCATGGCCTTCTGGCCCTTGCCCTTCACCTCCTGGACCGCGCCTTCGCCCTGCAAGCGCTCGGAACCGGTGGCTTCACCGATGCCCTGTTTGGCCTTGCCGATCGCTTCGTTGGCGGTGCCCTTGATCTTGTCGCTCGTGCTACCCATGAAACTCTCCTTCCAGTTTGCTCGCCGGGACAACATTTGACGTCTACGAGAGTTCCTATTTTGGTATGGCTTGACGTCGCGGCTTTGGTTAGTTTCGCCCGCACGGAACCAATAGAAAGAAAATCCCATGACCGGCCATGACCATTCGCATTCCCACCATGACCACGATCCTGACGATCGCTGGAAACATGACGGCGTGCGCGTCATTCCCGGTAACCAGCTTGACAAGAACGTGCCGTCGACGGCCGGCATGGACCGCGCAGCCGCGATCAATTTCGCCCGCGTCGGTGCGCAGAAATTGTGGGCGGGCACGGTCAGCATCAAGCCCGACGCCAAGACCGGCGCGCATCACCATGGTCATCTCGAAAGCGTCATCTATGTGGTGAAAGGCAAGGCGCGGATGCGCTGGGGCGAGAGCCTGCAATTCACCGCCGAGGCCGGCCCCGGCGATTTCATCTTCGTGCCGCCTTACGTGCCACACCAGGAAATCAACGCCAGCCGCGACGAGGTGCTGGAATGCGTGCTGGTGCGCAGCGATGGCGAGGCGGTTGCGATCAACCTCGACATCGAGCCGGTCGAGAAGCCCGAGACCGTGCTGTGGATCGATCCCGTGCACCGGGACCCGAACGAGAAGAAGTAAGACCTGACGAGGGGGCCTGCGGCAGAACTACGCAGGCCCGGGTCAAAAAATTTGGAAGCCGTGTCGGATGGCCGCCGGGCGATCCGTCCTTGGGCGGAACCCCTCCCAAGGAGCTTCCGATGCCCAGGATGATTTTCGTCAATCTGCCGGTGACCGACCTCAAGCGCGCCACGGCCTTTTATGAGGCGGTTGGCGCGGTCAGGAACCCGCAATTCAGCGACGATACGGCGAGCTGCATGGTCTTCTCCGAGACCATTTTCGCCATGCTGTTGACCCACGACAAATTCCGCCAGTTCACGCCTAAGCCCATCGCGGATGCCAAGACCTCGAACCAGGTACTGCTCTGTCTGTCCGCCAACAGCCGCGACGAGGTCGACGACATCGTCGGCAAAGCCGAAGCAGCGGGCGGGATAGCCGATCCCAGTCCGAAAGACGAATACAGCTTCATGTACGGCCGCAGCTTCGAGGATCCTGATGGTCATATGTGGGGTGTGAACTGGATGGACCTCGCGGCGGCCCCGACGCAGCCCGCCATGGCGAACGCCTGATCGAAACCACTACGAAAAGCCAAGGAGGAGCATTCACAATGTCCAAGGTCGTGCCCTGCATGTGGTTCAACGGCGACGCCGAGGAAGCCGCAAAATTCTACGTCTCGCTAGTGCCGGATTCAGAGATCACGCACGTCCAGCACAACGTCTCGGACGGTCCGTCCGGCAAGGAGGGCTCCGTGGTGGTCGTCGAGTTCACGGTGGCCGGGCAGCCCCTGGTCGCGCTCAATGGCGGGATGAAGGTGGACTACACCCACGCGTTCTCGCTGATGATTCATTGCGACGATCAGGCCCAGGTCGACAGCGTGTGGAGTGCAATTCTCGCCCATGGCGGCAAGGAGCAGCAATGCGGCTGGATCTACGACCGTTACGGCGTGTCCTGGCAGGTGGTTCCGAAGGTGATGTTCGACTTCCTGACCAGCCCCGACAAGGCCGCGGCCGCGCGCGCGATGCAGGCCATGATGAAGATGGTGAAGCTGGACGTGGACGTCTTGCGGCGCGCGTTCGAGGGCAGGTCGGCGGCGTGACGCGAGATGCCGTAGGGTGGGCAAAGGCGCGCTTGCGCCGTGCCCACCATCCGTCCCCGGCCGAGAGAGAAGGTGGGCACGCTTCCGCTTTGCCCACCCTACGAGACCGTGCGAGGATCTCAGTAGTTGATCCTCAGCCCCACGCCGCCATGGATGGTGTTGCCCACCGGCTGCGGGCCGAGCGTGCCGTTGGCGAAGAGGTCCACGATCCAGCCCTTCTGCACGCGAAAACCGAGACGGCCGCCATATTCGAACCAGCCCTGGTTGCCCATGGTCGGCACCACCGTGCCGTCGCCGGTTACGGTGGCGACGATGCCGCTGTGGCTGGCGAATGACTGCACCCAGCCGCCATTGATGTCGGCTTCGATGTTGCCGGCGTAGAGATGGGTCCATTGGCCGCCGATCTTGACCAGGCTGGTGCGGTCAGTGCCAGTCGCGATGGTGGCGTCGAACGGATTGAATGCCACCGCACTATCCGCGTAGCCGGAGACGCGCTGCCAGAGCTGCCAGACCTCGACGGAGGCCGCGACCTCGTCGCGCGGTGACAGGCGGCTCATCCACCCGGCACGGCCATAGACCGCATAGTTCGACGCGTCGGTCGAGCTCGTCACGCTCACCGGTCCAAGGCTGGTGTTGTAGCTGCGCGTATAGCGCGCCTTTTCCCAGGGCGTCAGGATCGTGCCGACGTCGAAGAACGGACGCGACGAGCCCCAGTCGGTGAAGTCATATCGCAGCGCGAAGGCGCCGATCGGCGCGCTGGTGATGTGGTAGCCGCCCTCGCTGTATTGCGTGTAGGCGATGCCCGCGAGCAGCGACAGATTGTTGGTGAGCTGCTTGCGGCCGTGGATACCGGCCGAGAACGAGCCGGCCGAGCCGAACGCGCTGATGCAGTCGCTGCAATTGACCTGCTCGTTGACGCCGAGCAGCACCGTGCCGAGCACCCGGTTGGTGATCATCTGGTTGAAGCGCTGATTGGCGAGGCCGCCGACCGAGTTGCTGCTGGAATCCGAGCCGGTCGGCGTCGGGCTTGACGACGGATATGGGCTTGGCGATGGATCGGGGTTTGGCGACGGCGACGGACTCGGCGTTGGCGACGGCGAATAGGTCGGCGACGGAGAGGGCGTCGGCTCGCCGCATTCGGACTCGCAAGTGGTCTGGGCTGCGGCCGGGCGCGCATCGAGCGCAAACAGTGCGAGCGCAGCGGCAGCGCCGAGCGCACAGGCCAGGACCAGGCGTCTGAGATCGAGCTTCACCGTCATCAGCGCCCGCACAGCATGCCGTCGTCATGGACGGCGGGCGTGATGGTCGGCGAAGCGTCGGCATATTGGTTGATGGAGCATAGCCCGGCATTGGCGGTGCAGGTCGCAGCAAAGGTCCAGGGTGGCGCGCTGGTCTTGGTGATCGTGACCTTGCCGACGGTCGAAGTGATGATCGCGGTGTCGCCGGGCTGGGTCAGCTGAATGCACTGGAAGTTCAGCGTGCAGACGCTGGCCGCGCCCTCCTGAAGCACAACGACGGAGCGGCCGCGCTGGGAGAGGATGTCGAGGATCGTGCCGCGCACGCCGATGGTCGCGAGCGGCGTCGTGATCCTGTAAGCGGTCTTCTCCGAATGCCCGGTGACGAAGCGGAATGCGCCGGTGGCCAGGCGGATGGCGACGTCGCGATAGCTGTGCTCGTCGTTGAAGACGGTGCGGTCGAGCTTCAGCGTCGCGCTCGGCCCAAGCGACAGATTGGTGCTGTCGGCCATGACGAAGCGCGCTGCGCTGTCGGCGCCGGTGCGCACGGTCTCGTCGCGCAGCATGCTGTCGCCGACATTGATCGGCGTCGTGGTCGCAGCCACGCGCACGACCTCATTCTGGACAAGGACGGCTTCGCCGACGCGCGTTTGCGCTTGAGCACCAGACGCTGCGCACAATGCTGCCGACAACAGGGTGGGGAAAAGCAGAAAACGCAAATTCATTTCGCAACCGATCGATGTGTCCCTGATCGTACCGGATCGCGCGCGCTTCTGATGTGGCGTAATTATCACAAGCGGCGGGACCTGCGTCATGCTTAGTGACAGTTGCGGCGGAATGCGTTCAATGATGAGTGCGATCTTTCTTTTTCTCCGCGGTGACGCAGATTTGCCACGCAAGATAGCCCCACAGCATCCACTCGAATTATCCGCAGTTCCGAAGATGTCGCGGAGCGCAGTGATCGCCGTCGCGATTTTCCTGATCGCGCATCTCGCGCTGCTGATCGGCCTGACCGCGCCGGAGAAGTTCGTCTTCGATGAAGTGCACTATGTGCCGGCCGCGCGGCAGATGCTGGGATTCACGCCATCACAACCGATGCTCAATCCGATGCATCCACCGCTGGCGAAGGAGCTGATCGCGACATCGATCGCTGCCTTCGGCGACACCGCGTTCGGCTGGCGCTATCCGTCGACATTGTTCGGCGCGCTCGCGATCGTCGCGATCTATCTCTGCGGACTCGCGCTGTTCTCCGCGCAGGGACCTGCAATCGCGGCCGCGCTGATCGCGGCCTTCAACCAGATGCTCTACGTGCAGTCGCGCATTGCGATGCTCGACATCTTTGCGCTCGGCCTCAGTCTGCTCGCGACCGCCGCCTTCATGCACGGCTTTCGGAGAGAACGGCCGCATGCGCTGTTCGCGATCGCGGGCGCGTTGTTTGGCCTTGCCGCAGCCTGCAAATGGAACGGCCTGTTCCCGCTCGGCGTCTGCATCGTCATCGTTGCAATTGTCCGCCTGATGCAGAGCTGGCGCACGCTGTTTGCGGATGCGAGGCCGGGCGACTGGTACCGGCCTGACCTCTGGCCCGATTTTCGACTGCACCATGTTGCGCTCTGCTTCCTGGTGCTGCCGGCGGTGACCTATCTTGCAGCCTTCGTTCCTCTTTACGGGTTCTCGCTTTCGGATCTGATCGAGGCGCAGCGCCGGATCTTGGCCGACAACACCACGACCGCGATCGCCGGCCACACCTATATGAGCTCGTGGCCGTCCTGGCCGTTGCTGGCGCGCCCGGTGTGGTTCCTGTTCGACAAGACCGCCGAAGACAACGTCGCCGCGATCGTCTTTCTCGGCAATCCGCTGGTGTTGTGGCCAGCGCTGCTCGCGCTTGTGGTCGTCTTGCGTGATTTCGTCGTCGCGCGGCGATGGGACGCGTTCCTGATCGCAGCGTTCTATCTGGGTCCCTGGCTCGCCTGGGCGCTGCTGCCGCGGACGCTCGGCTTCATCTATTACTATCTGCCGGCCGGAACCGCGGCGTCGCTTGCGCTCGTCTATGTGCTGCGAAGAGAGGGGCTGCCGCGCTGGCTGTTGTGGGCCTATGTCGGCGCCGCCGCGATCGGCTTTACGGTGATGCTGCCGATCTCGGCGGCCTTCATCGGCACCTCGATGCAGGCCTTCAACCGGCTGATGCTGTTTCAGAGCTGGATCTGACAACGGAAAGCCGCCTGCCGTTGCGGGCAGGCGGCTTGTCGGTTGCGGCGATCATTTGGACGCCGTCTTGGTCTCCATGTTCACGACCTGGACGCGACGGTTGATGGGGTCGGCGCCATTCGCGGTGTCCTTCAGCTTGGTCTTGCCATAGCCGACGGTGACGAGCTCGTTGCCGTTGAGGCCGTAGTTCTGCACCAGGTACTTCTTGATCGTATCGGCGCGACGTTCCGAGAGGCCCTGATTGTACTCATCGCCGCCAACCGCGTCGGTGTGGCCGGCGACCACAAAGGTCGAGCCCTTCAAGGACGGATCGGACAGCGCTTTGCCGAGCGCCTGCACCGACGACACCGAGGTCTTGGCGATGTCGGCCGAGTTGTAGTCGAACTGGATCTCCAGATCGATGTTCGGCTTGGTTGCGGCGAGCTCGGCGATCTGATCGCGCTCGTTCATCGAGAGCGAACGGGTCTGCCGGTTGCGCACGGTGTTCAGGAAGGCAGCTTCCTTGGCCTGCACCGTCGGATCGGTCTGCGGCCCGACGGACAGGCCGCGGGTCACGGTCTTCGGCTTCAAGGCATCCACGATCTGGCTCGACGTGATGTTGTTGTCGCCAGCGAAAGCCAGACCCGCCGTCAACGACAGAGCGGCCGTGAGCGTGATCGCCTTCAGTCCAAAAAACTTATTGAAATGGGTCATTGTCGTATCCTCGCTGTTTACGCCTGATGGCGATTTGATGCTGCGAGCATAGGCCAGGTTCAAATGCTCCGATGTGATGCTCGTCACGTTGGAAATTGCGGGTTTCCGAGCCCATTCTAGCGCATTTCGCGGGAATTCTGGGAGCTCGTTCCAAACCGGCCGGCCGGCACCCCTCCCGCGCGAATAGCAGGGGTCGTGCCCATTTTGGCGCCGGTTCGGACCGCCGCAATCCTTGCGTGATTTAGGTCACATCCCTCCTGAAAGGAAGCGATCAGAGTCCAGCCATCGATGGTTCTGGATCCGAGGAAAAAGACCATGCGCTTTCTGATCGCGGCAGCGGCCTTCGCGGCCCTCGTCTTCACCGGCAACGCGGCGCAAGCCGACAAGCGGGTCGCCTTCGTGGTCGGCAACGCCGCTTATACGAATGTCCCGCAGCTTCCCAATCCTGCGATCGACGCCAGGTCGATGGCGCAGGTGCTGCGCAATGTCGGCTTCGACGTGGTGGAGGGTGCGAACCTTACGCGCGACGCCATGACGGCGAAGCTGATCGAATTCGGCAAGAAGAGCGAAGGCGCCGACGTGGCGGTGTTCTTCTATGCCGGCCACGGCATCGCAGTAAACGGCACCAACTATCTGCTGCCGATCGATGCCGACCTCAAATCCGAGATGGACGTCAAGCTCGGCGCGGCGATCAATGTCGATGTCACGCTGGACCAGACCATGGCCGATGCCAAGGTGAAACTGGTGTTCCTCGATGCCTGCCGCGACAATCCCTTTGCCGCAAAGATCCGTTCCGCCAAGGCGACGCGCTCGGTCACGGTTGCAAGCGGACTTGCCGAGATGAAGTCCGGCGAAGGCACGCTTATCGCGTTTGCGACCGGACCGGGCCAGACCGCGCTCGATGGTGACGCCGGCACCAACAGCCCCTTTACCCGCGCGCTCGTCGCCAACATCGCTTCCCCCGGCGTCGAGATCCAGCAGGCCATGACCAAGGTCCGCGCCCAAGTCAATTACGAGACGAACAAGACGCAGTTGCCGTGGGGCCACACCAATCTCACCGGCGCGGTCTACCTCAATCCGACCGCGACGCCCGCAGCCGTTGCCGGCGCAGCGCCGGTGGTCGTGGCCCAGGCCAGCGACGTTGAGCTCGAGTACTGGCGCTCGGTCAAGGACAGCAACAAGGTCGAGGAGCTCAACGCTTACCTGACCAGCTATCCCAACGGCACCTTCAAGTCGCTGGCGCTGGCCCGCATCGCTGCGATCAAGGCCAATTCCTCCACGACCACGCGCAACGCCACCGCCGTCGATCGGCCGACCGTCACGAAGCCGGCCCGCTCCAGTGCGTCCAACGACTCCGACGATGAGCCGGTGCGTCGCCGCGCTTCCAGCGGCGGTAGCCGCCGCTCGTACGGCGGCGGAGGCGGTGGCGGTGGCGGCGGAGGTGGCGGCTTTGGTGACGGCTTGGGTGGCGCTATGTTGGGCCACATGGTGGGCGGCCTGTTCGGACGCTGATCTGGCTAACCACGATGCGCGAAGCGGTCCGATCCGGGCCGCTTTTGCATTGGAAACCTGCGCACACCGATCGTCGCAAAGCGGTCGCCGCATGGCCCGCTCGCGAACAAGAAATCGGCCAGATGCGCGCCTAGCAGAATTCTTCACCGCCAACCGACGAGGGGAGCCGAGTTCCGTCCAGTGCCGAGGCCAAGCGACTACCAGTCTTATCGCAGCGGCCCGCCGGATCGGACTGTGTTCCTCAGCGCCATGCCCGTCTATATCGGCGCGGCGATGATCGCGGTGGCGATCCTGCTCTCGACGCTGATCACGGGACTCTCGTCCCGTTATGTCGGTCTCGAAGGTCCGACTGACGAGAATATGTGGCTGGTCGATCGCCTCACCGGCAGCGTCTACCGCTGCCAGGCCGAGGGGCGCGGCAAGGCCTCCTGCGAGCCCGACATCGCCACCGGCAGCCTCAGCGAACGGCCCAGGGTGCCGAAGGACGGCCGCTGAGCTCGTCCACCTTCGCACCGCAGCAAGAAAATTGTCTTCTCCGCGAAACGTCAGCGCGAGAGAATACGTAATTGCGAAGGCCGGCATGACGCCGGTTTCGTTTTACTTGAGGAGACTTTTCGATGAAGACCTTGCTCACCGCCGCAGCCTTTGTCGCGTTAGCTCTGTCCGTTTCACCCGCATCCGCCGCGATGATGGCGTGCACCAGCGATAACATGATGAAATCGATGGCTATGATGACCGGCCCCGCCGACACGGCCGGCAAGACAGCCGCGAACAAGGAAATGGCCATGGCCAACACCGACATGAGCAATGGCAAGATGAAGAGCAGCTGCATGCACTATATGAAGGCGCAGAAGGCGATGATGATGAAGTAGGCCGCGGCCACTTCATCTGGCCGCGCTGTCAGCAGATGGCAGCGCGGCATTTTCTTTTGTGGGCCTGCGTCGGTGTGTTTTTCCCGGCGCGAATCTCGCTACATTCCCTCCCGCAATGTCCCGCGCGCCAAAGCCCCTTCCGCTCTCAACGTCACAGGCCCGGCAGATCTGGCTGCGTGCCCAGCGGCTGGACGTGCGCGCGCCGTTCGGGGAGGGCGCGGCTGCCGTGGCGGATGCGATCGCCCATCTCGGCTATGTGCAGATCGACACGATCAACGTGATTGAGCGCTGCCATCACCACATCCTGTTCAGTCGCATCCCGTCCTACCGCCGCGCCGATCTGCGCCAGGCCCAGAGCGTGGACAAGAGCGTGTTCGAATACTGGACGCATGCGCTGTCCTACGTTCCGTCGAACGATTTTCGCTTCTTCCTGCCGGCGATGCGCGAGCACCGCCGCGATGGGCACAAATGGTACGCATCGGTCACGCCAGCCGACACGCGCAAGGTGATGCGGCTCCTGCGCGCCGGCCCGCTGACGATCCGCGATATCGAGGATGACGTGCTTACCGAAAAGGAGCATTTGTGGCAGAGCCGAAAACCCTCGAAGCGGGCCTTGCAGCTCGCCTTCTATACCGGCGTCGCGACGGTGAGCGAGCGCCAGGGCATGCTCAAGACTTATGAGCTGATGACGCGGCATTTCGGCTGGGACAAGCTGCCGACGCCGGCTTCAGGGAAGGAGATCACGGCCTATCTGCTCGATCGTGCATTGCGGTCGCAAGGCCTGGTGAGCCTCGATTCGATCTGTCATCTCGACGCGCCGAGCAAGAAGGCAGTGGCAGCGCTCATCGCCGCACGCGTCCGCCGCGGCGAACTGGCCCCGGTCACTCTCGACGGCGCCGGTAAGCAGGAGCATTGGGCGCAGCCGGCGGCGCTCATGCCTGCCGAGGTGCCACCGGATCTGGTCCACATCCTCTCGCCGTTCGATCCCCTGATCATCCAGCGCAAGCGCACCAATCTCATCTTCGGCTACAACCATCTGTTCGAAGCCTATGTGCCGAAGGCCAAGCGCAAGCTCGGCTATTTCGCGCTCCCCGTGCTGGTCGGCGACGAGTTCGTCGCCGCGCTCGATCTCAAGACCGATCGGCAGGGCAAAAAGCTGTTGATGCAGAAATGGACCTGGATCGGCAGCGGCAAGAAGACGGCGGGGCGCAAGGAGCTGAAGCAGAAGATCGAGGACGAGCTCGATCGCTTCGAGCGGTTTCAATTGGCGGAGTAAGCGACCCAGCTCGTCTCAACGCCCGGACAGCCTGTGCGCATACCGGTCCAGCACCTCGTCGGCCGAATAGCCGGAGCGCCGCGCGAACTCCTCCCGCAAGCCTAGCTGCGCGGAGGCCCGTAGTCGCTCTGTCGTGGCCGTGGTCATCAGGGGATTGAAGCCCAGTTCCCGCAGGCCCGCCGCCACGCCGTCCATTTCCACGGCGCGGCGCTCGGCATGCAGCACGTCGGAGCGGACGCACATGTCCAGGAACTTGCTGAACGTGGTGGCATCCATCGACGCGCAAAGCCCGCGCAGCGTTTCCTCGCGCACGCCCGCGAGCGTTGCAGCAGTCAGCGCCTCGATCAGCAGCGCCTCCATGCCCTTCGTCACCACGCTCCGCAGCATCTTCACGGCGGCAGCCGTTCCGGCTTCGGGACCGGCCACTTCGATGCGAAAGCCGAGTGGCTCGAAAACCTCCGCGAAGCGTGCGGCGCCGCTGCCGGACGCATAGAGCGGGACTGCTGCGCCGTAGAGGTCGACAGAGCCCATCAGGTTCGCATCCGCGAACACGCCGCCGCGCGCCTCCACGGCTTCGGCGACACGTTTTTTCGTGCGCGGGGTCGCCGCGTTGATGTCCACCACGAGAGAGCCCGGACGCACGATCCTGGAGATGGCCTCGCCTGTCTCGGCCGCGACGGCGACGACCACGGCGGAAAAGATCACGTCCGCCTCCGACAGATCCTCGAGCCGTCCGACCAGCGTGACGCCGCAACCGGCGGCCAGCGCTCGAAAGGCCTCGGAGTAGGGCGGCATGTTGATCTTGCCCTGACAGAACGCGACCATTGGCGTACCGATCCGGGCCGTCAGATGCGTCGCAAAGCATCGTGCGGCTTCGCCAAATCCAACAAAGGCGATCTTGGGCTGCGGCATGGATGAGGTCTCCTCGCGCGGCGTTTCACCGCCGAGGGCCATTGTGCCGGGTTCTGGCGTGGTGTCAATGAACCGGTTCATTTTGGCTTCAGCTTTTGAAGGTAGCTAGGATGCGGACTGACCAAATATGCGGCAAATGTAAACGCACAAGCTTGCCTGGATTGATGAACCGGTTCATAAAATGGCATGCCGTTACACGCCCGTCGATCGCAAACCGTGAAAGTCAGAGACGTCGCCCGGGAGGCTGGCGTCGCGGTCGGCACCGTATCCCGCGTGCTCAACGATCATCCGACGGTGACGCCCGAGCTGCGCGAGCGCGTCGAACGGGCCATGGCGCATCTTGGCTATGAGCTCGATGTCACGGCCCAGAGCATGCGTGCGGGACGGTCGCGGCTCGTCGCCTGCATCATTCGCGATTTCGACATCCCGCGCTTCGCGCTGTTCATCAAGGAGGCCGAAGCGGTCCTGCGCGAGGCCGGTTACACCCTGCTGCTGGCGAGCACGACCAATCGCCCCGACGTCGAGATCGCCCTGCTCCGCGCCTTCCGCAGGCGCCGGGTGGACGGCGTGATGATGACGTTGAGCGACGAGCAGCACCAGGACGTGCGCGGGGCATTGTCGGAGGCGGCGATGCCGGTCCTGCTCATCGACCGCGATCGCATCGAGGCGCTCGATCGCGTCACGGCCGATCATCGCGAGGGCGCGCGCCTCGCAACGGGCCATCTGCTCGGTCTCGGACACCGGCGCATCGCCATGCTGGTCGGCGATACCAAGGCCTTTCCGTCCCGAAGCCGTGTGGAGGGATTTCGTGCGGCGTATGCGGCGGCCGGCATCGCGCCGGATCCACGGCTGCTGCGCGACGATGTGCTATCGAGCGAAGACGTCTATCGGGCCACGGCCTCGCTCATGAGCCTCGCCGATCCGCCGACGGCCCTCTTCGTCGCTGCGATGGACATGCTGGGCGGCTGCCTGCGCGCGTTACGGACGATGGGCCTTGCCGTCGGCGATCGGATTTCAGTGGTGGCCGGCAGCGACTCCGACCTCGCCGAATTGCACACGCCGCCGATTACGGCGATCGCGTGGGATCTGGCGGCGATGGGCCGCCATGCCGCGACCATGCTGTTGGAGCGGATGCGAGGCGACGAGATCGAGCGCGGTCGTGGTCTCACCGTGCCGACGGAGCTGATCATTCGCGGGTCGAGCCGGCCGTTTGCGAAGTGAGCCAAAGGCCAATCGCAATCCCGGCCGCATACGCCACCAAATTCCACAGCGAGAAGATGCGCCCCAGCAGCAGCGCGCCGGCGGTTGTCAGCCGGAACGCGTCCAGCCACGGCGCATGCACCAGCCGGGAGAACTCCACCACGATCGCAATCGCGGCCGCGATGGCGGCAATCTGCGTCCGAGTTAGCCGCGGCAGCAGAACCCCGACCAGCAAAAGCACCATCGTCGCCCACAACAACGAGCCGCCATACTTCACCACGAACGCGGGAAGGCCGAGCGGAAAACCGTACCAGCGCAGGGACAGGCCGCAGGCGATCACGACCAGCGCGAGGGCGGCGCGGAGCAGCGATGTCCGGAGCGGCGCAATCGATTTGTCTGGTTGCGCCCCGCGCATTGCTCGCTCCATTGACTCTTCGCCCGCGATGCTGAAAACCGCCCCTCAGCCCATAAAAGCAACAACCCAAGGGGGAAGCCATGAGCCAGACCACGACCTATGCCGGTTCCGCCGGCGCTGCCAGGTCGGAAATCGAGACCTCGACCATCCGCGCCATCTCCTGGCGCCTGATTCCGTTTCTTGTGCTGGCCTACTTCTTCTCCTATCTCGACCGCGTCAATCTCGGCTTCGCCGCGCTGACCATGAACGCGGAGCTGAAGTTCACGCCGCTGATCTTCTCCTGGGGCGCCGGCATCTTCTTCATTGGCTATTTCATCTTCGAGGTGCCGAGCAATCTGGCGCTGGAGAAGTTCGGCGCGAGCCGCTGGATTGCCCGCATCATGGTGACCTGGGGCATCATCTCGGCGCTGATGGCGCTGGTGAGCGGCACGACGAGCTTCTACGTCCTGCGCTTCCTGCTCGGCGTCGCCGAGGCCGGCTTCTTCCCAGGCATCATCCTCTATCTCACCTATTGGTATCCAGCCGAATATCGCGCCCGCTTCCTCGCGGCTTTCGCCGTCGCCGTGCCGATCTCGACCGTGATCGGCGCGCCGGTCTCGGGCCTGCTGCTCGGGCTCGACGGCGCGATGGGCCTCAAAGGCTGGCAGTGGCTGTTCATCCTCGAGGGCATCCCCTCGGTGCTGCTCGGCATCGTCACCTGGTTCTATCTCACTGACAAGCCGGAGAAGGCAGACTGGCTCTCGGCCGAGCAGAAGGCCTGGCTCAAGGGGCGGCTCGATTCCGAGATCGCCGCCAAGCAGGCCGTGAAGCATCTGACGCTCGGCGAAGCGCTGTCTTCACCGAAGGTGATCATGCTGAGCCTGATCTATTTCGGTTTCGTCGGCGCGCTCTACGGCATGCAGTTCTGGCTGCCGCAGATCGTGAAAGCCTTTGGTCTCAGCAATGCCCAGACCGGTTTCGTCACCGCGATCCCCTATGTGTTCGGCACCATTGCGATGATCCTGTGGGCCCGGCATTCCGACGCCACACGCGAGCGCGTGATGCATGTCGGCGCGCCCATGATCCTGATCGCGATTGCCCTCGCGATCTCCAGCTATCTCACCGATCCCGCCATGACGATGGTGGCGCTGACCTTCGCCGCAATCGGCGTGTTCTGTGTCTTCGGCGTGTTCTGGACCTTGCCGACCTCCTGGCTCTCCGGCACGGCCGCGGCCGGAGCCATCGCGCTGATCAACTCGATCGGCAATCTCGCGGGCTTCGGCGGACCGTATCTGATCGGCTGGGTCAAGGAAGCCACCGGTCAGACCTCGACGGGACTTCTGGTGCTTGCCGTGTTGCCCCTTATCGCCGGCATCCTGGTGTTCGTGGGTGGCCACGAGACCAAGCACGAGTTCGTCGAACAGGGGCGGTAGCTGCTCAGATGTCGCCCTGGCGAAAGCCAGGGCCCATATCCCGCGGCTCCTCTTGGGGCACGCGGGGAGACGTTCTCTCAAGATAATCGACTTCCGGGGTAATGGGCCCTGGCTTTCGCCAGGGCGATAGAGAGGGGTTACCACCCCTTAACGATCACGCTTTCCTGATGACTGACGATTATTGACTTTTATCAGTGATTAGTTGACATTCCTCTCATCGCAGCCGCAGGAGTGTCTTCCGATGTTCGTCCGGTCCGTTTTGTCGAGCTATTCCAGGCTCTTGGCAGGTGTGTCGCTGGCCCTGATGGCAGCCTCCCTGGCCGGATGCAACGATACCGTGGCGCAAAAAGCCGAGCCGCCGCGGCCGGTCCTGGTCGCGACCGCCCATTATGATGCCGAGACCCCGGAGCGCAGCTTCGTGGGTACGGTCAGGCCCCGGATCGAGAGTGACTTGGGGTTCCGAGTCGCGGGTAAAGTTGCGAAACGCCTGGTGGAAGTCGGCCAGACCGTCGAGATCGGCCAGCCACTCGCCACCCTCGATGAGGTCGATCTGAAACTCCAGGCTGAGCAGGCCGTCGCCGAGCAGACCGCCGCGACCGGTGTGCTGGCGCAGGCCGCCGCTGCCGAGCAGCGTGCCAAGGATCTGAAAGCCAAGGGCTGGACCACGGATGCGGCGATGGATTCGAGCCGCGCCGCCGCCGACGAGGCCCGCGCGCGCCTCGACCGCGCCGTCCGCTCGGTCGAGCTGACCAAGAACTCCCTTTCCTACGCGACGCTCAACGCCGACGCCCGTGGCGTCGTCACCGCAACGCTGATCGAGCCCGGCCAGGTCGTTGCCGCAGGCCAGACCTCGATCCGCGTCGCCCGCTTTGCCGAGAAGGAAGCGGTCGTCGCGATCCCTGAGACGCTGGTCGGACGTGCCAAGTCGGGCGCCGCCAGCGTCACTCTTTGGTCGGAGCCGGGCAAGAAATATACGGCCAAGCTGCGCGAGATCGCGCCCACAGCGGACTCCGCCACGCGCACCTATCTCGCAAAATTCTCGCTGCCCGAAGCCGACGACAAGGTCGCACTCGGCATGACCGCGACGCTGACGCTGTCGGATGCCGCAACCGAGCGCGTCGCGCGGCTGCCACTGTCGGCGCTGTTCAACGAAGGCGGCAAGCCGTCCTTCTACGTCGTCGACGACAATGGCGCGGTCGCGCTGAAGCCGGTCGTGGTGAAGTCTTACGAGAGCAACGACGTCGTCGTCACCAGCGGTGTCGAAGAGGGTGCCAAGATCGTCGCCCTCGGCGTGCAGAAGCTTGATCCGAGCCAGAAGGTTCGGATCGTGTCGTCACTGTCGTTCTGAGTGTTTCTTACGCGTTACGTCGTGTGAGGTGAGTTTCGGCCCAAGCGCAAATGCGAAGGCTGAAGCGGCGAAGCGATCCAGAACCTGCCCAGCCCCCTGGATTGCTTCGCTGCCTCGCGACGACGCCTTGAACAGAGTGGCTGTCGTTTCGGCAATTGGATCGTCTTTTCGGAGAGAGCGATGAAGCGCTTCAACCTTTCGGCCTGGGCCGTCAGCCATCCGACGCTGGTCCTGTTCCTGATGCTCGTGCTCGGCGTCGCCGGCTTCTTCTCCTATCAGAAGCTCGGTCGCGCCGAGGATCCGTTCTTCACGGTGAAGGTGGTCAACGTCTCGGTGCTGTGGCCGGGCGCGACCGCGCAGGAGATGCAGGCGCAGGTCGCCGATCCCATCGAGAAGAAGATCCAGGAGCTGCCCTATTTCGAGAAGGTGCAGACCTATTCGAAGCCCGGCTTCACCGCGCTCCAGGTCACCTTCCGCGATTCCACGCCGCCCAAGGACGTGCCGTATCTGTTCTATCTGCTGCGCAAGAAGCTGGTCGACGTGCAGGGCCAGCTGCCCTCCGGCATTCTCGGACCCGTCGTCAACGACGAGTTCTCCGACGTCGATTCCATCCTCTACATGATGACCGGCGACGGCGCTGACTATGCTCAGCTCAAGAAGGTCGCCGAAGGTTTCCGCCAGCGCCTCCTCAAGGTGCCGGGCGTGACCAAGGTCGACATGTATGGCAACCAGGATGAGCGCATCTTCGTCGAGTTCAGCCACGCCAAGCTCGCCACGCTGGGCATCACGCCGCAGGCGCTGTTCGATTCGCTTGCCAAGCAGAACAACGTGACGCCGGCCGGCACGGTCGAGACCTCGTCGCAGCGCGTGCCGCTGCGCGTCACCGGTGCGCTCGACGGCGCCAAGGCGGTGGCCGAGACCCCGGTCGAGAGCAATGGCCGCGTGTTCCGCCTCGGCGATATCGCCACCGTCACCCATGGCTATGTCGATCCGCCGAGCTTCGTCGTGCGCCAGGAAGGCAAGGCCGCGATCGGCATCGGCGTCGTCACCGCCAAGGGCGCCAACATCCTCGAGCTCGGCAAGGACGTCGAGAAGGCGACCGCCGAATTCATGAAGGCCGTGCCGCAGGGCATCGACGTCAACCTGATCGCCGACCAGCCCAAGGTGGTCGAGCATGCGGTGGGCGAGTTCGTGCACTCCTTCATGGAAGCGCTCGTCATCGTGCTGTTCGTCTCGTTCCTGGCCCTCGGCTGGCGCACCGGCATCGTGGTCGCGATGTCTGTGCCGCTGGTGCTCGGCATCGTCTTCATCGTCATGAACACCATGTCGCTCGACCTGCACCGCATCACGCTGGGTGCGCTGATCATCGCGCTCGGTCTTCTCGTGGATGACGCCATCATCGCGGTCGAGATGATGGTGGTGAAGATGGAGCAGGGCTGGGACCGCATGCGCGCGGCGTCCTTTGCCTGGGAATCCACTGCGTTTCCGATGCTCACGGGAACGCTGGTCACGGCCGCTGGCTTCCTCCCCATCGGCTTTGCCAATTCCGCGGTCGGCGAATATGCCGGCAGCATCTTCTGGATCGTGGCGATCGCGCTGGTCGCCTCCTGGTTCGTCGCGGTGATCTTCACGCCCTATATCGGCGTCAAGCTGCTGCCGGAGCTGAAGGCACACCACAATCACGATCCGCATGCGGTCTACGAGACCCGTATGTACCGTGGCCTGCGCGCCATCGTGCAATGGTGCGTCAACCACCGCATCACGGTGGTGGTCGCGACCGTCGGCGTGTTCATCGCCTCGATCGTCGGCTTCGGCCACGTCCAGCAGCAGTTCTTCCCGCTGTCGGAGCGGCCCGAGCTGTTCCTCCAGCTGCGCCTGCCCGAGGGCACTGCCTTCAACGTCACCGAGAAGGCAGTGAAGAAGGCCGAGACGCTGCTCAAGGACGACAAGGATATCGAGACCTATACCGCCTATGTCGGCCAGGGCTCGCCGCGCTTCTGGCTCGGCCTCAATCCGCAGTTGCCGAACGAGGCCTTTGCCGAGATCGTCATCGTCGCCAAGGGCGTCGAGGCACGCGAGCGCGTCAAGGCCAAGATCGAGGGTGCGGTTGCCGACGGCATGCTGACGGAAGCACGCGTGCGCGTCGACCGCTTCAATTTCGGTCCGCCGGTCGGTTTCCCCGTGCAGTTCCGCGTGATCGGTCCCGACGCCAACAAGGTGCGCGAGATCGCCTACCAGGTCCGCGACGTCATGCGCGAGAACAAGAACGTCAAGGACGTCCAGCTCGACTGGAACGAGCAGTCGCCCTACCTCAAGCTGGTCGTCGACCAGGATCGCGCCCGTGCCATGGGCCTGACCCCGCAGGACGTGTCGCAGGCGCTGTCGTTGCTGATCTCCGGCGCGCAGGTCACGACCATCCGCGACGGCATCGAGAAGGTCGGCGTGGTCGCCCGCGCGGTCCCGTCCGAGCGCCTCGACCTCGGCGGCGTCGGCGATCTCACCATCACCTCGAAGAACGGCGTGGCCGTACCACTCCAGCAGATCGCCAAGATCGAGTACTCCCACGAGGAGCCGATCATGTGGCGGCGCAACCGCGACATGGCGATCACCGTGCGCTCCGACGTTATCGACGGCGTGCAGGCGCCCGACGTCACCAACCAGATCACGCCCAAACTCCAGGCCATCAAGGACAGCCTCGAGCCGGCCTATCGCATCGAGCCGGGCGGCGCGTTCGAGGAATCCGCCAAGGGCAACGCCTCGATCTTCATCCTCTTCCCGCTGATGGTCATGGTGATGCTGACGCTGCTGATGATTCAGCTCCAGAGCTTCTCGCGCCTGTTCCTGGTGTTCCTGACCGCACCGCTCGGCATCGTCGGTGCCTCGCTCGGCCTCAACGTGGCCAACGCCCCGTTCGGCTTCGTGGCGCTGCTCGGCCTGATCGCGCTCGCCGGCATGATCATGCGCAACACGGTGATCCTGGTCGATCAGATCGAAACCGACGTGTCCCACGGCCTGACCCGCCGCGAGGCGATCGTGGAAGCGACCGTCCGCCGCGCCCGCCCGGTGGTCCTCACGGCGCTCGCCGCGATTCTCGCCATGATCCCGCTGTCGCGCTCGGCTTTCTGGGGCCCGATGGCGATCACGATCATGGGTGGCCTGTTCGTCGCGACATTCCTGACGCTTCTGTACCTGCCGGGCCTCTATGCCCTGTGGTTCAGGAAGAGCCTGGACGAGGCTGGTACGCCCGAACAGCCTGCTGCGTCGCAGCATGGCAGCGATGACCATTCAGCAATTCCGCTTGCTGAAGCGGCTGAATAAGTGAGAAGACTACTGACGAACGAGTCCTGACTGATGGCCCTGATTTCGGAACATATCGAAGGCGACACCCGGGACCGTATCCTCGAGGTGGCCGAGCGGCTGTTCCGCCTGATCGGCTATCAGAAGACCACGGTCGGCGACATCGCCAAGGAGCTCAGGATGAGCCCCGCCAACGTCTATCGCTTCTTCGAATCGAAGAAGGCGATTCACCAGGCGGTGGCCCGTTCGCTGATGGGCGAGGTCGAGCTCGAGGCACAGCGGATCGTGGCCAAGCCCGGTCCGGTGCTGGAGCGATTCCGCGAGCTGCTCACCACCATCCATCGCATGAACACCGAGCGTTATGTCGGCGACAACAAGCTGCATGAGATGGTCGAGATCGCGATGCAGGAGGACTGGGAGGTCTGTGTCGCCCATATGGAGCTGATCACCACCTCGATCGGCCAGATGATCGCGCAGGGTGCGGCCTCCGGCGAGTTCGAGGCCCCGGACCTGGAGCTGGCCTCCATGTGCGCCTGCACCGCGATGATGCGCTTCTTCCACCCCCAGATGATCGCCCAGTGCGCCACCAAGCCGGGCCCGACCATCGACCAGATGATCGATTTCGTCATCGCGGGTCTGTCGCCGCGCCACTGACGGGCGCTGGAATTTCTCCTATAAGCAGGCTGACGGAGCCCGGATGGAGCGAGGCGCAATCCGGGATGGTTCAGCGTTGCGCTGGCGGGCTACCAGGATCAGGGAAGACCTCGCGTGATCGATAAAGACCTCCACTTCTACGAGCCCTCCAAGGGCCACGGCCTCAAGCACGATCCCTTCAATGCCATCATCGCGCCACGGCCGATCGGCTGGATCTCCTCCCGCGACACCAAGGGCCACGTCAATCTCGCACCCTACAGCTTCTTCAACGCCTTCTGCTACGTGCCGCCGATCATCGGCTTCTCTTCCACCCACTGGAAGGACTCGGTCGAGAACATCCAGCAGACCGGCGAGTTCGTCTGGAATCTCGCCACCATGGATCTCGCCAAGCACATGAACGCGACCGCCGCGCATGTTGCGCCCGAGGTCGACGAGTTCGAGATCGCGGGGCTGACCGCTGTGCCCGGCAAGCTCGTCAACGTGCCGCGGGTCGGTGAGAGCCCGGTCGCCTTCGAGTGCAAGGTCTCCGACATCGTCCGCCTCAAGGGCGCCAACGGCAAGGAGGCCGACGCCTGGCTGACGCTCGGCGAGGTCGTCGCCGTCCACATCGACAAGGCCATGATCAAGGACGGCGTCTATCAGACCGCCGCCGCCCGCCCGATCGTGCGCGCCGGCCGCCGCGGCGACTATTTCGAGATCAAGCCGGAAAACATGTTCGAGATGGTCCGGCCGGACTAGGCCCGCTCCCACTGTCATTCCGGGGCGCGCCGTCAGGCACGGGCCCGGAATCCATTCTTCTGCGGATGCATGGATTCCGGGTTCACGCTTCGCGTGCCCCGGAATGACGTGGGGAGACATTCAGCCCAATCCCCTCCCGGAACTGCCCCCACACCCCGGCCGTTATGGTCCGGGCGGCCGCCCGGCCGCGTCAATTCGCTTCTTTTTGCAGGCGAAGTGTTCACTCGCGCCAGCCAGTTTCCGCTAAAATGCCCGACAACCGCGCCGATGCATGAGGTCCGCCATGAGCTTCCGCCGCGACACCATCACGAAGCCGATCTTCTCCTGGGCGCGCGGCGTGCTGCCGTCGATGTCCGACACCGAGCGCGAGGCGATCGAGGCCGGCGACGTCTGGTGGGATGCCGATCTCTTCACCGGCAATCCCGACTGGTGGAAGCTTTTGAAGGTGCCGCAGGCGACGCTCACCGATGAGGAGCGGGCCTTCCTCAACGGTCCAGTCGACGAGCTCTGCGCCATGCTCGACGAGTGGAAGATTTTTTGGGAATGGCGCGACCTGCCGCAAGACGTGTGGTCTTTCATCAAGCGCGAAAAACTCTTCGGCATGATCATTCCGAAGGAATTTGGCGGCCTCGGCTTTTCGCCCTACGCGCATTCGGAAATCGTGCGCAAGATCTCGACCCGCTCGATCGCGGCCGCCGTCACCGTGATGGTGCCGAACTCGCTCGGGCCCGGAGAGCTTTTGATGCGCTTCGGCACGAAGGAGCAGCAGGAGCGTTGGCTGCCGCGGCTCGCTGACGGCCGCGACATTCCCTGCTTCGGCCTTACCAGCCCCGAGGCCGGCTCCGACGCCGCCGCGATGCTCGACACCGGCATCATCTGCAAGGGCATTTTTGAAGGTCGCGAGGTCACAGGCCTCAGGCTCAACTGGCACAAGCGCTACATCACGCTCGGTCCCGTCGCGACGCTGCTGGGTCTCGCCTTCAAGGCCTATGATCCCGCCCACCTCGTGGGGGATCAGGAAGAGCTCGGGATCAGCGCTGCGCTGATCCCGACCAATCTGCCCGGCGTCGAGATCGGCCATCGCCATCTGCCGGCGATGCAGGTGTTCCAGAACGGCCCGAACTGGGGCCGCGATGTCTTCATTCCGCTGGACTATGTCATTGGCGGCCAGGAGCGCCTCGGGCAGGGCTGGAAGATGCTGGTGACGGCGCTCGCCGCCGGCCGCGGTATCTCGCTGCCGTCGCTGTCGGCGGCAGGTGCCGCCTATGCCGCGCGCACCACCGGTGCCTATGCCCGCATCCGCGAGCAGTTCGGCATCTCCATCTCCAAGTTCGAGGGCGTCGAGGAGCCGCTCGCGCGCATCGTTGCCACCGCCTACCAGCTCGACGCGGCGCGGCGGCTCACTTGCGCGGCGCTGAATGCCGAAATTCATCCCGCCGTGATCTCCGGCATCATGAAGCTGCACGCGACCGAGCGGATGCGGATCGCGGTTGACGACGCCATGGACATTCATGGCGGCAAGGCTGTGATCGACGGGCCGCAAAACTATCTCGGCAATCTGCATCGCGCCGTGCCTGTCGGCATCACGGTGGAGGGCGCCAACATCCTGACACGCAATTTCATTGTGTTCGGCCAAGGCGCTATCCGCGCCCATCCCTATCTGCTCGACGAGATGAATGCCTTGGCCGACGCCGATCGCGAGCGTGGGCTCACCGCTTTCGACACGGTATTCTGGAAACATGTCGGCCACAGTTTTCAGAACCTGTTCCGCGCCTTCGGCCGGAGCTGGACCTTTGGCATGTTTGCGCCGGCACCGGATGCGGGCGATGCGACGCAATTCTATCGTCAGCTCTCGCGCTATTCATCGGCCTTCGCGCTGTGCGCCGACATGGCGCTGCTCACGCTCGGCGGTGCGCTCAAGCGCAAGGAGATGCTGTCGGCGCGCTTCGGCGATATCCTCTCCGAGCTCTATCTGCTCTCGGCCGCGCTGAAACGCTGGCAAGACGAGGGCCGGCAGAAGGAGGACTTTGCCGCGCTCGAATGGTGCATGGCGTCCGGCTTCAAGACCATCGAGAACAGGTTGGCGGAAATCCTCGCCAATCTGCCCAACCGCTTCGTCGCCGGCATTCTCAAGCTCGTGGTCCAGCCCTTTGGCGCCCGCGTGCTTGGCCCCTCCGACCGCGTGGTGCACCAATGCGCAAGCCTCGTGCTGGAGCCCTCGGCCGTGCGCGACCGCTTCACGCCAGGTATGGCCCATGTCGACGACGACGGCGGCTTCGCCCGGCTGGAGCGCGCGTTCAAGCTGGTGGCGGCCACCGATGCGATCGCCAAGCGCATGCGCGCCGCGCATATCCGTGACTGGAAGGAGGCGGTCGCCAAGGGCGTGATCACGCAGGCCGAGGGCGAACAGCTTGCAGTTGCTCACGAGGCCGTCAAAAAAGTCGTCGAGGTCGATGATTTCGCGCCGGAGGCGCTGTCGCCGATTTACAAGAAAACCGGCGACGTGCATCAGTTCTTCCAGGAACTCGGTGAACAGAGGGCGGCGAGCTAATGGCACGACCGGTTTTCATCGTCGACGGCAGCCGGACGCCGTTTCTGAAGGCGCGTTCGGGGCCGGGCCCCTTCACGCCGGTCGATCTTGCCGTGCAATGCGGCCGGCCGCTCTTGGCGCGCCAGCCGTTTTCGCCCGACACCTTCGACCAGGTCATCCTCGGCTGCGTTAACGTGATCGCCGACGAGATGAATCCGGCGCGCGTCGCGGCGCTCCGGCTCGGCATGGGCGAGGACATGGTCGCCTTCACCGTGCAGATCAATTGCGGCTCCGGCATGCAATCGATCGACACGGCTTACCGCTATATCCGCGAGGGCCATGCCGACATGATTTTGGCCGGCGGTACCGAGGCGCTCAGCCACGCGCCGCTGGTTTGGCCCAATTCCGGCGTGCGCTGGTTCGCCGGCCTTGCCACCGCCAAGGGCGTGGCCGCGAAGCTTGCGGCTGCCTTCAGGCTGCGACCTCGCTATCTCAAGCCGATCATCGGCCTCGAGCGCGGACTGACCGATCCCATCACCGAATTGAACATGGGCCAGACCGCCGAGGTCGTCGGCCATCTTTTCGGCATCACGCGCGCACAGTCCGATGCCTACGCCGCCGAAAGCCATCGCCGGCTTGCGCATGCGCAAGGCGCGGGCTTTCTGAAGGGCGAGGTCGAGACAGCATTCTCCCGCGACGGAAAGTTCTTTGATCATGATGATGGCGTGCGGCCGGACTCCACGACCGAGACGCTCGCAAAACTCCGGCCAGTGTTCGAGCGTCCCTGGGGCCAGGTCACCGCCGGCAATTCCTCGCAGATCACCGACGGTGCCTCCTGGGTGATCCTCGCCTCCGACGAGGCGGTGGCAAAGCATAGGCTGACGCCAAAGGCCGTGATCGTCGACAGCAACTGGGCCGCGCTCGATCCGAGCATCATGGGGCTCGGTCCCGTGATGTCGGCAACGCCGCTGCTCGCACGCAACAACCTCACCATCAAGGACGTCGAAACCTGGGAGCTGAACGAAGCCTTCGCCACCCAGGTGCTCGGCTGTCTCGCCGCCTGGAACGACGACAAATTCTGCCGCGAGATTCTCGGCCTCGACGGCGCCGCCGGCGAGATCGACCGCGAAAAACTCAATGTCGATGGCGGCGCGATCTCGCTCGGCCATCCCGTCGGCACCTCCGGCAACCGCATCGTGCTGCATCTCGTCAACGCGATGAAGCGGCTCGGCACGCGGCGGGGCGTTGCCACCGAATGCATCGGCGGCGGGCTCGGCGGCGCCATGCTGATCGAGGCGGTGTGACCATGGATTCGAAGATCATGACCGCGCTCGGCGACCGCGTGCTGACGCTCGGGCCTGAGCCCGCAGCCGACGGTCCGTACAAGAACTTCAAGCTGACGCGCGATGCCGATGGCGTTGCCTGGCTCCTGTTCGACCGCGCCGGCGCCAGCGCCAACACGCTGTCCGCCGAATTGATGGAGGAGTTCGACACCGTTCTTGCGGCAATCGAGACCGAGCGTCCCGCCGGTCTCGTGATCCGCTCGGCCAAACCGTCTGGCTTCATTGCCGGGGCCGACGTCAACGAATTCCGGGGCGCGTCAGATCCCGAGATGGTGGAGACGCGTATCCGCGCCGCGCATGCGGTGGTCGATCATCTCGAGGCCTTGAGGCTGCCGACAGTCGCGGTGATCCATGGCTTCTGCCTCGGCGGCGGGCTCGAGGTTGCGCTCGCCTGTCAGTCGCGCATCGCCATCGACGGCGCCCGGTTCGGCTTTCCCGAGGTGATGCTCGGCCTGCATCCCGGTCTCGGCGGTACCGCGCGCTTCACCGCGCTGGTCAACCCCACCCAGTCGATGGCGCTGATGCTGACCGGACGGACCATCGATGCGCGGCGCGCTAAGTCGCTCGGCCTCGTCGACACCGTGACGCAGGAGCGCCATGTCCGTGGCGCCGTGAAGGATGTGCTGTTCGGCCGCTTGAAGCGAGCCGAGCCCGGGCTGCTGACGCGCGCGGCCAATCTCGGTCCCGTGCGTGGGCTGCTGGCTAAGCGCATGCGCTCGGAGGCGGCGAAGGCCGCACCCCGCGAGCACTATCCCGCGCCTTACGCGCTGATCGATCTCTGGGAGACGCATGGCGGCAGCAAGGCCGCGATGCTGAAGGCGGAGCAGGCCTCCTTTGCCAAGCTGATGGTGACGCCGACGGCGCAGAATCTGATCCGCGTGTTCTTCCTGCGCGAGCAGATGAGGAAGGCGGCCGGTAGCGGCAACACGGTCAAGCACGTCCACGTCATCGGCGCCGGTGCCATGGGTGGTGACATCGCCGCCTGGTGCGCGGGGCAGGGGCTGCGCGTCTCGCTCGCCGACATGAAGGCGGAGCCGATAGCGGGCGCGGTCAAGCGCGCCGCCGAGCTTTACGGCAAGATCATCCGCAAGCCGACCGAGGTACGCGACGCGCTCGATCGCCTGATCCCCGACATGGACGGTGAGGGCGTGCGCAACGCCGATCTCATCATTGAGGCTGTCCCGGAAAAGCTCGAGCTCAAGCAGAAGGTCTATGCCGGGCTCGAGCCGCGGATGAAGCCGGGCGCGATCCTTGCGACCAACACGTCCAGCATTCCACTCCAGGATTTGCGCACCACGCTGGCGCGGCCGGAGCGGCTGGTCGGCCTGCACTTCTTCAATCCTGTGTCGCGGCTGCAACTGGTCGAGGTCGTCAGCCACGACGGCAATGACGCGCAGGTGCTGACGGAGGCGCTCGCCTTTGTCGGCGCGATCGATCGACTGCCGCTCGCGGTGAAGAGCTCGCCCGGCTTCCTCGTCAACCGCGCGCTGACGCCCTACATGCTGGAAGCGATGGTGATGCTGGACGAGAAGACCGACCAGCGCCTGATCGATGCCGCCGCCGAGCAGTTCGGCATGCCAATGGGCCCGATCGAGCTGGCCGACCAGGTCGGGCTCGATATCTGTCTCGACGTCGGCGACATGCTGCGCACCAAGTTCGGGGACCTGCTGCCGCCGACACCGGCCTGGCTGCGCGAGAAGGTCGCCAAGGGCGAGCTTGGCCGCAAGACCGGCAAGGGCTTCTACACCTGGAAGGATGGCAAGGCGGAGAAATCACCGCTGCCGGAGACCGGCCCGCGCGTCACCGACCTGATGATCGACCGTCTGGTGCTGCCGATGTCCAATGTCTGCGTTGCGGCATTGCGTGAGGGCATCGTCGACGATCCGGATGCAGTCGACGGCGCCATGATCGTCGGTACGGGCTATGCACCGTTCCGAGGCGGTCCGGTGAACTATGCGCGCACACGCGGCGTGGAGAATGTCGTATCCACCTTGCAGGCGCTCACTGAGCGATTCGGCGGACGCTTCGCGCCCGATGCGGGCTGGGACCACTTCAAGTGAGAGGCACATGAGCGAACAGGCCGACACCGAGCCAAGCGGCGATCTCTGCATCCGCACGCTGGCGATGCCCGCCGACACCAATGCCAATGGCGATATCTTCGGCGGCTGGCTGCTAAGCCAGATGGACGTCGGTGGCGGCGTGTTCGCCTCGAAGGTCGCGAAGTCGCGCACCGTGACGGTGGCGATCGAGGCGATGAATTTTCGTAAAGCCGTCTATGTCGGCGATCTCGTTTCGGTCCACGCCAATCTCGTGCGCGTGGGCCGCACCTCGCTTACGGTGCATCTCGAAGCCTGGGCGCTTCGCCGCGGCGAGGAGCATCCGTTCCTCGTGACCGACGGCAATTTCACCTACGTCTCGATCGACGAACATGGCCGCCCGCAGCCCGTTCGCTCGATCGACACACCGATCGCGAAGTAAGCGCGCGGCGCGGTCCCTCATCCTCGATGTCATTGCTGTTAGCGATCACGGCATCACTAAGTCATCGCGTCGCTTCTTTGCCAAGAACGGGTCATAAAAGGGATGAGGTCCCGGCGTACTCAATCGCGTGTCGATTCGGGGTGGAAACCGGTTCATTTGCCCTCAGGAACCTTTGGGCAGATGTACCGTTATTTGCCCGCACTGAGGAATCTACGGGCATGCCGGACAGCTACATCATTGAAGTCAATTCGCAGACCGCGGGTATCGTCGTTCGCGGCCAAGGCGGCTACTGCTTCTTCGCCTCGTCTCATCAATTCAATCGCCTCGAAGGCCAGCTCTTCCGCAACGCCCGCGAAGCCGAGCGCGCCGCGCGCAAGCTGGTTAACGGTGATGTGAAGGAGGCGGCGTAGGCGCCGCGAACTCCGTCATCCCTTCTCCCCTTGTGGGAGAAGGTGGCGCGAAGCGCCGGATGAGGGGTATCTCCACAAATTCAAAAGTCAGAGGGGTGCTCGTTGCGGCAACCCCTCACCCGTCTCGCCGCTATCGCGGCGAGCCACCCTCTCCCACAAGGGGAGAGGGAAAGCAAACGATCACAACTTCGTTGCCGCCCGCGACAACAGCTTCCACTCGTCGCCCTGCTTCTGCCAGTTCATCAGGATGTGAAGATTGGTCGGCACTTTTTTCCCATCGGCCGCCATCTCCTGTTCCGCGATCCAATGGAAGCGCACGATCGCGGCGGGACCGATGACCTTGATGGTCGGGTCCTTGTAGTCGATCGACAGGAACTTCGATTTTCCGTCGGTGGCATTCGCGATGAAGGTCGCCTTGTCCTCGACCTTGCCGCTGGAGTGGCTGTAGCTGAGATCGTCCCAGCACAGCGCACCGAGCGCCTTCGGGTCGGCCGCGATCTGGGCGAGGCGGAAGGCCTCGACCTTCTTCGCCACGGCGTCTTCGTCGGCAGAGGCCGCTAGCGCCGGTGTTGCGAGTGCAAGGGCCGAGACAGCAAGAGTCGAGAGCGCCAGGTCGCGCCGGTTGATCGTCATCGTTTCCTCCTTTTTGATCTTGCCGTGAGTGTTGCAGCCGCACGCGGCTTTGTCGAGTGTCACCGCATGGTCATGTGGATGCGCCATTGCACGCGCGAAGCTCTATTGATACGCCTTCTGCATTGATGCGCCGCGCATTCTGGAAAGTACGGACATGATCGAGACTCTCGGCAGGGAGATGAGAAAGGCGTTGCTGTTCGACATCGACGGCACGCTCGCCAACACCGACCCGCTACATTTGAAGGCGTTCAACCACGTGCTCGGTCCTCGCGGCCATGTCTTCGATCACGCGCGCTTCTCGAGGGAACTACAAGGCTTTGCCAATGCGTCGATTGGCGAGCGCTTTCTGCCCGACGAAACTGTGGACAGGCGCGCCGCGATCCTCGGCGAGAAGGAGGAAGTGTTCCGTACCCTCGTCGCGGGGCAGATCGAGCCGCTGCCCGGGCTGATGCCGTTGCTCGACCGCGCGGATGCCGCCGGCATTCCCATGGTCGCTGTCACCAACGCGCCGCGGCTGAACGCCGAGCTGCTGCTGTCTGGCCTCGGCATCATGCACCGCTTCAAGGCGCTCGTGATCGGCGACGAGCTGCCGCACGGCAAGCCGCATCCGCTGCCCTATCAGGAGGGCCTGCGTTTTGTCGGCGCCAGTGCGGCTGCCTCGATCGCGTTCGAGGATTCCCGCTCCGGCGTGCAATCGGCAACCGCCGCCGGCATTCCGACCATCGGCATCCGGACCAGCCTCAGCGATGCTGACCTTGTTGCCGCCGGCGCGGTCGCCTCCGCGAGTGCCTTCGACGATCCCGAACTGCTCGCACGCCTGGCGCGTGTCATGGCGTGGTGAGGGGCGTCATCCATTAACCGTGATCGGCGCGCGCATTGACCGCGCGCGCGAACCGCCGCACCATGCATCATTCTGATTTGAGGCCATTTGCCGTGACCGGATTGACCCATCGCCAAGCCGAAATCCTCAACATCGCGCGCGCCTCGGGCCGCGTCATGGTCGAAGAGCTCGCGCGCCGGTTCGAAGTGTCGGCGCAGACCATTCGTAAGGATCTCAATGATCTCTGCGAACGGCGCTCGCTGACCCGCATTCATGGCGGCGCGATCATCGCCTCCGGCGTCGAAAACCTCGCCTATGAGGCGCGCCGTTTCGTCGCGGCCGACGAGAAGAAGGCGATTGGGGCGGCGGCCGCATCCCTGATCCCGAATGGCTGCTCGCTCTTCATCAACATCGGCACCACGACCGAGGAGGTCGCGAGCGCGCTGACCTCGCATGAGGATCTGCTCGTCATCACCAACAATCTCAACGTCGCGATGCTGCTCTATCGCCATCCGCGCATCGAGGTGGTGGTCGCCGGCGGCACGGTGCGGCGCGCCGATGGCGCCGTGGTCGGCTCGACCGCGACACAGCTGATCGGCCAGTTCAAGGTTGACTACGCCATCATCGGCGCGTCCGCGATCGACGAGGAGGGCGCGCTGCTCGACTTCGACTACCGCGAGGTGCAGGTGGCGCAGGCCATCATCGCCAATGCCCGCAGCGTCATGCTGGTCGCTGATTCGACCAAGCTGCGGCGCAGCGCGCCGGTCCGCATCGCCCACATGACCCAGATCCAGACCTTCGTCACCGACCAGGAGCTGCCCGAGCGCCTCGCCACCATCTGCCACAGCAAGGGCATCGAAGTGGTCGAGGCGATGCCGAAGGGGGCGGATATCGACGATGGCCAGGCCGATGCGCAGGATGCGGCGCCTGAAGCCGCGCCTGTGGTGCGGTTAAGATAGATTCCTATACGTCGTCCCAGGGATTGAATAGCTGCACGCCGAATGCTGCAAAATCCTTTACATTACGCGTGACGAGCGTGAGGCCATTTGCAAGTGCGGTGGCGGCAAAGAAGCCGTCGATGACCGATAGCGCGACGCCGCTTCTGCGGCTCTCCGCCATCAGGTCACCCCAGCGCTCAGCCACAGCGTGGTCGATCGGCAGCATGCGCCCGGCAAAACGCTCTGGTAGATCGTGAGCCAACCAGGTGGCCAGCGCCGTGCGCCGGCGGCCATCCTCCAGTAATGCGATGCCACGGCGAAGTTCGGCAATCGAGGCTACACTAATGAACGCGCGATCCTCGTCGATCGTATCAAGCCATGCCAAGACCTTGGGAGAGGGCATCGGTCGCTGAACCTCGGACAGCACGTTGGTATCAAGCAGCAGGTTCACGGCATCTCGTCGCGGGGGACGTCGTGCATGCGTTCAAGCTTGAGGTCGGCCCCGTGCAGCGGAGAGGCCAGCAGGAATTCGGCCAGCGTGCCTTTGCGCGCGGTCTTGCGCGACCATTCCTCCGCGGAAACGACCACGGCATTCGGCTTGCCATGGCGGGTGATGATCTGGGGGCCGGTTTGGGCACGGTCGATCACTTCGGACAGTCGTGCCTTGGCATTGGCAAGCGTCCACGTATCCGTCGCGGGTGAATCGGGCGCGGTGCTGTGATCTGTCATTCTGATGCGGACCAATATGACTATTATAACTATATTAGCTACGGCGTGGCGATTTCAAGAGCGATTTGCCTGTCGAGCTGCCCCCAGGCTGCTCAGTCGAACGGCCGATTGCCCATTAAAAAGTTCCATTTTCATTTCCTGTCCCCTCTCTTTCGTCTTGCTTTCGTTTTTCGGTGTGATCTAATCAAAAACGAAAGTAGCCGCTCGACGGAACGAGCGGGTCGCCGGGGGATGCGTCTGTTGGAGCGTATTTTCGACCTCGCCATCATTGGAGGCGGTGTTAACGGCTGTGGCATCGCGCGCGACGCGGTGGGCCGCGGCAACACGGTTTTCCTGTGCGAAATGAACGATCTGGCGAGCGGGACGTCGTCCTGGTCGACCAAGCTGGTGCATGGCGGTCTGCGCTATCTCGAATATTACGAGTTTCGGCTGGTCCGCGAGGCGCTGATCGAGCGTGAAATTCTCTGGGGCATCGCGCCCCACATTATCCGCCCTTTACGCTTCGTTTTGCCACATCACGCGGGGCTGCGGCCCGCTTGGCTCTTACGCCTCGGCCTCTTCCTCTACGACCATATTGGCGGCCGTCATCTGTTGCCGGCAACGCGCTCGGTCGATCTCCGGCGCGACGAGGTCGGCAAACCACTGATTCCGAATCGCTACAGCCGCGCGTTCGAATATTCCGACTGCTTCGTCGATGACGCCCGTCTCGTCGTGCTCAACGCGCGCGACGCTGCCGACAAGGGCGCTGAGATCCGCACCCGCACGCGCGCCACCGAGATCCGCCAGTCCGACGGCGTCTGGACCGTGAGCATGGTCGATGCGCTGACCGGCGCGCGCTCGCAGGTCCAGGCCCGTGCGCTGGTCAATGCCGGCGGCCCCTGGGTCGAGGAGGTGCTCGGCCGCGGCGCCGGCGTGAACGCGAAAGCAAAGGTGCGCCTGGTGCAGGGCTCGCACATCGTGGTGAAGAAGCTCTACGACCACGACCGCGCCTACATGTTCCAGAACGCCGACGGCCGCATCATCTTTGTCATCCCCTACCAGGACGATTTCACGCTGATCGGCACCACCGACCGCGACTATGACGGCGACCCGTCGAAGGTGAAGGCAACGCCGGAGGAGATCCAATATCTCTGTGCCGCTGCAAGCGAATATCTCGCCAAGCCGGTGACGCAAGACGACGTGGTCTGGACCTATTCCGGCGTGCGTCCGCTTTATGACGACGGCGCCAGCGAGGCGAAGGCTGCGACCCGCGACTATGTGTTCGAGCTCGACACGCCCGGCGGCGCGCCGCTGCTGTCGATCTATGGCGGCAAGATCACGACCTATCGCCGTCTCGCCGAAGAGGCGCTGGAACGGCTTTCGCCCTATCTTCGCAGTGCGAAGGCGCGCGAGGGCTGGACCGGCAAATGGCCGCTGCCCGGCGGCGACATGGATGTGTCGGCCGTCGACGGCCTGATAGGCGAGCTTCAACGCGGCTATCCCTTCCTCGGCCATGAGCATGCGCGGCGGCTTGCGCGCGCCTATGGCACCCGCGCCATCAAGCTGCTCGGCGATGCAAGATCGGCCGCCGATCTCGGCCAGGCCTTTGGCGCAACACTGACCGAACGCGAGGTGCGCTACCTCATGGCCAATGAATGGGCGGTGACCGCCGAGGACATTGTCTGGCGCCGCACCAAGCTCGGCCTGCGACTATCTGCCGACGAAATTGCCGCTCTCGACGACTGGATCAGGACCCACGCCGTGCCGCAAAGTCCGCTGCTGGAAGCAGGAGGACGCTCATGAGCGTGACACTCGATCACGTGACCCGGACCGTCGACGGGGTCGCGCACATCCGCGACGTCTCGCTGACGTTTGAGAGCGGCACGCTCAACGTGCTGCTCGGGCCGACGCTGTCGGGCAAGACCTCGATCATGCGGCTGCTCGCCGGCCTCGACAAGCCGACCACGGGCAGGGTTCTGGTCAACGGCAAGGACGTCACCGGCGCCGACGTGCGCCAGCGTTCGGTCGCCATGGTCTATCAGCAGTTCATCAACTACCCCTCGCTGACGGTCTACGAGAACATCGCTTCGCCCCTGCGCGTTCAGGGCAAGCCGCGCGCCGAGATCGAGACGCGCGTGGCGGAAGCCGCAAAATTGCTGCGGCTCGAACCTTTCCTGAAGCGCACGCCGCTCCAGCTCTCCGGCGGCCAGCAGCAGCGCACCGCGATCGCACGCGCGCTGGTCAAAGGCGCCGACCTCGTGCTGCTCGACGAGCCGCTCGCCAATCTCGACTACAAGCTGCGCGAGGAGCTGCGCGCCGAGCTGCCGCGCATCTTCGAGGCCTCCGGCGCGATCTTCGTCTATGCCACCACCGAGCCCAGCGAGGCGCTTCTGCTCGGCGGCAACACGGTGTGCATGTGGGAGGGCCAGGCGCTCCAGATCGGCGAGACGCCCAATGTCTACCGCCGGCCGCAGACCCTGCGCGTCGCGCAGGTGTTCTCCGATCCGCCGCTCAACCTCGTCGGGATCGAGAAGAAGAACGGTTCTGTGCAATATGCCGGCGGCACGGCCTCGCCGGCCTCGGGCCTCTATTCGTCGCTCGCCGACGGCGCCTACCGCGTCGGCTTTCGCGCGCATCAGCTCGCGCTTGCCAATGGCGAGGCCGACCGCCATGCCTTCCATGCCACGGTGACGGTGACCGAGATCACCGGTTCGGAGAGTTTCGTGCATTTGACCCGCGACGGATCGAACTGGGTTGCGGTGCTGCACGGCGTGCACGAATTCGAGCCCGGCCAGACCATTGATGCCGTGCTCGATCCGAATGACGTTTTTGTCTTCGATGCGGCCGACCGTTTGGTCGCCGCTCCGAGCTCGTAAGGGGGGATGCGCCATGGCACGCATTGACCTCGTCGATCTCGCGCACTCCTACGGCGGCAATGATGCGCCGCAGGAGAGCTTTGCGCTGAAGCCGGTGACCATGACCTGGCGGCAGGGCGGCGCTTATGCGCTGCTGGGGCCGTCGGGTTGCGGCAAGACCACGCTCCTCAACGTCATCTCCGGCATCATCACGCCATCGCGCGGCAAGATCCTGTTCGACGGCCAGGACATCACGCCGCTGTCGACCCAGAAGCGCAACATCGCCCAGGTGTTCCAGTTTCCGGTGATCTACGACACCATGACGGTGGGGCAGAACCTGGCGTTTCCGCTGAAGAACCGCGGGGTGCCGAAGGCTGAGATCGACAAGCGCGTCGCCGAGATCGGCCGCCTGCTCGATCTCGAACCCTATCTGAACCGCAAGGCCACGCGCCTCACCGCCGACGCCAAGCAGAAAATCTCGCTCGGGCGCGGCCTCGTCCGCGCCGACGTCGCTGCCGTGCTGTTCGACGAGCCGCTCACCGTGATCGATCCCGAGCTGAAATGGCAGCTCCGCTCCAAGCTGAAGGCGCTGCATCGCGAGCTCGACCTCACGATGATCTACGTCACCCACGACCAGACCGAAGCGCTGACCTTCGCCGACACGGTCGTTGTCATGCATGACGGCCGCGTGGTGCAGAGCGGCACGCCGGCCGAGCTATTTGACAAGCCCGCGCACACGTTTGTCGGCTATTTCATCGGCTCGCCGGGCATGAACATCCTGCCGGCCGAGGTGAAGGGGCGGGAGGCACGGATCGACGGCCACGTCATCGCGCTCAATCGCGCTTATGACAATCTGCCGGCGGGCGCCAAGATCGAGATCGGTGTACGCCCAGAATTCGTCGAGGCCGTTGCGCCCGCACCCGGCCTGTTGACGGCGAAGATCGAACGCATCGACGATCTCGGCCGCATCCGCTTTGCCCGTGCGCGTCTCGGTGACGCCAAGCTCGCCGCGCGCGCGCCTGCCGGCTTCGCGAGCTCGGATGGCAACACCGGGCTGAAGTTCGATCCGTCGCATGTCCACGTCTATGCGGACAGCCTTCTGGTGGAGGGGGCCGCCTGATGGACAAGACCGTCAACCAAAAAGCCTGGTTCCTGGTGCTGCCGGTGTTCCTGGTCGTCGCCTTCTCGGCGGTGCTGCCGTTGATGACGGTGGTGAACTATTCGATGCAGGACACCTTCGGCAACAATCAGTTCTTCTGGAACGGTGTCGGCTGGTTCAAGGAGTTGCTCGATCCCTCGACCGATCTCGGCGGCCGCTTCCTCGCCTCGCTCGGCCGCAATCTGTTCTTCTCGCTGGTGATCCTTGCGATCGAAGTGCCGCTCGGCATCGTTGTCGCGCTGTCGATGCCGCGGCAGGGCTGGACGGTTGCGGCTTGCCTCGTCACTCTTGCGCTGCCGCTGCTGATTCCATGGAACGTGGTCGGTACGATCTGGCAGATTTTTGGTCGGCCCGACATCGGCCTGCTCGGCTATGTCCTCAACCACATCGGGCTCGACTACAATTACGTCTCCAACGACATCGATGCCTGGGTCACCGTTATCGTGATGGACGTCTGGCACTGGACCAGCCTCGTCGCATTGCTCTGCTATGCCGGCCTGAAGTCGATTCCGGAGGCCTATTATCAGGCTGCGCAGATCGACGGCGCCTCGCGCTGGGCCGTGTTCAAGGCGATCCAGCTGCCGAAGATGAACCGCGTGCTGCTGATCGCGGTGCTGCTGCGCTTCATGGATAGTTTCATGATCTATACCGAGCCGTTCGTCGTCACCGGCGGCGGGCCCGGCAACTCGACGACCTTCGTGTCGATCGAGCTCGTCAAGATTGCGCTCGGCCAGTTCGACCTCGGCAAGGCGGCCGCGCTCTCGCTGGTCTACAATCTCATCATCCTGATCGTCTGCTGGATATTTTACACCGTCATGACCAATGCCGGCGCTGAGCGGAAGCCGCAGGAAGGAGCCGTGTGATGCATTCGATCCCCGGCCGCCGCCTCATCATGGGGCTGTTCCTGATCTTCCTGCTGCTGCCGATCTACTGGCTCGTCAACATGAGCTTCAAGACCAACGCCGAGATCGTCTCGACGATGACGCTGTGGCCGCACGCCCCGACGCTCCAGCACTACAAGCGCATCTTCACCGACGAGAGCTGGTATTCCGGTTACGTCAATTCGCTGGAATACGTGGTTATCAACACCATTATCTCGATTTCCGTGGCGTTGCCGGCGGCCTACGCGTTTTCGCGCTATCGCTTCCTCGGCGACAAGCATCTGTTCTTCTGGCTGCTGTCGAACCGGATGGCGCCGGCGGCGGTCTATGCGCTGCCGTTCTTCAACCTCTATTCGGCGATCGGGCTGTTCGATACGCCCTGGGCGGTAGCGCTCGCGCACTGCATCTTCAATGTGCCGCTGGCAGTATGGATTCTCGAGGGCTTCGTCTCCGGCGTGCCGCGCGAGATCGACGAGACTGCCTTCCTCGACGGCTATTCCTTCCCTCGCTTCTTCATCAGGATCCTGGTGCCCTTGATCGCGAGCGGTATCGGCGTCGCGGCATTCTTTTGCTTCATGTTCTCCTGGGTCGAACTGCTGCTGGCGCGCACGCTGACCTCGGTCAACGCCAAGCCGATCGCGGCAGTCATGACGCGAACGGTGTCGGCGGCGGGCATGGACTGGGGGCTTCTGGCGGCAGCCGGTGTGCTCACCATTATTCCGGGAGCTCTCGTGATCTGGTTCGTCCGCAACTATATCGCGCGCGGCTTCGCGCTCGGCCGGGTCTAGGGAGGCGACAATGGAATCCATCGCATGGATGGCCTGGACGCTGCCGACCGCGATCTTCTTTGCGGCGCTCGCCTGCACGCTTGCCGTGATGACCTGGCTTGGGGCCGCGTATCCCGAGGCCGAACGCGTCGGCGTGCTGCGCATTCCGACCACGCGCGGCGATCGCCTGTTCGTCTCGCTGATCGTGGCTGCCGTCATCCACCTGTTGTGGATCGGTCTCGTGGGCACCGACCCGATTGCTACTCTGCCTATCGGGGAAGAGGGAGTTGAGATTACGAGCCTTTGGCTCGCAACCGTGATTTCGCTTGTTTCAGGCGCGGTGATTTTTCGCACCGTCTGAAGCAGGCGAGAAAGAGCAGATCCGGGGTCTACCCGGGCCTGGATTTAGTTTGTCGCTGCAACCGGAGGAAACATTATATGCGACACTTGAGGACGACCAAGGACAGTCTTCTGACCATGACCAGCGCGCTCGCGCTGATCGCAGCTTCGATGACGATTGCCGCGCCGGCGCGCGCGGACGAAGCCGCCGCCAAGAAGTGGATCGACAGCGAATTCCAGCCGTCGACCCTGTCGAAGGACGATGCGATGAAGGAAATGCAGTGGTTCATGAAGGCCGCTGAACCCTTCAAGGGCATGGAGATCAACGTCGTCTCCGAAACGCTGACGACCCACGAATACGAATCCCGCACGCTCGCCAAGGCGTTCGAGGAAATCACCGGCATCAAGGTCAAGCACGACATCATCCAGGAAGGTGACGTCGTCGAAAAGATCCAGACCCAGATGCAGTCCGGCAAGAACGTCTATGACGGCTGGATCAACGACTCCGACTTCATCGGAACGCACTTCCGCTACGGCCAGGCCGTCGACCTGACCGACTGGATGGCGAAGGACGGCAAGGACGTCACCGACCCGATGCTCGACGTCAACGACTTCATCGGCAAGTCGTTCACGACCGCACCGAACGGCCACCTCTATCAGTTGCCCGACCAGCAGTTCGCGAACCTTTACTGGTTCCGTTACGACTGGTTCACCAACCCCGACTACAAGGCCAAGTTCAAGGCCAAGTACGGCTACGATCTCGGCGTTCCCGTGAACTGGTCGGCTTACGAAGATATCGCTGATTTCTTCACCAACGACATCAAGGAGATCAACGGCACCCGGATCTATGGCCACATGGATTACGGCAAGAAGGATCCTTCGCTCGGATGGCGTTTCACCGACGCCTGGCTGTCGATGGCCGGCAATGGTGACAAGGGCATTCCGAACGGCCTTCCGGTCGACGAGTGGGGCATCCGCATGGAAGGCTGCCGTCCGGTCGGCTCGAGCGTCGAGCGTGGCGGCGACGTCAACGGCCCGGCGGCGGTCTACTCGATCGTCAAATATCTCGACTGGATGAAGAAGTATGCTCCGCCGCAGGCGCAGGGCATGACCTTCTCCGAGTCGGGTCCGGTGCCGTCGCAGGGCAACATTGCCCAGCAGGTCTTCTGGTACACCGCCTTCACCGCCGACATGGTGAAGCCCGGCCTGCCGGTGATGAACGCGGACGGTACGCCGAAGTGGCGTATGGCCCCGTCGCCGCACGGTTCGTACTGGAAGGAAGGCATGAAGCTCGGCTACCAGGACGTGGGATCGGCGACCTTGCTCAAGTCGACCCCGGCCGATCGCCGCAAGGCGGCCTGGCTCTATCTCCAGTTCATCGTCTCCAAGACGGTGAGCCTGAAGAAGAGCCATGTCGGTCTCACCTTCATCCGTGAATCCGACATCTGGGACAAGTCGTTCACGGAGCGTGCGCCGAAGCTCGGCGGCCTGATCGAGTTCTACCGCTCGCCCGCGCGCGTGCAGTGGACCCCGACCGGCAACAACGTGCCTGACTATCCGAAGCTTGCTCAGCTCTGGTGGCAGAACATCGGCGACGCGTCGTCCGGTGCGAAGACGCCGCAGGCGGCGATGGATGCGCTGGCAGCCGCTCAGGACTCGGTGATGGAGCGTCTCGAGAAGTCGGGCGTGCAGGGTGCCTGCGGTCCGAAGCTCAACAAGAAGGAGACGGCCGAATACTGGTTCGCCAAATCGGCCAAGGACGGCAACATTGCTCCCCAGCGCAAGCTGGCGAACGAGAAGCCGAAGGGCGAAACCGTCGATTACGACACGTTGATCAAGTCGTGGCCGGCCTCGCCGCCGAAGCGCGCCGAAGCGAAGTAATTCGCCAGACATTGTGATGGCCGGGTTTCGTCCCGGCCGTCCAGAAAGCGGGAGGCCGGGAGCGATCCCGGCCTTTTGTCTTGTGGCCCCCTTGCCTTGTTGACGGCTGTGATCTGAATTAACGGATAAAGATCCGGAGACGAGACTTCGCCATGCGCATGACGTTCCGTTGCGATCCCAGGCTGGCCGATCATCTGGTCCGGCCCTACCCCGCGCGCACGGCGTTGCCCGACTGGCTGCGCGCGATGCCGACGAAAGCGCACTCGGACATTCACGGCCGGGACATCCGCACGGTCAAGCAATGTCCGCCCTTCGTCGATGCGATGGCCTACGGGATCATGATTCCGCTGCCGTGCGACATCCGGATCGAGGCTGGAGGGTTTTCATGGGATTGGGACATCCCCGAGCCGGAAACGGCCGGACATCCACGCGCGCCTCTCAGCTTCCATCCGGCCGCGCAATTCGCCGCTGCGCCTTTCGCCAACGGACGATCTGCGCTCAAGTTCAACAGTTTCTGGACCATCGAGCTCGAGCCCGGCTGGTCGCTGTTCGCGACGCATCCCGTCAACCGCGATGATCTGCCATTCCGCCTCGTTTCGGGCCTGGTCGACGCCGACCGATTCCACGACGGCGGCATCAACTTTCCGGCGGTATGGATCAAACCGGATTTCTCAGGGGTCCTGGCAAAAGGCACGCCGATTGCGCAGTGCTTTGCCGTTCCGCGACAAGCGCCGGAGTTGGTGTTCGAGCCCTTCGACGAGGCGCATCAGCAAGCTTACGCGAAGGTCGTTGCCGATGTGCTGGCTGCGCCCAACGTCTACCGCAAGCATTTTCGAGCGAAACGCGGGCGCCTAACCTCCTAAGGCGCGGCGTAATTGGTCCTCGTCGAGCCACAACCGGCCGTGAGAGGCTGAGGTCAGTGCCATCGCGATGGAGCCGAACAGCTGTGGGCGCAGGCGATAGGCCTTCCCGTACGCGTCCATCGCGGCGTCAAGGCCTCCAACCTCTTGGAGGGAGATGCCGAGATTGAGTGCAGCTTCGGCATGGTCGGGCTTGAGCTCGAACGCCTTGCAATAGGCGCTTGCCGCGCCACGGTGGTCACGCAGGTCTTGTCGCGCGAGGCCTAGATTGAACCACACGGATGCCGGCGCATTCGTCGCGGTCGCTTGCGCGAGCAGTTTTGCGGCGGTGGCGGGGTCGCCGTCCTCCCATGCCAGCAGGCCAAGCCGCGCCGTTGCCTCTTGATGACCAGGGATGACCTTGAGGATCGCCTGCCAGGCTCCGCGTGCCTGATCTCGCAGCCCAGCCATATCGAGCGTTCGTGCCTTCTCGATGAACATCTCGCGCTGCGGGCCTGCGGCGATCGCGGCATCGAGATGCAAGAGCGCGGCGTCGAATTGACCTTCGCTGCGCGCGATGCGGGCGGCCAGTAGCCGGGCCGGAGCGTTGTTCGGCCGCTTGGCAAGACTGACGTCGATATGCGCACGAGCCGGGGCCATGACACCCCTGGAGAACAATACGGCGGCCAGCAGATGATGCAGTACGGGATCGCCGGGATCACGTGCGAGGCCCTGTTCGCACAGACGTTGCGCTTCATCCGGCTTGCCCGAATTGACCGCTACAGTCGCGCGGCGAATGAGTGTCTCGGTGTCGTCCATGGCTGCATTAGAGCAAGGATGCGACGACCCAGCAATACAGGACGCCTTCCCTCTCCCCGCATGTGCGGAGAGAGGGAGAGCGAGAGCAACTACTTCGCCGCCGCGAGCGCCGGATAATCCGTATATCCCTTCGCGCCGCCGCCGTAGAAGGTGTTCTTGTCCCAGTCGTTCAACGGGGCGCCCGCCTTCAACCGCTCGACCAGATCGGGGTTGGAGATAAACGGCTTGCCGAAGGCGATGAGGTCTGCCGCATTCGCATCCAGCACCTTGGTCGCGAGCTCGAAATCATAGCCGTTGTTGGCGACGTAAGCTCCGGCGAAGCGCTTGCGCAGGCTCGCATAGTCGAACGGTGCGATGTCGCGCGGGCCGCCGGTGGCGCCTTCGACGACATGCAGATAGACGAGCTTCAGCGCGCTGAGGCCGTCGACGATGTGGTCGTACAGCGCTTGCGGATTGGAGTCGGAAATGTCGTTGGCCGGCGTCACCGGCGAGATGCGGATGCCGGTGCGCTCGGCGCCAGCCTCCGCCACGACGGCCCTGGAGACTTCCAGCATCAGCTTGGCGCGGTTTTCGATGGAGCCGCCATAGGCGTCGGTCCGCTTGTTGGCGCCGTCCTTGGCGAACTGCTCCAGCAGATAGCCGTTGGCGCCATGGATCTCGACCCCGTCGAAGCCGGCTTCCAGCGCATTCTTCGTGGCGCGCTTGAAGTCGTCGATGATCCCTGGAATTTCGGAGAGTTCGAGCGCGCGCGGCTCGGAGACGTCGGCGAAGCCGCCGTTTACAAAAGTCTTGCCCTTGGCGCGGATCGCACTCGGCGCGACCGGGGCTGCGCCATCCGCCTGGAGGTCGACATGCGAGATGCGGCCGACATGCCAGAGCTGGATGAAGATCTTGCCGCCGCGCTCATGCACCTGGTTGGTGACCTTGCGCCAGCCGGCGACCTGGTCCTTCGAATAGATGCCGGGGGTGTCCTGGTAGCCCTGGCCCTGCTGGGAGACCTGGCTCGCTTCCGTAATGAGAAGGCCTGCCGAGGCGCGCTGGCCGTAATAATCTGCGGCGAGTGGGGAGGGTACGAAGGTGCCGGGCGCGGCGCGGTTGCGCGTCAGCGGCGCCATCACCAGGCGGTTGGCCAGCGTGATCGGGCCAAGCTTGTAGGTCTCAAACAATTTGGTCGGACGGCTCATGGGGGATGCTTCCAGGGGGTGAGAGATCTGGAACACTTGTGCATTGCGGCAATCAGCGCAAGGGAGGAGCCATTCGGAAAGTGCAGGCGAGCTACGCGGCCAGACCCGCGTAGCATAATTCGTGTGCAATGGAAGCCACGGCAGCGGATTTCCACTGCCGTCGCGGCGCGGGCTCAGTTCGCGCCGAGGAAATCGCGCTTGCCGATCTCGACGCCATTGTGACGCAAGATGCCGTGGGCGGTCGCCGCGTGGAAATAGAAGTTCGGCAGAGAGAACGTGCTCAGGAATTGCTGCCCCTTCATCGTGATGGTCTTGTCAGGGCCGACGGGGAAGGTGACGTCCTTGGTATCGGCGCCCTCGAACTGCTCAGGCTTGAACGATTTGACATAATCGATCGTCTTCGCCAGCCGCTGCTTCAATTCCGCAAACGTCGTCTCGGTGTCGGGCGTCGACGGTACCTCGCTGTGCGTCAGCCGCGCACAACCCCTGGTCGGATAGTCGCTGGCGAGCTGGATCTGCTTCGACAGCGGCAGCATGTCCGGGTACAGGCGAGATCCCAGCAGCACGCTCGGGTCGACTTTTTTGGCCGCGCAATGCGCCTCAGCCTTCGTCAGAAGGCCGGTCAGGCTGTTCAGCATTTGCAAATAGGCGGGGACGACGGCGTCGTAGAAGGACATGTGGTGCTCGCTCGAATGAGGGGAAATCTCAGGGGAAACCTGAGCCACTCACATGGGAGCCTCATGGAAAATTACAATCGCGGAAGCGCCTTGTGCGGTGCGAAAATTCTACCGCACCATGCCCGCCGGCTGGGCCTGCGCCGTGCCGCCGCGCATGCGCGCCAGAAGCTCGGCGGTCGGCCAGGAATCGGCCGGCAGGCCGTATTTGATCTGCATCGCTTTCACGGCGGCGCGGCTCTGCTGGCCGAGCACGCCGTCGACCTTGCCGACATTGAAGCCGGCGCGCACCAGAAGCTGCTGCAATTCCTTCAGTTCGTTGAACGGCAATTGCGCGACCTGCCCGGCGGGCTTGCGCATCGGCGCAGCGCCTGCGATGCGCGAGGCGAGATAGCCGGCCGTTGTCGAATAGATCAGCGAGTTATTCCATTCGGTGTAGGCCGCGAAATTCGCATAGGCCATGAAGGCCGGCCCGGTCCGTCCCATCGGCAGCAGCACGGAGGCGGCAAGATTGTCGTTCGGCAACGGCCGTCCGTCCGCGTAGGTGACGCCCAGCTGTGCCCATTTTGAGCGCGGCTGCTGTACGGTCAGATCGGTCTGATCCCAGGGCAGGTTCGGCGGCACCTTGATTTCCTCCAGCCAAGGCTCGCCGCGTCGCCACTTCAAGCCGTTGGCGATGTAGTTCGCGGTCGAGCCGATCACATCGGGCGCGCTGCGCAACAGATCGCGCCGTCCGTCGCCGTCATAATCGACGGCGTAGTTGACGTAATGCGTCGGCAGAAATTGCGTCTGGCCGAGCTCGCCGGCCCAGGAGCCGATCATCTCGTCCGGTGTGAGATCGCCGCGGTCGATGACTTTCAGCGCGGCAATGGTCTCGCCCACGAACATGTCCGAGCGGCGGCAATCATAGGCCAGCGACACCAGCGATTTCAGCATTGGCAAATTGCCCATATTGGCGCCGAAATCGCTTTCCAGTCCCCAGAACGCGGCAATCACCGCCGGCGGCACGCCATACTCCTTCTCCGCGCGCGCGAACGCGGCGGCGTATTGCTTGATGTGCTGCTGGCCGTTCTGCATCCGGTAGGGCGCGGCCATGCGGCCGGCGAATTCGGTGAAGAGCTGGCCGAACACGCGCTGGCCACGGTCGCGGTTGACGATGCCCTGGTCGTAAACGAGGTAGGGCGAGGCCTCGCTCAGCGCCCGCTGCGACACACCGGCGGCAAGCGCTTGGTTCTTCACGTCGGCAAGAAAGCGATCGAAGCTCGCGCCATTGTGGCACGATGCCGCGCGCTGCGAGGGTGCCGTGGCTCTGGGAGCGGCGGGCTTTGCGGGCGGCGGCGCGAATTGGGCGGAGGCAGGAAGGGCGAGGGCGAATGAGACCGCGATCGTCACGACCGCAAGGCGAGAACCAAGGCAGTTCATCGGCATCGATATCTCTGGTGCTGTCGGGGAGCTGCTAGGCCGCCAATACGGCGCGTTTCACAGCGAGGGGGAGGGCGATCTCGCGAAAGAAGGTCTTCGGATAGAGGTAGTCCTCGCCGGACTCATCGACGATCCGCAGCATGTCGAGTTTCTCGGCCACCGGATCGCGCAGCGCCACATAGATCTTGCGCTTCTCGAGCGACGCCGCGTAGCCCTCATTGTCCACGCAGATCACCAGTTGCTTGCTTCGCGATTTCGTCATGATTGTCAGAGCAGGTTCTTGATCTTGAATTCCTTGCGGCCAAGGCCGGCGGCCTCGTACCAATGTATCTCAGCGAGATGGGTAGAGCCATCTGATAATCGCACCTGAGCGATGCCCTTGCGCTTTCGCCAACGTCCTCGCCCATAGATTCGCCGGAGCCGGGCTATCTCGCGGATATCCGAGCCGCTGGCGAAGGTTTCGACCTCGGTAATCTCGCCGAGAATTTCGAAGCGCATGCCCTCGATCGTGCCCGGGTGTCCCGGGCCGGGTCAAGTGCCGCGGCTCCGCGACGCACCCTGAAACCTTGCGGGCCGGCCGGGGGAATTCCTACCTCCTCTTTGGTGGCCCGCAGCGCTTCGGCTCCTGCGGCCGCCTTGGGAGACGGCCATGAACTATCTTCGTACCGCGATGCTTCTCGCAGGCCTCACCGCCCTGTTCATGGGCGTGGGCTATCTGATCGGCGGCGCTGCCGGCGCCATGATCGCGCTTGTCATTGCTGCGGCAACCAATCTGTTCACTTACTGGAACTCCGACCGCATGGTGCTCTCGATGTACGGGGCCCATGAGGTCGACCGGCAAAGCGCGCCGGAGCTGGTCGGCCTCGTCGCCGAGCTTGCCGGCCGCGCCGCGCTGCCGATGCCGCGCGTGTTCCTGATGGACGAGGCGCAGCCGAACGCGTTCGCCACGGGGCGAAATCCCGAGAACGCGGCCGTGGCCGTCACCACCGGCCTGATGCGTCAGCTCAGCCGCGAGGAGCTCGCCGGCGTGATCGCGCACGAGCTCGCACACATCAAGCATCACGACACGCTTCTGATGACGATCACCGCGACCATTGCGGGCGCGATCTCCATGCTGGCGCAATTCGGCATGTTCTTCGGCGGCAACCGCGACAATAACGGCCCCGGCATCGTCGGCTCGATCCTGATGATGATCCTGGCGCCGCTCGGCGCCATGCTGGTGCAGATGGCGATCAGCCGCACCCGCGAATATGCGGCCGACAATCTCGGTGCGCGCATCGTCGGCCAGCCGATGTGGCTCGCCTCGGCGCTGGTGAAGATCGAAGGCGCCGCACATCAGGTGCCGAACCATGATGCCGAACGCAATCCTGCGACCGCGCACATGTTCATCATCAATCCGCTGTCGGGCCATGGCGTCGACAGTCTCTTCGCCACGCATCCCTCGACGCAGAACCGTATCGCGGCGCTCCAGCAATTGGCGTCCGAGCTCGGCGCGCATGCCGCGCCCTCGGTCGGCGCCAATGAAAACTATCCGCCGCAAAGCCCGTGGGGCCGCTCGTCCTCGCGCGGTCCTTCACGTGGTCCTTCACGTGGTCCTTGGGGATGAGGCGGCGGCGAGCCGCAGCGGTCGCGCATATTTTCGACGCTGCAATTCAGGCGCGAAATTTCTGATTCAACGCCGCATTGCCGGCATCGGCTGACATCATCGTCAGGCTGTAGATTGCTGCTGCGCACTATCCGAAATGTCTATTGCGCTTTGTCGCGCGTTGCGCCAGACCAGTGATGCTCGCCTTGGCTGGGGGAGCAACAGGTTGGAATGCTTGCCGAGTGGCAGACTTTTGCGAATGCAAAATTGCCGGAGGTTCGCATGGTACCGTTGCAGATGGAGCAGGTGGTCGAACGCGATATTGCGCCGCGGGACGGCCTTTCCGAACGCATGGAAGGCGCTTTGTTGCTGACGTCACTGGCCGCGGTGACGATCTGCTGGTGCGGTTTTCTTGCTATGATGATCTGGAAGGGTTTTTTCTGGGTCTTGGCCTAGTCCTTGGCCGAGTTCTCAGGCGGCCCTATTTCACAATGGCTGTTTTTGCGACGCGATAACATCACGCCGCCTTTGTGATCTGGCGCACAGTGTGTCGTCCCCGCCGGTGTTAACACTTTTCCGGAGTGTTCCTTCGAAAGGGGATGCGTGGCTGGCCTCTCGCCGGCCACCGTCGAAGATGACCAAAGCTGCCGTGCCATTGCTGATCGTCCTGGGCGTGCTCGTTGGGCTGTCCACGCATACGGTCGTGAATTGCGGCGACGAAGACGAGCCAGACATCTGCTCGGCCGTGATCGGCTTCTCGCCGTTCCGCGGCTCGCTGATCGCCTTTGCCTATGAGGGGCGCGGTCGGATCGCGCTGCGCCACGGCGACTACGGTCGCGCGATTTCCGATTTCGACGAGGCCATCCATCTCAATCCCAACCGCGCCTCGCTCTATCGCGACCGCGCGCAGGCCTACCGGCAGAACGGCGAGCCGGAGCTCGCGATTGCCGACTATGACGAGGCGATTGCGCTCGACCCCAAGCTTGCCAAGCCCTATCACGAGCGCGGCGTTGCGCTGGCCGCCAAGGGCGATCTCGACCGCGCCATCCTGAGCTACAGCACCGCCGTCCGTCTCGACCCGGCCGACGCGCAGGTCCGCCTTGACCGCGGCCTGGCGTACCTCGCCCGCGGCCAGGCCGACGATGCCCGCACCGATTTCGAAGCGGCATTGGCGCTGCCCGCGGGCCGGGACACAAGGGCGCATGACGCTGCGCGCGCGAAACTTGCGGAGCTGTCAAGCGCCGAGCCCAGGCGTCTCTCCGTGCCGCGGCGGTGAGAGAAGTCTCTCTCCGCAGCGGCTACGCCTTCTTGGTTTTCTTCTTCGCCTTCTTCGCCGGCTTTTCCTTCGCCGGCGTCTTCTCCGCCTTCGCCGGAACCGGCGTGCTGGCGGCGAGCCGCATCGATCTCGCATAGCTGTCGGCGACGTTATCGGCGGACATTTGCAGGCGCCTGGCGGCGGCGGTGGCCTGCTCCATCGTGGCCTTGGCCATCATCTTGAAGCGGTCGCCGGTCTCCTTGCCCTTGGCCTTGGCCGCGAGGCCGTTGAAGCGGTCCCGCCGCTCCTTGGCGCGGGTCATCAGGCCCGTATGCAGCTGTCTGGCCAGTTGCCGGATCACGACATCCAGGTCGGCGTCCGCCATGTTCTTCCATCCTCTTGAAACGATATCGATGCGCGCGGGACTATGCAGATCGGGCCCTACCTTGGCAATTGCCGGCCGGGCGTCATCCGCAGCTTCCGGTTTGCAAAACAGAAAGGCCGCGCTTTTCGCGCGGCCCTTGGGGTCGTCCTGGCGCCTGAGCGCCGGTGTCACTTCAGCGACGCGACCGGTCCGCTCGAAGCCGCCGGATCCGGGTCGAAGCCGAACACACCGACCAGATATTTGTAGTAGTCCGGCATCTTCTCCTTGAGCGCTTCGCGGGTCTTGGGATCGTGGAATTCGCTCTTTCCGGACAGAAAAATGCTCCCGGTCACCGCAAAGAACTCCATGGGGTTCTTCATCGCATAGGATTCCTTGGGCAGCTGGTCCTTGGACTTGGCCAAGGCGTAGTAGCCGATCACGCCCTTGTTGGCGTAGCCGTCCGGCAACAGCCGCGCGTGATAGGCGTGCAGGAGCTCGTGAAGCAGCACGGCCTCCTTCTCGTATCGCATCATGTCCGGGCGCAGCATGATGACGCCGAGCCCCGAATCGACCGCGAGGTCGACGGCATTCGGATTGGTCCAGCGCTGCTTGTCATGGTCCCACACGGTCAGCGCCCGGGGCGCGGTGCGCTGGATGTCCGGCGTGACCCGGCCGTAGCACGCGGTTGCGGCACCTTCGTCGAGGCAGGCCATCTCGCTCGCGACGATCGGGACGGTGCGGAAGAAGCGCAGCACGCGCGGCGAGAGGCCGGAGGCTTCGACGACGTCGATCTGCTGCTTCACATTGTCGGTGAGCTTGTCGACATCCTTGCGGTCGGAGTTCTCCGACAGGTCGAACATGTAGCCGCGGTAGCTCTGGAAGCCGGGCGGCAGCGCCTGCGCCGCGCCGGCGTCGAGCGATCCGGCGTTGGATGGATTGGCAAAGAGCGCGCCGACAACGGTCGCGGTCAGCAGCAACGCAATGCGCATGATGAACCCCCTGATGTCACTTGACGCGGCAGGATAGGCTGCCGTTGTTTGCGAAAAGTGAGTGGGGCGAGACTAAGGCACCGATGTTGAGGCGTGCTTAATCGTTGGTTGCAGATCGCGGAGACGGATTAGCCTCGGGTTAACCAAGGCGTAGATCGGCCGCGCGCTTCGGCGTAACATCCGCCCCTGGGCATCAGGCCCTGTTCAAGTAGCCGGAAGGGAGGAAGCCATGTATGCCGCCATCCGTCAGGCCAAGGCGAAAAGCGGGAGTGCGGAAGAGCTGGCGCGCCGCATCAAGGACGGCGCCGTTCCGATCATCAGCGACGTCGACGGCTTTCGGGCCTATTACGTCGTCTATGCCGGCGACGACACGGTGACCGCAATTTCCATCTTCGACAAGTTCGAGCAGGCGGAGGAGGCGAACCGGCGCGCGATCGCCTGGATCGAGAAGGATCTCGGCCCGCTGCTCGCCGGCCACGCCAGCGCCGCAGCGGGGCCTGTGATCGTGCACACGCTGGCGTAGCGTTGGCGCGAACTCCCTCTTATGTCGTCCCGGCAAAGGCCGGGACCTATACGCCGAGGCGGAAGTTGTGGCGCAAGATCGGAAATGATCTGTCTTCGCTAAACTATGGCCTGTGGTTATGGGTCCCGGCCTTCGCCGGGACGACACTGAGTTTGTGGCTTGCGCCTTCCGCCGCCGCTCACAACTCCCTTGCGTTCGAGAACGCAAACGAGCTGACCCGCCGTGTCGTCTCGTCCAGAATCAGCGTGCGCGTGATCGGCGGCTCGGCGCGCTGGGCGCAGTTTTCGCGCTCGCAGAGGCGGCAGTTGACGCCGATCGGCGTGCCTTCCGTCTTTTCCAGATCGATGCCGGCGGCGTAAGTCAGGCGCGCGGCGTGGCGGATCTCGCAGCCGAGCCCGATGGCGAAGCGCGGTTGCGGCAGCGGGTGCGGCGCCACCGGCCGGCGCACCATCTGCGCGATCGAGAAATAGCGCGTGCCGTCGGAGAGTTCGATCACCTGCTTCAACAGGCGATCCGGCGTGTCGAAGGTCGAGTGCACGTTCCACAAGGGACACGTGCCGCCGAATTTTGAGAACGGGAACGTGCCCGACGAAAAGCGCTTCGACACGTTGCCGGCATTGTCGACGCGGAGCAGGAAGAACGGAATGCCGCGTGCATTCGGCCGCTGCAACGTGGTGAGGCGATGACAGACCTGCTCGAAGCCGGAATTGAAGCGCTGCGCCAGCACATGGATGTCGTAGTTGAGCGCTTCGGCTGCAGCCAGGAACGCCGGGTAGGGCATCATCACGGCCGCCGCAAAGTAGTTGCCGAGCGTGATGCGGAACAGCCGCCGCGGCGCGTCGTCGAGCGGGCCGGCGCGGCCGATGATGGTCTCCAGGGCTTGCGCGCATTCACCAAGCCCGAGCTGGAAGGCGAGCTGGAAGGCGCGGCCGGGCAGGTCGACCAGCTCCGAGATCAGGAGCTGGCGGCGATGGCGGTCGAAACGGCGCAACGTCTCGCGCATCACGTCGACCGGCATGATGCGGGTCTGGATCGAATGCTTTTCGCGCAATCGCGCCGCGAGCGCGGCGTACAGCCCTTCGGCCGGCACGTTCAGCTCGTCGCGAAGAGTCTCGGCGGCCTGCTCGAGCTCCGGAAAATAGTTGCGGTTGGCCTCGATTAGCTCGCGCACGCGCTCGACCGGGTTGGCCTCGTAGCGCGTGCCGACATCGCGGTCGGCCATTTGCGCTGCCGCCAGCGTCTCGCCCTGGCGCGCCTCGGTATAAGCGGCATAGAGCCGCTGCAGCGCGTGCGTAACGCCGGGGCAGAGTTCGGCGAGGTCGCGCAGTTCCTGCTTGGGGACGTCGATCTGGCGGAACAGCGGATCGGAAAAGATCTCGTTCAACTCGGCGAAGAAGCGGTCCTCGTCGGCGGTGGCAAGGTCGCGCAAATCGAGGTCGTAGGTCTCGGCCAGCCGCAGCAGGATCTGTGCGGTCACCGGACGCTGGTTGCGCTCGATCAGGTTGATGTAGCTCGGCGAGATCCCGAGCCCTTCGGCGATCTGGGTCTGCGACAGCCCCAATTGCTGCCTGATCCGCCGAACGCGCGGGCCGACGAACAGTTTCTTCCCGGACTCGGCGGGCATCTTTAGGTCTCCAGGCGTGTTAAGGGCAGCTTTATTGACCTATAAATTTTACAAAATTTACAAAATAACATCTATTACATGTTCCGATGTTACATGACATCACCATTCAATTACAAGCCCACTGTACGAACTTCCCTTTCTCGCGTTTAGCTCCTGACACGCATTTCGCAATGCATTGTCAAGATTGTCGATGGCAAACCGAGCCATCGAGCGCGAAAGGATCGAACACATGAACTACCAGCCCCGTGGCATCAGCACCCTCCAGGGTCCCGCGTCGTACCAGAGCGAGGTCGAGGCGGCCCAGGCGCTCCTCAACAATCAGCCGACCTGGAACGGGGTGTCGGCCGAAGCCGTCGCGCGCATGCGGCTTCAGAACCGTTTCAAGACCGGCCTCGACGTCGCCCGCTACACTGCGGCGCTGATGCGGGCCGACATGGCCGCCTATGACAATGATCCGACCAAGTACACCCAGTCGCTCGGCTGCTGGCACGGCTTCATCGCCCAGCAGAAGCTGATCTCGGTCAAGAAGCACTTCGGCGGCAAGACCGATCGCACCTATCTGTACCTCTCCGGCTGGATGATCGCGGCGCTGCGCTCCGAGTTCGGTCCGCTGCCCGACCAGTCGATGCACGAGAAGACCTCGGTGCCGGCCCTGATCGAGGAGCTCTACACCTTCCTCCGTCAGGCGGACTCGCGCGAGCTCAACGACATCTTCCGCAGCCTCGACAAGGCGCGCAAGGAAGGCGACACGACCCGTGAGAAGGAGCTGATCGAGAAGATCGACAACTTCCAGACTCACGTCGTCCCCGTCATCGCCGACATCGATGCCGGTTTCGGCAATGCGGAGGCGACCTATCTGCTTGCCAGGAAGATGATCGAAGCGGGCGCCTGCGCGCTCCAGATCGAGAACCAGGTCTCTGATGAGAAGCAGTGCGGTCATCAGGACGGCAAGGTCACCGTGCCGCACGAGGTGTTCATCGCCAAGATCCGCGCCTGCCGCCATGCCTTCCTCGAGCTCGGCGTCGAAGACGGCGTCATCGTCACCCGCACCGACTCGCTCGGCGCCGGCCTGACGCAGCAGATCGCGGTCAGCCACAAGCCCGGTGATATCGGCGACCAGTACAACAGCTTCCTCGATTGCGAGGAAATCACCGAGGAGAATGCCCGCAACGGTGACGTCATCATCAATCGCAACGGCAAGATGATGCGTCCGAAGCGGCTGCCCTCGAACCTCTACCAGTTCCGTCCCGGTACGGGCGAGGACCGCTGCGTGCTCGACAGCATCACCTCGCTCCAGAACGGTGCGGATCTGCTGTGGATCGAGACCGAGAAGCCGCATATCGAGCAGATCGCCAAGATGGTCGACCGCATCCGCAAGGTCATCCCGAACGCCAAGCTCGCCTACAACAACTCGCCGTCGTTCAACTGGACCCTCAACTTCCGTTGGCAGGTCTACGACGCGATGAAGGAAGCCGGCAAGGATGTCAGCAAGTACAACCGCGCTGAGCTGATGAAGCCGGAGTACGACGATACGCCGTTGGCGATTGAAGCCGACGAGCGCATCCGTACCTTCCAGGCGGATTCGGCCAAGCGCGCCGGCATCTTCCATCACCTGATCACGCTGCCGACCTACCACACGGCTGCGCTCTCGACCGACAATCTCGCACGCGAGTATTTCGGCGAGCAGGGCATGCTGGGCTACGTCAAGAACGTCCAGCGCCAGGAGATCCGTCAGGGTATCGCCTGCGCCAAGCACCAGAACATGGCCGGCTCCGACATCGGCGACGACCACAAGGAATATTTCGCAGGTGAAGCTGCCCTGAAGGCGGGCGGCGCCCACAATACCATGAACCAGTTCGGCTAACGCGTCACGCCAACCAACAGGAGACTGACAATGACCAAAGGCAGCAATTTCTGGGTGATCGGCGGCGAGTTCGGCTCGATGAACTTCCACAAGCTCGTGGAAGGCTCGGCCCAGGTCCAGGGTCCTTTCAAGACCCGCAAGGAGGCCGAAGACGCCTGGCGTTCGGTTTCGGAAGAGAACCGCCACAAGGCCGGCGTCCGCTTCTCGATCGTGGAAGAGCCGTCGCGGGTCTCGGCCTGACGGCCGCCTGACTAACTCAAGAAGACGTCCAAGGACGGAGGGTCCCATCCGGCGCAAGCCGGGTGGGATCGTCTGTTTTTGGCACAGGTCAACGCCCTGTGGGTGCTGTAAGTCTCTGGAATGATGGGCCCTTTGCGGACGTAATGGTTGCTGATAGGTTAATGGCGGAAAGTCGAGGACAAGGCGGACAATGTCAGAGCCCGAGACCAGCGGGACCCATCCCGGCCAGCCGCGCCCGGTGCGGCTACGCGATGCGCTGTTGCGCGCGCGGATCGAGGCCGCCGACCGGACCGGGGTCGTCGTCGATCTCAGGGACGCCGAGGTGGCGCGGCTGGAAATCCTCAACGACGCGCTCGATCCCCTGTTCGCGCAGGTGCCCGAGCAGATCGATTTGTTCGACCGCGGCATCAGCCAGGGCGATACGCCTAGGCTGTGGATCGATGTCGTCGCCCACATCATGATGGGGCGCGACAAGCGCATGTACCGCTTCGTCCAGGACACCCGCTTCGGCCGCATCGTGCTCGCCGAATCGCACGACACGGCCGTCATCGTCGATGCCGTGACCGACTATGTTGCCCGCCGCATGATCGAGCGCGAGCACGCGATGGTGGTGCAGCCGGAGCCCGCGCCCGCCGCGGCAGAGCCGCCGCGGCGCTCGCGCATCTGGCCGTTCGTGCTCGGCTTCATCCTCGGCGCCGCCGCTCTGTTCGGCGTCGCCGTGCTGGCGGCGCTGCGGAGCTGGTGAGGCTGTCTCCGTCATTGCGAGCGAAGCGAAGCAATCCAGAAATGTTTCCGCGGAGAGACTCTGGATTGCTTCGCTTCGCTCGCAATGACGACGAACTAAATCACTCGCGCCCGCTTGATCTCCCGGATCTGCAAGCCGTGATCGAGGCTCCGCACGATCTGCTCGCAGCGCCAGCCGGCATTGTCCTTCTCGATCGCGAACAGATTATACGCGGCCGCGGGATAGCGCCCGTGCGCGAGCGCGGAGGCCGACGGCACGCCGATCGCGGGAATGTTGCCGTTGGGGCCTTCGAACCACATCGTCGAATGAATGTGGTCGTGCCCGTGCAGGATCAGCTCGACGCCATGACGTTTCAACAGCGCCAGCAGCGCTGCGGAATCTGTCAGCCGCTTCTGCCGCGCGTTCGACATCAGGGGATGATGCACCAGCAGCACGCGGAAGACGTCCTCGGCCGCGAGCCGGCCGAGCACCTGTTCGAGAGAGGCCAGCTGATCGCGCCCGAGCGTGCCCGTCGCCATCAAGGGCGGCGTCGGCACGGCGCTGGAGAGACTGATCAGCGCCGCCGGCCCGCGACGACGTATCGCGGGAAAACCGATGCTGCCGTCGTCGCTCGCAAGATAGGGCGCAAAGGTCTCGCCGAAGCGATGATATGTCGCGCGCACATAGGCGTCGTGATTGCCGGGAATCGTGGTGACGCGGTCGGGCGGGCCGACGCCGTCGAGCCAGGCGCGCGCCGGCGCAAACTCCGCCTCCATCGCCAGATTGACGAGATCACCGGTCACCGCGATGTGGTCGGGCGCCTGCGCCTGGACATCGGCAACGAGTGCGTCGAGCACCTCGCGGCGCTGATATTTATGGCGGTTGCGCGTCCAGTTGACGTAGCCGAGCACACGCTTGCCGGCGAGCTCGATCAACCGCGGTTTCGGCAGCGGCGGCAGATGCGGGTCGGAGAGATGGGCGAGCGTGAAAGGTGCCATGGCGCGCGATTGCCTCGCTATTCCCCTGCTGTAATGGCAAGGTCGCGCTCGTCACGCAAGGGAAGCCTGACACGGGGCATCAAGGGAGCCTGATGGCGGATCTCGTGAACCGCGCGCGACGGAAATTCGAGCCGCTGCTGCGGCGCTTCTTCCACGCCTATTTCCTGGTGGTCCGCGGCATGACGCTCGGCGTCCGAGCCGTGGTGCTGGACGCCGACAACAAGGTGTTTCTGGTCAGGCATAGCTACGTCACCGGCTGGCATCTGCCCGGCGGCGGTGTCGACTACGGCGAGACCATGGAGCAGGCGATGCGGCGCGAGCTCAAGGAGGAGGGCGATATCGACCTCACCGGGGAGGCCTTGCTGCACGGCATCTTCCTCAACAGCCACGTCTCCCGCCGCGACCATGTGGCGGTCTACGTCATCAGGCAGTTCAGGCAGGATCGTCTGCCGGAGCCCAATCGCGAGATCGTCGAATGCGGCTTCTTCGCAGCCGATTCCCTGCCCGAGGAGACCACGCTAGGGACGCGGCTGCGGCTGGCGGAGGTCCTGGACGGCAAGCCGCCGATGGCGACGTGGCGTTGACGGCGGGCTATGCTAGTAACCGGCCCGAACGGCCGCCACGGAAACCGGATGAAACTCGCAAAGCTTGCCTTCGGCCTGATCTGCCTCGCGATCCTCGCCAGCAACATCGTGACGATGTCGCGCTGGAGTGAGGCGCGCGGGGTCTATGACGACATCTGCTATCTCCGGCAGGCGCATCTGTTCCAGCGCTTCGGCGCCGACGGGCTGAACACCGATGCCGTCAGGGACGACGATCGCTATTTCGAAGGCAAGATGAAGGAGATCGGCTACGCCGCGTGGAAGGACCCGCTACAATGGCCCTGTCACAACCCGATGCCAAGCGGCAAGGTCGTGACACAATATCCGCCGGGCACCGGATTCCTGCTGGCGCTGTTCCCGGAAGGCCATCAGGTGGTGCCGCTCTATGTGGCTGCGAGCCTGATCGTGTGCGGCCTTGCGCTGCTCGGGATTTTCATGGCGCGCACGCTCCCGTCGACGCTCGGTGCCGGTGTGTTCGGCGGGTTGTCCGTTTACCTCATGATCAATCCCGCCAAGGCGAGCTATTCGGTCGCGCCGACCATGGCGCTGTGCGCTGTCGCGGGATTCCTGACCGCGTTGTGGCTGAGCAGGGAGAAACGCAGCGTCTGGCTGATCGCGCTGATCGGTCTCCTGCTCGGCGCCTCCGTCAATTTCAGATTGCCGAACGCGCTGCTCGCGGCCGGCTACTTCCTCTTCCTCGGCATTCCCTTCGTGTGGTCGCGCAAGCTCGCCACCTTCTTGCAGGGTCTCGGCTTCGGCGCTGGTGTGCTCATCGGCATGGCCCCGACCCTGATCGCCCAGGCCATCAATGCCGGCAGCCCGCTCGCCACAACCTATGGCAGCGCCGACGTGGTCGCGCCGGCCTTCGACCTCGCCGTGCTCGGCCACTATCTGCGCGACATGCAGTTCGTGCTGATGCTGCTAGCGATCGGCTCAACCGCATGGCTGCTGCGGGCCGGCGAGGGCAGCGTGCGGCAGGTTGCGCTCGTCGTCGCCGCCAACCTCGCCGTCAATCTCGTCTTCTTCCTGAGCCACCCCGTCTTCACGCCCTATTACGTGGTGCCGATCGCGATGCTGTCGCTGTGGAGCGTATCGTTCGCCTGTCTGATGCAGCAGCAACAAGATGCACGGCAGGCCGCGCCAATCCGGCGCGAGCAGACAAGCCTCGGAGTGTTGTCGCGATGACGTCCACGCCACTTCGCATCGCGGTGCTGGTGCCCTGCTACAACGAGGAAGCGGCGGTTGCGACCGTGATTGCCGATTTCCGCAAGGCGCTGCCGTCGGCCGAGATCTACGTCTACGACAACAATTCGCGCGACCGCACCGCTGCGGTGGCGCGCGACGCCGGCGCCATCGTGCGCAGCGAACGCCGGCAGGGCAAGGGCCACGTGGTGCGCCGGATGTTCGCCGACGTCGAGGCCGACGTCTACGTGCTGGTCGATGGCGATGCGACCTACGACGCGCCGAGCGCACCGCGCATGATCGACAAGCTCGTCGACGAGCATCTCGACATGGTGGTCGGCCTTCGCATCGATCGGGCCGAGGCCGCCTACCGGCTCGGTCACCGCACCGGCAACCGCATGCTGACCGGTTTCCTGTCATCCACCTTCGGCCATGCCTTCAAGGACATCCTGTCCGGCTACCGCGTGTTCTCACGTCGCTTCGTCAAATCCTTCCCCGTGCTCTCCGATGGCTTCGAGATCGAGACCGAGCTCGCGGTCTACGCGCTGGAGCTGTCGCTGCCGGTCGCCGAGGTCGAGACGCCCTATTACGCACGCCCCGAAGGCTCGTTCTCCAAGCTCAACACCTGGCGCGACGGTTTCCGCATTCTCGGCACCATGCTGAAGCTGTATCGTTCGGAGCGGCCGCTGCGCTTCTTCACCGTGATCGGAATTCTGCTGGCGTTGGCCGCGATCATCCTCGCGATCCCCATCATCGTCACCTTCATCGAGACTGGCCTGGTGCCGCGGCTGCCGACCGCCGTGCTGTCGATGGGATTGATGATCGTGGCCCTGCTGTCGGTCTCGTCCGGACTCGTGCTCGACACGGTCACGCGAGGCCGGCGCGAGATGAAGATGCTGGCCTACCTGTCGCAGCCGGCGCTGAAAAGGAACTGACGCGCGGCGCTCCCATGGACGTCTCGACGTCCAGATGCTAATTCGCCAGGCAAGATGAACGATCTCTCATTCACCATTTCTCCCGAAGCTGCCGGCGACGCCCAGGCGATCGAACGGCTGCACGAGCGCACCTTCGGCCCCGGCCGCTTCGTGCTCAGCGCCTATCGCATCCGCGAGCACGTCGACCATCTGCTCGACATCTCCTTTACCGCCCGCATCGGCACGCTGCTGGTCGGCTCCGTCAGGCAGATGCCGATCCTGATCGGCGACACGCCGGCACTGATGCTCGGGCCGCTGACCGTCGAGCCGCCGTTCCGCGGCCGCGGCGTCGGCCGCCTGCTGATGGAGCGTGCACTCAAGGACGCGAAAGAAAAGGGCCACGCCATCGTGCTGCTGGTCGGTGACGAGCCCTATTACAGCCGGGTCGGCTTCAAGTCCGTGCCCAAGGGCCGCATCACCATGCCGGGCCCGGTCGATGCCGCCCGCGTCCTCGTGTTCGAGCTCGTCGACGGCGCCTTCGAGGGCGTCTCCGGTGTGGTCGGCCCCGACTGGAGCAAGGCGCGGGGGTAGCTGATATCAAACCCAGGTGTCCAGATAGCGCGCGAGCAACTGGTATTGCAACTGTTTCGGAACTGGGAGATGCGCGACTTCGGCGGACTGAGGGAGTGATGCAGATGCAAGTAAGGTCCGCTGGCGCCGATGAGATCGATCGTCTCGCACGACTGTGGCACGACGTCTGGCATGATTCGCATGCGCGCTTTGCGCCGCCTGAGCTGATCCGCCTCCGCACGCTTGCCAGTTTTCGCGATCGGCTCGCGGCCGCGCGTCCCGATGTCTATGCCATCGGGCCAGTCGGCGCACCGCTCGGCCTATGTGTCCTCAGGGGTGACGAGCTGTACCAGCTCTTCGTGTCGCTCGAGGCGCACGGCACGGGTGTCGCTCCGGCGCTGATCGCCGACGCGGAGGCGCGGCTCGCCGCGCGCGGCGTGGAGACGGCGTGGCTCGCATGCGCGATCGGCAACACGCGGGCGGCGCGGTTCTACGAAAAGAGCGGTTGGCGCCTGGCCGGCACCTTCGTCATGTTATCGGAGACCTCGAACGGTCCTTTTCCCGTGGACCAGTGGCGATTTGAGAAACGGCTCGCGCGCGACGAGGTAACCGACGTGCTTCCTGCTTGTGCGTCATGTCGGCGGCTGGTCGAGATAGACGTAAAGCGCCGCGATCTTGCCGTCGCGCACGATGACGAAATCGACACCAGTGTAGGCAGGCGTCTCGCCTTTCGGCCCCGATCCCCAGGCCAAACGTCCTGAATTGTGCAGCGCCTGAGGCGCGCCGAGCGGCGTGTAGACGAAATGCGGATGCGTTGCGCGAAGGTCGCCGGCGAACTTGTCCAGCGCGTCGTGACCGACGAACGTGCCGGGCGGGACATACAGCACGCAGTCCTCGGCGTAGAGGTCCCGGATGGCGCGCCGTCGGCGCTCCGGATCGCCTTCGCCGAAGACCTCAGGAAGATTGCGGACGAGCAGTGTCTCGATCCCGCTCACATCGGCGCCCACCGATAGCGGGGGGCTGGTCTTGCTGGCCTGCTGGGTCATTGGAAGCTCCTGTCTGTGGAGCAATGATGTGTTGGCGGCTCGGCTGGCGAAACGGAAATAGTAGAAAATCATCGTTTCAGTTCTTGACGTATGGCGTTTGCTTTTCGACGCCCGCGCGACTGTCGGTGACAGCCTCAGTAGAGCAGCCTTAGCGGGCGAAACTCACGGGCGCGAGGTAACTGTCTCGCGCCCCCGGCTTGGCGGCCGGAAATGCCGGGAACGGGCTGGCGCGCTGGAGGAGGTCGAGCGCCTCGTGGTCGAGCACCGCATTGCCGGAAGACTTTGCCACCTCGCTGTCGATGACGTCGCCGGCACGATTCAGTTCAAACCGCACGGTCACCGTGCCGGCGGCGCCGCGCGCGGCGGCGGGATAGCGCTTGAACCGTTGCAGGTGGCCGAACACCAGCGCGTTATAGGCGTTGGCGCTGGCCTGACTGAATTGTCCGATGTGTTCGGTTTTCGGCGGCGCGCGGGTTTCCGGCGCGGGCGGCTCCGGCTCAGGCTTCGGCTCTTCGACCTGCTTGGGCGCTTCCTGCGGCAAGGTGACCTCGGCCTGCTGCTGCGGCGGTGGCGGCTGTTCCACCTGTTCGACAGGTTTCTCCTGCTTGGGCGGCTCCTTCGGCACCTCCTCCGCCTGCTGCATGGCCGGCCCGACAGCGATGTCCTGGTCCTGGATCTCGGGCGAGCTCGCCTCGACCGGAGCCAGGGACACGGTGATGGCGGGGATGATGTTGGGCTCGGCCGGCGGCCGGTGGGCATACCAGAGCGCAACACCAGCCACCAGTGCCGCATGCGCGAACAGGATCGTCAGGCCGGCAATGCTCCAGCGCGAGAAGCCCGACCGCTCGGGCAGATGCAGGGTGTGCGCGTTCATGGTTTCGTTGCCGGAGTTTCCAGCCCGACCAAAGCCAGCTTCAGATAGCCGGCGTCACGCATGATGTTCATGACCTCCATCAACTCGCCATAGCTCAGCGCCTTGTCGGCTCGGATGAAAATCGTTTCATCCCTGTGACTGTTGGTCGCCGCATCGAGCGCTCCCGGAAGCGCCAGGTGATCGATGACGGTGTCGCCGACTGCAACGGTCTGGTCCGACTTGATGGTGACGAAAACCGGCTTGTCGGGTCGGGGCTGTTCCGGGGCCGTGCTCGCCGGCAGGTTGACGCCGATGTCGACGGTCGCGAGCGGCGCCGCCACCATGAAGATGATCAGCAGCACCAGGATGACGTCGATGAAGGGCGTGACGTTGATCTCGTGCTGGATTTCGAGATCGTCGCCGCCGGAGCGTGAGCCGAGACGAATCGCCATGGCCGTCACTCCGCCGCGTGTGGCAGCGACATGGTCCGGCCGCGCTGTCCGCGGCTGATCAGGAGCAGCAATTGCGCCGAGGCGTCGCCCAGCAAGGCGCGATAACCCGCGATCACGCGGGCGAGGTGATTGTAGATCACGACCGCAGGAATCGCGGCGACGAGGCCAAGCGCGGTAGCCAGCAGCGCCTCGGCGATGCCGGGCGCCACCACCGCGAGATTGGTGGTGTGGGATTCGGAAATGCCGATGAAGGAGTTCATGATGCCCCACACCGTGCCGAACAGCCCGACGAACGGCGCGGTGGCTCCGATGGTGGCGAGGATGCCGACGCCGCGCGAGATCTGCCGCGTCACCGCCGCCTCCACACGCTCAAGCCGCAACGCGACGCGCTCCTTGAATCCATCATCGACGATGCCGCCGGACAGTTCCGCCTCGCGCGCGGTCGAGAGGACCAGCTGCGCGATGGCGTCGCGGTCGTTGGCGCACTCGTTCACCGCGTCACGCAGACTGCCGCCTTGCTCCAGCATGTCGATCCGGCGCCGCGCATGGTTCCTGGCGAGGCGCAGCTCGACGGTCTTGGCAAGCCAGACCGTCCACGTCACGAGCGAGGCGAAGGCAAGCCCGATCAGTACCCCCTTCACCACGATGTCAGCATTGAGGAACATTCCCCATGGCGACAGATTGTGTGGCAGCAGGGGATTTGGGGCCTGCGCCTGCGCAGGCTGCGCAAGCAGCGCAGCCGTGGCCAGCAGGCTGAAGGCACCGAGGACGGGTCGGGAAAGGCCTCGCCCGCGCTTGTTTCCGCAAGTGTTCATATCATTCTTTCTTGTCTCGATCGGCCCCCCAATCGTTCCCCGCCCCTCACATGTCCGGCAAAAAGCCGTCAAAGTAGCCCTTCAAGGTGATAGTTCACGCCGGCTTTGACCTGGTCGACCGCGGTCTCGACGGTCACGCTGTTGCCGAACGGGTTCGCCAGCCCCAAGGTTTTGCTGCCGAAGTCGAGATGATTATACTCCAGCTTGGCCGACCAGCGAGAGCCCAGCATATATTCCACGCCGCCGCCGGCGATCCAGCCGGTCCTCGTTGTGCTGGCCGAGGTCGAGCCGTCAAGCCCGCTATTCACGTCCATACGGTAATCCGCATTCATCCAGGCGGCGCCGCCCTTTGCATACAGCATCAGCGGTCCCATCACATAACCGACCCGCCCGCTCAAAGTGTCATACCAGTTGTGATCGCTGGTCAGCGACAGTGCGGTCGTTCCGGCGGGATCGACGAAATTGGCTTTGCCCTGCGCCGAGGTCCAGTCGAGTTCGGCCTCGAGGCCGACGAGCCAGTTCGGCGCAACCAGGTGATTGTAACCGAACTGCAAACCACCCTGCGCGCCGGCGGGATTTGTGGTACCCCAGCCGATCGGCGTGAGCACATGCTCGCCCGCGCTCAGTGCGCTTCCGAAGTTGGCGCCGGCATAGGCGCCCTCCCAATGATAAGCAATCGGGGCTTGAGCCTTGGTGTAGAAGACGCCCAACACGCCGGGAGTCTTTTCCGGTCCGCCGATCTTTTGCGAGATGCCGAAATAATATCCGCGCCGGGGTCCGTATTGCGGGGCAAACACGCCGATACCGCTGCCGTTGCGGATCTGGTAGATGGTGTCGGCGACGTTAACGACGTCGAACCGGACAGTCACCGGCAGTCCGTTCCAGCCATTGGCAAATTCGTGCGACGCGCCGGTGTTGACCTGCCAATAGGACGGCAGGTGGGCGCAGTTGGGGCAGGTCGAGCCATCGGCCGGATCCGTCCGCAGGCCGCTGCCGTAGATGAAGGTCGCGCTCACAGTCGTGCCATCCAACCAGCTGTTGGTGTCAAACCACCGGTAGGCGACCCGTCCCGAACCCGTGTAGGTCTGATCGTGGTCGGTGTGGATCCAATGGCTCTGGATGTAGACGAGGTCGTCCGGACTAAACAGCGTCTGGTTTGATACGACAGTGTGTGCGTGCTGGACCCCCCACGCCCAACTGGTGTCGGCGGAGAGGCCGCCCCACCTGAACCTGAGTTTCAGCTCGGCGCCGTAATTTTCCGCTCTATCGTAGTTGAACGCAGTGAGCGCGTAGGCTTGGCCGAACTGCCCGTCGTCAAGCAGGTCCCTGGCCTTCTTGTAATAGATGCTGCCGCCGAGCTCCAGGCTCGGACAATTCGCGGCTGCGACGGGCGCCTTGGTCGGCATCGCGCCCGCGCTCGTCGGACATTGCGGCAGCAGCTGCTGCGTGAAACCGGCGTCGTACACATCGGCCCGCTCGGGTTGGATCGCGCCGATATTCTGAAGAGGCTGGCCGGCCACCTGGCCGGGCAGCACGGCAGCCTGATCGGGCGTAACGGTCGGAACAGCCGCAGTCGTGCCGTTGAAGATATCGGTCGGAGTCGTTCGACCAAGCACCTGGGGCGGCGGCTGGAACGTGCGCATGTAGCCAGCATGCAGGACTGTCGACCACCATGGCTTGTACGTCAGGCTGGCGCGTGGGCTGAACTGGTTGGCGTCGGTGTATTGATAGATCTGATCGAACCGCAGACCGTAATTGAGCGTGAGCTCCCGGGTGAGCCGCCACTCGTCCTGGGCATAGGCGCCGAGCTGCCAGCCGAACAGTTTGCTCTTGTCGATGATGTTGAACGGCGAGTCGATCGCGGTCAGGCCGTTTGGATCGTTCGGGTCGAGCGGCTGAACGGTGCTCGTGGTTGCGATGCTGGTCTGCTCGCCGTGGGTGTAAAAACCGGCGCGGACCGTGTGCGCCTCGTTCAGACGGTACGAGAAATCGCCGGACACGCCGTTGAGGAACGAGCTGCGGTAAACATCCGATGCGACGTTGTTGATGAAGAGATCGCCTACCGGATCCGGAACGAAGTGAAGATCGCTGTAGCGCGAATAATAGGAGAGCTGCGCATCGAAATTGCCTTCGGATTTCTGCCAGGCAATGACGTTGTAGGCGTTCTTCTCATATTGGTTTTCGTTGAGGGTCGCCGAATCGAATCCGCCCTTGCCGAAGGCCGTATAGGCCGGAGCGGTCGGGTTCGGGCTGCCATCCGGGTTGAGGCAGGGGTTCGCGGGGTCGAACGGCCCGCCGCAAAAGCCGGCCGCGTTGCCGGGCTGCCCGGGATTGTTGGGAATCTGGTAGCGGGTCAGGCCGAAGCCCGAAATGGTGACGACCCGCGTCATCGGATCAAGCGCTGTCGACGTATAGGCGAAGAATCGGCCCTGCTCGGAATGATCGTGGATGGCGTTGAGGGACGGTAGGGGATTCTCAAGACCGAGGCCGGTGCTGAGATAGCGGCCGGCGACGTAATAGTCGGTGTTTCCCGCGACCCCGCCATATTCGAAGCTGGGCGTGATGGTCTGGCGGCTGCCGCCATAGATGCTGACGCTGCCGCCGGCCAGCGCGGCTCCGCTCTTGGAGGTGATGTCGAGCACGCCCGCCGTGTGCAAGCCGTATTGCGCCGGCAGCGCGCCGGTGAGCAACTGTATGTTGCTGATGAAGGAGGTCTCGAGAAGCTGCGAGAACCCGGAAACGCCATCTGGCAGCAGGATTCCGTTGATCCGGTACTGGACGTTGGCGTGCTCGTTGCGGATGTGAAAATCGCCCGAGCTCGTCGAATCCTGATAGACGCCCGGAAATTGCAGCACGATGTCGCTGAGCTGGGCCGCGCTTCCCTGCGGGAGGGTCTCGAGGTCCCTCTGGTTGAGTTGGTAGTTCGTCGTGCCGGTCTTCGGCAGGATGACGTTGTCACGTCGCTGGTCGAAATTCTGGGTCTGCTGGACGACCTGACGATTGGCTGCGGCCTCGACCTGCGCCTGCGTCGGCACGGTCGCGGGCGGATTGGTCGTGGCCTGCCTCGGGGGCGGTGGCGTGCGCGGCTGCCGCCGTTCGATCGGCGCGGCCACGCGGGTTTCCGGCAGCACGGTTGTGCCCGGTTGTGCCGCGGGAGCCGCCTCCTGCTGCGGTGCTTGTCCTGCGGGCTGCGCCGGGGCGGGTGTCTCCGTCGCTTGCGGCGTCGGCGAAGGCGGCGCGGCCGGAGAAGCGGTCGGCTGCGGCGTGGCCGTGCCGGGCGATGCGTTGTTGCTCTGCGCCATCGCGCCGGCGCTCCAGAGCGCCGCGAGCGTCAGCGACGACGCCGACATGAGCAGGATGCGAAACGCACGCAACGACGGGGGGCTGTTCATTTGAGAAGTCCTGACAAGACGTTTTCCGCAAGGCGACGGCGCGCGGGCGAAAGGAGCTTCGCTCCGTGGCCCGCGGCGCGCCCTAGTACGCGGCGCTAGCTGTGGATCGAAGCTTTGCTGTCAGGAGATCGGAGGCGCACGCGATTGAAAGCTGGCGCGCGGGGAGCGCGGTGCCGAGAGCAATTGATCGACCGCGCGATCGATCCTTGCTTCGGCCAGCTCGATCGGCGGCGTCGCCGGAGGTGCCGAGGCCAGCGCGTTGCCCATGGCAGCGACGGCCATGCAGATCGGGCAAAGATCGTCGTCGGGATGGTTTGCGGGATGGTTCTGGCTCTGGTGGCTGTCGCCCGCCCCGAGAGCCAGCAGCAACGGGTGCCCGGACTCCCGCCCGTCCACGAGATGGACGTGACCGAAGGCGAACGTGAAGTTGATGGCCAGCGCAACGAGTGCGAGCCACGAACCTTGCCCGATATGTTTTCGAAACCAGCGCATCTGCTAGATACTGTCCCTCATGATAATCCTATCCGATGGTCTCGCCCGGTCAATTGGGTGCGGCAGCCTGGAAAAATCGAATGTTTCGTGTTGTGGCCAATCGGTAACGGAACTGTTGCGTCGGCACTCGCGACGTACGCCGTGCGTTTGCAATGGCCTCACCCTTCGTGGTCGACATAGCGGCCTTAGATTTCGGTGTAGTCCAGGATCGTGTGTTCGCCTGACCAGACCTTGTCGGAATCATAAATTCGCTCACGGCGCCTCCACCTGAAGTCGATTCCGAGAACGACGACGCCCGCAGTCAAAGCTTCGCAAGGTGTCGTCTCGCGATCGGCGGGGAGGCGGGGGTCCTCAGCGATCTGGGGCTTGGGCATGGACACTCCGGATACGTAATGTTATAACATTACATTCAGCTACACCGTCTCAAGCGATGTCGTCAAGCTGGAGCACTTCAGGACCGTGCCGGTTCTTGAGGAGCGCGAACCATGCGCGCACTTCGACTGCGCAAAGCAGGTTGTTCACGGGGCGCGATCGCGATAGCCGGCATCTTTGTCGCGGGCGCGCCCGCCTGGAGCTTCGGGGCCGGCTCCTCGAGGAATCCTGATTATCTCGCAATGCTTCCGGCGAACGTGCAGAAGATCGTCGTCGGGCGGTGCAACGGGGCCGCCCATCCCCATCAGTACTTTGCGACCTTTTTCTACAATTCGGCGGAAATGCACCTCCACTACGATCGACTTTCCTGCGACGGGCCGAACCGGTTTTGCACCCCGACAGGTTGTCTGCACGAAGTGTATGTGCGGCACGGAGGCGGCTACATGCTCTCGCGGAGCTACTATGGTCGATGAGAGCTCGGCTAGAGCATGATCCGGACCCGACGGGCCGCGTTGGCGCAAAGTGCGCAGCGGTTTTCCGAAAAGATCATGCTCAAACAATAAGCGATCAGCGCCCTTCGCGGACCCAGGTCGCTGCGAACGCGCCGAGCAGCAGCAACAGCCCGATCAGGCCGGCGAAGATCGGCAGCACGCCGACGCCCTTCACCACGCTGGCGTCGCGCATCCTGACCCCCATCCAGCCATCGCCGGAAAACACGCTGGTCGATCGCACCGGCACGATGCGCGGCAGCTCGACGCTCGTGCCATCGACCACGCGCACGGCGTTGCCGCCGGTCGCCTGCGTCAGCGGCTTCAACGTCTCGGTGGTGGAGGTGACTTCCGAAAACTCCTTCGGATTGGTCGGGCCGACATTGATCAGCGCCTTCAGCGTGCCGTCGGTCGCCTGCCACAGGCCGAGCTCGCTCGCCGGCAGGCTCGCACGCCACTCGCCGGGATCGCCGGGGCTGAGCGTCAGGTCGCGCGACACGCCGGACGGCGAGGTCACGCTCACCGGCTGCACGGTGTCCGCCATGGTCTGCCGCACCACCACCAGGTCCTTGCCCTGCACCTGGAGGCGCAGCGCCTCTTCGTCGAGGTCCGGCTGCTTCATCAGCCAGTGCGACATCCGCCGCAACAGATCGAGATGCGGACCGCCGCCCTCGAAGCCGCGCGCCCACAGCCAGATATGGTCGGACAGCAGCAGCGCGACGCGGCCCTCTCCGAAGCGCGACAGGAACAACAGCGGCTTGCCGTCCACACCCGTCATCACCGGCGGGTTGACGGGATTGCGGGTGTCGACGGTGCGGAAGAAGCGGCTCCAATGCGGCGGCTCGGAGGCCGAGCCCTCCAGCCCGCGCGTCACCGGATGGCGTTTGCCGATGTCTGAGAGGTGCGCATAGAACGGTTTTTCGGTCACGCCGATGGGTTCGGCCGGCAGCACCGAATCCAGCGGCGTTCGCCAGATGCTGGTGTTGGAGGCGTAGTCGGGGCCGGCCGAGACCAGCACGGCGCCGCCGGAGCGGACGTAGCGCGCGATGTTGTCGAAATAGGCGATCGGCAGCACGCCCTGGCGGGCGTAGCGGTCGAAGATGATCAGCTGGAATTCGTTGATCTTCTGCTGGAACAATTCGCGGGTCGGAAACGCGATCAGCGACAATTCGTTGATCGGCGTGCCGTCCTGCTTCTCCGGTGGGCGCAGAATGGTGAAGTGCACGAGGTCGACGCTGGCGTCGGACTTGAGCAGATTGCGCCAGGTGCGCTCGCCGGAATGCGGCTCGCCGGAAACCAGCAGCACCCGCAGCTTGTCGCGCACGCCGTCGATGGCGACGACCGCGCGGTTGTTCACCGGCGTCAGCTCCTTTTCGAGCGGCGATGCCTCGATCTCGACGATGTTGGGACCGGCATGCTTGATCTCGACATCGACGCTCGCGGTCTGGCCGCTTCCGAGCGTGCGCTCGTTGATGACCTCGCCGTCGCGGCGGACCGTGACCCTGGCGCGCTCGTTGCTGACGCCCTGGTCGTCGAGCCGGTAGGTGATTGTCTGGTTCTGGCCGACGATGCCGAAGCGCGGCGCCGCCGTGATCGCGATGCGGCGGTCGCGCTCGTCCTTCTGCCCGGTGATCAGCGCCTGCACCGGCGCCTGGAAGCCGAGTCCGGCGGCGTTGGCCGGGATGTCGTGAACGCGGCCGTCGGTGATCAGGAACGCGCCGGCGACGCGATCGACCGGCACGTCCGACAGCGCGGAGGCGAGCGCGCCGAACAAGCGAGTGCCGTCGGTTTCGCCGTCGGCCTGTCCGGCGTCGACGACGCGGACCTCCAGGCCCTTGATCTTCTTCAGGCTGTCGACCAGCGCTTCCTGGGCTTGCGCGGCCTCGCGATTGCGGTTGCCGAAATTCTGGCTCGGGCTCTTGTCGACGACAACAGCGGCGATCGAAGTCAGTGGATCGCGGTCTTCACGCGTGAAGGACGGATTGGCGAGCGCCAGCAGGAACAGCGCCAGCGCCGCCACGCGCACGGCTGCACCGCGCGCCCGCGCAAGCAGCAGCACGATCGCGATGACCACGATCGCGGCGAGCGCGATCCACAGGACGATCGCGGGAACCAGCGGCGTGAAGGCGATGCCGTAATTCATGTCGATCCTATTGGCCGAGACGCTCTATGAGCGCCGGTGCGTGCACCTGGTCGGCCTTGTAATTGCCGGTCAGCGTGTACATCACGATGTTGACGCCGGCGCGGTAGGCGAATTCCCGCTGGCGCGGCTCGCCCGGCGTCAGCGGCAGCATTGGCTGGCCGTCGGGACGGATCGCCCAGGCACCGGCGAGGTCGTTCGAGGTGATGATGATCGGCGAGACGCCGTCGCCGCCGCGCGCGGGCTTCTGCGCGCTCTCGTCGTCGTCGTCGCGCGGCAGGGTCTCGACCCAGGTCTGGCCCGAATTGAAGCGGCCAGGGAAGTCGCGCAGCAGATAGAAGGTTTTCGTCAGCACGTGCTCGCGCGGCACCGGTTCGAGCTCAGGCACGTCGAGCGAGGACAGGATTTCGCGCAACGACTGCATGGCCGGCGTCTGCGAGGCGCCGTTCTCGCCGGGCGGTGCCTCGACCGCGTCGCGGGTGTCGAAGATCACGGTGCCGCCCTGCTTCATATAGGCGTCGATCTTGTTGATGGCGTCCTGCGGCGGCTTCGGCTGGCCCGGCACGATCGGCCAGTAGATCAGCGGGAAGAAGGCGAGCTCGTCGCGCGCGGGATCGACCCCGACGGGGTCGCCGGCCTCGAGCGCGGTGCGCTGCGCCAGGAACAGCGTCAGGCCGGACATGCCGGCCTTGACGATGGAATCGACGTCGGCATTGCCGGTGACGACATAGGCGAGACGGGTCTGCGACGTCGACTTCATCGCGAAATCGTCTGCGGCGCTGTCGGCGCGAGACGGCGTCGGCGCAAGCGCCAGCGCGCCCGCGAGCACCAGCCCGAGCAGGATCATGGCGGGCGCGGCGCGGCGGCGCAGCAGTGCGGCGAGACCGCCGCCGAGCAGCGCGACGATGATGGCGTCGATCAGGAACAGCGCGAGCGATGTCGACAAGAGCCATCCGCGCAAGTCGCGCGGCTCGGCGTTGGTGTAGGTGGCGTGCCGGGCGCGCAGGCCCGAGGTGTCGAGCGGGGCGATGCGGTCGGCGCTAGCGAGCGTGTTCACGGCGAGCGGTCCTTCTGCCGGACCGTAGAAGCCGGGCGGATGGTCCGGCGTGGCGCGGTCACGATAATCAGCCGTCAGCGGCTTGGCGGTGGAAGGCGGCGGGCCAAAGGCACCGAAGCCGTCGAGCATGTGCAGCGGCGCCAGCGTCTCGGCGCTCGCCTCAGCGGCGACACCGGCGCCGGGTTTGGACGTGTAGCCGGACATGTCGACCACTCGCCTGAGCATTTCGACGAAGGTGCCCGACATCGGCAGATCGGACCAGCGCATGTCCGCGCTGACATGGAACAGGCTGACCAGCCCCTTGCCGCGATGCTCGCCGGTCACGAGAGGCGTGCCGTCTTCGAGCGAGGCCCAGCTCTTGGTGGCGAGCACGGCGTCGGGCTCGGCCAGCACCTGCCGGTTCACGGTGACGTCCTTGGGGACCACGACGCCGGCGAACGGGCCGTCCGCGGTGAAGGAGGCGAGGTGTTGCGGCTTCTCCCAGGTCAGGCTGCCGCCGAGCGTACGGCCGCCCTTGCGCAGCTTGACCGGCACGAGATCGTCCTCGGCCTGCGCCAGCCGGGGCCCTGCGAACCGCACCAGCACGCCGCCCTGGTCGATCCAGGCGTTGAGACGCTCGCGCAACTCGGGGGCGACGGTGCCGACATCGGCCAGGATGATCATCGGCAGCTTCTGGTCCAGAAATTGCGTGATGCCCTGCTGCGGCGAGCCCTTGTCGGCGAGCCGCACGTCGGCGAACGGCGATAGCGCGCGGGTGAGGTAGAAGGTCGGCGCCAGCAGCGGCTGCGCGGTCTCGCTGCTCGCGCCCGAGACGATGCCGATGGCGCGGCGGCGCCAGCGCTTGTCGAGCAACTGCACCGCGCCGGCCGAACGCTCACCGGAGATTTCGAGCCGGGAGATGTCGTTGCGCAGCTCGACCGGCAGGTCGAACGCCGCCTCGGTCTCCTTGTCCTGCGGTCCGAACGTGAAGCGCGCCTCGCCGATCGGCGAGGCCTTCTGGTCCAGCGCCCGAACGATTCCCGTCGCGATGCCGCTGTCGGCGCGCAGCACCTTCACCGTCATCTTGGCGGCGGCGTTCTCGGCGGCGACCAGCGCCATCGGGGAGGAGGTGCCGCCTTCGAACAAGGTCAGGCTGCGATCGCCGATGGTCTTGCCGAGGCCCTGCACGAACTCTTCGCCGCGGCCGGTGTCGACGCCATCCGACAGCCAGGCGATCTCGCAATCGCCGGTCGTCTTCAGGAAACGGTCGATCGCGGTGAGCGTATCGACGCGGTCGATCGAATAGGGTTTTGGCGAGAGCTGGCGCAGCGCGACGCGCGCCGCGCCCGCCGGCATCAGCGTGATGTCGCGGTTCGGCTCGGACAGCGGCACCAGCGCGATCGCGCGGCGGTCGTTGTCGGCGTTGGCGATCAGCTCGTCGGCGGCCCTGATCCTGGTGTCCCAGTTCGAGGCCGCGCTCCAGCCGTCGTCGAGCATGATCATCAACGGTACCTTGCTGGAGGCGAGGCCGGTCTGCGGATTCCAGATCGGGCCGGCGGCGGCGAAGATGACGAGCGCCGCAGCCAGCAGGCGCAGCGCGGTCAGCCACCACGGCGTCCGCGACGGCGTCTCTTCCCTCGGCGCGATGTCGAACAACAGCCGTGTCGGCGGAAACTCGATGCGGCGCGGCCGCGGCGGCATCACGCGCAAGAGCCACCACAGCACCGGGAGGCTGACGAGCCCGATCAGGAGCAGCGGTTCGGTGAAGGCGAGCGGCAATCCCATCATGCGGCCGGCCCCACCTTGATCGCCGTGGTGCGGGCGCCCGACTTGCTCACCTGCATGCCGGCATGGAGGAACAGCAGCAATTCGGCCGCCGAGCGGTCGGTCGCATGCGTCGTGAACAGCCAGTCGAGCTTGTTGGTCTCAGCGCGGATCTGGTCGCGGTGCAGCGCGAGCCGCGCGGTGTAATCCTGCGCCCAGCTTTCGGCGCGGCCGGCGGTGATCACGCCAAAACCCTCGGGCTCGACGAACTCGACGCGGCCGGAATAAGGGAAGCTCTCTTCGGCGGGATCGACGATCTGCACCAGCGTGCCATGCGCGCCGGAGCCGGACAGCCCTGCGAGCGTCGCCTTTATCTCTTCAATCGGCGACCAGAAATCCGACAGCACGATCGTCTCGGCGAGCGCCGCCGGGACGAAGGACGGCGGCAGGCTCAGCCGGTCGGCATCGTCGTGCAGCATCGCCTGCGCCATCTTGTCGATGATGCTGCGGCTTGTGGTCGGCGCCATCAGGCCGGGAATGCCGACGCGCTCGCCGCCCGCGACCAAGAGCTCGGCCAGTGCAAAGGCGACGATCAGCGTGCGCTCCAGTTTGGACTCGCGCGCGGTCTTCGATGCGAAGGCCATCGACGGCGAGCGGTCGGGCCAGATCCAGACCGTGTGCGAGGCTTCCCATTCGAGCTCGCGGACATAGAGATGGTCGTCGCGCGCCGAGCGCCGCCAGTCGACGTTCTGCGCCGGCTCGCCCGAGACGAAGCGCCGGTATTGCCAGAAATTTTCGCCGGAGCCGGCGCGTCGGCGGCCGTGCAGGCCGTGGATGACGTTGGCGGCGATGCGGCGGGCCTCGAGCACCAGGCGCGGCAGCGAAGCGGCGAGCGTACGGCTTTCGCCATCGGCACGTCGGATCGCGATGATCTCCTTCGCCGTGTGCCCGGTGTCTGCGGCCATCAACCGATCCGTGTCTTCAATTGCCGGATCACGTCCGGAATCGTGCGGCCCTCGGCGCGCGCCTGGAAGGTCAGCGCCATGCGGTGCTTCAGGATCGGCTCGGCGAGGTCGAGCACGTCGTCGACCGACGGCGCGAGACGTCCGTCGATCAGCGCGCGGGCGCGCACCGCGAGCATCAGGGATTGGCTGGCGCGCGGGCCGGGGCCCCAGGCGATGAACTTGCCGGCCTCGCCGCTGTCAGGACCCGGACGGGCCGAGCGCACCAGCGACAGGATCGCTTCGACGACGGAGTCACCGACCGGCAGGCGGCGCACCAGCCGCTGCGCCGTGATCAGCGCATCCGCGGTCATCGAGCCCTTCGCCAGCGTCTCGTCGGCGCCGGTGGTCTCGAACAGGATGCGGCGCTCGGCATCGCGATCGGGATAGTCGACGTCGATCTCCATCAGGAAGCGGTCGAGCTGCGCCTCGGGCAGCGGATAGGTGCCTTCCTGCTCCAGCGGGTTTTGCGTCGCGAGCACATGGAACGGCTTCGGCAGATCGTGGCGCGCGCCGGCGACGGTGATGTGCTGCTCCTGCATCGCCTGCAACAGCGCCGATTGCGTGCGCGGGCTGGCGCGGTTGATCTCGTCGGCCATCAACAGCTGCGCGAACACCGGGCCGGAGATGAAGCGGAAGGCGCGTTTTCCCGCGGTGCTCTCGTCGAGCACTTCGGCGCCGAGAATGTCCGACGGCATCAGATCGGGTGTGAACTGGATGCGCTTGGCATCGAGACCGAGCGTGACGCCGAGCGTCTCGACCAGCTTGGTCTTGGCGAGGCCGGGCACGCCGATCAAGAGCGCATGGCCGCCGGAGAGGATTGTGACCAGCGTGTTCTCGATCACGCGGTCCTGGCCGAAGATCACGGAGGCGATCGCCTCCTTCGCCGCGCGTACCTGACCCGATACCTGCTCGGCCGAACGGACGATGCCGTCTTCGAGCTTCTCGACACTTTCCGCCATCCGTTAGCTCCTTCAGCCTGCACGCGGCTTTCTTGCGTCGTCACCTCAACTCACCCCATGGGCCCTATGCTAGGCTTGCAGGAACGCCATGTATTCGTTGAATTAAGCTATCCCCACCTTATCGGCTTAAGGGTATGTAGGGCATCACGAAGTGGCGAACTCCACACCGGACTAATCCGGGGATGGAACCGCTCGCCAAAGTACAATTTAGACCTGCACCAATCGTGCCAAATAGCATCGTGCCAAATGACAAAGTCAGGGCAAACCATGGCGAACCAAGGGCAGAGTACCGATCACGGTCTTGAGGGGCTGACTGCCGCCGCCAAAAGTGCTGCCAGTGCCGAAGGCGCCAAAAAGGGCCTGCCTCCGGTGCATCTGTGGAATCCGCCGTTTTGCGGCGATCTCGACATTCGAATCGCTTCGGATGGTACATGGTACTACATGGGCACGCCAATCGGGCGCGCGCCGCTGGTGCGCCTGTTCTCGACCATCCTGAAGCGCGAAGGCGATAAGCATTTTCTCGTCACGCCCGTGGAGAAGGTCGGCATCCGCGTCGACGACGCGCCCTTCATGGCGGTCGAGATGCGAGAGGACAGCGAGGACAACCATCGCGTGCTGCGCTTCCGCACCAATGTCGACGACTGGGTCGCCTGCGACGCCGCGCACCGGCTGCGCTTCGCGCAGGCGGCGGATGGCGGGCTGACACCCTATCTGCATGTCCGTGCAGATCTCTGGGCCAAGGTCACCCGCGCGCTCTATTACGATCTGGTTGACATGGGCGAGGAGCGGATGGTCGATGGCCAGCCGATGTTCGGCGTCGAGTCGGCCGGCGAATTCTTCGCCATGGCCGACGCGGAGCAGGTGAGGGCCGCGCTTTGAACAAGCCCATTCTGAGGAACGAGCCCGTCGCGGTCGGAGCGGCGGATTTCTTCGCCCGCACACGCGCGAAGCTCGGCTTCGACGTGCCGCCCGGCCTCTATGACCCCAACATCATTCCGGCCTCGGGCGATCCCGGCACCGACCGGATGCTCGAGATCATCGCGCGCGAGCAGCCGGTGCGCCCCGCAGCGGTGCTGATTGCAGTGGTCGACCGTCCCGAGCCGACCATCCTGCTGACGCAGCGCTCGGCGCATCTCAACGACCATGCCGGCCAGATCGCCTTTCCTGGCGGCAAGATCGACGCGACCGACGCCTCGCCGCTCGATGCGGCGCTGCGCGAGGCCGAGGAGGAGGTCGGGCTGTCGCGCGACTTCGTCGAGCCGATCGGCTATCTCGATCTCTACGGCACCGGCTTCGGCTTCCGCATCCTGCCGACGGTCGCGAAGGTCAGGCCGGGTTTTCAACTGACGATCAACCATTCCGAGGTTGATGACGCATTCGAAGTGCCGCTATCCTTCCTGATGAATCCGGCGAACCACCAGATGCACAGCAAGGAATTCCGCGGCATGGAGCGGTCCTATTACGCGATGCCGTTTGCGGAGCGCTACATCTGGGGTGCGACGGCCGGAATGCTGCGTGTGCTGTATGAGCGGATTTATTCGTCGTGATCCGGCCGGTTCTGACCGAGATCGGAATCTTCCTCATCCCCTTTGCCGTCTATGCGCTGTTTCTGGCCGCCACCCGGTCCGGCCTGTTCGTGCAATCGTCCTGGCCGATCACCATCGTCGCGCGCCTGATCCTTGTGGCGCTCGTGCTGGTCATCGGCGGGCTGATTGGGCTCGCGCATTTCTCCGGCGCCGCGCCGAACTCGACCTACATTCCCGCCCATATCGAGAACGGCAAGCTCGTGCCGGGCAGGGAAAGCTGAATGGAAAGATGATAAGGGCCGGACGATGAGCGCGGAGCCGATCCTTGAGCCGGTCCTTGCCGATGCGCCCTGGCTGATTTCGGGCGGGGCCGCGCGCGTCCTGCAGCTGCTCAATGCTGACGGCGAGGAGGCGCGCGTGGTCGGCGGCACGGTCCGCAACGCGCTGCTCGATCTGCCGCCGGGTGACATGGATATCGCGACCACGGCCTTGCCCGAGGAGGTGATACGGCGCGCCAAGGCAGCGGGTATCAAGAGCGTGCCGACCGGCATCGACCACGGCACCATCACGCTCGTCATCGACGGCGAGCCCTACGAGGTCACGACGCTGCGCGAGGACACCGAAACCTTCGGCCGCAAGGCCAGGGTCGTGTTCGGCCGCGACTGGGTGAAGGACGCCGAGCGGCGCGATTTTACGATGAACGGCCTGTCGGTCGATGCAGCGGGTGTCGTGTACGATTACGTCGGCGGCATCGCGGATGCCAAAGCGCGCCGCGTGCGCTTCATCGGCGATCCCGACCAGCGCATCGCCGAAGATTATTTGCGCATCCTGCGCTTCTTCCGCATCCACGCCGCGTTCGGCGCCGGCGATCCCGATCGCGACGGCTATCTCGCCTGCATTCGCGGCCGTGCCGGCCTTGCGACGCTGTCGGCCGAACGCGTGCGCATGGAGATGCTGAAATTGCTGGTGGCGGGCGGCGCATCCGTGGCAGTGCTTGCGATGGTCGATGCCGGATTGCTGCAACTGCTGATCGGCGGTGTCGCCTACGCCGGGCCGCTGACCGCGATGATCGCGATCGAGCGCGCGCTCGATCTGCCGGCAAGTCCCACGCGCCGGCTGGCTGCGCTGACGGTGGCCGTGACCGAAGACGCCAAGCGCGTCGCGACCCGCTTGAGGCTCTCCAATGCCGAAGCCAAGGCGCTGGATTCGATGGGCCATCGCTGGTGGCGCTTCCCCACCAAGGACGAGGCCAATGCACGCCGGCTGCTGTATCGTCTCGGCACTGATCGCTATCACGATCGCGTGCTGCTGGCCTGGGCGCGGGCCGGCGGCGACATGACCTCGTCGCGCTGGCGCGAGCTCGCGGAATTACCGCAAAGCTGGACCGCGCCGAAATTCCCGCTGAAGGCCGCCGACTTCATCGCGCGCGGCATGGCCGAGGGGCCTGCGCTCGGACATGTCTTGACATTGGCCGAGGACGCTTGGCTTGCGGCGGATTTTCCACTGGACCAAGCCGCACTCGCTTCCATCGCCGATCAAGCTGCGGCACGCGTCGCCCGCGATCAGAAAAATTGAATTACGGAATTACGGTGACAGTGCACTAAACTGTCACCGTAATTGTCGTGTCTCACTTCAGGGGTGCAGTCCAGCACTGTCACCTTAATTTAGCACGTTTGAGCAAGTTCTCCGATTCGACGCCTTCGATAAGCTCGATCAGCCGACATCTCGCCGAGCAGTCGTTCGCACGGCTCGAGAGATTACAGTTGCGTGACACGTAAGACGCATTGACCCAGTAAAATCGCTGACGCGGTGTGAACCCGCGAGCAATCTCTCAGACGAAAACTGATGAGGGGGCCACACGCATCTTTTTTAGAAAACGCCGATTCATCAGTAGAGGAGCAGCCAATGAATATTCGGCCACGCCTGTTTTCGTATTCAGTCAGCGCCCTTGTTAGCGTGCTCGCCAGCCCAGCCATGGCGGACTGCGGGTCTCTGCCCAATCTATCGCAGCTTCGATCGGCTCTGGTTGGATCTATCACGCCATCCACGGGCCCCAATGGCGGACTTGGCTTCCACATGTGGGGGACGATTGTCGACCGCGATGGGACGGTTTGCGCGGTCGCGTTCTCCGGCAGCCAGTTCACGTCACAATGGCTCGGCAGCCGGGTGATTTCCGCGCAGAAAGCCAACACGGCAAACGATTTCAGCCTTGGCCACAATAGCACTCCTGCGGGCAGTGCATTCCCGGCCGGCCTCGCGCTGTCGACGGCAAATCTGTTCTCGGCAGTTCAACCTGGCGGCAGCCTCTACGGTCTACAACACAGCAATCCGGTCGATACCGGCGTGGCTTATGGCAATCAACCGAGCTTTGGAGGCTTCACTCAGGCGAATTTCAATTCGGCCCCCGCCAACAGCCAGGCGTTCGGCACCAACGCCGATCCGATGGTTGGCAAGCGCATCGGCGGCGTGAATGTATTCGGCGGCGGGCTTGCACTTTACAAAGGTGGACAGAGGGTGGGAGGCATCGGTGTGAGCGGCGATACATCCTGCACCGACCATATGGTCGCCTGGCGCGCTCGCCATGCGCTGGGATTTGATGAGCTGCAGGGCGTCCAGGGCGTTGCCGATGCGACCCACCCGGACAATATCGTCTTTGATATCACGGCCAACGCGGACGGTACCGGCGGGACCGGACAGGTTCCCAACGGCCAGGGCGGCGTCGGTCAGAGCGCCGGTGGCTTCGGCCATCCGAAGTGTCTGAACAATCCAACGTCTGCCGCCGTTGCGGGCCTCCCGGCCGTGAGATGACGCTGTTCGCTCGGAGAGGCAGGTTTGCGTCTCCGAGCGCTCCTGCGCGGCTTCCTGATGGACAGGGGGCGATACGCGGGATTACGGTGACAGTGCACTAAATCCGTTTGCCATCGCCGTGCTGCGGGCTATGCGGCTTCGGTCAACGCCTGGCGGACACCAATTGAGTGCACTGTCACCGTAATCTCCAGCTCCTGCGAAACCCATCGCCCTGATGAGCGGACGCAGTATCTGGTAATTCTTGTCGGTTCGATCCGATTGGAGGACGAGGTTTGATGGGTTTCGCAAGAGCTCAACCCATCCTACGATCTAGCACTACCGCTTCGGTCGCTTGAGCTCGGCGACTTTAAACCGATTGCCGGCGGCCAGGCTGCTGCAAAACCAGTGGGCTCTGTTTCGATTCTCGCCCAGGAACACCTTGGTCTCGACGCACTCCTCGTAGTTCTTGTGGGTGATGGTGTCTCGGCACGTTGGCGAGAAAGGTCCATAGTTCAGGCCGCCGCCCGACTCGCTACATCCAACCCAGGGATCCTTGCCGCTGGGGAAGCTTGATGCACAGCCGCCGTTGCAACTGCTGGCGACTTTCTCCAGCGCGGCAATCCTCCCCAGGGGCGAACCTGGCGCCGGCGAAGGCGTTCGCGTGGTGGACGGTTGGACGGTTGCCGATCGCGTCTGACGGGTTGACGATGTCCGCTGCGATGTTTCGGTGCTGATCACCGGTTTCGGCTTCACCGCCTGCTTCGGCGCTTCGACCGTGATGGAAGGAAGCGGGGCGGGGGAGCCTGCTGTGATTTGCGACGTTGCCGGGTCGCACAGCAAAACAGTTGAGACGACAGCGAAGGCTGAGGGCGCGACAAACTTTGACGACAGTCTCATGACGTGTCCTTTCAAGGACGGACCTTCCGTCCCAATGCTTACGCGGCGCCAAATGCTAGCCGAGGTTTCCGAGCGTGGCTACCGAAGGTTGAAACGATTTCTGCCGATGACCGCCACGGACATGGCTGCCGCACGGCGCAAGCAACGCTGGCCGACGTTGCCGCTTGCCCCCAATCCGGAGACAGAATTGAGCGCAATGACGGGGCGGCACTGAGCGCCCTCATCTCGTCCGAGGCGTCAGGAGTTGCTGAAGCTCGACCACAACCGCCGGCACTCTCTCCACCTCCCCCGATCCCGGATTTGGCCCCGCCTGGAGCATTCCGTCGGACCGGACCATCACCTCGGAATGCGGTGACACGGCAGCCCGCTCGAGCAGCGCGCGCAGCTTCGGATCCAGGCCGTCGCCGCGGGCGGCCGCAAGCGCATTGAAATGACTGAACGACATCGTTGCTCGGCTCCCTTGCTGATCAGGATAGGGAGCCTGGATCCACCGCCGCCGATTGCCACTCCGGATCCTGCTTCCAAATCGGACTCGTCCGGAATTTGAAGCGAAGAAGCGGAGTGCCGGCTCTTGCGGTAGGGGAATCGCATCTGGGGCAATCGCATTTGGATTTCACGAGGATTGTTCGCGGGCGTGCTCCGCCTCTCCCGCTTGCGGGAGAGGCCGACGCGCTCGCAGAGCGCGGCGGGTGAGGGCTCTCACCACGCAGAGACGTCCTCCGTCATCCTCAAGAATCTCGATGCGGAGACACCCCCACCCCAACCCTCCCCCGCAAGCGGGAGAGGGAGCGCAGTGCCGATGCCGCCGCAGCATGCACAGCAGATGCGATGGTTCTGCGCTTGCGGGAGGAGCGCTGGGGAAGGCGCACCCGCTTACGAAAGAGGCCGCCGCTGTTCGATCGATGGGAAGTCGATCACCCGAACGGTCTCGTCCGGTGCAGCTTGCCGCACGGATTCGTGTCGCGGTGCCGGTGCGAACTGCCGTTGCATGGCATGCCAGCCGGTCGGATCGTGCTGTTCGATGCTCTCGGTATCCGTCACCTCGATGGCGCTGATCGGATTGGCCGCGCTCGCCGTGCCCGTGGCGTCGACAAGAGGCTGCAAGACGAGGCGTGGCATGTCGGGATTCGCGAGGGCGATGTCTCGTAGCTTCTTCAGCGGCCAGCGCAGATGACCCCAATGCTTGACGATGACCGACCAGTCGTGACCCGTTTTCAGCGCACCGTTGAGAAGGCCGTTCGACAGCGGATCGTGCGGAAAGACGCCGAGACTGTTCGCGATATCGATCGCATGGGGTCCCTTCGGCAGCAGCACGAAGAGACCGATTCTGTCGCCATCCAGTCTGACGAGTTTCATGCCTCGGTCTCCTTCCGCAGCAGGTCGCGCTTGCGCGCGATGCCCCAGCGGTAGCCCGCGAGCTCGCCATCGCTGCGGATGACGCGGTGGCAGGGAACGGCAAGCGCGATCGGATTGGCGGCGCAAGCCTTCGCCACCGCGCGGGTGGCGACCCGCGGATAGACATTGTTGATCAGCCGGGCCAGATGCAGGTAGCTCATCGTCTTGCCGACGGGGATCGCGCGGATCTGCCCCCAGATGCGGTGCTGAAGCGGGGTGCCGCGCATATCCAGCGTCAGATCGAGGCCTTCGGAGGGCTTCTCCGCGTAGCGGACGACCTTCGCCAGTTCGTCGCGGACGACGACCTCGTTCGCGACCAGGGTAGCCCCGGGGAAGCGGGCCGCGAGATCAGCCTCGAGCCCGGCCGCGTCGTCGCCGAGCAGGATCGCGCACACACCTTTGGCGCTGCGGGCGAGCAACACCTTGCCCAAAGCAGTATCGGAAATCGCGAAGAAGAGAATTTCGGTCGCCGTGGTGGCGGGCCCGACCGTGGGCAGGAGCCGCAAGGCGGCTTCGGATGTCATCAGGTTCATAAGATCGCTCCTTATTCGTCCTCATGACCGAAGCTAAGTGAACACGCTGCTGTCCAAACTCCGTTGTTTGCTTTCAAATCGAGAAGAATTCCGACGACCTTCCACGCGCAGCAAATGCCGTTGGAGGCGATGGAGCCCGGCCGTGCGGTTCAGGTGGCTCGCGAGGTTTCCCGGTCCAGCAAGGCGCGCTTGCGCTCCACGCCCCAGGCATATCCGGAGGTCGACCCGTCGTTGCGGATCACGCGGTGGCAAGGAATGGCGACCGCGAGCTTGTTCGCCGCACAAGCGCCGGCAACGGCGCGCACCGCGTTCGGAGCCCCGATCCGCTGCGCGAGCTCGGCATAGCAGACGGTCGCGCCGACAGGGATATCCTGAAGCGCCTGCCAGACGCGCTGCTGGAACGCAGTGCCGCGAATGTCGAGCGGCAGATCGAGACCGATCTCCGGTGCTTCCACGAAGCCGACCACGCGCGCCACCATCGCCTCATAGTCGTGGTCAGCGCCGATCAGGCGCGCCTTGGGGAAGCGATCCTGAAGATCGCGGACCAGATCCTCCGCGTCATCCCCGAGAAGAATCGCAACGACGCCCTTCCTGCCCGATGCGACGAGGATCGGACCGAGAGAACTTTGGCCGACCGCGAACCTGATCTCCTCGTTCGCCCCTCCGGCGCGGTATTGCGATGGCGTCATGCCGAGCATTTCCGTCGACTTTTCGTAGAACCGCCCGCTCGAATTGAAGCCGGCGCCGTACATCGCCTCGGTGACGGAATTGCAGGACGCCAGGCCTTCACGAACCTTCCTGGCACGGAATTCGGCGGCGTAGCTCTTCGGCGTCAGCCCGGTGGCAACCTTGAAGATTCGGTGAAAATAGCCGGGGCTCAGGCCGACCGCTCCGGCCAGCTGCTCCAACGACGGCTCCTCCTCGCTCGCCTCGATGATGCGGCACGCCTTGGCGACCCGCGTGGCATTCCCTGCATCGACCGAGGGCCCGTCCGGATTGCACCGCCTGCAAGGCCGAAATCCGGTCGCCCTGGCGCTCACCAGGCTGTCGTGAAGCTGGACGTTCTTCGGGTTCGCCGCGCGCGAAGGACAGGACGGCCGGCAAAAGACCCCGGTCGTTGAAACCGAATACCAGAATTGGCCATCTGCGGCCTTGTCGCGCGCAAGGATTCGGGCCCATCGCGGATCATCCGCGACCGCTGGGGGCGTCTGCTTCCGGAACTGGTGGAGCGCTGCGGTCATGGTCTTGAGTCTCCACATTGCCGCAGGTGTTGCCACCCGATTCCCGATGTCACGCTCCGGTCTCCAAAAGCAGGCGAGGCCCGCACAATGTGCGGGCCTCGTTTAGCGGCATCGGATGTACCGATGGCGCGGACGCGTTCCGATCAGGCCGCTTTCTTGAGCAAGCCGAGCTGAGTCAGCGCGGTGACGCCGTCGTCGAGACCGATCTCCTCGACAATCTTGCCGTCGATGACCTTGAGCACCGTGGTGCCGGTGAAGCGCATCTTGCGGCCCGTCGCAGCCGGAAGGCCGCCGATCAGGAAGTCGTTGAACGCCGGACCGGTGTGGGTGCCGCCGCCCTCCCATTGACCGACGACGTAATCGCCCTCGGCGATCAGATCCGCGGTGCCCCAGAAGTTGAGATCGGGAAACGCGGCGCGGAAGTCGGTCATGAACGCCTTGATATCGGCGCGGCCGCGACGGGGCTCATGCAGCGAATATTTGAGCAGCATGTCGGGCGCGGCGATCTCGTCGATGACGCCAAGATTGACGGTCTTGCCCCAGAATTCGGTGAACCAACGACCAACGATGGCCTTGTTCGCATCTTGCTTGCTCATCGAAAAACACCTTTCATTTGCAGGGATCATGGATCGACTGGCGATCGCTGCACTGTCTAGGCGTCGTCGGCGCGCATCAAACTCCGGTTCTTGCCCTGAAATTCGAAAGTGGCCTGACCTCCAGTGATGTCCGCGCGTTGCACCGTTGCCGGCAGAGAAGCGGACATCAGGCGGGCATTGGCCTCGCCACGTTGCAAACTGGCAGCCGGCACAATATCGTTGATGGTCCGACGCTCGGTCTGACGACCGATCCTCTCAGGAGCCAACACCATGAAGGTGGTCTCAGCGCCCGGCGGGATCGATCGCCCTCCGGGGAAGATCGACATCCCATCGGCCTGGCAAGGCGCTGAGATGAAGGTCCATCCTGACCGATGGTTGATATCGCTTGCTGCCAGCGAGATCACTGAGCTCGAGAACGCGGCCGAATCCTATCTTGGCCGGAGCAAAAAGATCGCCGACATCACGAAGGACAGCTTTCCGCTTCCGCATTTCGGCGCGCACCTGGAAGAACTCAAAACAAAGCTTCTGGTAGGCCTTGGCTTCGAAGTGATACGCGGCCTCCCGGTGGCAAATTACAGCCAGGAGCTTGCCGCCACGATCTTTTGCGGGGTGGGCGCGCATCTCGGATCGGCGCGGTCCCAGAACGCCGCGGGGCACATCCTCGGTCACGTCCGCGACACGGGCGCCGATGCGAGGGATCCGAACACCCGGATTTATCAGACGTCGGAACGGCAAACATTCCACACGGATTCGTCCGACGTGGTGGGACTGCTATGCATTCGCGAGGCCATGGAGGGAGGGGATTCTCTCCTTGTCAGCACGACGACGATCTACAACGAGATGTTTGCCAGGCGGCCCGACCTTGCCGCGCTCTTGTTTGATCCCATCGCGACAGACCGGCGCGGCGAGGTGCCGGAGAACGAAAAGCCATATCTCGAAATCCCGGTGCTGAATTGGCATGCGGGATTCCTGACCGGGTTCTATCAGCGCCAGTATATCGATAGTGCGCAGCGCTTCCCCGAAGCGATGAGACTGACGCCGGCTCACGTCGAGGCGCTCGATCTGTTTGACGCGCTCGCAAATGATTCCGCGCTGCATTTTGGCATGCGGCTTCAGCCGGGGGACATGCAGTTCGTTTACAATCATGCCTTGTTGCATGATCGGACCGGCTTCCGCGATTGGCCCCATGCAAGCCAGAAGCGTCATTTGTTGCGCCTTTGGCTCAGCATGGAGGGTGACCGGCCGCTGCCCGATTGTTTCAAGCAGCGCTATGGTTCGATCGAGATCGGCAACCGTGGTGGCATCATCACCAAAGGGACCAGTCTGAACGTGCCGCTGGATTGACGTTCGAAGCATCCGGCGATGTCCGCGATTGCGCCGTTGCTGGCAGAGAAGCGGACATCGGGAGCGGCGGAGCGTAAGGCTCCGATCTAGGTCTCAGGCTTGGCCTACTCGTCGTCCTCGTCGTCTTCTTCCTCGTCTTCGTCGTCCTCGTCGGGGTCTTCTTCGACCTGCACGAGTGTGGCGAGCGGCAGCGTCTCGCGGAACAGATCGCCTTCCATGCCCATCCAGAGACAGAGCACGTCGTCGCCCTTGACCTCAGCGACGGTCAGCGGCTGGCCGCCCGATTTCAGCATCACGATATCGCCGGCTTTCAATTCCATGGATTTGTCCTCCGAGTTGATCGATCCGGGCGCGAAGCTAGCAATTTGTCATGACACGCCGAACACGCGTGAAGGGCAGGGCCATCGCATCAGGTTCTTGAGGGCGGCGACAGTGCCGGGCGGGCGTCTCGAAGGATAGGCCGCAGGCGGGGCTACATACGGAAGGCTCTCCGTCGCATGCATCCCGACGATGACATCATGCGCCTGTTTTGCCCGACGAGTCAAAAGTATTTCGAAAAATCCGTAAATCCCTTGAATTTGCAGCGGCGCCCTACTGTGCATGGGGTTGTTTTCGATGTTTTGCGTCAGACCCGGTCTGGCACGAGCTCGGTCAGCGAGCGGATGATGCGGTCGGGCTTGATGGTCGAGCCTTCGGGCAGGCCCTCGCCATGCACGTCGATCCAGATCGCATAGATGCCGAGCCGCTGCGGCGTGACCACCTCCCATTCCAGATTGTCGCCGATCATCCAGGTGTCTTTCGCAGTGACGCCGAGCGCGTCCATCGCATGCAGATAGGCGCGCTCCTCCGGCTTGCCGAAGCCGTGCTCGCCCTCGATCTGGATGTGGTCGAAGCGGTGCGCGAGATCGAAGCGCTGGACCTTGGCACGTTGCATGTCGGCAGCGCCATTGGTCACCAGCGCGAGCTTGATGCCGAGCGCCTTGAACTTGTCGATCGCCTCATGCGCGCCGGGGAAGACGAACATCTCCTCCTCGCGATAGGTGGTGAAGCGGTCGGCGAGACGAATGGCGAGATCGTCGGGCAGCGCCCGGTGACCCGCGGCTGCCAGCGCGGCAAAGCCGCCCTTGACCGTGATGTGCCGGGCCTCGCCGAGCTTCATCCGCCACGAGGCATCCGCATGGGCCCAGAAGTTTCGCGCGAAGGCCAGCACCTCGGTTGCGACCAGCTCCGGCGGCAGCGGCGCAAGCTCCGCGGCGAACTCGTTCGCGATCGTGTTCCAGGCGATCTCGGGCCGGCCATAGGCCGACAGGATGGTGTCGTCCATGTCGATCAGCATTGCGCGGGGGAGCTGCTTGATGGCAGGCTTCGTGGTGTTCATGGCCATTTCACCTCCGGCGGCAGCGACGACAGGATCGAATCCACATTGCCGCCGGTCTTGAGCCCGAAAATGGTGCCGCGGTCGTAGAGCAGGTTGAATTCGACATAGCGTCCGCGCCGGATCAGTTGCTCCTCGCGGTCGTCAGCGGTCCAGCTGGTCGCGAAATTGCGCCTGACGATGTCAGGATAGATCTTCAGGAAAGCGCGGCCGACATCCTGGGTGAAGGCGAGGTCGGCGTCCCAATCGCCGCTATCGTGCCAGTCGTAGAAGATGCCGCCGATGCCGCGCGCCTCTTTCCGGTGCGGCAGGTAGAAATACTCGTCGCACCACTTTTTGTATTTGTCGTAATCGGCAACGCCGTTCGGTCCGCTGCATGCCTCCTTCATCGCGGCGTGGAAGGCGAGCGTGTCCGCGTCCTCCTGCGTCCGCCTTCGGTCGAGCACGGGCGTCAGATCGGCGCCGCCGCCGAACCAGGCTTTTGTGGTGACGACGAAGCGCGTGTTCATGTGCACCGCGGGCACATGCGGATTGCGCAAGTGAGCGATCAGCGAGATGCCGGAGGCCCAGAACCGCGGATCGTCCGCCGCACCCGGAATCTGCGCGCGAAACTCGGGCGCGAATTCGCCATGCACGGTCGAGCAGTGCACGCCGACCTTCTCGAACAGCCGGCCGACCATCATCGACATCACGCCGCCACCGCCGGCCGCGCCAGAGTGGTCGGTGCGCTGCCAGGGCGTGCGCACGAAGCGGCCGGCCGCGCCGGGATAGAGGCTTTGCGGCGCGTCGTCCTCGAGCCGCTCGAAGTTTTCGCAGATGTCGTCGCGCAAGTGCTCGAACCAGCCGCGGGCGCGGGCCTTGCGGTTTTCGATTGTCGAAACGTCCATCTGCATTCTCGTCGCCCGTAGGGTGGGCAAAGGCGCCCTTGCGCCGTGCCCACCATTTCCTGTCGTGATCCTGATCGATGGGTACGCTACGCTTTGCCCACCCTACGAAGTCTACCCTTGCGGACCGTAATAGGTGCAGCTCTCGTTGCAACTGTCGCGGTGGATGCTGACGCGGGTCAGCTTGCCGAGATGGGCCAGCCGCTCCCAGACGAAGCGCGACAGGTTTTCCAGCGTCGGCGTTCCCAGCGCCTCGATCTTGTTGAGGAACTTGTGGTCGAGCGCGAGCCGGACCTCCTCGATGGCGCGCTGGAGCAGGCCGAGATCGACCACCATGCCGGTTCGGGGATCGGGCGTGCCGCGCACCGTCACCTCGGCGCGGAAGGAGTGGCCGTGGATCTCTTCGCTCGCGGCACCAAAGGTCGTTCCCGACAGCGCATGCGCTGCCTCGAAGCGGAACGATTTCGTCAATTCCCACATTGGTCCGTCAACCCATCCTATCTGATGCCGAGCGACTTATGCGTCTGCACGCTGAGCCGCCATTGCGGATGCCGCAGGCAATAATCGATCGCGCGCGCGGTGTTCTCGGCGACCTCGGGCCCGTCCATCGGCTGGAGCGAGAAGCGCTCGAAGGCGAGGCCCTCAAAAGCTTCCGGAGCTGCCTGCGCCTGCGGATACACCAGCTTCAATTCGTGGCCATGACGCAGCTTGAGCTCACTGCCGCCCTTGGGGCTGACGCAGATCCAGTCGAGCCCGTCCGGCGGAGCAATCGTGCCGTTGGTCTCGGCGCCGATCTCGAAGCCGCGGGCATGGAGCGCCTTGACCAGGGCGGCATCGACCTGGAGCAGCGGCTCGCCGCCGGTCAGCACCACGTAGCGGTTCTTGGCGGTCGCACGCCATTGCGCGGCGATGGTGTCGGCCAGCTCCGCGGCCGTGGCGTAGCGGCCGCCGAGCGTACCGTCGGTGCCGACGAAATCCGTATCGCAGAATTTGCAGGTCGCGTCGATCCGGTCGGCCTCGCGGCCGCTCCAGAGGTTGCAGCCGGCAAAACGGCAGAACACCGACGCGCGCCCGGCATGGGCGCCTTCGCCTTGCAGGGTCAGGAAGATCTCCTTGACCGCGTAACTCACTCGTCTCTCCTCAAACGTCTCAATCGTGTGGGTTCCGGATCTGCCGCAGCGCCTCGCCTGCGGCCATCGCCGCGGTCATGGCGACATTGAGCGACCGCAGCCCCGGCGTGATCGGGATCACCAGCCGCGCATCGGCGGCCTCGACCACCGCGTCGGTGACGCCGGCGCTCTCGCGCCCGAATAGCAGGATGTCCGACCTCTGGTAACGGAAATCGCGGTAGTCGGTGGCGGCCTTGGTGGTGAACAGCAGCAGTCTAGCGCCTTCCGCCGCGCGCCAGTCTTCGAATTTCGACCAGGAGTCGTGGCGGGTGATACTGACGTGGTCGAGATAATCCATTCCCGCCCGGCGGAAATGTCGGTCGGAGACCGGGAAGCCCGCCGGTTCGATGATATGGGCGGCGATGCCCAGACAGGCGCACAGCCTGAGAATCGTCCCGGTGTTCTGGGGAATGTCGGGCTGGAAAAGCGCTATCTGCATGGGCGGTGACGGGCTGGTTGTCGGGGCGGAAATGTCTCAATAAAACATCGCTCGCCCGGGAATTCGTGCATTGCACGCTTCCCCGCCGTTAGCGGGCTTGCGCTCGCCCGGCAAGGGTGCCAATAGAACGATTCTGGACTGCTGTTTCATTCGTTTAGAGGTGAACACGCAAAGTTCTGCCGCCGCGGGGGGCCGCGGGCGCCGGCAGCCTTTCCGGGGAGCTTTGGGCGCCCCCTGGAGCGGTTCCACCGGCAGCATAAGAAGAAAGGGTTGGAATCGTGACGACAGCGTCTTCGGCGGACCATCCGACACGCCGTGATTTCTTATTCGTTGCAACGGGGGCAGCTGCAGCAGTCGGGGGCGCGGCCGCGCTCTGGCCCTTTATCTCCCAAATGAATCCTGACGCCTCGACCATCGCCGCCGGCGCGCCGATCGAGGTCGATCTCAGCCCGGTCGCCGAGGGCCAGGACATCAAGGTGTTCTGGCGCGGCAAGCCGATCTACATCAGCCACCGTACCAAGAAGCAGATCGACGAGGCGCGCGCCGTTCCGGTGGCGAGCCTGCCCGATCCGCAGCCCGATGATGCCCGGGTCAAGGCCGGCCACGAGCAATGGCTGGTCGTGATCGGCATCTGCACCCATCTCGGCTGCATCCCGATCGCTCATGAAGGCAATTACGACGGGTTCTTCTGCCCCTGCCATGGTTCGCAGTACGATTCGTCCGGACGCATCCGCCAGGGGCCCGCGCCCGCGAACCTGCCGGTGCCGCCGTACAATTTCGTTTCCGACACCAAAATCCAGATCGGCTGAGCTTTGGACACTCGTCCGAAGCCTCGAACCGTCGCGTCGTATTTTTTCCTCAGGATCGCATCATGAGCGGACCATCCGACTTCCAGCCGAGCAACCCGGCCCTGCAATGGATCGAGCGACGTCTGCCGATCATGGGTCTCGTGCATTCCTCCTTCGTCGTCTATCCGACCCCGCGCAACCTGAACTATTGGTGGACCTTCGGCGCCATCCTCTCCTTCATGCTGGGGATGCAGATCCTGACCGGCGTGATCCTGGCGATGCACTACACGCCGCATGCCGATCTCGCCTTCAAATCGGTCGAGCTGATCGTCCGTGACGTCAATTACGGCTGGCTGCTGCGCAACATGCATGCCTGCGGCGCGTCGATGTTCTTCTTCGCGGTCTACGTCCACATGCTGCGCGGCCTCTATTACGGCTCCTACAAGGAGCCGCGCGAGGTGCTGTGGATCCTCGGCGTCATCATCTACCTCCTGATGATGGCGACCGGCTTCATGGGCTATGTGCTGCCGTGGGGCCAGATGAGCTTCTGGGGCGCCACCGTCATCACCAATCTGTTCTCCGCCATTCCCTATTTCGGCGAGAGCATCGTGACGCTTCTGTGGGGCGGCTATTCGGTCGGCAACCCGACGCTGAACCGCTTCTTCTCGCTGCATTATCTGCTGCCGTTCGTGATCGCGGGCGTCGTCGTGCTCCACGTCTGGGCGCTGCATGTCGCCGGCCAGAACAATCCCGACGGCGTCGAGCCGAAGACGGAAAAGGACACGGTTCCGTTCACGCCGCACGCGACCATCAAGGATGGCTTCGGCGTCGCCTGCTTCCTGCTGCTCTACGCCTGGTTCATCTTCTACATGCCGAACTATCTCGGCGACGCCGACAACTACATTCCGGCGAACCCGGGCGTGACGCCGCCGCACATCGTGCCGGAATGGTACTATCTGCCGTTCTACGCGATCCTGCGCTCGATCCCGAACAAGCTCGCGGGCGTGATCGGGATGTTCTCGGCGATCATTGTGCTCGTCTTCCTGCCCTGGCTCGACAGCGCCAAGACGAGGTCGTCGAAGTACCGTCCGCTGGCAAAACAGTTCTTCTGGATCTTTGTCGCGGTCTGCATCCTGCTCGGCTATCTCGGCGCCCAGCCGCCGGAGGGCATCTATGTGATCGCCGGCCGGGTCCTGACGGTCTGCTACTTCGCCTACTTCCTGATCGTGCTGCCGCTGCTCTCGCGCATCGAGACGCCGCGGCCGGTGCCGAACTCGATCTCGGAGGCGATCCTCGCCAAGAGCGGCAAGGCCGCGGCCTCCATCGCGGTCGCGCTCGTCGCGGCGAGCGCGCTGTTCCTCGGTTCGTTGCAGGATGCACGCGCCGAGGAAGGCGGCCCCAAGCCGCCCGCCAACAAATGGTCGTTCGCGGGCCCTTTCGGCACCTATGACCGTGCGGCGCTTCAGCGCGGCCTGAAGGTCTACAAGGAGGTCTGCTCCAACTGCCACGGCCTGTCCTACATCGCCTTCCGCAACCTCGCGGAAGCCGGCGGCCCCGGCTATTCAGTGGCACAGGCAGCGGCCTTCGCCTCTGACTACAAGATCAAGGACGGTCCGAACGACCAGGGCGACATGTTCGAGCGCGCCGGCCGGCCGGCCGACTACTTCCCGTCGCCGTTCCCGAACGAGCAGGCCGCGCGTGCGGCCAACGGTGGCGCAGCGCCCCCGGACCTGTCGCTGATCACCAAGGCGCGGTCCTACGGCCGCGGCTTCCCCTGGTTTATCTTCGACTTCTTCACGCAGTACCAGGAGCAGGGCCCGGATTATGTCTCGGCCGTGCTTCAGGGCTTTGAGGACAAGGTGCCGGAGGGTGTGACCATCCCGGAGGGCTCCTACTACAACAAGTACTTCCCGGGCCACGCCATCAAGATGCCGAAGCCGCTGAGCGACGGCCAGGTGACCTATGACGACGGCTCGCCGGCAACGGTTGCGCAATACGCCAAGGACGTCACCACGTTCCTGATGTGGACCGCCGAGCCGCATATGGAAGCGCGCAAGCGCCTCGGTTTCCAGGTCTTCATCTTCCTGATCATCTTCGCGTTCCTGATGTACTTTACGAAGAAGAAGGTCTGGGCCGACTCGCACTGAGCCGCGGCCGCGCAACGAGATTAAAAAAGCCCCCGCGCGGGGGCTTTTTCATTGGACACGAGCGTGTGTTGTTCGGCGCGATTGCCTATCGCGCGCGCACCCGCCAAGATGCCGCCAACTGCTCCCCAGCACATCGTCGGAGGACACCATGGGAACCGCCATCACCTTCAAGCGCCCGGACGGCAAGGACGCATCGGGCTATCTCGCCAATGCCGCGCGCGGCAACGCGCCGGGCGTGGTCGTGATCCAGGAATGGTGGGGTCTGTCGGACCAGATCAAGGGCCTGTGCGACCGCTTTGCGCTGGCGGGCTTCGATGCGCTCGCGCCCGATCTCTATAAGGGCAAGGTGGTGCCGTATCACGACATGGACGCGGCCGGTAAAGAGATGAACTCGCTCGACTTCATGGACGCTACCACGCAGACGGTGCGCGGCGCCACGCAATACCTGTCGCGCAACGGCGCCAAAGTGGGGCTGACCGGCTTCTGTCTCGGCGGCGCCGTCACCATCATCGGCTCGGTGCATGTGCCGGAGCTCGCCGCCGGTGTCGTGTTCTACGGCATTCCGCCCGAGCAGGCGGCCAAGCCTGCTGACGTCAAGATCCCGCTCCAGGCCCATTTCGCCAACAAGGACGATTGGTGCACGCCGGAGCTCGTCAACGGCTTCGAGAAGGCCATGAAGACCGCCGGCAAGTCGCTCGAGCTGTTCCGCTACGACGCCGAGCACGCCTTCGTCAACGAGCAGCGCCAGGCCGTCCACGACCGCGAAGCCGCCGAGCTCGCCTGGGGCAGGGCGACGGAGTTTTTCCGGAAGCATCTGGGGTAGGGCGCAGCCTGCAGCGCGGGCGGGCCGACTGGCAGCTCCGGCTGCCTTGAGATTGTAATTGTCTTTGCAATCTTGAGGTGTGACATTCCGCCGTGGCGAACGCAGGAGAGCGCGATGATCGAAGGTGGCCGCCTGGCGACGGTCGTTGTCTCCCGCGAAGCGCTGGAGGCTGCCCAGAAGCCTGAGAAGGCCTACTATCTGACCGAAGCTGTGGTGTACTACGTCAACGAAATTCAACGTGTTGGCGTCTACCACGCGCGTGAACTGGCCGCGGGGGTCATGCAGGCCTATCACGCCGACTACTACCTTGCTCAGGTCAATAACGGCGGTCACAGCCAGTTCATCGGCAACACAGATGTTGCGATGCTGGCGACGACCTGCGGCGATGCGCTTGCGGGACTGAAGGCCATGGGGGCCAGCGCGCAACACCAGATATTGCAGGAGATGATGGCCTGGGTGCAGGCCCATCCCGAGGAGGCTGCACGGCAGACCGGTTTCGGAGACTGCGCCGCGGCGCTCGACGCGCTTGACAAGCGCTTCTATGAAGCCGAGCGGCAGCAGCCGATGACGCAACTCGCGGCCCGATGGATCGCGAACTGGCCGGAATTGCGCGCCGTCGCGCGAGACCAATTCTCGTCCGAGATCGAGCGCCTTGCGCAACTCAACCCGCATCTGGCGCAGCGCCGGATCTGGCACAGTGTTCAGCAGATCAAATTCCAGATGACGGACCGCTTGCAAATCACGGTCGCCGCGGCATGCGGCGCCGTGGCGCCCGAGCCGGAGCTGAAGCTCGCGATTTTTGCAGGAAGCATGATGACGCTGGAGGGACAGCAATGCATGGCCTTCGGCGTCAAGACCGACAAGGGCTCGCGGCTATGCGCCGTCGGAGAGGCCGGTGGACGACTTTATGACTACGGCCCGCGCAGCCGGGGTGGCCTCGGTGCGTCGGATGGCGGTGCGCGACTGTCGTCCGTGGGAGCCGACACGATCCAGAACTTCTCGAGAATTGCCGAACAGACCCTGGCGGCCGAGGCCATCGACCTGCTTTTGCGAAAGTCGGGTCTCGATCCAGCCGTGAAGATCACGGCGTTGCGCGTGAGCGATGATTGGGCGGCATGGTGTGCGGTCGCCGGACAGACCAGCATGATGGTCGCAACCCACGGTGACCGCGCCGATCTCATCGGGTCCGACGCCCAGGGCGCGAATACGGTGACACGGGCCGAAATCGAGCGTCACGCCGCCGAGGCGACCGCCGGTCGTAACAGCATGCGGGCCCCGGAATCATCTGCAACGTGATCCCGTACCATTTTGGTGATTGAGGGCGGCCCGGCACGCTCTTGACGCCGCCCCCGCGCCATGGTGAGTATCCGCTCCATGAGCACCGCAGTCCGCCCATCCCGTCGTTGGTGGCGCACCTCCTAAGAGGTGGCCGGTGCGATTTCTTTTCTCCAAATCGTCGAAGGTCGCCGGCACAGCCGCGGCGGCCTGATCGTTTGTCCTGTGTGGCGTTCCCTCGGCAAGTTTCGTAAGAGGACCCCATGAACAGGACAGTCTTTGCCCTCCCGGCCAGAAGCGATTACGTGACCCGCGCAGGTCTCGCGATCACGCGTGTGGCCGAACAATTCACCGGCGGCGCCAACCGGCTCGACGATCTCGTCAGCCTGCTTGATCGCCGTCGCGGCGTGGTGCTGTCGTCGGGCACGACCGTGCCGGGCCGCTACGAGAGCTTTGACCTCGGCTTCTCCGATCCGCCGCTCAAGCTCGAGACCGCCGGCGTCAATTTCAGGCTGGAAGCGCTCAACGTGCGCGGTCAGGTGCTGATCGCTTTCCTCGCGGACGTGCTGCGCGAGCCCTGCGTGGTGATCTCGGAGAAGACCGTGACGCGGCTTGCCGGCCACATCATCCGCGGCGATGCGCCTGTCGAGGAAGACCAGCGCACCCGCCGTGCCAGCGTCATGTCGCTGGTGCGCGATCTCGTTGCCACCTTTTTCACCAACGACGATGGCCTGCTCGGCCTGTTTGGCGCCTTCGCCTATGACCTCGTGTTCCAGATCGAGGACCTCGTGCAGAAGCGTCCGCGCGAGCAGGACCAGCGCGATATCGTGCTCTACCTCCCCGATCGCCTGCTGGCCTATGACCGCGCCACCGGACGCGGCGTGCTGATCAGTTACGACTTCGCCTGGAAGGGCAAATCTACCGAAAGCCTGCCGCGCGAGACGGCCGATAGCCCGTATCTGAAGACGCCGCGCCAGGGCTTTGCCGATCACGCGCCCGGCGAATATCAGGCGACGGTCGAGACCGCGCGCGCGGCCTTCGCGCGCGGCGATCTGTTCGAGGCCGTGCCGGGTCAGCTCTTCGCCGAGCCCTGCGACCGCTCACCGGCGGAAGTGTTTCAGCGCCTCTGCGTCATCAACCCGTCGCCCTATGGCGCACTGATGAATCTCGGCGAGGGCGAGTTTCTCGTCTCGGCCTCGCCCGAAATGTTCGTGCGCTCCGACGGCCGCCGCGTCGAGACCTGTCCGATTTCGGGCACGATCGCGCGCGGCACCGATGCGATCGGCGATGCCGAGCAGATCCGCCAGCTCCTGAACTCGGAGAAGGACGAGTTCGAGCTCAACATGTGCACCGACGTCGACCGCAACGACAAGGCGCGGGTCTGCGTCCCCGGCACGATCAAGGTTTTGGCACGACGCCAGATCGAGACCTACTCGAAGCTGTTCCACACCGTCGATCACGTCGAAGGCATGCTGCGCCCCGGCTTCGACGCGCTCGACGCCTTCCTCACCCATGCCTGGGCCGTCACCGTCACCGGTGCGCCAAAGCTGTGGGCGATGCAGTTCGTCGAGGATCACGAGCGCTCGCCGCGACGCTGGTATGCCGGCGCGATCGGTGCGGTGAATTTCGACGGCAGCATCAACACCGGTCTCACCATCCGGACCATCCGCATGAAGGATGGTCTTGCCGAAGTGCGTGTCGGCGCCACTTGTCTGTTTGACTCGGATCCCGCCGCGGAGGACCGCGAATGCCAGGTCAAGGCAGCCGCCCTGTTCCAGGCCCTGCGCGGCGATCCGCCAAAACCGCTGTCGGCCTTCGCGCCCGATGCCACCGGCTCCGGCAAGCGGGTGCTGCTGATCGACCACGACGACAGCTTCGTCCACATGTTGGCCGACTATTTCCGCCAGGTCGGCGCCAGTGTCACCGTGGTCCGCTATGTGCATGCGCTCGACATGCTCAAGCAGAAGAGGTGGGATTTGCTGGTGCTGTCGCCTGGCCCGGGCCGCCCGGAGGACTTCGGGATCAAGAAGACCATCGACGCGGCGCTTGCGAACAAGCTGCCGGTGTTCGGCGTCTGCCTCGGCCTGCAAGCGATCGGCGAATATTTCGGCGGCGAGCTCGGCCAGCTCACCCATCCTGCCCACGGCCGGCCCTCGCGGGTCCAGGTGCGGGGCGGGCGGCTGATGGGCAATCTGCCGAACGAGATCGTCATTGGCCGCTATCACTCGCTCTATGTCGAGCGCGACAGCATGCCGGAGGTGTTGAACGTCACCGCCAGCACCGAGGACGGCGTCGCCATGGCGCTGGAGCACAAGAGCCTGCCGGTCGCCGGTGTGCAATTCCACCCGGAATCGCTGATGTCGCTTGGCGGCGAGGTGGGACTACGTATTGTCGAGAATGCGTTCCGGCTGGATGCGCCGGTCAATTGAGAGGCACCAATGACCTTTGACCACGATCTGAAGGCGAGCGTCCGCACCATTCCCGACTATCCCAAGCCGGGGATCATGTTCCGCGACATCACCACGCTGCTGGCGGACGCGCGCGCGTTCCGCCGCGCGGTCGACGAGCTCGTCAACCCGTGGGCCGGCAACAAGATCGACAAGGTCGCCGGCATGGAGGCGCGCGGCTTCATCATCGGCGGCGCGGTGGCGCATCAGCTCTCGGCCGGCTTCGTGCCGATCCGCAAGAAAGGCAAGCTGCCGCACACCACCGTGCGGATCGCTTACTCGCTCGAATACGGCATCGACGAGATGGAGATGCATGTCGACGCGATCCAGCCCGGCGAGCGTGTGATCCTGGTCGACGATCTCATCGCCACCGGCGGCACTGCGGAGGGCGCGGTGAAGCTCTTGCGCCAGATCGGTGCCAACGTCGTCGCGGCCTGCTTCATCATCGACCTGCCCGAGCTCGGCGGCGCCGCCAAGCTGCGCGCCATGGACGTGCCGGTGCGCACGCTGATGACGTTCGAGGGGCATTGAGCAAATAACGCCCGGGTAAATTGCTGCCTACGACCGCTGCAGGATCAGGCTGAGCTCCAGTTCCCGGAAGGCGAGGTAGTTGCGCCGGGTCCATTGGTGCAGCTCGGTCGAGGCGTCCTTCTCCTGGCGCAGATAGCCGGTGAACGAGAAGTTCAGCCGGTCGATATAGGTCTTCAGGAAGCCGGGCAGCGCGGGCAGGCGGAGCAGGCGGCCCCCCGCCATCGCTGGCGGCAGCTCGCCGCGCACGACGTATTCGTTGTCGACCGTAATCAGGTTGATCCGCGGGATCTGTCCGCGCAGCATCTCATGGGCCCGGGTCGAAACGCGGTCGTTGTCGGCGACGAACAGGATCATCGGGGCGACGTGCCGGCGCGCCGCCTCCTTCAACAGGCCGATCTCGTCGGTCATCTTGAAGAACTCGTCAAAGGCGTGGAAGCCGAGGTCGATCACCTTGGCGAGCCCGTCGTCGACGATGACGCGGTCCATCAGCTGCATCTTGCCGTAGGTGTCGATCACGTCCGCGGTCTCGGTCACCTTGGGCAGGTAGTCGAGCAGCGACGGCTCCTTCAGGTTGACGTCGAAGGCCGCGACATTGCCGTTCTTGAGCAGCAGGAATTCGGTGAGCAGCCGCGCCAGCAGCGTCTTGCCGACCTGCGGGCGGGGCGAGCAGATGATGTAGAGGGGCGTCGCGGGCATCAGCTATTATCTGAGCGAACTCACCGCCCAATCCAGCCGTATCCGCACCTCGCCTGCAACTATTTTTCGCTGCTGCTGCGGGCGGCGGACTTGGAGCCGACGATGTCGGTGAGGCGGATCCGGTCGAACTCGCTCCAGACATTCGCCAGCCAGTGCCGGACATAGCCGCGCAGCACGAACGAATAGTTCGCGGCCTCGTCGTGCAGGCCCTTGTTGGCGACAAATTTCAGGAACGGGACCGAGGAGACCTCGACCTGCTCATAGGCCATTTCGTTGAGCTTCGGGATTGTCAGCTCGGTCGCGTCCTTGATGCGGTGGAAATAGGAATTGTAGGTCGCCTGGTCCCACTGGAAGAACTGGGTGTCGTTGATGAAGTTCTTCACCAGGAAATATTTCGCGCCGGTCATGAAGCCCGCGGTCTCGGCGATCTCATCCAGCGAGGCGATCGAGGGTCCCAGGATGTGGAACACCGCGAAGGTGATCTGGCCGGCCTTGGCGGCGTCGAGAAAGCCGATGTCGCGCAGCGAGGCCAGCGCAGGCGAGAGCAGGCCGGCGCGAACGTCGATCACGGTCACCGACGGGCTCGTCGCATTGAGCGTATCGAAGATTTTCATCTGGTCGGCCGTGGTCGTCATGTCGACGATCTCGGTGATGTCGGGATGGAAGCGCTTCAGCGTTCCGCGCGGGGACTCGGTATCGAAAGCCCGCGTCTGCACGTTGTTGGCGGAAAAATAATCGAGCAGGGTGCGCGATACCGTGGTCTTGCCGACCCCGCCCTTGTCCGCGCCCACCACAACCACTGCCGGCTTTGCCATTGCTGTCCCCTAACGCGCCCCCGATCGCGAGGTCGCAATCGGCCGGGCCCCAAACGATGTCCCAAGGATGTCCCAAGTCTGCTGTTGGGCGCGAACATGGCAGAAACAAGGGAGAATTCAATTCCTTGCCGTCCGGTCGCGGCAATTCCCGGGGTTTTTCCCGGTTGCCGTGAAACCAGCCGCAAGACGTGTCAAACGGCTCGCTTAGTGGCGCCCCCAGGGACCGATGGGGTTGCCTAGGGGACCCAACGGATTGCCGGTGGCGGTTCCGGCAGGGCTCGGCGCAGGCACCCGCGGTGGAGCGGTTCGCCCGCCTGCATCGTTCCACGGGCCCTGCGGCAGCGGTGGCGGGGCATCCTGCCGGTCGGTCTGCGCTTCGGGATCGTCCGCCTCGGGCTGGTCCGTCTCGTCAGCGGGCGGCGGCAGCGGGCCTGGATCATGACCGCCGGCGAACTTGACCAGCGCATCCACCCGCGATTGTACCGACGGATGGGTCGCAAACAGATCGGCAAAACCCTCGCGCGGATTGTCGAGGCAGAGCTCCATCACCGCCGAGGTCGCGCCCGGCAGCTCACCCCGGCCTTCGATCTTGCGCAGCGCCGAGATCATGGCGTCCGGATTTTTCGTCAGCTCGACCGATCCTGCGTCAGCCAGATATTCGCGCGAGCGCGACAGCGCGAGCTTGACCACCTGCGACACCAGCCAGGCCACCACGATCAGCACCACCGCGATGATGATGACGATCACAGCGCCGCCGCCGGAGCTCTTGCTGTCGCTCGACGACGAGGATGATCGCGACGAGGAGGAGGATCCTGACGACCACGAGCCGCCGGAGCTCCAGCTGAGATTCGTGAACAGGCGGAAGAACAATTCGCCGAAGAAGCCGACCACGCCGGCGATGATCACGGCAACGACCATGAGCTGCACGTCGCCATTCTTGATGTGGGTCAGCTCGTGGCCGAGCACCGCCTCGATCTCCTGGTCGTTCAACGCCTTGAGGAGACCGGTGGTGACGGTGACGGCATATTGCCGCGGGTTGAGGCCGGTCGCGAACGCGTTCAGCGCCGGGCTTTCCATGATCTTCAGCTTCGGCATGGTGATGCCGCGCGAGATGCAGAGATTTTCGAGCAGGTTGTAGAGCCGCGGCTCTTCCTGCCGCGTGACGTCATGGCCGCCCGTCACCGCGTCGATCATCGACTGGTGGAAGAAATAGGCGATGATGATCCAGGCAACCGCCGCAACCGTTGCGAACGGCGCGGCCTTGAGCAGATCCGAAAAGGCGCGGCTCAGATAGTACGCGACGGTCTCATTGCCGTTGATGACGACCTCGGCGACCAGCGCGCCGGCATAGACCAGCACATAGACCAGCGCGAACAGGCCGGCGAGCAGCAGCATCGAACGAAACTTGTTCGATGCGATGTGCGTGTAGAGACCATACGCGGCCATGACGCGATGCCCGCCTGTCGGCTCACATCAGAACTTCACCTGAGGCGCCGCCTCGACCTCGGTGCGGCTCGCGCCGAGATCGAAGAAGTCCTTCTTGGTGAAGCCGAACATGCCGGCAAACAGCGCAGCCGGCATCTGCTGGATGCCGGTGTTGTATTCCTGGACCGCGTTGTTGAAGAAGCGGCGGCTCGCCGCGATCTTGTTCTCGAGGTCTGAGAGCTCGCTGGCAAGCTGCTGGAAGTTGGCGTTGGCTTTGAGGTCCGGATAGGCCTCCGACAGCGCGATCAGCCGGCCGAGTGCGCCGGAGAGCTGGTTCTCGGCGGCGGACACCTGTGCCGGTCCCTGCGCCGACATTGCAGAGTTGCGCGCCTTGATGACGTCGTCGAGCGTGCCGCGCTCATGCGAGGCATAGCCCTTCACGGTCTCGACCAGGTTCGGGATCAGGTCGTGGCGCTGCTTGAGCTGCACGTCGACATCGGCAAAGGCCTGGCCGACGCGCTGGCCCAGTGCCACCAGCCGGTTGTAGGCGCTGAAGGCCAGGAACACGAGGACGACGATGACGCCGAGAACGATCCAGCCGGTCGACATGGAGAACTCCTGAAGAGGATTTAAGGCGGGCAGCGTAACCCAAAAGGGGGCCGGGGGAGAGCCCGGCGCAGAGGAAAGGTAAGACTTGGTCGAATGGGGAGCCATCCGAGTTCAAGGCAAAAGCGGCGAACGAGGTTAACTTTCGGACATCACGGCGTCGCCCCAGCGCCAGCGACGCGCCTGCGCATAGGCGGCCTTGTCGCGGCGCGGCACCCTGGTGATGGCAACGTCGTCCTCAGTGCAAAGCTTCGCCGTGATCTCGGCCTTGCCGACATCCGGCGGCGCCAGCACGCGCGCGGGGCGCGCCGCCAGTGGCGTGCGGGTCAGGGCAACGTAGATGAACCGTTCGTCCTCGAATGGCACCTCGGCGCCCTTGATCTGGCGGTGCGCCTGCGAACGCGGCAGGCGCTGGGAGAAATGGCACCAGTCGGGCGCTGTGAGCGGACACGATTTCTCATGCGGGCAGGGTGCCGCAACAAAGGCGCCGGCCGCGATCAGTTGTTGGCGCAGTGCGAGGATGCGGGTGGTGCCCGCGGGCGTGCCGGGCTCGATGACGACGAGCGCGTGGCGCGCCTTGGCCCACATGGCGTCTGCGAGTGCGCGCTGGTCGCCCTCGCCGAGCTCGCCGATGATGTAGCTCGCGACGACAATGTCGGCAGGCGAGACCTCGGCGAGGTTGCCGCCGGCATCGCCTGGCAGATAGCGGCAATCGGCCAGGCGCGAGCTGTCTTGCGCAAGTTCAAGTGCCAGCCGGCTCAGGGTGGCGTTGGCGTCGAGCAAGGTAAAATCATGGAGCGATGAAAACGCCTCCGCGGCAGCCCAGCTCGCAGTGCCCGGACCTGCGCCGACGTCTAACAGCGTTTCCGGGGCAAAGTCGGGCGCGATCTCCGTCAATGCATTGAGGCTGGCGGCGACCGCTGCGTAAGTCGCAGGCATCCGCGCCAGTGCGTAAGCCAGCGCATCGGCTTCGGACTTGATCGTGCCGGAGCCGCCGCCTGCGCGATAAGTGTTCGAGATTTTCTGCGAGCGCTGTGCGGCGTCGGTACGCGAAAAGCCCTGAAGCTTCGCGTCGAGGGCGGCCTTCAGTTCAGCGGGAAGAGTGGACGAGATCATCTTCCATCATCCGCCGTCGCGGATGATGACGTCAATGGGTGGCGAGGGATCGCGGCCTCACGCCACGTTCTGGTCGAGAATGTCCACCGCCTCTTGCAGGTTCACCGAGACGAGCTGCGAGACGCCGCGCTCGGCCATGGTGACGCCGAACAGCCGGTTCATCCGCGCCATGGTGATCGGGTTGTGCGTGATGATGATGAAGCGCGTGTCGGTCGAGCCGGTCATCTCGTGCAGGAGGTTGCAGTAGCGCTCGACGTTATGGTCGTCGAGCGGTGCGTCGACTTCGTCCAGCACGCAGATCGGCGAGGGGTTGGTGAGGAACACGGCGAAGATCAGCGCCATTGCGGTCAGCGCCTGCTCGCCACCCGAGAGCAGCGACAGCGTCTGCGGCTTCTTGCCCGGCGGTTTTGCGATGATCTCGAGACCGGCCTCCAGCGGATCGTCGCTCTCGATCAAATGCAGCGCCGCCTCGCCGCCGCCGAACAGCTCGACGAACAGGCGCTTGAAGTGGCTGTTGACGACGTCGAACGAGGTCAGCAGCCGCTCGCGGGCCTCCTTGTTGAGGCTCTGGATGCCCTGGCGCAGCCGCTTGATGGCTTCGACCAGGTCGTCGCGCTCGGTGGTCAGGCTGGTGTGCTGGGTCTCGACCTCGCGCAGCTCTTCTTCGGCGCGCAAATTGACGGCGCCGAGGCGCTCGCGGTCGCGGCGCAGCTTCTCCAGCTCTTCCTCGGTCTCGCCGAGCGGCGGCAGCTCGGCGCCGGGCTCGATCTCGGCAAGGCCGGCGACCGCCTGCGGCTCGACCTCGAGCATATCGCGGATCTCGCGCTCGATGTCCTCGAGGCGGCGCCGCGCGCCGTCCATGCGCTCCTCGGCGCGTGCCGTGGCTTCACGCGCGCTCGACAGTGCCTCCAGCGTCAGCTTCGCGGCGCGATCGGTCTCGGCCATCGCGGTTTCCGCGGCCGCGAGCGCATCGGCGGCGACGCGGCGGTCGTTCTCGGCATATTCGATCTCGGTGATCAGCGCGCTACGCTTTTCGGCGAACACGGCCGGCGCGTTTTCGAGCTCGCTGCGCTCGATTGAGACTTCGGTGATGCGGGCCTGGATGGTGTCGATGTGGGACGTCGCGCTGCCCTTGCGGTTCTGCCACTCGGTGCGTTCGGCGAGGATCGCCTGCACGCGGCGGTCGGCAAGCTCGGCCTCGCGCGCCAGCGCCTGCGCTTCCGCACGAACCTGCGCGGCCATGCGGCGGTGGCCTTCGATGTCGCTGCGGACCGCGGCGAGGCGGGTCTCGGTGTCCTCGCTCGACGGCAGCTCGCTGATGCCGGCTTCGGCGTATTCGTAGGCGGCCTCGGCCTCGGCGCGGTCGGCGGCAAGACGGCTGTGGGCTTCCGACAGCGTCGCCTTGCGCGCGGCGTGGCGGCTGATCTCGCGCTCGGCGCTCGCATGGCGCTCGCGCGCGATGTTGAGCTCGCGCTGCGCGGCGCGCCAGGCTTCGCGGCTGGCACCTTCGGTGCTGGCCGCCATCTGCAACTCGGACTCGGCAGTCTCCAGCGCCTGGCGCTTGATCTGCGCGTCGATGCGGGCCTGCTCCAGCTCGTTCTCGATGTCGACGAGGCGGGCGCGCTCGGCCAGCCGCCGCGCAGCGCCGGTCGGGGCATGGGCTGCGGCGACGAAGCCGTCCCAGCGCCAGACGTCGCCTTCGGGCGAGACCAGCCGCTGGCCGGTCTTGAGCTGCGAGACCAGCTCGGCGCCGCGCTCGCGCGGCACCACGCCGATCTGGGCGAGGCGGCGGGCGAGCTCGGCCGGCGCCTGCACATGGTTGGCGAGCGGCACCGCGCCTTCCGGCAGCGCCGGATCGCCGTCGGTGACGTCGGCATTGGTCCAGCGCATCGGCGCCGAGGGGTCAACCGGCGCGTCGAGATCGTCCCCGAGCGCGGCGCCGATCGCCTTCTCAAAACCCTTGTCGACGGTGATGCCGTTGATGATCGGCGGCCACAGATTCTTGGTCTCGCCGTTGACGATCTTGGAGATCGTGCGCGCCTCGGTGTCGAGCCGCTGCACGCGCTTGTCGGCTTCGACCAGCGGTGAGCGCGAGGATTCCAGCGTCTGTCGCGCGGCGACATGCGCGGCTTCGCTCGCCTGCGCGGCGGCTTCTGAGGCCGCCAGCGTCTGCTCGGCGGTCTCGACGGTGGCGGTCAGCTCGTCGAGATCGCCGAAGCCGCCGGTCTCCTCGGCAAGCTTCTGCTCTTCCGCCGCGATATTGGCGATTTCCTGGTCGAGCCGGGCGAGCTTGTCGCGGTGGGTGCGGACGTTGGCCTCTAACTGGTTGCGCTTGGCAGTGAGGTCGGCGAGCGCGGTGGTGAGCTCGGAGAACTGCTGCTCGGTTTCGGTCAGCACCGCCTCGGCCTCAGCCACGCGCTCGTCGACGCCGGAGCGCTTTTCGACGCGCGACTTGATCTCTTCCTTCAGCTCGGCGTCCTCGGTGTCGAGCCGCTCCAGCGCGACATCGGCGTCCATGGTCTGCTGCTGGGCGCGGGTGATGTCGCCCTCGAATTGCGTCAGCCGGCGCTCGAGCTCGGCGACGCGCTCCTTGGCGCGCTCCTCCTCGCGGTCCAGCAGCTCGCGCGCATTGGTCAGGCGTTGCAGGCCCGCCGCGGCGCGGGCTTCGGCGTCGCGCAGCGCCGGCATTTCGGCGGCGCGGATCGCCTGGATGCGGGCCGCCTCGGCCTGGTGCTGGGTGCGCTCGGCCATCTCGCGCACGGCGAGATCATGGGTCTGGCCGGATTCGTTGACGTCGGCATGCGCGCCGATCCAGCGCAGGTGGAACAGGGTTGCTTCCGCCTTGCGCACCTTGGAGGCGACTTCGCGATAGCGCACGGCCTGGCGGGCCTGCTTCTTCAGGCCCTCCATTTGCCCTGCGAGCTGGCCGATCACGTCCTCGACGCGGGTAAGGTTGGTCTCGGCGGCCTTGAGCCGCAACTCGGCCTCGTGGCGGCGGGCGTGCAGGCCGGCGACGCCGGCGGCGTCTTCCAGCACGCGGCGGCGCTGCTCGGGCTTGGCCTGGATGATTTCGCCGATCTTGCCCTGGTGGACGAGGGCCGGCGAACGCGCGCCGGTGGCGGCATCCGCAAACAGGATCTGCACGTCGCGAGCGCGCACGTCGCGGCCGTTGATGCGATAGACCGAGCCGGCCTCGCGCTCGATGCGGCGGGAGATTTCGAGCAGCTGGCTGTCGTTCATTGCCGCGGGCGCGGTGCGATCCGCGTTGTCGATCGTCATCGTCACTTCGGCGTGGTTGCGTGCGGGACGGTTGCCGGAGCCTGCGAAGATCACCGCATCCATGTCAGCGGCGCGCAGCGACTTGTACGAGGTCTCGCCCATCGCCCAGCGCAGTGCCTCGACCAGATTCGACTTGCCGCAGCCGTTGGGGCCGACCACGCCGGTCAGGCCGGGCTCGATGACGAAGTCCGTGGGCTCAACGAAGGACTTGAAGCCGTGAAGGCGCAGGCGGGTGATTTTCATAAGCACGCATCTCTGTTGGCAGGCGCGAATCCCGCTGCCTGGACAATACCATGGAAGGCAATGCCGCTGTCGGGGTGAGTCGCCCAAGGCGGCTCATGCGGCTGGACAATGGCCGCGGTGTGCCGCGAGGGCAACCTGCGAAAGCCGCTTTTCCCAAGGGAAATATGACGGGAATGATACGGCTTGGAGGACTTGCGAATCAGCTCTTGCGCGCGACCATCAGCTCTTCAGCAGCGGATTGATCTTCTTCGCGAATTCCTCGAACGAGGCCTCGCCCTTGATCTTCTCGCCGTTGATGAAGAAGGTCGGCGTCGAATCGACCTTCAGGACATCGCTCGCATATTTCTGGTCGGCGGCAATCTTGTCGAGCAGCGCCTGATCCTTCAGGCAGGTCTCGACCTGCTGCTGGGTGAGGCCGGCCTGCTTGCCGATCCGCGCCAGCGTCTCGGTGGTGTTCTTGATCACCCAGTCGCTCTGCTGGCGGAACAGCATGTCGGTGACCGCGAAATATTTCGGCGCATCGCCATTGGCGATGCAGCGCGAGAGCATCGAGCCGGCGGCGGCTTTGATGTCGAGCGGGAACTCGCGGAAGATGTAACGCACCTTGCCGGTGTCGATGTATTCCGACTTGATCTTGGGGAACACCTGCTCGTTGAAGGCCGCGCAGTGCGGGCAGGTCATCGAGGCGAATTCGGTGATGGTGACAGCGGCGTCCTTCGGGCCGAGCGCCATGTCGGGCAGCGACACGGGCTTGGCCACCTCGGCGGCCGACTGTGCCATAGCTTCGGAAATGAACCGCAGCGGCGAGAGCCCGGCGAGCGCGGCAAGCCCGGTCAGCGACAGCATCGTGTTGAAGGCGCGGCGGGTGATGATCAAGGTCGGCTCCCGAATTGGCGTGGTCTCGCCTAAGGTCCTTATCGAGGTTCCCAGGCGGCTTGTCGCTAGCTTGAAACGTCGTTTGAGGCAATGGCGCGCCGCAAGGACGGGTTCAATTTGGCAGCGGAATAAGGCTCAATTTCGCTTGATGGCAGCCCCGAGCCGCGCCAGCGCTGTCTTCAATTGTTCATCTTCGATATCGGCGAGGCCCTCCGCCACCTTGGCCACCGCCTTCGGGTCTGGCGGGCCAGGCCGCGCCGGGCGCCGGGCGCGCGACAGGGGGGCCTGGCGGAAGGCGAGCTTGCCGACGGCGCTCCAGCCGAAGAAGCGGTTGACCCGTTCCAGGATCACGTCGGCCGAGTGCTGGATCTCCAGCGCCATCGGCCCTTCGACCCGCAGCACCAGGGTCGCCGGCTCCTGCGGCTGGCCCTCGACCGGCCGCGGCCATTGCATCTTGAGCGGCTCGGCATGCGCGGCGATCTCCGGCCCCGCAATCTGCGCCCACCGTGTCACCAGCTCGCGCGCCGCAAAGCCCTGCTTGGCATAGGCCTCGGCAAAGACGTCGTTGAGCAGGATGCCGAGCGGCTTGGCGCTGATGGGGCCGGGCTTGGGAGGGAATTTGGCCATGGACCCTTATAGCACTCCGGCGCACAGCATAGGCTCTTCGCTGTGAAGAAAGACGTGGATGCCCGCCACGAGCGCAGGCATGACGTGGAGGGATCGGTGCGGCGCGGCTAGAGTGGTCGCATGAGCCCGAAATCTGCCCTCAAGGCCAAGTCGGAACCAACGCTGCCGGTAGCGTCATCGCGTCCGACATTGCTGCTCGCCTGGTACGATCGCCACCGACGTCGCTTGCCCTGGCGCGCCGCGCCGGGCGAGGCATCTGATCCCTACCGCGTCTGGCTGTCCGAGATCATGCTGCAGCAGACCACGGTGAAGGCGGTCGGGCCCTATTTCGAAAAGTTCGTCGCGCGCTGGCCGGATGTCTCGGCGCTCGGCCGGGCCTCGCTGGATAACGTGCTGCGGATGTGGGCCGGGCTCGGTTATTACTCGCGTGCGCGGAATCTCTACGCCTGCGCCGTCGCTGTGACGCGCGAGCATGGCGGCATCTTTCCCGACACCGAGGAGGGGCTGCGCGCGCTGCCGGGGATCGGGCCCTACACGGCCGCCGCGATCGCGGCGATCGCCTTCGATCGCCGGACCATGCCGGTCGACGGCAATATCGAACGGGTGGTGTCGCGGCTGTTTGCGGTTGAGGAGGAGCTGCCGCAGGCAAAGCCCGTGATTCAGCAATTGGCGGCGACGTTGCTCGCCGACTCTCGCGCCGGCGACGAGAAGTCTCGCGCCGGGGACAGCGCGCAGGCGCTGATGGATCTGGGCGCGTCGATCTGCACGCCGAAGAAGCCGGCCTGTTCGCTCTGCCCGCTGAACGAGGATTGCGTGGCGGGTGCGCAGGGCACGCCGGAGACGTTTCCGCGCAAGGCGCCGAAGAAGAGCGGAACGTTGCGCCGCGGGGCCGCCTTCGTCGTGACCCGCGGCGACGAACTGCTCGTCCGCTCAAGGCCGGAAAGGGGCCTGCTCGGCGGCATGACCGAAGTGCCGGGCTCGGACTGGCTCGCCGGCCAGGAGGACTCGACCGCGAAGCAGCAGGCGCCGGAATTGAAAGGGCTGCCGCACTGGCAGCGCAAGGTCGGCGTGGTCACCCACGTCTTCACGCATTTCCCGTTGGAACTCGTGGTCTACACCGCGAAGGCCGCAGCGCGCACGCGTGCGCCCGCAGGCATGCGCTGGGTGCCGATCGCGACCTTGGCCGACGAGGCGCTGCCGAACGTCATGCGCAAGGTGATTGCGCACGCGCTGGGCTGACCGCTTAGGCGGCGCGCGCGGCCCGTTCGTCGGTTGCAGGCATCATGAAGACGCGGTTGCGGCCGGTCTTCTTGGCAACATAGAGGCCCTGGTCGGCGCGCTCGATCACGTCCTGAACGTCGCGGTCGCTCTCGTCAAACAGGGCAAGCCCGACCGAGACGGTGACGGGAATGACAGTGCCGCCATGGCGTACGGTCGCGGCCGCGATCGAGGTTCGGATGCGCTCGGCGAGCAGGATCGCCGTCTCCTGGTCGATCTCGCGCAGCAGCACCACGAATTCCTCGCCGCCGAAACGGGCCGCCTTGTCGGTGGTGCGGATCGACTGGCTGATGATGTCGGCGATGCTCTTGATCGCGTCGTCACCGGCAGCGTGGCCGTGGGTGTCGTTGATCTTCTTGAAATGATCGATGTCGATCATCAACGTCGCCATGTTGCGCTTGTAACGGCGGCAGTACGCGACGGCGTCGTCGGCGACGGTCAGGAAGGAACGGCGGTTCATCAGGCCGGTCATGAAGTCTGTGTCGGCGAGATGGCGCAGCTTCAGCATGTCCTCCTGGAGCTGCATCGCGTTCTCGGTCGCGCGCAGCTCGGCCTCCTTGGTGCGCTCCTCGGCCATGCCGATGCGTCGGAGCAGCGAGCGCAGCGCGCGCGAGAGCTGGACCACCTCGGCCGAGCCGCTCTGCCGCGCCAGCATGGTCGGCCCGTGGGCGCGTCCGATGCGGTCGGCCTCCCGCGTGATGGCGATGATCGGGGCTGCGATCCGGCGCGAGACCAGCACGGCCAGCGACAATGCGATCAGGGCGATGACCGCGCCGATCGCCAAAATCGTCTGCGCCGACGAGATCGCGGCGGCGAGCGCGACGCTCGCGGGCTGGCTCGCGGTGACGATCCAGTTCAGGCCCTGGTAATCGCGATAGCCGTCGCCAACGTGAAACGCCGTTAGCAGCTGCCGTCCGTCCGTCGTTTCGCGGAAGGTCCCATTGCGGGCGTTCAGGATGCCGGCGAGTTCGTCGCCGCCATAGCGGATGGTTTCCCTCTGCGGCCCGACCAGAACCATGCCGCCCTTGCTGAGGATCGTGAGCCGCGTGTCGGTGTTGCCGTCATTGGCCTCGACGTCCTTGATCAGGTTGGTGGCCCAGGCCCAGTCCAGGTGACCGCCGAGCACGCCGAGCACCTTGCCGGATTTGTCACGCACGGGAACGGCGATGTCGACGAAACGATAGGGCTCGTTGTTGGCGCGCTGGGTCAGCAGCGAGGCCAGCATAATGGCTTCGTGCACGTCGCCGATAACGACCTTTTCGAGACCCTGCTTGAACCAGGGACGTGCGGTCACGGACTTGCCTTGCAGCAGGCCACCGGTGCCCGCGACGACGTTGCCGTTGACGTCGGCAAAGCCGATCCAGGTGAATTCGAAGGAATGCTGGAGAGCCTCGAGCGCGCTGCGCAATTCGTTCGGATCGCCCTGCCACAGCCGCTGCGTCGGCTCCAGCTCTGCAAACAGCTTCATCTCCTGCTGCCGCGTCGCCATGAAGCGGTCGAGCCGGCCCGAGGTGGCGGATGCAATCCCGGCTAGGCTGCTCTCGACCAGAGCGGCGGTGTGCCTGTAGCTGATCAGCGCGGCGCCCGCCGCGAGTGTGCCGACGAGCAGGATGGACATGGCGGCGACGGCCGCAGCAATCTGGGTCCGCACCGTCAGATGATCTTCGATCGCGTGCAGGCGGTCTGCCGCCCGTTGCAAGAAGGTCCGCATGGAAAGGCTCCGGTTTCACCGTCGCTTCTCCCATGTCGTAACTTCCAACCGCTTACCGGCAGATTGCGCGATTGGATCGTATTGAATCGGTCGTGAAATCGGTTGGTTGAAGCCGGCTTAATCATGAGCGGAATGCCCTGATTTCGCGCAATTTTCGGAGTTCCCCGGGGTGTTGCGGTGCGGCGTAGGCCTGCTGCCATGAGGGTGTCAGCAGGCCTACGCTATTCCGTCAGCTGCAATGGAGGTTCGCATGGTCAAGACCGCGCTCGACAACTTCAGGAGGCCGCCCTGCGCCGAGCTGCTCGGCTGGCGTCTGCTCGATGCTCGTCCTGCGGACGGCTGGATCAAGCTCGCCTTCGAGGGAAAGCCCGAATTCTGCAACCCGGCGGGCTTCATCCAGGGCGGCATGCTCTCGGCCATGCTCGACGACACGATGGGCCCCGCCGTGTTGGTGATGAGCGAAGGCCGGCTCTACACCACGACCATCAGCATGACGGTGAATTTTCTCAGCCCCGCAAAGCCTGGGCCGATCATCGGCGAGGCCAGGGTGACGCAGCTCGGCAAGACCATCGCGTTCGTCGAGGCGAAGCTGATGGCGGAAGATGGCACGGTGCTCGCAACGGCGGGTGCGAGCGAGCGGCTGCTGGAAGCGGCGAGGGTGGTGCTTAGCTAGTCTAACCCGCACTGCTCTTCCCTTCCCCCCTTGTGGGGGAAGGTGGCGCGAAGCGCCGGATGAGGGGTATCCGTCCGCGAATTCAAGCGCGAGTTGGACTCGCGGATACATACCCCTCACCCGAGGGAGCCTGCGTCTGCCAGCGTCGCTGCCCTCTCCCACAAGGGGCGAGGGCACATCAACATGCATCTCGCTTCGTGCAAGAGCAGTAAACTAGGCGCGTGCCCGCGCATCTTTGCTCACAATCGGCGGCTTCGCGTTCAGCGCCTCGACCTGGAAGCCCGCGACGCGCTTGTAGTTCGCGGCGATATCCTCCAGCTCCTTTTGCGACAGCACGTCGGTCACCACCTTGTAGCCATCCGGCGCGCGCTCCTCGACGAGCTGCATCACCTGCTCGGGGCCGTTCTTGCGGTTGAGCAGGACGAGGTCGGTGGTCGCGGGCCTTCGCTCGGCCTCATAGGCGAGCAGCGCGGCACTCGTGGGGCCGTGCGCCAAAATCTCGCGGGTGATGGTGCGGGCATCGAGGATCGCCTGCGAGGCGCCGTTCGAGCCGATCGGATACATCGGGTGGGCGGCATCGCCCATCAGCGTCACCCTGCCAAAGGTCCATTGCGAGACGGGATCGCGGTCGACCAGCGGATATTCGTAAGCGTGCGGGCAGTTCCTGATCAGGCCGGGCACGTCGAGCCAGTCGAACTGCCAGCTCTCGAACCAGGGCAGAAACTCCTCGAGCCGCGCGGTGCGGTTGTAATCCTCGCGGCGCCATTGATAGGTCGGCGGCATGTGGCGTTCGGCGACCCAGTTGATCAGATGATTGCCGGCTGTGTCGGGCGCCTTGCTGATCGGATAGCAGACGAATTTCAGGATTTCATGCCCGGCCATGATCATAGTGCGGCCGGTGAGGAAAGCCTCGGACGGCGTGACGCCGCGCCAGAGGATGCGGCCGTTCCAGATCGGTGGGCCTTCGTTCGGATAGAGCTTTTCTCGCGCGGCGGAATGGATGCCATCGGCGGCGATCAGGATCGCGCCGTCATAAGTCCTTGCGGCCTTGCCGGTCGCCTTGTCGATGAAGTCGGCGCGGATGCCATCGGCCGTCTCGGTCCAGCCGGTCAGATGATGGCTGGTCAGGATGTTGTCGCGGCCGAGCCGCTCGATCGCGGTGTCGAGCAGCAGCTGCTGGAGCGTGCCGCGATGGATCGAGAATTGCGGCCATTTGTAGCCGGCTTCCAGTCCCCGCGGCTCGCTCCAGATCGGCTTGCCGTGCTTGGAGAAATAGGCGAGCTCGCGCGTGCGCACGCCGCTGGCGTCGAGCTTGTCCATCAGCCCGAGCTCGATCAGCTCGCGCACCGCATGCGGCAGCACGTTGATGCCGACGCCGAGCGGCTTCAGTTCACTGACGCTCTCGAACACTTTTACGGGAACGCCGATGCCGTGCAGGCTGAGCGCAAGCGTCAGCCCGCCGATGCCGCCGCCGGCGATGAGGACCGTCATGACCAAACCCCTCCAATTGCGGGCGTCTTGGCACAGCCGGGCGGCGGTGGGCAACTGCGAAGAGGATTTCGTGCTATGGACCTTGGGGACGACAGCCGTTAATTTCCAATTTTCCCATGAGGTCCGACATGCTCAAGCTCTACTACGCAACCGGCACCTGCGCGCTCGCCACCTACATGACCCTGGAGGAGGCCGGCGCCGACTACACGGCTGAACGGCTGAGCTTCAAGGACAACCAGCAGAACAGCCCGGACTATCTCGCCATCAACCCGAAAGGCCGCGTGCCTGCGCTGGTGACCGATCGCGGCGTCCTCACCGAGACGCCGGCGATGCTGGCCTACATCGCGCAGACCTTCCCCAAGGCGAAGCTGGCGCCGCTCGACGATCCCTTCGATTTCGCCCAGGTGCAGTCGTTCAACTCCTATCTCTGCTCGACCGTGCACATCAACCATGCCCACAAGATGCGCGGCGCGCGCTGGGCGACCGAGCAGAGCTCGTTCGCCGACATGAAGGCGATGGTGCCGAAGACCATGGGCGCGTGCTTCGCCCTGATCGAGCAGAGGATGTTCAAAGGGCCGTGGGTGATGGGAGATCAGTTCACGATCTGCGATCCCTACCTCCACACGCTCTCGCACTGGCTCGAAGGCGACAGCGTCGACATCAAGGCCACGCCGAAGATCGCCGACCATTTCAAGCGCATGTCCGACCGCCCTGCGGTCCGCAAGGTGATGGACGCGCAGAAGGCCTGAGGCACTTGTAGGGTGGGCAAAGGCGCGCAGCGCCGTGCCCACCATCTTTCCAGGTTGTGATAGAAGTGGTGGGCACGCTCCGCTTTGCCCACCCTACGAGAGCTTGCGCTTGGCTTGCTCCAACTCCCGTCCCGTCTCCAGCATCAGCCGCCTGAGCCAGATCGATCCCGGATCCATCTGCGCCCGTGTCGGATAGAACATGAACTGCTCGTCGATCCCGGGGTCGAGCGGCGGCGTCACAGTGACGAGTGCGAACTGCCGCGACAGCGCCGCGATCAGCCGGCGCGGCACGAAGGCGACGAGGTCGGTGCGGGCGGCGACGTGCAGGGCTTCGAGATAGCCCGACACCACCAGCGCGATGTGCCGCTCGATGCCTTTGCTGCGCAGCCAGGTGTCGATCAGATCCTCGCTGTTGCCCCGGATGATCACGCCGACATGGCGCGCAGCGAGGAACGCCTCGCGCCGCTTCAGCTTGGCGCCGACGGGATGACCGCGTCGCACCGCCAGCGCGTCGCTGTCGGTGTAGAGCAATTGGCGGTGAAAGCCTTTGAAGGCGTTGCCGATCGAGATCACGAGGTCGATGGTGCGGGCGAACTCGGCGTGGAAGATCGCCGGTCCCCGCCACGGCACAACGTCGATACGGACGTTGGGCGCAAGGCGCGTCACCTTCTCCATCAAGGGCGGCATCAACAGCTCGACCGCGAGGTCCGGCATCATCAGCCGGAATGCGCGCTCGCTGCGCGCGGCGTCGAAATCATCTGGCACGAACAGGCCGCGCACCTGGTCGAGCGCCTGCGCCAGCGGTGCGCGGAGGGCCTGCGCGCGCGGCGTCAGCTCCATCCGCGCACCGGTCCGCACCAGCAGCGGATCGCCGAAGATGTCGCGCAGGCGTTGCAGCGCATGGCTCGCCGCCGGCTGCGACAGGCCGATGCGCATGGCCGCGCGGCTGACATTGGCCTCGCGCAGCAGCGCGTCGAGCGCGGTGAGGAGGTTGAGGTCGAGCGAATTCAAATTCATGGGCTGAATAGATATCATATTTGTTATCGATTTGAAGAATGTCGCTCCAGCGACGATCATCTCCGCGTTGTCACCACACGGAGATGCCGCCATGAGCGCGAGCGCCAACAAGAAACTGATGCAGGATATTTTCGCGGCCGCCGCCAACCTCGATCCTGCGGTGCGCGACCGCGCGCTGTTCGCCGCAAGCCTTGCGGAGGATGCCAGATGGATCGTGACCGGCCAGTATTCCTGGTCCCGCACCTTCACCGGCAAGGAGGCCATCATGAATGATCTGCACGGCTACGTGCGGACCCGCCTGCGCGACCGGACGCGCACCGTCGCCGAACGCTTCATCGCCGACGGCGACATCGTCGTGGTGGAGGCCAAGGGCGACAATGTCACGCCCGAGGGCGTGCGCTACGACAACGACTATTGCCTGGTGTTTCGTCTTGAGGACGGCAAGATCAAGGAGATCCGGGAATATTGCGACTCGATCTTGACTGAAAGGGCGCTCGGTCCGTTTCCGGCGCCAAGCCGCGACACACTGTAGCGCCCTGCGCCAAAACCTTGCGCAACTGCTGATAAAATCAGCAGTTTTTCTGCGCGCCGATGCGAGCGCGCGCGAAAAACCGGAAGGTTCAATTAAGAAGTGTCCTCCATTGTATCGCGGTGCAGCGTGGGTCGCCGAATCGCGACGCGCGGCTGCCAGGGTGGCCGGCGATACCAACTGGACGGGTCCGACCGCTCGAAGTCACATGCATCTGGGTGGATACTGGGAATGCCGAAGTTTGGTTTGCGGATCCGGGGCCGGCTCTATGCCGGCTTCATGGCGCTGGTCGTGGTTGGCCTCGTGATGGCGGTGGTTGCGGTCTGGAACTTGCGGGCCGTGCAGGATCAGGTGGCCAAGGCTTCGGCGTTTTCGGACAGCACGGCGCGGGTGCTGGAAATCTCGACCCACCTCCAGGCGATCCAGCGCGCCAACCTTCGCTACATCTACGACGCCAACGAGCCGGCGATGCGGGAGGCCTCGGAACGCGAGGCGGCCGCGATCGAGCTGTTGCAGACAGGCGCCAAGGGCACGCTCTCGGAAGAGCGGCGCAACCTCTACAACGGCCTGATCGACGACATCAAGAAAATGAAGACCCTGCGTGACGATCTCGGCGACGCCGTCAACGAGGCGAGAACGGGCAAGGCCACGCTGCTGCCGAGCGGCGACGAGCTGACCACCAAAATGAGCAAGCTGGTCGACGCGGCGCGCGCATCCGCAGATGAAGACACCGCGGCGCTCGTCGCCGACCTCGAATCCAGGCTGCTTCAGGTCCAGATCGCAGGCTGGCGCTTTTTGGCGCTGCGCGACACCAAGGGGCCGGCGAATTTCAGGACCAACGCCGACCGGGCCGCGCAACGGCTGGCGGCGATCGAGAGGAGCCCGCAGGCGGGAGACTTGCGCAACGCCATCGCACCGGTGAAGACCTCGCTCGGAATCTACAAATCCGCGTTCGAGACGACATCGGCCGCGATGCTCCAGGCCGACGAGATCTATCACAAGAACCTCGCGCCCCTCATCGTCGACAGCATCGCCAAGCTCAAGGTCGCCGAGACCGCACTCAAGAAGGATTACAAGGAGTCGCGCAGCCAGGCCGAAGCCGTGATCGACAGCACGATTTCGGTGCAGGAGATTGCGGGCGGCCTTGCCACCCTGCTCGGCCTGATCGTCGCTGTCCTGATCGCCCGCGGCATTGTCGGTCCCTTGACGTCGATGACGCGCGCGATGGGCGCGCTGGCCGGCGGCAATCTCGCGGTCGAGATTCCCGGACGCGGCAACAAAGACGAGATCGGCGACATGGCCAAGGCGATCGAGGTGTTCAAGACCAACATGATCGACACCGAGCGCCTGCGCCATGAGCAGACCGAGCTCGAGGCGCGGCAGGTCGAGAGCCGCAAGCAAGACATGGTCAGGCTCGCCGACCAGTTTGAGCAGGCGGTGGGCGAGATCGTCGACACCGTCTCCTCGGCCTCGAGCGAGCTCGAAGCCTCGGCCGGCACGCTGACCGCGACCGCGACCCGCGCCCAGGACCTGTCGACGGAGGTGGCGTCCGCGTCGCAGGAGGCGACCGCCAACGTGCAGGCGGTTGCGTCCGCGACCGAAGAGCTGTCCTCCTCGGTCAGCGAGATCGCCCGCCAGGTGCAGGAATCCGCCCGCATCGCCAACGAGGCCGTGGGGCAGGCGAGCAAGACCAACGAACGCGTCGGCGAGCTGTCCAAGGCGGCCGCGCGGATCGGCGACGTGGTCGAGCTGATCAGCACCATCGCCGGCCAGACCAATCTGCTGGCGCTGAATGCCACCATCGAGGCCGCGCGCGCCGGCGACGCCGGCCGCGGCTTTGCCGTCGTCGCCTCCGAGGTCAAGGCGCTCGCCGAGCAGACCGCGAAGGCCACCGGTGAGATTGGTCAGCAGATTGCGAGCATCCAGGCCGCCACCGAGCAATCGGTCGGCGCCATCAGGGAGATCAGCGGCACCATCGAGCGCCTGTCGGAGATTTCCGCCGCGGTCGCAGCCGCCGTGGAGCAGCAGGGCGCGGCCACGCAGGAGATCTCGCGCAACGTCCAGCAGGCCGCGCACGGCACCCAGCGGGTCTCGACCAATATCGGCGACGTGCAGCGTGGTGCGTCGGAGACCGGCTCGGCGTCATCGCAGGTGCTGTCAGCGGCGCGCTCGCTGTCTTCGGACAGCAACCGCCTGAAGCAGGAGGTCGCGAACTTCCTGAGCTCGGTCCACGCCGCCTGAGCGAGGCGTCCCTCTCAAAAGCAAAAGGCCACGCGCATGTGCGTGGCCTTCATGCTACGGCGCGACGTGATCACGCCACTTTCATGTTCATGTGCTTGAACATGTTGGCGCGCGCCTCGTCGTCCATCTCCGCCTTGAAGGTAAACTTGTCCTTCAGCGCGATCGCGCGCGCGGCCGCAGGGCGCGCCGAGATCTCGTCGATCAGCCGCTTCACGTTCGGGTAGCGCGCAAAGGCGTCGTCGCCGAGCTTGAACGGCACCATCCGTGCCCAGCCCCACAGCGCCATGTCGACGATCGAATAGCTGTCGCCGACCATGTAGCTGCGGCCTTTGAGGTGAGCGTCGAGAATTTTGTAGTGACGATCGGTCTCGTACTGGTAGCGGTTATGGGCGTAGTCGTGGTTCTGGTCCTTCGGCGCGAAATGCTTGAAATGCACCGCTTGCCCTGAAAAGGGCCCGAGACCGGTGGCGATGAACATCAGCCACGACAGCGTCTCGCCGCGGACGCTTGCCGCGGGCAGGAACTTGCCGGTCTTCTCGGCGAGATAGAGCAGGATGGCGTTGCTGTCGAAAACGATGGTGCCATTGTCGTCGATCGCCGGCACCTTGCCGTTGGGATTGACCTTCAGATAGTCCGGCGTGAACTGGTCGCCTTTGCGGGTGTCGATCTTGACCGGCTCGAACGGCAGGCCGGTCTCTTCGAGATAAAGCGCGACCTTGGTCGGGTTCGGCGATCCGTTGAAATAGAATTTGAGCATCAGTCTCTCCCCAGTGTTTCTTGTCGAGAGCGAACGCAGCATCATTGCCGCTAGCCGCTATCTCTTGCCAAAACCTGATCGGGGAGCGCAACCGGCGAGTTTGCCGTGCGGTATCTGCGTGATGCGCAGATCAGCCGGCGTAACAAAAGCCGATCGCCGCCGTAAGGACCATCGCCGCGCCGACGGCCTCTAGCCGCAGCCCGAGCCGTGTGGCCATGCGCATGTTCGACGCCTGCGTGGCCCGCTCCGATCCCCGCGCATAGCCGTGAACGATGACGTCGTGGTTGAAGGCGTCGTGGGCCTCGTTGCTGCTGGCAAGGCCGACGCAGATCACGAGCACGCCGAACAGCGCAAGCCCGAAAAAGCCGAGCAGGGCGATCAGGAACATCGGAAACATGCCGATCAGGAAGATCGGCAGCAGCGGCAGGAGCAGCAATGTCTCGGACTGTTTTCGCATGGGGACCATCCGGTCAGGACGGGGCTGGTCGGGTTAATGTAGTCTGGCCCTGGCGTCATTCAAGACGCCGTAGGGTGGGCAAAGCGAAGCGTGCCCACCACCAGTGCGTCTGCGGAGGAGAAAGTTGGTGGGCACGGCGCAAAGGCGCCTTTGCCCACCCTGCGAGATCGGAGAAATACTACTCCGCCCCCATCCCCGCGCGGATCTCGGCGCGGAGCTCGTCGATCAGCTTGAGACCCTTCTTGGTCTCGACATGCCAGAAGGTCCAGCCGTTGCAGGCTTGCGCGCCCTGCGCCACCGCGCCGATGCGGTGGATCGAGCCGACCTTGTCGCCGAACATGATGGCGCCGTCGGCGCGCACCAGCGCGCCGAGCTTCTTCTTAGCGTCGAACAATTTTGTGCCCGGCATGATCATGCCGCGTTCGATCAATTCGGAGAACGCCACCCGCGGCGCGTCGCGCGCGGTCATGAACGGGGCGAGGCTCTCTTCCGGCAGCGGCTCGACCGCGGCGATGCGCGCTTCCGCGGCCTTGGCATAGGTCTTGTCGCGCTCGAAGCCGATATAGGAACGGCCGAGGCGTTTGGCGACGGCGCCGGTGGTGCCGGTGCCGTTGAACGGATCGATCACGAGGTCGCCGGGTTTCGACGACGACAGCAGCACGCGCGCGAGCAGGCCCTCCGGCTTCTGCGTCGGATGCACCTTCTTGCCGTCGGCGCCCTTGAGGCGCTCCTCGCCGGTGCAGAGCGGGATCAGCCAGTCGGAGCGCGCCTGCACGTCCTCGTTCGCCGCCTTCAGCGCTTCGTAATTGAACGTGTAGCCCTTGGCCTTCTCGTCGCGCGCGGCCCAGATCATGGTCTCGTGCGCGTTGGTGAAGCGGCGGCCGCGGAAATTCGGCATCGGGTTCGACTTGCGCCAGACGATGTCGTTCAGGAGCCAGAAGCCGAGGTCCTGCATGATCGCGCCGACGCGGAAGATGTTGTGATAGGAGCCGATCACCCAGATCGTCGCCGACGGCTTCATCGCAGCCCGCGCGGCGAGCAGCCAGGCGCGGGTGAAGTCGTCATAGGCCGAAAACGAATCGAACTTGTCCCAGTCGTCGTTGACGGCATCGACATGGGATTCGTCGGGACGCTTGAGATCGCCCTTGAGCTGGAGGTTGTAGGGCGGATCGGCGAACACCAGATCGACGCTACCTGCCTGAAGCTTCGACATCTCGGCGACGCAATCACCGAGGATGATGCGATGCGAGGCGGACTCAAAATTTGTGCGGGGCGCCCTTGCAGACGCCCCGCGACGCGACACAACCATGACTCAAGAACTCTGACTCAGGCGACGCTGTCGGCGACGCGGGACCAAACAACCGACTGGCCGTTACATTGCAGTGGCAAAGTAAAAATCGACTTAACCCGCTGCTTTTGTGAGCAAGCGCCGCGTCGCGCGTTGTGCGCGATTCATCGCGCGCATTTGTCGTGTTTTGCAGTGTATTTCGTATTTCATCGCGCTGCGGGAGCAGCCCGGACACGAAAAAGACTCCAAATTTCTCTCGGAAAAAATTGCTCGCCCTCGGAAAAAATTGCTGGCCCCGGCATGCTGTCGCACTAGGCAATATTTGCCGAGCGGGATATTGATTAACGCAATGGAAATTTTACGTCTGTGGCGCGTTCAGCTTTTCGCGTTCCTGCGTGTCCATGCGATGCAAACGACGATTTGAGGGAAGCCCGCCATGCGCTACGATGATTTCCGCCGCAGCGACGACATCGAGGATCGTCGCGGCGATGATGGCGGCGGCGGAGGAGGTGGCGGCGGGTTCGGCCTTCCCATGGGCGGCGGCGGGCTCGGCATCGGCACCGTCATCGTGCTCGGCCTGATCGGCTACGCCTTCGGCATCGATCCGCGCATCCTGATCGGCGGCGCCGAAATTCTCACCGGCGGCGGCCAGGCGCCGACCTACCAGACCGATCGTCAGTCGTCCTCGACCGCCAAGCGCGGCGCGCCGACCGACGAGATGGGCAGCATGATCGCCGGCATCCTCGGCGAGATCGACGATCGCTGGAGCGAGATCTTCCAGGCCAGCGGCCAGTCCTATAGCGGTCCGAAGATCGTGCTGTTCCGCAACGCCACCAATGGCGGCCGCTGCGGCATGGCGCAGTCGGCGATGGGCCCGTTCTACTGCCCTCCGGACAAGACCATCTTCCTCGACACCTCGTTCTTCCGCGAGGTCGAGACACGCTTTCGCGGCTGCTCCGGCAATGCCTGCAAGTTCACGGCAGCTTATATCATCGCGCATGAGGCCGGCCATCACATCCAGAATCTGCTCGGCATCATTCCGCGCGTGACGCGGCTCCAGCAGCAGGCCGGCAGCAAGGCCGAGTCGAACGCGCTCCAGGTCAAGGTCGAGCTCCAGGCCGACTGCCTGTCGGGCGTCTGGGTCAATCGCGAGGAGAAGAAGCGTCCGGGCTTCCTCGAGGCCGGCGACATCGACGCGGCCCTGACCACCGCAAGCGCGATCGGCGACGACACGCTGCAACGCCAGGCCACGGGACGCGTCGTGCCCGACTCCTTCACCCACGGCTCGGCGGCGCAACGCAAGCAATGGTTCATGACCGGCTATCAGCAGGGCACGGTCCAGGCCTGCAACACGTTCGGCGGCGGGGCGTAGCAACGAAGACTTCGTGCCCCGGACGCAGCGCAGCGCTTCTTCAGCGGTGCGCTACAGAGCCGGGGCCCACATTGCCGGTCTCCCTGAAAATGGGTCCCGGCTCTGCGCTGCACCGCTTTGCGGTGCATCGCGTCCGGGACACGAGAGAAGCGTAATGGCGTCCATCGACGAAACAAGACAATTCATCCCGCTCAACATCGCGGTGCTGACCGTCTCCGACACGCGTGCGCTCGCCGACGACAAATCCGGCCAGACGCTCGCTGATGGTCTCACCGCCGCCGGCCATCATCTCGCCGCGCGCGAGATCGTCACCGACGATATCGAGGCGATCCGCGCCGTCATCCGCCGCTGGATCGCGGAGACGGGCATCGACGTCGTCATCACCACCGGCGGCACCGGCTTCACCGGCCGCGACGTCACGCCGGAGGCGATCGAGCCGCTGTTCGAGAAGCGCATGGACGGCTTCTCGATCGCGTTCCACATGCTGAGCCATGCCAAGATCGGCACATCGACGATCCAGAGCCGCGCCACCGCGGGCGTTGCGGGCGCGACCTACATCTTCTGTCTCCCCGGTTCGCCCGGCGCCTGCCGCGATGGCTGGGACGGCATCCTCGCAAGCCAGCTCGACTACCGCACCCGCCCCTGCAATTTCGTCGAGATCATGCCGCGGCTGGACGAACATCTGCGCCGGCCGAAAGCGCAGGGCGCGACGGTGTAGGTGGTCTTCTTCCTTCTCCCCTTGCGGGAGAAGGTGGCGCGAAGCGCCGGATGAGGGGTTCCATCCACTCGCACAGACGCTGGTTGAGACATACCCCTCACCCAAGCGAGTTCGTGTCTGCCGGCATCGCTGCCCTCTCCCGCAAGGGGAGAGGGCACAACAACGCGCATCGCGCCGCAATCTGCAGCTGGCCACGCGAAATCATCAGAGATCCCGCTCCCAGGTCTCCCCGACCAGATCGGCACCGAAGCTGTGGTGCTTCTCTTCCTTCACGAGCTTGAAGCCTGCGCTTTGATAGATGCCGCGCGCGGCGAGCAGGATGCTTTGCGTCCACAGCGTCATCTTGCCGTAGCCCCGCTCGCGTGCGCCCTGGAGGCATTGCTCGACCAGCGCTCGGCCGACGCCTAATCCGCGTGCTTTCTTCTCCACCTGCAACAGGCGAAGCTTGGCGATCTCGTCCGCGGCCTTGACCAGAAAGACCGAGCCCACCGGCTCGCCACCGACTTCCGCGATCCAGCAGTGTTCGCGTGCGGGGTCATAGTTCCTGATGAACTGCGCGCAGATCTCGGCGACCAGCGCTTCGTAGCTGGCGTCCCAATTGTAGTCCGCGGCATAGGCGGCGGCTTGCTTGGAGATGACCCAACCCATGTCGCCGACGCGATGGCTGCGCAGCAGGAAAGCGGCCGGCTGGCTTCGACGCTGCTCCAGCACAGCCTCGATGGTCGCCATAGCCTGCGTGAGCCGCGTTGCGTCACTGGTCGTAAGCTGCGCCAGCATTGCGGCGACTTCGTTCTGCGAGCTCAGGTTCAGCTTGGCGAAAGTCTGGCGGCCCTTGGCGGTGAGGCTGAGCTGGTATTGCCTGCGATCCGCGGGCAGGGGTTTTCGCGTGATCAGCCCCTTTTCGTCGAAGCTCTGCACGATGCGGCTGAGATAGCCGGGGTCGAGACCGAGCTCGTTTCCGATCTCTTTGGCCGCAAGGTCGTCACGATGCGCGAGCTCGTAGAGCACACGGGCCTCGCTGAGCGAAAACGGGCTCTTGCCAAGGTGCTGGTCGAGCACGCCGAGCTTGCGGGTATAGAAGCGGTTGAAGGCGCGGACCGCTGCGATCTGGTCGTCGGTACCGTCAAATGGCATGGGACACCTCAATAATTGCCATTGTCAAATAGTTATTTGACTTTGGCAAGTATTGGATGCGTGTCAGCCCACCATGACGATCCGGCTGCGCAGCAGCGTCCGCGACGAGCGGCCGAGCCGGCGCAGCAGCCGCGCTTCGGCGCGCCGGGCCTGGGGCGGATAGCCGCCGATCCGGTCGTAATGATCACGCGCGATCAAAAGACCCTGATCGCCGAGTGGGCCGACCAGCTTGCGGACCGCGGCGCGCAGGACATCGCGGAACCCGGTATCCGCGTAAGGTGAGCGGGCGTAGCGGAACACGGCTGCGCGATCCCGGCCGCTGGACGCGACGGCCTGGATGAACTGGGTGGTCTCCTCGATCCAGCCGGTTTCGAGGACGGCGCCGGCGGGGAGGAACATCAGCCAGGGCGAACGGGCCTGGAGCGCGCCGGCGGCCAGCGCTGCGCCTTGCGAGGGACCCTCGTAGCCGATGAAACGGCAGCCCGCGACGTCGGCAACGCGTTCGATGACGCCGTTACGAGTGCCGTCGACCAGCAGCACTTCGCGGATGATGCCGGCCGCAGCACCGGGGACCAGTGCTGCCAGAGTTGCGACCGCGGTCTGCTCGACGCCTTCGGTCGGGATGATGACGCTCAGCATGATTGAGGCTTCAATGTCTCAATTTCGGGAGAAGCGTAAGCTTGTTATGATGTTGTCATAAACACGCGGCGTTGCCGAGTGCAACTTTTTGCGGGTATTTCAGCCTGCGATGGTAAACCGCCATGCGCCCATCGCAGCCAAATGTGTCGCGCGCGGAGGCCGGATTGCCGGATGTTTCGGCGGACGGCGCAAAAGACCGTAAGAATCCGGAGCCACTCCGCGGACTATCCCGGAAGGATTGGTCGTCAGTGCCGGATCGGCGTTGCGGACGGGACAAACGTGCAATCGCGTGCGGAGCGAGACAGTCGAATGAATAGCGATCAACCTGTCGTTGGCACGATGCCAACCTTGCCGAAGCAGGACGCTGCGCCCACGTTGCGGATCCGTGCAGTGATGTTGGGCGATCGCATCAATGCCTCCGGGCTCGAGCTTGGCGCGCTGGTCTCCTCGACGCCCGCAACCTTTCGCGTCCATGCCGGCCTCGCCGTGGTGTTTCGCTACGGTGTCGTGGTGCTGATCGGCCTGCTTCCCTCGGAAGAGAAGGTGTTGATCGACAGCCTGAAGTCCCGCGTGACCGGCGAGCTCAGCCCGTATGAGGAAGAGATCGCGCACGCGCAGCTCTGCCACGACGAGAACGCCGAGGCGATCCAGCCGGGTGGGCCGATTCATCTGTCGAAATTCTCCGATGAGCGGCTGCTCCTGATCGCGGACGCACTCGCCAAGAGCACATCGCTGGCGCGTGACGAGCGCCGCGTTGCCGCGGTCTTCGATGTTATCGAGCCTTTCGCGCGCGAGCTCGCCGAGAAAGGCCGTACGTCGCGGCGGCGCAAGGGCATCCTGCAATTGATCGGCAATGCGCTTCTGGTCCAGCAGCGCGTCGCCGGCCGCGTTGCCGTTGCCGAGAAGCCCGACGCGCTCTGGGAAAAGCCGCAGCTCGACCGCCTCTATGCGCGTCTCGAAGACGAGTACGAGTTGAAGGAGCGCCTCGATACGCTCGAGCGCAAGGTGACCGCGATTACGGAGACCGCCAACGCGCTGACCGAAATCATCGACACCCAGCGCTCGCTGCGCCTCGAAATCGCGGTGGTTGCGCTGATCGTGATCGAGGTCGTGATCGGCTGCATCCAGATCTTTGCCGGCATTCACTGAGCCGGTGACGCCTGATCCCTGCTCTGCGCCCACACCCAGCATCATAGGGTGGGCAAAGGCGCACTTGCGCCGTGCCCACCACCTATCCTGCCTCAGGCAAGTGGTGGGCATGCTTCGCTTTACCCACCCTACGATACCCGAGCGCTTCGCAGCATCGCCGCGCAATGCCGCGCGATCGTCAGTTCTTCGTTCGTTGGGATCACGAAGACATCCACCGCGCTATCGCCGGCATTGATGCGCTCGCGCGCCGCGTCATTCGCTGCCGCGTCGATGCGCACGCCGAGCCAGGCGAGCCGCTCGCCGATGCCGCTGCGGATTTCCCCGGCATGCTCGCCGATACCGCCAGTGAAGACGAGGCCATCCAGCCCGCCCAGCGTGGTCGCCATCATCGCGATCGCCTGCGCCGCTCGGAAGGTGAAGAGATCGACGGCTTCCCGCGCCGCAGCCTCGCTGCTCGCCAGCAGCGTGCGCATGTCCGCGGAGATGCCGGAGACGCCGAGCAGACCGGACTCGTGATAGAGCAGGCGCTGCAGCTCTTCGGCAGACATGGTCTCGTGCTCCAGCAGATAGAGCAGCACGCCGGGATCGATGGTGCCGCAGCGCGTGCCCATGACGAGGCCGTCGAGCGGTGTCAGTCCCATCGTGGTGTCGACGCTGCGGCCGTCGCGCAGCGCGCAGAGGCTCGCGCCATTGCCGAGATGAGCGATGATGGTGCGCTTGGCTGCACGCTCCGGTGCGATTTGGACGAGGCGGCCCGCGACATATTCGAAGGAGAGACCGTGAAAGCCGTAGCGCCGGATGCCGCTCTGTTCATAGCGCCGCGGAATGGCGAAGCGGCTCACGGGCGGCACCAGGCCATGGTGGAAGGCGGTGTCGAAACAGGCGATCTGTATCAGCGCAGGCCGGATCGCCCTGATGGTGCGGACCGGCGCCAGGCAGCGCGGCTGATGCAATGGCGCCAGCGGCGTGAGCGCCTCAAGCTTTGCATGGACGTCCAGGGTCAGTTCGACCGGGGCGGAATAGTCCGGACCACCGTGGACGATGCGGTGACCCACGGCGCGCAAGCTGTGATCGCCGAATTGTCTCTCGCTGAAGGACAGCACAGCGGCCAACAGATGATCGCCGTCCGCATCCGCTTCCGTCCGCTGCTGCTCGAACAGGTCCTCCCCCTTCGGGCTCTTCACGACCAGCCGCGGCTTCGCCTCGTGCTCGTCGAGCTGGCCCTTGCAGAGCAGGGCAGGCTCGCTCGCCGATATGTCGAACAGGCCGAACTTGATGCTCGACGATCCCGCGTTGAGGACGAGGACGGCACCGGGCGCCGGCATCGGCTCAACCCGCCTTGCCCGGCCAGACCCAGTCGCGGATCACGGGCATGTCCTCGCCGTGCTCGCGCACGTAAGCCGCGTGCTCGATCAGCTTGTCGCGGAATTGCTGCTTCACGGGGGCGGCCCTGGTCGCAAGCCCCGGCACGCGATCGATCGCCTCGATCGCGAGGTGATAGCGGTCGAGCTCGTTGAGCACGACCATGTCGAACGGCGTCGTCGTGGTGCCTTCCTCGGCAAAGCCGCGCACATGCATTCCGGCATGATTTGTGCGGTTATAGGTCAGCCGGTGGATCAAATAGGGATAGCCGTGATAGGCGAAGATCACCGGTCTGTCGCGCGTGAACAGGCTGTCGAAGTCGCGATCGGAAAGACCGTGCGGATGCTGCTCCTTGGGTTGCAGCGTCATCAGGTCGACAACATTGACGACGCGGATCTTCAAATCCGGCAGCGCCTTGCGCAGGAGATCGACGGCGGCGAGCGCTTCCAGGGTCGGCACGTCGCCGGCGCAGGCCATCACGACGTCAGGCTCGTGGCCCGCGTCCTCGTTGCCAGCCCATGTCCAGATGCCGATGCCGGCATCGCAATGCGTGGCGGCGTCCTGCATCGACAGCCATTGCGGCGCCGGCTGCTTGCCGGCGACGATGACGTTGATGCGGTCGTAGGTCCGGAGGCAATGGTCGGCGATCCACAGCAGCGTGTTGGCATCCGGCGGGAAATAGATGCGGACGATGTCGGCCTTCTTGTTGGCGACGAGATCGACGAAGCCGGGATCCTGATGGCTGAAGCCGTTATGGTCCTGCCGCCAGACATGCGAGGTCAGGAGATAATTGAGCGAGGCGATCGGGCGCCGCCAGGCGAGGTGCCGTGTCACCTTCAGCCATTTGGCGTGCTGGTTGAACATGGAATCCACGATGTGGATGAAGGCCTCGTAGCAGGAGAAGAAGCCGTGTCGTCCCGTGAGCAGATAGCCTTCGAGCCAGCCCTGGCAGAGATGCTCGCTCAGGACTTCCATCACGCGGCCATCCTGGGCGAGGTGCACGTCGTAGGATTCGATCGGCTCCATCCAGGCTCGTTCGGTGACCTCGAACACGGCATCGAGCCGGTTTGACGCCGTCTCGTCCGGCCCCATGATGCGGAAGTTGCGCTCTTGTGCGTTGAGGCGGATGACGTCGCGCAGGAATTTGCCGAGCTCGCGGGTCGCTTCTCCGGTGACGGCGCCGGGCTGCGGCACGTCGAGCGCAAAACTGCGGAAGTCCGGCAGCTTCAGCTCCTTCTTCAACAGGCCGCCATTGGCGTGCGGATTGGCGCCCATGCGGCGGTTGCCTTCGGGCGCGAGTGCCTGAAGCTCGGTAATCAGCGCGCCATTGGCATCGAAAAGCTCCTCGGGCTCGTAGCTGCGCATCCAGTCTTCGAGAATCTTCAGATGCGCGGGATTTTCGCGGCAGCTCGCAACCGGCACCTGGTGCGCACGCCAAAAACCTTCGACCTTCTTGCCATCGACTTCCTTGGGGCCGGTCCAGCCCTTCGGGCTGCGCAGCACGATCATCGGCCAACGCGGCCGTTCGACGCTGTTGCGTCCGTCGCGGGCGTAGCGCTGGATCGAGTGGATGCTGGCGATTGCGACATCGAGCGCATCGGCCATGGCCTGGTGCATCAGCTTGGGATCGTCGCCTTCGACGAATAGCGGCTCGTGGCCGAGCCCGCGGAAGAGATCGCGGATATCGCTGTCGGGCATTCGCCCGAGCACGGTCGGATTTGCGATCTTGTAGCCGTTGAGATGCAGGATCGGCAGCACCGCGCCGTCATGGGCCGGGTTGAGGAACTTGTTGGAGTGCCAGGAGGCCGCGAGCGGGCCAGTCTCGGCCTCGCCGTCGCCGACGACGCAGGCGACGATCAAATCGGGATTGTCGAGCGCGGCACCATAGGCATGCACCAGCGCGTAGCCGAGCTCGCCGCCCTCGTGGATCGAGCCGGGCGTTTCCGGCGCAGCGTGGCTCGGAATGCCACCGGGGAAGGAGAACTGCCTGAACAGTTTTCGCAATCCGTCCGTATCGCGCCCGATATCCGGATAGATCTCGCTGTAGCTGCCTTCCAGATAGGTGTTGGCGACCATGCCCGGGCCGCCATGGCCGGGACCGCAGACATAGAGCATGCTGAGATCCAGTGCGCGGATGACGCGGTTGAGATGGGCGTAGATGAAGTTCAGCCCGGGCGTCGTGCCCCAATGGCCGAGCAGGCGCGGCTTGATGTGGTCGGGCCGCAACGGCTCGCGCAGCAGCGGGTTGTCGAGCAGATAGATCTGCCCGACGGAGAGGTAGTTGGCGGCGCGCCAGTAGCGGTCCAGGAGATCGAGTTCTCTGCTCGCTGGGGTCGATTGTTGTTGATTTGTCATACTCATGGAGACCTCCACCCAGCGATCGTGATCAACCTTGTTCCGGGGAGATCGATCCCAAAATTGATCCTGCTCGCCATCAAACGGGATCGCGGCCACGCGATGTTGCGGGAGGTCAAAGGTGCGCGCGCGAAGTTTGGGCAGCGCTACTGTGCATGGGGTTGTTTTCGCGTTTTTTGTTTGTGTTCTTGATTTGTTCTGTGTGCGTGCTATCTTGGCTTCATGAGTCCAGCATCCTCTCGCGTTCTCAAGCACCCGCCGGTCACGGCGCCCTCCGAGCCGGCGGGTGCGCCTTCCGCTATGCCCGCCGACTTTCCCGAACTGGCGGTCGCCATCGACCGCCAGCGCAGGCGAGGGCGGGGCGCCCAGTCCAATGCCAGCGGCCGTTATGAGGCCGAGGCGCGCGTCGCCTTCGACGACGGCTGGCAAAGTCTGGACGACCTGCCGCCGTTCAAGACCACCGTCGCGGTCGACACCGCGCGCAAGGTGATCACCCGCAACGAATCCCCTGACATCGGCTTCGATCGCTCGATCAACCCCTATCGCGGCTGCGAGCATGGCTGCGTCTATTGCTTCGCGCGGCCGACGCACGCCTATCTCGGCCTGTCGCCGGGGCTTGACTTCGAGTCGAAACTGTTCGTCAAGCCCGAGGCGCCTTCGCTGCTCGAAAAGGAGCTCGCGGCCGCAGGCTATGAGCCGCGGATGATCGCGATCGGCACCAACACCGATCCCTATCAGCCGATCGAGCGCGAGCGCAAGATCATGCGCGGCATTCTGGAGGTGCTGGAGCGTGCCGGCCATCCCGTCGGCATCGTGACCAAATCGGCGCTGGTGGTGCGCGACATCGACATTCTGTCGCGCATGGCCAAGCGCAACCTCGCCAAGGTCGCGATCTCGGTCACCTCGCTCGATCCGAAACTGGCGCGCACCATGGAGCCGCGCGCGTCCACGCCGCCGAAGCGGCTGGAGGCGCTGAAGCAGCTCTCGGACGCCGGCATTCCGACCACCGTGATGGTCGCGCCGGTGATCCCCGCGCTGAACGATTCCGAGATCGAGCGCATTCTCGATGCGGCCGCCCATGCCGGCGTCAAGGAGGCCTCCTACGTGCTGCTGCGGCTGCCGCTGGAGGTCCGCGATCTCTTCCGCGAATGGCTGATGGCGAACTATCCGGACCGCTATCGCCACGTCTTCACCCTGATCCGCGACATGCGCGGCGGCCGCGACTACGATGCGAAATGGGGCGAGCGGATGAAGGGCACCGGACCGATGGCCTGGACCATCGGCCGCCGCTTCGAGATCGCCTGCGACAGGCTCGGCCTCAACAAGCGCCGCGCGAAGCTGACGACCGATCATTTTGCCAGGCCCAAGCCGGCCGGCGATCAGCTCAGCCTGTTCTGAGTTTGAATAACGGGAATTGTGCTGGGTTCCCGGTTGCGCGAGCGGAGCTGCTTGCGCACGATCCCGGCCATGATTCGGGACAAGTCCGTCAAAAAGCCGACCGAGGACGTTGCCAAGAAGGCCACGCCCGCGAAGGCGAGCTTTCGCCGCGAGCGCGCGCTGATCAAGCGCGGCATCTGGCCGGTCGCGGGCTGCGACGAGGCCGGCCGCGGGCCGCTCGCAGGTCCCGTGGTGGCGGCCGCGGTGATTCTCGATCCCGACCGCATTCCGCGCGGCATCGACGATTCCAAGCGGCTGACCGCGGAGGAGCGCGAAAGACTGTTCGACAGGATCTGCGCCACCGCGCAGGTCTCGGTCGCCGTCGCCTCAATCGCCCGCATCGACCGCGACAACATCCTCCGTGCCTCGCTGTGGGCGCTGAAGCGTGCCGTGGTCGCGCTGCCCGAGACGCCGCGCCATGTCTTCGTCGACGGCCGCGACCGGCTCGATACGGCTTGCGACTGCGAGGCCGTGATCGGCGGCGACGGCATCGTGCTGTCGATTGCCGCAGCCTCCATCGTCGCCAAGGTGACGCGCGACCGGCTGATGTGCGCGCTGGCGCAGGATTGCCCCGGCTACGGCTTCGAGCAGCACAAGGGCTATGGCGTGCCCGAGCATCTCGACGCGCTGAACCGCCTCGGCCCCACCATCCACCACCGCAGCTTTTTCGCTCCGGTCGCGGCGGCACGCGCCAAGCACATGCCCTGGACCGTCGAGCCGGTGCCAGACTTGTTTTCGGCAACGGACGTCGAGGTCAGCGTGGAAGCGGCTGTCGAAATCGAAGCTTCGGCGGGCCCCTAGCGCAGACTGTCGTTGCCACGACGCACGACGCCCTTTATCAAAACACTCCTGAGCGAATAGGGCCGGCTGGACGGGTTGGCTGCATCTTGCGGGCGTTGCATGCGGTTTACCTCCCTGGTCATCGAGCTCATTCGCGCCCGGCCGCGGCTGATCGTGTGGATCGCGGTGCTGTTGCAGGCGGCGATGTGGCTGTTCGTGGCGCTGCTGTTCTACCGCAGCCCGCCCGGCAACCTCGCGACCCTGCTGGCGTTCGGCCGCGAATATCAGGTCGGCACCGATCTCGGCCCGCCCTTGCCGATCTGGCTCGCCGACATCGCCTATCGCGCTGTCGGTGGCCACGTGTTCGGCGTCTATCTGCTCGCCGAGCTCTGCGAGATCGCGACCTTCATCACGCTCTATCATTTGTCCCGTGCCGTGGTCGGCGCCCAGCAGGCGGTGCTGGCCGTGCTGCTGACCATGACGGTGCTGGCCTTCTCCTCGCCCGCGCTCGACTTCGGCCCGCTGGTGCTGGCACGGCCGCTCTGGGCGCTGCTTCTGCTGCATTCCTGGCAGATCATCGGCCAGCGCCGCGGCAATGCCTGGTTCGCCTGGTCGATCGAGGCGGGCCTGTTGCTGCTGACCACGCCTGCGGCGATCTTTCTCCTCGTGCTGCTCGTCGTCTTCGCGCTTGCAACCGCCGGCGGTCGAAGGACGCTGCGCGCGCTCGATCCGCTGTTCGCGCTGATCGTCGTCGCCGTGCTGGCGCTGCCCTATGCGGTCTGGCTGATGCGCGCCGAGACGCTGGTGCCGCCGGCCTTGCCGCAGCTCGCGGAGCTGAACGCCCGCGCCTTTCACGCAGGCTGGCTGCTCGGCGGGCTCATGCTTGGCGCGGCCGCGATCCCGGTGCTGACCTTCCTTAACACCGGCCTGTTCGCCGGCAAGAGCGATGACGCGCCGATCATCTACCGGCCGCCGGTCGAGCCGCTGGCGCAAAACTTCGTCTATTTCTTTGCGCTGGCGCCGGCGCTCGGCGCCGTCCTGATCTCCGGCCTGTTCGGGTTCGATGCCGTCGTCGGCGGCGCCGGCGTCGTGCTGGTGATGTCCGGGCTTGCCGTGGTCGTAGCGGCCGGCGATCTCATCGCGATGCGGCGAGGCCGGATGCTGCGCGTGGTGTGGGCCGCCGCCGTGGTGGCGCCGGCGGCCGGCGTCGTGCTGGCGGTTCTGTTCCTGCCCTGGAGCGGCACCGGCGAGATCGCGACCTCGATGCCTGCGCACGCGATCTCCGACTTCTTCGACGACAGCTTCGCCCGCCGCACCAATCACCGCCTGCGGGCGGTCGCCGGCGAGACCCAGCTTGCGAGCTTGATCGCATTGCATTCCGGCCGGCCGCATCTCTTCATCGACGCCGAGCCCGCGCGCACGCCATGGATGAATCAAGCCAAGTTCAACGAGACCGGCGGCGTGGTGGTCTGGCGTGCCTCCGACACCGCGGGCACCCCGCCGCCCGACATCCTGAAGCGCTTCCCGGACATCGTGCCGGAAGTGCCGCGCGCCTTCGAATGGCTGGTGACCGGACGCCAGCCGCTCCTGCGCATCGGCTGGGCCATCGTGCGGCCGAAGGGGACGTAGGCGGACGTCCTATCCCGCCAGCACCTTCGCGATCGACCGCAGATCCAGCCACGCCAGCCGCTTGTACGACGGTGAGCGCAGCAGATAGGCCGGATGGAACGTCGGCAGTGCGCGGATGCTGCGGCGACCCGTATCGTAATCGAACCAGCGCCCGCGCGTGCGCATGATGCCTTCGCGGGTCGAGAGCAGGGTCTGCGTCGAGGGATTGCCGAGCGTCACCAGCACGTCGGGATTCACCAGCTCGATATGGCGCTGGATGAAGGGCAGGCAGATTTGCGTCTCCTGCGGCGTCGGCGTGCGGTTGCCGGGCGGCCGCCAGGGAATGACATTGGTGATATAGGCGGTGGTGCGGTTGAGGCCGATCGCGCCGATCATCAGATCGAGCAGCTTGCCGCTGCGCCCGACGAACGGCAGCCCCTCGATGTCCTCATCGCGACCCGGCGCCTCGCCGACGAACATGATGCGCGCCTGCGGATTGCCGTCGGCGAACACCAGCCGCGTCGCGGTGTGTTTCAGCGCGCAGCCCTCGAAGCCTTGCATCAGTTCGCGCAGGGCCTCGAGCGTCGGTGCGGTGCGCGCGGCCTCGCGCGCCGAGGCGATCGCGACGTCCGGCGCCGGTGCGGTCTCGCCGCGCATCACCGCGGGCGCGGCGACGGGCCGCGGTGCCTCGATCGGTGGCGGGGCACGGGGGGCCGGCGGCGGAGCATCCATTTCCGCCAGGCGGTCTATCGGCTCCTCTGCGAGCGCGCAGTCGACACCCGCCTCCAGATAGAAGGCGAGCAGCTCTTGGACGGTGGGTGCGGGCTCGGGGATCATTTGGAACGTCAATCTATTAGTTCATCTTAAGGCCCCTTGCATCCCAGCGGAACGCATTTCCGTGGTTGTCCTATCCGGAAAAATCGGAAACAAGGGGGCGCAAATGACAAGGAACCGTCTCAAGGGCTGAGATCAGATGAGCACCGAAGAACTTCCCCCGCGCGAATCCATGGAATTCGACGTCGTCATCGTCGGCGCCGGCCCCTCGGGCCTGTCGGCCGCGATCCGGCTGAAGCAGATCAATGCCGATCTCAACGTCGTCGTGGTGGAGAAGGGCTCCGAGGTCGGTGCGCACATCCTCTCCGGCGCGGTGATCGACCCGGCCGGGCTCGACAAGCTGATCCCGGACTGGCGCGAGGATTCCGATTGTCCGCTGAAGACGCAGGTCAAGGACGACCGCTTCTACTGGATGACGGCCGGCGGCGCGATCAAGCTGCCGGGCTTCATGATGCCGCCGCTGATGGACAACCATCACTGCTATATCGGCTCGCTCGGCAATGTCTGCCGCTGGCTGGCGCGCAAGGCGGAAGCGCTCGGCGTCGAGATCTATCCGGGCTTTGCCGCAGCCGAAGTGCTCTATGACGACGAAGGCAAGGTCAAGGGCATCGCCACCGGCGATATGGGCGTCGGTCGCGACGGCAAGCCGAAGGATTCTTTCACCCGCGGCATGGAATTGCTCGGCAAGTATACGCTGTTCGCCGAAGGCGCGCGCGGCAGCCTGACCAAGCAGCTGATCGCGAAGTTTTCGCTCGACGCCAACAGCGAGCCGGCGAAGTTCGGCATTGGCCTCAAAGAGGTCTGGCAGATCGATCCCGCCAAACATCAGAAGGGCATGATCCAGCATTCGTTCGGCTGGCCACTCGACCTGAAGACCGGCGGCGGCTCGTTTCTCTATCATTACGACGACAATCTCGTCGCTGTCGGCTTCGTCGTGCATCTGAACTACGACGATCCCTATCTGTCGCCGTTCGACGAGTTCCAGCGCTTCAAGACCCATCCCTCGATCCGCGGCACCTTCGAAGGCGCCAAGCGGCTCGCCTATGGCGCGCGCGCCATCACCGAGGGCGGCTATCAGTCGGTGCCGAAGCTGAGCTTCCCCGGCGGCGCGCTGATCGGCTGCGCGGCCGGATTCGTCAACGTGCCCCGCATCAAGGGCGTGCACAACGCAATGGGCACCGGCATGCTCGCGGCCGAGCATGTTGCGGCCGCACTCGCGGCCGATCGCGCCAATGACGAACTCATCGACTACGAGAACGCCTGGCGATCCTCGCCGGTCGGGAAGGATTTGTTCCTGGTCCGCAACGTCAAGCCGTTGTGGTCGAAGTTCGGTACCGTGCTCGGCGTGGCCCTCGGCGGCTTCGACATGTGGTTCAATACGCTGTTCGGGACTTCACTGTTCGGTACGCAGTCGCATGCCAAGCCCGATCGCTCCACGCTCGATCCGGCCAAGAGCCACGCGCCGAAGAACTACCCGAAGCCGGACGGCAAGATCTCCTTCGACAAGCTGTCGTCAGTGTTCCTGTCCAACACCAATCATGAGGAAGATCAGCCGATCCATCTCCGGGTGGCGGACATGAACCTCCAGAAGACGTCGGAGCACGATGTCTTCGCCGGTCCCTCGAATCGCTATTGCCCGGCCGGCGTCTATGAATGGGTGGAGGAGGGCGCGAGCCCGCGCTACCAGATCAACGCCCAGAACTGCGTCCACTGCAAAACCTGCGACGTGAAGGACCCCAACGGCAACATCACCTGGGTTCCCCCGGAGGGCGGCGGCGGTCCGAATTACGAGGCGATGTAGCGGCGCGTCACGTCACGAAAGTGACATAGCGCACGTTCGCGTGAGAACGGGGGCGCGGCGACGGGCCGCGGCCACGATAAGGCCATCTTGGGGCGCTCTTGACGGTCACTTGGCCGATTTGGGGCGTGCGGAGGGGATCGCGCGGTCCGAATCCTTGCGGTGAAGCGCCAAAAGCGGCATTGTCCGGACCTGACGGTTCCGGTCCCGATGTCGCCGGCCGCGTTCGCATGCGAGACGGCCTTTTGCTCTAGACCCAGGCACTACCAACTCAAGGCGAGCCCTGATGTTTTCAAATCGTTTCAACCGCTGGACTGCTGCTGCCATCGCCATTGCTGGTTCTGCGATCGTGGCGATCCCCGGCGCGGTGCTGGCGCAGACGCCGGATCATCCGGCCGACACGGCGGCGCAGTTTCCGACCCGAAACGATCTGAAATCGCTCACCACCGCCGGCAGCTATCTCGCGGCCCGCCATGCCAGCGTCGAGCGCGACGCGGCCTCCGCCGCCGCCTTCTACCGCTCCGCGCTGCGCACCGATCCCAAGAACAACGAGCTGCTCGACCGCGCCTTCATCTCCTCGGTCGCCGAAGGCGACATCGACGAAGCCGTCAAGCTCGCCGAGCGCATCCTCACCATCGACAAGACCAACCGCGTCGCGCGCCTCGTCGTCGGCGTGCATGATCTGAAGCTGAAGAAGTATCCGAGCGCGCAGAGCAACATCAACCAGTCGATCCGTGGCCCGATCACCGATCTGGTCGCAACACTGTTGTCCGGCTGGGCCGCCTACGGCGCCGGCGACGCCAAGGGTGCCGTCGCTACCATCGACAAGCTCGCCGGTCCCGAATGGTATCCGTTGTTCAAGGATCTCCACGCCGGCATGATCCTCGAGCTCTCCGGCAAGGAAAAGGACGCAGGCGTCCGCTTCGAACGCGCCTACAAGCTCGACGATTCCATGCTGCGCATCACCGAGGCGTATGGCCGCTGGCTGTCGCGCAACAAGGATGCGGCGTCCGCGACCGCGGTCTACGAGGCCTTCGACAAGAAGCTCGCCCGTCATCCGCTGATCGTGGAAGGCCTGCGCGAGACCAAGGCTGGCAAGAAAATGCCGCCGCTCGTCGATTCCGCGCAGGCCGGTGCAGCCGAGGCGCTCTACGGCATCGGCGCCACGCTGACCCGCCGCGGTGGCGAGGATCTTGCGCTGGTCTATCTCCAGCTCTCGCTCTACCTCCAGCCCAGCCATCCGCTGGCGCTGCTCTCGCTCGCCGACCTCTATGAATCGGTGAAGCGGCCGCAGATGGCGATCAAGGTCTATGAGCGCGTGCCTTCGACCTCACCGCTCAAGCGCAACGCCCAGATTCAGCTCGCCGTCGATCTCGATTCCGCCGACCGCACCGACGAGGCGATCAAGATCCTCAAGGGTGTGGTGAGCGAAGATCCGAAGGATCTCGAAGCCATCATGGCGCTCGGCAATCTCGAGCGCGGCCGCAAGAAGTTCGGCGATTGCGGCGCGACCTATTCGCAGGGCATCGACGCGCTGCCGGCCGGCAACGACAAGGCCAACAGCGTCTGGTACTACTATCGCGGCATCTGCGAGGAGCGCTCCAAGCAGTGGGGCAAGGCCGAAGCCGACATGAAGAAGGCGCTCGAGCTCCAGCCCGACCAGCCGCATGTCCTCAACTATCTCGGCTATTCCTGGATCGACCAGGGCGTGAACCTCGACGAAGGCATGAAGATGATCAAGCGCGCCGTCGAGCAGCGTCCCGACGACGGCTACATCGTCGACTCCCTCGGCTGGGCCTATTACCGCATCGGCAATTACGAGGAAGCGGTGAAGAACCTCGAGCGCGCGATCGACCTCAAGCCAGAGGATCCCACCATCAACGACCATCTCGGCGACGCCTATTGGCGTGTCGGCCGCACCCTGGAAGCCAAATTCCAGTGGGCGCACGCCCGCGATCTCAAGCCCGAGCCGGACGATCTGCCGAAGATCGAGGCCAAGATCGCCAACGGCATGACCGACGACAACTCGAACGCGCCCGCGGCGCAGGTCGAGAAGAAGGACGACGGCAAGGGCGGCTAAGGGTGCGTGTGGGGGTTGATCGCCAATGCCGGCGTTGATTGAAGAGGGGCGCGCGAAGGTCAATCTGAGCCTTCGCGTGGTCGGCCGTCGTGCCGACGGCTATCATGATCTCGAAAGCGTGGTCGCGTTTGCCGACTGCGCCGACCGGCTGACGCTGGAGCCGGGTGGCGAGCTGAAGCTCACCACCACTGGCCCGCTCGCCGCGGCCTGCGGCGATGCCTCCGACAATCTCGTGTTCAAGGCGGCCAAGCTTCTGGCCGAAGCCGTGCCGAACCTGAAGCTCGGCGCCTTCGCGCTAGACAAGGTACTCCCGGTCGCAGCCGGCATTGGCGGCGGCTCGGCCGATGCGGCCGCGGCGCTGCGGCTCTTGGCGCGTCTCAACAATTTGTCGCTCGATGATCCCCGGCTGCAAGAGGTCGCGCTCGCGACCGGCGCTGACGTGCCGGTGTGTGTGTTCTCGCGCGCCTGCGACATGACCGGCGTCGGCGAGCAGCTGTTGCCGCTGGCACTGCCGAGCATGCCCTGCGTCATGGTCAATCCACGCGTGCCTGTCGCGACCAAGGACGTGTTCCAGGCGCTGGGCCTGCGCAATGGCGAGCTTCTGGTTGGTGCCACCGATGTGCTCGAGGCCCCAGCCTGGCCGGAAGAGGGCGGGTCGATCGCCGACTGGGTCGAAGTTCTCGAAACCGTGCCCAACGACCTCGAGGCGCCTGCGATGCGCATCGAGCCTGTGATCGGCGAGGTGCTGGACGCCTTGCGCGATGCGGCCGGCGTCAAGCTCGCCCGCATGTCCGGCTCCGGCGCGACCTGCTTTGCGATCTTCGGCGCGCCGACAGAGACGCATGCCGCCGCGGAAAGAATCCGCCGGGATCATCCCGGTTGGTGGGTGCATGCGGGGACGCTTAGTTGAGCCCGACTGCCGTAGGGTGGGCAAAGCGAAGCGTGCCCACCATCGTCGTCGCGCAATCCGGATGGATGGCGGGCACGGCGCAAGAGCGCCTTTGCCCACCCTATGATGGCTCGGCCAGCCCGAGAAATTTTCGGATCTCAGCCAACACCTCTTGCGGCTTGTCATGCTGCAACCAATGTCCGGCGCCGGCAATCATCTCGACACGGGCCTGCGGAAAATAGCGATCGAGTCCCGCCGCCCTCGCATCCGCAAGAAAGCTTTCGCCGGCATTGAGCAGCAGCGTCGGGCAGGTGATGCGCGACCACAGCGCGACGTGATCGTCCGACCACAGCCGGTGCGGTGCGGAGGCACGCTGGTAGGGATCGAACTTCCAGCTATAGGTGCCATCCGCGTTCTGCCGCGCTCCATGTGTGGCAAGGTGCAGCGCGAGATCGCGGGACAGTCGCTTGTTGTGAAGCACCATCTGCGCGGCTGCGGCCGCGATGGTCGAATAGCGGCGCGGCGTGCGGTCGTGCAGCTTGTCGAGCTGGCCGATCCATTTGGCGATGCGCTCGTGCGTTGGCGCCTTCGGCGCATCTGGCAACATTGTCACACCGTCGAGCACCACCAGCTTCGCGACCTGCTCCGGGAACGACCCCGAAAAGATCAGGCTCACCATGCCGCCCATCGAATGACCGATCAGAGTGACTTGAGGTGCCGCGATAACGCGGACGAGTTGTGCGAGATCGTAGACATATTCCGTCAGCGCGTAGCTGCCGCCGCGGGTCCAGTCGGAATCGCCGTGCCCGCGCAGATCGGGCGCGATCACGTGAAAATGCGGCTGCAACGCGCGCGCAATCGCGTCCCAGCTCCGGCAATGATCGCGACCGCCATGGATCAGGATGAGTGGTGGCGCGCCATCGTTGCCCCAGTCGGCATAATGCAGCCGCAGGCCGTGGGATTCGTAGAAGCGGCTCTGCGGACGGCTAGCCATTTGCCGGCCGCCGCGCCAGCGCGAGCGAGAGGCCAAGGCCCGCGATGAAGACGCCGGAGCCTTGGGTGAGGCGCCGCATCAGTTGCGGCCGTCCGATCAGCTGCGTGCGTGTCGCTGACGCCATCAGCACCACGACGACATCAGCGAGCGTGTTCAGCGCCACGGAGATCGCACCAAGCACGATGAATTGCAGCGAGGGGTTCGATCCCGTGGGATCGAGAAACTGCGGAATGAAGGCGAGGAAGAACGCGGCGGTCTTCGGATTCAGCGCCTCGACCAGCACGCCGTCACGGAAGGCGCGCGTGTCGCCAACGGGCTCGCTGTTGAGCGACGGCGCTCGGCCGGCGCCACGAAAAGTCTTGATGCCGAGCCAGACCAGATAGAGCGCGCCGACGAATTTGACGGCGGAAAACAGTTCTGCGCTCGCCAGAATGATCGCGGAGATGCCGAGGCTGCCGGCAACCACATGAACCAGCCCGCCCAGCGCCGTACCCGCGGTCGATGCAAAGCCGCTCGCGCGTCCCGCCGACAAGGTCCGCGCTGCGACGTAGAAGATGCCGGGGCCGGGAACGGCGGCAATAAGAAAAGCTGCGGCCAGGAACAGCCAGAAACTGGATTCGGTCATCCTGCTTTGGTAGCGAGGCCCGGCGTGATTGCAAGCCCTCTAGGTGATCCGGCGGAAGATCGCGCTGGCGTTCACCCCGCCGAAACCAAAGCCGTTGGAGATGGCGTTGAGCATCGGCATCGGCCGTGCCGCGCCCGAGACGATGTCGATGCCATCAGCGCCCGGATCGGGGTTTTCGAAATTGAGCGTCGGCGGCGCGATCTGGTCGCGCAAGGCCAGCACCGTGAAGATCGCCTCGAGGCCGCCGGCGGCGCCGAGCAGATGGCCGGTGGCCGATTTGGTCGCGCTCACCGCGATGCTGTTGTTGCGGCCGAAGAGCGCGCTGATGGCGCCAAGCTCGCTCTCGTCGCCAGCTGGCGTCGACGTCGCATGCGCGTTCAAATGCTGCACATCGGCGGGTGCGAGGCGTGCCTGGCACAGCGCAATCTCCATGGCGCGGCGGGCACCGTCGCCGTCGGGCGGGCCCGACGTCATGTGATAGGCGTCTGCCGTCGTGCCGTAGCCGACGATCTCCGCGATCGGCGCGGCGCCGCGCGCGAGCGCATGTTCCAGTTCCTCGACCACCAGAATGCCGGCGCCTTCGCCCATGACGAAACCGTCGCGGTCGCGATCGAACGGGCGTGAGGCACGCGTGGGCTCCTCGTTGAAGCTGCTCGACAGCGCGCGCGCCGCGGCAAAGCCGCCGAGGCTGACGATGTCGATGCAGGCCTCCGCGCCGCCGCAGATCGCGACGTCGGCCTCGCCGGCGCGGATCATGCGCGCGGCATCGCCGATCGCCTGGACGCCGGCGGCGCAGGCGGTGACCGGTGTGCCCAGCGCGCCCTTGTAGCCGTATTTGATCGAGACATGGCCGGCGGCAAGATTGGCCAGGAACGAGGGGATCGTGAAAGGCGAGAGGCGGCGCGCGCCGCGCTGCTCGGTGATGCGCACCGCTTCCGCCATCGCCGGGAAGCCGCCGACGCCGGAGGCGATGATCGTCGCGGTCCGCTCCTGCGCGGTTGCGTCCTGCGGCGCCCATCCGGCCTGCGCGACCGCTTCTGCGGTGGCGAGCAGCGCGAACAGGATGAAGCGGTCCATCTTGCGCTGGTCTTTTGGCGCTGCGGCCTGCGCGGGGTCGAAGCCGCCTTCGGCGTCGTCGGCCTTGTCAGGCACGAGCCCGGCGATGCGCGCGGGCAGCGCCTGTGCCCATTGGGGCAGCGGCCGCAGTCCGCTTTGGCCGGCGAGCAGCCGGCGCCAGGACAATTCGACACCAGAGCCGAGCGGCGACACCGCGCCCATTCCCGTCACGACGATACGACGCATGTCAGTCTCCAGCCGGCGCAACGACCGGGTTCATGGCTTTCAGCGAAGCGAGCCGCGCACGCATCCCGCGGCTGGCGCGCGGGCCTGCGATCACCACGGCATTGGCAAGCGTGATCGGACGCCCGTCGGTGGCATCGACGACGATCGGATCGAACGGTTGGCGATCGCCACGGTTCGCCAGCACGATCGCTTCGCCCTTCGGTGCGAGATGCTTGTTGCCCCAGGCGAGCAGCGTCGCGATCACGGGGAAGAAGTCCCGCGCTTTCTCGGTCAGCACATATTCGTAACGCGGTGGCCGCTCGTGATAGCGGCGGCGGACGAACATGCCGCTCTTGGTGAGGTGCGCAAGCCGCCGCGACAGGATGTTCGGCGCGATCCCGAGATTTTGCGAGAACTCGTCGAACCGCGTCGAACCCTGGAACGCGTCCCGCAGGATCAGAATGCTCCACCATTCGCCGACCGTCTCCACGGCGCGGCCGACCGGGCATTCCAGGATGGAGGGGGATTTGGGCTGCATGGCCGGAACGTAGGTCAGTGACTTGCAAAATGCAAGTTACTCGGTGGACGCCTTCTGGCTCTGGTGGGGCGAGCCGGTGAGGGCGAGCTAGGTGACCACGAAGTTGTCGCTGAGGTTCGAATGCGAATTGGCGGTTGGCGCCGAGGCACCTTGCTCCGTCATTGCGAGCGCAGCGAAGCAATCTAGGATCTTACCGTGGAGGGATTCTGGATTGCTTCGCGGCGCTCGCAATGACGATGTTGGAGCAGCGGCGGCTACCCCGCCGGTGTCGTCGCGCGCACTAGGCCGTGACGACACCGAGATGACCTAATGCGACCGCGCCAGGCAGAACGCCACGACTTGCTCCAGCGCGCTCTTCATCGGCGAGGACGGGAACAGCGCGAGCGCATCGACCGCCATGGCGCCGTAGTGCTGGGCGCGGCTCAGCGTGTCCTCGAGCGCACGGTGCTTGTTCATCAGCCCGATGGCGTGATCGAGATCGGAATCACCGATCTCGCCGCGCTCCAGCGCGCGGATCCAGAAGGTGCGCTCGGTGTCGTTGCCGCGGCGGAAGGCGAGCACCACGGGAAGCGTGATCTTGCCCTCGCGGAAATCGTCGCCGGTGTTCTTGCCAAGCTTTGCGCTCTTGCCGCCATAGTCGAGCACGTCGTCGACGAGCTGGAAGGCGATGCCGAGATTCATGCCGACCGAGCGGCAGGCGGTCTGCTCGGCCTTCGGACGGTTGGCGATGACGGGGCCGACCTCGCAGGCTGCCGCGAACAGTTCGGCGGTCTTGCCGCGGATCACGGCGAGATATTCGTCCTCGGTGGTCGCGGTATTCTTGGCGGCGGCCAACTGCATCACCTCGCCCTCGGCGATGGTGGCGGCAGCGGCCGAGAGAATGTCGAGCGCGCGTAGCGAGCCGACCTCGACCATCATGCGGAACGCCTGGCCGAGCAGGAAGTCCCCGACCAGCACGCTCGCCTCGTTGCCCCACAGCATCCGCGCCGACAGCTTGCCGCGGCGCATCTCGCTCTCGTCGACGACGTCGTCGTGAAGGAGCGTGGCGGTGTGCATGAACTCGACAGAGGCAGCCAATTTGATATGGCCGTCGCCGGTGTAGCCGGCGAGGTTGGCCATGGCGAGCGTCAGCATCGGCCTCAGGCGTTTTCCCCCGGAGGAGATCAGGTGGTTGGCGACCTCCGGGATCATGGTCACGTCCGAGCCGGTCCGCGACAGGATCGTGGCGTTGACGCGCTCCATGTCAGGAGCGACAAGGGCCACCAGCTCTTCGATCGACGCGCCGGGAGTTTCGAAAGGTACGATGACGGCCACGCCGGTCTCCAATATTTGCCCCGGAAGGGCTATTCTGATGGAAATACAATAGAAACTGGAGGCGGGTGCGGCAAGACCTGTGGAACCATTGACATTTGCCGCTTTGACCCTTCAGGCAGGAGACCTGTGTTGTGCGTGAACTGGTTCGGACCAACGATATGGTGCTGGTGTCGGCAATCGGCGCGCTGCTCGACGGCGCCAACATCCATCATCTGGTGCTCGATCAGAACATGAGCATCATCGAGGGCTCGCTCGGCATTTTGCCGCGGCGGATCCTGGTCCATGAGGACGATGCCAGCGAGGCCCGACAACTCCTCACCGAGGCTGGCCTCAGCCACGAACTGCGCGGCGATGATTGACGTCGTCACAGATATCACCGAGGACGCCTTTCTCGGCGGGCAATTGCTGCTGAAGCAGAAGCGATCCGGTCATCGTGCCGGGCACGACGCCATCCTGCTTGCGGCAGCGACGCAGGCTCAGCCCGGCGATCGCGTGGTCGATCTCGGCGCCGGCATCGGCACGGCCGGGCTGGCGTTGGCGCGGCGCGTCGCCGGGATCAAGCTCAGGCTGGTCGAGATCGATCCGGAGCTTGCAGGGCTCGCGCACGCCAATGCGGCGGCAAATGCGATTGCCGCCGAAGCCATCGTGCTCGACGTCATGGCGGACGCGCAGGCGTTTGCGATACACGGGCTCGTGCCTGACAGTGCCGACATCGTGATGATGAACCCGCCCTTCAACGATGCCGCGCGACATCGCGGCTCGCCGGATCAGGCGCGCCGCACCGCGCATGTGGCCATGGAGGAAACGCTGCATGCCTGGGTGCATGCAGCGCGGCGTATCCTCCGGTCGAACGGTGTGCTGACGCTGATCTGGCGTGCGGACGGGGTTGCGGAGGTTTTGGCAGCGCTGTCACGCGGCTTCGGCAGCGTGTCGATCCTGCCGGTTCATGGCGATGCGGCGAGCCCTGCGATTCGCGTGCTGGTGCGCGCGATCAAAGGCAGCCGGGCACCGATGCGACTGTTGCCGGGCCTCATGCTTAACGATGAGTCAAGCGTGCCTAAAAAAGAGGTGAGGAATATTCTGGAAGGGAGGGCGGTCTTGCCGCTGGCGGAGCCGTGACGGCTTACTGCGGAAGCGATTCCGACTGCTGTTCTTGCGGAGACGTGAAGCGAATCGCCGTGAAAAGCGCACCGATCAGCAGGATCAGCAGGTAGATCTTCATGGCGTTTCCTCCGCTGCCTTATTGCAGCTTCCAAACGTGGATTCTGCAAAACACGTTCCAGGCACTTTCAATGACAGTCGCGTGATAAGAAATGGTTAATCAGAGGTAACGGCATGGCCGAACAATTGAACGATCGAGGAAGTTCCGGCCTGGCCGACAAGCTCATGCAATATCTGCCAGCACGCTTCCGCCCGGGCACGGCGGTGGTGCCGGTGGTGCGGCTGTCCGGCGTGATCGGCGCGGTGACGCCGCTACGTCCCGGCATGACGCTCGCGGGTGTCGCGCGGGTGCTGGAGCGGGCCTTCTCGGTCCGCAATGCCAAGGCGGTGGCGCTGGTGATCAACTCGCCCGGCGGCTCGCCGGTGCAGTCGCGCCAGATCTATCTGCGCATCAAGCAGCTCGCAGCGGAGAAGAAGCTGCCGGTGCTTGTCTTCGTCGAGGACGTCGCGGCGTCCGGGGGCTACATGATCGCCTGTGCGGGCGACGAGATCTTCTGCGATCCGTCCTCGATCCTCGGCTCGATCGGCGTTGTCGGCGGCAGCTTCGGTTTCCAGGAGGCGATCAAGCGGCTCGGCATCGAGCGGCGGCTCTACACCGCCGGCGCGCACAAGGCGATGCTCGATCCGTTCCTGCCCGAAAACCCCGATGACGTCGCGAAGCTGAAGGCGCTCCAGCGCGAGATCCACCAGATCTTCATTGCGCTGGTGAAGGAGAGCCGCGGCGCGCGGCTCAAGGGGGCCGACGACACCCTGTTCACCGGCGAGTACTGGGCCGGCGACACGTCGATCGCGCTGGGGCTCGCCGATGGGATCGGCGATCTCCGCTCAACTCTTCGTGCCCGCTATGGAGAGAAGGTTCTCACCCCCGTGATCGCGCAGCCGACCGGCCTGCTATCCGGCGTTTTTGGGCGAAGATCGCCCGGCGCGGGCCAGCTTTCGGCCATGGAATCAATGGCAGGTCTGCCGGACGAGCTGATCTCGGCGATCGAAACCCGCGCGATTTGGGCGAAATTCGGGTTCTAGCAGGCGCCCTCCCGCGCCATTTGGTCCGGCCCGAGCCAATTGCGGCGCGGCCCGGACTGCGCGAGAATACGTGTGGGGGCTGAGCATTGAACAAGGATCGACCGATGCCGCCGTTCATCGCATTCGCGGGTGTCCTGGGCGGGCTTGCCGTGGTCCGCTGGGCCTACAAGACCGCACTCCGGGTCAATCAGGAGCTGGAGGAGATGCGCCTGTCGCGCGTTGCCGAGGCTGCCTCCATGGGGGATATCCAGACGCTGAAGCGTGACCCCGTGACTGGAGCCTATCGGCCGGGCTAGCGAGCCGAGGGTGCGCAAAGCGAAAGCGTGCCCACCAACAGTCGAAGCCTTGGAAAGATGGTGGGCACGGCGCAAGAGCGCCTTTGCCCACCCTACAGGTCCGTTTCCACCCCCTTTGCCTTGATTCCCATCCCCGCCGTCGATACGGTCCCGCGCGATTCAAAACCCCCCGCGAGAGCCCGATCTGACGATGGACGCCTCATTGCCCGCCCATATGCGCCCGGAACGCTCGTTCCAGGGTTTTATCCTCGCGCTCCAGCGGTTCTGGGCCGAGCAGGGCTGCGTGATCCTCCAGCCCTACGACATGGAGATGGGTGCGGGCACCTTCCATCCGGCGACCACGCTGCGCGCGCTGGGGCCGAAGCCGTGGAACGCGGCCTATGTGCAGCCGTCGCGCCGGCCCAAGGACGGCCGCTACGGCGAGAATCCGAACCGGATGCAGCACTACTACCAGTTCCAGGTGATCATGAAGCCGTCGCCGCCGAACCTTCAGGAATTGTACCTGAAGTCGCTGGCCGCGATCGGCATCGATTCCGCCGTGCACGACATCCGCTTCGTCGAGGACGATTGGGAGAGCCCGACGCTCGGCGCCTGGGGTCTCGGCTGGGAGTGCTGGTGCGACGGCATGGAGGTCAGCCAGTTCACCTATTTCCAGCAGGTCGCAGGCTTCGAATGCGCCCCCGTTGCGGGCGAGCTCACCTACGGGCTCGAGCGTCTCGCGATGTATGTGCAGGGCGTCGATCGCGTCTACGACCTCAACTTCAACGGTCGCGACGGCGATGCCAAGGTGACGTATGGCGATGTGTTCCTGCAAGCAGAGCAGGAGTATTCGCGGCACAATTTTGAAGTCGCTGACACAGCGATGCTGTTCGAGCAGTTCAAGATGGCCGAAGCGGCTTGCAGGAAATATCTCGCCGCAGGCTGGCGCGAGGGCAACCGCAAAGAGCATCTGATGGCGCTGCCGGCCTACGACCAGTGCATCAAGGCGAGCCATGTCTTCAATCTGCTCGACGCCCGCGGTGTGATCTCCGTGACCGAGCGGCAGAGCTACATCCTGCGCGTACGCGAATTGGCAAAAGCCTGCGGCGAGGCCTGGATCCATACTGAAGCGGGCGGAGCGGCCTGATGCCCGAATTGTTTGTTGAACTGTTCTCGGAAGAAATCCCCGCGCGCATGCAGGCGAAGGCGGCCGACGATCTGCGTCGTCTGGTCACCGAGAAGCTCGTCGCCGAAGGCCTCGTCTACGAGGGCGCCAAGGCGTTCGCGACGCCGCGCCGCTTGGCTCTGACCGTGCATGGAATCCCTGCGCGCCAGCCGGACCTCAAGACCGAACGCAAGGGTCCGAAGATCGGCGCGCCCGATGCGGCCGTGCAGGGTTTTCTGAAAGCGACCGGTTTGAATTCGCTGGATGAGGCCAAGATCCAGCGCGACCCGAAGGGCGACTTCTACATCGCGCTGATCGAGAAGGCCGGCCGCGACGCGATCGACGTGCTCGCGGAAATCCTGCCCGTCATCATCCGCACCTTCCCCTGGCCGAAATCGATGCGCTGGGGCGCGCGCTCGGCAAAGCCGGGTTCGCTGAGCTGGGTGCGTCCACTGCACGCGATCACCGCGACCTTCGGGCTCGAGACCGAAGAGCCCGATGTCGTGAAATTCGAGGTCGACGGCATCGAGACGGGCCAGACCACCTACGGCCATCGCTTCATGGCGCCAGCCGCGATTTCGGTACGCCGTTTTGAAGACTACGAAGCGAAGCTGAAGACTGCAAAAGTTATCCTCGATCCGCAGGCGCGCAAGGACATCATCTTCGCCGACGCCAAGGAGTTGACGTTCGCGCAAGGGTTCGAGCTGGTTGAGGATCAGGTGCTCTTGGACGAGGTGTCGGGCCTCGTCGAATGGCCCGTGGTCATGATGGGATCGTTCGAAGAAGAGTATCTCGCGATCCCGGACGAGGTGATCCGCGCCACCATCCGCAACAACCAGAAGTGTTTTGTCGTCAAGGACCCCAAGACGGGCAAGCTGACCAACAAGTTCGTTCTCACCGCCAATATCGAGGCGGCCGACGGCGGCAAGGTCATCGTATCGGGCAACGAACGCGTGATCCGTCCGCGCCTGTCGGATGCGAAGTTCTTCTATGAGACGGATTTGAAGACCAGGCTCGAGGACCGGCTGCCGAAGTTCGAGCAGATCGTGTTCCACGAGAAGCTCGGCACGCAGGCGGAGCGCATCAAGCGCATCGAGCGTCTGGCCGCCGAGATTGCGCCGCTGGTTAGCGCCGATGTCGCCAAGGCGACGCGCGCCGCGCATCTGGCCAAGGCGGATTTGCTGACGGAGGTCGTCGGCGAGTTCCCCGAGGTGCAGGGGCTGATGGGTAAGTACTACGCGCTGGCCCAGGGCGAGGACGCCTCCGTCGCCGCAGCGTGTGAGGAGCACTATAAGCCGCAAGGCCCGGCGGATCGCGTGCCGACCGATCCGGTCAGCGTTGTGGTCGCACTTGCCGACAAGATCGATACGCTGGTTGGCTTCTGGACCATCGATGAGAAGCCGACGGGCAGCAAGGACCCGTATGCGCTGCGCCGTGCGGCGCTCGGTGTGATCAGGCTGATTGTCGAGAACGCGTTGCGGCTGTCGCTCATGAAGGTGGCGGCTTCGGCGCTCGCCGGCTTGTCAGTCAAGCCTGCTGATGCGGAAAAGCTTCCAGGTGACCTCCTCGCCTTCTTCGCCGATCGCCTCAAGGTTCAGCTTCGCGAGCAGGGTGCGCGACACGACCTCGTCGATGCCGTGTTTGCGCTCGGCGGCCAGGACGATCTCCTCATGATCGTCCGCCGCGTCGAGGCGCTGGGAAAATTCCTCGAGTCCGACGACGGCAAGAACCTGCTCGCCGGCACCAAGCGCGCCAGCAACATTCTCTCGATCGAGGAGAAGAAGGACAAGCGCACGTTCGACGGCGCGCCGGATGCTGCGCTCTACAGCCTGGCTGAGGAGAAGGCGCTGGCGAAGGCGATCGGCGAGGTGAAGGCGGAAGCAAGCACCGCCGTCGCCAGGGAGGACTTTGCTGCCGCGATGAGCGCGATGGCAAAGCTGCGTCCGCCGGTCGATGCGTTCTTCGAAAAAGTTCGCGTCAACGACGACGATGCGAAGGTGCGCGAAAATCGCCTCAAGCTGCTGAACGAGATTCGCAGCGCCACGCGTGCGGTCGCGGACTTCTCGAAGATCCAGGATTGATCACGTCGTAAGCAAAAAATGCCCCGCCCGGGCGGGGGGAAGACCGGGCGGGGCCTGATGTCCGCGACAAGCTATCCGCGCCAGCCTGATGTGACGCGACGGACATCGAGTCGAATCTCCCTAGTCCATCACCTCGACGATGCGGCGCGATCGCGGCTCGACCAGCACGGTCTCGCCGTTCACGACGGTGTAGCGATAGGTCGTCGCGCCGAAACGTTGCGGCACGTCATAATAGGTGATGCCGGTCTCGGGTAAGGTTGACCCGACCACCACGCGATCCGGAATGCTGAAGGCCGGCACGCGTTGTTCGACCACATAGTCGCGGAAGGCCGGCCGCTGTTCCACCGCAATGGTCGGGCCACTGTCGACGACGACGGGCGCTCGTCCGACCGTGATGCCGGTTTGCGCCTGCGCCGCGAGGGGCGCGCCGATCGCGACGCCAAGCGCAGCGATAGCGAGAATCCTGTTCCGCATGGGCAACTCCTTCGAAGTGATTTCTGCCGGCCGGTGGCACGACCGGTTGCCAATGCTGCGGCGCGCGCGATGTTCCGGAAAATGCCCTGCCGCACACGCGGCATTTTCGGGCAGTTTTCGCGAAGGCGGGAACTCGCATCGCCCCCAGTGCGTCTCTACCCGCGGAACCCGGTCCGCTATGATCCGGCCGCGATTCGCCTCACGTCACAGGAAGACTTTTCATGCATCTGACCGTCGCCCACATCTCGCCGATCCTGTCATTGCTGGCGGGGGTGCTCATCCTGATCATGCCGCGCCTGCTCAACTTCATCGTTGCGATCTTCCTGATCATCAATGGTGCGATCGGGCTCGGATTGTTGAAGTGGCTCCATCTCTAGGCCTTCATTTTCCGGAACTGTTCGACTTGCGCGGGCCTGTCCAAAGTGGTGTAAGGCGCGCGATTTCCCATTCCTCTCGCAGGTTGTGTGCAAGCTATGGCCAAAGCCGCCTCGAAGCCTAAGAAACTCCCAGCGAAATCAAAGCCTTCCGCCAAGGCGAAGGCCGCGCCGGCGGCCCGCAAGGCGCTTGCCAAGAGCGCCCCGAAGCCGGTCGCCAAGCCGGTTGCGAAGCCCGCTGCCAAGCCTGTTGCAAAAGCTGCGACCAAGCCGGCCGCGCCGAAGGTTGCGGCCAAAGCCGCGGTGAAGGCCGCGCCGGCTCCGGTCAAGGCCGGCAAGTGGGTCCATACGTTCGGTGACGGCAAGGCCGAGGGCAAGGCGGAGATGCGCGACCTGCTCGGCGGCAAGGGCGCCAACCTCGCCGAGATGGCCAATCTTGGCCTGCCGGTGCCTCCGGGCTTCACCATCCCGACCTCGGTCTGCACCTATTTCTACGCGCACGACAAATCCTATCCGAAGGAATTGCAGTCGCAGGTTGAGAAGGCGCTCGACTATGTCGGCAAGTTGACTGGCAAGGTGTTCGGCGACACCAAGAACCCGCTGCTCGTCTCGGTGCGCTCCGGCGCGCGCGCCTCGATGCCGGGCATGATGGACACCGTGCTCAATCTCGGCCTCAACGACGAGACCGTGGAAGCGCTGTCGGAACTCTCGGGCGACCGTCGCTTCGCCTATGACAGTTATCGCCGCTTCATCACCATGTATTCCGACGTGGTGCTCGGCTTCGAGCATCATCACTTCGAGGAAATCCTCGACAGCTTCAAGGACAGCCAGGGCTATACGCTCGACACCGACCTCACCGCCGAGGACTGGGTCGAACTGGTCGGCAAGTACAAGGACGCGGTCGCGCGCGAGACCGGCAAGGATTTCCCTCAGGATCCGCACGATCAGCTCTGGGGCGCGGTTGGTGCTGTGTTTTCATCCTGGATGAACGCGCGCGCGGTGACCTACCGCAAGCTGCACGATATCCCGGAGTCCTGGGGCACCGCGGTCAACGTGCAGGCGATGGTGTTCGGTAACATGGGCGAGACCTCGGCGACCGGCGTTGCCTTTACCCGCAATCCCTCGACCGGAGAGAGCAAGCTCTACGGCGAGTTCCTGATCAACGCGCAGGGCGAGGACGTGGTGGCGGGCATCCGCACGCCGCAGGACATCACCGAGGAGGCGCGCAAGGAATCGGGCTCCGACAAGGCGTCGATGGAATCGGCGATGCCGGAGGCCTTCAAGGAGCTGACGCGGATCTACACGCTGCTCGAGAAGCACTACCGCGACATGCAGGACATGGAGTTCACGGTCGAGCAGGGCAAGCTGTGGATGCTCCAGACCCGCGGCGGCAAGCGCACCGCCAAAGCGGCGCTGCGCATCGCGGTCGAGCTCGCCAATGAAGGCCTGATCTCGAAGAAGGAAGCGGTGGCGCGGATCGATCCCGCCTCGCTCGATCAGCTGCTGCACCCGACCATCGACCCCAACGCCAAGCGCGACGTGATCGCAACCGGCCTCCCGGCTTCGCCCGGTGCCGCCTCTGGCGAGATCGTGTTCTCCTCGGACGAGGCGGCCAAGCTCCAGGGCGACGGACGCAAGGTCATCCTGGTCCGCATCGAGACCAGCCCGGAAGACATCCACGGCATGCACGCCGCCGAAGGCATCTTGACCACCCGCGGCGGCATGACCTCGCACGCCGCCGTGGTCGCGCGCGGCATGGGCAAGCCCTGTGTCTCCGGCTGCGGCACCATCCGCGTCGATTACGGCCGCGGCACCATGAGCATCGGCTCGCGTACCTTCAAGGCCGGCGACGTCATCACCATCGACGGCTCGCTCGGCCAGGTGCTGTCGGGCCGCATGCCGATGATCGAGCCGGAGCTCTCCGGTGAGTTCGGCACGCTGATGAACTGGGCCGACCAGGTCCGCAAGATCGGCGTGCGCGTCAACGGCGATACGCCGGACGACGCCCGCACCGCGATCAAGTTCGGCGCGGAAGGCATCGGCCTCTGCCGCACCGAGCACATGTTCTTCGAGGAGACGCGCATCCGCACGGTGCGCGAGATGATCCTCTCCGAGGACGAGCAATCGCGTCGCGCCGCGCTCGCAAAGCTGTTGCCGATGCAGCGCGCCGACTTCGTCGAGCTGTTCGAGATCATGAAGGGCCTGCCCGTCACGATCCGCCTGCTTGACCCGCCGCTGCACGAGTTCCTGCCGCACACCCATGCCGAGGTCGAGGAAGTGGCGCGCGCCATGAACACCGACCCGCGGCGTCTCGCCGACCGCGCGCGCGAGCTGTCGGAGTTCAATCCGATGCTCGGCTTCCGCGGCTGCCGCATCGCGATCGCCTATCCGGAGATCGCCGAGATGCAGGCCCGTGCGATCTTCGAGGCTGCCGTCGAAGCGGAGAAGCGCACCGGCAAGGCCGTCGGTCTCGAGGTAATGGTGCCGCTGATCGCGACCAAGGCCGAGCTCGACCTGGTCAAGGCGCGGATCGACGCCACCGCGAAGGCCGTGATGCGCGACACGAATACAAAACTCAGCTATCAGGTCGGCACCATGATCGAGCTGCCGCGCGCCTGCCTGCTTGCAGGCGAGATCGCGGAGAGCGCCGAGTTCTTCTCGTTCGGCACCAACGACCTGACGCAGACGACCTATGGCATCAGCCGCGACGACGCGGCGAGCTTCCTCGGTCCCTACGTGGCAAAGGGCATCCTCTCGGTCGATCCCTTCATCGTGCTCGACCAGGAAGGCGTCGGCGAGCTCGTCAAGATCGGCGTTGCGCGCGGCCGCAAGACGCGCCCGCAGCTCAAGGTCGGCATCTGCGGCGAGCACGGCGGCGATCCCGCCTCCGTCGCCTTCTGCCACAACATCGGCCTAGACTACGTCTCCTGCTCGCCCTATCGCGTGCCGATCGCGCGTCTTGCCGCAGCCCAAGCCGCACTCGGCAAGGCGATCGCGAGCCAGGCGTAAGGCCGAAGCGTGAGATTGAGTTAAAAGAGGCGGGGCCAAACCCCGCCTCTTTTATTTTGCGCGACACGCCATCCACACCGTCATTGCGAGGAGCTCTTGCGACGAAGCAATGACGGAGGATGGAACTCACAACGCGTCCCGTAATGATACGCACGCGCAAGAGTTCCTTCACCATTCGCGTTGAGGGGATGTTTACCGCCTCAAATGAGGACGCATTTACCAACGCACGAAATCCCCCCTGAAAACACCTGTGTTCGCTTGAGTGTGTTGCACGCGCAACGTCGATTAACGCCCCGGCAACCTAAATTAGATACTCACGAAAAGGATCGAATTGCACGGAAGTACTGCGGTTCGATTTTTCTGGCGTAAGCGTAGCGTGAGCGTATCGATGTTTGTGTTGCGTAACCATCCGAGGGGCGCGCGGTTCGCGTCCTTCGGACTCGGTCTCTGCATCTTCGCATTGATGCCGAGAGAGATCGGGTATCAGGACATTGGCTCGCTCTTGGCGCGCCAACCCGGCGTCGCCGAGCGCTGGCAGAAGCAGGTGTTTTCTGCGGCTTCGTCGATTCAGCTCGCCACTTACAGCTTTACGCGCCCGATCGGAACGTCGGTGCCGCAGAGCGCGATGGTTCGCCTCGCGAGCCTCGATGGCCGTGACGTCACCGGCAGTATTCCCCGTGGCAATCCGGCGCTCCAGGCCCCCCCGCGTTACCAAGCCTCCGATTTCCCCAAGGTCGACCGCTCGCTGAAGGGCGATCGTCTCACGACAATCACGCCCACGCCTGAGATTGCCGCGCCGCCCGCAGCTCCCGCGCAGCAGGATCCCGCGACCTCGAACAGCTCCGTGTTCGGCGCCAAGACGGTCGAGCTGCGCGCGGCGTCGCCACAAGCGATGTCGCCGGAGTCCGCGGCCGCGCTCGACCCCGAGCTGCAGGAAGCGATGCGCGCGCCGCCGCTGCCGCAATATGCCAACCCGCCGAAGGCCGGCGATGATGCGCTGTCCTTTGCGGCCCAGCCGCTCAACGCGCTGAAGCAGGCGACGATCGTCACGCCGCCGCGCGATCCCTTCAGCGTGAAGACCTCGAATTTGTTCTTCGGCAGCTCCTCGCTCGGCGGCAATCTCGAAAGCATCGAGAGCTGGCAGCCCGGCGCCGAGCCGCTGATCGTGATGTCCGATCCCGACATGAAGCTGGCCTCGCTGACGCCGCCGGCCGAGGACGCCGCAGGCGCCACCGACAGCGGCGAGAGCGTCGCGCCGAAGGGCGAGGTCAACGCCGATAACCAGCGCGCCAAATCGCCCGCCGAGCGCCTCGCGCTCGACGACAAGTCACGTGCGAAATCGGAAAAGTGCCTCGCCGAAGCGGTCTATTTCGAATCCCGCGGCGAGGCCGTGCGCGGCCAGATCGCGGTCGCGCAGGTGGTGATGAACCGCGTGTTCTCCGGCAAATATCCGGATACGGTCTGCGGCGTGGTCTATCAAAACAAGTATCGTCATCTCGCCTGCCAGTTCACCTTCGCCTGCGACAACAATCCCGATGTGATCCGCGAGCCCGAAATGTGGGAGCGCGCGAAAAAGATCTCGAAGGCGATGCTCGACGGCCAGATCTGGCTGCCCGAGGTCGGCAAGTCGACGCACTATCATGCCTATTGGGTGCGTCCGTCCTGGGTCGCCGAGATGAAGAAGATGTACAAGTTCGGCGTCCACACCTTCTACCGTCCGCGCGCCTGGGGCGACGGCGGAGAGGAGCCGAGCTGGGGCACGCCGGCGCAGACCGCCGCGCTCTCGGCCGAGCTCGCGCAGGAAGCCAAGAGCTCCGCCGAGATGGGCGTGAGCGAGCGAAGGTAGTCGTCTTCACGAAAGGCCGTCATGCCCGGGCTTGTCTCGGGCATCCACGTTCTCTGTGCTGCGTGCCAAGACGTGGATGGCCGGGACAAGCTCGGCCATGACGGAGAGGAGCGCACGCTTCACATCTCGATATCCAGCGCGCAGTCGAAATTTGGCGCCGAATGCGTTAGCGCGCCTGACGAGGCGTAGTCAACGCCGGTGGCCGCGATCGCGGGAATCGAGTCCAGCGTGACGCCGCCGGATGCCTCCAGCGCCACGCGGCCTTCCGCCATCCGCACCGCCTCGCGTAGCGTGGCGAGATCCATGTTGTCGAGCAGCACGGCATCGGCAAGGCCGGTGTCGAGCACCTCGCGCAGCTGCGCCAGCGTATCGACCTCGATCTCGAGCTTGACGAGATGGCCGGCATGGGCGCGGGCGCGCTCCAGCACGGGGCGGATGCCGCCGGCGACCGCGATGTGATTGTCCTTGATCAGGATCGCATCGTCGAGGCCGAAGCGGTGGTTGAAGCCGCCGCCGCACCGCACTGCGTATTTTTCCAGCGCGCGCAAACCGGGCGTGGTCTTTCGCGTGCAGCAGATGCGCATTCTGGTGCCCTCGGTGCGAGCGACATGATCAGCCGTCAACGTGGCGACGCCCGACAGCCGGCCGACGAAATTCAGCGCGGTCCGCTCTGCCGTGAGGATGGCGCGGGCGGGACCGGAGATCGTCAGCACCTGTTGCCCGCGGGCGACGCGCGCAGCGTCGCGGACATGAGCGCGCACCTCGATGTCGGGCGAGAGCTTTTGCAATGTTGCCAGCGCCAGCGGAAGTCCTGCGATCACGCCAGACTGCCGCGCCACGAGGATGGCCTGCGCCGTCGTCGCTTCGGGAATCGTCGCGAGCGAGGTGACGTCGCCGGCGCGGCCGAGATCCTCGTCGAGGGCGCGGTGCACCGCCTCGTCAATTGCAAGCGGAGAGAGGAAGGCGTCGGGATAGAGCAGTGAGGTCGGGGTGATCATGGGAAACTCCGTCAGGCGATCATGGATTGCGCGATGCGCGGCATCGGGTGTTCGGCAAGGCTCTCCGCCACGTCGCGCGCGGCTGAGAGCGTGGTGATCGTTCGCTGTGCGAGGGCGGGAATCTCTGCTGGATGGTCGGCGCGGAAATGCGCGCCGCGGCTCTCGTGGCGACTCCAGGCGGCGGTGGCTACGAGCAGGGCGGTCGTTGCCATGTTGCGAAATGCCGTGTTGGCGGTGTCGCGTTCGAGCTCGGCAAAGCTGCGCACGGCCTCAGCCAGCCCGTCACCATCGCGGATCACGCCGACATTTGCGCTCATCAACGCTCGCAGCCGCTTCACGCCAGCTGCATCCGGCGCGCCACCGCGCGGCGTCACCAGCATGTCGGGGAGCGGGGCAGGCGAGGGGATCGCGTGGCCGGCAATGTCGTCGGCGATGCGTGCGGCGTAGACCACGGCTTCGAGCAGCGAGTTCGACGCCAGCCGGTTCGCGCCATGTGCGCCGGTAGACGACACTTCGCCGCCGGCCCAGAGTCCGTCGATCGAGCTGCGCCCTCGCGCGTCCACCGCGATGCCACCCATGTGGTAATGCACAGCCGGCGCGATCGGGATCGCTTGCGTCGCAGGATCGATCCCTGCGGCGATGCAGCTTGCATGCACCGTCGGGAATTTGTCGGCGAAACGTACGCCGAGTGCTTGCCGCGCATCGAGGAAGGCGCCGCGCCCGGCTGCGATCTCGGCGAACACGCCACGGGCGACGATATCGCGCGGTGCGAGCTCGGCCAGTGGATGGCGTGCAGTCATGAAACGATCGCCATCGCCGTTGACCAGCGTCGCGCCTTCGCCGCGCAGCGCTTCGGTCGCGAGCGGCGCCGGGTCGCGGCCGACCATGATGGCGGTCGGGTGGAATTGCACGAACTCTGGGTCGGCAATCACGGCGCCGGAGCGCGCCGCGATTGCGAGGCCCGATCCGCTGGCCTCGACCGGATTGGTGGTGACGGCATAGAGATGACCGATGCCACCGGTCGCCAGCACCACGGCGCGCGAGGCGATCATCACGGGCCTTGCGGCAAAGTTGCCGGCCTCGCGCAATTGGAGGCCGGTGACGGCGCCATCCTCGGTGAGCAGCGCTTCGGCCACAAAGCCCTCGATCAGGCGGATCGACGGCGTGCGGCGCACGGCCTCGGAGAGCGCCGCGATGATCGCAGCACCGGCGCCGTCGCCGCGCACATGCACGATGCGCCGCGCCGAATGGGCGGCCTCGCGGCCGACGGCGAGCCGGCCCTCGAGGTCGCGGTCGAACGGCACGCCGTAGGCGAGCAAATCGTGAATCCGCGGCGCGGCCTCGCGCGCGATCCCGAGTGCGATGGCCTCATCGACGATGCCGCCGCCGACAGCGATGGTATCCGCCGCGTGCGCCTCCGGCGTGTCGCCCTCGGCCACGGCCGCGGCGATACCGCCTTGCGCCCATGCGGAGGATGCGCCCTGTCCAAGCGGCGCCGCCGAGATCAGCGTCACCGGCCGCGGCGCGAGCTTCAGCGCGCAGAACAAACCGGCGAGCCCTCCGCCGACGATGATGACGTCGTCGGTGGTGCGGGTGAGGTTGTGGATGTCTGTCATGGCTGTCTCCTCGTCGTCGTCCTGGCGAAAGCCAGGACCCATACGCCGCGGCGGAACTTGTTGTGCGAAGATGTTCAACGCGTTCTTCGCAAAACAGCGTTCGGTGGTTATGGGTCCCGGCCTTCGCCGGGACGACGGTTGTGTGTGTTGCGACTTGGGTTGCTAGTTCTTCAAATTGATCATCCGCTCGACCGATCGCCGCGCGCGTGCCGCGAGCGCGGGATCGATCGTCACTTCCTCGCCAAGCGTCAGCAGGCTCTCCAGAATGTTGGCGAGCGTGATGCGCTTCATGTGCGGGCAGAGATTGCAGGGACGCAGCATCTCCACGTCCGGCAGTTCGGCCCGGACATTGTCGGCCATCGAGCATTCCGTGATCATCACCAGCCGCTTCGGCCGCTTGTTGCGCACCCAGTTGATCATGTGCGCGGTCGAGCCGGTAAAGTCGGCTTCCGCCAGCACGTCCGGCGGGCATTCCGGATGCGCGATAATCTGCACGGACGGATCGGCATCGCGATACGCACGCAGCTCGTCGCCGGTGAAACGCTCGTGCACCTCGCAGGCGCCCTTCCAGGCGATGATCTTCACGTCGGTCTTCGAAGCGACGTAGGTCGCGAGATAGCGGTCGGGCAGGAAAATTACGGTGGGCGCGTTCAGGCTCTCGACCACCTGCACCGCGTTCGACGAGGTGCAGCAGATGTCGACCTCAGCCTTCACTTCCGCCGACGTGTTGACATAGGCGACCACGGGCACGCCGGGAAATTTGTCACGGAGCAGCCGCACATCCGCGCCCGTGATGCTGGCCGCCAGCGAGCAGCCGGCGCGGGAGTCCGGAATCAGCACCGTCTTGTCAGGGTTGAGCAGCTTTGACGTCTCCGCCATGAAGTGCACGCCGCATTGCACGATGACATCGGCCTTCACCTTGGTCGCCTCGACCGCGAGCTGGAGCGAATCGCCGCCGATATCGGCGACGCCGTGGAAGATCTCCGGCGCCTGATAGTTGTGGGCGAGGATCACCGCGTTGCGTTCGCGCTTCAGCGCGTTGATCGCGTGAATCGTCGGCGCCATCAGCGGCCACTCGATTGGCGGGATCACGTGCTTGACGCGCTCGTAGATCGGCGCGGTGGCCCGCTCGACCTCCGCCGTCCATTCCAGCGAGGGCATCGGCAGCGCTGGTCCTCTGTGCGCCGGCGTGCGGGCGGAGATGGTTTGGCCCTGTGGCGAGCTGGCAAGGTCGTCGGGGCCGTAGATTCCAGTGATCGGCATTGAAGCCTCCCGTGAGAATTATATATACTCAATATGAGTATATATAGAGCCTGAGAAATCCGGCCGAGAGGGCCGGCGGGTTTCGCGAGCTCACATATGCTCAATATGAGTATATCAAAGATAGCACCGCGTTCGGCATCCCGCTAGGTCCTGCCGCACACATTCTCGTCAAGTCCCGCCCCGGCAACGCCGCGATGAAACGCAATGCTCCCGGCCCAGCCCTTCCCAGGGCGCAGCCATTTTGGTCTTGGGACTTTCATGCATTTGCATTAAACGCCTGACTCGCGGCTGCCTATTCCGGACCCGCCAACGACAGATGAGGAACACCATGTCGACGCAAGTGGGCGAGCTCGGTCCGGTCTCACGTTCCTCCAACTGGCGCACGCCGGCCGTCATCATTCTCTGCGGCTGCGCGATCGGCATGCTCGGTTTCGGTCCGCGCTCGGCGCTCGGCTTCTTCGTGCAGCCGATGAGCCATGAATTCGCCTGGGGCCGCGACGTGTTCGGGCTCGCGATTGCCTTTCAGAATCTGTTGTGGGGCTTGGGCCAGCCGATTGCCGGCGCGGTCGCCGATCGCTTCGGCTTGTTCCGGGTGATGTGCGTTGGCGCGCTGCTCTATGCCGGCGGCCTGTTGTTGATGCGCTATTCGTCGACGCCGTTGTCGCTGAACGTCGGCGCGGGCGTGATGGTGGGCTTCGGCCTTGCCGGCTGCTCGTTTAATCTGGTGCTGTCGGCGTTCAGCAAGCTGTTGCCGGCCGAGAAGCGCGGCCTTGCGCTTGGCGCCGGCACCGCAGCGGGCTCGTTCGGCCAGTTCCTGTTCGCGCCGATCGGCGTCGCGCTGATCGACAATTTTGGCTGGCAGCAGGCGCTCACCGTGTTCGGCTTCCTGATGCTCCTGATCATCCCGCTGTCGTTGGCGCTCTCGACGCCGCCGGTGGCAAGTGCCGCAAACGCTGCGCCTGCGGATGAGCAGACCTTCACGAAGGCGCTGAGCGAAGCCTTCGGACATCGCTCCTACGTGCTCCTGGTGCTCGGCTTCTTCACCTGCGGCTTTCAGCTCGCCTTCATCACCGTGCATCTGCCGGCTTTCCTGGTCGATCGCGGCATTTCCACGCAGGTCGGCGGCTGGGTGATCGCGGCGATCGGGCTTTTCAACATGATCGGATCGCTCAGTGTCGGCTATCTCCAGAACTCGCTGCCGAAGCGCTACATCCTGTCGGTGATCTATTTCACCCGCGCGCTCGCAACGCTCGCCTTCATCTCGTTCCCGATCACGCCGTTCTCGGCGATCGCGTTCGGCGCCGTCTCTGGTCTGACCTGGCTGTCGACGGTGCCGCCGACATCCGCGCTGGTGGCGCTAATGTTCGGCACGCGCTGGCTGGCGACGCTCTATGGCTTCGCCTTCGTCAGCCATCAGGTCGGCGGCTTCCTCGGCGTCTGGCTCGGCGGCATCGTGTTCGAGAAGTACGGTTCCTACACGCCGATCTGGTGGCTCTCGGTCCTGTTCGGCGTGCTCTCGGCGCTGATCAATCTTCCGATCGTGGAGAAACCCGTCCAGCGGGCGGTTGCGCAGCCTGCCTGATCGGCTAAACATCGCCTGAAACAAGTCTCAGGGAGTTTTGCCGTGGCCACATTCAAGGCGATCCGGATCGACAAGGCCGACAAGGGCACCACCGCCGCGCTCACACAGTACGACGAAGCCGAGCTGATGGAAGGCGACGTCACCGTCCGCGTCGAATGGTCGACGCTGAACTACAAAGACGGCCTCGCGCTCACCGGCAAGGCGCCGGTGGTGCGCCGCTTTCCCATGATCGCCGGCATCGATTTCGCAGGCACCGTCGAGCTGTCCTCGCATCCGGCGTGGAAGGCGGGCGACAAGGTCGTCTGCACCGGCTGGGGCATGGGCGAGACCCATCTCGGCGCCTATGCCGAAAAGGCGCGCGTGAAGGGCGACTGGCTGGTCGCTCTGCCGCAGGGCCTGTCGGTGCGCGACGCCATGGCGATCGGCACCGCCGGCTTCACCGCGATGCTGTCGGTGCTGGCGCTGGAGAAGCAGGGCATCTCGCCGAAGAGCGGTCCGGTGGTGGTGACGGGCGCGGCGGGCGGCGTCGGCTCGGTCGCCACCGCGGTGCTGTCCTGGCTCGGCTATCACGTCATCGCTTCCACCGGCCGCGCGTCGGAAGCCGATTATCTGAAGAGCCTCGGTGCCGCAGAGGTCATCGACCGCAATGAATTGTCGGCGCCGGGCAAGCCGCTCGCAAAGGAACGCTGGGCGGGTGGCGTCGACAGCGTCGGCTCGACCACGCTCGCGAATCTGCTGTCGATGACGAAATATGGCGGCGCGATCGCGGCCTGTGGTTTGGCGGCCGGCATGGATCTGCCGTCCTCGGTCGCGCCATTCATTTTGCGCGGGGTGTGCCTTCTCGGCATCGATTCCGTGATGTGCCCGATCGAACCGCGAAAAGCCGCCTGGCAACGCTTGGCCTCCGATCTGGATCGGACAAAACTATCTGAAATCACTCATGAAATTCCGCTCGACGAAGTGCCCGCATGGGGTGCAAAGATCCTCGCGGGCCAGGTCCGCGGCCGGATCGTGGTAAAAATTGTCTAACGGCGTTCAGACTTTACCAACGAAGCTGCTTCAATGTCGCCATGGTTAGTATGGTAAGCAGCGGGTAAAGAGATAAGGCATCGCCCGCTGCGGGGGTTGGTTCGGAGTTGAGCATGCTTGCGCGTATTGTGTTGGGGGCTGTCACCGCTGTCGCGACGTTTGCGCCGGCCATTGCTGGCAGCATGAACGCCGACGAGGCGCGCCGCTTCGTCGCCGGCAAGGTCTTCGCTTTCACCTGTTTCGACGGTACCCGCGGCGCAGGCCGAATCCTGGACGACCTCGGCGCCGCCGGCGCGGTGCAGTTCTCGGGCTCAGGCCCGGTCAAACATCTCCGCCTTCCCGGCAACACGCTCCAGATCCGCGGCCAGAACGTCTGCGCCTCGATCAAGGGCATTCCGTTCGAACCCTGTTTCAACCTTGAAAAGACCGACGAGCGCAGCTTCCGCGGCTCGGTGTCGGGCATGGGCTTCGCCTATTGCGACTTCCACCATCAGGGCGGCAACCAGATGCTGATGGCGCGCGCCGTCGCGCGTCCGCGCTCGCTGCGCGCACCCGAGCAGACCGGTTCGGTCAACACATCGAGCACCGAGGTCGCCGCGCGCGTCGAGACGCCGCGTGTCGAGAGCAGCCGGATCGAACCGGTGAGGTCCGAGCCGAAGAACGAAGGTGCGCTGGAGCTGCGCCGCTCGACCGAGTGATCTCGGCCTCTTCGTGTAGGGACCAGCTGCACACAAATTGACGAATCCATCGGCGATCAAGCCGTCACGCCGTAGTCATACGGTCTGCGGCTTTCATGCCTTGGTAGCGACTGGCGCCCCAGCTTGTGTAACGGCCGAGGGGTGCGGCCGTACGCAAGGGTTCAACGATGTCGCTGTATTTCTTCCGCATCAGCACCGGCCGCTATTCCGGCGCCGCCGATCATCCCTACGAGTTCCGGGATCACGACGCCGCCTGGAAGGAGATGACAGAAGTGTGCGCCAACCTGCTCGGCAGCATCTCGCGCAATCTCAAGCCGAACGCCAAGTGGTGCATGGAGCTGCTCGACGAGAACAAGCAGCCGGTGTTTCGCATCAGCCTCCTTGGCGAGACCGTGCGCTGACGCGGCCTCAGGCGTTAACGACGGCGACATATGCAAATCCGAGAGGCGCCTTTTCTCTGCACGTGAAAGCTGTGCAAGTCCGGCAGGTTGAGCAGCGTTTCCCGTAGTTCTACCCAAGTCCCGACCGCCTCTACTTAACGTTAATGAGGAACCTGCCGGTTTAGCCTTCCCGTGCTGTTTACGCGCTTCGTCGCGGCCACGCATATCCTGGGAATGCTTCGATGATGTTCATTCAGAACCTGCGAATTGGCACCAAGCTCGCCATCACCTCAGCGCTGACCATCGGGCTCGTCGCCCTGATGATCTTCCTCCAGATGACCGGTGACGCCGAGGTCCAGAGACTCAGCAATGGCGCATCGGGGCAGCAGGCGATCGCGCAGAACGCCGCTGAAGCGAAGGCCTCGGTACGCGGGATGCAGATCGGCATTCGCGACATTCTGACGTCGTCCTCGCCAGCCGAGATGCAGAAGGCCGTCAGCTATTTCAACGACCGCCAGACGTCGGCTTTGAAGTTCGCGGTAGAGATGGCGAAGCTCTCGCGCTCGCCCGAAAACAGCAAGCGGATCGAGCGCCTCACCTTGCTTGTCGGCAATTTCGTCAAGGGTGAGCTGCAGATCGAAGCCGTTCGCAAGCAGGAGCTCGGGCTCGAAGCAAAGAAGGACAGCGAAGCGGCCGCGCAGCTTGCAAAGCTTGTCTCTGACGTCGACCGCCTTCGCAAGGAGACATTGGCGCCAATCAACGAAGAGATATCTGAGCTGACCAACCAGATCACCGAATTCGCCAAGCAGGGGAGCGCCGAGGCGCGGGCGGCGGCGGAGACGGAAGCCGCGGCGGTGGCGCGGACGTCGCTCGTCGCCGGCGCGCTGGTCGCGCTGATCCTGATCGGCGCCTGCATCTTCTCCGTCTTCAGCATCGCGCGTCCCATGCGCGCGCTCACGGTCGCGATGGAAAAGCTCGCCGGCGGCGACTTCTCGGTGGTGCTGCCGGGCCTCGGCCGCAAGGACGAGGTCGGCGAGGTCGCCGGCGCGGTCGAGAAATTCAAGATCGTGTCCGAGCAGAAAGCGCGCGCGGAAGCGGACGCCAAGATGCGACAGGATCAGATCGCGGCCGAGCAGCGCAAGGTGGAAATGCGCAAGCTCGCCGACAGTTTCGAAGGCGCCGTCGGCGAGATCGTCGGCACGGTGTCGTCGGCCTCGACCGAGCTCGAAGCCTCCGCCACGACGCTGACTTCGACCGCGGAGCGCACGCAGAAGCTCACCACCGTGGTTGCGGCGGCCTCCGAGGAAGCCTCCACCAACGTGCAGTCGGTCGCGTCGGCGACGGAGGAATTGTCCTCCTCGATCACCGAGATCAGCCGCCAGGTGCAGGAGTCCGCGCGCGTGGCGAGCGAGGCCGTCGGCCAGGCCCGCAACACCACCGAGCGCGTCAGTGAATTGTCGAAGGCCGCGACGCGGATCGGCGACGTGGTCGAGCTGATCAACACCATCGCCGGCCAGACCAATTTGCTGGCGCTCAACGCCACGATCGAGGCGGCGCGGGCCGGCGAGGCCGGCAAGGGTTTTGCGGTCGTCGCCTCCGAGGTCAAGGCCCTGGCCGAGCAGACCGCGAAGGCGACCGGCGAGATCGGCCAGCAGATTTCCGGCATCCAGGCGGCGACGCAACAATCGGTCGGCGCCATCAAGGACATCAGCGACACCATCGAGAAACTGTCGGAGATCTCCTCGACGATCGCGGCGGCCGTGGAAGAGCAGGGCGCGGCGACGCAGGAAATCTCCCGCAACGTACAGCAGGCCGCGCACGGCACGCACGAGGTCTCCTCAAACATCGTCGACGTACAGCGCGGCGCGAGCGAGACCGGCTCGGCGTCCTCGCAGGTCCTGTCCGCCGCGCAGATGCTGTCCACCGACAGCGATCGTCTAAAACTCGAGGTCGGCAAATTCCTGGAGACGGTCCGGGCGGCCTGACGCGACCGCACGAAGTTTCAACCCGATCCCGCGACCGCTGCGCCCGAAGGCGTGGCGGTCGTTTCCGTTCGTGTTGCGGCGCCGCAATACAGCGAAAATAGCGCCGGTTGGGTCATTCCCCGTAGTTTCACGTAGGTTCCTGTTAACGCCTGTTTGCAACTATGTGCGCAATCTTACGGGATAAGAATCAGCCAGCATTGTTGGAATGACGCCTGCCCTGTCGTCCGTCGTGACGATTGCGGCGCAGGCAAGTCGTGTGTTGCCAGGTATCATCGGGATTTGTCGTGATGTCGAAGTTGTCGATCGTCTTCAAGCTTCTGACCGTGTTGTCGGTCCTCGTGCTCTCGCTCGCCGGCGTTGGCGTGGTGGCGATCGGCACCATGCAGAACATCAACTCGCACACCGTCGAGATCGCGCAGGGCTGGCTGCCGAGCGTGCGTGCGCTGGGCTCGATCCGCGCCGATGTCAACGAGCTGCGGGTCGCGCTCCGCCTGCATTTGATGCAGGACACCGCCGAAGGCAAGGAGGCCGCCGAGAAGCGCCTCGCCTCGCTGCGCGAACGCATCGAGCAGACTCGCAAGACCTACGAGCCGCTGATCACTTCGTCCGAAGAACGCTCCATCTACGGGCAATGGACCAATGCGTGGGGCGAGTACCTGAACGGCGTGCAGGAGGTGATGGCGCTGTCGCGCAAGAGCGTCGGCCGCTTCCCGTCTGAAGCCAACGAGCTGTTGCAGACCAGGGTGGCGAAGATGGCCCAGGCGGCCGATCCGCTGCTGACCAGGAACATCGACCTCAACAATCGCGGCGTCGAATCGGAGACGAAGCAGGCGGCGGACAGCTACGCCATGATCTTCCGCGTGCTGGTCGGCATCATCATAGCCTCGGTCGCGATCGCGATCGGCGCGGCCTACTATCTCGTGCGCGATGTTTCGCGCGGCATTGCATCCATCATCAAGCCGATGCAGTCCCTCGGCGAGGGCGACCTCTCGGCCGAGGTGCAGCATCGCGGCGAGAAGACCGAGATCGGCTCGATGGCGGATGCGCTGCAGATTTTCAAGGAAGCGCTGATTGCCAAGAAGGCTGCTGATCAGGCTGCCGCGGCCGATGCCGAAGCCAAGATCGAACGCGGCCGCCGCGTTGATGCCATCACCCGCAAGTTCGAAGCCATGATCGGCGAAGTCGTCGGCACCGTCTCCTCGGCCTCGACCGAGCTCGAGGCGTCTGCCTCGACGCTGACCGGCACCGCGCAGCGCGGGAAGGAGCTCGCGACCGTCGTCGCGGCTGCGTCCGAGGAAGCCTCCACCAACGTCCAGGCCGTGGCATCGGCTTCGGAAGAGCTGTCGTCCTCTATCACCGAGATCAGCCGCCGGATGCAGGATTCGGCGCGGATGGCCGCCGAAGCCGTCGAGCAGGCGGCGCGCACCAACGAGCGCGTCAACGCACTGTCGCAGGCCGCCTCGCGCATCGGCGACGTCGTCGAGCTCATCAACACGATTGCCGGCCAGACCAATCTGCTGGCGTTGAACGCGACCATCGAGGCGGCGCGCGCGGGCGAAGCCGGCCGCGGCTTCGCGGTCGTTGCCTCCGAGGTCAAGGCGCTGGCCGAGCAGACCGCGAAGGCGACCGGCGAGATCGGGGCGCAGGTCGCAGGGATCCAGGCCGCGACGCAGGAATCGGTCAGCGCGATCCAGGAGATCGGCGGCACCATCGAGCGGCTGTCCGAGGTGTCCTCGGCCATCGCCGCCGCCGTCGAGCAGCAGGGCGCGGCGACGCAGGAGATCTCGCGCAACGTGCAGCAGGCTTCGGTCGGCACGCAGGAGGTCTCGTCGAACATCACCGACGTGCAGCGCGGCGCGATCGAGACCGGCGAGGCCTCCAGCGAGGTGTTGTCGGCGGCGAAATTGCTGGCGACCGACAGCACACGCCTCAAGGTCGAGGTTGCGCAGTTCCTGGAATCGGTCCGCGCGGCCTGACCTTAACTGCTGGTCTGCGGCGCCGGCGGCGGCAGCTGCCGCCGGAACAGGATGCGCTGGTAGAGCCAGCCGATCGCGACCAGCACGATGCCGAGGCACATGAACGACAGTGCGCGGTAGACGCCGGTCAGCGTCGACATGTCGATCACGAAGGCCTTCAGGATCGTCAGCCCGATCACGGCGGCGGACGCCAGCCGCGCCCGCTCGGAGTTGACGAGGACACCGATACCGAGCAGCACCACGCCGAAGGCGAGCCAGCCGATCGAATAGGTGTATTGTTCGGCGCCCGTGGTCCCGCCGCTTGAGAGGATCGGGCCGTGATAGAAGCGGCGGATCTCCAGCGTCAGGTAAACCAGCGCGAACAGCAGTGCTGCGCCCGCCAGGATGTTGGCGTAGACCTTGCCGCGCGCGCCGACCACCGCATAGGCGAGCAGCAGCATCAGCACCGCCGGCAGCGCGTAGCCGAGCAGCAGCAGGTTGAACACCGCGCCGCCGACGTCGATGCGCCAGATCATCGGGTTCTCCAGGAACAGGAGGCCGAACACGCTGATGAACCCGGCGATCGCAGTCAGAATGACGGCGCCGACATTGTGGACGATGCTGCGGCTGCGCAGCCGCAACCGCTCGAGCCCGATCGCCATCGCCAGCGCCACGCAGACCTGCAAACCGGCTTCGAGCAGGGACGGCGACGACGTCATGTCGCCTGAGGTCGCGAGATGGCGGATCTCCATGAAGGCGAGCAGCGCCGTGAACAGGATCGCAGCCGCCTCCACCATGCGCAGCGGCGCGTCGTCGCCGCGGCGGTGCAGGAAATGGCTCGCTGCCCAGAACGCCGCCGCCGGCAGGCCATAGCCCCACAACAGCCAGTTGAAGATCGGCGTGGTGCCGACGGCGTCGCCGACGATGCGCGGGTCATAGGCGACGCGCGCGGTGACGATGCCGGCGAAGATGGCGGCGAGCCAGCGCAAGAACGGGATCGGTCGCCGCATCGAGATCCAGGCTGTGCCGAGCGACATCAGCGCGAGCGCAATGGTGAGCCAGCCCTTCTCCAGAGCGAAGGTCAGCGCCAGCGCCAGCGCGCCGAGCGTGCCGGTGGCGAACAGCGCGATCGAGATCGCAAGACCTGGCCGGGTTTCGCGGCGGCTGAGCGTTTCGGTCGCAAGGCCGAATGCGCCGGCGAGCAGCACCGCGAGGATCGCGAACGGAATCGAGCGGTCGAGATGGGCGATGCGCGCATAGAGCGCAACGAGAACGGCAATGGGCGTGGCGACTGCGGCCGCCGCCCAAACCACGGGAATGATCGCCGAGTTCGAGCGGCCCTGCGCGAGAAACCCGGCGATGCCGAAGCCGGCGGCGAAGATCGCGGCCATCATCAGATGCAGCGTCACGGAGCTATCGGTTGCGGTCGGCCCGATGCCGGGCAGCGGGCCGCCGGGTAGCACCAGCATGTCGGGATTGGCGCGCACCGCCCATTCGGCGAACACGATGAAGACGACCGCGGCCGCCGCGCCCAGCGCGCCGGTCGCAGCCTCGGCGCGCCAGGCGACGTACAGCGTCGCGGCGACAAGAAGAGTGAACGCGATCAGGGACAGATCGGCATGTGCGCTCGACAGCACGATCAGCATCGCGCCGAACAGATAGGCGCCGAGCGCGCTCGACGAGACCGGTTCGATCTGGCCGTCCTCGATGGTCGGGCCGAACATGAAGCCGCAGACGACGAGCAGTGCGGCGAGCACGAATCCTGCAATGGCATGGAAAGCGTGCGGCGCGACCTGCAATTCGTTGGTGTCGAGCCCGGGGAAGATCCAGAGCACGGCGAAGACGATGGTGGTCACCGCGAGCCAGCGCCACAGCCGGATGCGGGCGAGGCCGAAACTCGCAGCGGTGACGATGGCGAGAAAGACGTAGAGCGCCCAATAGTCCGGCTTTGCGCTGGAGACGAGAGCAGGCGTGATGAAGGCGCCGACGACGCCGAGACCTGCAAGCGCAGGGCCATGGAGAAGGGCCGCAGCCAGCGTGCCAAGCGCGACGAGGCCCAGCAGCACGAATGCGGTCGCGGGCACGAGGAAGCCGTAGAGCGCGTAGGCCGCATAGACCGTCGCGAACGCCACGGCGGTGCCCGCCGCAGTCAGGATTGCGGGGATGTTGGCGATCGGCAGCGCCTGGATGTTGGAGATGGTTTCCTTGCGCCGCGTCCATTCGCCGGCACCTAGCAGCGCGAGCGCGAATACGCCGCCGAGGAACACGCGGACGCCAGGGCCGATAAGGCCGGCCTCGATCGAATAGCGCACCATGAAGAAGCCGCCGAGCGCGAGCGCAAGGCCGCCGATCCACACCACCCAGCGCGTGCCGAGCCGCTCCTCGAAGCCGGGCGCCGGCGCGGGCCGCGGAGGCGGCGCATCGGAACTGGGCTCGATCGGCGGCGGTGTCACGTCGGCTGTGACCAGCGACGGCGCCTGCTCGGTTTCGGGCGCAAGCGGCGGCGGCTCTGCCGCGCTCGCTGCGGGCGCAGCTGCCTGCTCCTGCTCGGGCAGCAACGGCGGCGGCTGGATCGGTCGCGGCGCTTGCAGCGCGGCCTCCAGCGAGCCCAGCCTTCGGCGCAACTCAGTCGCCTGGTTCGACGCCTTCAGCGCAATCAAAAACGCAGCGATCGCAAACATCACCGCAAAGACGTCAAACGGGGCGTCGAACATGGGGCCTCCTGGCGACCGGCGTGCAGGGGCCGATCGCGATCTTGATCTAGCGCCGGGAGCGCATGCGCAAGCCGGGGGCCGGCCGCTCCTGGAGCACGTCGCGGCGGAAGCGATAGAGCGCCGCCGGCCGTCCACCCGTCTGTGTCGACATCACTCCGGTCGGTTCGACCAGGGCCTCCATCTCGACCAGGCGACGGAAGTTCTGCTTGTGCAGGTGCCGGCCCGAGATCGCCTCCACCGTATACTGCAATTCCGTAAGTGTGAACTCGGCCGGCAAAAGTTCAAACACCACAGGGCGATACTTCAGCTTTGCGCGCAGCCGCGCGATTGCCGTGGCAAGGATCCGGCGGTGGTCGAACCGCATCGAGGTGCCGAGCGCAGGCAGTGCCTTGCGCGACAACGCCGCAGGGCGGCCGTCGCGCCGGGCTTCCTCGACGAGGCCGGCCTCGTACAGGAGCTCGTAACGGTCGAGCACGCGCTCCTCGTCCCACGCATCACCCTCGAGGCCGAAATAGAACCGCACACGATCCCGGCGCGGCAACGCGCGCGTGGTCTCGGGTGTTTCCTCCTCGGCCCATTTGGTCAGCGCGGGGATGATGTCGCGCGCGATGATCGCGGGCGGTTCCTCGCGCCAGTCCTCCCAGGGGAAGTAGCGATACCAGGGCTCGAAGCTCGCCGTATTGGAGGACGCCGCGCCGTCAACGGTGCGCGTCAGCGCGAGATAGCCGATCGACACCATGTGCGCGCCGGTGTCGCCGGCCTCCGCATGACGGCCGCGATCGCCAAAAGTGTAGAGCTGCTCGACATAGCCGAGCCGCAAGCCCGCCTGTTCCTCGACCCAGGCACGCAGGCCGATCTCGAAGGTACGATGGCTCGGCGCGTCGAACGGACCGAAGGGCAGGCCGGCAAGCCCGTCGCTGCCGCGCGCGGTCAGCACCAGCGGCTCATGCTCCTCGATCGCGACGATCGCGGCAGTCAGGCCGATCTCGATCGGCGTCAGCAGCTTGTCGCTCATCCCAAGATCGCTGATGTCATTCGAGCTCGATCACGAAGGGGCGGCCCTCGACCATCATTGCGCCCGGGCCCATCTCGTCGAGCGCCTGCAGCATGCGGCCATTGCGCCCGAGTGCGCGATCGGCGAGGCCGACGATGCGCCGGTTCGGCGAGGCGACCGGGGAGGCGGCGCGGATCTTCTTCGCGATCTCGATCTCGTCGCGATCGGGATTGAGCGCGCAGACGGCCGCGAACGCGCTCGCGGTCGAGCGGCTGATGCCGGCATAGCAATGCACCACCAACGGCGCGTTGCGGTCCCAGCCGCGCACGAAGTTCAGCACCTGGTCGATATGCGCTTCCGAGGGCGCGACAAAACCGTCCATCTCCTCGGTGATGTCGTCCATCGACACCTTCAGATGATTGGCCGGCAGCACCGACACCGGCCGTGCCACCTGCTCGACATTGGCCATCACGGTCAGCACATGGCTGGCCCCGGTGCGGCGGACGGTTTCGGGAAGGGCGGCAAGCGAACAGACGTGGATCATGGCGGACCTTTTTGGCGGCGATTATAGCGAGCGGCCGTAGGGTGGGCAAAGCAAAGCGTGCCCACCCTTTTTGCCGCAAACGCTGAGGATGGTGGGCACGGCCCAAACGCGCCTTTGCCCACCCTACGAGACTTACGCAAACACCGCGCCAAACCGCTCCAGAAACTGTTTCTCGGCCCGCGCCGCGGTCCAGGGCGTGAGGTAGTCGCGCCGGACGCTGTCAGACAGGCCCGGGTCCTTGCCGAACAGGCGCCTGGCCTCGCTTTCGCTGAAGCCGGCGAGCTCGGTCGCTTCGAGATAGGCCGCGCCGCGATCGGCGGCCTTGATGGCTTGCGTGATCTCCTCGGGCAGCACCGGCGGCAGGCCGAAGCGGATATGAATGGCGCCGAGCAGGCGCTTCTCCACGGCCTTGTAATGGCCGTCGAGCACGGCCTTGAAGGGCGAGATCATGTCGCCGATCACGTATTCGGGCGCGTCATGCAGCAGCGCCGCGAGGCGCGCGCGCTGATCGACGCGCGGTGTCTCGTGCCGCAACACGGTTTCCACCAGCAGCGTGTGCTGCGCTACCGAGAAGATGTGCGTGCCAATGGTCTGGCCATTCCAGCGCGCGACGCGCGCGAGCCCATGGGCGATGTCGGCGATTTCCACGTCGAGCGGAGAGGGATCGAGCAAATCGAGCCGCCGCCCCGACAGCATGCGCTGCCAGGCGCGGGATTCCAGGCCGCGCGGAGTCTTGTTGGCCGTCATTTGACCTTGAGACGCGGCTTGCGCTGCGTCTTGCCGCAGCTCGCGTGGCAATGGCAGTCGACCAGATGGTCATTGACCATGCCGGTCGCCTGCATGAAGGCATAGACGATGGTCGGGCCGACGAACTTGAAGCCGCGCGAGGACAGCTCCTTCGATATCTGCACCGACAGCGGCGTCGAGGCCGGTACGCTCGCGGTGGTCTTGAAATTGTTGACCTTGGGCCTTCCGTCCATGAAGTCCCACAACAGCTTCGAGAAACCGGGCCCCTTCTCCATGATGTCGAGATAGGATTTTGCGCTCAAAATCGTGCCGTCGATCTTGGCGCGGTTACGCACGATGCCGGCATCGTTCATCAACGCGTGCACCTTCTTGTCGGTGTAGCGCGCGATCTTCTCCGGCTGGAAATCGTCGAAGGCTTTGCGGAAATTGTCGCGCTTGCGCAGGATCGTGATCCAGGACAGGCCGGCCTGAAAGCCGTCGAGGATCAGCTTTTCGTAGAGCGCGCGGTCGTCATACTCAGGCACGCCCCATTCGGTGTCGTGATAGGCGACGTAGAGCGGATCTTCACCCGGCCAGGGGCAGCGGGTCTTTCCGTCGGGATGCAGGTGGGGAGCACGGCTCATGCAACGGGCTGCTTCACTGGAATGCGGACGACCTCGGGCTCGGCGAGCTTCAAGGCGATGCCTCCGGCGCTGAGCGGCTGGTTTGCGTCGAGCGCATCGGCGACGCGGTCGATGCGCACCAGCGCGATGCCTTTGCCGTCGGCGGAGGAGCCGATGGTGCCGACCGGCTTGTCGCCGGCGAGAATGGTGGCGCCGGCCTCGGGCGAGGGCCCGTCGAGCAGCACCTTCACGCTGCGGGTGCGCGCAGTGCCGCGATGCTGCATCCGCGAGACGACCTCCTGGCCGACATAACAGCCCTTGTCGAAATCGACGCCGGCGAGGCGATCCATGTTGGTCTCGTGCGGGAACGCATCGCTGTACATGAAATCGAGCCCGCCGCGCGGCACGCCGAGCGCGATGCGGTGAGCCTCGTATTCGGCGGCATCGACCAGCTCGGCGCCGATGAGATCGGATAGTTTTTGCTTGAGATCCTCGGGGATCAGGATGCGAGTGCCGAGCGCCTCATTGCGGGGATCGGCGAAGGAGAGATCCGGCTGTGCCGCAAGCTGGCCGTCCCAGACCGCAAGCACGCCGAGATCGAGGTTTTCCACCGTGACCTTGGCGCGCAACTTGTAGAATTTCAGCTTGGTGGCGAGCCCCTCGGCCAGTGCCTTCGGGCAGTCGATCAGGAACCCGCCGCCATGGCCGGCGGGCACCTCGGTGATCAGGAAATCGACGATGATCTTGCCCTGCGGCGTCAGCAGCGCACCGAATCGCCCCAGGCCCGGCTTGAGCCTGTCGACATCGGTGGTGATGAGGCCGTTGAGGAAGTTGCGCGCATCCTCGCCCGCGACCTTGACCACGCCCCGGTCGGGAAGAAACGCTGATTTCATGCGAAAATCTCTTGCGACATGTTGCTCGGGAACGTAAGCCCGCAAGGATTAAACGACAAGACCTTGAGCCCTGCGCTTGGGGATGAGAGAGGCCTCCAGCCATGACCCAGCGTTTCGATGTGATCCTCAAGGGCGGCATCGTGGTCAACCAGGACGGCGAGGGTGTTCGCGATATCGGCATCACCAACGGCCGCATCGCCGAGCTGGGCCCGCTGTCGCAGGCCTCGGCTGCCGAGGTGATCGACTGCAAGGGCCTGCACATCCTGCCCGGCGTGATGGACACGCAGGTGCATTTCCGCGAGCCCGGGCTGGAGCAGAAGGAAGACCTCGAGACCGGTTCGCGCAGCGCCGTAATGGGGGGCGTCACGGCGGTGTTCGAGATGCCGAACACGTCGCCGCTCACGGTGACGGAGGCCACCTTCTCCGACAAGATCAAGCGTGCCCATCACCGCATGCATTGCGATTTTGCCTTCTTCATCGGCGGCACCCGCGAGAACGTGCAGGACCTGCCGGTGCTGGAACGCGCGCCGGGTTGTGCGGGCGTGAAAGTGTTCATCGGCTCTTCGACCGGCGCGCTCTTGGTGGAGGACGACGAAAGCCTGCGCCGCATTTTTCAGGTGATCCGGCGCCGCGCCGCCTTCCACGCCGAGGACGAGTATCGCCTCAACGATCGCAAGTCGCTCCGCATCGAGGGCGATCCACGCTCGCATCCGGTGTGGCGCGACGAGACCGCGGCGCTGATGGCAACGCAGCGCCTCGTCAAGCTCGCGCATGAAACCGGCAAGCGCATCCATGTGCTGCACATCTCGACCAAGGAAGAGATCGAGTTTCTGCGCGACCACAAGGACGTCGCCTCCTGCGAGGCGACGCCGCATCATCTCACGCTGGTCGCGCCCGAATGCTACGAGCGGCTCGGGACGTTGGCGCAGATGAACCCGCCGGTGCGCGGCGCCGATCACCGCGCCGGGATCTGGCGCGGCATCGAGCAGGGCATCATCGACGTGCTCGGCTCCGATCACGCCCCGCATACGCTGGAAGAGAAGCAGAAGACCTATCCGGCCTCGCCCTCGGGCATGACCGGTGTGCAGACGCTGGTGCCGCTCATGCTCGATCACGTCAACGCGGGCCGGCTGTCGCTTGCGCGCTTCGTCGATCTCACCAGCGCCGGCCCCGCGCGCCTCTACAACATGGCCTGCAAGGGCCGCATCGCCGCCGGCTACGACGCCGACTTCACGATCGTGGACTTGAAGCGCAGCGAAACCGTCACCAACAAATGGGTGGCCTCCAAGGCCGGCTGGACGCCCTATGACGGCGTGCGCGTCACGGGCTGGCCCGTCGGCACTTTTGTGCGCGGCAGGCGTGTGATGTGGCAGGGCGAGCTCGTGACGCCGTCTCAGGGCGAGCCGGTGCGGTTTCTGGAGACGCTGAAGCAGTAGGGGGCCGGGCCGAACGGCAAAAGCGCGCCACACACTCAGTGTCGTCCCGGCGAAGGCCGGGACCCATACCGCGTGATCTCTCGATTGTAGGCCGTCGCAGTACCGAACGACGAGCCGTCGCCAAACGTCTCCCTGTGGTTATGGGTCCCGGCCTTCGCCGGGACGACCACAAGGAGGGATGGGAGTGCAATCAATGTCCCAACCGGCATCCCTTATCACCACCGAGCAACTCGCTGCCATCCTCGGCGATCCCAATCTTCGCCTCTACGATTGCACGACCTACAACGAGCCGGTGCCGCCGGGCAGCGATGTGCCTTATCGCGCGGTGCCCGGTGACAAGACGTTCGCAGCCGGCCACATCCCCGGCGCCGATTTTCTCGACCTGCAAGGCGAGTTCTCCGACACTTCCGCGCGGCCGCTGTTCATGATGCCTGACGTGGCTCAACTCGCAGCCGCTTTCGGCCACCACGGGCTCGATGCCGGCAAGACCATCGTGCTCTACAGCATCGGCACGATGATGTGGTCGACGCGGTTCTGGTGGATGCTGCGCTCGCTCGGCGTCGAGGCGCGCGTGCTCGACGGCGGTTTCGACAAATGGAAGGACGAGGGGCGGCCGGTCGAGACCGGCGCGCCGAAGGGTTATCCGGCGACGACCTTCAAGGCCGCCCCACGCGCCGGGTTCTTCGTCGACAAAAATACTGTCACGGCGCGGATCGGCGATCCCTCGACCGTCATCGTCAATGCGCTCGGGCCGCAGTTTCATCGCGGTCTCGAGCCGAGCCGCTACGGCCGGCCCGGCCGCGTCCCCGGCAGTGTCAACGTCCCGGCTGCAACGCTCACCAATGCCGACAAGACGGTCACGACGCTTGCGGATGCCGAGGCGAAATTCGCCGCCCAGGGCATCACGCGCGACAAGACCGTGATCTGCTATTGCGGCGGCGGCATCTCGGCGACGATCGACCTCTTGCTGCTCACAGAGCTCGGCTACGACAAGCTCAAGCTATACGATGGCTCGATGGGCGAGTGGGCAAGGGACGAGGCGCTGCCGATCGAGACCGATTAGGGCGCGGAAGCGCTCACTGCCGCGAGACGCCGACCGAGAATTCGCCGTTGCGGATGCGCGCCGGAAAGCCCTCGACGAACTTCGCGACCGCGTCCTCGCCATAGGTGCCGACGAGCTCGGCCAGCGCCGCGAACAGGCTCGCCTGCGCCAGGCAATCGCCATCGACGCCATCATGGCGCGCCTCGGCCCAGGCCTCGTTGAGATAGCTCAGCGCAGCCTGTTTCTGCTCGTGATCGGGCAGCGGCGCGCGGGCGGGGGCGTAGGACACAGGATGGCTCATGAAACTCGACAGGGCTGGGGCGCGATCCACGGCGATGCGCTGCACGAGAGGTGTAGCACGCGCATTAACGACCGCTAGGCCACATCTTTAAGAACGGTTAACGGCTGTGAACAAAGACGATGTCGTTGTTCCCGAGAGCTCAATTTGCGTAGCGCGCCGTGAGGTCGCGCGAAATCTTCGAGCCTTCCTCGATATAGCGGCGGATCGCCACCGTCGCGGCCGGGGTGCAGCTCCGGTAGGTCTGCTGAAAGCCGTTATAGCCGCGGTTGAAGCCGGCGATCATGCGGGTGCGGCGCTCGCCGGAGGGGGTTTCGGCATCGATCAGCGCCTGCATCTCGCTGCGCCATTTGTTGCCCTCGTTGGCGCCGCAGATGCCGCGCAGATAGTGCAGGCCGCCCAAAATCTCCGCCAGCCGTTGCAAATCGCCGTCAAACGGCGCTGCCACGTCCTGGGCCCGGGCGGGCGCGCAGGCGCAGGCGAGAATCAGGGCAAAAATGGCCAGAAATCGCGTCGACATCGGCGGGGTGTATGCCCCCTCAGGGCGGTGGACGCAAGGCGGCCGTCAGGAGCCGATCAGCCGTGCGGCCGACTGGATGACCTCCTCCAGCCCGCCGGTCAGCTTGAGGTCGCCGAGGCTCGCCAGCGCGTCCGGGGCGATCCAGCGGTAGTCGTCGAGCTCGTCGTTCAGAGCGGGCTCCTTGGCCGTCCAGCGGGCGGCAAAGGACATGATCAGATAGTGGCCGGCGCCCGCGGTGGCCGGCAGCACCTCGCGCCAGCCGGCGAGGGCGATGATGTCGATCTCGAGCCCGGTCTCCTCGTCGACTTCGCGCTCGAGCGCCTGGTGCAGCGATTCGCCGAACTCGACCCGGCCGCCCGGCAGCGAATAGAAGCCCTTGGCCGGCGAGCGGGCACGGCGGACCAGCAGCACCTTGCCGTCGCGGAAAATCGCGGCCGAGACCGCAAGCTGGGGATGGGTGGGCTGGACGACCGCGGCCACTTCGCTAGTTCGCCATGATGGTGTCGATGTCGGCCTCAGCGCCGCCATTGATGATGCCGCCGCAGGTGGCGATCAGCGGCCTGACCCAGAGGGAGGCCTGCTCGGCGAGCCGGACGCGGGTCTGGTCCTTGTCGACCTCGCGCATGGCGGAACCGACCGCTGATAGAATCGAGGTCATGGTGTCGGTAATGTGGTCGAACTGGGCGCGCACATTGGGATCGGCTTTCTCATAGGCCTCGATGGCGAGATCGCGCGCCTTGAAGTTCGAGGCGGTGAAGTGCTCGGCATAGGACAACGGCGTCCAGGTCAGAAAATCTTCGGCGCATTCCGGCATGTCCGGGACCATTTCCAGGAGCATCACGGCTTCATTGAAATGGTTGAGATAGTCGGTGGCAAGCCCGGTCCGCGGGTTGATGTTGGCCACGCGCAGCCGCTCGGCCCAGGCCGCGGCCTCGGGGCCCGTCTGTGCGTGCGTCGCGGGTTGGGAGGCCGTTGAGCTCATTGGCCGCAGTGTTAACGTTCGGGGTTAAAAGGACCTGAACGGACACTATATGGACGCCTTAGGATGTGTGGACGCTTCGTCATAACTTCGGCCCCCGCGGCTTTGCGGCAACTGTTTGGCTATATCGAGCAGCCGAACTTCCCGCCCCGGTACAATGTGGCCCCGACGCAACCGATCCCGGTCGTTCTGGTCGAGAATGGTGCCCGCCATTTCCGCCTGATGCGCTGGGGCCTGTTGCCGACCTGGGTCAAGGACCCCAAGGGCTTTACGCTGCTGATCAACGCCCGCTCGGAGACGGTGCTGGAGAAGCCCGCCTTCAAGAACGCGATTCGGAGGCGGCGCGGTCTGATCCCGGCCGATGGCTATTACGAATGGAAGGCGATCGACGGCCGCAAGCAGCCGTTCTTCATCCGTCGCGCCGATGGTGAGCCTCTTGGGTTTGCCGCAGTGTTCGAGACCTGGATCGGGCCGAACGGCGAGGAGCTCGACACGGTCGCGATCGTCACTGCGGCGGCAGGCGGGGATCTCGCCGAACTGCATGACCGCGTGCCCGTGACCATCAGCCCGCGCGATTTCGAGCGCTGGCTCGATAGTCGTGGCGACGAGGTCGACGCGGTGCTGCCGCTGATGACCGCGCCACGCATCGGCGACTTCGCCTGGCACGCGGTTTCGACCCGCGTCAACCGCGTCGCCAATGACGACGCGCAATTGCTGCTTCCGATCAGCGCGGAGGAGATGGAGGCGGAGGCCGCGAGGCCGAAGAAGGCGGCACGGAAGGCCTCTGCCGCGTCCGCCGATGACGGGCAGGGGTCTTTGTTTTAGCTGCGGCCGTAAGACACACCGTCGTCCCGGCGAAGGCCGGGACCCATACCCCCAGAGAGCAGTGTGACGCGAGATGGTGGTGGGCAATCTTTGCCAAACTCAATCTCGTGGTTATGGGTCCCGGTCTTCGCCGGGACGACAGCTGAGTTTGTTGCCCTGCCCTCACACGATCTCCCTCGCCCTCAATCCCGCAATCGCCGCCGCATCAAATCCCAGCTCACCCAGCACCGCGTCGGTATCCGCGCCCAGCTCTGGCGCCATGCGATCCAGCCTGCCACCGCCATGGGCGAGCTTGAAGCCGCTGCCGGCGAAGCGCAGGTGGCCGTAGGGCGTGTCGAGCTCCTGGATCGCGCCGCGCGCCCTGATCTGCGGATGGTCGATGACCTCCTCGACCTTCCAGATGCTGGCGCAGGGCGCGCCGGCATCTTCCAAAATCGTCTCCCATTCGCGCGCAGGCCGCTTCGCCAGCGCCTCTTCGATGATCGCGCGCAGCGCGGGCTCGTTCTCGTTGCGCGAAAACCAGTCGGCGAAGCGCGGATCACCGAGCGTGTCTTCACGGCCGAGCGCAGCCATCAGTGCGCGGTACTGCTTCTCGTTGTTGACGGCGAGCAGGATGTACCCGTCACCCGCCTTGAACAGATTGGCGGTGGTCTTGCGGCTGACGGCCTGGTTGCCCGAAAGCTGCTGGCGATGACCGGCGACCGACCAGTCCGCGATCTGCCCCGACAGGAACGCCATCGTCGCCTCCAGCATGGAGACGTCGACGAATTGCCCCTTTCCGGTGCGGTCGCGCTGGTAGAGCGCACTCGACACGCCGAAGGCCGCGGTCGCGCCCGACAGCACGTCGCACACCGCAAAGCCTGCGCGCGTCGGCCCGGTCTCGGGATGGCCGGTGATGGCCATGATGCCCGACAGCGCCTGCATCTTGCCGTCATAGCCGGGCCGCAGCCGGTCCGGGCCGGTCTGGCCGAAGCCCGACACCGCGCAATAGATCAGCTTCGGATTGACCGCGGAGAGCGCCTCATAGCCGATGCCGAGCTTGTCCATCACGCCCGGGCGAAAGTTTTCCATGACGACGTCGACCGTTGCTGCCAGCTTCTTCACGATCGCGATCGCCTCTGGCTTCTGCAGATCGAGCGTCAGGCTGCGCTTGTTGCCGTTGATGGCCTGGAACGCCGGCGCGAGCCCGCGCTCGGCCCATTCGCGGCTGAGCGGCGTGCGGCGCATGTCCTCGCCCTCGCGCCGCTCGACCTTGATGACGTCGGCGCCCAGCAGCGCGAGCTGGTAGCTCGCATAGGGCCCGGCCAGCACTTGCGTGAAATCCAGGATCTTCACGCCCTCGAACGGTCGCGTCACGTCGCTCTCCCTCGATGATCGTTATTGGAGGACGTCAGGCGGCGCGGTTGCCGCGCGCGATCTCCTTCTGCTTGTCGAATTCGGCGCGGCGCCGCGCCAGCTCCTCCGGCGAGAGCTGCGCGACATTGTTGTAGTCGAGCTTCCAGGAGGCGTCCTCGCTCCAGCGCAGCGGCGATTGCATCGTCGTCTGCGGCCCGCTCGCGCTCTCCAGCAGCGTGAGCGCCAGCTCCAGCGTCTGCGCCTGCGAGCTCAAATCATGTGGCTTGCCGGCCGAATTGCCGAGCGGGAAATCCGAGAACAAAAAGCGCGGCACCGCGGCGTGCTCGATGATGTCCTTGGCGCAGCCCATGATCACGCTCGGAATGCCGTTGGCCTCGAGATGCCGCGCCACCAGCGCCGTGGTCTGGTGGCAGACCGGGCAGTTCGGCACCAGCACGGCGACGTCGGCCTTGTCGGCGAGACAGCGCGCCAGAATCTCCGGCGCGTCGGTGTCGAGCGTGACGCGATGGCTGCGGTTGGTCGGCGCGCCGAAGAAGCGCGGCGCGACGTCGCCGATCCGGCCAGCGGCTTTGGCCTTCAACAGCTGCGGCAGTGGAAACCAGGTGCCGTTGTCGGTGGCCGTGGTGTGCTTGCGGTCGTAGCCGATATGCGAGATGCGCAAATCGTGCGGCAGCGCCGTGTCGCCGTCATAGACCTGGTAAAACTTCGCGCCGCCATTATACGCGGCGCCCGGACCCTGATCGCCCTTGGTCGGATCGTATGGCGCAGCCGTGGTGATGATCGTCACGCGAGACTGCGACAACGGCTTCTTCAGCGGCTGGAACGGCGCCTCGGTGTAGTGCGCCCAGCGATACGGCGTGGTGTAGCCGATCGCGGTGTAATAGTCCCGCGTGCGCTGCATGTAGGGGACGGGAGCATCGTAGTCGGGTGCAAAGCCGAATTCGTCGTCGCGCAGAGCGGACATGGGCGCGTCTCCTGGTTCTTGGTTAAGCCCAGACTAGAGATAGTTTTGGAGTTGCTCAACGGGGGGCAGGGGCCGTGCAGGCCAGAATTGCAGTGCCGATAGAGCGAGTCGCGCTCCTTTCCCTCTCCCCTTGTGGGAGAGGGAAGCTCGCCGCGATAGCGGCGAGACGGGTGAGGGGTGTCTCTCCGCGAGGCTACTCTCACCTGAATTCGTGGAAACATACCCCTCATCCGGCGCTTCGCGCCACCTTCCCCCACAAGGGGGGAAGGAAAACAACCCTACCTGAAAATATGCAGCGCCGCGTATTGCAGCAGCATGATCGCCTTGGCGTCGATGATCCGGCCGTCCGCGATCATCGCCAGGGCCTCGTCGATGGAGAGCTCCAGCACCTCGATGTCCTCGCCCTCGTGCGCGAGGCCGCCGCCTTCGCTCACCCGCATCTCCGGCTCGTACTCGGCGACGAAGAAATGCAGCTTTTCGGTGATGGCGCCCGGGCTCATGAAGGCCTCGAACACCTTGTGGACGTCGTGGAGGCGATAGCCGGTCTCTTCCTCGGCCTCGGCGCGGATGCGCACCTCGGGGGTGGCGTCGTCGAGCACGCCGGCGGCGGCCTCGATCAGGAGATCGTCGTAGCCGCGGATGAACGCCGGCAGGCGGAACTGACGCACCAGGATCACGGTGCGCCGGCCGAGATTGTAAGGCAGCACGGCGGCGGCGTTGTCGCGCTCATAGGTTTCGCGCTTCTGCGTCTGCCATTCGCCATTGGCGCGCCGGTATTCGAGGGTCGTGTTTTTCAGGATGGTCCAATTGTTCGAGAGCACGCGAACGTCCTTGATGCGGACGCGGTCGGAAATGGTCATTGCTGTCTTCCGGGTGACAACGAGAGCATGATCCGGAAAAGTGTGAAGCGGTTTTCCGAAAAGATCATGCTCAAAACTTTAAGAAGTCGGAGCGCGGCCGTCCAGCCACTTCTGGAACATCACCGAGGTGGATTCCTCGAAGCCGAGCGAGGCGTAGAACGCGCTGGCCTGCGCGTTCTCGCGACGGACCAGGAGCTGGAGCTTGGCGATGCCGGCTGTGCGCAGCCAGTCTTCCGCCGCCGCCATGATGACGCGGCCAAACCCGCGCTTCCGGCAGTCGGGGTCGACCGCGACGTAATAGACCCAGCCGCGATGGCCATCGTGGCCGACCATCACGGTCGCGACGACGGCGCCGCCATCGCGGCCGACCAGCACCGTCGAGTTGTCGCGCCGCCGCGCCAGCGCGATATCGGCATGCGGATCGTTCCAGGGCCGGGTCAGGCCGCAGCGTTGCCACAGCGCGACGAGAGGCTCAACATCGGCGTCGGCAATCACATCGATCGTAAGAGACACGCTCACAGCACCTTCCCCGGATTCATGATGCCGTGCGGATCGAGCATCGCCTTGATCGCGCGCATCAGCTCGATCGCGGTCTTGTCCTTCACCTCGGGCAGCTCGTCGCGCTTGAGCACGCCGATGCCGTGCTCGGCCGAGATCGAGCCGCCCATGCGCAGCACGATCTCGAACACAACAGCGTTCATCTCGTGCCAGCGCGCCAAATAATCCGCGGTGTTGGCGCCGATCGGCTGGCTGACATTGTAGTGCAGATTGCCGTCGCCGAGATGGCCGAACGGCACCGGCCGCGCGCCGGGGATCAGCTTCACCACGGCGGCGTTCGCCTCCTCGATGAAGGCGGGCACGGCGGCGACGGGAACGGAGATGTCGTGCTTGATCGAGCCGCCCTCCGGCTTCTGCGCCGCCGACATCTCCTCGCGCAGCTTCCAGAAATTGTTGCGCTGGGTGAGGTTGGCCGCGATCACGGCGTCGTCGACGATCTCCTCCTCCATGGCGCAGGCAAGAATCGTCTCCAGCGGCGTGCGGGCGTCGTCGCTCGGAGAGGACAATTCCATCAGCACGTACCAGGGATGCTTTTCGGCGAGTGGATCGCGCACGTCGATGCCGTGGCGGACCGAGAAATCGACCGCCATCTCCGAGAGCAGCTCGAAGCTCGTCAGCGCATTCGCGGCCTCGCTCTGCGCAATGGTCAAGAGCTTCAGCGCCGCCGCCGGCGACTTCAAACCGACATAGGCGGTCTCGATCGCCCGCGGCTTCGGAAACAGTTTTAATGTCGCCGCGGTGATGATGCCGAGCGTGCCTTCGGCGCCGATGAAGAGGTTGTGCAGATTGTAGCCGGTGTTGTCCTTCTTCAGCTTCGACAGCAAATTGAGCACGCGCCCGTCGGCGAGGACGACCTCGAGCCCCAGCGCCATCTCGCGCGCGACGCCATAGGCGAGCGCGGCGGTGCCGCCGGCATTGGTCGAGAGATTGCCGCCGATGGTGCAGCTGCCTTCCGCGCCGAGCGACAGCGGAAACAGCCGGTCGACGTCGGCCGCCTTCTGCTGCGCGATTTGCAGCACCACGCCGGCTTCGACCGTCATGGTGTTGGAGGCGGTGTCGACCTCGCGGATCTTGTCGAGCCGGCGCAGCGACACCACCACCTCGCCATTGTGCGGGGTCTGGCCGCCGACGAGCCCGGTGTTGCCGCCCTGCGGCACCAGCGCGATGTTGTGCGCGGAGGCGAGCTTGCAGATCGCTGCGACTTCCGCGGTCGAGCCCGGGCGCAGCACTAAGGCCGAGCGGCCGTGAAACAGATTGCGCTCCTCGGTGACGTAAGCTTCGATGTCGGCCACATCCGTGATCGCATGGCGGTCGCCGACGATCTTTCGGAATTGGTCGATCAGTTCGGGCGCAAGCGGAGGGGTGGCGGATTGATTGATGTTCATCTCGTCTTCTTTCGTTCCGCTTCCTATCTCTTGCGCATGATCTCGTCGGAAAACCGCTGCGCACTTTTCCGGATCATGCGCTACCGCGCCACGGCAGCCCGGCGCAGCCGGTCGTTGATGGCTTCGCCGAGTTCTTCTTCGGGGATCGCCATCACGGCGATCGCCCGCGGGGCCTTCGCATCGAGCGCTCGAAGATAGCCGAACAGATTGGCCGCGGCTTCATCGAGATCAGCCGTGGGCGACAAATTCATGACAGTCGACGCAGCGTCAAGGCCGGGCAGGCGCGCAGGGCCGAACGCCAGCAGCGCTTCGCCCGGCGCCACATCGCGCGCGTTGAGCCGCACTGTCGCGCGCGGCGCGTAATGCGACGCCAGCATGCCCGGCGCCAGCGGCTGGCTGTCGTCGCTCTCCGCCTCCACCGGCGGCCGCGCCAGGGCTGCGCCGAGCACGGCCTCGATCCGTTCGCGCGAAAGCCCGCCGGGCCGCAGCAGCATCGGCGCCTCGAAACACCCGACGATGGTCGATTCCACGCCGACCTCGACCGGCCCGCCATCAACGATCAGGTCGATCCGCCCGGCAAGGTCGCTCTCGACATGGGCCGCCAGCGTCGGCGAGACATGCCCGGAGATATTGGCGGACGGCGCCACCACGGCCCCGCCAAAGGCGCGCAGGATCGCCTGCGCGACCGGGTGGTCGGGAATGCGGATCGCGACCGTGTCGAGGCCGGCGGTCGCAAGATCCGCCACCGGGCAGTTCTCCGTCTTCGGCACCACCAGCGTCAGCGGTCCCGGCCAGAATGTCTCGGCCAGCTTTCTGGCGCGCGCATCGAACCGGCCGATCCGCTCGGCGGCGGCAAGATCGGCGACGTGCGCGATCAGCGGATTGAAGGCCGGCCGGCCCTTGGCGCTGTAGATATGGGCGATCGCGGTCGCGTTCGCCGCGTCCGCGCCGAGCCCGTAGACCGTCTCGGTCGGAAACGCGACCAGCCCGCCCGCGGCCAGCGTTCGGGCCGCAGCCTCGGCACCGGCCGCGCCGGCCGGCAAAATCAGCGTTTCAAGACCCGTTTTCACAGGGACAAAATTCCTCAGCTCGGCCGCTTGCGGTGCGTCACACCCGACGCTATAAGCCGGCCTCTTGTCGGAGTGTGGCTCAGCCCGGTAGAGCACTGCGTTCGGGACGCAGGGGTCGCAGGTTCGAATCCTGCCACTCCGACCATTATTTCAAAAGTTGACGTTTTCCAGAGGCTTGGCGGACCGGCCGCCAAGGCCTCGGGACGCCTTTTTGCAACGATTTTCGGATCGGGTCCACGGCCGATTTGGCCGGGCAGGGCGGGCTGTGCGCGCGGCATGGCTTGTCCGGGTTCAGGATGAACCGGTCGGGTGCGGCTCGAACGAGACGACGACCCGCCTGGCCTTGATCCGGCCGTGCACGCCATAGCTGGAATCAAAGCTTAGCGTCGTGCCGTCGGAATCAATCTCGATGCTGAGCGCGAAGATAATTCCGGCTTCCGTGAAGTCGGACAGCTCGACCTCGATCAACTCGAAGATCGTGAACGTGACGTCCACGTGCTTCTTCAGCACGAAATAGCCGCGTGCGTCGACTTCGGACGTCATCTGGAAGGCATGAACGACCACGCAGCTTGGCGCGCCCTGGCGGAGCTCCAGCTCTCGCAACGTCGCATCATGGAATGAGGGGGCACTCTCGAACCAGGCGCACAAGTCTGCACCACCTTCAAGATCGCTAATCGCTGCCTTCGCCATCAAAGATATCCCGCGCGCAAATCTGTTGCGCAAGCTACCGGGATTTCGATGACCGTGCACCTCACGCCGGGCTTGCGACTGGCCGGGACTACCGCCGCGCCACCAGCACGCCCACCAAGAACGCCACCACCAGCGACGGCAGCGGTGCTTCGCGGACCATGCCGCGAACGATGTCCTGCCAATGCTGCTCTGGGACCAGTCTTGGAGATCTGACTTCGGCCATCGGCGTCATGCCCCAATCCGATGCGAGATCGGCGATCTCGCGTCGTGCGATCCGCGCCCCATCGCGCACGCGAAAAATCGCCGCCTCCGCTCGCTCGCGCGGCGCGAGCGCCATCAGCGTCGCGATCGCCGTGCGCAACGTCATCTCGCCAAAACCTTGCAGCCGCACCGACTCCTCGGGGTCGGACATCATGCGAAAATCCTCACAGCGCGAAGTGGTGCGCGATGGTGAAGGCCGCCGTCGCGCACAGGACCAGCGTGGACACTGCGCCGGCCACGCCGCGCGCGAGATCGGCTCGCGTCAGGTGCCTGGTCATGATTCTTCTCCATGCTCAGCATGGAAATGGCGGCGGTGGACGTTGGTTCCTTGCCGGCCCGCCGAATCATTGGGCCTGTCTACTTCCGCAGCAGCTCGCTCAAAGCCGCCGTCGCCTCGGCGCAGCGGATGTCGTCGATCTCCCGCGAGAGGCCGAGCGCGCTCGCTTTCAGCTCTTCGATTTTCCAGCTGTCAGGATGCTGGCTTTCCAATTGGCTGAGACGCTTGTTCAGCTCGTCCAATCTGGATTGAAGCTGCCCGATGCTGGCGGCCCCATTCACTTTCCAAACGCGTTGTGCACGCATCGTCATTCCCCTGCAGAGCGTTTTCGAGCGAAGTGGAAACCGGTTCGCGTGAAGAAAACGCGTCAAAACAAGAATCCAGAGCCCCATTGCGATCGGATCGGAAACGGCTCCAATCCTCACGGCGTTGTGAGCAGGGTTCGTGGCCGGAATGGGCGTTTCTTTTGTCCGGCATTAGACGGTGGGGAACCGTTGCAGTTTGGCAACGAAAGTTCCCGATTACGCCGCGCTCGGTTGACGCTGCGCGATGCATCTCAACAGCCGCGGGATCTGGTTGTGCGCGATCGCGACGATGCGCCAGGCGCCGGCGATTTTTGCGAGACTGTAGGTCGCCTGGAAATCATAGAGAGGGTTCGACGCGCGGTCGCGCACATCCATGCGCAGCGAGGCCTGCACCAGCCGTGGCGACAATTCCAGGATCGACAGATCGTGGATGCGCCCCGACGGCGCGCCGAGCTGGCGATGCAGCTCGACGACCCGGCTCATCGTCGCCAGGCATTGCTGCCGGTTCGCGATCGCGATCAACGTCACTTCATCGCTGTCCGAGACGATGTGGCTCGGATACGCCACGCAATCGGCGATGGCGTCGGTATCCAGCGCCTCGAACGCTGTGCAATAGGTCTGGAAAAACGCCTCGACGTCCACAGCCAGCTGGTTCGACATGTCGTCTGCTCCGCATCAAGCATTGACTTCGAGGGGGAGCGTAGGCGCGCAAGATTACAATTTGGCGTCGGCACTTTCCGCTTGGCGGAAGCTCACCTGCCGCACAGTTGGGCATCGTGCCGGGCAGCGAGGCTGTGCGTACGGCGCGCGGCGCGCTAGGCTCGGCTTCGACGCAATTCGTAGGACGAAGGACAGACGCGTGGCGAGATTTGTGAATGTCGCGGCCGGCCAGCTTGGCCCGATCGCGAGAGCGGAGACGAGGACCGAGGTCGTAGCGCGGCTGATGGCATTGATGCGCCAGGCGCATGCGAACGGCTGCGACATCATCGTCTATCCCGAGCTCGCGCTGACCACGTTCTTTCCGCGCTGGCATTTTGAGGATCAGGCCGAGATCGACGCGTTCTTCGAGCGTGAGATGCCGGGCCCGGAGACGCGCGCGCTGTTCGATCTCGCGCGCCAGCTCGGCATCGGCTTCTACCTCGGCTATGCCGAGCTGACGGTCGAGGCTGGGGTCACTCGCCGCCACAATACGTCCATTCTGGTCGACAAGAGCGGCGCGATCGTCGCGAAATACCGCAAGGTCCATCTGCCCGGCCACGCCGAGCACGAGCCGTGGCGCAAATTCCAGCATCTGGAAAAGCGCTATTTCGAGCCCGGCGCCGGTTTTGGCGTGGTCGATGCCTTCGGCGGCGTGATGGGCATGGCGATCTGCAACGATCGCCGCTGGAGCGAGACCTACCGGGTGATGGGCTTGCAAGGCGTCGAGATGGTGATGATCGGCTACAACACGCCGGTGCACAATCCGCCCGCGCCGGAGCATGACGACCTCTCGCTGTTCCACAATCATCTGGTGATGCAGTCCGGCGCCTATCAGAACGGCACCTTCGTGGTCGGCGTCGCCAAGGCCGGCATCGAGGAAGGCGTCGACCATATCGGCGGCAGCTGCATCGTCGCGCCGTCCGGCGAGATCATTGCGCGTTGCACGACCAAGGGCGACGAGCTGGCGCTGGCGCGCTGCGATCTCGATCTCTGCAACTCCTACAAGCGCACCACCTTCAACTTCGACATCCACCGCCAGCCGCGAGCCTACGGGATGATCGTGGAGCGCAAGGGCGTGGCCACCATGGCGGACGGATCCCCGGTGCGGCCGAAGGGGTGAGCGTGGTGGTTTGCGACGCCATTTCTCCAACGTCGTCCCGGCCTTCACCGGGACGACGTTGAGCGCAGGGTCCCATCCGGGGTCTCACGCTGCCCGACGGGCAAAACATCTGCAAAACCTGTCAACCCGCCTGCATAAAAATATTCGACTTTACAGAAATTCGGAATTGGCGTATGTGTCGCGGTATCCCGGCTCATCCTTGAGGGGCGATCTCGTGTCGTCTTGATTGCGAGCCGGGCTTGCGGTGGACGCGGGCAGCGTCGGGTGCGAGAGGTGCGGGCAGGGCGGGTAGTCCCTGTGAGCCCGAAACCGCGTGCGGACGAACGGCGCTGCAAGGCTCGTCTCGCCTGTAAGTTTCCGGCTCCGTCGACAGGGCCGGGAAAACTGCGGCGAAAACGGCGGGCCGTGCGTACGGCAAAACCGTGTGGTCCTGGCCGTCGTTGCTACGGTCAAGCCTTTCGCGGAGATGTGCGCGAGCCCAACCGGGCAGACGGCATCGTCAATTCGCGGGGTGAGGGAGGCCAGAAGGAAAGTTCGGCTCCCGGGAGAGCACGGCATAAGCCGTCCGACCATCGCGCAGGGAAGGCCGAGTGATTGGCACCACCTGTATGCTGCTGTGCGGTCTTTTTGCGCTACCTTTTCGCGCAGCAGACCGCGGGTGCGAGGTCAGCACCCGGCCTTCCCTGCGCCCTCTTGGATAGGGGGTGGAGCGACCAAGCAAAGCTCGGGCGAATTGCGCCGCGAGAACGAGAAACTGCGTCTGCGATTCAAGGTGCTAGCTGGATGAGTGATGCTGTTGCCTCATGCTCCGTCGTTGCGAGCGCAGCGAAGCAATCCGGAGTCTTTCCGCGGCGGCAGTTTGGATTGCTTCGCTGCGCTCGCAACGACGATGTGGAGGCGGCGCGCCCCTCCATCACCGTCACCCGCGCAATGACAGCCCAATCACAACCACGTGTCTTTATTCGGAAACGATCATTCCCTATTATGCCGCAATGCAAAAAGCCGTCCGCCAATCCGAGCCCGCTCCCCATCCGCCCGGCCGTCCCCGGGAGTTTGACATGGACACCGCCCTGGACGGGGCGGTGCGGGTGTTTTGCGAGCGCGGTTATCATGCCACCTCGATCGGAGACCTCACCGCTGCGATGCGGCTTGCCACCGGCAGCGTCTACAAGGCGTTTCGCGACAAGCACGCCGTATTCGTCGCCGCCTTCGAGCGTTACGCTTCGGTGCGCGGGGGGCAAACCCGCGGTGCGGCGGCGCGGGGTGCGAATGGCCGCGAAAAGCTGCGCAACGTGCTGCTGTCCTATGTCGAGCACTCCCAGGGCAGCGAGGGGCGCCGCGGCTGCATCGTGGTCGGCAGCGCGGTCGAGCTGTCGGCGGTCGATCCGGTGATTCGCGCGCGCGTGACCGCGCAGCTCAAGACCAACGAAAATTTCATCGCCGGCCTCATTCGCGAGGGACAGGCCGACGGCTCGATTCCGGAGCATGTCGAGGTCGACGACACTGCGCGGCTGATGATCTGCATGACGCAGGGCCTGCGCGTCGTCGGCAAGGCGCGCCTGCCGCTCGACGGCCAGCGCCTGGTCGAGGTCGCAATGAAACTGCTCGCCTGAACATTTGTCAAATTAGGAAATGACCGTTTCCTATATGCGGAAACTTTGAAGTGTCGGAGAGTTTGGAATGACGATGAATGCCACCATCGAGACCGCGCCGGAGCAGGATGCGGTGTCGCAACGACTGACCTTCGTGCTGGCCGCGGCCTGTGGCATGATCGCCGCCAACATCTATTATGCCCAGCCGCTGATCGCGCCGATCAGCGCCGCGCTCGGTCTTTCGCATGCAGCCAGCGGGCTGATCGTGACCATGACGCAGATCGGCTACGGCACGGGGCTGCTGTTCATCGTGCCGCTCGGCGATCTCGTCGAGAACCGTCTGCTGATCTGCACCGTCATCACGCTCGGCGCCGCGGCGCTGCTTGCGGCGGCGTTGTCGACCCATGCGCTGCCGTTCCTGATCGCCGCGCTGTTCATCGGGCTCGGCTCGGTCGCGGTGCAGATCATCATCCCCTATGCGGCGCATCTCGCGCCGGAAGCCATTCGCGGCCGCGTCGTCGGCAACGTCTCGACCGGCTTGATGCTCGGCATCATGATGGCGCGGCCGGTGTCGAGCTTCGTCACCGCGGCGCTGTCCTGGCACGCGGTGTTCTTCGCCTCCGCCGCGCTGATGATCGTGCTCGCAACCGCGCTCTGGCTGACGCTGCCGAAGCGCAATCCCGTCGCGCGCATGCATTACGGCGCGCTGCTGATGTCGATGCCGCATCTGGTGCGGACCACGCCGCTGTTGCGGCGCCGCGCGCTTTACCAGGCGAGCCTGTTCAGTGCCTTCACGCTGTTCTGGACGGTCGCCCCGCTCCAGCTTGCGCGCGAATTCGGCTTCACCCAGCGCGGCATCGCGCTGTTCGCGCTCGCCGGCGTCGCCGGCGTGTTCTCGGCGCCGATCGCCGGACGGCTCGCGGACCGCGGCCACAGCCGTGTCGCGACCCTTGTCGCGATGCTGCTTGCCGCCTTCGGCTTTCTCGTGAGCTATATCGGCGCGGCCGGATCGATGCTCAACCTCGCCTGCCTGGTCGTCGCCGCGATTGCGATCGATCTCGGTGCGCAGGGCAATGTGGTGCTCGGCTTCCGCGCCATCTTCCTGCTCGGGCACGAGCATCGCAGCCGGCTCAACGGCCTCTACATGGCGACGTTCTTCGCGGCCGGCGCCGCCGGCTCCGCGCTCGGCGCCTGGGCGTTCGCCATCGGCGGCTGGACGCTCGCCGCCGCGATCGGCCTGGCCTTGCCCGTCGCGGGCTTGCTCTACGCCGCCACCGAGTGACGGCGCGGCGTGATTGTGCGCTGCGGCTTAACCAAGCCCCAACCAAGGCTATTTCCACCTCGCGGTTTCGGCGCGGCTGTAGTACTTTGGTCGCAATCGGGCCTGGTTAACGGGCGGCAGAGGGAGGCCAATGAGGCCAATGAGGCGTCCGGAACTGTTCGGCGTACCGCGAGTACGGCCATGGTCGTGGCAGGCATTTCTGCTCGGTTTTGCAATCGTGGCGGTGTCAGCCGTGGTTCAAGGCGCGTGCGTCGCCCTCGGCGCAAAGCTCTATTTCGCGGCATTCCTGCCCAGCATCTTCGTGGTCGGCATTCTTGCCGGTGCGCCGGCGGCCGTCTTCGCCGTGCTGCTCGTCATACCGCTGGTGTGGTGGGCATTCATGCCGCCCTTCTTCGAGTTCAGCCCGTTGACCAGCGCGTACGCGGATTCCATCAACCTGTTCTTCCTGCTCGCCGTGCTCCTGATCGGCCTCGCCGACCTCTGTCGCGAGACCATGGCGATTATCAGTCGCGGCGGGCTGAAGCGATCGGGCGAGAGCGCGGCAACGAATCCGCAATAAATGGCTGAGCGCGTTGCCCTCCCGCAACAGTCCGGCAACCATCGCCGCGTTCGGTCCAAGCCGCTAACTTTTCAAAAAAGATTTGGCCGCATTTTCTTCCGCGGGAATGACGTGGGAGTTTTCGACATGAACGGCCGAATGAATGGTCACGCCATCTTTGAAAACGTGCGCCGCTATCGCGGGATCGCATCGCTCTATCGCCAGACCGCAGCGTTTCGGCCGGGCCAGCGCTGGTCGCTGCTGGAACAGGCCAGCGAGTGGGAAGCCCGCGCACTGGCTGAGCTCGAAGCCTATTTCGCGACGCGGCCGGATTACGCCGCCCCGCTCGCTGCCTGATCGTTAACCATGGCCGGGGGCGAGCGATGACGACATTCAACCGCATCTTCACGACAGAGCGCCTGCTTCAGATCATTCTCGTTCTGGCGGCGACGGTCGCGATGAAGCTGATGAGCTGACCGCCGCGGACGATCGCGCGCCGAACTCGGGCACGTCGGGCAGATAGTTCGCGCCCTCCGAGCCCAGGAAATCGAACATCGCCTGCGCCGGCGGCAGCAGCACCTTGTCGCTGCGGCGGATCACATACCATTGCCGGACGATCGGCAGGCCGGCGACGTCGAGCACGACGAGGCGGCCTTCGGCGAGCTCATGCGCGACCGTGTGCGCCGAGATGAAGGCAATGCCGAGGCCCGCGATCACCGCCTGCTTGATGGTCTCGTTGCTGCTCATCTCCATGCCGATGATCGGCTCGAGATCCGACTTCTGGAACATGCCCTCCATCAGCGTCCGCGTGCCAGAGCCCGGCTCGCGGGTGAGGAAGGTCTCGTGGACGAGATCGGTCAGGCTCAACCCGGAATCCTTCTCCAGCCAGTGCCCCTTGCGCGCGATGATGACGTGCGGATTACGCCCGAGCTGACGGACATCGACGCTGACGTCGGCCGGCGGCCGACCCATCACGGCGCAATCGAGATCGTAGCCATGCATGGCCTCGCGGATCTCCTCACGATTGCCGATGCTGAGCTTGATCTCGATCTTCGGATGTCGCTTCGAGAACGCCGCGATCGCGCGCGGCACGAAATACTTTGCCGTCGAGACCGCGCCGAGATGCACCGTGCCGCCGGTCCTGCCCGCGAGCAGATCAAGCGCGCCCTGGCAGTCCGTGATGGCGGCCTCGACGCGCTCGGCGAGCGCCAGCACCTCTCGGCCAGCCTCCGTCAACAGCATGCCATCGCCGGTCCGCTGCACCAGCGGCAGGCCGGCGAGGTCTTGAAGCTGCCGCAGCTGCTGCGTCACGGCCGGTTGCGTCAGCCCAAGCTGGGTCGAGGCCGCGGTGACGCTGCCCTTGGCCGAGAGCGCCGCGAGCGAGCGGAGCTGTCGGATCGTGAGATGCCGGAGCTGGGTCGCCGCGTGGCCGGAGCCATTATAAGAAAATTCTTTGACGCTCATTATGAATAGAAATTTTCCTTATTAAGCCGGCCCTGTCAATCTCATCGTGCTGGGACCGACCGCACCTGCCTCCGCCGGGGGAAAATGGATGCGGCGCCAGCAAGGGGATGGACGCAGATGACCGGGCAACTCAGGCTGGACGACCACCTTCAACGGTATTCCGAGACGGCGCCGCACGCGTTGGCCGTGGCTGCCGCAGTCGACGCCATCGCGGCGGCGGCAATCGAGATTGCCGACCTCACCGGCACGGGAGAACTGGCGGACGCCTCGGGCCTGACGACGGGCCGCAACAGCGACGGCGACGTGCAGCGCGATCTCGACGTGCAGGCGGACGCGATCCTGCGCCGCTGCCTCAGCAAGCTACCGATCGCGGCGCTGGCGTCGGAGGAGATGCGCGAGCCGCAGACCGGCGATCGCGAAGCCAAGATCTGCGTCGCGATCGATCCGCTCGACGGCTCCTCCAACATCGATATCAACATGACCGTCGGCACGATCTTCTCGATCCTGCCGGCGCCGGACGATCTCGCGCTCGCCTTCCACCAACGCGGCTCGGCGCAGCTCGCGGCGGGCTTCGTCACCTACGGCCCGCAGACCTCGCTGGTGCTGACCCTCGGCGACGGTGTCGACATCTTCACGCTCGATCGCAAGGCCCGCTGCTTCCGCCTCGCGCGCAGCGGCGTGCAAATATCAGAGGCCTGCGAAGAGTTCGCAATCAACGCGTCCAACCGTCGGCACTGGGACCCGCCGGTGCGCGCCTTCGTCGACGAATGCCTCGCCGGTGTCGAAGGGCCCGCGAACCACAATTTCAACATGCGCTGGATCGGCTCGCTGGTCGCGGAGGCCTATCGCATTCTCACCCGCGGCGGCGTGTTCCTCTATCCCTCCGACGCGCGGCCCGGCTATGGCGACGGCCGCCTGCGTCTCACCTATGAGGCGCACCCGATGGCGATGATCATCGAGCAGGCCGGCGGCTCCGCCTCGACCGGGCGCGAACGCATCCTCGACCTCGCAGCGCAAAGCCTGCATCAGCGCGTGCCGCTGATTATGGGATCGAGCAACGAGGTGCGGCGCGTCGCGGAATTGCACTGTGATCCGCTGCTGGTCGCGAGCGTCTCCGCGCCGCTGTTCGCGCGGCGCGGCTTCTTCCGGCTGTGAGAGGAGGTCGCTCATGTCCCGCAAGCACCCGATCATCTCGATCACCGGCTCGTCCGGCGCCGGCACCACCTCGGTCAAGAGGACGTTTGAGCAGATATTCTTCCGCGAGAAGGTCAACGCCGTCTACATCGAGGGCGATGCGTTCCATCGCTACGACCGTGCCGAGATGCGCACGCAGATGGCCAGGGAGGCCGAGCGCGGCAACAAGCATTTCAGTCATTTCAGCCCCGAGACCAATCTGTTCGAGGAGCTGGAGCGTGCCTTCCGCGACTATGGCGAGACCGGCACCGCCGTGACGCGGCACTACGTTCATGACGCCGAGGAATCCGCGCTGCATGGCGTAGCGCCCGGAATCTTCACCGAATGGGAGCGACTGCCCGAAAATTCGGACCTGCTGTTCTACGAAGGTCTGCACGGCGCCGTGGTCACCGAAAAGGTCAATGTCGCGCGCTACGCCGATCTCAAGATCGGCGTCGTGCCCGTCATCAATCTCGAATGGATCCAAAAGCTGCACCGCGACCGCAGTGCGCGTGGTTACTCGACCGAGGCGGTTACCGACACGATCCTGCGGCGGATGCCGGACTACATCCACTACATCTGCCCGCAATTCACCGAGACCGACATCAACTTCCAGCGCGTTCCGACGGTGGACACGTCGAATCCGTTCATCGCGCGCTGGATCCCGACGCCGGACGAATCGATGGTCGTGATCCGCTTCAAGAATCCGCGCGGCATCGACTTCCCGTATCTGCTCTCGATGCTGCCGCAGAGCTGGATGTCGCGCGCGAATTCGATCGTGTGTCCGGGCGCGAAGCTTGATCTCGCGATGCAGCTGATCCTGACGCCTCTGATCATGCAGCTGATCGAGCGCAAGCGCAGCTCGAAGTGAACAAGGAGAGTATCCGATGAATATCTCCGTCCACGCCGAAGCAGACCTCTACGCCGTCGCGCATAGCGATCTCGCCAATGCCGTCCGCTTCCTCGCGGTCGATGCCATCGAGATCTCGCAGTCCGGTCATCCCGGCCTGCCCATGGGCATGGCCGACGTCGCGACCGTGCTGTTCTCGCGCTTCCTGAAGTTCGACTCCGCGCACCCGAATTGGCCGGATCGCGATCGCTTCGTGCTCTCGGCGGGCCACGGCTCGATGCTGCTCTATGCGCTGCTGCATCTGACCGGCGGCGATGTCAGCCTCGACGACATCAAGGCGTTCCGGCAATGGGGCTCCAAGACGCCGGGTCATCCGGAACACGGCCATACGCCTGGCGTCGAGACCACGACAGGCCCGTTGGGGCAGGGGATCGCGACCGCCGTCGGCATGGCGCTGGCCGAGCGCATGGCCAATGCGCGGCATGGCGATGGGCTCGTCGATCACTTCACCTATGTCATCGCCGGTGACGGCTGTCTGATGGAGGGCATCAGCCAGGAGGCGATCTCGCTCGCCGGCCATCTCGGGCTCGGTCGTCTGATCGTGCTGTTTGACGACAACGGTATCTCCATCGACGGGCCGACCTCGCTTGCGACATCGGATGACCAGCTCGCACGCTTCGCCGCATCCGGCTGGTCGGTACGTCGTGTCGACGGGCATGATCCCGAAGCCGTCGCGCAGGCGATTGCCGAGGAGCGTGGGAGCGCAAAGCCGTCGCTGATCGCATGCCGCACCATCATCGGCTACGGCGCGCCGGACCGGCAGGGCACCGAGAAGGCGCATGGTGCGCCGCTCGGCACCGAGCAGACCGCGGCAGCGCGACGGGCCCTTGGTTGGGATTATCAGCCCTTCGTGGTGCCTGTCACGATCATGAAGACGTGGCGGATGATCGGGCAGCGCGGGCAGGTCGATCGTCTTGCCTGGCTCGATCGCTACGAAGACGCGACGCCGGGGCAGCGCGATCTGTTCGTCGAGGGCAAGGCGGTCGCGCTGCCGGAGGCCTATGTACTGGCCGCGTCGAAATTGCGCGAGCGCTTTGCCACCGAGCGTCCGAAGCTTGCGACGCGGCAGGCCTCGCAACAGGTGCTCGACGGCATTGCCGGCACGATCCCCGGACTCGTCGGCGGCTCTGCGGATCTGACGCATTCGAACCTGACGCACGCCAAGGCGCAAACTCCGGTCAAGCGCGACGCGTTCGCCGGCGACTACATCCACTATGGCATCCGCGAGCACGGCATGGCTGCGGCGATGAACGGCCTCGCGCTGCATGGTGGCTTCATTCCCTATGGCGGCACGTTCCTCGCCTTCTCCGATTACAGCCGGCCGGCGATCCGCCTTGCGTCCTTGATGCGGCTGCGGGTCATTCACGTGATGACTCACGACTCCATCGGGCTCGGTGAGGACGGCCCGACGCATCAGCCGGTCGAGCATCTCGCCGCGTTGCGCGTCATTCCCAATCTGCTCGTGTTCCGCCCGGCGGATGCCGTGGAGACGCTGGAAGCCTGGGACTGCGCATTTGAGGCGGAAGATCGCCCGTCCGTGCTGTGCCTGTCGCGCCAGGCCTTGCCGACCTTCCGCAGCGATGCGCGGGGCCGAAACCGCGTCGCGCGGGGCGCCTATCTCGTCGTCTCGCCGGAAGGTGGTCGCGACGTGACGCTGATGGCGACCGGCTCGGAAGTCTCGATCGCGCTGGAGGCTGCGCGCCTGCTTGCGACCGAACACGTCCGCGCGGCCGTCGTCTCCGCACCCTGCTTCGCGTTGTTCGAGGAGCAGCCGGAGGATTACCGCGCCTGCGTGCTCGGTACCGCGCCGCGCGTCGGCGTCGAAGCGGCCATCGTTGGCGATTGGCATCGCTGGATCGGAGCCGATGGCGAATTCGTTGGCATGCGCGGCTTCGGCGCCTCGGCACCGGCGCCCGTGCTCTACCGCGAATTCGGCATCACGCCGCAAAGCGTCGCCGAAGCCGCCCGCCGGGCGATCGCCCGAGCTCGCAAGCAATAACAGGAGGACTCTTCGTGGCCCGTATCACCCTTCGCCAGTTGCTCGATCACGCCGCGACCTGCGGCTACGCGGTACCTGCGTTCAACATCAACAACATGGAGCAGGGCATCGCGATCATGCAGGCGGCGGCCGAAGTCGACGCGCCCGTCATCATCCAGGCTTCGCGCGGTGCCCGCAGCTACGCCGGCGACATCATGCTCTCGCACATGATCGACGCGCTGGAGCGGACCTATCCCGACATTCCGCTTTGCATGCACCAGGACCACGGCAATGACGAGGCGACCTGTGCTTCCGCCATCGCCCATGGGTTCACTTCCGTGATGATGGACGGCTCGCTCAAGGCCGATGCCAAGACCGCGGCCGACTACGACTACAATGTCGCAATCACCCGTCGCGTCGTTGATCTCGCCCATTGGGTTGGCGCCTCCGTCGAAGGCGAGCTCGGCGTGCTCGGCTCGCTCGAGCATGCCGGCGGCGAGCAGGAAGATGGCCACGGCGTCGAGGGCAAGGTCAGCCATGAGCAGCTGCTGACCGATCCCGACCAGGCCGTCGATTTCGTCAGCGCGACCAAAGTTGACGCGCTGGCGATCGCGATGGGCACCTCGCACGGCGCCTACAAGTTCAGCCGCAAGCCGGACGGCGACATTCTGGCGATGCGGGTGGTCGAGGAGATTCATCGCCGGCTGCCGAACACGCATCTGGTGATGCACGGCTCGTCCTCGGTGCCGCAGCCGCTCCAGGACATGTTCAATCAGTTCGGCGGCGAGATGCCGCAGACCTGGGGTGTGCCGGTGGAGGAGATCGTCCGCGGCATCAAGAGCGGCGTGCGCAAGGTCAATATCGATACCGATTGTCGTCTTGCCATGACCGCGGTGTTCCGCAAGGTCGCAGCGCAAACGCGCTCCGAGTTCGATCCGCGCAAATTCCTCAAGCCCGCGCTGGACGCGATGCGCGAGCTTTGCCGCGATCGCTTCGAGCAGTTCGGTACGGCAGGCCACGCCGGCAAGATCAAGATCGTTCCCTTGAGCGAGATGGCACGGCGCTACCGCACCGGCGAGCTCGACCCGCGCACCGGCGCGCGCGAGTCGGTCGCGGCCTAATCATTCAGAGAGAGAAAAGCAGGAGAGAGCCATGAATGCACATGCAGGAACGGTCCGCGGCAAAGAGCGCTATCGCTCGGGCACGATGGAATACGCGCGCATGGGCTATTGGGAGCCCGAATACACGCCGAAGGACACCGACGTCATTGCGCTGTTCCGCGTCACGCCGCAGGAGGGCGTCGATCCAATCGAAGCCTCCGCTGCGGTTGCCGGCGAATCCTCGACCGCGACCTGGACGGTGGTGTGGACCGATCGCCTGACCGCCGCGGAGAAGTACCGCGCAAAGTGCTACCAGGTCGATCCGGTGCCGGGCACACCAGGCTCTTACTTCGCCTACATCGCCTATGATCTCGACCTGTTCGAGCCGGGGTCGATCGCCAACCTCTCGGCCTCGATCATCGGCAACGTGTTCGGCTTCAAGCCGCTCAAGGCGCTACGGCTGGAGGACATGCGCTTCCCCGTTGCCTATGTGAAGACATTCCAGGGACCTGCGACCGGCATCGTGGTTGAGCGCGAACGGCTCGACAAGTTCGGCCGGCCGCTGCTGGGCGCGACCGTGAAGCCGAAGCTCGGGCTCTCGGGCCGCAACTACGGCCGCGTGGTCTACGAGGCGCTGAAGGGCGGGCTCGACTTCACCAAGGATGACGAGAACATCAACTCGCAGCCCTTCATGCATTGGCGCGATCGCTTCCTCTATTGCATGGAGGCGGTGAACCGCGCGCAGGCGGCCTCCGGCGAAGTGAAGGGCACTTACCTCAACGTCACCGCGGGCACGATGGAAGACATGTACGAGCGCGCGGAGTTCGCGAAAGAGCTCGGCTCGTGCATCGTCATGATCGACCTCGTGATCGGCTACACCGCGATCCAGTCGATGGCGAAATGGGCGCGCCGCAACGACATGATCCTGCATCTGCATCGCGCCGGTCACTCGACCTATACGCGGCAAAAGAGCCACGGCGTGTCGTTCCGCGTCATCGCCAAATGGATGCGGCTCGCCGGTGTCGACCACATCCATGCCGGCACGGTCGTCGGCAAGCTCGAGGGCGACCCCAACACGACGCGCGGCTATTACGATGTCTGCCGCGAAGACTTCAATCCGACCAGGTTGGAGCACGGTCTGTTCTTCGACCAGAACTGGGCGAGCCTCAACAAGATGATGCCGGTCGCCTCCGGCGGCATCCATGCGGGCCAGATGCACCAGCTGCTCAATCTGCTCGGCGAGGATGTCGTGCTGCAATTCGGCGGCGGCACCATCGGCCATCCCATGGGCATTGCGGCCGGTGCGATCGCCAACCGCGTGGCGCTGGAAGCGATGATCCTCGCCCGCAACGAGGGACGCGACTACGTCCACGAGGGCCCGGAGATTTTGGCCAAGGCGGCGCAGACCTGCACGCCGCTGAAGTCCGCGCTCGAAGTCTGGAAGGACGTCACCTTCAACTATCAATCCACCGACACGCCGGACTTCGTGCCGACGGCGCTCGAGACCGTTTGAGGAGACGCAAGATGAAACTCACCCAGGGCTGCTTCTCGTTCCTGCCGGATCTGACCGACGACCAGATCACTAAGCAGGTGCAATACTGCCTTGTCAAAGGCTGGGCGGTGAACATCGAGTTTACCGACGATCCGCATCCCCGCAGCACCTATTGGGAGATGTGGGGGCTGCCGATGTTCGATCTCCAGGACGCCGCCGGTGTGATGATGGAGCTCGCGGAGTGCCGCCGGGTCTATGGTAACAGCTACATCCGCATCAGCGGATTTGACTCAAGCCATGGCTGGGAATCAGTGCGGATCTCGTTCCTCGTCAACCGCCCGCCGCAGGAGGCCGAGTTCGAGCTGGTGCGGCAGGAGGTGGGCGGCCGCGTGATCCGCTACACCACCGTGCGAAAGCCGGTCGCGCACGTCACTCAATAACCATTCTGCTCCGCGCGGAGCGCTCCCTGCTCCGTATCCTTGGCGGACCACTGCTTCGCCGCTTCCCCCCGCGGCGAAGCTCTTTTCTTCGAGGTGCCGATGCTCGACGTTCCCCACGCAACGACCACTGAGCCCAACGAGACCCATTTCGATCTCCGCAAGGAGGCTGAAATCGCCGGGATCACCGATACGCTGCAACAGCTCGAGCAGGAGCTGATCGGGCTGCGGCCAGTCAAAAGCCGTGTGCGCCAGATCGCGTCGCTGCTGCTGATCGAGCGTATCCGGCAGCGCGCGGGATTGGCGTCTGCTCTGCCGACGCTGCACATGTCGTTCACCGGCAATCCCGGCACCGGCAAGACCACGGTGGCGCTGCGCATGGCAAAAATCCTGCACGGTCTCGGCTTCGTGCGGCGTGGGCAGGTGATCTCGGTCACGCGCGACGATCTGGTCGGGCAATATATCGGTCACACCGCACCGAAGACCAAAGAGATATTGAAGAAGGCGATGGGCGGCGTGCTCTTCATCGACGAGGCTTATTATTTGCATCGGCCCGACAACGAGCGCGACTACGGCCAGGAGGCGATCGAGATCCTGCTTCAGGTGATGGAGAACCAGCGCGAGGACCTCGTTGTGATCCTCGCCGGCTATGGCGAGCGCATGACGAGCTTCTTCGCCTCCAATCCCGGCTTCCGCTCGCGCATCGCCCATCACATCGAATTTCCGGATTATGCCGAGGCCGAGCTGCTGGTCATCGCCGAGCTGATGCTCAGGGAGCGCGGTTACCGCTTCTCGGCCGCGGCGCGCGAGGCGTTCGAAAAATACATCGCGCTGCGACGGACCCAGCCGTTCTTCTCCAACGCCCGCTCGATCCGCAACGCCGTCGATCGCATCCGCCTGCGGCAGGCCGATCGCCTGATGTCCGATCTCGACCGGATGCTCGATGTTGCGGATCTCGAAACCATCGACCCGGCCGACGTGCTGGCGAGCCGCGTCTTCAGCGGCGGGGCCGATGCGCGGAGTGCCAAGCCATGACCAGAGAGATACTCATTGCGCCCTCGATCCTGGCGGCGGATTTCGCGCGCCTTGGCGAGCAGGTCGGGGCGATCGACGCGGCCGGCGCCGACTGGATTCATTGCGACGTCATGGATGGCCATTTTGTCCCGAACATCAGTTTTGGCGCCGACGTCATCAAGGCGATCCGACCTGTGACGTCGAAGATCTTTGACGTGCATCTGATGATCGCCCCGACCGATTCCTATCTCGAGGCGTTCGCAAAGGCAGGCGCCGACGTCATCACCGTCCATGCGGAAGCAGGCCCGCATCTCGACCGCTCGCTTCAGGCGATTCGCACGCTCGGCAGGAAGGCCGGCGTTAGCCTGTGCCCGGCCACGCCCGAGAGCGCCATCGAATATGTGCTCGATCGCATCGATCTCGTGCTGGTGATGACGGTCAATCCGGGCTTCGGCGGCCAGTCTTTTCTCGAATCCCAGATCGAGAAGATCGGGCGCATTCGGAGCATGATTGGCGAGCGGCCGATCCGGCTCGAGGTCGATGGCGGCATCACGCGCGACAATGCCGCCGCCGTTGCCGCCGCGGGGGCGGATACGCTCGTGGCGGGTTCCGCCGTGTTCCGCGGCAGCAGCGCCGACTATGCCGCCAACATCGCGGCCATTCGCATCGCCGCCGAAGCTGGCCGAGTTCCGAAGATGCAGGATAATTCCGCGCAGCTGCTGCGTGCCGGCGAGACTGCGCGCATCCGGTAGACTACGGATGGGTCGCGCTCCAAAGCGCACTGGAGGTTGTTGTCCCAAGGTGCACCACTTTTATCCGGGGTTCTACGGAAGATTCCACGCAAAGCGGTTTCCCCCTTCATGCCGGGGTAACCAACGTCGCTGAGACGAAAGTGCGATTAACGCCCGGGCAATGCTAAGCGTTTCAATCTGCGGTTTAGGAACGCGAGAGAGCGCGGGGATGCGGATCGAATCTTTCGGCAGGCATGAGGCCTGCACGCGGTGCGGGGCGGTGGCATGACCATGCATCGCCTGCTCGCCGAGCAGCTTCGCTGCGCCACCGACGCCAACGGCCAGGTCGATATCGTCAAGCTCGGCGAACTCGTCAGCGCGGCTTACGAGGCCAACGACCGCGACCGTCAACGGTCGGCCGATGCGCGCGCGCAGACGCATGATGAGGTCGAGCAGGACCTGCTACGGACGCGTGAGTTCCTCGATACCATCGTCGAGAACATCCCGATCGCCGTATTCGCGAAATGCGCGAAGGATTCCCGCTACATTCTGCTCAACCGTGCCGGCGAGGACTATTATGGCCTGCCGCGCGAGCAGATGCTGGGCAAGACGCCGGAGGAGATCTTTCCGGCGGACGTCGCCCGCGTGGTCAGTGAGCAGGACCGCAGGGTCGTCGACAGCGGCATGCCGATGTTCCTCGAGGATCATTTGCTCGAAGTGGGCGTCAAGGGGCACGACCGCGTCATCAATTCGCGCAAGATGCTGATTACCGACAGTGCCGGCGAGCCGCAATATCTGGTCGGCGTGATCGAGGACGTCACCGAGCGCGTGACGACCCAGGAGCGGATCAGTCATCTTGCCCATCATGACGTCCTGACCGATCTGCCGAACCGCAGTGCCTTCAACGTGGCGCTGGGCGAACGGCTGGAGCGGGCGCAGGAGGCCTCGACCAGCTTTGCTGTGATCAGCCTCG